>NZ_JACHMW010000001.1:0-1355493 GCF_014205115.1 Micrococcus endophyticus
AGCTCGGCCAGGCCCACGCGGGCCAGCTGGCGGCGGGCCACCTCGGCGGCCTCGGCCTTGGAGCGCTTGAGCACCTTCACCTGGGCCACCGTGCAGTTCTCCAGCACGGACAGGTGGGGGAACAGGTTGAACTGCTGGAACACCATGCCCACGTGGCGGCGCAGGGCGTCCAGATCCACGTCCTCGTCCGTGACGTCGAACTCCCCGACGGTGATGCGGCCGGAGTCCGGCTTCTCCAGGAGGTTCACGCAGCGCAGCAGCGTGGACTTGCCCGAGCCGGAGGGGCCGATCAGGCACACGACCTCGCCCGGGGCGACGTCGAGGTCGATCCCGCGCAGGACGTGGTTGGACCCGTAGGACTTGTTCAGGTCGGCGACGTGCACGCCGGCGGCGTCCACGGCGGGCGCGGCGGACTGGGGGGTCTGCTGGGCCATGTCAGTGCCCCTTCTTGGTCGAGCGGGCCTCGAAGCGGCGCGCCAGCAGGGACAGCGGCACGGTGATCACGAGGTAGAACAGGCCGGCCACGAGGATCGGCGTCATGCCGGCGTCGAGGGCGGAGATGCCGTCGCGGCCGAACTTGGTGAGCTCGTACTCGTGCGCGGCCAGGCCGAGCACGTAGACCAGCGAGGAGTCCTTGGTCAGCAGGATGACCTCGTTGGTGAGCGGGGGCAGGACGATCCGGAAGGCCTGGGGGATCACGATGGTGATCATGGCCTGCCACGCGGGCATGCCGAGCGAGCGGGCGGCCTCCATCTGCCCCGGGGGGACGGCCTGCAGGCCGGCGCGCAGGGTCTCCGCGATGTACGCGGCCGCCACCATGCCCAGGGCCGTCATCACGACGACGGGGATCGGCCACGAGACGCCGAACGCGAAGGGCACGCCGTAGCCGAAGGCGAGGAACACGAGCAGGGCGGGGACGCCGCGGAAGAACTCCACGTACGCGGTGGCGAGCCAGCGGTACGGGGCGAACGCGCTCATGCGCATCAGGGCCAGGACGATGCCGCCCAGCAGGCCGACCACGAACGAGGTGGCGGTGTAGAACAGCGTGTTGCCCAGGCCCACCAGGATGATGTTCGGGAACAGCGGCGCCACGGCCGGGAAGTTTAGGACGTTCTCGCCGATGGTGCCCCAGTCGATCAGCAGTGCGAGCACCACGATCGCCAGGACGAACACGGCGGCCTGGATCGCCAGGGAGACGGTGCGGCGGCGCCGGGCGCGGCCGGGCCGCGCGGGGGCGGCGGTGGTCTGCGTGCTCATCGGTAGTCCTCCTGGGCCAGGCCGAACCAGCGCTCCTGGAGCTCGGCGACCGTGCCGTCGTTGCGCAGCTGCTGCAGGGCGCGGTTCACGGCGGAGCCGAGCTGGGCGTTCTGCGGGGCGACCGCCATGCCGAGCTGTTCGCCGGTGGGCAGGTTCTCGACGACCTCGAAGCGCTCGTCGTCCTTGAGCGAGTAGAGGATCACGGACTGGTTGCCCAGCAGCGCGTCCACGGTGCCGGCCTGGAGGGCCTGGACCTGCATGCCGCCGTCCTCGAACTCGATGGGGTTCAGCCCGTTCTCCTTGGCGTACGCGTCGCCCGTGGTGGCGGCCTGGACGCCCACGCGGCGGCCCTTCGCGGACTCGACGTCGGTGATGCCCGAGTCCGTGGCGGCCACGAGCACGAGGTCGTCGTCCAGGTAGGGCAGCGTAAAGGCCATGGCCCGCTGGCGCTGCTCCGTGATGGAGATGGAGGAGGCGTTCAGGTCGCAGCCGGTGAGCGAGGCGCCGGACTCGATGGCCTCGAAGGAGGAGTCGATGACGTTCACCCCGAGCCCCAGCTCCTCCGCGATCGCGTTCACGAGCTGGATGTCGTAGCCGGTGAGCTCGCCGTCCAGCTCGAACTCGAACGGCGGGTAGGGGATGTCGGAGCAGACCGTCAGGACGCCGGGCTGCACCAGGTTGTACGTGGTGCTGAGGTCGTCGTCGGAGACGACGCCGGCCACGCCGGAGTCACCTCCCAGGACGGCGCAGCCGCTGAGCGCCAGGGCGCCGGCGCCGAGCGCCAGGGCGCGGAGCGCGCGGGTGGGGGTGCGGTTCATGGGGGCCTTCCGGGCCTGCGCGGCCGGGGTGAGGGGGCGGGCGGAGGTGGGCGGCGTCGGCGGGGTGCGGCCGGGCCGTCCGGGTCAGGGTGACATCGTAGGGCTCCGGCGGCGTCGGGTGTCCAGCATGCGGAAGCGTGACGGGCCCCGGCGGGCCCGCGCGGCCCGCACCGGGAGGGGCCCGGTCCCGACGCGTGGGGCCTGGCCACCGGGCCCCGCGCCGGGGAGGATGGCACCGAGGAGCCCGCACGACAGACCGACCCCTGGAGGATCCCGATGCGCCGCACCGACCGACCCCGCAGCCGTCCCGCCCGAGCCCGCGTGGTCGCGGCGCCGGCCCTGCTCTCCGCCGCCGCGCTGGCCCTGGTCGGCTGCGGCGGCGGGGACGACGCCGAGCCCTCGGCCGCCCAGACGGTGACCGTCACGGCGAGCCCCGAGGAGGCTGCGTCGTCGTCGCCCACGACCTCGGAGGCCGCCTCGTCCTCGGTGGCGGCGTCCGCGTCGGCCGACGCGTCCGAGTCCGGCCCGACGGGGGCCGGTTCGGACCTCACGGACGAGCAGGAGGAGCGCGTGGAGGCGCTCGAGGGCGTCCTGCTCACGCCCCAGACCGCGCCCGACGGCGTGTTCACGGACATGGAGACCCAGGCCGGCGTCGGCGGCGAGCCGATCAGCACCAGCCTGAGCCTGACGGGCGTCACCCCCACGGGCGCCTGCGCAGACCTCATCGAGCAGATCAACACGCAGCAGGCCCCCGGTCTCGGCGGTGCCCTGGCCCAGTACGAGGTGGACCCGGCCGCCGTCACCGGACTGGCCGGCTCCCAGGCCGGGGCGTTCGGCATGGTCGCGGTCACCGAGGGCGGCACCGATCTGCTGGCGCCCTTCGGCGAGCTGGCCGACACGTGCGGCACGTTCGGCGACCCGGACGGCGTCGAGGCGGCCTTCACGAAGGTGCCCGGCGTGCCGGACGCGGCCCACATCGCCCTGGGGAACTCGGGCATGGACACGGCCCTGTTCACCATGACCGTCGGCGGCGTCACGGACGGGGACGAGCTCGTGTACCTCGGCATGGTGGGCCTCGACGAGGAGATCGCGGCCGAGACGCTGCGTGCCCAGGTCGAGGCGTTCGAGAAGCGGGAGCGCTGACCTCTCAGTCGTCGGGCCGGGACGTCGGCTCGAGGCGGGCGCCGTCGTCGAGCACCGGGGCCGCGTGGAACGGGCGGCCGGAGCTGACCTCGGCCGCCGTGCGCCGGGCGGAGCCGATGGCGAACATCCGCCCCTCCTGGGAGAGCAGGGGGGTGGCGTCGATCGAGAGGTCCTCGTCCTCGCGCACGGCCTCGGCCACGAGGCGGGCCAGGCGCCGGCTGCGGTCCTCGTGGCGCTCGGCCGCCTCGAGGACCACGGTGTGCCGCGTGGCCAGCTGGATCTCGGAGGCGGCGTCCACGCCCACGGCGAGCTGGCGGCCGCGCAGCATCTCCGCGTCCAGGGCGGCCCCCGCGAGCAGGACGATGCACGCGATCCAGGCCAGGACGAGCACGCCGATCGCCGAGTTGATCCGGCCGACCACGGCGAACTGGCCGAACCGGTCCGTGATCCAGCCCAGGGCCAGCGTGGCCGCGAACAGCAGGACCACCACGGAGACCGCCCCCGCGGACAGCGGGCGGTAGCGCGGCGGCACCACGTTGGGCCCGAGCCGGTAGGCCAGGGTGACCGTCAGGGCGATCACCACGAGGATCACCGGCCACTTCACCACGTTCCAGGTCAGGACCGTCTCCTCGGGCAGGCCCACCGCCTGGCCGATGCGCAGGGAGAGGTCGCCGCCGAGGACCACGAGGATGACCACGAGCACCGTGCCGACCATGAGGGCCAGGGTCTCCACGAGCAGCACGAGCCGGAACTGCAGGAACGGCCGGCCCTCGCGGGTGTCGTGGATGCGGTGCATGGCCCGGTGGAACGCGCCCACGGCGCCCGAGGCGGAGACCACGGCGCCCAGGACGCCCAGCACGACGGCGGAGGTGCCGGTCCCGGCGGAGCCGAGGGTGAGGATCCACTCGCGCACGGTGTCCGGGGCCAGGGACGGCCAGATCTCGGTGGCGAGCTGGGCCGCGGCGTCCACCGTCTCCTCCTGGACGCCCAGCAGGGAGACGAGGGAGACGAGGGCCACCACGGTGGGCAGCAGGGACAGAGCGGCGAAGAAGGTCATGGCCGCGGCCACGTCCCAGACCTGCAGCTCCAGCAGGCGGTGCGTGGTGCGCCGCAGCACGTACAGGAGGGACACGCGGGGGCGTGCGTACGTGCGCAGGCGGCGGGGCGCCGCGGTGGAGCCGGACATGACTCCACGCTAGTGCCCGGGGCCGGGGTGCCTCGCCACGCTGGGCGCACTACTGCCAGGTAGCGCTGAATTTACTTGGCAGTAGTGCGCCCGGTGCGGACGCCGGGGCGAGGTCTGGGGCGGAATACCTCTGGCCCCGGAAGAGTTGAGCTGAATAGACTCAACTTCCTCTCGGCGGTGGGAATGGCCCGCTGTCGACGGTTGTCCGACACCCCCGGGACACGGGGGAGAGAAGGAGCGATGCGCACATGGATGCCAAGTTCACCACCAAGAGCCAGGAGGCGCTCTCGGCCGCGGCCATGAACGCCTCCACCGCCGGCAACCCCCAGATCGAGCCGGCCCACCTGCTGAAGGCCCTGATGGACCAGCGGGAGTCCGTCGCGGTGGCCGTCCTCAAGGCCGCCGGGGCCGACCCCGACGCCGTCTCCACGGCGGCCTCCTCGGCCATCCGGCGCCTGCCCTCCACCCAGGGCAGCACGGTGGCCCAGGCCCAGCTCTCGCGCGCCGCACTGCAGGTCGTGCAGAACGCGCGCACCCAGGCCGAGCAGCGCTCCGACCAGTTCGTCTCCACCGAGCACCTGCTGCTCGGCGTGGCCGCGGACCCGGGCGAGGCCGGTGAGGCACTGCGCTCGAACGGAGCGAGCCTCGAGGCGCTCGCCGCCGCCCTGACCCAGGTGCGCGGCGACTCCCGCGTCACCACCCAGGACCCGGAGAACACCTTCCAGTCCCTGGAGAAGTACGGCACGGACCTCACCGAGGTCGCCCGCTCCGGCAAGCTCGACCCGGTGATCGGCCGCGACGCCGAGATCCGCCGCGTGGTGCAGGTGCTCTCGCGCCGCACCAAGAACAACCCCGTGCTCATCGGCGAGCCCGGCGTCGGCAAGACCGCCGTCGTCGAGGGCCTGGCCCAGCGGATGGTGGCCGGGGACGTCCCCGAGTCCCTGCGCGGCAAGACGCTGATCAGCCTGGACCTGGGCGCCATGGTCGCCGGCGCCAAGTACCGCGGCGAGTTCGAGGAGCGCCTCAAGGCCGTCCTCGAAGAGATCAAGGCCGCCGAGGGTCAGGTCGTCACGTTCATCGACGAGATCCACACCGTCGTGGGCGCGGGCGCGTCCGAGGGCGCCATGGACGCGGGCAACATGCTCAAGCCCATGCTGGCCCGCGGCGAGCTGCGCCTGATCGGCGCGACCACCCTCGACGAGTACCGCGAGAACATCGAGAAGGACCCCGCCCTGGAGCGCCGCTTCCAGCAGGTCTACGTGGGCGAGCCCAGCGTGGACGACACGATCGCCATCCTGCGCGGGCTCAAGGAGCGCTACGAGGCCCACCACAAGGTGGCCATCGCCGACTCCGCGCTCGTGGCCGCGGCCACGCTGTCCCACCGGTACATCACCGGCCGCCAGCTGCCCGACAAGGCCATCGACCTCGTGGACGAGGCCGCCTCGCGCCTGCGCATGGAGATCGACTCCGCCCCGGAGGAGATCGACGTCCTGCGCCGCCAGGTGGACCGCCTGACCATGGAGGAGCTCGCACTCGAGGGCGAGACGGACCCGTCATCCGTCGAGCGGCTCGAGGCCCTGCGCGCCGAGAAGGCGGACCGTGAGGAGGAGCTCACCGCCCTCACCGCCCGCTGGGACGCGGAGAAGGCCACCCTCAACGAGGCCGGTGACCTGCGCGCCAAGGTGGACGAGCTGCGCTCGCTGGCCGAGAAGGCCCAGCGCGACGGCGACCTCGCCGAGGCCTCCCGACTGCTGTACGGCGAGATCCCCGCGCTGGAGAAGCAGCTCGAGGAGGCGGACCGCGCCGCCCGCGAGGCCGACCGCTCGACCACCGAGCCGATGGTCTCCGAGGAGGTCACGGCGGACGACATCGCCGAAGTGGTCTCCGCGTGGACCGGCATCCCCGCCGGCCGCATGCTCACCGCCGAGTCCGAGAAGCTGCTCACCATGGAGGAGCACCTCGGCGAGCGGCTGATCGGGCAGCGGGACGCCGTCGTCGCCGTCGCGGACGCGGTGCGCCGCTCGCGAGCCGGCATCGCGGACCCGAACCGGCCCACCGGCTCGTTCCTCTTCCTGGGCCCCACGGGCGTGGGCAAGACCGAGCTCGCCAAGGCGCTCGCGGAGTTCCTCTTCGACGACGAGCGCGCCATGGTGCGGATCGACATGTCCGAGTACGCGGAGAAGCACTCCGTCTCCCGCCTGGTCGGTGCCCCTCCGGGCTACGTCGGCTACGACGAGGGCGGCCAGCTCACGGAGGCCGTGCGGCGTCGCCCGTACTCGGTGGTGCTGCTGGACGAGGTGGAGAAGGCCCATCCCGAGGTCTTCGACATCCTGCTTCAGGTGCTCGACGACGGCCGCCTCACCGACGGCCAGGGCCGCACCGTGGACTTCCGCAACGTGATCCTGATCCTCACCTCGAACCTGGGCTCGCAGTTCCTCGTGGACCCGACCCTGGACGAGGCCGCCAAGCGCGAGTCCGTGATGTCCGTGGTGCGCGCGGCGTTCAAGCCCGAGTTCCTCAACCGCCTGGACGAGATCGTGCAGTTCGACGCACTCACCGTGGCCGAGCTGACGCGGATCGTGGACCTGCAGGTCGAGTCCCTGCAGGCGCGCCTGACGGACCGCCGCCTCACCCTCGAGGTGTCCGACGCCGCCAAGGCGTGGCTCGCCGAGACCGGGTTCGACCCGGCCTACGGCGCCCGGCCCCTGCGCCGCCTGGTGCAGCGCGAGATCGGCGACCGCCTGGCCCGCGGCATCCTCGCCGGGGAGATCGCGGACGGGGACACCGTGGTCGTGGACCGCGCCGAGGGCGAGGAGGGCCTCACGGTCGCCTCCGCCTGACCGGCTCGCGCCGCCCGCCCGGCCGGCCCCGCCACCCCGCCCACCCCGCTTTCGTGTGGGAAACGGGAGCCTTCCGGAGGGCTTTCGTGCGGGAGGCGGGAGGCTTCCCTTCCGCCGAGACCGGCCGTCCCCGTCAGGGGGCGGCCGGTCTCGTCCGTCGCGAGGCCTGCGGGGCCTGCGGGGTGCGGGCGTGTCGCTGGTTCCCTGCGGAACCCGGGTCTGACTAGGGCGTGAGTCGCATCACGTCACCCGATCGAGAGGTCCTCCATGTCCATGCGACGTCGTCCCGCCCTCCTCGCCGCGAGCGTGCTCGCCGCGAGCCTCGCCGTGGCTCCGGCCGCCGCGGCGATCCCCGCCCACGCGGCCGGCGGACCCGCCTCCGCGGCCTCCGCGGCGGCCCCCGCCGCGGACCGTGCCGGCGGCAACCCCAACAGCCCCGAGAAGCTCGTGGCGGCCATCAGCGCCGCCAACCTGGAGCGGGACATCCGCGCCTTCGCGGACATCGCCGAGGAGCACGGCAACCGCGCCGCGGGCACCCCCGGCTACGACGCCTCGGTGGACTACGCCGTGGCCGAGCTCGAGAAGGCGGGCTACGACGTCGAGCTCGAGGAGTTCGAGATCACCTACACCGAGACTCTGCGGGACGAGTTCACCCAGGAGGGCCCCGTGCAGCGGGAGCTGCCCCATCAGGTGCTCACCTACTCGCCCTCGGCCACCGCCGAGTCCGCGCAGCTGGCCGTGCCGACCGGCGCCCTCGGCTGCACCACGGCGGACTGGGGCGACGCGGACCTCACCGGCCGGATCGCGCTCGTCTCGCGCGGCGAGTGCCCCTTTGCCCAGAAGTCGACGACGGCGGCCGAGCTCGGTGCCGAGGCCGTGGTCATCTACAACAACGCGGACGGGCCGCTCAACGGCACGCTCGGGGCGCCGTCGGACGACTACGTGGGCACCGTGGGCATCACCCGGGCTCTCGGCCAGGAGCTCGTGGCCCAGGCCGCCGCGGGCCCGGTCACCGTCAGCCTCGACCTCGAGCAGCTCGTGGAGCAGCGCCCGACCGTGAACATCCTTGCGGAGACCCGCACCGGCCGCGACGACAACGTCGTCATGGTGGGCGCCCACCTCGACGGCGTCCCTGCCGGCCCCGGCATCCACGACAACGCCTCCGGCTCCGCCGTGACCCTCGAGGTGGCCCGCCAGATGGCGAAGGTCAACAAGACCGGGAACACGGTCCGCTTCGCCCTGTGGGGCGCCGAGGAGATCGGCCTGCTCGGGGCCGCGCACCACGTGGCCGAGCTGAGCCAGTCCGAGCGCGACGCCATCGCGATGTACGTGAACCTGGACATGGTGGCCCCGCTGGACCACCAGAACACCCTGGGCGTCCTGACCGGCGACTTCTCGCTGGGCGCGGAGTCCTTCCTCCAGGAGCAGCTCGAGCGCGACGGCCACGAGCACGGCCCGGCCGGCAACGGCGGCAACTCGGACTACGCGCCGTTCGTGGCCGCGGGCATCCCGGCCACCGGCCTGCTGTCCTACTACGACGACAACTACCACACCGCCCAGGACGACATCGAGAACGTCTCCATCACCTCGCTGACGCACTCGGCCCGGGCCGTGGCGAACCTGGTGGGCACGTTCATGCACGACACCTCGTCCGTGAACGACAAGTGCAACGCCGGCAAGTCCGGCAAGCCGAAGCAGTGCTGATCCGGCGGGGACGCCCGTCCCCGCCTCCGCCCGCGTGACGGGTGCGACCGGCCGTCCCCGTGCGGGGGCGGCCGGTCTCGTCTGCGCCGGGCGATGAAGAGGTGCCGGGGTCGGGGGCGCCGTCGTCGTGGCGGAGCGGGGAGACTCCCCTTTCCCGCACGAAAGCGGTGGGGGAGGCTCCCTTTTCCCGCACGAAGGCGATCAGAAGGCGCCGGGCAGGGAGGCCTCGACGCCGGCGCGCGCGGCCCAGCCGATCAGCCCGGCGGCCAGCAGGCCGGTGAACACCGTGTAGACCACGATGGAGACGACCTGCCAGAGCATCACGTACCCCTTGGTCGCGCCGAGCCCCACCATCGCCGGCCCGGCCACGTGCCCGGGCAGGAAGACCCACGGGCCGAGCATGCTCACGCCCGGCACGCCCCACCGCTCGAAGCGCTCCCGAATCCGGGCGTCGGCGGCCGGCGGACGGGGCGGCGGGAGGGGTGCGGCTCACCGTGGCCAACGACGGCGCCCGCCCACCCACCGCCCCGCCGGGCACCGGCCTGGCCGGGCTCGCGGCCCGCGCCGCGGAGGTCAGCGGGCGGCTGTCCGCCGGGCCCGACGACGACGGCGGGTTCCGCCTCGAGCTGACCGTGCCGACGTCGTCAGGGGCGACGACGCGCACGGACCTGACCACGACGACGGGGGAGGACACATGATCCGCGTGCTGGTGGCCGACGACGAGGCGCTGATCCGCGGCGCCGTGGAGGCCCTGCTGGCCCTCGAGGAGGACCTCGACGTGCTGCCGGGCGTCGGCACGGGGGACGACGCCGTCGCCGCTGCCCGCGCGCTCGTGCCGGACGTCTGCCTGCTGGACCTGGAGATGCCGGGGCTGGACGGCGTCGAGGCGGCGCGGGAGATCCTGCGCTCCGTGCCCACCCGTGTGGTGATCTTCACGCGCCACGCGCGGCCCGGCGTGCTGCGGCGGGCGCTCGCGGAGCGCGTGTCCGGGTTCGTGCCCAAGTCGACGCCGGCCGAGGCGCTCGCGGACGTCCTGCGCCAGGTGGCGGCCGGGCGGCGCTACGTGGACCCGGAGATCGCGGCCTCCGCGCTCTCGGGCGAGCGCAGCCCGCTCACCGACCGCGAGCTCGACGTGCTGCGCGCCGGACGCACGGCGGCGCGGGTCGAGGACATCGCCGAACGGCTCCACCTCGCGCCCGGCACGGTGCGCAACCACCTCTCCCACGCCATGGGCAAGCTCGGCGTGCGCACCCGCCACGAGGCCGCCGAGCGGGCGTGGGAGGAGGGCTGGATCTGAGGCTCCCGCGCCCCGGGAGGGCGGCCGCGGGCGGCCCCCGGCGGGGCGCCGCGGTCGGGTCGGCGGTGCGGGCTGAGGCCGCACCGACCTGGGCCGGGACCGCGGGGGAGTGATGTATCCTTGTCCGCACGAACCATATTGACCAGTGAGTACCTCGGCGGGCCCCTGTGCGCCACAGATCCGAGGCGGCGAGAGATGCGAAGGGGGTCACGCTCATGGGGCGCGGCCGTCAGAAGGCGAAGGCCACGAAGCAGGCACGGGAGATGAAGTACTTCTCTCCCGGAACGGACCTCTCGGCACTGGAGCGAGAGCTCACGGGCGGGCGCACGCGCGCCCCGGAGCCGGAGTTGGACCAGGAGCCCGAGTACGAGGATCCCTACGCGGACCTCTACACGGACGACGATGAGGACGACGACGCGCGGGCCCGATGACGCCCGCACGCCACCCCGCCCTGGACGGACACCAGGCCGCACTGCGGTCGATCGCCCGGGTGGTGGATGAGACAGCACCGCTGCAGGACCCCGAGACCGCGTCTCGGGGTCTGCTGCGTCTGCTGGAGGAGGCCCGGCCGCTCGTGATCACCGGCGCGGGCGTCTCCACCGACTCCGGCATCCCGGACTACCGCGGGCCGAACGGCTCGCTGCACCGGCACCGGCCGATGACCTACCAGGAGTTCCGGGACGACCCGGCCGCCCGGCACCGCTACTGGGCCCGATCGTTCGTGGGCTGGCGGCGCATGGACCAGGCGCGCCCGAACGCCGCGCACCGGATCCTCGCCGGCTGGGCCGCGCGCGGACTGGTCTCCGGGATCCTCACGCAGAACGTGGACGGGCTGCACGCGCAGGCCGCCGCGGAGGCGGGCGCGCCCGAGGACCGGCTGATCGAGCTGCACGGCGACCTCGCCCGCGTGGTCTGCCTGCACTGCGGCGCCACCGAGTCCCGCCGCGACCTGGACGTGCGGCTCGAGGCCGCGAACCTTGGGTACCTGGAGCGCGTGAGCATCGACCCGGAGGCCGTCAACCCGGACGGCGACGTCACCCTCGACCGGCACTGGGTGGACGAGTTCGCCATGGTCGGCTGCCTGCGCTGCGGGTCCGTGGAGCTCAAGCCGGACGTCGTGTACTTCGGCGAGTCCGTGCCCGTGGCGCGCCGGGAGGCCGCCGAGGCCATGGCCGACGACGGCGGCGCCGTGCTCGCCGTGGGCACCTCGCTGGCCGTGATGAGCGGCTACCGGTTCGTGCTGCGCGCCGAGCGGGCCGGCAAGGACACCGGGCTGATCAACCTGGGGCCCACGCGGGCCGACCCCAAGGCGAGCTGGCGCTGGCGCGCCCCCGTGGCCGACGCGCTGGCCTGGCTCGACTCCCGCCTCTGACCCGGTGCTTTCGTGCGGGAAACGGGAGGCTCCGGGGGTGCTTTCGTGCGGGAAACGGGAGGCTTTCCGCCCCGTAAAGTTGCATGATGGATGCGAGTATCATGGATCCCGTGAGCACCCCCACCGATCCGCACCGTCACCCGGCACCCGACGCACGCGTCCGCGTCCACGCGGGGGACGCCGTCGTCGCCGACGGGCCGCTGTGGGCGCGCGCCGCCATGTTCGCCGTGCCGGCGGTGTGGTTGGGACTGCTGGTCGGGATCTCGCTGATCGAGGCGCCGCTGAAGTTCACCGCGCCCGGCATCACGATCCCGCTCGGGCTGGGCATCGGGCGCCGCGTGTTCTTCGCGATGAACCTCGTGGAGGTCGTGCTCGCGGTGGTGCTGCTGGTCGCGCTCGCCTGCGTCCTCGGGCGCCCGCGCGGGCTCACCGCGCCCGGCCCCGGCCGCCTGTGGCTGGGCGGGCTGACGGCCGCCGGGCTGCTGGCGGTGAAGGCCGTCGCGATCCGCCCGTTCCTCAACCGGCGCACGGACCTGGTCCTGGCCGGGGTCGACGACGGCGGCTCGTCCTGGCACTACCTCTACATCGCGGTGGACGGGCTGCTCATCCTCACCGTCGTCGCGCTGATCGTGGCGGCGGCGCGCCACCTGCTGGTCCGCCCGGTCGCGGCCTGACCCGCCCCGCCGCTTTCGTGCGGGAAACGGGAGGCTTCGCCGCTCCTGCACACCCCGCGCGTCGGCTGCTCTCCTCCCCAGCCGGCTCCGCCGCGCCCCGCGCACACCCCTGACGCGCCCACGCTGGGTGCATGTCCACGTCCACGTCCACGTCCACGTCCCTGCCCCGCCCCCAGGACCACCGCCCGCCCGTCCCCGCGCGGCCGCTCGACGTCGTCGCCGGCGCACCGCTGTTCACGCGAGCGGACCTGAGCGCGGCCGGCCTCCCCGCGGACCGCCTGCGCGCCGCCGATGTCCGGCGCGTCACCCACGGCGTCCATCGGCGGGCCGACGACGTCCCCGGCGACTGGGGCGCCCTCGGCTACGCGAAGCCCCCGGTCGCGTTCGCCCCGGAGGAGACGGCGGCGATCGTGGCGGCTTCCCGGGGCGTCGCCTCCCACCTCAGCGCGCTGCTCCTGCACGGCATCCCGGTGCCGCCCTTCCTCGTCGACGACGGGCGGATCCACGTCTCGCGCCCGCACGGCCGCGGCGCCAGCGAGCGCCCGGAGGTCCGCAGCCACGCGCGCAGCGTCCCGGAGGCGGACGCGGTGGTCCTGCATGGCATCCGCGTGACGAGCGTCGAGCGCACGTGGGCGGACCTCGCCGCGCTGGTGCGCCCCGGCCATCTCGATCCGGTCGTGGCGGCGGGCGACGCCGTCGTCACCGGGATCTGGACCCCGCAGGGCCGCCTGCCCCCGCGCACGACGATCCCGAGGCTGCGCGCGGGGCTGGCCCGGTCCGGGCGGTTCAAGGGGGCGCGGACGGCACGTGCGGCGCTGGGGCTGATCCGCGCCGGGGCGGACTCGCCCCCGGAGACGGCCCTGCGCCTGGCGCTGCTGCACGCCGGGCTTCCAGAGCCGGAGCTGCAGCTGGTCCTGCACCGCGGGCGCCGGCGCTCGCCGGACGCGGACCTGGGCTGGCGCGCCTGGCGCCTGGTGGTCCACTACGACGGCGACCCCCACCTCGATCCCGCGCAGCAGGCGGTGGACGCGTGGCGGAACGGGGGATGGGCCCGGGCGGGGTGGTCGCAGATCGTGGCCACCGTGGACGACGCGCGGGACGACTTCCGCAGGGTCGTGGCGGAGGTCTTGGCGCACCGGGCCCGCCTCGGCGGGCGGGTCTACGTCGCGTAGGGGAGGCTCCCGTTTCCCGCACTAAAGTGCCGGGGAAGCCTCCCGTTTCCCGCACGAAAGCGGGCCGGAAGGCTCCGGTTCCCCGAACGACAACGGGAGCCTCCCGTTTCCCGCACGAAAGCGCCGGGGAAGGCTCCCGTTTCCCGGACGAAAGTGCCGGGGGAGGGGGACGGCGCAACCGCCGCGGATCAGGCGGCGTAGGCGCCCCGCATGAGGACGGCGCCGCCGTCGACGCCCTTGGCGCCCTGGACGAAATCCAGGCCGGCGCCGGCGGCCTCGTCGGTGACCTGGCCGATGGTGCCCATCTCCCAGGCGTCGATGCCGGCGTCCACGAGCACGGAGATCGACTTCGCGGCGATCTCCGGGTCCACCACGGCCACCATGCCCACGCCGAGGTTGAGCGTGCGCTCCAGGTCGGGCTGCGGGACGCGGCCAGCCTCGGCGAGCAGGCGGAACACGGGCGGCAGGGACCAGGTCTCGCGCTCCACGGTGGCCATCAGGCCCTGCGGGAGCACGCGCGCCAGGTTCGCGGCCAGGCCGCCGCCGGTCACGTGGCTGAACGCGCGGACGGGCAGGTCGGAGCCGCCGTCGTGCCCGTTGAGGCGCTGCACGAGGTCCAGGCAGGCGCGCGCGTAGATGCGGGTCGGCACGAGCAGCTCCTCGCCGAGGGTGCAGCCGAGCTCGGTGACCTCGCGGTCGAGGGACCAGCCCGCAGCGTTCACCACGCGGCGCACGAGCGAGTAGCCGTTCGAGTGGATGCCGGAGGAGGCCATGCCGATCACGACGTCGCCGGACTGCACCCGCTCCGCGCCCAGGACCATGTCCGCCTCGACCACGCCGGTGGCGGCGCCCGCCACGTCGTACTCGTCCGCGGCCAGCAGACCTGGGTGCTCGGCGGTCTCTCCGCCCACGAGCGCGGTGTCCGCGAGGCGGCAGCCCTCGGCCACGCCGCGCACGATGTCCGCGATGCGCTCCGGGACCACCTTGCCGCAGGCGATGTAGTCGGTCATGAACAGGGGCTTGGCGCCGACCACCACGATGTCGTCCACCACCATGCCCACGAGGTCCTGGCCGATGGTGTCGTGCTTGTCCATGGCCTGCGCGATGGCGACCTTGGTGCCCACGCCGTCCGTGGAGGTGGTGAGCAGCGGCTTGCGGTACTGCAGCAGCGCCGAGGCGTCCCACATGCCGGCGAAGCCGCCGATGCCGCCCATCACCTCGGGGGAGTGGGTGGCCTTGACGGCGTCCTTCATGAGCTCGACGGCGCGGTCGCCGGCCTCCACGTCGACGCCGGCGGAGGCATAGGTGATGGGGGTGTCGTCGGCGGTGTTCTGGTTCTCGGTCACAGCGGGGTCCTGTCCGTCTCGGTGAGGAGCTTCTCGTCGTCGGCGTCGGGGCCGGGCTCGCAGCCGGTGGAGGCCACGGTGGTGGCGTCCCCGTCCGTGGCCGTCACGGTGACGGCGGCGGCGGAGCCGGCGTCGGTCTCGAGCACGGACTTGCCGCGCTCGCTCTCGTCCGCCAGCTCGATGGGGTACGTGCCGGTGAAGCAGGCGGTGCACAGCCGCTCGCGGGGCTGGCCGGTGGCGGCGATCATGGCCTCCTCGCTGATGTAGCCCAGCGAGTCGGCGCCGATGGAGGAGGCGATCTCGGTCACGCCGGCGCCGTTGGCGATCAGCTCGGCGCGGGAGGCGAAGTCGATCCCGTAGAAGCAGGGCCACTTCACGGGCGGCGAGGAGATCTTCACGTGCACCTCGGCGGCGCCGGCCTCCTTGAGCATGCGCACGATGGCGCGTTGGGTGTTGCCGCGCACGATCGAGTCGTCGACGACGACGACGCGCTTGCCCGCCACCACGGACGGCTGCACGTTGAGCTTGAGCCGGATGCCGAGCTGGCGCAGGGTCTGGGAGGGCTGGATGAAGGTGCGGCCCACGTAGGCGTTCTTCACGAAGCCCTGGCGGAACGGCAGCCCGGAGGCCTCGGCGTAGCCCACGGCGGCGGGGGTGCCGGACTCGGGGACGGGGATCACGACGTCGGCGTCCACCGGCCCCTCGAGGGCGAGGCGCCGCCCCATGTCCACGCGGGACTCGTACACGGAGCGGCCGGAGATGGAGGCGTCCGGGCGGGCGAGGTAGACGTACTCGAACACGCAGCCTGCGGGGGTGGCCTCGGCGAAGCGGGTGGAGCGGATGCCCTCCTCGTCGATGGCGATCATCTCGCCGGGCTCGACCTCGCGGATGAAGGAGGCGCCGACGGTGGCGAGGGCGGACTGCTCGGAGGCCACCACCCAGCCGCGCTCGAGGCGCCCGAGCACGAGGGGGCGGACGCCGTGCGGGTCGCGTGCGGCGTAGAGCGTGTGCTCGTCCATGAACACGAAGCAGTAGGCGCCGCGGACCTTGGGCAGCAGCTCGAGGGCGGTCTCCTCGAGCTTGCGGCCCTCCTCGCCGTGGAGCAGGGCGGTGACGAGGGCGGTGTCCGTGGTGTTGCCCTGCTTCATCTCGCCGCGCAGCTGGAGCCCGTCCCGGGCCTGGACCATGCGCAGCAGCTCGGCGGAGTTCACGAGGTTGCCGTTGTGGGCCAGGGCCACGGTGTCCCCGCCGGCGGTGGCGCCGAGGGTGGGCTGGGCGTTGGCCCACTTGTTGGCGCCGGTGGTGGAGTAGCGGCAGTGGCCGACGGCGATGTGGCCGGTGAGGGTGGCCAGGGTGGACTCGTCGAACACCTGGGAGACGAGGCCGATGTCCTTGTAGACGCCGATGCGCTTGCCGTCCGAGGCGGCGATGCCGGCGGACTCCTGGCCGCGGTGCTGGAGGGCGTAGAGGCCGTAGTAGGCCAGCTTCGCGACCTCCTCGCCGGGCGCCCACACGCCGAAGACGCCGCATTCGTCCTGGGGCCCCTGGTCCTGGGGGTCGAGGGCGGCGGTCAGGCGGCCGTCTCCTCGTCGGGTGCGCGATGCGATCACTGCTCGGGGGTCCTCTCGGTGGGGGCGGTGCGGCTGCGGAGCGCGTCCGCGGCGGAGCGGTCCAGGCGGACGTCCGCCGCGGCGGGGTCGTCGGTGCGCTCGAGGACCACGGTGCGGGTGGTGGCGCGGGAGCGGCGGTCCAGCAGGAGCCACACGAGCAGCCCCAGGACGCCGGCGCCCAGCAGGGAGATCAGGCTCACGAACCCGAAGGTGTCCGCGAAGGACAGGGGGATGCCGGAGTACGGGTCCGCGGGCGGGGTGGGGGAGGCGTGGATGGCCGTGGTGGCCACGAGGGCGGCCAGGATGCCGAGCACGGCGGCCACGGCGAGCACCGCGGACAGCCGCGGCGCGCGGCGGACCGTGTAGGCGTGCTGATCGGCGGGGTGCGCGGGGCCGGAGGTCATGCGGGGAAGTCTATCCAGTGGGGCGGTCGCCCTACGCCGATCACCCGCGCAGGGCGTCTGCGGGACGCTGGCGGCTCGCCATCCAGGCCGGGTAGAGGGCGCTCACGACGCCGGCCGCGAGTCCCAGCGCCAGGGCCAGGGGCACGGCGGTGGGCGGCAGCACGGCGGCCCAGCCGCGGGACTGGGAGACGGCGAGGATCACGGCGGTGCCGACCGCAGACCCCACCGCTCCGCCGGCCAGGCCGATGAGCGTCCCCTCGAGGAGGAAGAGACGGGCGATCAGTCCTCGAGACGAGCCGATGGCCCGCCGCAGTGCGATCTCCGAGGTCCTCGACTGCACGGACAGGTACATGGCCGTGGACGCGCTGATCACGGCGAGCACGAGCAGCACGGCGGAGAGCACGCCGACGAACGCGCCGAGGTCGTCGGCGACGCCGGCGCGCAGCTCCCGCAAGTCGGCCACGGTCCGCACGGACACGCTGCCGGGCGCCTCGGGGGCGATCGCCAGCGGGGCCGCCTGGGAGACGGGGTAGGGGAAGCCGGTCTCGGTGCGCACGACGAGCTCGGGGGCGGCCTGGCCCACGCCGGTGAGGACGGCGGGGGTGGCCAGCAGCGCGGTGGTCAGGGTGGGGGTGCGCTCGGTGGTGCGCACGATCCCGGCCACGTCCACGGCCGTCCCGCCGATCCACACCCGGTAGCCGGGGGCGAGGACGCCGGACTCGGGGACGGGCAGGTGCAGGGCCTGAGCGGCGGCGGGCGTGGCCCAGACCAGGCGGGCGTCCGGGGCGTCCAGCAGGGCGCGGGCGGTCTCCGAGGGCAGGCCCAGCTCGGCCAGGCGGGTGTAGGAGGCGGAGGCGCCCACGAGGGAGATGGCGGCGGGTGGCTCGGGCTCGCCGGGGCCGTTGCGGGTGATCTCGACGTCGGCGGGTGCCACCTGCACCACGTGCCCGGCTCCGAGCACGCGCGGCAGCGCGGCCAGGTCGGCCGTCCAGTCGGCCAGGCGGCGGTCGCCGGGGTCGAGCAGGCCTTCGGCCTGGGGCACGGTGACCACCACCTCGTCCAGGGCGGCGGCGGTGAGCCGGGCGCCCACCTGGGCGGTGGCGGTCTGGGTGAGCCCGAGGGCCGCGAGCAGCCCGCCGACGCCCACGGCGAAGGCCGCCATGAGCAGCACCGTCCGCAGGAAGCGCGAGGACAGGGAGGAGAGGGCGTCCACGGCGTCGTCCACCACGGCCCAGGCGCGTCGGGGTCCGTGCCGGTCCGCGCGGTCCCGGCGCGGACCGGCCACCCGCGCCGCGGGGGCCGCAGCGTCGAGCGTGCCTGGCCGCGCCGTCGTCGTCCCGGAGGCCGTCGGCGGGACGGCGGCGAGGGTGAGCTCGGTGAGGACGCCGTCGGCGATGCGGACCTGCCGGTCCGCCACGGCGGCGACCCCGGGGTCGTGGGTGATGAGCAGGATGGTGGTGCCCTCCGCGTGGAGGCGGCGCAGGTGCTCCACCACGATCCGGCCGTTCTCGGTGTCCAGGTTGCCGGTCGGCTCGTCCGCGAGCACGACGCGCGGGCGGGTGGCCACGGCGCGCGCGATCGCCAGGCGCTGCCGCTCGCCGCCGGAGAGCAGCTTGGCGCGGGAGCCGAGCCGGTGGCCGAGGCCGAGCAGCCTCAGCGTCTCCCCGGCGCGGGCGTCCCGTTCGACCGGCGGCACCCGCTGGATGCGCAGACCGAGTGCCGCGTTGACGGCCACGGACTCCTCGCTGAGCACGTGGCTGGACTGGAACACGAACCCGAAGGTCTCCGAGCGCAGCCGGTCCCGTTCGCCCTCGCCCATGCCGGTGGTGTCGCGGCCGCGCACGCGGTAGATGCCGGAGTCGGGCCGGTCCAGCAGTCCGACGACGTTGAGCAGGGTGGACTTGCCGGATCCGGAGGGTCCCACGATCGCCACGAACTCGCCGGCGTGGACGGTGAGGTCCACGGAGTCCAGGGCCGGCCGTTGCGCGCCGGCGAACGCCTTGCGGACGCCGGCGAGCTCCAGCAGGGGGACCGGCGGGTCGTCCGGCCGGCGGTCCGGGGCCTCCGCCGCGGCCGGCACGTCCGACCGCTCGCTCATGAGACCCTCACCCGGTCTCCCGCCGCGAGGTCCCCGGTGACGGCGGCCCAGCCGCTGCCCGTGCGCTCCACGGTGACGGGCACGCGCCGCTCGGCCGGGGCGCTCGGGGAGGCTCGGCCGGGGGCGGCGGCACCGGCGGGATCCTGGACCAGCACATAGCTGCCGGACGCGTCCGCGCGCACGGCGGTCTGCGGGACGGCGAGCGAGGGTGCGGCGGCGTCCTCGGCGGCCGGGGTCACGGTGACGCTCTGACCCACGGGGGGTGCACCGTCCGCTGCGGAGTCGTAGGCCACGGTGACCTCGTGCCCGGCGCGCGCGGTGCCCTGGGCGGCCTGGAACGCGCCCACGGACCGGATGGTGCCGGGGATGGTCCCGGAGGCGGTGCCCACCTGCACGTCCTGCCCCTTGGCGAGGGAGGCCGCCTGCGCCACGTCCGCGGTGAAGCGGACGGTGGGGGCGGAGGTCTGAAGGGTCAGGAGCGGGCGCTCGTCCGTGAGGGTGGTGCCGTATCCGGCGGCGGAGGCCACCACGGCGCCGTCCTCGCCAAGGGGGATGAACTGCCGCCAGCCCACCGTGACGGGGTCGTCCTTCGGAAGGGGCGAGCCGGCCTGGCGGAACTGCTCCCGCAGGGCACGGGCGGTGCTGGGGCCGAACACGCCGTCCGTGGCGGTCCACCGCCCGGCCTGCCGGAGCGCCCGCTGGAGGGAGGCGACGTCCTCGCCGCGGTCCCCCTCGGTGAGGTCCCGATACAGGGCGAGCGGCTCGGCGAGGAACAGGTAGGTGACGCCGGAGACCTCCCCGGCGGCGTCGCCGGGTCGGACGGTCTCTCCCGCCTCGGCGGTCTGGCGGAGCACGACGGCGGGCCCGTCCGCCGCTGTCACGGTCACGCTCCTCGTCTGCCCCGCGGCCACGGTGCCGGCGAAGGACGCGGCGTCCCCCACTACGCGTTCCTCGGCCGAGGCCCACACGTCGATGGGTGCGGCCACTGCGGCGGCGTCCGCCTCCGTGGTCGGCGGCTGGAAGAACCGCCCGGCCACGAAGGAGGCAGCCAGCAGCAGGGCCACCAGCGTCACGACGGCGGCCACGCGCCACGGGTGCGCCACGCGCCGGGTCCGGACGGGGGCGGCGTGGTCACCGCCACCGTGTATGACGGTGCTCACTGGTTATTCGCGAGGTAGGCGCGGGCGGCTTCGAGATTGCCTTCCGTGGTGCGCTTCTCCTCGGCGAGCGCGGCCTCGTGGCCCTTGATGAGTGCTGCCTGGTATCCGGCCTCGATGTCGCCCAGGCGTTGGGTGAGGTTGGTCAGCTCATTGCACGAGGCCTCGATGACGGCGATCCTGATCTCCTCGCGCTGGGCGGTGGGACTTGACTGGTCTTGCCGTCCCAGGAGTGCCATGGATTCCATGCTGCCCCAGGTGCCCTCGCCCTCCTCCGGCGTCAGGCCGCGGTCGCGAAGGCATTGCTGCCACTCGCCGCGGGCATCAGTCCACCGAGGGTCGGCGGCAGCGAGGGACGCTGCCTCCACGGCGAGCGCGCCGGCGGCGCTTTGAGTGCTCACCGGTGGGCCGGACACGCTCTCCATCTGGTCCATGACGTGGGATGCGCACTCGTCGTAGTCGGCGTTGAAGGTCGGATCCGCCTCGTCGCTCCAGCCTCCGGGCGGCGGCGTCAGATCCGGGGCGTCGCCGAGCGGCTGGAGCGCGAATCCGTTCGATGCGGCGAATTCCGGCAGCCACAGGCCGTAGGGACGCTCCTCGGTGGAGCCGGCGGACGCTGGCGGGGCGACACCGTTGTGGCCCTTGGGCTGCAGACAGCTGCGCAGAATGGCGAGGCGAGCGCGGGTCATGACGTCTTCGTCCGCGCGCGTGATCGCGTAGTCGTCCAAGGGCAGGATCACCTGCCCGCTGTCCCTGTCGAGGCGAGCCGTCGCATCCGGGTCGGGGGTGACGGACCCGTCCCCACAGGCGGAGAGCAGGAGTGAACCCATCAAGGCAAATGCAGCTGCGGTGAAGCGGGTCTTCATGGAGAGCGATCCTTGGTGAACGATGGTGGCACGGGAAATCGACGTTGCGAGGGGGCGGCCGAAGGTGGCCGCTCCCTCGCCATCGTGATCAGCTGGCGTACCAGCTGCTGATCTGGTCGTTACCCAGAGCGGCGCCCCCGTCGTTGATGTGTTCGTAGATCGTCGCGGCCGAAGCCCCCGGTGCGATGACAGCGGCGGCCACAACGACGGCGGCGAGGGCGGAATGGATTCGCTTCATGTGTATGAGCTCTCTGACTGGCATCCGAATCGGATGCATCAGCGGGGGTGCGGACGCTCACAGGCCCCCCGGCCTGACCGCTGTGCGGATGAGCAGATCATAGTCTCGGCCGGGGTATTTCCCAGAGAGTACTTTCGGCCAGTCTTTTCGGCATGCGTGTGACCCGCGTCACAGGAGTCTCACGGCCGGATCAGCGGCAGGTGCGCGCCGAGGTCCGCGCGGGTGCCGGAGGCGCGCACCGCGCCGGTCCCGACGGCGTCCGCCCACCCCAGCAGCCCCGTGGCCAGGGACATCCACGTGACCGCGTCCATCTCCACCACGTTGGGCGGGGTGCCGCGGGTGTGGCGGGGCCCGGGGATCGCCTGGGCGACGCCGAAGGGCGGCACCCGCACTTCCACCGAGTTCCCGGGCACGCGGGTGGCGAGCTCTTCAAGGGCGAAGCGCACGGCGGTGGCCCGCGTGGAGCGCGGCAGGGCGGCCGCGGAGGCAGGGTCCTGCGCGTGCGTGCGCGCCCACGAGGTCAGCGCCGCGTGCCCCTCGGGCACGGGGATGCGGCGGCGGGGGACGGAGCCGGTGGTCATCGGCCCGTTCAGTCCAGCAGGTCCAGGACGGGGCGGGCCAGGCGCACTGCGCCCACGGGCTCGCCCTTGCCGAGGATCTTCGGGGCCACCGTCTCCAGCACCGCGGGCAGCCGGTCCGCGTCCACGTGGTCCGGGGCGAACTGGGCCAGGAGCGCGAGCGCCACGAGGTTGCCGGCCCGCGTGCCGCCGTCGAGCGCTTTGACGGCCACGGCCGTGCCGTCCGGGGCGGCCATGACCATCACCCCGTCCGCGCCGAGCTTGGCCAGCAGGCCCAGCTCGCGCATCACCACGGTGTTGGAGCTGGACTGCCCGTGCACCGCCCACGGGTGCTCGAGCATCGCGTTCGCCACGGTGGCCGCGTGGATCTCGGCGTCCCGGCGGCACGGTGCGGAGGCCACCTTTCCGATGCCCCGGGCCAGCGCCGTCAGGGACAGCACGGCGGCCGGCGCCCCGCAGCCGTCCGTGCCCGTGTGGGCCACGGGCTCGCCGCAGTACTCCTCGATGACCCGCTCCACCTCGGCCTGCAGCGGGTGGTCGGGCTCAAGGTACGTGCCGACGTCGTGCCCCGCGGCCACGCACGCGGCCAGGAAGCCCGCGTGCTTGCCGGAGCAATTGTACGCCAGCGGCGTCTTCTCCGCGCCGTGCTCGAGGTCCTGGGCGAACCGCACGATCTCCGCGGCGTCCGCCGGATAGTCCGGCGGGCACTGCAGGTCCGCCGCGGACAGTCCGGCCTCGGCGAGGATCCGCGCGGCCAGCTCGCGGTGGGCCGCGGTGCCACGGTGGGAGCCGCACGCGATGGCCACCTCCTCGCCCTCCAGGCGAGCGCCGTGGCGCAGCGAGGCGATGGCCTGGAACGGCTTGAGCGTGGAGCGGGGGTAGATCAGCGCGTCCACCGGGCCGAGCGCGGCCAGCACGGCCCCGTCCGGGCCGGTCACCACGGCCGCGCCGGGGGTGCGGGACTCCACGAAGCCGTTGCGGACCACGTGGACGAGCTCGACGGCGTCGGCGAGGGCGAACGTGGCGGAGGGGGTCTGCGTCATGCGCCCATCCTAGGGAGCGCGGCGGACGCGGCGGGCCGCGGGCCGGGGCGCCACCCAGCGGCCGCGCCCCGCGGGCTCAGTCGGTCAGCCGCCCGTCCACCATGTTTAGCGTGCGGTCCGTGGCGGCGAGGAACTCGTGGTCGTGCGTGACCATCAGCGTGGCCGTGCCCTCGTCCCGGGTCAGCGCCCCCAGCAGGTCGACGACGGCGGCCGAGCGCTCGCGGTCCAGCGCCGAGGTGGGCTCGTCCACGAGCAGCAGCGCGGGCGAGGCCATGAGGGCACGCACGATGTTCACGCGCTGCCGCTGCCCGCCCGAGAGCTGGTGCGGCCGCTTGCCGGCCTGGTCGGCCAGGTCCACGCGCTCCAGCAGCGCCATGGCCCGGTCCCTGGCGGCCTTCCGGTCCGCGCGCGTGGCGTCCCGGTCCAGGTGCACGGAGAGCTCGAGCTGCTCCGCCGCCGTGAGCGAGGGGATGAGGTTCGGCTGCTGGAAGATCACGCCGATCTCCCGGCCCCGCAGCCCCGTGCGCTCCGTGCGGGAGAGCCCGGTGAGTTCGCGGCCGGCCACGGTCACGGTCCCGGAGGTCGGGGGCACGAGGCCTGCGGCAACGGCCAGCAGCGAGGACTTGCCGGAGCCGGACGGGCCCACCAGGGCCGTGAACGTGCCGGCGTGCAGGTCCAGGGAGACCTCGTCCAGGGCGCGCAGCACGCCGCGCTCGCCGTCCGGGTACTCCAGGACGAGGTCCCGCACGGACAGGGCAGGGGCGCCGCCGGAGTCGTCCGGGGCCGCGGTGCCCGAGGCGATCCGATGGGCGGCCGCGGCGGCCGGGGTGCGCATCGGGTCGAGGTCGGTCTGCGGGGCGAGGCTCGTGGTCATGGTGGTCCTTCTTCCTTCTCCAGGGGGCGCGGGCAGGCGGGGGACGACGGCGCCGCGGGGCGCCGTCGTCGGCGGTCAGTTGCCGCCCAGGGCGACCAGCGGGTCGATGCGGGTCACGCGGAACACCGCGGTGACGGCGGCGAGCATGCCGAGCACGAGGATCCCGGCGGCGGGCACGAGAGTGGTGGCCCAGGACAGCTCGAACGGCACGCCCCGCGCGGCGAGCACGCCGATCCCGGCGGCCAGCGCGGTGCCCACCAGGACGCCGCCCAGCAGCACGAACGCCGCCTGCGTGAGCGCGTCCTTCAGGACCCACCCGTCCGTGCCGCCGAGGGCCTTGAGCACCGCGATGTCCCGCGTGCGCTGGACCGTCCAGATGGACAGGAACGCGATCACCACGAGCGCCGAGATGCCGTAGAGGAAGCCCTGCATCGTCGTGAGCGAGCCGTTCTCGGAGCGGTAGCTGGGCAGCGCCGCGTAGGAGCCGCGGACCGTGTCCGAGACCGTGCCGGCCGCGGCGTCGCCCGCCGCGGCGACGGCGTCCGGGTCCGCACCCGCGGCGAACCGCACAAGGCCCGCGGTGCCGAGCACCGCGTCGTCTGCGGTGTGGGAGATCGCCCTCCAGTCCTCGAGCGCCAGCCAGGTCACCGGGGAGTGGGAGTAGAACTCGTTCGGGACCACCTCCGCCACCGTGAACACGAAGCCGGAGACGGCGACGGCGTCGCCCGCCTGCGCACCGAGGGAGTCGGCGACGTCGGAGCTCAGCACGACCTCGCCCGGCGCGAGCGCGGCCGGGGCGTCGGCGCCGCCCGGGACCAGGCCGAGGAACGCGGTGGAGGCCACGCCTGTGGTGGGCACGTCGGCGACGTCGGCCCGGCCCGCCTCGTCCGTCTCCACGCCGTGCGCCAGGCCGACCGCGCGGCCCTGGCTGACGCCCAGCGGCTCCACGGAGGCCACGCCGTCCGTGGCGGCCCACGCGTCGCGCTGCTCTGCGGTGAACTCCGACTGGGTGAAGGAGGCGGTGGCCTCCTGGCCGGCCGCGCCGCCGAACACGAGGCGCTGCACGCCCTGCTCCTCGAGCCGGTCCAGGGCGGCCGTGTTCTGGCCGCCCAGCCCTGCGGTGAGGCCGGAGAGCATGACCAGCAGCAGGCTGATGAGGGCCACCACGGAGCCCATGAGGGCGAATCGTCCGGTGGCGAAGCGCAGGTCGCGGAGCGCGAGGAACACGGCGTGCGTCCTTTCGGGGGAGGAGGAGGGTGAGGAGGTCGGGGCGGGCGGTGGTGCGGGGGCCGGGCGGTGGTCCGGGGCCGGCAGGCGGGGTGCGGGGTGCCGGAGGGCCCGGATCCGAGGCTTCCTCCACCCTTCCGCCGCGGCGCCGCGGGCGCATCGCCCGTGGCGGATGGCCCCGGGTCAACCGAATGGTTGATCCGGCGCCGGACCCCCGGGGCAGGGCCGTGTCGCGTCCGGGGGCGGTCCTACGCTGGAGCCATGCCCGCCACCCGACTCTCCGCCGACACCGCCGGGGCACCCGCCGAGACCGGTGCCGCCGCCGTGCTCGCCGGCCTGCGCGTGGCCCTGCACGTGGCGTTCGCCGTGCTCCTGGCCGTGGGCCTGGGACGGGCGCTCGCGGACCTGTCCCGGACGGGGGCGCCGGCCCCGGCGGCGCTCGCGCTGACCGGGTGCACCGCACTGCTGGCCGGCGTCTACCTGGCCGGCACGCTCGTGGAGCGCCGCCGCTGGGGCCGGGGCGAGGACGTGGGGCGCGGCCCGGCGCTGCTCTGGCTGGCGCTCGTGCTCGCCCTGTGGGGCCTGCTCGTGGCCCAGCACCGGGACTTCGCATGGGTGGCCTTCCCCCTGTTCTTCGTGGCGCTGCACGTGGTGGCGCGCACGGCCCGCACGGCGACGGCCCGGCGGATCGCCGGGCCGGTCCTCGTGGCGGCGATGGCCGCTGTCGTGGTGGCCGGGATGGCCGCCGGCGTGGACGAGGGCGTGCGCCCGGCCGCGGTGATCGGCCCGCTCGTGGGCGCGGCCGTGGCCGTGGTGCTCTCCGGGGCATACCGCGCCCTGCACCAGGAGTCCGAGCGACAGCGGGACGTGGCCGAGCAACTGCGCGCCGCCCAGGCCGAGCTCGCCCGCACCCAGCACCGCGCCGGCGTGGGCGAGGAGCGCGAGCGCTTGGCCCGCGAGATCCACGACACCCTCACCCAGGGCCTGGCCTCGATCGTGCTGGTCTCCCGTGCCGCGCAGGACGCCCTGGACGCGCAGGACCCCGCGCTCGCCCGCACCCGCATGGAGACCGTCCGCACCACCGCCGCGGAGAACCTCGACGAGTCGCGCCGGTTCGTGCGGGACCTGCGCGCCACCGGCGGGGCCTCCCTCGTGGCGGCGGTCGAGCGCGCGGTCGCCGGGTTCGCCGAGCGGCAGGCGGCGGCGGGCACGCCCGTGGCCGCGGACGTGGAGGTGGTGGGCACGCCGGTGCCCGTGGCCGAGGCCGTGGAGGCCGCGCTGCTGCGCGCCGTCCAGGCGTCCCTGGCCAACGTGGCCGCCCACGCGAGGGGCACGCGCGCCCGCGTCACCCTCGCGTGGCTGCCGGGGGAGCTCGCCGTGGACGTCGCCGACGACGGCGTCGGGTTCCGCCCGGAGGCCGTGGTCACGGGAGACGCGGGGACGCAGGGGACTGGGGCCGGGACGCAGGGGGCCGGGGCACGGAGGCCCGCCGGCCCTGGGGCCGGGACCGGCGTCGGGCTGGCGAGCGTGCGCGAGCGGCTCGCGGGCGTCGGTGGTCATGCCTCGGTGGAGTCTGCGCCGGGCGAGGGCACCGTCGTCGCCCTGCGCGTGCCCCTGCCCGCCGCTGCGGGTCGGGCCGAGGAGGACGAGAGGCGGGAGCGGGGATGACCGTGCACGTGATGCTGGTGGACGACCACCCGGTGGTGCGGGCGGGGGTGCGCGCCGTCGTCGAGGCCCACCCGGACCTGCGGGTGGTGGCCGAGGCCGCCGACGGCGCCGAGGCGCTCCGGATCCTGGAGGCCGCGGCCGGCCCCGTGGACGTGGTGCTGATGGACCTGCAGATGGGCGAGGGCATGGACGGGGTCAGCGCCACGCGGGCCGTGCGCGAGCGGCGGCCGGACGTGCAGGTGCTCATCCTCACCACGTTCGACACCGAGGCGGACATCCTCGCCGCCGTGGACGCCGGGGCGGCCGGCTACCTGCTCAAGGACGCGCCCAGCGAGGAGATCGCCCGCGCCGTGCGGCAGGCCGCCGCCGGACAGAAGGCGCTCGCCCCGCAGGTGGCCGCCACCCTCATGGGCCGGATGGCCGGCGGCGCGGACGTGCTCTCTGCGCGGGAGATCGAGCTGCTGGAGCTGATCGCGCGCGGGGCCACCAACAAGGCCGCCGCGAAGGAGCTGTTCATCTCCGAGGCCACCGTGAAGACGCACCTGGTGCACGTGTTCCAGAAGCTCGGCGTGGACAACCGCACCCGCGCCGTGGACGAGGCCCGGCGCCGCCGCATCATCCGGTGAGGCCGGCCGTCCGGACCGGGGCCTGGCGGACCGCCCTGCGGGCCGCCCGTCGGCGCCCCCGGGCGGCGGCCGTCAGCGGCGCCGCACGAACCGGGTGATCACCGCGGCGGCCACCGCCGCCACCGCCAGCACGCCCAGGGCGGCCGGCAGGCTCAGGTCGCCGCGGGCGAACCCCAGCCCGCGCAGCGTCCAGAACCCGATCAGGGCGCACGTGAACATCACGCCCACGAACAGCCACGCCGAGTTCAGTCTCGGGCCCATGCCGCGTCCGACCGCGCGTCGGGGATCGCGGGGGTCCCCGTCGTCGTCGGGTCGGCCGTGGTGCAGGGGAGGCATCGTCATGCACCCCACGGTAGGGGTCCTCCGCCCGGACCGGCCAGGGCCACCGCGTAGGCTTGAGGCTCGTGAAGACCCTTGTGCTCGGCAACGGCGGCCGCGAACACGCGCTGCTCGCCGCCCTCTCCCGTGATCCGCAGGTCGGCGAGCTCCACGCGGCCCCCGGCAACGCCGGCATGGCCGCCCTCGCGGCCCTGCACGCCGTCGAAGCCACCGACCCCGACGCCGTCGTCGCCCTGGCCCGCGAGCTGGCCGCCGACCTCGTGGTGGTCGGCCCTGAGGCCCCGCTCGCCGCCGGCGTCTCCGACGCCTTGCGCGAGGCCGGCTTCGCCGTGTTCGGCCCCTCCCGGGCCGCCGCGCAGCTCGAGGCGTCCAAGGCGTTCGCCAAGGAGGTCATGGCCGCCGCGGGCGTGCCCACCGCCGGCTCCCGCATCTGCGCCACCGCCGAGGAGGCAGCCGCCGCCCTGGACGAATTCGGCGCCCCGCACGTGGTCAAGGACGACGGCCTCGCCGCCGGCAAGGGCGTCGTGGTCACCTCCGACCGGGCCGAGGCCCTCGCCCACGCCCAGGCCTGCTTCGACGCCGGCGGGACCGTGGTCATCGAGGACTTCCTCGACGGCCCCGAGGTCTCCCTCTTCGTGCTCTGCGACGGCACCGACGCCGTCGCCCTCACCCCCGCGCAGGACTTCAAGCGCATCCACGACGGCGACGCCGGCCCCAACACCGGCGGCATGGGCGCCTACACGCCGCTGCCGTGGCTGCCCGAGGGCTTCACCGAGGAGGTCATGGACCGCGTGGCCCGCCCCGTGCTGGCCGAGATGGCCCGCCGCGGCACCCCCTTCACGGGCGTGCTGTTCTGCGGCCTCGCCGTGACCGCCAAGGGCGTCGAGGTCATCGAGTTCAACGTGCGCTTCGGCGACCCCGAGACGCAGGCCGTGCTCGCCCGCCTGACGACCCCGCTGGGCGGGCTGCTCGCCGACGCCGCCGCCGGCCGGCTCGGCGCCGACCGCGCGCTGGAGTGGAGCGACGACGTCGCCGTGGACGTGGTCATGGCCTCCGCCGGCTACCCCGCGACCTCCTCCAAGGGCGACGTCATCACGGGCCTGGCGGACGCCGAGGCGCTCGAGGGCGTGCACGTGATCCACGCGGGCACCGCGACGTCCGGGGACGACGTGGTGACCGCCGGCGGCCGGGTGCTGGCCGTCGTCGGCCGCGGCGCCGACCTCGCGCAGGCGCGCGAGCGGGCCTACGCCGGCGTGGAGCGGATCCGCTTCGACGGCGCCCAGTGGCGCACCGACATCGGGCTCAAGGCCGAGCGCGGCGAGATCGCCGTCCCCGCCGCCGTCGGGCAGGCCGGACAGGCCGGGGAGGACGCACGATGAGCCACGAGACCCCCGCGTCCGACACCGCGCCCCATTCCGGAGCCGCGCCCCGCGGCTTCGCCGGCGCCGAGGCCCTCGAGCTGCCGGGCTGGCGCCACGTGTACTCCGGCAAGGTGCGCGACCTCTACGAGCCCGCCGACGCCGCCCCCGGCGAGTCCGAGACCCTGCTCGTGGTGGCCTCCGACCGGATCAGCGCCTACGACCACGTGCTCTCCCCGCCCATCCCGGACAAGGGCGCCGTGCTCACCCAGCTCACGCTGTGGTGGTTCGAGCGGCTCTCCGAGGGGTACAACGGCGCCGCCGGCGCGCCTGTGGAGCACCACGTGGTGAGCACGGACGTGCCCGAGGCCGTGGCCGGCCGTGCCATGGTGGTCAAGCGCCTGCGGATGTTCCCCGTGGAGTGCATCGCCCGCGGCTACCTCACCGGCTCCGGCCTGGCCGAGTACCGCGAGTCCGGGACCGTCACCGGCCTGCCGCTGCCCACGGGGCTCGTGGACGGCTCCCGCCTGGACCCGGCGATCTTCACCCCGTCCGCGAAGGCGGAGGTCGGCGAGCACGACGAGAACATCACGTTCGAGCAGATGAGCGAGCGGGTGGGGGCCGAGGCCGCCGAGCGGCTGCGCTACCTCACCCTGGACCTGTACTCCCGCGCCGAGGCGATCGCGCGCGACGCCGGCATCATCCTGGCCGACACGAAGGTCGAGTTCGGCGTGGACCCCGCCACCGGCCAGGTGGTGCTCGGCGACGAGGTCCTCACCCCCGACTCCTCCCGCTTCTGGGACGCCGAGGACTACGAGCCCGGCCGCGCCCAGGCCAGCTTCGACAAGCAGTTCGTCCGCGACTGGCTCACGAGCGACGCATCCGGCTGGGACCGCGCCTCCGGGGCCGAGCCGCCGGAGCTGCCCGCCGACGTCGTGGAGAAGACCCGCGCCCGCTACGTGGAGGCGTACGAGCGGCTCACGGGCCGCCCCTTCGAGGCCTGACCCCCGGCCCACAACGGGCGCTTTCGCCGCCCACACGGGCGCTTTCGCTCGGGAAATCGTCGCTACCATGCCGGGATTTCGGCGCGGTAGCGACGATTCCCCGAGCGAAAGTCCGGGGGTGGGTGGGGCGTCCGGTCCTGCACAGACGACGGCGGCCGCGCGCCCGTCCACGGACGGCCCGCTCCGGTGATCGGCCCGACGCCGGACGGGCCAGTGTTCGCGACATGTCGCCTCGTGAACCCGCCCCCCTGCCCGCCGCCTTCTCCGACCTCCCCTTCGGCGCGGCCGACCTCCGCCGCGCCGGCGTCTCGGTCGAGCGCACCCGCCGCGCCGATCTGCGCCGCGTGAGCCAGGGGCTCCACCGGGCCCGGGAGGCCGAGCGCGGCGAGTGGGCCGACCTCGGCTACCCCGTGGACCCCCTGCCGTGGGTGCCGGAGGAGGCAGCCGCCGTCGTGCCCTTGACCGGGGGAGTGGTCTCCCACCTGAGCGCGCTGCTGCTGCACCGGCTGACGGTGCCGCCGTGGGTGCGGCCGGACGGGCGGCTGCACGTGAGCCGGCGGCACGGGCGCGGCGTCTGCGACCGGTCCGGGGTGGTCACGCACGGGCGCTCCGTGCCGCAGGAGGACGTGGTGGCGCTGCACGGGATCGCCGTCACGTCGGTGGAGCGGACGTGGCTGGACCTGGCCTCGCTGATGCCGCGGGGTCCGGTGGATCCGCTGGTGATCGCCGGGGACGCGCTCGTGAACCGTCCGTGGATCGCGGGGGACGGGCGGCGGGGCGAGCCCGTGACGAGCGTCGAGGCGCTGCGGGCGGCGCTGCGCCGGGCGGGGCGGTTCAAGGGCGTGCGCGCGGCCCGGGGGGCCCTGGACCTGGTGCGGGTGGGGGCCGACTCGCCGCCGGAGACCGAGCTGCGGCTCGCGCTGGTGGACGCCGGCCTTCCGGAGCCGGAGCTGCAGGTCTCCGGGGACCCCGGCGACCGGTTCGCGCCCGTCGCGGACCTGGGGTATCGGGACTGGAGGCTGGCGCTGCAGTACGACGGCGGGCATCACCGTTCTCGCGAGCAGCAGGCCCGCGACGCGCGGCGGGACGGCTGGTTCCACGACCGCGGCTGGCGGTCGCTGAGGCTCACCGCCGACGACCGGCTCGACGGGTTCCGGCGCGCCATCGCCTGGGTGCGCCGCCACCGTCCCTGACTTTCGCTCGGGAAATCGTCGCTACCATCCCAGGATTCCGGCGACGTAGCGACGATTTCCCGAGCGAAAGTGCCCGAGGCCGGGCCGGTCAGGCGTCGTCGGGGACGAGCGAGTCCTCCCAGGCCCGGTGCAGGGCGGCGAAGCGGCCGCCGACGGCCACGAGCTCGGCGGGGGAGCCGTCCTCCACCACGCGGCCGTCGTGCACCACGAGAACGCGGTCGGCGATCTCCACGGTGCTCAGCCGGTGCGCGATGATCAGCGCCGTCCGGTTGCCCAGCAGCCGCTCGAGGCCGTCCTGGACCAGCCGCTCGCTGGGCAGGTCCAGGGAGCTGGTGGCCTCGTCGAGGATGAGCACGGCCGGGTCGGCCAGGAACGCGCGGGCGAAGGACACGAGCTGCCGCTGGCCGGCGGAGAGCCGCCCGCCGCGCTTGGAGACGTCTGTGTCGTACCCCTCGGGCAGGTCGAGGATGAACTCGTGGGCGCCCACAGCGCGCGCGGCGGCCTGGATCTCGGCCTCGGAGGCGCCCGGTCGGCCCAGCGCGATGTTCTCGGCCACCGTCCCGGAGAACAGGAACGCCTCCTGGGTCACCATCACCACGTTGCGCCGCAGGTCCGCGCTCGCCAGCTCCTTCAGCTCGACCCCGTCCAGGGTGAGGGAGCCGGACGTGAGGTCGTAGAACCGCGCGATCAGCTTCACCAGCGTGGACTTGCCGGCGCCGGTCTGGCCCACCACGGCCACGGTCTGCCCGGCCGGCACGGTGAGGTCGAACTCGGGCAGGACCACTTTCTCGGGGCCGTAGCCGAAAACGGCGTCCCGGAACGCGATCCGCCCGGAGGCCACGCCCTCGCCGGCGGCCGCGGCCCCGGGCAGTGGGGTGGGCTCGGGCGCCTCGACCACGGCGGGCTCCTCCTCGAGCAGGCCCGAGACCTTCTCCAGGGCCGCGCCGGCGGACTGGAACGAGGAGTAGAACATGGCCACCATCTCCATGGGCTGGAACACGCGGCGGCCGGCGAGCACGAGGGCCACGAGCACGCCCACCTCGAGGTCGCCGGAGAGCACCCGGAGCCCGCCGAACACGAGCAGCGCCGCCACGGTGAGGTTGCCGGTCACCACGAGCACGGGCTGCAGGACGCCGAACAGGGTGAGCGTGTGCACCATGTCGTCCCGGTAGTCGGTGGCCAGGCGGGTGTACTTCGCCTCGTTGGCGCGCTGGCGGCGGAAGGCCTGCACGGCGCGGATGCCGGTCATGGTCTCCACGAAGTGCACGATCGCGCGCGCCGAGGACACCCGGGAGCGCCGGTAGGCCTCCTCGGAGCGCTTCTGGTACCAGCGCACGGCGACGGCCACGGGGATGAACGCCACGAGCAGCACGAGGGCCGAGGGCGGGTCCAGCAGCACGATGGACACCGCGGTGAACGCCATGAACAGTACGCCGGAGACGAGCGAGGACACGCCCTGGTCGAGCAGCTCGCGCAGCGCCTCGAGGTCCGAGGTCTGCCGGGAGATCACGCGCCCGGACGTGTACTTCTCGTGGAAGCCCAGGGAGAGCCGCTGGGTGTGCCGGAACACGCGCACGCGCAGCGCGAGCAGCATGCGCTGGCTCGCGCGCGCCGTGAGCCACTGGTACAGGCCCAGCAGCACGCCGCCGGTGACGCCGGTGAGGGCGTAGGCCCCGCCCACCAGCACGACGACGCCCCACGCGTCTGCCCCGGTGCGCACGGCCTCGACGACCTGGGGCAGGCCCCAGTCGATCGCCCAGGCGATCACCAGCGGCACCGCAGCGCGCGCGGCGTTGGAGACGACCACGAGGACCACCGTGAGCCACAGCATCCCCTTCACGGGGCCGGCGAGCTGGCGCAGCAGCGCCCAGGAACGGCGGCGGACGTGGCGGCGCTCCTCGGGGGTGTACTCGAGGGTCTCCTCGGCGCGCACGCCGAGCACCCGCAGGTCCCGGGCCGCGGCGGCGTCCACCACTGACAGGGTGGAGGTCTCGGGCGCGGCGGTCGATCCGGTGCGGCGGCGCGGGCTCATCGGGTCTCCTCCCGGCCGGCGGTCCGGCCTGCGGGTGGGCGCGCGGCTCCGGCCGGGGGCCGGGCGGCGTCCGTGGCGGCGGCGAGCGCCGCGTCGTCGTGGGCGGCGTCCGCGAGCCCGGCGAGGCTGCGGTCCTCGGCGGCGCCGGTGGTGATGATCTCCCGGTAGGCGGCCGAGCGGGCGAGCAGCTCGGCGTGCGTGCCGACGTCGTGGATCGCCCCGTCCTGCAGCACGGCCACGCGGTCGGCGAGGGCCACGGTGGAGGGCCGGTGGGCCACGATGAGCGTGGTGGTGCCCGCCAGGACCTCGCGCAGCCGGCCGGTGACGGCCTCCTCGGTGCGCACGTCCAGGGCGGAGAGCGGGTCGTCCAGGACGAGCACGTCCGGGCGGGCGGCGATCGCGCGGGCCAGGGCGATGCGCTGGCGCTGCCCGCCGGACAGGCTCAGCCCCTCCTCGCCGATCTCCGTGTCCACGCCCACGGGCAGGTCGCGGGCGAACCCGGCCTGGGCGGTGTCCAGGGCCAGGTCCAGCAGCGCCTGGGCGCGTGGGGAGTCCAGCCCGTCCGCGGTGACCTCGGCGGGGGCGCCGAGCAGCACGTTGGCGCGGACGGTGTCCGAGAACAGGGTGGCGTCCTCGAAGGCGATGGACACGCGGCGGCGCAGCTCGTCCAGCGGGTACGCGCGCACGTCCGTGCCGTCCACCTCGACGACGCCCGCGGTGACGTCCAGCAGGCGCGGCACGAGCTGCACGAGGGTGGACTTGCCGGAGCCCGTGACGCCCACGAGCGCCATGGTCTCCCCGGGCGTCAGCTCCAGGTCCACCCCGGCGAGCAGGGGGCGGGAGTCCTCGGGGGCGTCCGGGTAGCGGAAGACGACGTCCCGGAAGGCGAGCCGGCCCGACGACGGCGGCAGCCCGTCCGTCACGACGGGCGAGTCCTCCGCCGCGCTCGAGGCCACGGCACGGGAGGTGGCCTCCTCCTCCGCGGCGTCCGTGCCGGCGGGGGAGGCGACGGCCACGGGCACGCGCATCACCTCGAGGTGGCGGTCGATGGCGGTCTTGGCGGAGAGGGTCATGCCCATCAGCTGGCCCACGCCCTCCACGGGGCGGGCGAGCACCGCCGTCGTGGCGAAGTATGCGGCCAGCGCGCCCACCGTGAGGTCCCCGACCGCCACGAGGTACAGGCCGAGGCCCAGCGCGACGCCGAGCACGAGCTCCGGCAGGGACACGGTGAGGGAGATGAACTTGGCCAGCACGGAGGCCTTGTGCACCTCGGTGCCCTGCAGGGTCTCGGCCTCGCCGCGGAAGCCGTCCAGCGCGTCCGGGCCGCGGCCGAAGGCCTTGAGCACGCGGATGCCGTGCACGGACTCCTCCACGGTGGTGGCGAGGTCGCCGGCCTGGTCCTGGGAGAGGCGGGAGGCTGCCCGGAAGTCGGTGCGGAAGCGGAACGAGCGGATCATGATCGGCACGGCCGCGACCAGGTACAGCAGGGCCAGCTGCCAGGACATCACGAACAGCAGGACGAGGCCGACCACGATGGTCACCGACTCCACCACGAGCATCACGGAGCCGAAGGCGATCCAGCGGCGCAGCAGCGCCAGGTCCCCCTGGGCGCGGGAGAGCAGCTGGCCGGAGGCCCAGGCGTCGTGGAACGCGACGGGCAGGCGCTGCAGGCGCCGGTAGATGCTGATGCGGGCCCGGTTCTCCACGTCCGCCGCCGGCGGCAGGATGAAGAAGCGGCGCAGCCAGATGAACAGCGCCTCGGCCAGGCCGAGCAGGGCCAGCGCGCCGGCCGCCCACCACACGCCCGCGGCGGGGTCGGCGGTGCCGGCCGTCCCGGGAGCGGCCTCGGCGAACACGGTGTTCACGAGCACCTGGACGACCTGCGGGATCGCGAGGGCGACCAGGCCCGCGGCCATCGCGGAGAGCAGGCCGAGCACCCATCGCCCGCGCACGCCCTGCAGGTAGGGGGCGACGCCCTGGAGGGCCTCGCGCAGGGGCAGCGGTCGGGTTGCGGTGCGCGTCACAGCGGGTACTCTACCGCCGGGCCCGGACAGGACAGCCCCAGGTCAGCCGCTCAAGCGCGGGGGAGCAGCTCCAGCACCACGGCCTCGGGCCGGCACGCGAAGCGCACGGGGGCCGACGGCGCGGTGCCCAGTCCCGCCGACACCTCGAGCGGCACGGTGCGCCCGGCGGCGGTCCACGTGGAGACCCCGGAGGCCTGGGCGCGCGGCAGGTCGCAGTTGGTCACGAGGGCGCCGAACCCGGGGAGGCAGACCTGGCCGCCGTGGGTGTGCCCGGCCAGCAGCAGGTCGGCGCCGTCGGCGGTCATGGCGTCCAGCACGCGGCGGTAGGGGGCGTGGGTGACCCCGAGCCGGAACCGGCCGTCCCCGCCGGGCCCGGCCGCGCCGTCGTCGTGGGCGGACGCCGGGCCGGAGGCCGCGGCGTCCCCCGGAGCCGGAGCCGGGGCCGGGAAGCCGCCCCAGTCGTCGAGGCCCAGGTGCGGGTCGTCGGTGCCGGCGGCGAGGACCTCGAGCACGGTCCCGGCGCGCGTGGGCACGCTCAGCACGGACCCGCGGTTGGTCAGGTCGGCCCAGCCGGCGGCCCGGAAAGCCCCGAAGAGCGCCTCGGTGGGCAGCCGGGCCCGGTCCTCGTCCATCCGGGACGGCCCGGCGAAGTAGCGGAACGGGTTGGCCGGCTTGGGCTCGTAGTAGTCGTTCGAGCCGGGCACGAACACGCCGGGGCGGCGCAGCAGCGGGCCCAACGCGTTCAGGACGAGCGGCACGGACGCGGCGGCGGAGATGTTGTCCCCCGTGTTGACCACGAGGTCCGGCTCGAGCGCGTCCAGCCCGCGCAGCCACGCCATCCGGGAGCGGTTGCGGGGCAGCAGGTGGATGTCCGAGAGGTGCAGCACCCGGACCGGGTTCGCGCCGGCGGGCAGCACGGCGAGCCGGTGCGTGCGGACCACGCGGGCCTCGGCCTCCACGAGGCCCCAGGCCAGCCCCAGCGCGGCGGCGGCCCCCATCCCGACGGCGGCCCGGGACCCCGCGCGGACGAGCCGGCGCGGGGCGGTGACGGAAGGACGCATGCGGGTCAGTTGCCCGGGACGGCCTGGGGCTGGGGCCCGCCGCGGTCGAGGTCGTCGATGTGGAAGGCGGTGCCGTCCGGGTGCTCGCCCTCCGCGCCCGGGTCCTCGGACTGCGGGCCGTCCCAGTCGGGCAGCTCGCCCGGCGGGTACTTCTCCTTGGCGAGCTGGTTGTACTCGAGCCACGAGGGGCCGTTGATGGAGGTCGAGTAGAACGGGTTGCGGACCTCGCCGTTCACGGTCTCGCCGGTCATGGACTTCAGGTTGTTGTAGCGGCCGGTCCACACGGCGGTGGCCAGCTCGGTGGTGAAGCCCGTGAACCAGGTGGAGGAGACGTTGTCGTTGGTGCCGGTCTTGCCGCCGAACTCGTAGCCGGCGCCCTCCTCGGCGATGTTGAAGCCGCCGATGTGCCGCAGGACCGGCATCAGCTCGGCGATGTGCTTCGGGTCCACCACCTGGTCGCACTGCGGGCCGGCGACGTCGTACTGGTTGCCCATGGTGTCCGTGACCTCCAGGATGGCGCGGGGCTCGCAGTAGAGGCCGTCCGCGGCGATGGCCGCGTAGGCGCCGGCCAGGGAGAGCGGGGCGATGGAGTCCTTGCCGAGCAGGAACGAGGGGTCGTCCGGCTGCAGCGGCGAGCTGTCCAACGCGCGGGTGATGCCCAGCTGGGTGGTCAGGCTCGTGATGTCGCACAGGTCCATCTGGTACGCCGTGGCCACGGTGGGGGTGTTCACGGACCAGAACAGGCCCTCGTCCACGCGGACCTGGCGGAGCATCCCGGGGATGACGTTCTTGAACTGCCAGGTGCCGCCGATGGTGGTGTAGCCGCCCGGCCGGCAGGAGGCCTCGAAGCGGGTGCCCGTGGGGTAGACGTTGCGGGACGCGTCCACGGAGTCGACCATCCGGTTGCCGTTGCGCAGCCAGGTCAGGGCCACGAAGGGCTTGAGGGTCGAGCCGGCCTGGAAGCCCTGGCCGCCGCCCCACTCGCGGTCCACGTTGAAGTTCAGCGAGGTGTGGCCGAGCTCGTCCTGGATGGCGTACTCGGTGTTCTGCGCCATGGTGACGATGTTGCCGGTGCCGGCCTGCACGGAGGTCAGCGCGTGGCCGGCGCCCAGAGACTCGTTGTTGGGCACGGACTTGCGCAGGTTCTCCTCCGCGGCCTTCTGCAGCTCGGAGTCGATCGTGGTGCGGATGGTCAGGCCGCCGCGGTCCAGCAGGGCCTGGCGGGACTGCGGGTCCGGGCCGAAGGCCGGGTCCGCGAGGATCTGGCGCTCCACGTAGTCGCAGAAGTAGGAGCCGAACTTGGAGTACAGGCAGCCCGAGGGGCGCGACTCCATGACGACCTCCATGGGCTTGGCCACGGCCTCGGCGTGCTCCTCCTCGGTGAGGTAGCCGTTCTTCTCCATGGCACCCAGCACGAGGTTGCGGCGCTCGGTGGCCTCCTCGGGGTTGCGGGCCGGGTTGAAGCGGGTGGGGGACTGGACCATGCCGGCGAGGGTGGCGGCCTCCCAGCTCTCCAGCTCTGCGGCGGACTTGCCGAACACGTACCGGGAGGCTGCCTCCACGCCGTAGGCCCGGCCGGAGAACAGGACGATGTTGAGGTAGCCCTCGAGGATCTCGTCCTTGGTCATCTGCTCCTCGACGGCGACCGCGAGCTTGATCTCCTTCACCTTGTCCGAGACGTTCTTGGTGCCGGAGAGGGTCAGGCGGGAGTCGCCGCGGATCTGCTGCACGTTCACGAGCATGTTGTTCACGAACTGCTGCGTGAGCGTGGACGCGCCCTGCGTGGAGTCGGACGTGGCGTTGTTCACGGTCGCGCGGATCAGGCCGCGGGCGTCCACGCCGTCGTGCTCGTAGAAGCGCTCGTCCTCGACGGCCACGATCGCATTGCGCATGTGCTCGGAGATCTGGTCCAGGGGCACCGGGATGCGGTTCTCCTCGTAGAAGACCGCGATCTCCTCGCCGTCCTCCGAGATCATGCGGGAGGGCACGGACACCGGCTCAGCGGGCAGCTCGTCCGGCAGCTCGTCCAGCATCTCGCGGCCCGAGGCGGCGGCCACGCCGGTCAGGCCGGCCAGCGGCAGCAGCAGTGCCGCCACCAGCAGCCCGGCGAGGGCGGACAGGCCCAGGAAGGCGAGCAGGCGGCCGAGGGCGCTCGAGGGCTCGGGGAGACGACGGGACGTGCGGGAGGCCATGGGCGCGAGTGTAGCGCGGGCGCCTGGGACGCAGCCGGGCGTCCGCGGGCCTCGCTAGGCTGTCGGACATGACTGAGCAGACCAAGTGGGAGTACGCCACGATCCCCCTCCTGATCCACGCGACCAAGCAGATCCTCGACCAGTGGGGCGAGGACGGCTGGGAGCTCGTCGCGGTGGTCCCGGGCCCGGACGGCCCCAACCCCGTGGCCTACCTCAAGCGCCCGAAGGCGGCCTGACCGTGGCGGAGAAGGCGCAGGCCCCCACGTGGGGCGAGGGCGCCGTGGCCGACCGCCTCGCCGAGCTCGGGCTCGAGCGTCCGGCCGTGGCCGCCCCGGTGGGCTCCTACGTCCCGGCGATCCGGGACGGCGACCTCGTGCTCACCTCCGGCCAGCTGCCGTTCGTGGCCGGGTCCCTGCCCGCCACGGGCAAGGTCGGCGCCGAGGTGAGCGCGGAGCGCGCCCAAGAGCTCGCCCGCGTCTGCGCGGTGAACGCCGTGGCCGCCGTCCACGAGCTGATCGGCGACCTGGACCGCGTGGCCCAGGTCGTCAAGGTCGTCGGCTTCGTGGCCTCCGACCCCTCCTTCACGGGACAGCCCGGCGTGCTCAACGGCGCCTCGGACGTGCTGGCCGAGATCTTCGGCGAGGCCGGGCGCCACGCCCGCTCCGCCGTCGGGGTGGCCGTGCTGCCCCTGGACGCCCCGGTCGAGGTGGAGATCACTGTCCGCGTCCGCTGACCCGGCCGGCACGCTGCTGCCGGTCCCGGAACCCGAGGCGGAGCAGACCCGCCAGTGGCTGGAGCAGCGCTTCCGCCAGGTCCGCCCCGCCCGGCCCGCCTCCTCCGTGGTGCTGGTGCGCGACGGCGAGGACGGGCCGGAGGTGTTCCTGCGGCACCGTCCCGGGCGCACCCCGCTGGGGCGGGTCGGCCTGCCGGGCGGCGCGCTCTCCGAGGCCGACGCCGACGCGTGCGCGTGGTTCGGCCCGGACCCGGCCCACTGGGCCCGCGTGCTGGGCACCACGGACCGCCGCTGCGCGCGGCAGCAGGTGGTCGCCGCCGTCCGCGAGCTCCACGACGAGGCCGGCGTCCTGCTGGCCGGGCGCACCGACGCCGACGTGGTGCTCGACGCGCGGGGCGAGACCTGGGGCGGCGGCGGCAGCTCCCTCGAGGAGGGCGCGGAGAGCCTGCCGCGGATGCTGGCCGCGCGCGGGCTCGGTCTGCGCACCGACCTGCTGCGGCCCGTGGCCCGCTGGCACTCGGCGCCGCACGCGCACCGGCGCTTCGACACGGCCGTGTTCGCCGCCGCCGTGCCGCCGCTGCAACGGCCCCTCGAGCGCCCGGAGACCGCGCCCGCGCTCCAGGCGTGGGTGTCGGCCCGCCGCGCCGTCGCCGGCCCGGTGATCCTGCCCGGCCCGGCGGGGGAGGAGGGCGTCGCGCCGCTGGACCAGGTGGCCACGCCCCTGACCCAGGTGCTCGTGCGCCGCGTGGCCGCGCACCGCACCGCCGCCGCCTTCCTGCTCTCCCTCACCCAGGGCGCGGGGCGCGGGCCGGTGCCCGAGTACCGCCTGGTGACCGAGGCCGGCGACGACGGCGCTCCCCGGATGCGCGTGGAGCGGGTCACCCGGGACTGACCGGGCGACCCGCTCCACGGCGGTGCGCTGGGACGTCGGCGCGCGGGCCGACGTCGGGGCCTGGCGTCAGCGCGAGCGCTGGCGCAGGCGCTGCAGGTCCAGGATGACCACGGCGCGGTTCTCGAGCCGGATCCAGCCGCGCTGCACGAACTCGGCGAGGGCCTTGTTCACGGTCTCGCGGGAGGCGCCGACCAGCTGGGCGAGCTCCTCCTGGGTGAGGTCGTGGGCCACGAGCAGGCCGTCCGCGGCCGGGCGGCCGAAGCGGTCCGCCAGGTCCAGGAGGGCCTTGGCCACGCGGCCGGGCACATCCGAGAACACGAGGTCCGCGAGGGACTCGTTGGTCTTGGACAGGCGCTGGGCCAGGGCCTGCAGGAGCTGGACGGAGACGTCCGGCGAGGAGCCGATGGCGCGGCGCAGGTTCTCGTGGCGCAGGCCGGCCAGGCGCGTGGCGGAGACCGCGGTGGCGGTGGCGCTGCGCGGGGCCGGGTTGAACAGGGCCATCTCGCCGAAGATCTCGCCGGGGCCGAGGACGGCCACCAGGTTCTCGCGGCCGTCCGAGGCTGTGCGGCCGAGCTTGATCTTGCCGGACATGATCACGTACAGCTGATCGCCCTGATCGCCCTCGTGGAACGCGGACGCGCCGCGGGAGAGCTCCACCTCCGTGAGCTCGGAGGTCAGGATGGCGAACACCTCGTCGTCCAGGTTGGTGAACAGCGGAGCTTTCCGCAGGACCTCGAGATCCATGGTGTGCGTGTCCTCTCTGTAACGAGTTCCTGGCACCGCGACGGCAGGGCCGCCCGGTCCACTGCGCTCCATTGTGCCCCATACCCCGGATCGGACCGATACCCTGGACGCTCCGGCGGCCCGACCGGGCCCTCCGCCCCCGCCGCCGCCGGTGCCCGCCGCCGCCGAAGGAGGACGCCCGTGCCGCTGAGCCTGACTTGGCTGGACGCCGTGCTCCTGGTGCTGCTGGTGGTGCTCCTGGTGCAGGGGCATCGCCGCGGCCTGTGGGTGGTCCTGGGCAATCTGGTGGGCCTCGTCGGCGGCGCGGCGATCGCGTTCTACGCCATGCCCGAGGTCGCGCAGCTGGTCACCGCGCCGCAGTGGCGGTGGGCGGCCCTGCTCGCCACGCTCGTGCTGCTCGTGGCCGCGGGCCAGTACGTGGGCGCGGCCATCGGCGAGGCGATCCGCCTGCGCGTGAACCTGCCCGCCCTGCGCCTCGTGGACCGGATCCTCGGCGCGCTCGCGGCCGGCGTGGCCGGGGCGCTCGTGGTGTGGCTCGTCTCCTTCTCCATGTCCACGGCCGGCTCCGGCGCGGTGACCCGCGAGGTGGCCCGCTCCCAGGTGATCGCCGCGATCGACCGCGTCCTGCCGGACTCCGCCCTCGCCTGGGCCGCCCGCTCGCGCTCGGCCGTGGCGGACCTGGACATACTCCCCGAGCTGCGGCTCCCCGAGCCTGTGCCCGTCCCTGACGACGACGGCGGCGTGCGTGCCGCGCCCCCGACCTCCTCCTCGCCCGCCACGACGCCGGCCCGGCCCGCCGAGCCGGAGGACGCGGCCCCGGTGTCCGGCGGCTCCGCCACGCCGGAGGAGCCGGCCCCCGGCACCCCAGACGACGACGCCCCCGCCCCTTCCGACACCGAGGCCCCGGCGCCCGCCGAGACCTCCGCCTCGGCGCCCGCCGAGGCCGCCGATCCCGAGCCCGCGGAGACCGACCCCGCCGAACCCGCCCCCGCCGAGACCGAGCCGGCCGGCGTCCCCGCCGAGACCGCCGTCGTGCGCCTCACCGGCACCGCGGCCCAGTGCGGCCAGGTGCAGAGCGGCTCCGGGGTGGCCGTGGCCCCGGACCGCGTGCTGACCAACGCGCACGTGGTGCTCGGCGTGGACGCACCCACGGTGACGGACGCGCAGCGCGGCGTCCACGACGCGCGGATCGTCCACCTGGACACCGCCCGCGACCTCGCGGTGCTCGCCCTCGACGGCGCCGACCTGCCGGTGATGCCCCTGGGCGCGGAGCTGGTCGGCGGGGAGTCGGCGCTCGTGATGGGCCATCCCGACGGCGGCCCGTTCGCCTCGATCCCGGCCACCGTCCAGGCCGTGGGCGAGGTGCCGCTCGGGGACGTCGTGACCGGCGCCGCCAGCATGGTGGACGTCTACACGCTGGCCGCGGACATCCGGCACGGCTACTCCGGCGGCCCCGTGGTGGACGCCGCGGGCTCCCTGGCCGGCCTGGTCTTCGCCCGCGCCCCCGGGGCGGACCCCGTGGGCTACGCGCTCAGCGCCGACTCGATCGCCCCCGCCGTGGCCGCCGCCCCGGGCATGAGCGCCACCGTCCCCTCGGGGGACTGCATCCCGGGCGCCTGACCCGCCACGGGGCCGCCTCCGGCGGGGGCCTCCTCCCGGACGCACCCGCCCACGGAACCGGGAACTGGAGTATTGTGGCCGCCGTCACACTTGCATTCCCCAGACCTTCGGAGGTCCTGCATGTCCAGCACCGTCTCCGCGCCCGCCGCGGCGCCGACGCGCACCCGGGAGGAGTTCGCCGGTCGGTGGGCGTTCATCCTGGCCGCGATCGGCTCCGCCGTGGGCCTCGGCAACATCTGGCGCTTCCCGTACGTGGCCTATGAGAACGGCGGCGGCGCGTTCGTCATCCCGTACCTGATCGCGCTGCTCACTGCGGGCATCCCGCTGCTGTTCTTCGACTACGCGATCGGCCACCGCTTCCGCGGCTCCGCCCCGCTGGCCTTCCGTCGCCTCTCCCGCTGGACCGAGTCCGTCGGCTGGTGGCAGGTGCTGATCTGCGTCGTCATCGCCGTGTACTACGCGGCCATCATCGGCTGGGCCATCATGTACACCTGGTTCTCGGTGGACCAGCGCTGGGGCGCCGACCCCGAGACGTTCATGATGGGCGAGTTCCTGCAGGTCTCCGAGACCCCGAACCCGACCTTCGACGTCGTCTCCGGCGTGTTCTGGCCCATGCTCGCCGTGTGGGTCATCACCCTGCTGATCATGGGCTTCGGCGTGCGCCGCGGCGTCGCTAAGGCCTCGATGATCGGCATCCCGCTGCTCGTCGTCATGTTCCTCGTGCTCGTGGGCATCGCCCTCACCCTGCCCGGCGCCGCCCAGGGCCTCGACGCCCTGTTCACCCCGAACTGGGCCGCGCTCGCGGACCCGGGCGTGTGGATCGCCGCGTACGGCCAGATCTTCTTCTCACTGTCCGTGGGCTTCGGCATCATGATCACCTACGCCTCCTACCTGAAGAAGCGCACCAACCTGACCAGCTCCGGCCTGGTCGTGGGCTTCTCCAACTCCGGCTTCGAGATCCTCGCCGGCATCGGCGTGTTCTCCGCCTTGGGCTTCATGGCCCAGGCCTCCGGGGTGTCCGTGGCGGACGTGGCCGGCAGCGGCATCGGCCTCGCGTTCATCGCGTTCCCCACCCTGATCTCGCAGGCCCCCGTGGGCGCCCTGATCGGCGTGCTGTTCTTCGGCTCGCTCGTGGTGGCCGGCTTCACCTCCCTGATCTCGATCCTCGAGGTGGTCATCTCCGCCGTGAAGGACAAGCTCGGCTGGGGCCGCTGGACCGCCACGATCATCGTGGTCGGCCTGGCCGGCGTCGTCTCGATGGCCCTGTTCTCCACCACCTCGGGCCTGCACATGCTGGACACCATGGACGCCTTCGCCAACAACTTCGGCATCGTGGGCGCCGCCCTCGTGTCCGTGCTGCTGGTCACCGGCGTGCTGGGCTCGGCCCGCCGCGTCACCGCGCACCTGAACGCGGTCTCCTCGTTCAAGCTCGGCCGCGGCTACGTCCTGCTGATCGGCGTGCTCATGCCGATCGTCCTGGCCTACATCTGGCTGTCCTGGATCATGAAGGTCATCTCCGAGGGCTACGGCGGCTACCCGGGCGACTTCCTGGGCGTCTACGGCTGGGGCGTGGCCATCGGCTCCGTGGTCCTGGCCGTGGTGCTCTCGCTGATCCCGTGGTCCCGCAAGTCCAACCTCTACGCCGAGGAGATGGAGACCGAGATCCACGGCGACCTCATCCCGCACAACGCGGTGCCCGAGGGCACCACCCCCACGGGCGCCATCCCGCTCGTGCCGGCGGACCACACCCGGAAGGAGCTCTGACCCATGAGCACCGCAGCGATCGTCATGATGTCCCTGGCCATCCTCCTCGTGTGGGGCGGGCTCGCGCTCTCCGCCGTCCACCTGCTCCGCCACCCGGACCACTCCTCGGGCGACCTCGCCCTGGGCGACCGGCTCGCCCCGGCCGCGTGGGAGCGCGAGGACGAGCTCGGCCGCGAGGACGAGCGCCTCGACGCCCGGCGCGGCTGAGTCGATGACCGCGACTCCGTCCGGCGCGGCCCCGTCCCCGGCTTCAGCCGAGGGCGGGGCCGCGCGCGTGGTCTCCGCCTCGCTGCCCGTGGTGGCGGTGGACGGAGCCCTGACCGCCCCGCCCTACCGGCAGATCACGGACGCGGTGCTGGCCGGCGTCGCCTCGGGCTGCCTGGCCCGCGGCGACCGGCTGCCGCCGGTCCGCGCCCTCGCCTCCGAGCTCGGCGTGGCGCCGGGCACGGTGGCCCGGGCCTACAAGGAGCTCGAGGCGCGGGGGACCATCCTCACCCGCGGCCGGGCGGGCACGTTCGTGGCCGCCTCCGCGGATGCCCGGGCGGACGCCGCCCACCAGGCTGTCCGGCGTTGCCTGGACACCCTGCTCGATCGGCTGGGCTACACGGCGGACGAGGCCGTGGAGCTGGTCCGTCGGGACGCGGCCGCCCGCGCCTGACGGGCCCGCCCGCGCCCGGCCCCCTCGCGCGCCCGACGTGCCCCCTCACGACGACGCCGCCCCGGCCCGCACACTGCGTGCGGACCGGGGCGGCGTCGTCGTGCCGGCTCAGGCGCCGGGGGCCAGCGTCTCCACGATGCGCTGCATGACCGTGGGGTCGGCCAGCGTGGTGGCGTCGCCCGGATCGCGGCCCTCGGCCACGTCCTTGAGGAGACGGCGCATGATCTTGCCGGAGCGGGTCTTCGGCAGCTCCGGGACCACGAGGACGCGCTTGGGCTTGGCGATCGGGCCGATGTCCCGGCCCACGTGCTGGCGCAGCTCCTCCTCGACCTCGGCGACGTCGCGGCCGGACGCGGCGGCCTCCTCGGTGAGCAGCACGAAGGCGACGACGGCCTCGCCCGTGGTCTCGTCGGCGGCGCCCACCACGGCGGACTCGGCGACGGACGGGTGCGCCACGAGGGAGGACTCGATCTCCGTGGTGGACAGGCGGTGCCCGGAGACGTTCATGACGTCGTCCACGCGGCCGAGCAGCCAGATGTCCCCGTCCTCGTCGTAGCGGGCGCCGTCGCCGGCGAAGTACATGCCGGGGAAGCGGGACCAGTAGGTCTCCTTGAAGCGCTCCGGGTTGCCCCAGATGCCGCGCAGCATGGACGGCCACGGCTCGCGGGCCACGAGGAAGCCGGCGGAGGTGTCCTTCATGGGCTCGCCGATCTCGTCCACCACCTCGAGCGTCACGCCGGGCACCGGGGTCTGCGCGGAGCCGGGCTTGAGCGTGGTCACGCCGGGCAGCGGGGTGAGCATGTGGGCGCCGGTCTCGGTCTGCCACCAGGTGTCCACGATCGGGCAGCGGCCGCCGCCGATGACCTCGTGGTACCAGCGCCAGGCCTCGGGGTTGATGGCCTCGCCCACGGTGCCGAGCACGCGCAGGCTGGACAGGTCGTACTCGTCCGGGATCTGGCGGCCCCACTTCATGCAGGTGCGGATGGCGGTGGGCGCCGTGTAGAGGATGCTCACGCCGTACTTCTGGACGATCTCCCACCAGCGGCCCTGGTGCGGGGAGTCGGGGGTGCCCTCGTAGATCACCTGGGTGGCGCCGTTGACGAGCGGCGCGTAGGCCACGTAGGAGTGACCGGTGACCCAGCCGACGTCGGCGGTGCACCAGTAGACGTCCGTCTCCGGGTGCAGGTCGAAGGTGTCGTGGTGGGTGGCCGCGGTCTGCACGAGGTAGCCGCCGGTGGTGTGCAGGATGCCCTTGGGCTTCCCGGTGGTGCCGGAGGTGTAGAGGATGTAGAGCGGGTGCTCGGCGTCGTGCCAGACCAGCTCGTGCTCGTCGGACTGCGCGGGGACCACGTCGTGCCACCACAGGTCGCGGCCCTCGACGAGGGACACCTCGGCCTCGTTGCGGCGCACCACGAGCACGTGCTGCACGGAGTGGCCGGGCGCGGAGAGCGCCTCGTCCACGGCGGGCTTGAGCATGGAGGGCTTGCCGCGGCGGAAGGAGCCGTCCGCGGTGACCACGAGCTTGGCCTCGGCGTCGTCCACGCGGGAGCGCAGGGCGTCGGCGGAGAAGCCGCCGAACACCACGGAGTGCACCGCCCCGATGCGCGCGCAGGCGAGCATCGTGATGACGGCCTCGGGGATCATCGGCAGGTACACGGCCACGCGGTCGCCCTTGGCCACGCCGAGGGACTCGAACGCGTTGGCGGTGCGGCGGACCTCGGAGGCCAGCTCGGCGTAGGTGTAGGTGCGGGTGTCGCCCGGCTCGCCCTGGAAGTGGACGGCCACGCGGTCCCCGTTGCCGGCCTCCACGTGCCGGTCCAGCGCGTTGTAGGCGGCGTTGGTGGTGCCGCCGACGAACCACTTGGCGAACGGCGCGTCCGACCAGTCGAGCACCTCGGTGAAGTCCTGCTCCCAGTGGAGCACCTCGCGGGCGCGGCGGCCCCAGTAGGCCAGGCGGTCCTCGGCGGCCTCCTCGTAGAGGTCGGCGCCGGCCACGGCCTGGGCGGCGAACTCGGCGGGCGGCGGGAACGTGGGGATCTGCTCGTCCATCGACGGGTGTCCTTTCGGGGTGAGGGCGGGCGGTGCCCGCGTCGCGGGTGTGACGTCGAGCACACATGCTTCGGGGCCCAGCATGCCGCGCCCGGGAGGGTGTCACAAATCTTCGGGCGCTGTGTGTCGCATCACGTCGGCGCCGGTGAGGGGCGACGTCGGCCCGGCCCGGGTTCCTAGGATGGTCGGACTCAGCGGCGACGGATCAGAGCGGGAGGACGCGGATGGACGCGGAGCAGGCGGACACGCCCACGGGGGAGAGCCGGCTGGCGCTGGTGCGCCGGGCCCGGCGGATCGACCGCGAGCTCGCGGCCACGTACCCGTACGCCGTCGCGGAGCTGGACTTCGAGACCCCGTTCGAGCTCCTCGTGGCGACCGTGCTCTCCGCCCAGACCACGGACGTGCGCGTCAACGCGGCCACCCCCGCCCTGTTCGCCCGCTTCCCGGACGCCGCCGCGATGGCCGGGGCCTCCGAGGCGGAGCTGCAGGAGCTGGTGCGCTCCACCGGGTTCTATCGCAACAAGGCGTCCGCGATCCTGCGGCTGTCCCAGGAGCTCGTGGAGCGGCACGGCGGCGAGGTCCCGGGCCGCCTCGAGGACCTCGTCGCGCTGCCCGGGGTGGGCCGCAAGACGGCGTTCGTGGTGCTCGGCAACGCGTTCGGGCGGCCCGGGATCACCGTGGACACGCACTTCGGCCGGCTGGCCCGGCGGCTGGGGTTCACGCAGGAGACGGACCCGGTGAAGGTGGAGCACGCCGTGGCGGAGCTGTTCCCCCGCCGGGACTGGACGATGCTCTCCCACCGCCTGATCTTCCACGGCCGGCGGATCTGCCACGCGCGCCGGCCCGCGTGCGGGGCCTGCCCGATCGCCCGGTGGTGCCCCTCCTACGGCGAGGGGGAGACCGACCCGGAGAAGGCGCGGGCGCTGCTGTCCTACGAGCTCAAGCCGGGCCGCGAGGAGCTGCTCGCGCTGATGCGCGCCGGGCTCTCGCGCCGCGAGCTGCGGGCCCGGGGGCACGGCCTGGACGCCTGAGGGGCCGCGCTCAGCGGGCCGGCGCGGGGTCCGCTCCGCCGGCCGCGAGGCGCGCGCTCAGCCGGCGGCGAGGCGCGCGCTCAGCCGGCGGCGAGGCGCGCGCTCAGCCGGCGGCGAGGCCGGCCAGTACGTCGTCGACCGCACCGCGGGCGTGGACGCCCACGCCCACGAGGGTGGCGGTGGCCGCGCCGCACCAGTCGTCGTAGCCGAGCAGGTGCAGGCCCGGCACGTCCACGGAGGCCGTGGGCACCTCCCGCCGCGTCGCCGGGACGCCGGAGGAGCGGTGCGTCAGGTCGAGGCCGCGCAGGTGGCGCAGGTCGGCCCGGAAGCCCGTGCACCACACCACCGCGTCCAGGGCCCGCTCCGCGCCGCGCACCTCGGCCGCCAGGCGGCTCGAGGCCGCCCAGCCGTGCACCGCGCCGGCGTCGGGATCCCACCGGGCGCCGTCGGGGATGAAGGCCGAGACCATCGGCACGGCGTGGAGGCCGGCCTCGTCGCGGGCGCGGCGCACCGGCGGGAGCATGACGATGTCCCCGAGATCGCCCACGCGCGCCTCCGAGCGGCCCAGCACCCGGGCCGAGGCGGTCTGGAAGAGGTGCCGGCCGTCCACGTCGTCCGGCATGAACCGCGGCGGACGGCGCGTGGCCCACGTGGTCTCCACGCCGGCCAGCAGCAGGTCCGCGGCGATCTGGGCCCCCGAGTTGCCGCCGCCCACCACCAGCACGCGACGCCCGGCGAAGGGCCCCGGACGCCGGTAGGCCGAGGAGTGCAGCTGCTCGCCGCGGAAGCCGTCCCCGAAGGCCACCGCGGGCAGGAACGGCCGCGTGAAGGAGCCGGTCGCGGAAATCACGGCGCGGGCGGCCACGGGCGGGCCGTCCTCCCGGTGGAGGGTGAACGGATGCGGCGCGTCGGCGTCGTGCTCCACGCGCGTGACGCGGACGCCGTGCCGCACGGGCAGGGCGTAGCGCTGCTCGTAGTCGGCGAGGTAGGCCACCACATGGTCCGCGCCCGGCGTGTCCGGGCCGGGGGACGGCGGCATGCGGCGGCCGGGCAGGGAGGAGTGCTCGGCCGGGGAGAACAGGCGCAGGGAGTCCCAGTGGTGCGGCCACGCGCCGCCCGGGCCGGGGGAGGCGTCCAGCAGGACGAACGACGACGGCGGCCCCGGTCGGCGCCCGCGCTCGGCCTCGCGGGCGGCGCGGGCCAGGAAGTAGCCGGCCGCGAGCCCGGACTGGCCGGCCCCGATCACCGCGACGTCCACGGCCGAGGGCGGAGCCGGCGGTGTGGTCCGGGTGGTCATGGCCTCGAGGCTACGGCCCCGGGAGGCGCGGCGGGAGGGGTGCCGGGGCGCCGTCGTCGGGCCGGGGATCGGGCCGGGGATCGGGTGGTCGGCCCACCGCAGTCCTGTAAACTTGAAATAAAGCGTGAACTGGTCCAGGATGGACCCATGACCAAGATCGCCATCATCACCGGATCCACCCGCCCCAACCGCCTGAACCGCCAGGTGGCCGACTGGGTGCTGGAGCGCGCCAACGGCCGCGGCGACGCCGCCGAGTACGAGCTCGTGGACATCGCCGACTTCGACCTGCCGCTGCTGGACGAGCCGATGCCCGCCGCCTGGCAGCAGTACGCCAACGAGCACACCAAGGCCTGGTCGGCGAAGATCTCCGAGTTCGACGGCTTCGTGTTCGTGACCCCGGAGTACAACCACTCCCTCGCCCCGGCCCTGGCCAACGCGCTGTCCTACCTGAACGCCGAGTGGGCCAACAAGGCCGCCGGCATCGTGGGCTACGGCTCCGCCATGGGCGTGCGTGCCACCGAGCACCTGCGCGCCATCCTCTCGGAGCTGCAGGTGGCCCACGTCCAGAAGCACGGCATGTTCAGCCTCTTCACCGACTTCAAGGACTTCGCCGAGTTCCAGCCCACCGAGCTGCAGGCCGCCTCGGTGGACCCGATGTTCGACCAGCTGCTGTCCTGGACCGAGGCCATGAAGACGGTCCGCCAGGGCTGATCGCCCGCGCCTGACCCCGCACCCAGCGGTTTCGGGTGAGTTGTCGGAGGTGTTCGAGCCGAACACCTCCGAGAACCCGCCCGAATCTCCACGGCGGGCCCGACCCCGATGCACCGGGTCCGGGCCCGCCGTCGTCGTGAGCGCGGCGAATGGGGTGAGTTGTCGGAGGTGTAAGCGGCCTGGACCCCCGAGAAGTCGCCCGAATCTCTTCCCCCCGGCAGGCCGTCCCGCCGACCCGCGCCAGGGGTGCCGCTACCGTGGAGCCCATGCCCGATCGCCCCGCCCTCACCCACTCCCAGCCCGGCAGAATGGGGCGAGATGTCGGAGGTGAGGGGCGGAACGACCTCCGAGAAGTCGCCCCGAACGCGCAGGGTGGGGCGGACATGGCCGCGGTCCGGGACCGGCTCGCAGCGCTGGTCGAGCGGCACGGCGTGCCTGCGGACCAGGCCCCGCGCGACGCGCTCACGGAGATCCCCGCGAGTGCGGTCAGCACGTGGGGCTTCGACTGGCCCCGGGCCGAGCGGGCGCGCCCCTCGGCGGTGCTCATCCTCTTCGGCTCCCTCGACGACGTCCCGGCCCACCACGCCGACGACCGCGTCCACCCGGACGTGGACGTGCTGCTCACCGAGCGCGCCGCCACCCTGCGCACGCACGCGGGACAGATCGCGTTCCCGGGCGGGCGCGTGGACCCCGAGGACGCGGACGTCGTGGCCACCGCCCTGCGCGAGGCCGAGGAGGAGACGGGCCTGGACCCGGACGGCGTCGAGGTCCTCGGCGTGCTGCCGCCCGTGCCCGTGGTGGTCTCCGGGCACGTGGTGCACCCGGTGATCGGCTGGTGGCGGGACCCCAGCCGCGTGGCCGTGGTGGACCAGGCCGAGGCGGCCGCCGTGTTCCGCATGCCCGTGGGCGACCTGGTGGACCCCGCGAACCGGTGCCGCGTGGCCCGGCCCGGCGGCCGCCGCGGCGAGACGCCCGGGTTCCTCGTGGGGGAGCGGCTCGTGTGGGGCTTCACCGCCGCCCTGCTGGACCGGATCCTCACGCTGCTGGACTGGGACACGCCCTGGGACGCGGGCCGCGTGATCGACGCGCACACTCACGCGCCCCTGCGCGGCTGACGAGCCGCCGTCCGGCCGACGCCCGGCCGTCCGCATGACGACTCCTGCACAGGCGCCCGCAGGGGCTCCGCGATCCCCAGGTCTGGGGCTGCTCGGGGTGGGCGCACCCCGGCGGCGCTGGACTGGAGGGGCCGGCGGCCGCGGACCGCGGCGGCCGTCGCCCGTCCCGCAGGAGGTCCGCCATGCGCCCGTTCGTCCCCGCCGCCCCGCCGCGCCCGTCCCGTTCCCGACGACGGCGCCGCGGCCCGTCCGCCCTCGCGGTCCCGAGCCCGCGGCTCGCCCCGCAGCCACCGCCGCGCGAGGCGGCCGACGCGGCGGCCCCGCACCTGTCTGATCCGCGCCCGTCCGACCCGGCGCCCCGCGCCGGTGCCCCTCTTGCCGACACTCCGGCCCCGTTCCCCGATCGGACTGCTGCGATTTCCGACGCGCCAGCCCCGCTTCTCGCCGCCCCCGCCCCGCCGCCCACGACACCGAACTCGGAGGCGGACGCCGTGCGCCGCCGGGTCGCCGAGGCCCGTGCCGCGGCGGCCGAGGGGCAGGAGCCCGCGCTCGCCCCGCTCGTCGCGGAGGCGCTGGGCGTCCCGGCGACGGATCCGCGCGTGGCCGCGCTCGTGGACGAGCTGGACGGGTTCGGCCCGCTCGCCGGGTGGGTCCGCGCGCCCGGCGTCACCGACGTGCTCGTGGACGGCTCCGGCGCCGTGTGGACCGACGGCGCCGAGGGCCTTCTGCGCCGCCCCCAGCGCCTCGACCCGCACGCGGCACAGGCCCTCGCCGTGCGCTTGGTGCACCGCGCGGGGCGCCGCCTCGACGCCGCCGTGCCGCTGGCCGACGCCCGTGTGGACGGGGTGCGAGTGCACGCCGTCCTGCCGCCCGTCAGTGGCGACGGGACCCTGCTGAGCCTGCGCATCCCGGCCGCGCGCACGCCCTCGCTGGCGGAGCTGGCCGCGGGCTGGCCCGACGGCGACCTGTGGGGCGAGGCCCTGGAGGCCCTGGTCCGGGACCGGGCAAGCGTGCTGGTCAGCGGCGCCACGGGCACGGGCAAGACCACCCTCCTCGCCGCCGCCCTGGGCTGTGTGCCGGGCGACGAGCGGATCCTCACCGTGGAGGACACCGCGGAGGCCGCCCCGGAGCACCCGCACGTCGTCGCCCTGCAGTGCCGCGCCGCCAACGCCGAGGGCGCGGGCGCGGTGGGCCTGGCCGAGCTGATCTGCCACGCGCTGCGGATGCGCCCGGACCGGCTCGTCGTGGGGGAGTGCCGCGGCGCCGAGGTGGCCGACTTCCTCACGGCGCTCAACACCGGCCACCAGGGCGCGTGGGGCACCCTGCACGCCAACGGTGCGGCGGACGTCCCGGCGCGGCTGACCGCCATGGGCTCCCTGGCCGGCTGGGGGCCGGACACGGTGGCGGCGCAGGCCCGCGCGGGGGTCGACGCGGTGGTCCACCTGGTCCGGGACCGCCACGGCCGCCACCCGGTGGAGCTGGCCGTCCCCGATCCCGACGCGCGGGGGTTCGCCCTGCTGCCCGCCCTCACCTGGACGCCTGGACCGGGGCCCGGGGACGGCTCGACCGCGGAGGGGCCGGGCCTGCGGGCGCTCGCGGCCCGGCTGGCGGGGCGGGGGAGCCGGTGAGCGCCGCGGCGCCGGAGGACGCCACGGAGGAGCTCGTCGGCGTCCTGCGCCGCTGGGCGGCGCTCGTGTCCGCGGGCCTCACCGAGGAGGCGGCCTGGCGGGAGACCGCCCGCATGCTGCCCGACGACGACGGCCACGCCCGTCACGCGGCGCGCCTGCGGGCCGAGCGGCTCGCCTGGGACGCGGCCGGTGACCTGTCGACCGGCCGGGATGCTCCGGATGTCCGCGGTCTTCGCCGCGACGAGCATCCGCCTGGCGACACCCACGACGCCTCGCCCGACCGCTCGCGCCGACGCTGGTGCCCGCCGTGGCGCACACCGCCCCCGGACCCCGGGTGGGTGCTGGTGGACGCAGCGCTGGAGGCCGGTGCCCGCGCGGGCGCCGCACCGGCCGTCGTCGTCCGCCGGCTGGCGGAGTCGCTGGAGGCCGACGTGGACGCGGCCCGGGCCCGGCGCTCCGCCGCCGCGGGCCCGGCGGCGACGGCCCGGCTGCTGCAGTGGCTGCCCCTCGGCGGCGTGGGCCTGGCGTGGCTGCTCGGCTCGTCCCCGTGGGAGACGGTCTCGACGCCGTTCGGTGCCGCCGTCGCGGCGGTGGGGCTGCTGTTCTGGCTCGCCGGACGGTCCTGGACCCGGCTGCTGTTGCGCTCGGCCGCCCGGGAGCCGGCGTCGCTGACGGCGCCGGTCGTGCTGGACGTGCTGGCGGCACTCCTGGGGGCGGGCCGGTCGCTGCCGGCCGCCCTGGACGACCTCGCCCGCACCCTGCCCGGGGCGCGCGGCCTGCGCGTGACGTCCGCGCTGCTGCTGTGGGGCCGCGGCTGGGACGAGGCGTGGGCGGGGATCGGGGAGGAGACCGTGTGGGCCGAGGCCGCCGCGCGGCTGCGCCCGCTGCACCGGTCCGGGATGGCGGGCGCGCGCACCCTGGCGGAGTCCGCAGCCGCGGCGCGGCAGCAGGGCCGGCGCGCGGACGAGCGCGCCGCGGAGGAGCTCGCGGTCCGGCTGGTGATGCCCCTGGGGCTGTGCCTGCTGCCGGCCTTCGTGTGCTGGGGCGTGATCCCGGTGGTCATGGCGCTGCTGGAGGCGGGCGCGTGAACGCCGGGCGCCTGAACACCGGACGCGGCAGGCGACGTCGGCCCACCCGGTCGGTCCACTCCTGCACAGCCCGCCGACGGGGCCGTCCCCTCCACGGATCGGCCCCTATCCCGGCGGGCCGAGGCCCCGGGACCGGAGTCTGGGATCAGCGGCCCGACCGGGACGCGACCACCGCCCCGCACACCGGGGCCGATTCCAGGAGGATCACCATGACCCAGCTCTCCCACACCGTCCACGACGCCCTCGCCACCGCCGCCGAGCGCCACCACCTCGCCCGCGTGGCAGACGCCGCGGCCGACGAGACCGGCGCCATCACGGCGGAGTACGGCATCCTCACGCTGGCCGCGGTCGGCTTCGCGGGCGTGCTCGCCGTGGTGCTCACCAGCCCGGACGTGCAGTCCCTGCTGGTCGAGCTCGTCTCGGGGGCGCTCCAGCGTGACTGACCCTCGAATCCCCGTCCCGCCGGCCGGGCCTCGTGCGGGTGCCCGGCCGGCGGGACGGCCCCGTTCCTCCCCGCGCGGCGAGGCCGGCGCCGTGACCGCGGAGTACGCGGTGCTGCTGCCCGTGATCGCGTTCGTCCTGGCGGCGGTGCTCCTGGCCGGGGCGGCCGCCGTGCAGCAGGTCCGCGGTCAGGACGCCGCGGCCGCGGCCGCCCGCATCCTCGCCCGGGGCGACGGCGAGGCCGAGGCCCGCCGGGCGGTGGCCCGCATGGCCGGCGACGACGCGGCGCTCGCCCACACGGCCGACGGCGGCTGGGTCGCCGTGGAGGTCTCCCAGCCCGGTCCCGGCCCGCTCGCCTGGGCCGAGGCGCTCACCCTGACCGCACGGGCCGCGGCGCCGCAGCAGCACCCCGGCGCCGCCGTCGACCCCGCCGGGGGCCGGACGTGACGGGCCGTGCGCCGGGGGGCGTTCCTCGCGGGGCCGCCTCCGAGACGGGGTCGGGCACGGTCTCCGTGCTGGGCACCGCCGCGCTGGGGGCGGGGCTGCTGTTGGCGGTGGCCGCGCTGGGGCAGGCCTCCGTCGCGGGCGCCCAGGCCGCCGGGGCCGCCGACCTGGCCGCGCTCGCGGCCTCGGACGCCCGCCGGGGCCTCTCCGCGGGCGAACCCTGCGTCCTCGCCGGGCAGACGGCCGCACGCAACCGCGCCGCCGTCGTGGAGTGCGAGGTGCGCGAGAACGGCACGGTGCGGGTCTCCGTCGAGCGGGGGCGTGCGCCGCTGCCGCCGGCGCTCGCCGCCGCGGTGGCCGGGCCACCGCGGCTGCAGGCGCCTCAGGCCGTGCCCGAAGACCCGCTCCCCGACGCGTCCTCGTCGTCCACGCCAACGCCGTCGTCGGTCCCGCCGTCCGTCTCGCCCGACCCCTCGGCGACCACGGGGACCAGATGATCCGCCTGTCCGAGGAGGAAGCGCAGCACCGTCAGCGCCCCGGCCTTGTCCAGGGGGCTGTTGCGGTTGCCGCACTTGGGCGACTGCACGCAGGACGGGCAGCCGGCCTCGCACTCGCAGGCGGCGATGGCCCCGGCGGTCGCCTCCACCCAGCGCCGCGCCTGCGCGAAGCCGCGTTCGCCGAAGCCCGCGCCGCCGGGGCGGCCGTCGTACACGAACACCGCGGGGGATCCGGTGTCCGGGTGCAGCACCATCGAGACGCCGCCGATGTCCCAGCGGTCGTTGGAGGCCACGAGCGGCATCATGCCGATCATCGCGTGCTCGGCCGCGTGCAGGGCCCCCGGCAGTCGGTCCATGGTCAGGCCGGCGGCGATCAGCTCCTCCGACGACGCCTGGAACCACACCGCCGAGGTGAACAGGTCCCGGGCCGGCAGCTCGAGCGGCTCCTCGCCGAGCACCTCCCCGGAGACCAGGGCCTTGCGCTGGAAGGAGACCACCTGCGTGCGCACCTGCACGTCCCCGAGGCACCAGCGCAGGGTGCCCTCGCGTGCGTCGAGCCGGCGGTGCACGTCCACGATCTCGATCTCGGTGACGTCCCGGGCCTGCGTGGTGAAATCCGGCCAGGCGCGCGTGACGATCACCGCGTGCGCGTCCTCGTCCAGCTCCTCCACCAGGTACGTACGGTCCTGGTGCACATACACGGCCCCGGGGTGCGCCTGGTAGTGCGTCTGCGGGGAGTCCATGGTGCCCAGCAGCGTCCCGGACTCGGCGTCGATGATGTCCATGGGCCCGCCGCCGTCGTCGCGCAGGGAGACCATGCCGGCCGCGTGCTCGGGGTGCGTCCAGAACCAGCCCGCCGGCCGCCGGCGCAGCAGCCCCTGCTCCACGAGCACGTCCAGCAGCGCCCGCACCCGCTCGGGGTCGCCGAACCGCTCGAACGCCTCGGGGGTGAGCGGCAGCTCGGCCGCGGCCGCGCACAGCTGCGGGCCGAGCAGGTGCGGGTTCTCCGGGTCCACCACGGTGTCCTCCACCCCGAGGTCGAACACGGCCTCGGGGTGGTCCACCACGTACGTGTCCAGCGGGTCGTCCGAGGCCACGAAGAACGCGAGCGCGTCCTGTCCGCCGCGCCCGGCGCGGCCGATCTGCTGGAAGAACGACGCGCGGGTGCCCGGCCAGCCCGCCACCACCACGGCGTCCAGGCCGGCGACGTCGATGCCCATCTCCAGCGCGGGCGTGGAGGCCATGCCCAGCAGGCGCCCCGAGCGCAGGTCCGCCTCGAGGGCACGCCGCTCCTCCGGCAGGTAGCCGGAGCGGTAGGCCGCGATGCGAGAGCCCAGGCCCGCCTCGAGCTCCTCGAGCTGGCGCCGCGCGGCGGAGGCGATGGCCTCGGCGCCGCGCCGGGAGCGGATGAAGGCGAGGGTGCGCACCTGCTGCAGGGCGAGGTCGGTGAGCAGGTCGGCCGAGGCGGCCATGGCCGAGCGGCGCACCGGGGCGCCGTTCTCCCCGCGGCGGTCCGTGAGCTCGGGCTCCCAGAACGCCACGGTGACGGCACCGTGCGGGGAGGCGTCCTCGGCCACGGCGGTCGCCGGGGCCCCGATGAGCCGGGAGAAGTGCCCTGCCGGGTCCGCCGAGGTGGCGGAGGCCCCGATGAACACGGGCTCGGGCCTGTCCCCGCGCCAGTGCGCGGCCACGCGGCGCAGCCGCCGCAGCAGGATGCCCACCTGCGAGCCGAACACGCCGCGGTAGGAGTGGGACTCGTCCACCACCACGAACGCGAGGTGCCGGAAGAACCGCGCCCAGCGCTCGTGGTGGGGCAGGATCCCCACGTGCAGCATGTCCGGGTTGGTCATCAGCACGTTCGCGTGCTCGCGCGCCCAGATCCGGTCCGGGGGAGCGGTGTCCCCGTCGTAGGGCGCCGCCCGCAGCCAGGTCGCCCCGTCCCGCTCCAGCGCCCGCCACGCGAGCAGCTGGTCCGCGGCGAGGGCCTTGGTGGGGGACAAGTGCAGCACGGTGGCGTGCGGGTCCCCGGACAGCCGGATGCCGGCCGCGAGCTGGTAGGCGAGGGACTTGCCGGAGGCCGTGCCCGTGGCCACCACGGTGTGCGTGCCGGCGCCCGCCACGGTGGCGGCGCGGACCTGGTGCGCCCACGGCCGTTCGATCCCGCGGCCGGCGAACGCCCGCACGAGCGCCTCGGGTGCCTCCGAGGGCCAGTCGGCGTGCCGAGCCTGGCGCGCGGGCAGGGTCACCACGTGGCGGATCTGCTCGGGCAGGCCGTGGCGTCCGAGGGCGCCGCGCAGGACGTCGGCCGCCTCGCCCCCGGCCACGGGGTCGCCAGGCCGGGACACGCTCAGCCCCGCGACGACGTCGGCGACCGCGTCCGCCAGCGGCGCCGGCTCGTCCCAGGGATGGGCCTCGTCCCCGGGGTGGTCCGTCTCGTCGACGTCGGCCGGCGCGTCTCGGCGGTCGCTCGGGCCGTCGTCGGGAGCGCCCCAGCCCGCGGCCGGGTCGGCCCACGGGTCGAACGCGTCGCCCGCCGCGGCGGGCTCCGGTGGGGGCGTGCTCACGCCCCCATGGTGCCGGTGTGCTCGGCGGTGGGCGTGTCCGCGGCCAGGCCGCGGCCCCAGATGGAGACGGGGCCCAGGTCGGTCCAGGCCAGGTGCTCGTAGAGCTTGCGGCCGTCCGGGGAGGCGACGAGCAGGCCGAGGCTGATCTCGCCGTCGCTCATTACCTCGGAGGTCAGGTAGCGCATCACGAGGGAGCCGAGGCCGCGGCGGCGGTGGTTCGGGGAGGTCCAGATGCGGTCGTAGACGGCGGTGCCGTCCTCCCGGGTGACCCAGCCGAGTGCGGCGAGCTCCTCCTCGCCCTCCGGGGCGGTGGAGGCGCCCACGGCCATGATGCGCACGCGGACGCTGCCCTCCATGGGCTGGTCCACGCGGGCCTCGTAGCCGTCCGGGAGCAGCGGCGGCTCGATGTCCTGGACCTCGGGGTCCATGTCCATGGCCATGAAGCGCTCGGGCTCGGCCTGCGGGGTGAGCCCCATGGCCTTCGGGTCCGCGCCGGAGTCCCCGAACACGGTGAGCAGGATCTGCTCCTCGTCCCGCAGGACCTCGCGCAGCTCTTCGAGCTGCTCGCGGGTGGGGTCCACCACCACGTACTCCCACGTGGCGGGCACGTCCACGGTGGCGCGGCCGGAGCCGCCGGGGATCATGCGGGCGGGGCGCCGGGTGCGCAGGGCCGCGCGCCGCCCCGCCTCGGGGCTCGTCCTGTAGCCGCGGGAGCGCGACCAGGCCGCGAACCACGTGTCGACCAGTGCCGTGTCCAGGTGCTCACTCATGCCATGAAGGGTAAGCGGTGACCCCCGCCACGGCCAGGGCCCGCGACTTCCTGCGACGCCGCGCGCACTAGCCTGGACTTCGATGAGCCCCGCCCCCGTCTCCCGCATCGCGCTGTACTACCGCTTCGCCCCGCTCGCCGACCCCGAGGCGGTGCGGCTGTGGCAGCGCACGCTCGCGGCCTCCCTCGGCCTCACGGGCCGGATCATCGTGTCCCCGCAGGGGATCAACGGCACCGTGGGCGGCCCCGTGGACGCGGTGAAGCAGTACGTCAAGGGCACCCGCGAGCACCCGGCGTTGAAGGACCTGGAGGTGAAGTGGTCGGACGGCTCGGCGGCGGACTTCCCGCGCCTGTCCGTCAAGGTCCGGCCCGAGCTCGTGGCGTTCGGCGTCCCCGAGCGGATCACGGTGGATGAGCACGGCGTCGTCGGCACGGGCGAGCGGCTCACCCCGGAGCGACTCGAGGCCCTGGTGGCCGAGCGCGCCGGCACGGAGAACCCCGTCCGCTTCCTGGACGGGCGCAACACCGTGGAGGCGCAGATCGGCCGCTTCGACGGCGCCGTGGTGCCGGCCGCGCACACCACGCGGGACCTGCTGGCCGCCGTCGACTCCGGCTCCCTGGACCATCTGCGCGACGCCCCGGTGGTCACCTACTGCACCGGCGGCGTGCGCTGCGAGGTCCTCACTGCGCTGCTGAAGGACCGCGGGTTCCGCGAGGTCTACCAGCTCGACGGCGGCATCGTCCGCTACGGGGAGGCGTTCGGCGACGCCGGCCTGTGGCGCGGCGAGCTGGCCGTGTTCGACCGGCGGATGGCCCTGCGCTTCTCCGAGGACGCCGAGACGATCGGCCGCTGCGTCACGTGCGAGGCCCCCACCTCGGCGCTGCGCAACTGCTCCGACCCCGCCTGCACCACCCTCGAGGTCCGCTGCGCCGCCTGCGCCGCCGAGGACCCGGACCGCCGCTGTCCCGTCTGCACCGAACGGAGCGCCGCATGAGCCCGACCGCCCCCGAACTGCCCGCACCGAGCCTGCCCGCCCCCCGCCTCACCCCGGCCACGGCCGCCGCGCTCGCCGCGGACCTGGCCGCCCTGCCCTACACCACCGCCGCGGTGGAGGAGCTGCTCGGGCCCGTGGCCGCCGCCGCCCTGGACCGCGAGCACGCGGAGCCGGCCCGCCGCGTCGTCGCCCGGGTGCTCGCCTCGGCCCCGCACGACGACGGCGACCCCGGCTCCGGCGCACGTCGCGGGCTCGCGGCCCTCGTCTCCGTGTGGATGCTCGGCGACGCCGCGGACGCGGCCGACGTGGCTGCGGCCCTGCCCGCCCTGGGGCTCGACGGGGCGCGCGAGGCGGGCCTCGTGGTCAAGGAGGGCGGGGGCACGGTGCGGGGCATCGTGGACCTGTCGCCGTACGAGGCGGACGAGCCGGGTCGGATGTGGGTGGCCTCGGACCAGACTGCCCTGCAGCGGCGCGGCCCCCTGCCCGAGGACCACGTGCTCGGCATCGGCCGTGCCTCGCTCACCCTCGCCGGGGCCACGCAGCGTCGGCCGGTGGCGCGCGCCCTGGACGTGGGCGTGGGCTGCGGGATCCAGACGCTGCACCTGCTCGCGCACGCCGAGCATGTCACGGCCACGGACCTCTCCGAGCGCGCCCTCGAGTTCACCCGCTTCAACCTGCTGCTCAACGCGGACGTGCTGGGACTGGACCGGCAGCGGCTCGAGGACCGCGTGCGCCTGGTGACCGGGGACATGCTGGAGCCGGTGGCGGGGGAGCGGTTCGACCTCGTGGTCTCCAACCCGCCGTTCGTCATCACCCCGCGCACGGACCCGGACGCGCCCGTGCTCACCTACCGCGACGGCGGCCGGGAGGGGGACCGGATCGTGGCCGAGCTGATCGCCGCGCTGCCGGAGCACCTGACCGAGGGCGGCACCGCGCAGCTGCTGGCGAACTGGGAGATCCCCGCAGGCGAAGCCGAGATCCCCGCGGGGGCGGCCGAGGGCGGTGACGGGACAGGCCCCACACCATGGGACGTCCGCCCCCGCTCGTGGATCGCGCCGGGCATGCAGGCGTGGATCGTGCAGCGCGACAGCCAGGACCCCGCCGGCTACGCGGAGACCTGGCTGCAGGACTCCTCGCTCGAGCTCGACCCGCACCGCTACGAGGCCGCCTACCGCGGCTATCTGGAGGACTTCGCCGCGCGGGGCGTGGCTGGCGTCGGTTTCGGCCACGTGTGGCTGCGCCGCCCGGTCGACGACGGCGCGCAGGGCCGGGCCTGGACGGTGGCGGAGGAGCTGACCCAGCCCGTCGATGAGGCTCTCGGTGCGGCGTGGGCGGCCGCCGTCGCACGCCGGGACCGGCTGGCTGCGGGCGCCCCGGACGGCGCCGGCGACCCCGCCCTGGCGGCGCTGCGCGGCCTGCACCTGCGCGTCGCCGAGGACGTCAGTGAGGAGCGGCACGGGCGCTTCGGCGCCGAGCACCCCGAGGTCATCCTCGCGCGGCAGGGCGCCGGCTTCCGGCGCACCGCGCGCCTGGACACCGCGACGGCGGGCGTCCTCTCCGCCTCGGACGGCGAGCTGTCCGTGGGGCAGCTGGTGGGTGCCGTGGCGGCCCTGCTGGAGCTGGACGACGCCGGCCGCGCCGGCCTGCTTGCCGCGATCCGCGAGCTCTACGAGGACGGCTTCCTGGTGGAGGCGGCCCAATGAACCCCCAGTCAGGCATCGGGCAGGTGGTGCGATGGGACGACGAGGGCGGGTGGGGCGTGATCGACAGTGCGGTCACGCCCGGCGGCTGCTGGGTCCACTTCAGCCATGTGCTCGCCCGTGGGTCGACCTATTCCCATCTCACCGCGGGTGATGCGGTGGAGTTCACTTTCGAGTCGCTGGCTGCCGCCGAGAGCCAGGATGGATACTCCTATCGAGCCGTCACCGTCCTTCCGCGCACGGTGTCCCCTTGATGCATGCCTGCGGCGGTTGCTCCCCTGACGCACTCCCCGTGTGACCGCGATCCGGGAGCTGTACGAGTACGGGTTCCTGGTGGAGGCGGACTGACCGCAGCCCGCGCCCGCACCCCTGACGATCGCGACACGGCCTGGCGGCAGCACCCAGGTGATGTCGCGATCCTCAGACGGGACGGTCTGCGGCGGCCGCACGGCGTCGCGCGGACCGCTCATCCTGCGCCCCGCTCAGGGCCCGCCCCACTCCACCCGTTATCGTGGGCCACGCGCCCCCTACGATGTGGGGACGTTCCGCCCACGGCCGGCGGGGGAGACCCCGCCCCGGCCCGGGCCCGCAGCTTTCCCCGTCCGAGGAGGAACCCCCTTGCCCACCACCCCCGCTTCCGTGACCGCCTCTGTGCCCGAGGGCAAGAAGCTCGTCATCGTGGAGTCCCCGGCCAAGAGCAAGTCCATCGCGAAGTACCTCAACGCGGTGGGCGAGGGCTGGGTGGTGGACTCCTCCGTGGGGCACATCCGTGACCTGCCCAAGCCCTCGGACCTGCCCGCGGACATGAAGAAGGGCCCCTTCGGCAAGTTCGCCGTGGACACGGAGAACGGCTTCGCCCCGTACTACGTGGTGCACCCGGACAAGAAGAAGAAGGTCACCGAGCTCAAGCGCGAGCTCAAGGACGCCGTGGCCCTCTACCTGGCCACCGATGCGGACCGCGAGGGCGAGGCCATCGCGTGGCACCTGCTGGACACGCTCAAGCCCAAGGTGCCGGTCTACCGGATGACCTTCGGCGAGATCACCAAGGAGGGCGTGCGCCGCGGCCTGGAGAACATCCGCGAGCTGGACACGCACCTCGTGGACGCCCAGGAGACCCGCCGCATCCTGGACCGCCTCTTCGGCTACGAGCTCTCCCCGGTGCTGTGGCGCAAGGTCTCGCGCGGCCTGTCCGCGGGCCGTGTGCAGTCCGTGGCCACGCGTCTCGTGGTGGAGCGCGAGCGCGAGCGCATGGCGTTCGTCTCCGCCGCCTACTGGGGCGTGGAGGGCACGTTCACCGTGGCGCCGGGCGCCCAGGCCGCCGACGCCGTTGGCAGCTCCTTCACCGCCCGCCTGTCCACGGTGGACGGTGAGCGGGTGGCCACGGGCCGGGACTTCGACGACGCCGGCGCGCTGAAGGCCTCCGCCGGCAAGAAGGTGACTCACCTGGACGAGGCCGCCGCGACCTCGCTCGCCCAGGGCCTGCGCGGCGCGGACTTCACCGTGGACGCGGTGGAGGACAAGCCCTACACGCGGCGCCCGGCCGCCCCGTTCACCACCTCCACGCTCCAGCAGGAGGCCTCGCGCAAGCTGCGCATGAGCTCGCGGGTGTCCATGCAGGTGGCCCAGCGCCTGTACGAGAACGGCTACATCACCTACATGCGCACCGACTCGGTGAACCTGTCCCAGGAGGCCGTCCAGGCCGCCCGGCGCCAGGCCACCGAGCTCTACGGCCAGGACGCGGTGCCGGCGCAGCCGCGCGTGTACGCCAAGCGCAACGAGTCCGCGCAGGAGGCCCACGAGGCCATCCGCCCCGCCGGCGACTCCTTCCGCACCCCGGCCCAGGTCAAGGCCGAGCTGCGCCCGGACGAGTTCCGCCTCTACGAGCTGATCTGGAAGCGCACCGTCGCCTCGCAGATGGCCGACGCCAAGGGCTACACCGCCACGCTGCGCTTCTCCGCGACGGCGAAGGACGGCCGCGCCGCCCAGTTCAGCGCTTCCGGCACCGTCATCACCTTCAAGGGCTTCCTGGACGCCTACGAGGAGGGCAAGGACGCCGAGACCGAGGACGAGAAGGCCGAGGCGAAGGACCGCCGCCTCCCGCAGGTCGCCGAGGGCGAGCGCCTCATCGGCGAGCCCATCGAGGCCACCGGCCACGAGACCTCCCCGCCCGCGCGGTACACCGAGGCCTCGATCGTCGCAGAGCTCGAGCGCCGCGAGATCGGCCGCCCCTCCACGTACGCGCCCACGATCTCCACGATCATGGACCGCGGCTACGTGTCCAAGCGCGGCAACGCCCTGGTCCCGTCCTGGACGGCGTTCGCCGTGATCGGCCTGCTCGAGGACTACTTCGCGAAGTACGTGGACTACGACTTCACGGCCCGCATGGAGGACGACCTGGACCGGATCGCCGCCGGCGAGCTGGGCCGCGAGGCGTGGCTGCAGACCTTCTACTTCGGCGCCCCCGCCTCCGAGACCGGCAAGGGCGTGGAGGGCCTGCAGCAGGTGGTGGAGAACCTCGGCGAGATCGACGCGCGGGCCGTGAACTCGCTGCCGATCACGGACGAGATCACCCTGCGCGTGGGCCAGTACGGCCCCTACCTGGAGAAGCCGCTGCCCGCGGATGCCGAGGCCGGCTCCACGCCGCCGCGCGCCAACGTCCCCGAGGAGCTGGCCCCGGACGAGCTGACCCCGGCCAAGGCCGAGGAGCTCTTCGCCACCGCCAAGCCCTCCGAGCGCGAGCTGGGCACGGACCCGGAGACGGGGCGCGCCGTCGTCGCCAAGGACGGGCGCTACGGGCCCTACGTCACCGAGGTCATCCCCGAGATGACCGAGGAGCAGCTGCAGGCCTGGCTGGACGCCCAGCCCACCGAGTACTACAAGAACGGCAAGCCCAAGCCGAAGAAGAAGCCGGCCAAGGAGAAGCCCCGCACCGGCTCCCTGTTCTCCTCCATGTCTGTGGACACGGTGACCCTGGAAGAGGCGCTGCGGCTGATGTCCCTGCCGCGCGTGGTGGGCGCGGACGCCGAGGGCGAGGTCATCACCGCCCAGAACGGCCGCTTCGGCCCGTACCTGAAGAAGGGCACGGACTCGCGCTCCCTCGAGTCCGAGGACCAGATCTTCACCATCACGCAGGAGCAGGCGCTCGAGATCTACGCCCAGCCCAAGCAGCGCGGCCGCGGCGCCGCGAAGCCGCCGCTGGCCGAGTTCGGCGAGGACCCGGTCTCCGGCAAGAAGGTCACCGTGAAGGAGGGCCGCTTCGGCCCGTACGTCACGGACGGCGTCACCAACATCACCGTGCCGCGCGGCCGCCAGCCCGAGGAGCTCACCGCCGAGGAGGCCTACCAGCTCCTCGCGGACAAGCGCGCCAAGGGCCCGGCCACCCGCAAGGCCCCGGCCCGCAAGCCCGCCGCCCGCAAGGCCCCCGCCAAGAAGTCCGCCCCGAAGAAGAAGGCCTGAGCCCATGCGTCTCGGCGTCCTGGACATCGGCTCCAACACCGTTCACCTGCTCCTCGTGGACGCCCACCCGGGCGCGCGTCCGTCCGCGTACGCGGAGCACAAGCGGTCCCTGCCGCTGATCCGGTACCAGGACGCCGAGGGCGCCATCACCGAGGAGGGCCAGCACGAGCTCGTGGACTTCATCCGCGAGGCGGTGGCCTTCGCCGAGGTGCACCGGGCCGAGGACATGATCTCCTTCTGCACCTCGGCCATCCGGGAGTCCGCCAACGGGGCCGAGGTGCTGGCCCGCGTGGACCGCGAGGCCGGGGTGCACCTGGCAGAGCTCTCGGGGGACCAGGAGTCCGCCATGACCTACTTCGCGGTGCGCCGCTGGCAGGGCTGGGACGCCGGGTCCATCCTGAACTTCGACATCGGCGGCGGCTCCTTCGAGATCGCCTACGGCCAGGACGAGCTGCCCTCCCACGCGCTGTCCCTGCCGCTGGGTGCCGGCCGCCTCACGCGGGACTGGCTGCCGGCGGACCCGCCCAGCCCGAAGGCCGTGAAGAAGTTGCGCAAGCACGTGGAGAAGCGGCTCGAGGAGGCGTTCGCGGCGTTCCCGCCGGTGGAGGCGCCCGTGGCCGTCACCGCCACGTCCAAGACCTTCCGCTCCCTGGCCCGGCTGACCGGGGCGGCGCCGTCGGCCGCGGGCCCCTACGTGAAGCGGCACCTGCGCGCGGACGACCTGCACCTGTGGGTCAACCGCCTCGCCGCCATGACCGCCGCCGAGCGCGCGGACCTGCCCGGCGTCTCCGAGGTGCGCGCCCCGCAGGTGCTCGCCGGCGCGATCGTGGCGCTGGCCGCCATGCGGACCTTCGGGATCGCGCAGCTCGAGATCTGCCCGTGGGCGCTGCGCGAGGGCCTCATCCTCAACCGCCTGGACGCCCTCATGCTCGAGGGCCACCTCACCCATGACGGCCGCCCCGGGGTGGGCCATGTGAACCTCAACACGGACACCCTCCTGCCCGGGCTGCGCCTGGGGGTGCGCTGACCATGGCCGGCTCCACCGCCCACCTGGCCCCCGCCCCGCGCTTCGGCTCGGACATCCCCGTGACCCTCTCCTCGTCCTCGGTGTTCCCGCTGGGCACGCAGGACGTATTCGCCACCGCGCAGGACCTGGGCTACGACGGCGTGGAGGTCATGGTCACCCACAACGCGTGGAGCCAGGACGCGGACCGCCTGAAGCGGCTCTCGGCCCGCCACGGCATGCCGATCGACTCCATCCACGCCCCCACGCTGCTGTTCACCCAGCAGGTGTGGGGCTCGGCGTGGTCCAAGATCCGCCGCTCCGTGGAGCTCGCGCAGGCGGTGGGCGCCCCCGTGGTGGTGGCGCACCCGCCGTTCCGCTGGCAGGGCACCTACGCCTCGGGCTTCGCCGAGGGCATCCACGAGATCATGGCGGACACCGGCGTGGTGATCGCCGTGGAGAACATGTACCCGTGGCGCGCGTACGGCCGCGAGGCCACCATGTACCTGCCGCACTGGGACCCCATGCCCGAGCCCTACGAGCACGTGTGCTGGGACTTCTCGCACGCGGCCATCGCACGCGAGGACTCCCTGGAGGCGCTGCGCCGGCTGGGCTCGCGGGTCCGCCACATCCACCTCACGGACGGCAACGACTCCGGCAAGGACGACCACCTCGTCCCCGGCGAGGGCACCCAGAAGGTGGCCGAGTCGCTGCGCCACCTGGCCGCGGACGGCTTCGCCGGCACCGTGTGCGTGGAGGTGGGCACGCGCGGCGTGGAGTACGCCGGGCAGCGCGAGGAGAAGCTGGCCGCCTCGCTCGCGTTCGCGCGCGAGCACCTGGCGGCCGGCGGGACGAAGGACGACGACGGCGCACCGGGCGCCTGACACCGCACCTGGCACCACACCAGACACCGCACCGGACAACGAAGGAGAGCGATCCACCGTGAAGCTGACCATCCTGGGCCTGGGGACCATGACGGGCGCCATCCTGACCGGCGCCATCGAGGCGGGCGCCGTGCGCGCCGAGGACGTGCGCGCCACCACCCGCTCCGCCGCCTCGGCCGAGCGCGCCCGCGGCCGGCACCCCGGCGTGGAGGTGCTCGCCGCCGAGGAGGACCCGCAGGCGAACGTGCGGGCCGTGGAGGGCGCGGACGTGGTGCTGCTCGGGGTGAAGCCCAAGGACATGGCGGCCACCGCCGCCGAGGTGGCCCAGGCCCTGCCGGAGGCCGCCACGGTGGTGTCCGTGGCCGCCGGAGTGCGCGCCGAGACCCTCGCCGCGGCGCTGCGCGAAGGCCAGCCGCTGGTGCGCACCATGCCGAACACCCCGCTCACGGTGGGCTCCGGCGTGGTGGGAGTGGCTCCGGCCGCCGGGGTCACCGACGCCCAGGCCGAGGCCGTGGAGGCGCTGTTCGCCGGGTCCGGGCTCGTGGTGCGCGTGGCCGAGGAGCAGCTCGCGGCCGTGGTGGCCGCCGCCGGCTCCGCCCCCGCCTACGTGTTCCTGCTCGCCGAGGCGATCGCCCGGCACGCCGAGGAGCTCGGCCTGGACCGCTCGGACGCCGAGGCCATGGCGGCGGCCACCGTGAAGGGCGCCGGGCTCATGCTGCAGCGCGGCATCCGGGAGGGCGACCAGACCGCCGAGGACCTGCGCCGCGGCGTCATGAGCCCCGGCGGCACCACCGAGCAGGCGATCCGCACCTTCCAGGAGGGCGGCTTCGAGCGGCTCGTGGCGGACGCCATGGACGCCGCCGCCCGACGGGACGAGGAGATGGGCCGCGAGTTCGCGGGCTGACCCCTCCCCGCCGGGGGTGAGGGCCGCCGTCGTGCCCTACGACGCGCGGCCGCGGACGCGCACGCCCTCCAGCCACTGGAGGATCCGCGCCGCGGACTCGGACGGGGTGAGGCCGCCGGTCTCGAGCACCAGGTGCGGATGCGCCCCCAGCAGGCCGGCCGCGGCGTGCGGGCCGTCCGCGGTGGTCATGGTCCAGCCGGCCTCCATCTCCCGCACGTTGCGGTCCGACCACTCCAGGTCCCGCTTGGAGGCCTTGTGCGCGAGGCGCTCGGCCGTCCGGTTCCGGGCCAGCCGGGTCGGGAGGTCCGCGCGGAGCTCCACGAAGGCCGCCTCCTCGAAGAGCGCCGCGTAGTCCGCCAGCAGGGCGGCGTCCTGCGGATCCTCCACGTCCCACACGAGGGTGAACACGAGGTCGGTCCCCGTGCGGGCGGCCTCCTGCAGCACGCGCAGCCGGAACTCCTCGTTGAGCAGGTGGAACGGCTCGGTGCCGTGGCCGAAGACCTCGATCAGCGGCTCGATCGTCATGTGGTTGTGGAACAGGCGGAACGAGGAGGCGGAGGCCACGGCGCGGCCCACCGTCATCTTCCCGACGGCGGGCGGGCCGAAGAGCAGCAGCAGCATGGCCTCACCCTAGGCGGCCAGGGCGCCTGGCTCAGGGCCGGGCCGCGAACCGGTCGATCAGGTCGGTGTGACCGGAGACGATGAGCGTGTCCCGGGCGCCCACGCGGGTGTCCGGCTGGGCGTAGGTGAAGTCCTCGCCGGGGGTCTTCACGCCCACCACGGTCACGCCGTACTTGGAGCGGACGTGGGACTCGCTGAGCGTGAAGCCCACGCACTCGGCCGGCGGGTACATCTTCACGATCGCGAAGTCGTCGTCGAACTCGATGAAGTCCAGCATGCGCCCGTTCACCAGGTGGGCGGCGCGCACGCCGGCGTCGTGCTCGGGGAAGATCACGTGGTTCGCGCCGATCCGCTTGAGGATCGTGCCGTGGGCCTCGCTGATGGCCTTCACCCAGATGTGCTGGATCTCCAGGTCCACGAGGTTCGCGGTGATGAGCACCGAGGCCTCGATGGAGGTGCCCACGCCGACCACCGCCGTGGAGAAGTCCTGCGCGCCGAGCTGGCGCAGCGCCTCCGGGTCCGTGGCGTCCGCCTCCACCACGTGCGTCAGGGACGGCGCGTAGCGCTGGACCAGCACGGGGTCCCGCTCGATGGCGAGCACCTCGCGGCCCTGGGCCACGAGCTCCTCGGCCGTGGCCGCGCCGAAGCGGCCCAGCCCCACCACGAGCACGGGGGCGTTGGGATCGGTGCGCTGCGGGTCAGCCAAGGATCGGCCTCTCGACGGGGTAGCGGTAGAGCACGCGGCGCTGACGCAGGGCCAGGGCCGCGGCGAACGTGATCGTACCAACGCGCCCCGCGAACATCATGGCCGCCAGCAGGTACTTGCCGGCCGGCGGGGCCTCCGCCGAGATCCCCACGGACAGCCCGCACGTGGCGAACGCGGAGATCACCTCGAACAGCGGCCGCTGCAGGGACTCGTCGGCGATGTGCACGAGGGCCAGGGTGGCCACGAGCACCAGCGTGGCGCCCAGGGCGAGCACCGAGATGGCCACGCGCAGGGTCTCCGAGGCGATCGTGCGGCCGTGCGCGGTGACCTCGCGGTCGCCGCGGGCCTCGGCGAGGATAGCCAGGAACATCACGGCCAGCGTGGTGACCTTGATGCCGCCGGCGGTGGACGCCGAGCCGCCGCCCACGAACATCAGCGCGTCCATGAGCAGCAGGGACTCGGGGCGATGCGCGTTCGTGTCGTCGATCGCGAACCCGCCGGAGCGCGTCATCACCGAGCCGAACAGGGACCGCCAGATCCGCTCGACGACGCCGAGGTCCCCGTTCGTGCCCGGATTCCCGGACTCGAAGAAGAACAGCAGCACGGCGCCGAGCACCAGCAGCGCGAGCGTGACCTCCACCGTCAGCTTCGTGTGCAGGTTCCAGGCCCGGTAGCGCCAGCCCTTGTCCAGCAGCACCATGACCACCGGGAAGCCGAGGGCGCCGGCGAACACGCCCACCGCGATCACCGTGAGGATCACCGGGTCGTGCGCCACCGCGGACAGCCCGTCCACGTGCAGGGAGAAGCCGGCGTTGTTGAACGCGCTCACCGAGTAGAAGACGCCGTGCCACAGCCCCGTCAGCCACGAGCCCGACTCGGCCGCGAAGTGCGGCACCAGGAACACGGCCAGGGCCGCCTCGCAGCTCAGCACGGTCACGACGACGACGCGCAGCAGGCGTCCGACCTCGCCCACGTTGCCGGTGGTCATCCCGGCCTCCTGCGTGGCCAGCTTGGAGCGCAGGCCGAGGTGCCGGGACACCGCCAGGGTGAGCAGGGAGGCCATGGACAGGATGCCGAGGCCGCCGATCTGGATGGCCACGAGGATGATCACCTGGCCGGCCACGGACCAGTGCTCGGCCGTGTTCAGCGTGGTCAGCCCGGTCACGGAGACGGCGGAGACGGCGGTGAACATCGCGTCGTGCAGGGCCGTCGGGCGGCCGTCCGCGGACGCCCACGGCAGGCTCAGCAGCGCCGTGAACACGAGCGAGACCAGCAGGAACGCGGACAGCGCCGCGCGGGCGGGGGAGCCGCTCACCACCGAGCTGACCGCCCGGGAGGAGCGGCGCAGCGCCGTGCGCAGCTCCGAGGAGGACTCCAGCGTGGACACCCCGTCCGGCCGGGGCAGGCCGCCGTGGCGGCGCGCGGGGGAAGCGGGCCTGGGGGCCATGGGCACCTCCTGCGCGGGTGAAGGGGTCGGGGCGGGGGCCGGACGGCGTCCGGCCCGGTCATCCCGGGGTCGCGTCCAGTATCGCCCCGCCGGGGCGTCCGCGCGTCACGTGCGCGAGACATCCGCTGCAACCGTCGCGGCCGGGCGCGGGGGATGCCTACCCTGGAGGGTGATGAGCACCACGTCCCAGCGCCCTGCTCCCACACCGGCCGCCGTCGTGTGGGACCCCAGCCTGCTCCGCTACCGGTTCAGCGCGGAGCACCCCATGGCGCCGCTGCGGCTGGACCTGACGCACCGGCTCGTGGAGGCGTTCGGCCTGCTGGACGCCCCCCACGTGAGCATCATCGAGCCTCCCGTCGCCACGGACGCCCAGCTCGCCCTCGTCCACGACCCGGACTACATCGCCGCGGTGCGCCGGGCCTCCGAGGCGGCGTCGGACGAGGACGCCCCCTTCGGCCTGGGCACCGAGGACTGCCCCGTGTTCCCGGACCTGCACGAAGCCTCCGCGCGCATCGCCGGCGGCACCCTGGCCGCGGCCGAGGCCGTCTGGTCCGGGCAGGTGCGGCGCGCCGTGAACTTCGCCGGCGGCATGCACCACGCCGCCCGGGCCAAGGCCTCCGGGTTCTGCATCTACAACGACTGCGCCCTCGCCATCCAGCGCCTGCTGGACCTCGGCGCGGAGCGCGTCGTCTACCTGGACGTGGACGCCCATCACGGCGACGGCACGCAGGCGATCTTCTACGACGACCCCCGAGTGATGACCATCTCCGTCCACGAGACCGGCATCAGCCTGTTCCCGGGCACCGGCTTCGCCAACGAGATCGGCGGACCGGACGCGCAGGGCACCGCCGTGAACGTCGCCGTGCCGCCGCGCACCGGCGACGCCGGCTTCCTGCGCGCCGTGCACGCCGTGGTGCCGCAGCTGCTGCAGGGCTTCGACCCGGACGTGATCGTCAGCCAGCACGGCTGCGACGGCCACCACGCCGACCCGCTGGCGGACCTGCGCCTGAGCGTGGACGGCCAGCGCCAGCTCGCCTTCGACATCGGCGACTGGGCGGAGAAGTTCGCCGACGGCCGGTGGGTGGCCACCGGCGGCGGCGGCTACAACCCGCTGCGCGTGGTGCCGCGCGTCTGGACGCACCTCACCGCCGCCGTCCTGCAGACCCCCATCCCCGTGAAGGCAGAAATCCCGCAGTCCTGGATCGAGCACGCCCGCACCCTCACGGCCGAGGAGCTCACGGGGGACATGTCCCTCTACGAGGGCGACGAGTCCGAGCGCATCCCCACCGTGATGGGCGAGGACGCGGACGTCTGGTGGCGCTCCTGGGAGGTCGGCTACGACCCGGCCGACCCGGTGGACCAGTCGATCATGGCCACGCGCCGCGAGCTGTTCCCGCTGCACGGCCTGGACCCCTGGTTCGACTGACCGCTCGGCGTCTCGGTTCGACCGCGGCGGGCCCGGCCGGTATTGTGGCCGAGAACGTTTTCATGCGTTCCACATCCGGTGGAATGCGGGTCGGCGTGTCCGGGGCCCGGATGCCAGCGGTCCCCACAGCCGCCGACCTACACCCCGATTCAAGGAGTCCCCATGGGATCTGTGATCAAGAAGCGCCGCAAGCGCATGTCGAAGAAGAAGCACCGCAAGCTGCTTCGCAAGACCCGTCACCAGCGTCGCAACAAGAAGTGACGCCCGCGCCGTCACGGCGCTGACACCACGAGGCCGCCGGCTCCCACGAGGAGACGGCGGCCTCGTCGCGTCCGGGCTGCGCTGTCCGGGACTGCGCCGTGCGGGCCGTGCTGTCGGGACTGCTCCGTAGAGTGGGCGCATGAGCACCCTCCTGCCCGCCTCCGCCGCCCGCGTCCAGCTCCTCGTCAAGCCCGGCTGTCACCTCTGCGAGGACGCCGCGGCCACGGTGGCGCAGGTCTGCGGCGCGCGGGGCGAGGCCTGGGAGGCCGTGGACGGGGCCGCGCACCCGGACCTGCTCGAGCGCTTCGTGGACGAGGTGCCCGTGCTCTTCGTGGACGGCGTCCAGCGCGACTTCTGGCGCGTGGACCCGGCCCGCCTGGGCCGGCTCCTCGACGCGCCCCGCCCCTGACCGGGGTCAGCGGGTGCCGGCGCGCTCCCAGGCCTTGAGCCGCATGTACTCGGTGGCCTCCGGGCGGAAGGCCATGACGATGCCCGCCACGCCCAGGCCGACCCACAGCAGGTCGAACGGGTTGACGGCGCCCATCATCAGGTTCGTCACGATCATCAGCACCGAGAGCGCGGCCAGGACCGTGCCGACCGTGCGGGCCGCGCGCGAGCCCTTGCGGATCTTCAGGGCGATCAGCAGGTAGACGAGGAACGCCACCACGCCGAACGCGGCCGCGACGACGCTCATCACCGGCAGCAGCTGGTCCGTCATCTGCTCCATCTGCGCCAGCTGGTCGGCGGGCAGCCCCATCTGCTCGTAGGTCTCGCGCATCTGCTGCTCGAGCATGGCCCGGGACTCGGGCAGGGTCATGGCGAAGGCGGCCAGCAGCGTGCTGGCCAGCAGCACGAGGCCGCCGGCGAGGATCAGCCAGAACGACGCCGTGATGGCCCCGGGGCGCCGCGGCGCCGTCAGCGGGCCGGGGGCCTGCTGGCCTGGCCAGCCGCCCTGGGCCGGGTATCCCTGGTCCGCGTACGACGGGGCCGGGTGCCCCTGCCCGGGCTGGCCCTGGGCCGGGCCGCCCTGGCCGTAGGGCGCCTGTCCATACGGATGCGCGCCGTACGGATTCTCGCCATACGGGCTCGGGCCGGGGGCCTCCTGACCGTACGGGTTCTGGCCGTACGGGTTCGGGCCGCGCTGCGGGTCGGTGGGCGAGGTGCCGGACATGGGGGCCTCCTGACGGCGTCGCCGCTCGCGGCGCCTGTGATGCGGACGGATGCGGTGCGCGCGGGGCGCACCGGACTGCCGCCCACGCTACCGCCGGGGCCCCGCGCGGGCACGGGCCCCGGCACGGCCGGCGCCCCGCCTCTGCCAGACTGGGGCCATGCAGACGCCCGCCACCGTCCACCTGGTCCGCCACGGAGAAGTCCACAACCCCGACCGCGTCCTCTACGGCCGCCTCCCGGAGTTCGGCCTCTCGGAGCTGGGCCGGCAGATGGCCGACGGCGTCGCCGCGTGGTTCCTCGAGCGCGCGGAGCAAACGGGCCGCCGGCCCGACGTCGTCGCGGCCTCCCCGCTGACCCGCGCCCAGCAGACCGCCGAGCCGATCGCCGCCGCCCTCGGGCGCCCGCTGGCCACCGAGCCGGACCTCATCGAGGCCGAGAACGACTTCGAGGGCATGTCCCAGGTCGCCGCCTCGCTCAAGCGGAATCCGCGCCTGTGGCCCAAGCTGCGCAACCCGCTGCGCCCCTCCTGGGGCGAGCCCTACCGCCAGCAGGCGGCCCGCATGCTCGCCGTCGTCGACCGGGTGCGGGACGAGGCCGAGGCCGCCGGCGGACCCAACGCCGAGGCGGTGCTCGTCTCTCACCAGCTGCCCATCTGGGTGACGCGCCTGGCCGTCGAGGGCCGGCCCCTGTGGCACGACCCGCGCCGCCGCGAGTGCTCCCTGACCTCCGTGACCTCCCTCGTGTTCGAGGAGGGCCGCGCGCTGCCGCGCGTCGAGTACCACGAGCCCAACCAGGCCCTGCTCAAGGACGCCTCCTCCCTGCCCGGGGCCTGAGCCGGACCCCGCCCCTCCCACGGGCCGCGGGGGTGACACCCAGGGTTCAGTCAGGATCCAGGGCGGACAGTAGACTTCCAAGGTCCCCGGAATCCAGCGCCGCGCATCCCCTGGAGGGCAGTCACGCCATGCACACCCCGCCCCGTCCGTCCCGCCGCACCCTGCTGACCGGCCTCGCCCTCGCCGGCCTGGCGCCGGCGCTCGCGGCCTGCTCGGGCGGTGACGACTCGCTCGCGCGGCAGGCGGGCAACGCGGACGGCAAGAACTACATCGCCGGCGACGGCTCCGTCCTGGAGATCGCCCCCGCCGAGCGCGGCGCCCCCGTGGAGTTCGCCGCCGAGCTCTTCGACGGCACCCCCGTGACCGGCGCGAGCCTGCGCGGCACCCCCGCCCTGCTGAACTTCTGGTACGCCGCCTGCGCGCCGTGCCGCGTCGAGGCCCCCCACCTCGTCTCCCTGCACGAGCAGTTCGCCCCGCAGGGGGTGCGGTTCCTCGGCGTGAACGTCCGGGACACCGTCACCACCGCGCAGGCCTTCGAGCGCACCTTCGAGATCCCCTACCCGTCCATCGAGGACGCCCGCGGGGACGTGCTCCTGAACATGACCGACTACGTGCCCCCGCAGGCCGTGCCCTCCACCCTCGTCCTGGACGTCGAGGGCCGCGTGGCCGCCCGCGTGCTCGGCGCCGTGGAGGAGTCCACCCTGCGCGCCCTGCTCACCACCGTGGTGGACGAGGCCGCGGCCTGACCCGGCCGCCGTGTCCATGCAGAGCAACCCCTTCGCCGAGATCGCCCTCGACGGCTCTCTGCTGCTGGCCGCGCCGATCGCCGTGCTGGCCGGCCTGATCTCCTTCCTCTCCCCGTGCGTGCTGCCGCTCGTGCCCGGCTACCTCGGGTACGTCACCGGCCTCGGCGGGGACGTGCTCACCAGCCGCCGCCGCGGGCGCCTCGTGCTCGGCTCCGTGCTGTTCGTGCTCGGGTTCGCCGTGGTGTTCGTGGGCATCACCGTGGTGTTCACCCAGGCCATGGTCTGGCTGCGGCGCGACGGCGCCTGGGTCACCCCCGTGCTCGGCGTGCTCGTGATGCTCATGGGCCTTGTGTTCCTCGGTGGCGGCGGCCGGCTACAGCAGGAGCGCCGCATCCACGTCAAGCCCGCCGCCGGCCTGGTCGGCGCGCCCCTGCTGGGCATGACCTTCGGCCTGGGCTGGGCGCCGTGCATCGGCCCCACCATGGCCGCCGTCCTGGCCATGTCCACGGCCAGCTCCGGCTCCGTGGGCCGCGGCGCCCTGCTCGCCTTCCTCTACTGCCTCGGCCTGGGCCTGCCGTTCGTGCTCATGGCCCTCGGCATGGAGCGCGGCATGCGGGCCCTCGGGTTCTTCCGCCGGCACCGCGTGCTGATCATGCGCCTCGGCGGCGCCCTGCTGATCGCGCTGGGCCTGCTCATGGTCACCGGCGTCTGGACCGCCTGGACCACGCAGCTGCAGCTGTGGTTCGCCAACGAATGGGAGATGCCCCTGTGAGCTCCAAGGCCGCCCGGACGCGCTCCGAGCCCGTCACCCTGCCGCGCCTCGGCCTGGCGGGCACCCTGCGCTGGATCTGGACCCAGCTGACCAGCATGAGCACCGCGCTCATGCTGCTGCTCCTGCTCGCCGTCGCCGCCGTGCCCGGCTCCCTCGTGCCCCAGCGCCGTGCCGGCCCCGAGATCGTGGACCAGTGGATCGAGGACAACCCCGTGTGGGGCCCCGTCCTGGACGCCCTGCAGTTCTTCGACGTCTACAACTCCGTCTGGTTCTCGGCCATCTACCTGCTGCTGTTCGTCTCCCTCGTGGGCTGCGTGTGGCCGCGCGCCATCCAGCACGCCAAGGCCCTGCGCCAGCCCCCGGCCCGCACCCCCCGCAACCTGACGCGCCTGCCGGCCTCCGGCGTCGTCGTCCTCGAGGAGGGCGGCCCGAGCCCCGAGGAGGCCGTGGCCAGAGCCCAGGCGTGGCTGCGCAAGCGCCGCTACCGCGTGGAGCACCGCCCCGAGGCCGGCGGCGCGTCCGTGGGCGCCGAGCGCGGATACCTGCGCGAGATCGGCAACATCCTGTTCCACGTCTCGCTGATCGGCGTGCTCGTGTTCATGGCCTACGGCGGCATGACCAAGTACGGCGGGCAGAAGATCATCGTGGAGGGCGAGGGCTTCGCCAACAACCTCGTGGCCTACGACTCCTTCACCCCCGGCACCTACTTCAGCGCGGACGACCTCCAGCCGTTCTCCCTCACCCTCGACTCCTTCGACGCGGTGTTCGACCGCGAGTCCGAGACCCACTACGGCCAGCCGCTGGACTACACCGCCGTCATGGACGTCCGCGAGGGCTCCGGCGGCGAGCTCCAGCGCCAGATCCTCAAGGTCAACCAGCCGCTGGACATCGACGGCGTGCGCGTCTACCTCGTGGGCAACGGCTACGCGCCCGTGGTGACCATCCGCGACGGCGCCGGGGACGTGGCCTTCCAGGGCCCCGTGGTCACCCGCGTGTTCGACAATAACTACGGCTCGCAGGCCACCATCAAGGTCCCCGACGCGCGGCCGGACCAGCTGGGCTTCGTCGGCTTCTTCCTGCCCTCGGCGGTGGAGGACGAGGAAGGCGCCGCGTTCTCCGCGGACCCCGAGCTGCTCAACCCGGAGCTGCAGCTGAACTCGTACTACGGGGACCTCGGCCTGGACACCGGCCGCCCGCAGAACGTGTACGTGCTGGACACCGAGTCCCTCACCGAGCTCAACAGCCGCACCAACGAGCACGGCGGCATCGTGCTCGGCCAGGGCGAGACCTACGAGCTCCCCGAGGGCCGCGGCACCATCAGCTTCGACGGCGTCCGCCGCTACGTCGGCCTGGACATCCACTACGACCCGGGCAAGTGGGGCGTGGGCCTCTTCGCCACCACCGCCCTGCTCGGGCTGGTCATCAGCCTGTTCGTCCGCCGCCGCCGCGTGTGGGTCCGCGCCCGCACCGACGAGGCCGGCCGCACCCGCGTGGAGTACGCGCTGCTCGCCCGGGGCGAGGAGTTCGGCTTGCACGAGGAGCACGTGGCCCTGCGCTCGGCCATGGAGCGCTGGTGGCCCGTCGCCGCCCCCGAGTCCGAGGAGGAGGCCGTCGCATCGGCCGCCGCCGTCGGCCACACTGGAACCACCCCCGAGACCCTCGCCGGTCCCCGCACCCCCCGATCAGGAGACTGACAGTGTTCAACCCCACGGCCCCCGTGAACGAGCAGCTGGCGCTGTACAGCGACCTCTTCATGCTGATCGCCGCGCTGGTGTACGCGGCCGCGTTCATCCTCTTCACCGTCGACATGGCCACGTCCTCGGCCACCATCCGGCGGCTCGAGGAGGACCTCGCGGCCCAGCGCGGCGACGTCCGCTTCGTCCCGGACCGCGAGGCGGCTCGTGAGGCCGTGGGCGCCGGCGTCGGCGCCTCCGCCGGCTCCGCGGGCGCGGGCGTGCCGGCCGCGTCCGGCTCGACCGCGGGCGCCGCGACGGGCGCCGCGTGGGCCGACTCCCGCGCGTCGGGCCTCGGCACCGGCTCCGACACTGGCCTCGTGGACGACGACATGGACTACACCGGCGGCGGCCGCCGGCCGATCGCCAACGTGGCCGTGGCCGTGCTGGCCACCGGCTGGGCGCTGCACGCGTTCGCCGTCGTCGCCCGCGGCCTCGCCGCCTCCCGCGTGCCGTGGGGCAACCTCTACGAGTTCATGACCTCCGGCGCGCTCGTGATCACGACCGTCTACCTGCTGTTCCTCTTCCGCAAGGACCTGCGCTTCGTGGGCACCTTCGTCACCGGCCTCGTCGTCGCCATGATGTGCGCGGCCACCATGGGCTTCCCGACGCCGGTGGGCCACCTGCAGCCGCCGCTGCAGTCCCCGTGGCTCGTGATCCACGTGTCCATCGCCGTGCTGGCCACCGCGCTGTTCACGCTGACCGCCGCCATGTCCATGCTGCAGCTGCTCCAGGACCGCGCCGAGAAGCGCGCCGCAGCGGGCGAGCCCACCTGGTCGTTCCTGCGCCTCGTGCCCTCCTCCGACTCCCTGGAGAACTGGTCCTTCCGCATCAACGCGGTGGGCTTCGTGATGTGGACCTTCACGCTGATCGCCGGCGCCATCTGGGCCGAGGCCGCGTGGGGCCGCTACTGGAACTGGGACACGAAGGAGGTCTGGACCTTCGTGATCTGGGTGGTCTACGCGGCGTACCTGCACGCCCGCGCCACCCGCGGCTGGACCGGCGCGCGCGCCGCCTGGCTGAGCATCGTGGGCTTCCTCTGCATCGTGTTCAACTACACGATCGTGAACACGTACTTCCCGGGCCTGCACTCCTACGCGGGGCTGCCCAGCTGACCCGAGGCCTCACGCTTCCCCCCCCCACCCCCAGCGCTTTCGCTCGTGAAAACGTCGCTACCGCCCCGGATTTCCGGGATGGTAGCGACGTTTTCACGAGCGAAAGTGTTCCTGGGGGAGGTCAGGGGGTGGGGGCGTCCGGATCGTCGGCGTCGGGTTCCTCGCCCCGCTCACGACGACGGCGCAACTCCTCCTCGCGGGCCTTCAGCTCGGCGTCACGCCGGTCCAGCTCCAGCTCACGCTCGGCCTGGCGCCGCTGGACGCGGAGGCTGCGCAGGAACGCCTCGTCGTCGTCGGGGGCGCCGGGGCCGCGGGGCGCCGGACGTGCCGTGCCGCGGGCCACGCGGGCGCGGCCCAGCACGAGCCACAGCAGCGGGCCCACGAGGGGGAGCAGGACCACGACGGCCACCCAGCCCCACTTCGGCAGGCTGCGCACCTCGTGGGCGGGGGTCATGAGGGCCTCGAACAGCGCGTACAGCGTGAGGCCCACGAGGACGATCGCGGCGGGGATGATGAAACGGCCCATCCTTCAAGTCTATGCGGGGGCGGTCGGAGCCGGTCTCGGCTCCGCCCCGGGCGAAGGCCCGCGGAACCGGCGGGCGTCCAGGGGGTGACGGCGGCCCCCGGCGGGCGTCCAGGCACCGCTCGTAGAATGGGCCGGTGCGCATTCTCTACTACGGGCTGCTCCGCGTGGCCCTCTTCTTCGTCCTCTGGTGGGTCGGCCTGCAGCTCGGCCTCGGCATGGTCATGGCCACCCTGGCCGCCGCGATCCTGACGTTCGCCGTCAGCTACCTGTTCCTCGGCCGCCTGCGTCGGGGCGCCTCCCAGGACCTGTCCGCCGCGTGGGAGGGCCGCCCCGGCCGCCGCGGCCGCACCGAGGCCGCCGACGCCGAGGCCGAGGACGCCTACACGCAGGGCCGCTTCCGCGAGTGAGCCCCGGGGCCCGCGGTGCGGGCGCTCAGAGCAGGACGCCGAGGGTCAAGGTCAGCGCGTAGACGATCCCGATCACGCCGGTCGCGCGCAGCACCGGGATCAGTGTCCGGCGGTCGTCGGCGCGCAGCACCGTGCGGATCGGCCGGATCGCCAGCAGTCCGCCGAGCGGCACCAGCAGCAGCCACGGGTGCACGGCCACCCAGAACAGCGGCAGCAGCAGGGCGACGGCGAGCATGACGCCGTAGGACGCCCGCGCGGGTCCGTCGCCCAGGCGGGCGGCCAGCGTCATCTTCCCGACCTCGCGGTCCGTGGGGATGTCCCGGATGTTGTTGGCCATCAGCAGGGCCGTGGAGATGAGGCCGCAGCCGATCGCGCCGGCCCACGCCAGGCCGCTGACGGCGTCGGCCTGGGTGTACGTGGTGCCGAGGACGGCCACCAGCCCGAAGAACACGAACACGAACACCTCACCGAGGCCGAGGTACCCGTACGGCCGCTTCCCGCCGGTGTAGAACCACGCGGCCAGCACGCAGGCGACGCCGACCAGCAGGAACCACCAGTGCCCCGAGAGCAGGATGAGCCCCAGGCCGGCCAGCCCGGCGAGGCCGAAGAACGCGAAGGCCGCCTGCTTCACCTGGGCCGCGGGCACGAGCCCGGAGACGGTGAGCCGGAAGGGGCCGACGCGCTCGTCGTCGGTGCCGCGGATCCCGTCCGAGTAGTCGTTGGCGTAGTTCACGCCGATCTGCAGCGCGAGCGACACCACGAGGGCCAGCAGCGCCGCGCCGAGGTGGAAGGAGCCGAGCTCCGCGGCGGCGGCCGAACCGACGATCACGGGGGCGATCGCCATGGGCAGCGTGCGCAGGCGCGCGGCGGCGACCCACTGGGAGAGCGTGGCGGCCATGGGCGAGGGTTCCTCCTGGGGAGCGGGGTGGGGATGGGCGCGCGGCGGGCCGGGTCGACGGCGGAGCGCGGCCGGGGCCCGACGTCGGCCGGGCCCGGGTCATTCTCCCACGCGGGCGGGGCGACGCTCAGCCGGCGGTGAACCGGGCGGCCAGGGCCTGCCGGTCGGTCTTGCCGGTGGAGAGCAGCGGCAGGGCCTCGAGGACGAGCCACGTCTTGGGCACCGCGGCCGCACCCAGCGCCTCGCGCACGTGGGCGCGCAGGACGGCCTCGTCAGGGGCCGCGGTCGGGTGGGCGGGCACGACGGCGGCGCACAGCCGGGCGCCCCACTCGGGATCCGGCACGCCGGCCACGTGGGCCGCCGCGACGCCCGGGTGCGCCTCGAGGGCTGCCGCCACCGCGGCGGCGGACACCTTCACCCCGCCCGTGATGACGACGTCGTCCAGGCGGCCGGTCACGGCCAGCCGCACGCCGCCGTCGTCCGTGGGGGAGAGCACGCCCGTGTCCTCGGTCAGGAAGGCGCGGGCGCCGTCCGCGGCGGGGACGAAGTGGGCGGCGGTGCGGGCGGGGTCGTCGAGGTAGCCGGCCGCCACCATGGGCCCGGCCAGGCGCACGCGCGGCGGGGCGTCGGGGCCGTCCGGGGCCACCGCGACGGCGACGCCGGGCAGCGGCACGCCGTCGTAGACGCAGCCGCCGCACGTCTCGGCCATGCCGTAGGTGGCGGTGAGTCGCACCCCCGCCGCCTCGGCCGCGGCCCGCAGCGCGGGATCGAGCCGGGCACCGCCCACGAGCACGCGGTCGAAGGAGCGCAGGGCCGCCCGCCCGACCGGGTCGGCGTCGGCCGCCAGGAGGCGCGCGAGCTGGGTGGGGACGAGCGAGACGAGCCGGGGGCCGGCGTCGTCGGGCAGGGCGGCCGCCCCGGTGGCGAACGCCGCGGGCGTGAAGGGGCCCGGTGGCAGGGCCACGGGTGCGGTCCCGGCCGCGATCGAGCGGGAGAGCACGGCGAGCCCGGCCACATAGTGCACGCCGAGGGCCAGCAGCCACGCCCCCTCGCCCCCGAGCCGCCGGGCCGTGGCCGCGGCCGAGGCGCGCAGGGCCGCGCCGGTCAGGACGATCTGCTTCGGCGTGCCCGTGGACCCGGAGGTGCGCACCACGGCGACGGCGTCCGGGTCGCCGCAGCGGCGCGGGTCGCGGGCCTCGGGTCGGGGGAGGACGGCGCCGTCGGCGGTCAGCTCAACGGGGGCGCCGCCGTCGAAGGCCGCGGCGAGGGCGTCCGTGGCGCGGGCGAGGGCGTCGGCGGTGGCGGGCATGGCCCCGAGTGTAGGAGGCCCGGCGGTCGGACGGACCCGCCCGGTGGACCGGATCCGCCCGGCCGGTCAGAGCATGAACGGCACCGTGGCGATCTTGACCACCATGATCAGCGCGAACAGCTGGGCGTACCCCTCGGTCACGCGGGCGTCGGTGGACCGGGAGAGCGCGTAGTCCAGGATCGCCGGCTGGCCCGTGATGCCCGCCAGCGCCCCGAAGGTGCGATCCACGGACTGCCCCAGCAGCCGTGCCGCGGCGATGAGCAGGGCCGCGGTCAGCGCGGTGAGCACGGCGGACATCAGGATGGCCAGCCCGCCGACCCGGGTGAACACCGTCTCGATGAACGCCGGGCCGGCGGCCAGGCCCACCACGCCCAGGAAGAGCATGAGGCCGAACTGCCGCAGCGTCAGCGCGATCTCCGTGGACGGCTCCCACACCGTGGGTCCGGTGCGGCCGATCGCCCCGAGGGCGAGGCCGACGAGGATGCACCCGGCCGCCGGGCCGAGGGCGAAGGAGGCCCCGCCCGGAAGCGGGATCGTCACCATGCCCAGCAGGTAGCCCAGCGCCATGCCCGTGCCCAGGGAGATCCAGTCCAGGTCCGAGAGCCCCCGGGTCGAGTTGCCGAAGAAGTCGCGCACCGCCTCCATCCGCGGCGCGGTGGTCACGATGAGCACCCGGTCGCCGACCTTGAGCTCGGTCTGCGGGGTGGGCAGCGACTCGACGTCGTGGCGCCGCAGCCGGGCGACGTCGGTGCCGAAGCGCTCGCGCAGGGACAGCGTGCCCAGGCGGCGATCGGCCAGGGCGCGGGCCGTGACGATGACCATGGAGGTCTGCAGCGGGTTCATCACCCGCGCCGGGTCGGCGTCGGTGCGGCGGCCGAAGGCCTGCACGGCTGCGTCGACGTTCTTCTCCGTGCCGTCCAGGACGACCTCGTCCCCGGGTTCGATCCGGTCGGCGGAGCCGGCGATCCGGGCCACGCCGCCGTGGCGCAGCGCCACCACGCGCACCAGCCCCTCGGAGACCCCCGGGATCTCCCGCACGGCGAGGGCGGAGGTGGCGGCCGCGGCGGTGAAGCGCAGCTTGCCGTCGGTCACCGGCGCCGGATCGCGCGGGGAGCTGCTCCACGGGCGGGCGGCGAGCAGGGTGATCGCGATGATGGTGCCGACCACGCCCACCAGGTAGGACAGCCCGTAGCCCACGGCCGGGGCCTGCCCGCCGGTGAGCTGGTTCGCCAGCGCCATCGCCGGCGTCGCGGTGAGCGAACCCGTCCACACGCCGATCGCCGTCGGCAGGTCCATGTTGAGCAGCGCGGCCAGCGGGTGCACCGTGAAGGCGGTGAGGATCACCACGACGACGGCGGCCAGCATCAGGGGCAGGTTGCGGCGCAGGTCCCGGAAGAACACCTTGCCGGCGCCGAGCCCGATCAGGTAGGCGAAGAGGGCCAGACCGAAGCTCTGGAACAGGGCCAGCCGGTCGCCGACGTCGGGCAGCACCGCCCCGACGAGCAGGCCCACGAACAGTGCTCCGGAGGCGCCGAGGCGGATCTTGCCCAGGGGGATGGTGCCGACGGCGGCGCCCAGGGCGACGGTCGCCATGAGGACGAGGAGGGGCTGGTCGTTGAGCAGTGCGAGCATGGGCGGGTCTCCGTCCTGCCGTGGTGGTCGGTCAGAAGTGGTACGGGAAGGCGGACCAGTCCGGGTCGCGCTTCTGCAGGAACGCGTCCCGGCCTTCCACGGCCTCGTCCGTCATGTAGGCCATGCGCGTGGCCTCGCCGGCGAAGACCTGCTGGCCGGCCATGCCGTCGTCGGGAAGGTTGAACGCGAACTTGAGCATGCGCAGGGCCTGCGGGGACTGACGGTTGATGTCCGCGGCGTACTCGAGGGCGACCTCCTCGAGGCGCTCGTGGTCCACCGCCTCGTTGACGGCGCCCATGGCCACCATCTCTTCGGCCGAGTACTCGCGGGCGGTGAAGAAGATCTCGCGGGCACGCTTCTGGCCCACCTGCCGGGCGAGCAGGGCCGAGCCGTAGCCGGCGTCGAAGGAGCCCACCGTGGCGTCGGTCTGCTTGAACTTCCCGTGCTCGCGCGAGGCGAGGGTGAGGTCCGCGACCACGTGCAGCGAGTGGCCGCCGCCGGCGGCCCACCCGTTCACGACGGCGATGATCGCCTTGGGGGAGGTGCGCATCAGGCGCTGCACCTCGAGGATGTGCAGGCGGCCGGCGCGCGCGGGGTCGATGGTCTCGGCCGTGTCCCCCTCGGCGTAGCGGTAGCCGTCCCGGCCGCGGATGCGCTGGTCGCCGCCCGAGCAGAAGGCGTGGCCGCCGTCCTTGGGGGAGGGGCCGTTGCCCGTGAGCAGCACCGTGCCGACGTCCGGGGTCATGCGGGCGTGGTCGAGCGCGCGGTAGAGCTCGTCCACGGTGCCGGGGCGGAAGGCGTTGCGGACCTCGGGTCGGTCGAAGGCGATGCGCACCGTGGGCAGGTCGCGGACCCAGCGGCCGTCGGCGTCGCGCTCCACCTGCCGGTGGTAGGTCAGGTCCTCGAAGTCGAAGCCTTCCACCACGCGCCAGCGGGTGGGGTCGAAGAGGTCGGAGACCTTCTCGGGGAGGCGGTCACGGGCGGCGGCGGGGGTCGTCTCGGTCACGCGGCGAGTCTATCCCCGACCCCCACCGGCGCTTTCGTGCGGGAAACGGGAGGCTACCCGCCTGCCGGACGCCACATGCCGAGGTGGGCCGGGGCGCCGTCGTCGATCTCCACCGTGGGGGTGCGCGCGACGCCGAACCGCGCGTAGTACGCCTCGCGGTGCCGCTCGCACTCGAGGTACGCGGGCAGGCCGTCGGCGTCCGCCCGGGCCAGACCGGCGCGCACCAGCGCCGAGCCCACCCCGCCGACCTGCGCGTCCGGGGCGACGGTCAGCAGCCCCAGGTACCAGTGCGGCTCGGCCGGGTGCCGGGCCTCCAGGGCCTGGTCGACGCGCGGGCCTCGCTCGTCCAGCACGCGCAGTGCGGCCCGGTGCGGCAGGCCTCGCGGATGGTGAGCGCGGGTCGGGGCGGAGGAGTGGGGCCGGAGGGCGTGGGGGAGGACGGGCGCGAGGGGAGGTCCTCGGGCTCGGGCGTGGGCGCCATGCGGCCAGGGTAGGACGACCCTGTCCCGCGGTCACTCCCTGACGCATCGGGGTGGCGGAGGCTTCAGGAGGTGGCCGCGGGACCAGGACCCGGTCCCAGCGAAGCCTCCCGTTTCCCGCACGAAAGCGCTGGTGGTCAGCCCCTCGACCCTCAGTCCCAGCCCTCGGGTCCCGCCGAGCCGGCCGGGTACTCGTCCAGGGGCACCTCGTCGGCCTCCCACGCGGCGATCACCGGCGCCAGGATCCGCCAGCACTCCTCGGCGGCGTCGCCGCGCACGCTCAGCAGCGGCTCGCCGGTGAGGATCCCGCGCAGCACCTCGCCGTAGGCGTCCACGTGCTCCTCGCCGAGGCCGGCCGTGAGTGCGCGCCGCTCGGCGTCGAACGGGGTGTCCGCGCCGTCCACCGCCAGCTCGATCCGCACGCCTCGCGGCTGGAGCCCCACCACGATCCGGTCGCGGCCGGCGGCCGGGGACAGCCCCTCGGGCACGTCCTCGGGCGCGCGGAGGGTGAGCGCCACCTCCCAGCGGGTCCGCTCGAGCGCCTTGCCCGAGCGCAGCCGGAACGGCACGCCGCGCCACCGGTCGGTGTCCACGGCGAGGGTCACCTCGGCGAGCGTCTCGGTCCGCCGCCGCGGGTCCACCCCCTCCTCGTCCGCGTACGCGGGCACCGGCCGGCCGTCCGCCTCGCCGGCGGTGTAGCGGGCGCGGCGGGAGGCCGCCACGGGGTCGTCCTGCCACACGCGGGTGGCGCGCAGGACCTCGACGACGGCGTCATGCAGCTCGTCCGCGGCCACGCGGGCCGGCGGCTCGAGGGCCGTCATGGCCAGCACCTGGAGCAGGTGCGACTGCAGCATGTCCTCCAGCGCGCCGGTGCCGTCGTAGAACTCGGCGCGCCCCTCGAGGCCGATCGCCTCGTCGACCACCACGTCCACGCGCTCCACGTCCCGCCCGTCCCACACGCGCCCGAGCAGCCGGTTCGCGGTGCGCAGCCCCAGCAGCGCGGTCACCATGGACTCGCCCAGGAAGTGGTCCACGCGGAAGACGCGGTCCTCCTCGACGATGTCGGCCAGCACCGCGTTGAGCTCGCGCGCGCTCGCCTCGTCCTCGCCGAACGGCTTCTCCAGGGTCAGGCGCAGCCGGTCCGGGAGGTCGTCCATGCCGGCGAGCGCGTCCACCGACTCCCGAGTGATCCCCGGGCCGAGGGCGAAGTACAGGACGGGGACGGCCTCGGGCCCGGCGGCCTCCCGCGCCGCGGCGAACAGGGCCCGCAGGTCGTCCGCGTCCGTGGCGTCCGCGGTCCGCCACACCGCGCGCTCCACGAGGTCGTCGACCGCGGCGGCGTCCAGGGCGGTGCCCTTGAGCGCCTCCCGCACGATGCCCTGCCACTCCTGCGTGTCGTGCTCGCTGTGCGAGGAGCCCACAAGCGTGATGCGCGGCAGGTCGTGCGCCGCGAGCGCCCCGGCCAGGCCGGGCAGCAGCAGGCGGGAGGTGAGGTCGCCGGTGGCGCCCAGGATGATGAGGGCGACGTCGTCGCGGTCGGCTCGGGCGGTCATGGGGCTCCCTCGGGAAGGCGTCGGCGGCGGGGTCCCGGCCAGTCAACCGCCCGGCCGCGGGGCCTGTCCAGGCGGGCCGGGCCGCCGTCGTCGTCCCGCCGGGCCGCCGTCGCCGTGCGTGCCCGCCCGCCCCCACCCCGCCCCCGCCGCCAGCCCTGGCCAGCCGCGTGGCGCGGATGATGGACTGGCGGGCATGACCACCGCGACCCCCCGCCAGCCGCTCATCGAGGACCACGCGTACCTCTCCAACCAGCACTCGGGGGCGCTCCTCACCCGGGACGGGGACGTGACGTGGCTGTGCCTGCCGCGGTTCGACGCGCCGTCCGTGTTCACCTCCCTGCTCGGCGAGCCGGAGCACGGCCGGTGGAGGCTGCGGATCGCCGACGGCGAGGTCCGCGAGCGCGCCTACCTGCCCGGCACCCTCGTGCTGCGCACCCGCTGGTGCGGCCCGGACGGCGAGGCCGAGGTCCTCGACTTCATGCCGCTGACGAGCCACCGCGGCTCCGGCCGGGCCCACGACGACGACGCCGGCGCCCTGGCCGACGAGGGCGAGGGCGAGGCGGCCCGGGCGGACCTCGTGCGCCTCGTGCGCTGCACCTCCGGCAGCGTCAGCGTGGACCAGTGCCTGCAGTTCCGGATGGACTACGGCGAGGTGGTGCCGTGGGTCTCGCGGCAGACGGACCCGGCGGACGAGTCCTTCCTGGCGGTGGTGGCCGGCGGCGACGCGCTCGCGGTGCACGGCCCGGACCTGCGCCCGGACGGCACGGCCCACCGCGGGCGCACCCGCCTGGAGGCCGGGCAGAGCGCGGCGTGGACGCTGGCCTGGTACCCCTCGTGGTCCATGGCCCCGGCCGCCCCGGACCCGGAGCGGGCCCTCGAGGCCACCGTGACCGACTGGGTCGAGTGGCTGGGCGAGCCGCTGGCCACCGGCCCGCGGGCGGACCGCGTGGCCCGCTCCCTGCTGGTGCTCAAGGGGCTCACGCACCGGGACACGGGCGGGATCGTGGCCGCCCCCACCGCGAGCCTGCCGGAGGACATCGGCGGCGTGCGCAACTGGGACTACCGGTACGTGTGGCTGCGGGACACCGCGCTGACCCTCGAGGCGCTCATGGCCCACAACCACACCGACGACGCGTGCGCGTGGCGTGACTGGCTGCTGCGCGCGATCGCCGGCGACCCCCGGGACGTGCAGATCATGTACACGCTCTCCGGGGAGCGCCGCATGCCCGAGCGGGACCTGGAGCACCTGCCCGGCTACGAGGGCTCCCGCCCCGTGCACGTGGGCAACGGGGCGGCGGACCAGTGGCAGGCGGACGTGATCGGCACCGTGATGCTGGCCCTCGGGCGGCTGCGGGACGCCGGCGTGGACGAGGACCGCTGGTCCTGGACCCTGCAGAAGCGGCTCGTGGAGCGCGTGCTGGAGCACCGGGACACGAAGGAGCACGGGCTGTGGGAGATGCGCGGCGAGCCCGCGTACTTCACCCACGGCCGGGTGATGATGTGGGCCGCCCTGGACCAGGCGCTGCACGCCGCCCGGGACCACGGCCTGCCCGCGGAGGACGAGGAGCTGGCCGCCTGGGAGCAGGTGCGGGACGAGCTGCGCGAGGAGATCCTCACGGAGGGCGTGCGGCCCTCCGGCGGGTTCCGGCAGACCTACGGGTCCGAGGAGACGGACGCCTCCCTGCTGCAAATCCCGCACACCGGGTTCCTGCCCCACGACGACCCGCGCATGCTCGCCACCGTGGCGGACGTGGAGCGGGACCTCGTCACGGAGACCGGGCTGGTGATGCGCTACCGCGCGTCCGGGATGGACGGGCTGCCGGGGGAGGAGGCGCCGTTCATGATGTGCGGGTTCTGGCTCGTGGAGCAGTATGCCCGCTCGGGGCGCCTGGCGGACGCGGAGCGGCTGATGGCCCGCCTGGACGAGTGCTCCAACGACCTGTTCCTCATGGCCGAGGAGTACGACGACGGCCTGGACCGGATGGCCGGCAACTTCCCGCAGGCGTTCTCCCACCTGGGCCTGATCCGCGCCGTGGACGCGCTGGAGGAGGCGCGCGGGGCCGCCGGGGGAGAGGGCTGAGGGGCGGCTTCCTGGCCCAGTGACCCCGTGACCCCGTGACTCAGTGACCCAGTGACCCCGTGACTCAGCGACCCAGCGCGGGCCGGGCTCCCCGCAGCCCGGCCCGCCCGCTCAGTCCACCCGCTGCGTCGCACCGAGGGCCGTGAGAAGGAACGCGTACTCCCACGCGGTGTCCTCCCAGCCCTGGTAGCGGCCGGACGCGCCGCCGTGGCCGCCGTCCATCTCGGTGCGCAGCAGGATCGGGGCGCCGCCCTCGGCCAGGGGCGTGGCCTGGTCGCTCGTCACCGTCCGCCGCAGCTGGGCCACCCACTTGGCGGGCTCCACGTAGAGCACGCGGGTGTCGTGCAGGCTCGTCACCGCGGCGATCGCCGGGTAGTCCACCGCCCGCACGTTCTCGTACGGCGTGTAGTCGCGCATGGCCGCGTACACCTCGGGGTCCTCGATGGGGTTGCCCCACTCCTCCCACTCCAGCGCGGACAGCGGCAGCTCCGGGTCCAGGATGGACGTCAGCGCGTCCACGAAGGGCACCACCGCCAGGCACGCCCGGTACAGCTCGGGGGCGAGGTTGAGCACGGCGCCCATCAGCAGTCCGCCGGCCGAGCCGCCGGTGCAGGCGACGCGGGCCGGATCCGCCCAGCCGAGGTCCACGAGGTGACGGGTGGCGTCCACGAAGTCGGTGAAGGAGCGGCGCTTGACCAGCTTCTTGCCGTCCTCGTACCAGCGCCGGCCCAGCTCGCCGCCGCCGCGCACGTGTGCCACCGCGTAGACCACGCCGCGGTCCAGCAGGGACAGGCGGGCCACGCCCAGCACGGGGTCCATGGACATCTCGTAGGAGCCGTAGCCGTAGACCACGCAGGGGGCGGTGCCGTCCGCGGCCACGTCCTTCCGGCGGATCACCGTCACGGGGATGCGCACGGGCTCCCCGGTGACGGAGCTCGGCTCGGAGGCCGGCGCCCACACGCGCTCGGCCACGTACAGGGAGGGGTCGTAGCCGGGGACCTCGGTCTCGCGGCGCAGGTGCACCTCGCCGGTGGCGGCGGAGACGTCGAGCACGCGGGCGGGGCTGATCCAGGAGGTGTAGGCCAGTCGCAGGAACGGCGACTCGGCCGCCGTCGAGGCCAGGTGGCACGCGTACAGCTCCTCCTCGAAGGCCGGCTCGCGCCAGTCGGCGGCCTCGCCGGCGAGCACCGAGCCCAGCGGGGCGACGACGACGCGCGGCGTCGTCTCCCGGCGCACCGCCAAGGCGGCATGGGTGTGGGTCACCATGACACCGTCGACCTTGACGTCCTCGCGGTGGGGCACCACGGTGCGCCACGCGCCGCGGTCCGCCACGTCCGCCTCGGCCACCAGCGAGAGCATGCCGTTGGGCGCGGGGACGCCGGCGTCGGCCGCGTCCTGTCGGGCGACCGTGCGGTCGTGCACTACGAGCAGGCGGCGCACCCCGTCCGCGCCGGTGACCGGCTCGACGTCCGCCAGCATCCCCCAGGCACGCGGGATGAGCAGGCGCGGGGCAGGCAGGGGCGCGTCGGGGGATTCGGGCAGGTCGACCACGTGCGTCTCAGAGACCTCCGAGTTCCCGACGCCGATGAGCAGCTGGGTGCGGTCCGCGGTGCCGGTGAAGCCGGTCCACATGCCGGGGTCGGACTCCTCGTAGAGCAGCTGGTCCTGTGCGGGGTCGGTGCCCAGCACGTGGGCCTTGACCTGGTAGGGCCGCCACGAGTCGTCCCACACGGTGTAGAGGACGCGCGCGCCGGAGCGGTCGAAGCGGACGCCGTGGGCGATGTTCTCCACCACGTCCGGCAGGTCCTCACCGGTGGCGATCTCGCGCACGCGCAGGGTGAAGCGCTCGTCGCCGGTGTGGTCCACGGCGTAGGCCACGCGGGTCGAGTCGGGGCTGATGTGCAGGCCGCCGAGCGCGAAGAACGGGTGGCCCTCGGCCTCGGCGTTGCCGTCCAGGATCACCTGCTCGCCCTCCAACGGGGCGTCCGGGGTGACGACCGGCGGGGTCCAGTCCGCCTCGAGGTCGCCCGTGTCCGCGGCGGGGACGCGGCAGTGCACGGGGTACTCGGCGCCCTCCTTGGTGCGGGCGAAGTACCACCAGCCGTCGCGCCGGGACGGCACCGAGCGGTCCGTCTCCACGGTGCGGGCCTTGATCTCCCCGAAGATCGCCGCGCGCAGGGGCGCCTGGTCCGCCGTCACGGCGTCCGTGTACGCGTTCTCGGCGTGCAGGTGCTCCAGCACCCGGGCCTCCTCCTTGCCGCGGAGCCACTCGTACTCGTCCGTGAACGTGTGGCCGTGGTGGGTGCGCTCCGTCGGCTCGGTGTCCGCGACGGGGGCGACGGCGGCGGTCGGCGGGACGGGCCGCTCGGTCGCGGTCGGGGCGGCAGGGGTGGTCTCGGGGGCGACGGCGGCGTCGCGCGCAGCGGTGTTCTCGGGCATGCCGCCCATCCCATCACGCCGCGCGGCGTCGTGCCGAGCCGCGCCGTCGTCGTGCCCTGGCCCTTGCCCGCGTTGCGCTCACGACTCGCCGTCGGCGATGCGGGCGTGCGGCGAGTCGTGAGCGCAACGCGGGGTGGCCTGGTCGGGGCCGGGCCCGGGTCCGGGGCTGGAGAAGATCCGCCGGGTTGCGGCCCCCACCGGGCCCCGAGACGGCGACGGCGGCGCACCGGGCCGGTGCGCCGCCGTCGTGACGGGGTGGGGGAGGGTCAGCTCAGGCCGAGCCCCGCCCGGACCACGCCCATGCCGAAGTAGGCCACGAACGCCAGCGCCACGAACCACAGCAGCGGGTGCACCTCGCGGGCCCGGCCCTGGCCGGTGCGGATCACTGCGTAGGCGATCACGCCGGCGCCGATGCCGTTGACGATCGAGTACGTGAACGGCATCAGGATGAAGGTGAGGAACGCCGGGAACGCGGCGCCCGCGTCCTTCCAGTCGATCTGCACCACGTGCTGGCACATCATGAAGCCCACCACCACGAGCGCGGGGGCCACGGCCTCGAACGGCACGAGGTGGATCAGCGGGGACAGGAACATCGCGGCCAGGAACAGCAGGCCGGTGAACACGGAGGCCAGGCCCGTGCGGGCGCCCTCGCCGATGCCGGTGCCGGACTCCACGAAGATCTGGTTGGCCGAGCCCGAGGCGCCGCCGCCCACGGTCACCGCGAGCGCGTCCGCGGCGAGCACCCGGTTCAGGTCCGGGATGGAGCCGTCTGGGTTGACGTTGCCGGCCTCGCGGGCCAGGCCCACGGAGACGCCCATGGCGTCGAAGAACACGGAGAGCAGGATCGCGAACACGAGCAGCGAGGCCATCAGGGGGCCCACGGAGGCGAACGCGCCGAACAGGTCCACGCTGCCCAGCAGCGAGAGGTCCGGGGCGGCCCAGTCGGGCAGGGACGGGGCGATGAGGGACCAGCCGGTGGGGTTCGGCTGGCCGGCGGCGTCCACGGAGGGGCCGATGTGGAACACGGCCTCGAGGATGTTCGCCACGATCGTGGCCGCCACGATGCCGATGAGGATGGCCCCGCGCACCTTGCGGATCACGAGGACGGCGGTGAGCAGCAGGCCCACCACGAACACGAGCACGGGCCAGCCCTCGAGCTCGCCGCCGGTGCCCAGGCCCACGGGGACGGTGGTCTGGGCGGCGTCCGGCAGGCGGCGCACGAAGCCGGCGTTGACCAGGCCGATCAGCGCGATGAACAGGCCGATGCCCACCACGATGCCGGACTTCAGGGCCTCCGGGACGGCGTCGAACACCGCGCGGCGGAAGCCGGTGACCACGAGCAGGAGCATGACGAGGCCGGAGAGGGTCACCAGGCCCATGAGCTGGGGCCAGGTGAGGCCCGGGGTGGTGGCGATGGTGATGGACACGAACGCGGAGACGCCCAGGCCGGCCGCTACCGCGAACGGGTGGCGCGCCCACACGCCCATGAGGATGGTCATGACGCCGGCCACCAGCGCGGTGACCGCGGCCACGGCCGGGATGCCCAGCGTGTTCCCGGCGGAGTCCGGGCCGGAGAGGATCAGCGGGTTGAGCACCACGATGTAGCTCATGGCCAGGAACGTGGCGAGGCCGCCGCGGAACTCCTGCGCCACCGAGGAGCCGCGCTCCGTGATGCGGAAGTACCGGTCCAGGGCGCCGCGGGGGGTGCCGGAGGAGGGGGCCGGACGGGGGGTGGACGGGGGTTGTGCGGAGGCGGTGCGAGAGGCCATGGGACAAGGGTAGTGACCGGCGGGGACGGCGGCGTGCGCGCGTCGCGACTACGCTCGCGGACATGTCCCGCCGCTCCGCCTCCGCCGCCGGCACCCGGCAGGCCCTGCGGGGCGCGGTGCAGATCTACGCCCCCTCCACCGTCTACGCGGTGGGCCTGGGCGCCATGACGCCCGCGCTCGCGGTGGCCGCGCTGGCCCTGGGGCTGGACGCGGCCCGGGCGGCCGCCGTCGTGGTGCTCGTGGGCCTGGGCTCCCTGGTGGCCAACGCGCCCGCCTCCGCGCTCGCCGCCCGGGCGGGGGAGCGGGTGACCATCGTGGTCTCCGCGTTCCTCGGCACCGCCGGCGCCGCCCTGGCCTGGGCGACGACGGTGGGCCTGTCCTCCTCGCCGGGGCGCGAGGGCGTGGTGGAGCCGGGCCGGCTCGCCCTCTACCTGACGGCGGTGCTCGCCGTGGGCATGGCCGGGTCCGGCTTCAACCTGGCCCGGCAGGCGTACCTGGCGGTGGCGGTGCCGCCGAGCCATCGGGCCCGGGCGATGTCCACGCTCGGGGGCACCATCCGGATCGGCGTGTTCCTCGGCCCGTTCCTGGGCGCGGCCGTGCAGGCGGCGATGGGCCTGGACGGGGCGTTCGCCGCGGCCACGGCGGCCATGGCGGCCGGCGCCCTGCTGTGCCTGCGGATCCGGGACCTGCCCGCCTCCGGCGCGGCCGCCCCGGGCGCGGATCCTGGGGCGCAGCCCGTCCCGGCCGACCGGCCCCGCGTGGCGGACGTGGCCCGGGCCCGGCGCGGGGTGCTGCTGACGGCGGGCTTCGGCGTGGTGGCGGTCTCGGCCGCCCGGGCGGCGCGCAACGCGGTGATCCCGCTGTGGGCCATGCACCTGGGGATGGACGCCGCGAGCGCGTCCCTCGTGTTCGGCCTGGCCGGCGCCGTGGACCTGCTGCTCTTCTACCCGGCGGGCCGGCTGATGGACCGGCATGGGCGGCGCGCGGTCGCGGTGCCCTGCCTGGCCGTGCTCGGCGCGGGCTTCCTCGCGGTGAGCCTGACCCGGGACCCGGCCGCGTTCGCCGCGGCGACCGTGCTGCTGGGCATCGGCAACGGGTTCGGCGCGGGCATCGTGATGACCCTCGGGGCCGACTACTCGCCGCCGAACGCGCGGGCGCAGTTCCTCGGGATGTGGCGCTCGATGTCCGACGCCGGGATGCTCGCCGGCCCGCTGCTGCTCTCCGGGGTGACGGCGGCGGCGGGGCTGGCTGTGGGCGTGGGTTCCCTGGCCGCGGTGTGCGCGGTCGGCGCGGCGGTGTTCGCCGGGGTGCTGCCCCGCCGGCCGGGGGCGGTGGCGGACCCGCCGCCCGTCGTCGTCCGCGGTCGCTGAGGCGTCCGGGGACGACGCGGCGACCGGCCCCGCCGCGGCCCGCCGGCGCCGATCAGGCGGCCGGGTCCTCCGGGGGCAGGGTCTGGCCGGAGGCGTGGTCGTCGAACACCATGTACGTCTGCGTGTCGACGACGCCGGGCAGGGTCTGCAGCTCGTCGAAGATCACGCGCCGCAGGTCCGCGGTGTCCCGGGCGCGCACGAGCAGGATCACGTCCACGTTGCCGCCCACCAGGGAGACGTGCCAGACCTCGGGGATGGCCAGCAGGGTGGCGCGCAGCTCGCGCCAGTTGTGCTGGCGCAGCTTGAGAGTCACGTGGGCGGACGCGCCGAAGCCCACCTTCACGGGATCCACGCGTACCGTGAACCCCGTGATGACGCCGGCGTCCTGCAGGCGGTTCAGGCGCGAGTAGCAGTGCGCGCGGGAGATGTGCACGCGCTCGGCCAGCGCCGCCACGGACATGCGCCCGTCCTGCGTCAGCGCGCGGACGATCGCACGGTCCACGCGGTCCAGGGCCTCGGTGGGCATGGGTCCTCCTGGGGACGGGGAGCGGCTCGGGCCGCGGGGCGGCGGACCGTCCACGTGGCAACGATCACAGTAGCAGGATGTCCACGTCGGGAGCGAAAAGCACCCGGAACGTCTGATGGTGCCGCGCGAGGGCGCGACACATTGCCCGAAGTCGGCACACTGATCTTCACAGATCGAGAGGACCCAACGTGAGCGACCCCACCCCCGCCGTGTCCGGCTCGGCCCGGACCGATCAGGCCGAGGCCCGTCCGAACGCCGGCGCCGCCTTCGGCATCTCCCTCGAGGAGTACCTGCTGCCCGCCACCCGGCGCATCCAGCTGATCGGCGAGGACGGCACGCTGCTGTCCCCCGAGGAGCAGGGCGCCGAGCCCGGCCACGAGTACCCGCTGCCCTCGGACGACGAGCTCCTGACGGCCTACCGCCACCTCGTGATCGGCCGCCGCGTCAACGACCAGGCCTACGCCCTCGTGCGCCAGGGCCGCATGGCCGTCTACCCCTCCTCGCACGGCCAGGAGGCCTCCGAGGTCGCCGCCGCCGTGTGCCTCGGCAAGCAGGACTGGCTCTTCCCCACCTACCGGGACACCGTGGCCGTGATCGCCCGCGGCGTGCCCCCGCTCGAGGTCATGGTCTCCTACCAGGGCACCTGGCATCAGGGCTACGACCCCAACGAGCACCACGTCTCCGTCCAGTCCACCCCGCTGACCACCCAGCTGCTGCACGCCGTCGGCATGGCCAAGGCCGCCCGCCTGCGCGGCGAGGAGGTCGTGTGCCTGGCCATGGTCGGCGACGGCGGCACCTCCGAGGGCGACTTCCACGAGGCGCTGAACTTCGCGGCCGTGTTCAAGCTGCCGGTGATCTTCTTCGTGCAGAACAACAAGTTCGCCATCTCCGTGCCGTTCGCCAAGCAGTCGGCCGCCCCCTCGCTGGCCCACAAGGCCGTCGGCTACGGCCTGGCCGGCGAGCGCGTGGACGGCAACGACCTCGGCGCCCTGCTGGCCGTGCTCGGCCGCGCCGTGGACCTGTGCCGCCAGGGCCAGGGCCCCTTCCTCGTGGAGGCGGACACCTACCGCATGCAGGCCCACACCAACACCGACGACCCGACGCGCTACCGCGAGGACGCCGAGGTGCAGGAGTGGGAGGCGCGCGACCCGCTGCGCCGCATGACCGCCTACCTCGAGTCCACCGGCGCCCTCACCGAGGAGGTCTCCGCGGAGATCGCCCAGGCCGCCGAGGACGTCGCGAAGGACCTGCGCGACGCCATGAACGCCGAGGCGGAGCTCGATCCGCTCGAGCTGTTCGACCACGTCTACTCCGTGCAGACCCCGCAGCTCGCCGCCCAGCGCGCGCAGCTGGCCGAGGAGCTGTCCCGTTCCGAGAACCAGGAGGCCTGAGCATGGCGACCCTGACCTTCGCCGCCGCGCTCAACGCGGCGCTGGCCGACGAGATGGCCGCCGACGACATGGTGGTGGTGTTCGGCGAGGACGTCGGCACCCTGGGCGGCGTCTTCCGCATCACGGACGGGCTGACCAAGCGCTTCGGCGAGGAGCGCTGCTTCGACACCCCCCTGGCCGAGTCCGGCATCGCCGGCATGGCCGTGGGCATGGCCCTCGGCGGGGCGCGTCCCGTGATCGAGATGCAGTTCGACGCGTTCGCCTACCCGGCGTTCGAGCAGATCGCCTCGCACGTGGCCAAGATGCGCAACCGCACCAAGGGCGCCACCCCGATGCCCATGACCATCCGCATCCCCTACGGCGGCGGCATCGGCGGCGTCGAGCACCACTGCGACTCCTCCGAGTCCTACTACGCGCACACCCCGGGCCTGAAGGTGTACACCCCGGCGTCGGTGAAGGACGCCTACATGATGCTGCGGGCGGCCATCCGCCTGGACGACCCGGTCGTCTTCATGGAGCCCAAGAAGATGTACTGGACCAAGGCCGAGCTGGACCTCGAGGACCTGCGCGCCGAGTTCGAGGAGCGCTGGGGCCGCGTCGAGGAGAAGAAGGAGCACGGGGAGGCCTGGGCGCGCGCCGCCGTCGTCCGCGAGGGCTCCGACGTCACCCTCGTCTCCTACGGCCCCTCCGTGCCCACCTGCCTCGCCGCCGCCCGCGCGGCCGAGGAGGAGGGCCTCTCGGTCGAGGTCGTGGACCTGCGCACCGTGAACCCGCTGGACGAGGACACCATGGCCGCCTCGGTCTCCAAGACCGGCCGCGCCGTCGTCGTCGCCGAGCCCCAGGGCTTCGCGTCCGTGGCCTCCGAGCTGGTGGCCCGGATCCAGCAGCGCTGCTTCCACTCGCTGGCCGCCCCCGTGGGCCGCGTGACCGGTTTCGACATCCCGTTCCCCGCGCCGAAGCTCGAGGAGCACCACCTGCCGAACATCGACCGCATCCTGGACGCGATCGACGACCTGAACTGGGACCTGGACGCCGAGGAGGCCCGCGCATGAGCAACACCTTCCTGCTGCCCGACCTGGGCGAGGGCCTGACCGAGGCGGACATCGTCCGCTGGCTCGTGGCCGAGGGCGACGAGGTCGTCGTCGACCAGCCCATCGTCGAGGTGGAGACCGCCAAGGCCCTCGTGGAGGTGCCCAGCCCGTACGCCGGCACCGTGCTCACCCTGCACGGAGCCGAGGGCCAGACCATGGAGGTCGGCCGCCCGCTGATCACCGTGGGCGCCGCCGGCGAGTCCGGCGAGGGCTCCGCCCCCGTGGCCGGCACCGAGGCCCAGGCCGTCCCGCCGGCCACCGGCGAGGACGCGGCCGAGGCCGACCGCCCCGGCGCGCTGAGCTACCGCGAGGAGGAGATGGCCGGCGTCCAGCCGAAGCCGGACAAGGCCCGCGGCGGCGACGGCGACGTGGCCGGCTCCGACGAGGAGGCCTCCGGCGCCGTGCTCATCGGCTACGGCACCTCCGGCCACTCGGCGAAGTCCCGCACGCGCCCGTCCAAGCGCGGCCGCCGCGGCGCCGACACGACGACGGCCGGCGGCTCCGGCGCGTCCGCCGGCGCGGCGTCCGGGCAGGGAGAGCAGGCCGGGCAGGCCCGCGCCCCGCGCGTGACCAGCCCGATCGTGCGCAAGCTCGCCCGCGAGCAGGGCGTCGACGTCGCCGCCCTCACCGGCACCGGCCCCGACGGCCTGATCACCCGCGCGGACGTGCTCTCCGCGGCGCAGGGCGGCGACGCCCCGCAGGCCGCGGCGGCCCCCGCCGCCCAGCCGGCCGCGACCGCCGGTGCCGCGAGCACCGTCGGCGCCGGGTCCGCCGACGCGCGGACCGGCCTGGCCGTCGTCGCCCGCACCCCGATCTCGGGCGTGCGCAAGGTGATCGCCGACCAGCTCTCCCGCTCGCGCCGCGAGGTCCCCGAGGTCACGGCGTGGCTGGACGTGGACGTCACGGCCCTCCTGGAGCTGCGCGCCGCCCTCAAGGCCAAGGACGCGGAGAACGCGCCGAGCCTGCTCGGCCTCATCGCCCGCTTCACCCTCGCCGGCCTGCGCCGGTACCCGGTGATGAACGCGCGCATCGAGGCCGGCGCGGACGGCAAGGACGAGATCGTGGAGGTCGACGGCGTCCACCTCGGCCTGGCCGTGCAGACCGACCGCGGCCTCATGGTGCCCTCCGTGGAGCACGCCGAGCGCCTCTCCGCGGACGAGCTGACCGCCGCGATCAACGAGACCGTGACCCGCGCCCGCGAGGGCAAGGCCGCCCCGGCCGAGCTCACCCGCGGCACGTTCACCCTGAACAACTACGGGCCGCTGGGCACGGACGGCGCCACGCCGATCATCAACGTGCCCGAGGTGGGCATGCTCGGCATCGGGCGGATCATCGACCGCCCGTGGGTCGTGGACGGGGAGATCGTGGTCCGCAAGGTCACCGAGATGACCGTGACCTTCGACCACCGCGTCACCGACGGCGCCACCGCGAGCGCGTTCCTCACCTTCGTGGCGGACTGCCTCAACGACCCGCAGTCGGCGCTCGCCCGGATCTGATCCGAGCCCGCCGGAACGGCCCCCGCATCACCCGATGCGGGGGCCGTTCGCGCGCCGGGCGGCGATCATGCGGTGCGGCTGCGGCGGAACGCCGTGGCGAGGGCGCCCCAGCACAGCACCACCGGGGCGGCGCTGAGCAGGATCCCGGCCGGCTCGGCCGCCGGGTGCGGACTCGCCCCGGCCGCCGCCGGCGCCTCCAGCGTCAGCCACAGCAGCACGAGCCCGGCGGCCATCCCGACGGCGCCCACGGTCCACATGCCGATCTCCGCGGCCCGGGCGCCGCGCGGCGCGGGCCGGGGGCCGTCCTCGTGCAGGGCCAGCGGCACGGCGAGCAGGCCCCAGCCGGCGGCCACGAGGGCGGCCGCGGCCATGTCCGAGGGGCGATGCCAGGCCTCGGTGTAGGCGACCGCGCCGGTGAGCGCGCTGACCGCGGTGCCGAGGACGGCCGTGACGGGCCGCCAGCGGGCGGGCACCAGCAGCAGCGCGGCCACGGCGGCGCCGGCGGCGAGGGTCATGTGCCCCGAGGGCAGCGAGTTGCCGCCGGAGAAGGGGACGCCGGCGGCGTGCTCGGGCCGCGGCAGCACCGCCTTGAGCAACTGCGTGGTCAGGTTGGCGCCGATCAGGGCGGCCAGGGCGAGCATGCCGCGTCGTCGCCAGCGGGGCACGGCGAGCGCGCCGAGGGAGGCCAGGGCGACGCCGGCGGCGAGCGTCAGCGGCAGCAGGCGCACCACGCGGGAGGCCAGGTCCGGCACGGTGTCCGCGTAGCGCTCCTCCACGGCGCGGAACACCTGGTACTCCAGGACCTGCCCGGCCGAGGACCACACCAGGGCGGCGTAGAGCAGCACGACGCCGGCCACGCACGCGGCCAGCGCGGCCCACCACGGCCACGAGGGGACGCGGAGCGGAGGGCGGGCGGTGCGGGGCATGGCGACCATTGTCCCGCACCGCCCGCCCCCGCGTCCGTCCGCGGGAGAGCCACGACCCCGCCCGTCACCTTTCGTGTGGGAAACGGGAGCCTCTTTCGTGCGGGAAACGGGAGGCTTGGGGGTCGTTTTCGTGTGGGAAACGGGAAGCTCGGGGGCCGCTTTCGTGTGGGAAACGGGAGGCGGGCACGACGACGGCGGGCACGGTCCCCGTTTCCCACACGAAAGCGTGGGGGAGGCTCCCGTTTCCCGCACGAAAGCGTGAGGGGTGGGGGTTCCTAGACTGGCCGCATGAACCCCGCGCACCCCTCCGACCCCGCGCACCCCTCCGACCCCGCGCACCCCTCCGCCTCCGCCCCCGCCCGCACCGCCGCCCTGCCCCCGCTGCCCGGCGCGCCGGGCGGGCCCGCGCTGCCGAGCGTCGAGGACCTGCTGGCGGACGCCGTCGCGGTCACCCTGCCGATGCGCGTGCGCTTCCGCGGCACGGACGCCCGCCAGGCCCTGCTGCTGCGCGGCCCGGCCGGCTGGGCCGAGTTCTCCCCGTTCCCCGAGTACGGGCCGGCCGAGTCGTCCGCCTGGCTGGCCGCGGCGATCGAGGCCGGCTGGCAGGGCTGGCCAGCGCCGGTGCGGGACGTCGTCCCGGTGAACGCCACGGTCCCCGCGGTGGAGGCGGACGCGGTCGAGTCCGTGCTCGCCCGCTACGGGGAGGGCATCACGGCGGTCAAGGTGAAGGTCGCCGAGCACCGTCCCGGCGGCGGCCTCGTCCCCGGCTCCCACTCCGCGGACCTCGCCCGCGTGCGCCGCGTCCGGGAGCTGCTGCCCGACGCGCACGTGCGGATCGACGCGAACGCCGGCTGGACGCCGGCCGAGGCGATCGCGATGCTCGCCGAGCTGGCCGACGTCGGCCTCGAGTACGCCGAGCAGCCCGTGCCCGGCATCAAGAAGCTGGCCCGGGTGCGTCGGGAGCTGCGGGCGCGCGGCGTCTCCACGCCCATCGCCGCAGACGAGGCGGTGCGCAAGGCCGAGGACCCGCTGGCGGTGGCGGCGGCGGGCGCGGCGGACCTCATCGTGGTGAAGGTCCAGCCCCTCGGCGGGGTGCGCCGGGCCGCGGCGATCGTGGCGGCCGCGGGCCTGCCGGCGGTGGTCTCCTCTGCGCTGGACACGTCGGTGGGCATCGCCGGCGGCGCCGCCCTGGCCGCGCACCTGCCCGCGCTGCCGCACGCGTGCGGGCTCGGCACGGCGGCGCTGTTCGACGACGACGTCGTCGCCCCGGCCTGGACGCCGCGGCAGGGCGTCCTGGAGGCGCCGGGGGAGCGGGCCCCCGAGCCGGACCCGGCGCTGCTCGGCCGGGTCCGCGCGGACGAGCGCACCCACGCGTGGTGGCGGGACCGGGTGGCCGCGGCGCACGCCGTCCTCGCCGCCGGCGGCCGCTGACGGGACGACGGCAGGGGCTGAGGTCGGGCACAGCCGGGGCCAATAGGGCACGGCGGCGGGACGAAATCCGGCGGGCGCCGAGTGTTCCCCGGCGGTTCACCTGCGGGCCAGCGGACCGATCGAATGGCGGGCCACAGTGTGGCCCGGGTCCGCCCCGCCCGTCGGGCGCGCTGCGCGGACCGGATCACTCCCCGCGTCGAGAAGGACTCCTCATGCTCAAGCGCCTCCTGCCCATGGCCGGCCACACCCGCGGCAACCGCTCCGCCGTCACCTGCGCCCTGAAGTGCGGCAACGCCTGCTCGCACCCCATGCCGAACACCTCGGCCAACACCACGTTCCAGGAGATCGCCGAGACCGCGATCTCGCGGCGCGCGGCCCTCGGCGTGGGCGGCGGCCTGGCGGCCGCCGTCGTCATCGGCGCGCAGGTGGCCCAGGCCCCCGAGGCGCTCGCGGACAACGGCGCGGCCCCGCGCGGCGGCGGCAAGCTGGACTACCGGGCGATCGCGCCGGTGCCGCGCACCGTGGACACCGTCACCGTGCCCGAGGGCTACGACTGGGGCACCGTGATCCGCTGGGGCGACCCCCTCTTCGCGGACTCCGAGGAGTTCGACATCCTGCACCAGACCGGCGCCTCGCAGGCCGGGCAGTTCGGCTACAACAACGACTACCTGAACATCATCTCGGACGGCGGGAACGACCGCTCCGGCTACCTCGTGTCCAACCACGAGTACACGAACGAATACATCATGTTCCCGCCGGCGTACATCGCCTCGAACTTCACGGACGTCGTGGACGCCGCCATCGAGGCGCACGGCCTGTCCATCGTGGACCTCAAGCGCGCCAAGCAGGGTGCCAAGTGGGAGTACGTCCGCGGCGGCCGCCGCAACCGCCGCATCACCGGCACCACCCCCTTCACGGTCACCGGCCCCGCCGCCGGGCACGCGCTGCTGAAGACCGTCGAGGACCCCACCGGCACCCGCGTGCTGGGCACCCTGAACAACTGCGCCGGCGGCACCACCCCCTGGGGCACCGTGCTCTCGGGCGAGGAGAACTTCAACCAGTACTTCAAGGGCCGCGGCACCGCGGAGGAGAAGCGCTACGGCATCGGCACCGGGAGCACGGAGCGCCGCTGGGAGGAGGTCCACGACCGCTTCGACCTCACCGCGCCGGGCTACGAGAACGAGGCCAACCGCTTCGGCTGGATCGTGGAGATCGACCCGGAGGACCCCACGTCCACCCCGGTGAAGCGCACCCTGCTGGGCCGCTTCAAGCACGAGGCCGGCACCGCCGTCGTCGCGCCCTCGGGCCAGGCCGTGGTCTACTCCGGCGACGACGAGCGCCACGACTACCTCTACAAGTTCGTCTCGGCCGAGAAGGTCGTCGAGGGGGACAAGAAGCACAACATGACCCTGCTGGACGAGGGCACCCTGTACGTGGCCCGGTTCACCGGCGACTCCCCGGCGTCCGAGATCGACGGCCGCGGCACCCTGCCCTCGGACGGCGAGTTCGACGGCTCGGGCGAGTGGATCGCCCTGACCACGGACAGGAAGTCCTTCGTGCCCGGCATGTCCGTGGCCGAGGTCCTCGTCTACACCCGCCTCGCCGCGGACAAGATGGGCGCCACCAAGATGGACCGCCCGGAGGACGTGGAGACCAACCCGGTCAACGGCAAGGTCTACATGGCGCTGACCAACAACACCCGCCGCACCGCGGTGGACGAGGCCAACCCCGTGGTGGGCAACCGCGACGGCCACGTCATCGAGCTCACCGAGCGCGGCGGCGACCACGCCTCCACCCGCTTCGACTGGGTCATCCTGCTGCTCGCCGGCGACCCGGCCGTGTCCTCCTCCGTGTACTTCTCGGGCTTCCCCCAGGAGAAGGTCTCGCCCATCTCCTGCCCGGACAACGTGGCGTTCGACTCCGCGGGCAACCTCTGGATCTCCACGGACGGCCAGCCCGGCACCATCGGCTTCGGCGACGCCCTGCACAAGGTGACCCTGGACGGCCCGGAGCGCGGCCGCGTGGAGCAGTTCCTCTCCGTGCCCCGCGACGCCGAGACCTGCGGCCCCGTGGTCCACGACCGCGACAACTCGGTGTTCGTGAACGTCCAGCACCCCGGCGAGAACGGCATGTGGGGCGCGCACACGTCCTACTTCCCGGACTACCTGGACCCGGCCGGCCCCGTGCAGGTGGGCGACAAGGTGGCCGCCCCGCGTCCGTCCGTGGTCCAGGTGTTCGACGTGACCGGGAACAACGGCGTCGGCAAGGGCTCCGGCAAGGACAAGGGCAACAAGGGCAAGGGGAACAAGGGCGGCAAGGGCAAGGGCCCGAAGGCCTGATCCTGGACCGAACTGTCCTGCACCGTGCCGCTCTGAGGGCGATTCCGCGTCTCAGAGCGGCCGGATGCAGGACAGCTCGCGTCCTCCCGCCGCGAGGCCGTCACAGGCGGTGCGCACCGTGCGCCCGACGTGGCGCCCCCGCCGCACCGGGCGCGCACCCCTCACGCGCCCCGGCCTAGACTGGTGGCCACCATGACCTCCGTCGACTCCCTCTTCGTCGCCCGTGCCGTGGCCGACGCCCTGATCGAGGCCGGCATGCGAGACGCGGTGGTCTGCCCCGGCTCCCGCTCGGCCCCGCTGGCCTACGCGCTCGCGGAGCGGGAGCGCGCCGGCGCGGTGCGGCTGCACGTGCGGGTGGACGAGCGCTCGGCCGGCTTCCTGGCCCACGGGCTCTCCCTGGCCTCGGGCCGCCCGGTGGGCGTGCTGACCACCTCGGGCACCGCCGTCGGGAACCTGCTGCCGGCCCTGATGGAGTCCTTCCACGCGGGCACCCGAGTGATCGCGCTGACCGCGGACCGCCCGACCGAGCTGCATGGCACGGGCGCCAACCAGACCACCTCCCAGGAGGGCGTGTTCGCGCTGCATGTGCGCCACGCCGCCTCCATCGGCTGCGACGCGCCCGCGGGCCGGGACGCGGACGCCCACCTGCGCGCGGTGGGGGCCATGGTGCACCGCGCGCTGCTGGCCGCGGACGGCGTGGTCGCGGACGGCGCCGGGCACGACGACGGCGGCCACGTCCCCGAGCCCGGTCCGGTCACCGTGGGGGAGGCCCCGGCGGGGCCCGTGCACCTGAACCTGCAGTTCAGGGCCCCGCTCGTGCCGGCCCCGGACGAGGCCGCGGCGATGGGCTCGGCGCGTCAGTCCGCTCCGCAGTCTCCGGCCGACCCCGCGTCCGAGGCGGCCGTGCACTCCGCCTACCAGGCGCCGGGGGCCCTGCTCTCGGGCTTCCCGGAGCTGGACGTCGCCCGCCTGACGCAGCGGCGCACCGTGGTGCTCGCGTGCCACGGGGCCGGTCCGGTCGCGGCGGCGTTCGCGCTCGCCCTGGGCCTGCCGCTGCTGGCGGAGCCGTCCTCGAACGCGCGCTTCTCCGTGGACGCGATCGCCGCCTACCCGCTGCTGCTGGGCTCGGCGGGCGGCCGCGGGCCGGACTCCCACCCGCTGGCCAGGCGCATCGAGCGCGTGGTGCTGTTCGGCCGTCCCACGCTCACCCGTCCGGTCACCGCGCTGCTGGCCCGCGAGGACGTGGAGACCGTCCTGTTCGCGCCCGAGCCGGCGCCGTGGTTCGAGCCGGGGCGCCGCCGCGAGCGGCCGATCGAGACGCTGGAGGAGCTCGCCGACTTCGCCGGCCACGGCGAGGCCGGGTGGCTCTCGGCCTGGCAGCGGGCGTCGATGCGGGCCCAGGCCGCCGTGGAGGACGTGCTCGTCGCCGAGGACCTCCGCCACGGGCTGAGCCCGCAGTCGGTGGCGCAGGTGGGTGCCGCGGTCACCCGCGGCCCGCTGGTGCTCGGCTCCTCCTCGGTGATCCGGGACGTGGACCTCACCTGGCGTCCGCCGACCGCCCCGGACGCGGAGGTGTACGCCAACCGCGGCCTGGCCGGGATCGACGGGACGGTCTCCACCGCCGCGGGCGTGGCCCTGGCGCGGGGGATGCGCACCGTCGCCCTGCTCGGGGACCTCACGGCGCTGCACGACGTCGGCGGCCTGCTCGTCGGCCCCACCGAGGTGGAGCCGGACCTCGAGCTGGTGATCGTCAACGACGACGGCGGCGCGATCTTCGCCGGCCTCGAGCACGGGGCCGTGGCCGCGGTGCCGGGCCTGGCCGCCCCCGTGGAGCGGCTCTTCGCCACCCCGCACGGCGTGGACGTGGCGGCGCTGGCCGCCGCCTACGGCATCCCGCACGTGGCCGTGTCGGACCGCGTGGGGCTCATCCACTGCCTCGCCGACCCCGTGCGCGGCCGTCGGATCGTGGAGGTGCGCTGCTCGCGGGCCGACCGCCCGCGCGTCGCCGCGGCCCTCGCCGAGGCCGTCCGCGCCACCTTCCCCGCGGCCGCCGACTCCGCTCCCGCAGACACCGACCCCGCACCCGCCGACCCCGCCGCCGAGGAGGCCCCGCAGTGACCGCCGCGCCGTCGTCGTCCCCGTCCGAGTCCGCCCCGCCGCCCGTGGTGCGCCGGGCGGACGTGCTGATCTCCGGCGGCGGCCCCGCCGGGGCCACTGCGGCCGCGCACCTCGCCGCGGCCGGGCTGGACGTGGTGGTGCTGGAGAAGACCGCGCACCCGCGCGAGAAGGTCTGCGGCGACGGGCTGACCCCGCAGGCCGTGCGCGAGCTGCAGCTGCTCGGCGTGCCGCATCGCGGCGAGCCGGGCGACGACGGCGGCTGGCAGGTGATCCGCGGCCTGCGGCTGCGCGCGGGGGAGCGGTCCGTGGACGTGCCCTGGCCCGAGACCCGCAGCTGGCCCGACTACGCGCTCACCCGCACGCGGCGGGACTTCGACGCCCTCCTGGCGGACCTCGCCCGGGAGCGCGGCGCCGAGGTCCGCGAGCGGCACGCCGTCACCTCCGTGGTGCGGGACGACGCCGGCCGGGTGTGCGGGCTGGACGCCGAGCTGATCGCGCCGAACGGCCGCAAGACGGGGGAGACGGCGCGCTTCGAGGCGCCCGTGGTGCTCTCCTGCGACGGGGTCTCCGCGCGCGCCGCGGTCTCCGCCGGCATCCACCGCCGCGAGGACCGCCCCATGGGCGTGGCCGTGCGCGCGTACTACACGGCCGGGCCCGCCGCGGACGGTGCCGTCCCGGCCCCGCCGGGGGACCGGGGCGAGTGGATGGAGTCCTGGCTGCGCCTGCCGGACGCGCAGGGCCGCCCGCTGCCCGGCTACGGCTGGCTGTTCCCGCTCGCGGACGGCACCGTGAACGTGGGCCTGGGCATCCTGGACACCTCCCCGCAGTTCGGGAAGTTGGACTACCGGGGGCTGCTGAAGTCCTGGTCCGGGGCGCTCACCCCGGACTGGGGGATCTCGGAGCAGACCCGCGTCTCGAAGATCCTCGGCGCCGCCCTGCCCATGGCGTTCAACCGCACCCCGCAGCACGTGCCCGGCATGCTGCTGGTGGGCGACGCCGCCGGCATGGTCTCCCCGTTCAACGGCGAGGGCATCGGCTTCGCCATGGAGGCGGCCCGGATCGCCGCGGACCTGGCCGTGCAGGCGCACGCCGCCGGGTCCGACGCCGCGGCGGACGCGGTCCTCTCCCGGTACCCGGTGATCACGCAGCACCTGTGGGGCCGGCACTTCGCCCTGGGCGCCCGGTTCGCCCGGCTGATCGGCGATCCCCGCGTGATGCGGGCCTCGCTGGGCGCCGGCATGGCCGTCCCGCCGCTGCTGCGCGCGGTGGTCAAGGTCATGGGCAACACGGTGGACCCGGAGCGCGGCGACGCCGTGGACCGCGCGGTCCGCGTGCTCGAGGCGATCACACCGGCGCTGACCACCGCGGACTCCGCGCCGTTGGGTAGGCTTGCCCGGTGAGCACCGCAGACCCCGGCTTCGCCCTGCCCTCCGGCTTCGAGCCTCTCGCCGAGCACGGCCGTGTCCTGGAGGTCGTGCTGACCGGGCTCGAGCAGGTCGAGGAGCAGCTGGACCGCGCCGTCAGCTTCGAGGACCTGTTCTCGGACACCGCCGCCCACCACCTGCTGGCCGCCGGCGGCAAGCGCGTGCGCCCCGTGCTCACGGTGCTCGCCTCCCTCCTGGGGGACCCGGCCCTGGCCTCCGGCGAGGTCGCGGACGTGAACGCCCAGGTGCGCCAGGCCGCCGTCGTCATGGAGCTCACGCACCTGGCCACGCTGTACCACGACGACGTGATGGACGAGGCCCCGGTGCGCCGCGGCGCCCCCGCCGCGCACCGCCTGTGGGGCAACTCCGCCGCCATCCTGGCCGGCGACCTGATCTTCGCGCGCGCCTCCCAGCTCATGTCCGAGCTGGGCATGCGGCCCGTGCGCATCCAGGCGGACACCTTCGAGCGGCTCGTGCAGGGTCAGCTCTGGGAGACGCAGGGCCCCGACGAGGGCGCCGACCCCGTGGAGCACTACTACCGGGTGCTCGCGGGCAAGACCGGCTCCCTGATCGCCGCCGCCGGCATGCTCGGCGCGCTGCTGGGCGGGGCGGACGAGGAGGCCGTGCAGGTGATGAGCGCCTACGGCGAGAAGGTCGGCCTGGCCTTCCAGCTGGCGGACGACCTCATCGACCTCACCGGCACCGCCGAGCAGATCGGCAAGACCCCGGGCACGGACCTGCGCGAGCGCGTGCCCACCCTCACCACGCTCCTGCTCGACCGCGCCGCGGCCGGCGAGGGCCCGGACGCGCAGGAGGCCCGCCGCGTGCGCGCCCTCGTGGACGGCCCCCTGGACACGGACGAGCAGCTGGCCGCCGCGGTCGCGGCGCTCACGGCGCACCCGGCCATCGACGAGGCGTGGGCCGTCACCCGGGCCTGGGTCGACGACGCCAAGCAGGCGCTCGCCCCGCTGCCGGACTCGGTGGTGAAGACCTCCCTCGAGGGGTTCGCCGACTACGTGGTCGAGCGGTCGGCCTGAGCCGCCGCTCGGCCGCGGGCGGTGCATCGCCGCGCGGCCGTCCGCGCCCCGCTCGGTGGAGCGGACCTCAATCCAGGAAGGTCGGGGCCGGGTCGAGCTCGGCGGCGAGCTCCCGGGCCTTGAGCGCGCGCACCTCGGGCGAGACCGGGTGGCGCAGCTGCCGGTAGAGCAGGTCGCCCTCGAAGCGGGGGAACACGTGCAGGTGGTAGTGCCACACGTGCTGGTTGCCGGCCGGCTCGTTGTGCTGGCGCGTGGAGACCCCGTCCGGGGACCAGGCCCGCTTCATGGCCAGCGCCACCTCGCGGGCCATCAGCGCGATGCGCTGCAGCACGCGCGGGGGCAGCTCGTAGAGGTTCTCGTAGTGGCCGGCCGGGCACACCATGGCGTGGCCCTCGTGGTCGCCGAAGCCGTCCACCGCGATCAGCACGAGCAGGTCCTCGTCCTGGTACACGGTGTCCGCGAGCTCGCACCGGTTCCCGGGGTCCGAGACGTCGCCGGCCACGAGCCCGCAGAAAGGGCAGACGTAGCCCTCGGGGGCGTGGGAGCGCAGCCGGGGCCCGCTCATCGCTCGTCACGTCCGCCGTCGTCCTCCGGGTCCTCGAACGTCCAGGCGAGCAGGTCCGTGATGAACTCGCTGAAGGTGCCGCCCTCGTCCTGCCAGTCGCCCTCCTCGGCCTCGGCGCCGGAGGAGCGGCGCCACACGAGCGGGTCCGGCAGGGCCAGGTTGTCCACGGGCAGGCCCCACACCACGGTCTCCTCGGCGTCCTCGAGGAACATCAGGAAGCCGTCGCGCACCTCGAGGTCCTCGGGGTCCCACACGTAGTGGTCGGTCTCCATGAGGTCGCCGCAGTTGCCCAAGGCCAGGTAGAACTCGCGCAGGGCGGCGGGGACCATGAAGCCGGCGCCGAGCTGCCCGGCGGCGGGGGACTGGCCCAGGCGGGCCTCGACGTCGGCGGGGGACAGGCCGTCGTCCTCGGCCCACGCGTCCCCGAGCAGGTCCGGGACGAGGCGCTGGAAGGCGGGCAGGTGCACGGGTGCGGGGGGCTTAGCGGGCATGCGGCCAGTCTAGGCTCGCGCGCCGTGACCGGCCCGGGCCGCCCGACGGTGCAGGCGGGACGCCCGCACCTGGTCCAGGGTGAACACGAGCAGCGAGACCCAGATCAGCCCGAATCCGGCCCAGCGCGCGACGGGCATCTGCTCGCCGAGCACGGTGACGGCCACGATGAACTGCAGGATCGGCGCCGTGTACTGGAGCATGCCGAGCGTGGTGAGGGTGAGGGACTTCGCCGCGGCGGAGAAGAGGATCAGCGGCACCGCGGTGAGCACGCCGAGCCCGGCCATGAGCCAGAAGTGCGCGGGCCCCTCGGTGAACGTGGTGAGCAGCCCGGCCTGGCCGAGCCACACCATGCCCACGGCGAAGGCGGGCAGGAGCACCACGGTCTCGGCGGTCATGGTGGTCACCGCGTGCACGGGCGTGGGGAACCGCTTCTTCACGAACCCGTACAGCCCGAAGGAGAAGGCCAGCCCCAGCGCGATCCACGGCACCTGCCCCATGGCCACGGACATCACGACGACGGCCGCCACGGCGATCCCGACGGCGGCCCATTGGCCGCGGCGCAGCCGCTCGCCGAGGAACAGCACGCCCAGCAGAACGTTGACCAGCGGGTTCATGAAGTAGCCGAGCGACGCCTGCAGCACGTTGCCGGTGGTCACGGAGACGGCGTAGAGCAGCCAGTTCGTCCCGATGAACCCGGCGGCCAGCGCGGTGGCGCCCCAGCGGGCCGGCGTGGCCAGGGAGGTGCGCAGCTCCCGCAGGCGGCGCATGAGCGCGAGCAGCACGAGGCAGAACACGAGGGCGAAGCCGACGCGCACCACCACGATCTCCACCGCGCCGGCGGGCGCGAGCCGCGCCATGTACAGGGGAAGCAGCCCCCACAGGAAGTAGGCGGTGAAGCCCAGCGCCAGCCCGCGCGGGTCGTTGGCCGGGGCCGGGGAGACTGCCGGCAGGGCACCGGTGTCCGGGGCGGCGGCGTCGGGGGGCACGCCGGGGCGGCGCGAGGCGGGGGATGGGCTCACGCGGGCCACTGTAGGCCAGTCCTCACCGGTGGGGGCCGGTGCGTCCCGGGTGAGCACTCTCACCCAGGTCGCGCCCAGTTGCGCCGGTAGACTGGGAGGTCGATCCCCGCGCGCCGACGCGCCGCCGCGAACCCGCCGCGGCCTCCCGGCGCGCCCCGCCGTCGTCGTGAAGGAACTGACCGCCGTGACCGAACGCCCTGACCGCCCGCTGCGCATCGCCATCATCGGCGCCGGACCCGCCGGGGTGTACACGGCGGACATCCTGACCAAGGAGGAGCGGGACTTCCGCGTCAGCATCGACCTGTTCGACCGCTACCCGGCCCCGTTCGGTCTGATCCGCTACGGGGTGGCCCCGGACCATCCGCGCATCAAGGGCATCGTCAACGCCCTGCACAAGGTGATGGACCGCGGGGACATCCGCTTCCTCGGCAACGTGGACTACGGCACGGATCTGAGCCTGGCGGACCTGCGTCGGCACTACGACGCGATCGTGTTCTCCACCGGGGCGGTGCGCGACGCGCGGCTGGACGTGCCCGGCGTCGAGCTCGCCGGCTCCTACGGTGGCGCCGACTTCGCCTCCTGGTATGACGGGCACCCGGACGTGCCGCGGCACTGGCCGCTGGACGCCACCCAGGTGGCCGTCATCGGCAACGGCAACGTGGCCCTGGATGTGGCCCGGATCCTGTCCAAGCATGCCGAGGATCTGCTGCCCACCGAGATCCCGGACAACGTGTACCGCGACCTCGCCGCCTCCCCGGTTACGGACGTGCACGTGTTCGGCCGCCGCGGCCCCGCCCAGGTGAAGTTCACCCCGCTGGAGCTGCGCGAGCTGGCGCACTCGCGGGATGTGGACATCGTGCTGTACGAGGAGGACTTCGACTTCGATGAGGCCTCGGAGAAGGCGATCGAGGAGAGCAACCAGGTCCGCACCATGGTGGGCACCCTGACGAACTGGCTCATGGAGCAGGAGGACCGCGAGCAGTCCGCGTCCCGCCGGCTGCATCTGCATTTCCTCCAGGCCCCCGAGGAGTTCCTCGACGCGGACGGGGACGGCCGCGTGGACGGGCTGCGCATGCGCCGCATGGAGCTGGACGGCGCCGGCGGCGTGCGCCCCACGGACGAGACCGTGGACTATCCGGTGCAGGCCGTCTACCGCGCGGTGGGCTACTTCGGCTCGCCCCTGGACGGTGTGGAGTTCGACGCCGCCCGCGGCGTGGTGCCCAACGACGAGGGCCGGGTGCTCGACGCCGACGGCGCCCCCGTGCCCGGCCTCTACGCCTCCGGCTGGATCAAGCGCGGCCCCGTGGGCCTGATCGGTCACACCAAGGGTGACTCCCTCGAGACCATCAAGCACCTCATCGAGGACGAGCCGGGGCTGTGGACCGCGCAGGAGCCCTCGGAGGAGTCCGTGATCGAGCTGCTCGAGTCCCGTGAGGTCCCGTTCACCACGTGGGAGGGCTGGCAGGCCCTGGACGCGCACGAGAAGTCGCTCGGCGAGCAGGCCACGGAGGCCGGCCCGGTCGAGCGCGAGCGCGTGAAGGTCGTGGACCGCGAGGAGATGACGCGGATCTCCCGCGAGGGCGCCTGGGCCCCCACCGCCTGAGCGGCCCCGCCCCACGATGACGGCGCGCACCCCGGCGAGGGTGCGCGCCGTCGTCGTCCCGGCGCGGCGCGGGGCGGGCGGGGGCGGGGCTAGGCTTCCGTCGGTGGCCCGCCTCCTCGTCGACCTGACCCCGCTGAAGGTCTCGCCCGCCTACCGGCGGCTGTGGGTGGGCAACACGCTCTCCTTCGTGGGCACGCAGCTCACGCTCGTGGCGGTCTCGCTCGAGGTGTTCGCCCTGACGGGCTCCTCGTTCGCGGTCGGCCTGCTCGGTCTGGCGGCGCTCGTGCCCCTGGTGGTGGCCGGCCTGTACGGCGGGGCCGTGGCGGACCGGCACGACCGCCGCACCGTGGCCCTGGCCTCCTCGGCCGTGATGTGGCTGACCACCGTGGGCATCGCCGCGCACGCGTGGGCCGGCATCGAGTCGGTGCCCCTGCTCTACGCGCTCGTGGCCCTGCACTCGGGCGCCTCCGGCATCAACCAGCCCACGCGCGGGGCGATCATCCCCGCCCTCGTGGGCCTGAAGCTGGTGCCGGCCGCGAACGCCCTGAACATGATGACGTTCTCCGTGGCCATGATGGCCGGGCCCGTGCTCGGCGGCGTGCTCGTGGCCTCGGTGGGCTACGCGTGGACGTACTCGATCGACGTCGTCACGTTCCTCGCCGCCCTCTACGCCGTGTGGCGGCTGCCGTCCCTGCCCCCGCAGCGCGCCGAGGGCGAGGCCGCGCCCACCGGCCGCATCGGCGTGCGCTCCGTGGTGGAGGGGCTGCGGTTCCTGGGCTCCCGGCCCAACCTGCGCATGACCTTCCTCGCGGACATCGTGGCCATGGCGACGGCGTTCCCCCGCGCCCTGCTGCCCGCCGTGGGCGGCATGGTCCTCGGCGGGGGCGAGGCCGCCGTCGGGGTGCTGCTGGCCGCGATGGCGGCCGGCGCCTTCCTGGCGGGCCTGTTCTCCGGCCCGTTCACGCGCCTGCACGCCCAGGGCTGGGGCGTGTACATCTCGATCCTCGTGTGGGGCGCCTCCGTGGCGGCGTTCGGCGGTGTGGTGTGGTGGGCGCAGGGGCTGCCCGACGGCGACCCCCGGCTCACCGGGGCGTTCGTGGCCGCGGCGCTGTGCCTGGCCGTGGGCGGGGCCGCGGACTCGATCTCCGGCGTCTTCCGCACCACCATCCTGCAGTCCGCCACCCCGGACCACCTGCGCGGGCGCCTGCAGGGCGTGTTCGTGGTGGTCGTGGCCGGCGGGCCCCGCGTGGGCGAGCTGCTCACCGGCGGCGCGTCCGTGGCCGTGGGGGAGGGGCTGACCCTGCTGCTGGGCGGGCTGGCGTGCGTGCTCGGCGTGAGCCTGCTGATGCGCCGTCAGCCGGAGTTCCTGAAGTACGACGCGCGCAGCCCCACGCCCTGAGACGCACCGAGCCCCGCGCCCTGAGGGGCGCGGGGCTCGGGGTGCGCGGGGCCCGGTGTGCGCGGTGTGCCGGCGGGGTGCTGCGGCGCGGCAACCCGCGGTCAGTCCTTGCGGTCGGCCTCGATCGTGGCTGGCACGTCCCCGCCGAGGCGACGCCAGTGGCGGATGAGGTCCTCGTCCGGGGTCTTCTGCAGGGTCTCGCGGGCCGTCTCCTCGGCCTTCTTGATGCGCCGGTCGAGGTCCTGGTGGGCGGCCTCGTACGCGGCGTCGTGCCGGTGCCCGCGCAGGGAGCCGGCGTCCTCGGTGCGCCGCTCCACGGGCAGGAGCTGCTCGGCCATCGCATCCTGGTTGGCGCGCTGTGCCTTCAGGTTCGCCGGGGCCAGCGCCTGGGCCACGAAGCCGTGGTCCAGCAGGATCCCGCGGGGGGCTTCCACGCCGTGGCGCAGGGCGAGGTCCACGTAGTCGTCCAGGGTGAGGAGCATGGCGGCGCGGGTGAACTTGAGGTCGTCGATCGGCCGGCCGTCCACGCGGGCCCGCGCCCGGGCCTGGCCGATGGTGGCGTCGGCGGACCACACGGCCCCGCGGGGATCGATCAGGTAGAGCATGCGGACTCCTCGTCGGCTCGGGAAGGGTGCGGGTGGATCAGCGGAAGTTGACGAACTGCAGGTCGGCGTCCTCGAAGTCCTTGAGCATCGTGATGACCTGCTGCAGGTCGTCGCGGGACTTCGAGGAGACGCGCAGCTCGTCGCCCTGGATCTGCGCCTTGACGGACTTGGGGCCCTCGTCGCGGATCAGCTTGGTGATCTTCTTGGCGGTCGGCTGGTCGATGCCCTCCTTCATGGAGGCCTCGATCCGGTACTCCTTGCCGGAAGCGAACGGGGCGCCGGCGTCGAGCGACTTCAGGGAGATGCCGCGCTTGACGAGCTTGGACTCGAAGACGTCCTTGACCGCCTTCACGCGCTCCTCGGAGGAGGCCTTCATGAGGATCTTCTCGCCGGAGAAGTCGATCTCGGCGCCGACGCCCTTGAAGTCGTAGCGCTGGGCGATCTCCTTCTGCGCCTGGTTCAGGGCGTTGGACACCTCCTGGCTGTCCACCTTGCTGACGACGTCGAACGTGGAATCGCTGGCCACGGCTGGTCTCCTTCACGGTCTCGGGATGCGGGACGGGCCCGGTCGGTGCCGCCCGGGGTGGGGCGGCGGCACGGGCTCTCTCGGGGTTCACCCTACCGGGGCGGGCGCTCGCGGTCGCGGGGCGATTGGCGGCGTGCCGCGGGGATGCTGTACAGTCGACTCTCGCCCGAGCGGTGCGCCACGTGATTCACGTGGACAGCCGCGAAAGCGCCCGGCAGATTACCCGAGCGGCCAAAGGGGGCTGACTGTAAATCAGCTGGCATTGCCTACGGGGGTTCGAATCCCTCATCTGCCACGGGAGTCGGAAGACCCCGGGACCGGAGACGGTCCCGGGGTCTTTCGCTGTCTCCGGGGTCTTGTGGCGTCTCCGGCCCTCCGCACTCCGGGGCGTCCGCGTCTCCGGCCCGCGTCGCCCGCCGCGGTGGTGGGACCGGACCGGGCCGCAACCTCCAGATCGACGGAATCGGCTCGGATCGACGGCCGTTCCGTCGGTCCGAGCCGATTCCGTCGATCCGGCGGGGGTGGGGCCGCGACGCCGGGCCGATCGGGGGCGGGGCGGCGGCGCGTCACGGCCGGCCGCTGGCGGCGACGCGGGGTGACGCCGACCGGGGCGAGGACGTAGCCTGCACGTGGTCCACGTCACCTCCGGGGGGTCCGAGGCGGCCCGCGGCGGGAGGCGGACCTGACCGGCGGCGTCGTGCGACGCCGCGCCGCCCGCGCGAGGAGTGCCCAGGATGACCCCGTCCCCCTCCGTCCAGGAGTCCTCCACCCGAGGACCCTCCGACGTCCCGATGCTCGAGCAGACGCTCGCCCAGAACCTCGACGACGCCGCCCGCCGCTCCGGCGCGCGGCCCGCCGTCGTCGAGTGCGGCCCGGACGGGGACCCGGCCACCGGCCGCTCCTGGACCTACGAGCAGCTGCGCGAGGAATCCGTGACGGTGGCCAAGGCCCTCATGGCGGCCGGCTACGAGCCGGGGGACCGGATCGGGCTGTGGAGCCCCAACGTGGCCGAGTGGACCTCGCTGCTCTACGGCGCCGCCCGCGCCGGCGTGATCCTCGTGAACCTCAACCCGGCGTACCGGGCGCACGAGCTCACCTACGTGGTGGAGCAGTGCGGCATGCGCGGGCTGGTGGTGGCCCCGGCCGACGCCCACCAGGACCGTCCCGACATCGCCCGGGACGTCGCCTGCGGCGGGTGCCCCGAGCTGCGCCAGCTGATCATCCTGCCGACCGCCGGCCCGGTCACGGCCGAGTCCTACGCCCACGCGGTGGACGGCGTGCTGGACTGCCGGCCGGAGCCCACCCCCGTCTCCGAGGGCACCTGGAGCGCCTTCCTCGCCGGCGCCGAGCGGGTCTCGGACGAGGAGCTGGCCGCCCGCGAGTCCGCCGTCTCGCCGGAGGACCCGGTGAACCTGCAGTACACCTCCGGCACCACCGGGTTCCCCAAGGGCGTGACCCTGACCCACCGCAACGTGCTGAACAACGGCTTCCACATCGGCGAGCTGCTGGGGTACACGCAGGGGGACACCGTGGTGATCCCGGTGCCCTTCTTCCACTGCTTCGGCATGGTGATCGGTGTGATCGCGGCCGTCTCGCACGGCTCGCTCTGCGTGATCCCGGCCCGCGGCTTCGAGCCGGTGGCCACGCTGCGGGCCGCGGCCGCCACCCGGGCCACCAGCCTCTACGGCGTGCCCGCCATGTTCATCGCCATGCTCGCCCGCCCCGAGGCGGACGAGCTGGACCTGTCCACCCTGCGCACCGGCGTCATGGCCGGCTCCACCTGCCCCGTGGAGGTGATGCGCCGGGTGATCGACCGCTTCCACATGGCCGAGGTGGCCATCTGCTACGGCATGACCGAGACCGCGCCGGTGTCCACGATGACCCGCCGGGACGACTCCCTCGAAGTGCGCACGCAGACCGTGGGCCGCACCATGCCGCACGTGGAGACGAAGATCGTGGACCCGGTCTCCGGGGAGGTCGTGCCCCGCGGCTCCACCGGCGAGCTGTGCACGCGCGGTTACTCGGTGATGCGCGGCTACTGGAACGACGAGGAGAAGACCGCCGAGGTGCTCGACGCCGAGGGCTGGATGCACTCCGGCGACCTGGCCTCCATGGACGAGGACGGCTCCGTGCGCATCGAGGGCCGCATCAAGGACCTCGTGATCCGTGGCGGGGAGAACATCTCCCCCCGCGAGGTGGAGGAGTTCCTCTATACGCACCCGGACATCCAGGACGTGCAGGTGGTGGGCGTGCCGGACGAGCGCTACGGCGAGCAGCTCATGGCCTGCCTGATCATGAAGGACGGGACGCGGCCCCTCACCCCCGAGGACGTGCGCGCCTTCTGCGAGGGGAAGATCGCCCACTTCAAGATCCCCGCCCACGTGCGGGTGCTCGACGCGTTCCCCATGACCGTCTCCGGCAAGGTGCGCAAGGTGGAGCTGCGCGCCGAGGGCGCGAAGCTCGTGGCGGGCGGCGACCGGGACTGACCGGACGGGGAGGCCGGGCCCTCGGACGCGCCCGTGCCTGCTGGACGGCCGCCCGCCCTGCCGCGCCCCCGGCCGGCCCCGCCCTCACGCCCCCGGCCGGCCCCGCCCTCACGCCGCCGGCAGCGGCAGCACGTCCCACACGGTGCACACCGCGTGCGGGGCCGCGCCCAGGATCGCGGCGCGATAGGCCGTGGACCACGCCCGCGCGTCGGGCTCCCGCAGGCGCCACACGCCGCCCGTGAGGATCGCGTCCACGAACTCCGAGGTGTCCGTGGGGGTGCCGTCCTCGGCCACGCCGGGGCTGCGGCGCAGGGAGGCGCCCAGCTCCCCGGCGAGACCCACCGCGTAGAGCTCGGTGCCGTCCGCGTCCAGGACGAGCCCGCAGTCGTCCTCGAAGGCCGTGATCCAGGCCATCGCGTGCCGCATGGCCGCGTCCGGGTCGGGGTGCTCGGACACGATGAGCACGGAGCCGCGCACGCCCGGGCGCAGCGGGCCGGGGGTCCCGGGGCCGTGCGGCTCCGGCTCGCGCGGGGCGAGGCCGGTGTGCGGGCGGGGCTCGAAGGCGGTGGTCATGGCGGTCTCCTCCACGGTCGGGGACCGGGTGCGGCCCCGCGGTCGCCGCACCGGCCGGCGCGGCACCGCCCACCCTAGGAACGGGCCCCGTCGCGGCCGGGGCGGGGCCGGTTCGCTGGGGACGACGCGCGGGGGAGCGGTCGGCTGTGCAGGAGCGGCGGGCACGGCGCCCACGCGGCCCGGCGTCCACCCGGCGCTGCGCAAACCGGGCCCGGCCGTCAGTAGCCCCGGTGGTCGGCGGGCGCGAGCTTCGGGCCGAAGGCCTGCTTGCGCTCGCCGGAGAGGCCGATCATCCGCACCACGCGCTGGCGGTGCCCGGCCCACGGCTCGAGCAGGCGCAGCATCCCGGCGTCGTCGGTGCGACGGCCGGTGAGCACCTGCCCCACGAACTGGGCAAGGTGGTAGTCGCCCACGGCCACGAGGTCCGCGGCCCCGTGGCTGCGCTGCAGGGCCTCGGCGGTGGTCCAGGGGCCGATCCCGGGCAGCGACTCCAGCCGCCGGGCCAGCGCCGCGATCCCCGCCGTGTCCCCGGGCGCCACCGCCGCCCCGAGCCGGTCGATGCTCGCCGCCCGCCGGGCCACCTCGAGCACCGTGCGGGACTGGGCGGGCTGCACCCAGGCCCGCGCATGCCAGTCCCACGAGGGGATGCGCAGCACCGCGGCCGGGCTCGGCGGGGGCAGCATGCCGGCGGGCACCGGGCCGGGGGCGGGGCCGTCGTCGTCGATCCGTGCCGCCAGCCGCACGAGGGTGCGCCAGCCGTGCCGCGCCTGGTCGTGGGTGACCTTCTGCTCGAGCACCACGGTGATCAGCTGCCCGGACAGCGCCCCCGCCGCGGGCAGGCGCAGCCCGGCTCGCGTGCGCCGCGCCTCGCGCACGTGCCGCGGCAGCGCCGGGGCCGACGAGTCCGGGTGCAGCAGCGCGTCGAAGGCGTCCCAGCCGGCGTCGTCCACGCCCAGCAGCCGCTCCACGGACGCCACCGCGGCCCGCGCCCCCGGGCCCCACGCGCGCGCCGTCACCACGGTCCCGGGCCCCGCCGCCTCCCGCGCGCCGGAGACGAGCAGCGACGTCGGCCGGCCCGGCGAGCCCGCGGGCGCGCCCTGATCGGGCACGCGCAGGGTGAGCCAGACGCCCTCCGGGACGGCGCGGACCGTGGGGTCGGCCGCGCCGCGCTGCAGGGGGCGCAGGGTGAGCGGGACGTCCACGGGCACGGGCACGCGCACGCGGCGCACGGCGTCCGGGGCTCTCATGCCCCGCACCGTACACCCGGGCCCGGACGCCCTCCCGTTGCCCCGCGTGTCCGCGCCGCCGTTGACGGGTCCGGGGGCTCGCGTAGCGTGGGGCGGGTGACTGAACAGACCTCCGCGCCCACCCCCGCGCAGCCCATGCAGTACGCCGAGAACGTCCTCGGGCTGATCGGGCGCACCCCGCTCGTGAAGCTGAACTCCGTGACGGAGGGCATCGAGGCCACCGTCCTGGTCAAGGTCGAGTACCTGAACCCGGGCGGCTCGGTGAAGGACCGCATCGCCCTGAAGATGATCGAGGACGCCGAGAAGGCCGGCAAGCTCGCCCCCGGCGGCACCGTGGTGGAGCCCACCTCGGGCAACACCGGCGTCGGCCTGGCGCTCGTGTCCCAGCTGAAGGGCTACCGCACCGTGTTCGTGACCCCGGACAAGGTGGGCCAGGAGAAGCGGGACGTGCTCACCGCCTATGGGGCGGAGATCGTGGTGACCCCCACCTCCGTGGCCCCCGAGTCCGAGGAGTCCTACTACGGCGTGGCGAACCGCCTCGAGCGGGACATCCCCGGCGCCTACCAGCCCAACCAGTTCTTCAACCCGGCCGCCCCGGCCTCCCACTACGAGACCACCGGCCCGGAGATCTGGGAGGACACGGCGCACCGCGTCACCCACGTGGTGATCGGCGCGGGCACCGGCGGCACCATCACCGGCACCGGCCGCTACCTCAAGGAGGTCTCGGTGGACCGGGAGTCCGGCCCCGTGCGCGTGATCGGCGCGGACCCGAGCGGCTCCGTCTACTCCGGCGGCACCGGCCGGCCCTACTTCGTGGAGGGCGTCGGCGAGGACATGTGGGTGGACAACTACGACCCCGCCGTCCCGGACCAGGTCATCGCCGTGGAGGACGCCGAGGCGCTGGCCATGACCCGCCGCCTCGCCGCGGAGGAGGGCCTGCTCGTGGGCGGCTCCTCCGGCCTGGCCGTCGTCGCCGGCCTGCGCGCCGCCCGGGACCTGGGCCCGGAGGACGTCATGGTGATCGTGCTGCCGGACTCCGGCCGCGGCTACCTGGCCAAGATCTTCAACGACCCGTGGATGGACGAGCGCGGCTTCGACTACGACGTCCAGGACACGGTCCTGCCGGAGTGGGCCCGCGGCCGCACGCGCTCGGCGGCGCCCGAGGCGGACGACGACGGCGCGCAGGGGGCCGCCGGCGGCGCCGGCACGCCGGTGGAGGCGCTCGAGCAGGCCGACGCCGCGGCCGGCGCCGACGCCGGGCAGGCGGCGGACGCGCCCGCCGAGGCGGACCGCTGGGCCGCCACGGCCGGCGAGCTGCTCGCCGAGAAGGCGGACCTGTTCCCGGGCTCCGTGCCCACCCTCGTGACCGCCTCGCCCACCACCTCGGTGGCGGACGCCGTGGCCACCATGAACCGCTACGGCGTGGACGCTCTGCCCGTGGTCGTCGAGCCGCGTCACGACCTGCGCATCGGCGAGGTCCGCGGCACCGTGTCCGCCGCCGCGCTGGGCGAGGCGCTCGCGGCCGGACGGGTGCACCCGGGCACCCCCGTGGCCGAGGCCATGGGCCCGGTGCTGCCGTGCATCGGCGCCCGCACCCCGCTGCGCGCCGTCGCCCGCCGCCTCGCCCAGGACCCCACCCTGCTGGTGCTCTCGGCCGGCCGTGTGGCCGGCGTCGTCACCCTGCATGACGTGCTCGCCCACGTGACCGCCTGAGACCCGCCCCGCCGAAGAAGTCGTCAGACGCGCCGCCCGCCGGCGCGCGGAAGGAGAACCGCATGACCACGCACGAGCAGCGCCCCGCCGGATTCGGCACCCGCGCCGTCCACGCCGGCCAGGACCTGGACGAGGTGTACGGGGCCGTCGTCCCGCCCGTCCACCTCTCCAGCACCTACGCGCCCGTGCGCGTGGGCGAGCTGCGCCGCGGCTACGACTACGGCCGCGGCACCAACCCGACCCGCGACGCCCTGCAGACGCAGCTGGCCGCCCTCGAGGCCGGCGTGGGGGAGGACGGGACGCCGCACGCCCTGGCCCTCACCTTCGCCTCCGGACTCGCCGCGGAGACCGCCCTGATCATGGGCGCCGCCGAGCCCGGCACCACGATCGTGATGGGCAACGACGTCTACGGCGGCTCTTACCGCCTGATCTCCAAGGTCCTGGCCAAGTGGGGGATCCGCCACGCGGTGGTGGACATGGGGGACACCGCGAAGGTGGCCGCCGCCGTCGAGTCCGCGGCCGCGCAGGGCCCGGTGATGGTCTGGCTCGAGACCCCGTCCAACCCGCTCATGAAGGTCTCGGACATCGCCGCGATCGCCGAGGTGGCGCACGGCCACGACGCGCTGCTCGTGGTGGACAACACCTTCGCCACCCCGTACCTGCAGACCCCGCTGGCCCTCGGCGCGGACGTGGTGGTGCACTCCACCACCAAGTACATCGGCGGCCACTCGGACGTCATCGGCGGCGCCCTGGTGATCAAGGACCCCGAGCTTGGGGCGCAGGTGCAGTTCCAGCAGTTCGCGGCCGGCGCCGTCAACGGCCCGTGGGACGCCTACCTGACCACCCGCGGCCTCAAGACCCTCGGCGTGCGCATGGACCGCCACCAGGCCAACGCGCAGGCCGTCGCCGAGTGGCTCGCCGGCCGGCCCGAGGTCACGCAGGTGCTGTACCCGGGCCTGCCGGACCATCCGGACCACGAGCTGGCCGCGCGCCAGATGCGCGGCTTCGGCGGCATGGTCTCCTTCCGCCTGGCCGGCGGCGCCGCGGCGGCCCGCACGGTCGCCGAGTCGACCCGCCTGTTCCAGCTGGCCGAGTCCCTGGGCGGCATCGAGTCGCTCATGAACTACCCGGCGGAGATGACCCACGCCTCCGTGGCCGGCACCGAGCTGGCCGTCCCGGACGACCTGCTGCGCCTGTCCGTGGGCATCGAGGACGCCGAGGACCTCGTGGCCGACCTCGAGCACGCCCTGGAGGCCCTCGCCGGCTGACCCGTCCCCACGCCCGACGACGACGGCGCCGCGCCTGCCCCGGCAGTGCGCGGCGCCGTCGTAGCCTGGGGTGATGACCGTCATCGCCTTCGTCAACGCCCACGTCGTCCCCGTCGAGTCCGCGCCCTTCGACGGCGCCCTGATCGTCGAGGACGGCAGGATCACCGCCCTCGGCCCGGACGTCGCCGCCCCGGAGGGGGCCGACGTCGTGGACTGCGAGGGCAAGTGGCTGCTGCCCGGCTTCGTGGACGCCCACGTCCACCTGGGCATGCACGCCGAGGGCGAGGTCGGCACCACCTCGGACGTCAACGAGATGACGGACCCCGTCATGGCCGGCGTGCGGGCCATCGACGCCGTGGACCCCAACGAGCCCGGCTGGCGCGACGCCCTGGCCGGCGGCGTCACCACCGTGAACGTCAACCCCGGCTCCGGCAACCCCATCGGCGGGCAGGCCGTGGCCCTGCACACCCACGGGCGCACCGTGGACGAGATGGTGCTGCGCAGCCCCTCCGGCGTGAAGTCGGCCCTCGGCGAGAACCCCAAGAACGTGTACAAGGAGAAGGGCCGCACCCCCTCCACCCGCCTGGGCACCGCGCTGGTGATCCGCGAGGCGTTCCTGAAGGCCCAGGGGTACCTGGCCCGGCAGGAGGAGGCCGAGCGGGAGGGCAAGCCGTTCACGAAGGACCCGCACATGGAGGCGCTCGGCAAGGTGCTGCGGCGGGAGATCCCGTGGCGGCAGCACTGCCACCGCACGGACGACATCGCCACGGCGCTGCGGATCGCGGACGAGTTCGGCTACGAGCTCGTGCTGGACCACGGCACCGAGGCCCACCCCGTGGCGGACCTGCTCGCCGACCGCGGCGTGCCCGTGCTCATCGGCCCCCTGTTCACCACGAAGTCCAAGCCGGAGCTGCGCGGCCGCTCGATGCGCAACCCGGGCCGCCTGGCCCGCGCGGGCGTGGAGATCAGCATCATCACGGACCACCCGGTCATCCCCATCGACTTCCTCGTCTACCAGGCGGCCCTGTCCGTGAAGGAGGGCCTGGACCCGGAGACCGCGCTGCGCGCCATCACCCTGAACCCGGCCAAGGTGCTGGGCCTCGAGGACCGCATCGGCTCGCTGGCCATGGGCAAGGACGCGGACCTCGTGCTGTGGTCCGGGGACCCGCTGGACGTGATGCAGCGGGCGCTGCGGGTCTGGATCGGCGGGCGCTGCGTGATGGAGTACGACCTCGCCACGGCCCGCCCCGTGGTGGCCTCCGCCCGCCCCGTGGAGGACTGAGGCCGGGCGCCCCGGCGGTGCGGGCGGCGCCGCCGGGGTCAGCGCCGTCGGGGGTCAGCGGCGCCGGGCGTCAGCGCCGTCGGGGGTCACCGGCGCAGGCGCGAGCGCACGGGCGGCAGCCACAGCAGCGCCGCGCCCACGAGCATGATCACCGCGAGGACGATCAGCAGGCCGTTGGCCCGCAGGAACGCGGGCGCGGCCAGCAGCAGCGCGATGAACGTGAGGGTGCCGATCGCGGACCGGCGCCGGCGCAGCAGGCCGATCCAGCCCCACAGGGCGGCCGCGGCGAACAGCGCGACGGTGACGCCCATGGTGAACTGGCCGGTCGCCCCGCCCAGGACGCCCACCGACTCGATGCCGGTCAGCGGGTCCACCACGGGCTCGCCGCTCTCGCGGGCGCGCATCCCGTTCCACACGAACGCCCCGGCGACGGCGGCCAGCACCACGGTCAGCGCCAGCCAGTACATCCGGGCGATCCGCAGCAGCGGGTGCACGAGCCCGGCGTCGGACTCGACGGCGTCCCGCTCGGCCAGGCCGCGCTCGCGGTCCTCGCGGCGGCGGCTCAGGCGCTCCTCGTCCTCGGCGGCGAGACGGGCGCGCTCGGCGCGCAGCCGCGCGTCGTCCGCCCTCTGGCTCTCCTGGAAGGACCGGGCGGCGCGGCCGGCGGCCCGGCCGAGGCCGCGGGCGAGGGGACGGTCTTCGCTGTTCGGGGGCACGCGCCGAGCCTAGCGCGCCGGCTGCGGCAGGGCAGGGGTGTGCGAACGCACACCCGGCGCCCGGGGCCGGGCGGCGCCGGTGCCGTAGACTGGTCCGACCGGATCCGGTCTCTCCCCCTGTGATGAGTGAGCGTGGACGCGTGTGCCACGCCGGAACTGCAGATGTCTGTGCAGATGTGTGTGCGGGCCACGAACGTCGTGGTCCTCGGGGGCTTGCCGGGTGGACGGAATCATCTGACCCAGCTGGCCCCTGCGCCCCACGACGTCGACCCGCGACCGACGTCCTTCGGCGTGCGCCCGCGCATCCCCACAGGAGGACTCCCATGTCTGACGCCCTCGCTCCCCAGACCACGCCCGAGGCCCAGGTCGACGCCGCCGAGCTCGCCGAGGCCCGCCAGGAGGCCGCCGAGGCCGCCGCCCCCGAGGCCGAGACCCCCGAGACCGCCGCCGCGGCCACCGAGACCGACTCCGCCCCCGAGGCCGAGACCGCCGAGGAGCCCGAGGCCCCGGCCGAGCCGGTCGGCCCCACCTTCCTGGACCTCGGCCTGGACGCCCGCGTGCTGGCCGCCGTCGAGGACCTGGGCTACACCCGCCCCTCGCCGATCCAGGAGGCGACCATCCCGCTGCTGCTGGACGGCCGCGACGTCGTGGGCCTGGCGCAGACCGGCACCGGCAAGACCGGCGCCTTCGCCCTGCCGGCGCTGGCCCGCCTGGCCGAGACCGCGGACGTCAACGGCCGCGCGGACACCCCGCAGGTGCTCGTGCTCGCCCCGACCCGCGAGCTGGCCCTCCAGGTGGCCGACGCCTTCGACAGCTACGCCAAGCACCTCGAGGACGTCTCCGTGCTCGCCGTCTACGGCGGCTCCCCGTACGGCCCGCAGCTGGCCGGCCTGCGCCGCGGCGCCCAGGTCGTGGTGGGCACGCCGGGCCGCGTGATCGACCACCTCGAGCGCGGCTCCCTGGACCTGTCCGACCTGCAGACCCTCGTGCTGGACGAGGCGGACGAGATGCTGCGCATGGGCTTCGCCGAGGAGGTGGACCGCATCCTCGCCTCCACCCCGGACACGAAGCAGACCGCGCTGTTCTCCGCCACCATGCCGCCGGCCATCCGCCGCATCTCCGCGCAGTACCTGAACGCACCGGAGGAGGTGGCCGTCGCCCGCCAGTCGACCACGTCCGCCACCATCCGCCAGCGCTACCTGCAGGTGGGCCACCAGTGGAAGCTGGAGGCGTTCACCCGCATCCTCGAGACCGAGGACCACGACGGCGTGATCGCGTTCGTGCGCACGCGCGCCGGCACCGAGGAGCTCGCTCAGAAGCTCAACCGCGCCGGGTTCAAGGCCGTGGCCATCTCCGGCGACATCGCCCAGAAGCAGCGCGAGAAGACCGTGGAGGACCTCAAGGCGGGCCGCGTGGACATCCTCGTGGCCACGGACGTGGCCGCCCGCGGCCTGGACGTGGAGCGCATCTCCCTGGTGGTCAACTACGACATCCCGCAGGACGCCGAGTCCTACGTGCACCGCATCGGCCGCACCGGCCGCGCCGGGCGCCAGGGCGACGCCGTGCTGTTCATGACCCCGCGCGAGCGCTTCCTGCTCAAGCAGATCGAGCGCACCACCCGCCAGCAGGTCGAGGAGATGGCGGTGCCGGCCGTGAAGGACGTCAACGCGGCCCGCAAGCGCCGCTTCGCCGACGGCATCACCCGCACCCTCGAGCGCTCCTCCGAGGAGGAGCTGGCCGTGTTCGGCGAGATCGTGGCCGCGTACGTCGAGGAGCACGACGCCGAGCCGTCCCGCGTGGCCGCGGCCCTGGGCATGATGGCCCAGGGCGGCCGCCCGCTGCTGGCCAAGGAGCAGGAGATCCCCACCGGCCCGCGGGGCCGCAAGGAGCGAGACGGCGGCCGTGACGGCGGCCGGGAGCGCGGCACCGCGGACGGCCGCGGCTCGCGTGGCCCGGCCCGCGAGCCCGCCGCCGGCAACGCCACGTACTGGATCGCCGTCGGGCACCAGGACCGCGTGCGCCCGGGCAACATCGTGGGCGCGCTCGCCAACGAGGTGGGCCTGCCCGCCTCGGCCATCGGCGCGATCGACCTGCGCGGCAACCACTCGCTCGTCGAGCTGCCCGCGGACCTCACCCCGGCCCAGCTCGAGGCCGCGGCGAACATCGAGATCAGCGGCCGCCGGCTGGGCCTGCGCAAGGACACCGGCCGCCCGACCCGCGCCGAGCGCGACGGGGACGAGCGCCGCGGCGGCTTCCGCAAGGACCGCGGCGAGCGCGGCGGCCACGGCGGCCACCGGGGCGGGTTCCGCAAGGACCGCGACGAGCGCGGCTTCCGCGGCGACCGCGAGGAGCGCGGCGGGTTCCGCGGCGACCGTGATGACCGCGGCGATCGCGGTGGCTTCCGCAAGGACCGCGAGGACCGTGGTGGCTTCCGCAAGGACCGTGAGGACCGCGGCGATCGCGGGGGCTTCCGCAAGGACCGTGAGGACCGCGGCGGGTTCCGCAAGGACCGCGACGAGCGGGGCGGCTTCCGCGGCGGCAAGGCCGGTGGCCGCAAGCCCCGCTGGGGCGCCCAGGAGCGCAGCGACCGCGGCCCGCGTCGCTGACCTCTGAAGGGGTGCGGACGACGCCGGAGGCCCGTCCCGACGCCGATTTTGCATCGGCCGGGAAGCCCTGGTAGAGTCTCACCTCGTTGCCCCGATAGCTCAGTGGTAGAGCGCCATCTTGGTAAGATGGAGGTCCCGGGATCGATTCCCGGTCGGGGCTCTGACATGAGAGCCCGCCCTCGCGGCGTGAAAACCGTGAGAGCGGGCGTTCTCATGTCGTGGCGGCGTAGCTCAGCTGGTTAGAGCGCACGACTCATAATCGTGAGGTCGGGGGATCGAGTCCCCCCGCCGCTACCGCAGACGGAAGGACCCGGTCACCTCTTCGGAGGGGCCGGGTCCTTCCGCGTTCCCGGGCCTCCGGCCCCGCCCCCGCCCGGTAGCCTGGCGGGCATGTCCTCGCACCGCCCCTCCTCGCAGCGCCGCCGCGACCGCGGCCCCTCCACGGGGCCGCAGCGCGCCGGCTTCGTCTCCCCGTGGGAGAACGGCTCCTCCCTCTACCGGGCGCTCGTCCTGACCGGCTCGGCGCTGTTCCTGGTGGGCATCGTGCTGGCGGTGGTGGGCGCCACGACGTCGCAGCTCACCGTCTCCTGGTTCGCGCTGGGCGTCCTGGGGCTCGGCGTCGTCGTGCACCTGAGCGCGCAGATGGTGCGCTTCCGCCAGGCCGCGCGACGTCAGGGGCAGCGGCCCCCCGGCCGCTAGGCTGGACGGCAGTCGAGAACCGTCCCGCAGGAGGCCCGAGTTGAGCGTGAACCCCGACGTCGCCGGGCGGAGCTATCCGCCCGCGCCCCCGTTCCAGGTCGGCCGTGAGGCGGTCCGCGCCTTCGCCTCCGCCGTGCAGGCGCAGCACGCCGCCCACCATGACGTGGAGGCGGCCCGCGCCCTCGGCCACGCCGACCTCCTCGCCCCGCCGACCTTCGCCGTCGTGATCGCCCAGCGCGCCGAGGCGGCCGCGGTCGACGACCCCGAGGTCGGCATCGACTTCTCCCGCGTGGTCCACGCGGACGAGCGCTTCGTGCACCACCGCCCGCTCGTGGCGGGGGACGAGGTCGTGGCCACGGTGCGGATCGCCTCCGTGAAGTCGCTCGGCGGCAATGACATGGTCACCACCGTCACCGAGATCGCCGACGCGGACGGCGCGCCCGTCTCCACCGTCACGTCCACCCTGCTGGTCCGGGGAGAGGGGTCCTGATGAGCACCGCCCCCCGCCTGTCCGAGCTGACCAAGGGCGAGACGATCGGCAGCCGCACCGTGCCGCTGACGCGCGCGGACCTCGTGGCCTACGCCGGCGCGTCCGGGGACCACAACCCCATCCACTGGTCGCCGTCCTTCGCCGAGCGCGTGGGCCTGCCCGGCGTCATCGCCCACGGCATGCTCACCATGGGCGCGGCCCTGCAGCTCGTCTCCGACTGGGCCGGGGACCCGGGCGCCGTCGTCGACTACCAGACCCGCTTCACGGGAATGGTGCCGGTCGCGGACACCACGGGGCAGACCGGCGACGACGGCGCGCCCGTCCCCGGCGCGACGCTGCAGGTGGTCGGCAAGGTCGGCGCCGTGGACGAGGCCGCCGGCACCGTGCGCATCGACCTGGACGTCACCAACCCGGACGCGGAGAAGCCGCGCGTGCTGACCAAGGCGCAGGCCGTGGTCCGCCTCGCCACGCCCGCCCCGGCCGCGGGGGAGTCCGCGTGAGCGAGCGGCTGGCCGAGCACACGACCACGCGCGTCGGCGGCCCCGCCCGCGCCTGGGTGACCGCCCGCACCGAGTCCGAGGCGATCGAGGCCGTCCGCGCCGCCGACGCGGCCGGTGAGCCGCTGTTCGTGCTCGGCGGCGGCTCGAACACCCTGATGGCCGACGCCGGCTTCCCCGGCACCGTGGTCCGCCTCGCCTTCGAGGGCATCGAGGTCCGCGAGGGCGCCGAGGCTCGCGAGGGCGACGCGGACGACCAGGACTCTGCCGCCGGCGGGGACCGGGCCGGCGAGGCCGTCGTCGTGCGCGTGGCCGCCGGCCACCCGTGGGACGACGCCGTGGCGTGGACCGTGGAGCACGGCCTCGTCGGGATCGAGGCGCTCTCGGGGATCCCCGGATCCGCCGGCGCCACCCCCGTGCAGAACGTGGGCGCCTATGGGGCGGACGTGTCCCAGGTGCTCGTGTCCCTGCGCGCGTGGGACCGCGAGGCCGGGCAGGTCGTGGAGCTGGGCGCCGAGGAGCTGGAGTTCGGCTACCGGGACTCGATCATCAAGCGCTCCATGCTCGAGACCGGGGCCCCCAGCCCGCGCTGGATCGTTCTCTCCATCGACGTGCGGCTGCGCCGCGCCTCCGGGGCCGCCGAGCCCACCGCCCCCGTGCGCTACGGGCAGCTGGCCTCCGCGCTGGACGTGGCGGAGGGCACGCACGCCCCGCTGGCCGTGGTGCGTCGCGAGGTGCTGGCCCTGCGCGCCGCCAAGGGGATGGTCTCGGACCCGCAGGACCCGGACACCTGGTCCACGGGCAGCTACTTCACCAACCCGATCGTGCCGGCCGCCGTGCGGGCCTCCCTGCCCGAGGGCGCCCCGGCGTTTGCGGCGGGCCGGGCGGCGGACGGCACCGAGCTCGTCAAGCTCTCGGCGGCCTGGCTGATCGACCACGCGGGCTTCGCCAAGGGCTTCGGCCTGCCGGACGTGGCGCCGCGCGAGGGCGGCCCGGACGGCCGCGGCGCGGACGGGGCCGGACTGGCCGGGGGCCGCGCGTCGGTCTCCACGAAGCACACGCTGGCCATGACCAACCGCGGGGACGCGTCCACGGAGGACGTCCTGATGATCGCGCGCACCGTGCGCGACGGCGTGAAGGCGCGCTTCGGCGTCGACCTGCACCCCGAGCCGATGATCATCGGCACGAGCCTCTGACCCCACCGCCCCGCCCCGCCGCTTTCGTGCGGGAAACGGGAGCCTTCAAGGGCACTTTCGTGCGGGAGACGGGAGCCTTCACGCTCGCTTTCGTGCGGGAAACGGGAGCCTTCGGGCGCGCCGGGGAACGCGAGACGGGAGGGACCGACCTCGGTCCCTCCCGTCTCCCGCACGAAGGCGCTGCGGTCAGAGGTTCCCGGTCGCGATCATCAGCATGCGACGCACGGGCTCCGCGGCGCCCCACAGGAGCTGGTCGCCCACGGTGAAGGCCGAGAGGTACTCGGGGCCCATGTTGAGCTTGCGCAGGCGCCCCACGGGGACCTGCAGGGTGCCGGTGGCCGCGATGGGCGTCAGCTCGGCGACCGAGGCCTCCTTCGTGTTCGCCACGAGGCGGACCCACTCGTTGTCCTCGGCGATGATCTGCTCGACCTCGTCCAGGGGCACGTCCCGGGTCAGCTTGAGCGTGAGGGCCTGCGAGTGGGAGCGCATGGCGCCGATGCGCACGCACAGCGAGTCGAAGGCGATCCGGTCCTCGCCGCGCAGGCCGAGCACCTTGTTGGTCTCGTCGAACGCCTTCTGCTCCTCGCGGGAGACGCCGTTGCCCAGGTCCGAGTCGATCCACGGGATGAGGGAGCCGCCGAGCGGGACGCCGAACTGGGTGGCGTCCAGGCCGCCGCGCTGCAGCTCGAGCACCTTGCGGTCGATCTCGAGGATCGCCGACGCCGGGTCGGCCAGCTCGTCGCGCACGACGCCGCCGAGGTCCGCGTACTGGGTGAGCAGCTCGCGCATGTGGCGCGCGCCGCCGCCGGAGGCCGCCTGGTACGTCATGGCGGTGCCCCACTCCACGAGGCCGGACTTGAACAGGCCGCCGAGGCCCATGAGCATGCAGGAGACGGTGCAGTTGCCGCCGATGAAATCCTTCACGCCGGAGGCCAGCGCCGCGTCGATCACGGAGCGGTTCACGGGGTCCAGCGCGATCACGGAGGTGTCCTCCATGCGCAGCGTGGAGGCGGCGTCGATCCAGATCCCGTCCCAGCCGGCGGCGCGCAGCCGCGGGTAGACGTCCTTCGTGTAGTCGCCGCCCTGCGCGGTGACGATCACGGGGAGCGAAGCGAGCACGTCCAGGTCGTACGCGTCCTGGAGCGGGCCGGCGTCGCCGGGCACGCCCTCGAACGTCGGGGCGGGGCCGCCGGCGTTGGACGTGGAGAAGAAGACGGGCCGGATGCGGGCGAAGTCGTCCTCCTCGGCCATGCGCTGCATGAGGACCGAGCCCACCATGCCGCGCCAGCCGATCAGGCCCACGGTGGGCACGGCGGCGGCGTCGGGGGCGGTGACGGGGGAGGGGGCGGCGGAGGTCATGCCCTCCAGGCTACCGGCCCTGCTGCGCCCGCTTCCGCTTGTTCCACGCGATGAGACCGCCCACCGCGAACACCTGCGTCAGCACGATCAGGAACACGAGCCCGGCGATCGTCTTGCCCTGCAGCACGAGGATCAGGCCCATCACCGCGCAGACGAACGCGAGCACGGGGCACGCGACGAGCGCGAGGAACGTCACCGCCTGCGGGGTGAAGAGGCGGTCCTGGGGGTCGGTCGGGGCCATGTCAGTCGCGTTCCCATCGTTCGAAGCGGTGGCGCGGGCCGGAGGCGGAGTCCAGCCACGCGTCGGGGGCGGGGTCGACGGCGGTGCGCCGCCAGCGGGGGTCCAGGACCGGGGCGTGCGTGTCGCCGTCGACGTCGGCGTCGATCACGGTCACCTCGGCCCGCGAGGCCACGTCGAGGGCCTGCTCGTAGAGGGTGGCCCCGCCGATCACCCACACGGTGTCGCAGCCGTCGGCCTCGGCGGCGGCGGCCAGGGCCGCCCCGAAGTCCGGGACGACGACGGCGCCCGCGGCCCGCAGCTCCGCGCCGGCCTCCTCGGTGGCGGTCAGGGTGCGGGAGACCACGATGTTGGTGCGCCCGGGCAGCGGGCGGAACCGGGCGGGGAAGGACTCCCAGGTGCGCCGTCCCATGATCACGGGGTGGCCGTGCGTGTGGGCCCGGAAGTGCGCGAGGTCCTCGGGGACGTGCCACGGCATGGTGCCGTCGAGGCCGATGACGCGCTCGGGGGTCTGGGCCCAGATCATGGCGATCACGGGCTCGGTGGGACGGGTGGCCCGGCTCATGGGGTCGCTGCGCATCCTCGGCTCAGACGGCGATCGGCGCCGTGATGGTGGGGTGGTGACGGTAGTCGAGGACCTCGAAGTCCTCGTAGTCGTAGTCGAAGATCGACGCGGGGGTGCGCCGCAGCCGCAGCCGCGGGTACGGGTAGGGCTCGCGGGAGAGCTGCTCGCGCACCTGGTCCTCGTGGTTGGCGTAGATGTGGCAGTCCCCGCCGGTCCACACGAACTCACCGGGGGTGAGGCCGGTCTGCTGGGCGACCATCACGGTGAGCAGCGCGTAGGAGGCGATGTTGAACGGGACGCCCAGGAACAGGTCCGCGGAGCGCTGGTAGAGCTGGCAGGAGAGCGTGCCGGGGGCGCCGTCGACGCCGGGGGTCACGTGGAACTGGAACAGCGCGTGGCACGGGGGCAGGGCCATCGCGTCCACCTCGGCGGGGTTCCAGGCGGTGACGAGGTGGCGGCGCGAGTCGGGGTTCGTGCGGATCGACTCCACGACCTTGGCGATCTGGTCGATCTGCCCGCCGTCCGGCGTGGGCCAGGAACGCCACTGGACGCCGTAGACGGGGCCGAGCTCGCCGTCCTCGTCCGCCCACTCGTCCCAGATGGTCACGCCGCGCTCCTGGAGCCAGCGCACGTTGGAGTCGCCGCGCAGGAACCAGAGCAGCTCGAGGGCCACGGACTTGAAGTGCACCCGCTTGGTGGTGATCAGCGGGAAGGAGCGGGACAGGTCGAAGCGCATCTGCCGGCCGAAGACGCTGCGGGTGCCGGTGCCGGTGCGGTCCGACTTCACGGCGCCGTTCGCCATCACGTCGGCGAGGAGGTCCTCATAGGGGGTGGGGATGCTCACCCGCTCCACTCTACCGAGCGCGGCGGACGTCGAGGACGTCGTCCACGGCGCCCCGCCGCCGTCGACCCGTCAGCCGTTGAACACCATGTCCTGGTACTCGGGGTAGCGGCGCAGGTAGTCCTCCACGTAGGAGCACTCGGGCACGATGGAGTCGCCCTCGGCACGCAGGCGGTCCAGCACCATGGTGACGAGCGCGCGCGCATAGCCCTTCCGGCCGTGGGCCTCGTCGATGATCGTGTGCTGCAGCCGCACGACCGTCCGGTCCTCGCCGTCCGGGCCGGGGACGGTCTCCTGGGCGTAGCCGAGGAAGCCGATGAACGTCCCGTCCTGGCGCAGCTCGAAGCGCTCGCGGTCCGGGTCGCGGGTCACCTTCAGGCGCTCGTGGACGATCTTCTCGGGCTGGCTCTTCGCGGCGGTGTTCTCCATGCACCGAGCCTAGGCCCGGAGGCGGACGGGCTCAATCGTCCCAGGGGTCGTACGCCTCCACGGCGACCACGTCGCCGTCGAGGGAGCGGTGCACCACGAGCACGGCGCCGGGGCGCAGCCACGGGTCCTCGCGCGGCAGCGCGCGCAGGACGCGCTCCTGGCGGCGCGCGGCGGCGTCCTCGACCACCTCGAACAGCACCGGCAGCACCGGCCGGTGGGTGCACACCACCTGGGCGCGCTGGCGGCCCAGCAGCTCGTGCATCGCCTTGCGCGTCTTCTTGGGATTCTCCTTGGCGGCGGTCTCCGTGAACGCGCCCTTGGTCTTCAGTGGCAGGCGGCTGGACTTCACGAGCGGGGCGAGGGTCTCCACGCAGCGCCGCCACGGGGAGGAGACGAGGCGGTCGGGCGCCCAGGCCGCCACGAGCCCCTCGACGGCGAGCGCCTGGCGCCGCCCGGTGGCCGCCAGCGGCCGCTCCTGCTCGGCACGGGACCAGGAGGAGCGGGGCTTCGCCTTGGCGTGGCGCAGCACGAGCAGCGGCAGGGTCCTCAGCCGGCCGCGGGAGTCGGCGCGCACGAGCAGCTCGAGGGGCTCGCGGTCCGTCTCGTTGGTCAGCAGGGCCTCGGCCTCCTCGGGGCGCACCCAGCGGACCTCGTCCACCTCGTCCCCGTCCGGCACGGCGCGCTGCGCGCCGGCGTCGGCCGCCCAGTACCAGACCTCCTTGGTGAGCCGGGCGCCGCGCTTGCCGTTGATCTCGTACTCGGTCACGCACAGCGGGATGCCAGGGCGCAGGGCGAGCCCGACCTCCTCGCGCAGCTCCCGGACGGCGCACTGGGGCAGGGTCTCACCGGGATCGAGCTTGCCCTTGGGCCAGGACCAGTCGTCGTACCGGGGGCGGTGGATCACCAGCACCTCGAGGCCGCCGCCGGAGGTGCGGCGCCAGGGCACCACGCCCGCGGCCAGCACCTCGGCGCGGGGGCCGTCCGCGGCCCGGTCCTCCGTGGACCAGCGGGCGACGCGCTCGGTGGGGGTCGAGGGCATGGGGCTCGTTCCTCTCGGGATGCGGCGGCTCCACGGCCGGAGCGGGGGCGCCGCGCGGACCGTGCCGGCCCGGCGCCGGCCCCACCAGGATACGAGCACCGCGGGGCGCGCCCGCCGCGGGGTCGGAGGCGCCGGTCAGGGGTCGGGGGCGGGCCGAGGCGGCGCGGTCAGGGGCGGCGGTGCTGGGCGTCGGCGGCGAACAGCCCGAAGCCCAGCGACTCGTACAGGCGCACCGCGGCGGCGTTGTCCGCGTCCACGTACAGGTCCACGACGTCGACGCCCTGCCCCGCCATCCGGTGCAGCCCCGCCAGGGTCAGGGCCCGGCCCAGGCCGAGGCCCTGGGCCGCCGGGGTGACGCCCACGGCGTAGACCTCCCCGACGCGCGGGCCCGGGCCCGCCTGCGGCTCCACCTTGGTCCAGTGGAAGCCGAGCAGGGCGTCGTCCTCCTCGCGTACGGCCAGCAGCAGGCCCTCGGCCTCGAACCAGTCTTCGGCCATGCGGTCCTCGAGGTCGGCGCGGGTCAGCCCGCCCTGCTCCGGGTGGTCGGCGAAGGCCGCGGCGTTCGCGTCGAGCCAGGCCTGCTCGTCCCGGCCGGGGACGAAGCCCCGCAGGGCCACGCCGTCGGCCAGCTGAGGCTGCGGCAGGTCCGCGAGGGCCTCGTGCGGCAGGCGCATGCGGCGCAGCTCGCGCACCGGCTCCAGCCCGTGCCGACGGGCCAGGGCGTCCGAGCCCGGCAGCATGCCGTGCGCCCACACGCTGGTGGTCGACTCCAGCCCGCGCTCGCGGACGGCGGCGGCGTCGGCCAGGGCGGCGCCGCGGCCCGCGCGCCGGGCCTCGGGGTCCACGACGAGCTCGAGCACGGAGCCGGAGTCCTCGCCGCCCTCGGGCGCCAGGACGGCCGCGCCGCTGACGCTCCCGTCCGCCTCCCGGACCACGCCCCACCACCGCTGGCGGCCCCGGGCGAGCACCACGCGCGTCTGGTCCGAGAGCGGGGGATGGCCGTCTGCGGCCTGCGCCCGGTCGGCCAGCGCGAGGACCGCGTCCACCTCGTCGGGTCGGGGCTCGGACACGCGCGGGGCGGCGGGATCGGTCGGGGTCGCGGGGACGGGGTTCTCGGCCATGCGCCTCACCCTACGAAAGGCCCGCGGCGGCCCGCGAGTCGCGCGCCGCCGGCGCCGGTCCGGGCCCCGCGCCGCCGCACCTGGCAGGATAGGCGGCGTGATGCGCTTGTCCATGGCCCTGAGTGCGGCCGTCGCCGCCCTGGTGCTCGGCGGCGCCACCCTCCTCGGCCCCGTCCCCGCCGCCGTGGCCGCCATGGCCGTGATCCTCGTGATCGCGTGGGGCTGGCCCCGGCAGATGGGCGCCCCCGCCCGCCTCTCGCTCAGCGTCACGCTGGCGGCGGTCGGCCTCGTGGCCGTCCTGCTCATGCTGCTGTGGCCCCCGATCGAGGACGGGCGCAGCGGCGCGTGGACGCTGTTCGAGCCCCTCGCCGTCGCCCTGGCCTGGAGCACCATGGCCTCGTTCGTGGTGCAGCTCGTGCGCGGCACCGGCCGCCCGCTGCGCCTGGAGTCCACCGTGGCCACCATGGGCGGCGGCCTCATCGCCGTCATGACGGCGTGCTGGGTGGCGGTCTCCCGCTGGACCGACGCGCCGGCCGTGGCGGGCCTCGTCCTGACCCTGGCGATCGCGGTCGCGGCGTTCTCCCTCATCGGCCTCATTCCGGGCGTGCAGGGCCGCCCCGGCGTGCTCGCCCTCGTAGTCGTCCCGCTCGGCGCGCTGCTCGCGTGGCCCGTCTCGGCGCTGCTGGGCGTCGGCCCGCAGGACCGCGCCGCCGTCGTGGCCGCGGTCGTGGCCGTCGCCACGCTGGTCTCGCTCACCGCGGCCACCGCCCCGTCCGCCCGGCCCCGGCCGGAGGACCGCCCGGTGGGCACCACCCTGCGCCCGCGGCGCGCCGGCTACGCCCTGGCGCTGGCCCCCGTGGGCGCGGCCGGCGTGGTGGCGCACGTCATGGTGGGCTTCCTGGCCTGACCTGGGCGCCCCACTCGGTAGGATGGCGCGCATGGATACCCTTCTTGCGCTCGAGATCTTCTTCCTGGCCCTCGTCGTGCTGGCCGGCCTCGGCATGGCCGCGGTGGCGGCCGTCGTCGTCGGCGGGCTGTTCAAGGGCCAGCGCTGACCACGCGCGGCCCGCACGCGGGCCGCGCCGTGATCCCTCATGGCGACTGAACTCCCGTACGACCTCACCCCGGAGCTCGCGCCCCTGTCCTGGCTCATCGGCAGCTGGGAGGGGCAGGGCCGTCTCGGCGACGGCTCCGACGGCACCGAGATCTTCTACCAGCGCGTGGACTTCACGGAGCACGGCCTGCCGTTCGTGGAGTACCGCGCGGAGTCGTGGCTCTGCGAGGCGGACGGCACACTGCTGCGCCCGCTGACGGTCGAGTCCGGCTTCTGGCAGGTGGACCGGGAGCGCCGCGACGGCGACGTCGGCCCCGGCATGCGCCCGGCGGACATCGTCCCCGCGTTCCGCTCCGCCGAGGACGTGGAGAGCCTGCGCGCGGGAGACGAGGGCTTCGGCATCACCGCCACCATCACGCACCCGGGCTCCCTGGCCGAGCTGTACTACGGCCGCATCAAGGGCCCGCAGCTGCAGCTGGTCACGGACGCGGTGCTGCGCGGCTCGGCCGCCGGCGACTACCACCGGGCCACCCGCATGGCCGGGCTCGTCAACGGCCAGCTCTTCTGGCGCTGGGACTCCTCCGGCTCCGAGGGCGCCGAGCTGGAAGCCCACGCCTCCGCCATCCTGGACCGCATGCCGAGCGAGTCCGAGGGCCGGCTTGCCCCGGGCGCTCCGCGGCCCCGCGGCGCCGGCGGGGCCGAGCCGGGGGAGCGTCCGTGACCGGCGCCGAGTCGGCCCCGCGCAGCCTCCTGCTGGACCTCGCGTCCGCCGAGCCCCACGGCCCGGCGGGCGGCGCCGTCGAGGGCGTCGGCCCGGACGCCGGCGTGGCCGCCCACTACGGCCGCCCGCTGCCGGAGCAACGCGCGCTGGCCCGCGGCCGGGCGCTCGTGGACCTCTCGCACCGCGCCGTGCTGTCCGTCTCCGGCCCGGACCGCCTGACCTGGCTGCACACCCTGGGCACCCAGCACGTGGCGGACCTGCCGGCGGGCACCAGCACGGAGATCCTCTTCCTCGACGCCCAGGGGCGCATCGAGCACGCCGCCCACCTGCTCGAGGACGGCGCCGCCGCCTGGCTCCTCACCGACCGCGAGGACGGCCCCGGCCTCGCCGCATGGCTCGCGTCCATGCGCTTCTCCCACCAGGTGACGCTGCGCGACCACACCGGCGCCGTCGCCGTCGTGGGCTCCACCGTCCCCGTGCCCGGCTGGGAGGACCGCACCGTCTGGGTCGACCCGTGGCCGCACGTGGGCGTCGGCGGCTGGGCCTACACCGCGGACCCGCGCCCCGAGGCCCACCCGGGCGCGGACTGGAGCTGGCGCGAGCACCTCGTCACCCGGGCCGATCTCGAGGCCACCGTCCGCACGCTCGGCACGGGCGCGCTGGAGGGCTGGTCCCTGGCCGGCACGACGGCGGCCGAGGCCCTGCGCATCGAGGCCGGCCGGCCCCGCATGGCCACGGACGTGGACGAGCGAGCCCTGCCGCACGAGCTGGACCTGCTGCGCACCGCCGTCCACCTGGAGAAGGGCTGCTACCGCGGCCAGGAGACCGTGGCGCGCGTGCACAACCTCGGCCGCCCGCCCCGCCGCCTCACCCGCCTGATGCTGGACGGCTCCGTGCACGCCCTGCCCCCGCACGGCGCCCCGGTGATCCTCCGCCCCGCCGAGGACACGCCGCAGGCCCGCGCGGCCGCGCGCCCCGTGGGCGCCGTGACCTCCTCGGCCCAGCACCACGAGGCCGGTGCCGTGGCCCTGGCCCTGCTCAAGCGCTCCGTCCCCCTGGACGCCGAGCTGCTCGTGTGCGAGGACCTGACCGGGGACGCCGAGGCCGGGGACGCGGCGGACGCCGCCGAGACCGGCTGGATCGCCGCCGCACAGGAGCCGCTGGTCTCCCCGGAGGCCGGCCAGGTCGTGGGGCGTCCCCGCGGCGTCGGCCGGCTGCGCTGAGCCGCGCCGTCGGCGCTGAGCCGGGCGGCCGCGCCGTCCGCGCCGGCTCAGCCGAGCGCGAGCACCGTCCGCGATCCCACCGGCTCCAGCCCCACCGCGATCGCCACGTGGTGCGCGGCCGGGTGGCCGGCGCGCAGGTGGGCCACGGGCAGCAGGCCCTCCAGGGCGGCGCGGTCCATCGCCACGGCCGCCGCGTAGCGGCCGAGCCCGTGGCCGCGCAGCCGGGGCACTGTGAGCACGCCCAGCTCGGCGAGGATGCCGCCCGAGACACGGTGGCCCGCCGCGGCGACCGGCGCCTCGAGGCCGTGTCCCGCGCCGTCGTCGGGGACGAGTGACGCGGAGGAGGTCCAGGCCTGGGCGGCCGCCTCGGCCAGGTCGTCCGCGGGCGCCTGCGCCGCGACGGCGAGCGCGTGGGCGGGGTCCTCGGAGACGGCCACGGACCGGGAGGGCTCCAGCACCGGGGGCTCCTCGGCGGCGTACAGGGTGAACTCGCCGCGGGAACGCACGGCCGCCCCGCCGCCGGACCCGGCGCCGGGTGCCGCGCCTGCGGCCGTGCGCAGCAGCGCGGACTCCACGCCGAGCACCTCGGCGGGCACGTCCCGGCAGGCGGCCGCGAACCAGGCGGGACCGGCCACCACGGTCGCCCAGGGCAGGGCGAGCACCTCCGCCTCGGCGGCGTCCTCGCGGACCGCCTCGAGGCGGCGCGGCTCGGCGGCGCCGTCGTCGTCGGGCAGCAGGGCGGTGTCGGGCAGGCCGAGCCGGCGCGCCAGCCCGAGGGCGAGCACGCCGGCGAAGGACGGGGCGCCGTTCACCGGCCGAAGAGGACCTTCGCCTCGTCGTAGCGCGCCACCGGGACCTCCTTGAGGCCCTTGAGCGCCGCGCTCATGGGGATCGAGATGATGTCCGTGCCGTTGGCCGCCACCATCTGCCCCCAGCGCTTCTGGGCGGCCAGGTCCACGGCGCCCATGCCGAACCGCGTGGAGAGCACGCGGTCCGTGGCGGTGGGCGCCCCGCCGCGCTGGATGTGGCCCAGCACGGTGTTGCGGGTCTCGACGCCGGTCATCGCCTCGATCTCCCGGGTCACCCACTCGCCGATGCCGCCGAGGCGGGGCCGGCCCGAGTTCTCGACGCCGGCCTCGGAGAGCGGGTCGTCGTGGCCCTCGGGGATGAACCCCTCGGCGACCACCACGAGGGGGGATCGGCCGCGGTCGTGCACCTGCTTGACCCACTCGGCCACCTGCTCCATGGGGGTGCGGACCTCGGGGATCAGGATGGCGTGGGCGCCGGCGGCCATGCCGGAGTGCAGGGCGATCCAGCCGACGTGGCGGCCCATGACCTCGGCGACCATGCAGCGGTGGTGGGACTCGCCGGTGGTGCGCAGGCGGTCCATGGCGTCGGTGGCGATCTGCACGGCCGTGTCAAAGCCGAACGTGTAGTCGGTGCCGCGCAGGTCGTTGTCGATGGTCTTGGGCACGCCCACGATCGGCAGGCCGTCCGCGGCGAGGCGGTTGGCGCCGGCGAGGGTGCCCTCGCCGCCGATGGCGATCACGGCGTCCAGGCCGAGCTCGCGCATGTTCCGGCGCATGTTCTCCGGGCCGCCGCCCTCGGTGTCGTAGGGGTGGGTGCGGGAGGTGCCCAGGATGGTGCCGCCGTTGCGGGCCAGGCCGCGCACTCGGGTGCGGGGCAGCTCCTCGACGTCCTTCTTGATCAGGCCGGACCATCCGTTGCGGATGCCCACCATCTCCATGTCGTACGTCTTGATGCCGTGCAGGACGGCGGAGCGGATGACGGCGTTGAGGCCGGGGCAGTCGCCCCCGGAGGTGAGCATTCCGACGCGCATGGGTGTCCTCTCGAACGGTCTTGACGGGGTTCGGCTCCAGCCTAGGCGCGGGCGGCGGGCCGCGTCAGGATACGGCGGACCGCACCCGCCGTGTCGCTGGATGCGATGCGGCGGGTGCGGTCCGGCGGCGGGCGGGCGGCGGCTGCGGGGTCAGCGTCCGCCGAGGGCGCGCTCGGCCGGGACGGTGCCGTCCTCCCACGGGGTCAGGGCCCAGACCGCCAGGTAGGCGCCCACGCCGAGCACCGGCAGCAGGCCGGCCAGCACGAGGGCGAGGCGGACGAGCCAGACGTTCACGCCGGTGCCGGAGGCGATCCCGGCGGCGACGCCGCCCACGAGGCGGGGCCGGGTGCGGCGGAAGCCGGTGGTGCGGACGGAGTCGAAGAACGGGGTGAGGGGGCCGCGTCGGGCGGTCATGGGGTGCCCTTTCGGTGGGGGTCGGATCTCGGCGGATCGGTGGCGGAGGGGGCGGGCCGGCTCAGAGGACGGCGACGGCGACGGCGACCTGGAGGGCCGCGGCGCCCACGAGGATGCCGCTGGCCGGGGCCAGGGAGCCGGGGCGCCGGCCGGTGAGGAGGGCCGCGAGCATCACGGGGGCGAGCACGGCCAGGGCGGCGACGATCGCCGGGACGGCCAGGAGGGTGAGGGAGCCCACGCCCAGGAGCAGCGAGGCGCCGACGGCGGCCGCGGCGGCGAGGGCGGCGACGGCGTACGTCACGGCCTGCACGGCGGGGGACAGGCGCCGCGGGGCGGCGACGACGGCGGATCCGCGGCCGGACGGGCCGGCCGCGGCGGCCTGCTCCTCCTCGGCCAGGCGGGCGGCGGCCCGGAGCTCACGGGAGTGCACGGGGGATCGCCAGGTGCCGGTCTCCGGGTCGAGCCAGTCCGCGCGGAAGCCGTGCGCGTCCTGCCTCGAGGCCGCGGCCCGTGCGTCGTCGCGGCGCAGGTACCAGGCCGGTCGGGCGGCGGCGCGCCCGGAGGCCTCCGGCTCGGACGCGGGCGCCGGGCCGACGCGGCTCTGCGTGCTGCCGTCCCAGCGGGTGACGAGCCACCAGACGAGGACGGCGACGGCGGCCAGGCCCAGCAGCGAGCCAGGGCCGCCCACCACGGGGGCCAGCAGGGTGAACCCCGCGCCGAGCACGACGTTGAGGACGCCGATCCCGCCGATCACCGCGATGGCCACGGTGGCGTCCTGCCACTCGCCCCGGCGCAGCCGGCCGTAGTGCACGGTGCCGTCGCCGTCCGGCAGCAGGGCCCACGCCACGGCGTAGGCGAGCAGGCCGAACCCGGCGGACACCACGCAGAGGGCCACGAACACGCCGCGGGCGAGCAGCGGGTCGACCCGATAGCGCTCGGCCACGCCCGCGAGGACACCGCCCACCCACGAGGAGTCCGAGCGGCGCACGCCCCAGGCCTGGACCGCGCGGCGCAGCCACGAGGGCAGGGCGTGCAACCCGTCGGGCCCGCCGGCCCCCGCGGTGGAGGAGCCGGCCAGGGGCGTGGCGGCGTCGGAGGGGCGGGGGACGGCGAGGGGGTCCGGATCGATGGGCATGCCCCCATCCTGCTCTCCGGCGGCGTCCGGCACATCCGGGATGTCCCGGAGCGCTCCCCGGATGTGCCCCGCGCCCGGACGCGGCAGGATGGGGGCATGCCCGCCTCCGCCGTGCCCCCGTCCGCGCCCTCCGGCCGCGCTGGGCCGCGCGCGGCCGCGGCCGACGACGCGCGCACGCGCCCGATCGGCGCCGGCCCCCGGACGTCCGAAGCCCGCGCGTCCGGAACCCGCGCCCCGCTGATGCGCCACCGTGCGGACCGGCCGGTCTCCGGCGTCGCCGCCGGCGTGGCTCGCCACCTGGGCCTGTCGCCGCGCACGGCGCGGGCCGGGTTCGCCGTGCTCGCGCTCGCGGGCGGCGCCGGGCTCGCCCTCTACGTCTGGCTGTGGCTGCTCATGCCCGAGGAGGGCGCGGACGGCGCGCCGACCGGCGAGGCGCCGAGCCTGCGCGGGCGCGCCCCCGAGGTGCTCGAGCGGGTGCGCGAGGGCGGCTGGCCGGTGCTGCTGGCGGCCGTGGTGCTCGGCGTCGGCGTGATCACGGTCGCGGACGGCCTGGGGCTCGCCGTGGACTGGGCCCTCGTGGGGCCGGTGGCGGTGCTCGTGATCGGGCTCGGGCTGGCCTGGATGCAGCTCGACCTGGCCGGGGGCCCGCCCGCCGGGCGCGTGGGCCGGGTCGTCCGCCTGGCGCTCGGCACCGCGCTCGTGCTGCTCGCCGTGCTCGCGATCGTCCTCGGCGGCGTGACCTCGGGGGACCTGTGGCTGGGGCTGCTGGTCGCCGTCGCCCTGATCGCCGGCGTCGCGATGGTGGCCATGCCCTACGCGCTGTCCTGGCTGCGCCGGCGCGACGCCGAGCGCACGGCGTTCGCGGTGCAGGCCCAGCGGGCCGAGATCGCGGCCCACCTGCACGACTCGGTGCTGCAGTCCCTGGCGCTGATCCAGCGTCGCGCGCACGACCCCGAGGCCGTCGCCCGGGCCGCCCGTGCACAGGAGCGCGAGCTGCGCCGGTTCCTCGCCCTGGACGACCGCGGCGGCCACGACTCGCTGGCCGCCACCCTGCGGGAGCACGCCGCCGCCGTCGAGGACGCCCACGGGCGCCGCGTCGAGGTGGTGGCCGTGGGCGAGGCCTCGGGGGCGTGGCTGGAGCCGCTGACCGCCGCGGCCCGGGAGGCGATGCTCAACGCGGCCCGGCACGCCGGCGACGCCCAGGTGTTCGCCGAGGTCGCCGAGGACGACGACGGCCGGACCGTGGCCGAGGTGTTCGTGCGGGACCGTGGTCCCGGCTTCGACCCGGGGGCCGTCCCGGCGGACCGCCTCGGCGTCCGCGAGTCCGTGGTCGGGCGCATGGAGCGCGCCGGCGGCGCCGCGCGGATCCGCTCCGGCCCCGGCGGCACCGAGGTGCACCTGACCCTGACCCGACCCGACCGCGTGCCCCCGCACGCCGCCCGGGAGCGTCCGTGAGCGTCCCCGCCCCCCGCACCGCCGTGATCGTCGACGACCACGCCATCTTCCGCTCCGGCCTCCGGGCGGACCTGGACCCCGCCCGCCTGGCGATCGTGGGCGAGGCCGGGGACGTGGACGAGGCCGTCCGCGCGGTCCTCGAGCTCGCCCCGGACGTCGTGCTCCTGGACGTGCACCTGCCCGGCGGCGCCGGCGGCGGGGGCGCCGAGGTGGCCGAGCGGGTGCTGGCCCGCCGGCCCGCGCAGCGGTTCCTGGCGCTGTCCGTCTCGGACGCCGCCGAGGACGTCGTCGCGGTGATCCGGGCGGGGGCGCGCGGCTACATCACCAAGACGGCGTCCGGGGCCGAGGTCGTGGACGCCGCGGTGCGCGTGGCCGGTGGCGACGCGGTGTTCTCGCCCCGGCTGGCCGGGTTCGTGCTGGACGCCTTCCGCGGCGCCGCGGCCCCGGAGGCAGCGCCCGCCGCGCCGGCCTCGCCCGCCGTCCCCGACGAGGACGTGGACCGGCTCTCCGCGCGCGAGCGCGAGGTGATGCGCCTGATCGCCCGCGGCTACACCTACCGCGAGGCCGGCGCCGAGCTGTTCATCTCGGACCGGACCGTGGAGACCCACGTCTCCTCCGTGCTGCGCAAGCTCCAGCTGTCCAACCGTCACGAGCTCACCCGCTGGGCCGCCCGCCGCGGCTACGCCTGAGCGGGTCTGTGCTCCGGACACCCCGCCCCGGACGTCACGTCCCCGGAGGTCACGCCCCCGGATGCGCGCGGGCCCCCGCGGCCGGCGTGCGGCGGCGGGGGCCCGGGCGTCGGGATCGGGTCACTCGGAGAGCAGCGCCCGGATCCGCTCCACGCCCTCGGCGAGGTCGTCGTCGCCCAGCGCGTAGGACAGGCGCAGGTAGCCGGAGGGGCCGAACGCCTCGCCCGGGACCACGGCCACCTCGGCCTCGTCGAGGATGAAGGCGGCCAGCTCGGCCGACGTCGTCGGGGTGACGCCGCCGCGGTAGGTCCGGCCGAGGGCCTCGCGGACGTCCACGTACGCGTAGAAGGCGCCCTGCGGCGTGGGGCAGTGGAAGCCGGGGACGGCGTTCATGGCCTCGACCATGGCGCGCCGGCGGCGGTCGAAGGCGACCTTCATCTCGTCCACGGCGTCCAGCGGTCCGGCGACGGCGGCCAGGGCGGCCCGCTGGGACACGTTGGACACGTTCGAGGTGGCGTGGGACTGCAGGTTCGTGGCGGCCTTGATCACGTCCAGCGGGCCGGCCATCCATCCCACGCGCCAGCCGGTCATGGCGTAGGTCTTGGCGACCCCGTTGAGGATCACGGCCTGCTCGGCCAGCTCCGGGACGGCCTTCAGGATCGAGGTGAACGGCATGCCGTCGTAGGTGAGGTGCTCGTAGATCTCGTCGGTGATCACCCACAGCCCGCGGTCCAGGGCCCAGCGGCCCACGGCCTCGGTCTCCTCGGGGGAGTAGACGGCGCCGGTGGGGTTGGACGGGGAGACGAACAGCAGGGCCTTGGTGCGCTCGGTGACGGCGGCCTCGAGCTGCTCCACGCTCACCTTGTAGCCGGCCTCGGGGCCGGCGAACACGTCCACGGGGACGCCGCCGGCCAGGCGGATGGCCTCCGGATAGGTGGTCCAGTAGGGGGAGGGGACGAGGACCTCGTCCTGCGGGTCCAGCAGCGCGGCGAACGTGTTGTAGACGGCCTGCTTGCCGCCGTTGGTCACCAGCACCTGGGCGGCGTCGATCGCCACGCCGGAGTCGCGCAGCGTCTTGGCGGCGATGGCCTCGCGCAGCTCGGGCAGGCCCGCGGCGGGGGAGTAGCGGTGGTTCTTCGGGTCCTTCGCGGCCGCGACGGCGGCCTCCACGATGTAGTCCGGGGTGGGGAAGTCCGGCTCCCCGGCGCCGAAGCCGATCACGGGGCGCCCGGCGGCTTTGAGCTCCTTGGCGCGGGCGTCGACGACGAGGGTGGCGGAGGGGGCGATCGCGGCCAGACGGGCCGAGACGCGGCGGGCGGGGGCGCTCATGGAGACCTTCTTCGAGATCGACGACGGCGGCGGGACGGAGCGTGCTCCGTCAGGCCCAGAGTACTGACTGTCCACGGGCCCGTTCGACGCGCGCCGCTCGATGGCGTATCCTTGATCACCGGTGCCGCGATCACGGTCGATCCCGCGAGGGTTCGGCCGGACGGATCCGGAGCCGAAGGGTAGTGGCGCAATTGGTAGCGCAGCGGTCTCCAAAACCGCAGGTTGCAGGTTCGAGTCCTGTCTGCCCTGCTCGATGCCGGGCCTCGTGCTCGGCATCGGACGTGTAGAAAGCGATTCGGCGATCCGACGAGTGAGGCCACGTGACTGACATTGCGGCGAACGGCGGGGGCTCGACCCCCGCGCCGGACAGGCAGCGTCGCGGGCTGTTCGCGCGGATCGCGCTGTTCCTGCGCCAGGTGGTGGACGAGCTCCGCAAGGTGGTCACCCCCACGAGTGAGGAGCTGCTGCGCACGACCGGAGTGGTGCTCGCCTTCGTGGCGTTCATGATCCTGCTGGTCATGGGGCTGGACTGGGTGTTCGGCACCGTGGCGGGCCTCCTGTTCGGCGGCGGCGGCGGCCTCTGAGCCCGGCGCGGACGGTCCCGACGTCGCTGGACGCGTCCGCCGCACCCCCGTGAGGGCCCTCCCGGACGGCAGGGCCCGACGCCCGTCAGCAGAAAGCAGGAACCGTGTCCGAGCAGGAACTGGATCGTCAGGCCGCCGAGGAGTCCGTCTCCGTGCAGGAGGACGGCGCCGTGGAGGAGACCGTCGAGACCGCGCAGGACGCCCCGGCCCCCGCTGAGGACGCCGCCGGCGAGCCCGACGTCGACGGCGAAGAGGCCGCCGATGCCACCGCGCAGGAGGCCGACCCGGCCGCCGTCGAGCAGGTCGAGGAGGAGCCCGCCGTTGACCCCGGCGAGGAGCTGCGCACCCGCCTGCGGCGCCAGCCGGGCGACTGGTACGTGGTCCACACCTACGCCGGCTACGAGAAGCGCGTGAAGACGAACCTCGAGGCCCGCATCCTGACCCAGGACATGGAGGACGCGATCTATGAGATCGAGGTCCCCATGGAGGAGGTCGTGGAGATCAAGAACACCACGCGCAAGATCGTCTCGCGCGTGCGCATCCCGGGCTACGTGCTCGTCCGCATGGACCTCGACGACGCCTCGTGGGGCGTCGTGCGCCACACCCCGGGCGTGACCGGCTTCGTGGGCAACGACGCCCACCACCCGCAGCCGCTCACCCTCGACGAGGTCTACGACATGCTGGCCCCGTCCGTGATCCAGGAGGCCGCCCGCGCCGCCGAGAAGGCCGGCGTGGCCGTCCCCGCGTCCGCGGAGTCCGGCGCGGCCGCCGCCCCGGCGATCCACGTGGACTTCGAGGTGGGCGAGTCGGTCACCGTCAACGACGGCCCGTTCGAGACCCTCCCGGCCACGATCTCCGAGATCAAGCCGGAGGCCCAGCAGCTCGTGGTGCTCGTCTCGATCTTCGAGCGCGAGACCCCCGTGACCCTGTCCTTCAACCAGGTGACCAAGGTCATCTGAGGACACCCGACGCTTCCGCACCGGGCCGGCCGCCTGCCGGCCCGGACGCGGCACCGGCCGCCGCGCCACGGCGGCCACCGCCCCCGGTGCGCTCCTGCGCCGAGGGTCCCCCAGTGAGAGAAGGATCCACTCATGGCTCCCAAGAAGAAGGTCTCCGGTCTGATCAAGCTTCAGATCCAGGCCGGCGCGGCCAACCCGGCCCCGCCCATCGGCCCCGCCCTGGGCCAGCACGGCGTGAACATCATGGAGTTCTGCAAGGCCTACAACGCCGCCACCGAGTCGCAGCGCGGCAACGTGGTGCCGGTCGAGATCACCGTGTACGAGGACCGCTCGTTCACGTTCATCACCAAGACCCCGCCGGCCGCCGAGCTCATCAAGAAGGCCGCCGGCGTCGCCAAGGGCTCCGCCACCCCGCACACGGCCAAGGTCGGCACGCTGACGCAGGCCCAGTGCGAGGAGATCGCCCAGACCAAGATGGAGGACCTGAACGCCAACGACGTGCAGGCCGCCGCCAAGATCATCGCGGGCACCGCCCGCTCCATGGGCATCACCGTCGAGGGCTGACGCCCTCCCCCCACCCCCTTCCAGTGGCAGGGCCGAGCGCGGCCCGCAGACCACGACTGCACAAGGAGAAGAACGCAGATGGCACAGCGCAGCAAGGCATACAAGGCGGCCAAGGCCGCGATCGGCGAGGACGTCTACTCGCCGGTGGAGGCGATCCGCCTCGCCAAGGAGACCAACCCCTCCAAGACCGACGCCACCGTGGAGGTCGCCCTCCGCCTCTCGGTCGACCCCCGCAAGGCCGACCAGATGGTGCGCGGCTCCGTGAGCCTGCCCCACGGCACCGGCAAGACCGCCCGCGTCGTCGTGTTCGCCACCGGTGAGCGCGCCGAGGCCGCCCGCGCCGCCGGCGCGGACGTGGTGGGCGACGACGACCTGATCGCCAAGATCTCCGACGGCTGGGTGGACTTCGACGCCGCCGTGGCCTCCCCGGAGCTCATGGGCAAGGTCGGCCGCCTGGGCAAGGTGCTCGGCCCCCGCAATCTGATGCCGAACCCCAAGACCGGCACCGTGACCCCGGACGTGGCCAAGGCCGTGACCGACATCAAGGGCGGCAAGATCGACTTCCGCGTCGACAAGCACTCCAACCTGCACTTCATCATCGGCAAGACCTCCTTCGAGGCCAAGGCCCTGGTGGAGAACTACGCCGCCGCACTTGAGGAGGTGCTTCGCCTGAAGCCCTCGTCCTCCAAGGGCCGCTACATCTCCAAGGCCACCGTGGCCACCACCTTCGGCCCGGGCGTGTCCATGGACCCGAACGTGACCTCGGTGGACTCCTCGGAGCTCTGATCCCGCCCGGGTCCCGGTGAGTCCGGGCCCGTCGAGACGGCCGGTCGCCCCCTGCGGGGCGGCCGGCCGTCGTCGTCCCCGGCCACCGTCGTCCCCGGGTGACGGCGGCGCTGCCGCGGCCGTGGCCGGAGGCCATTCGGCTGGACGGGTGCCGATTTTGCGGGGGCCGGGGCAGGGGGTACGCTGGTGCCTACCGAAGACCGCCGGTCGTGGTGCCCTGCCCTCGGGCAGTGCCCACCGAAGGATCTCCCTGACGGGGAGGCGACCTGCGCAGGTGAACGTGAGCCCCGCTCGCATCCGCGGACCGACCCTGGTCGGATCGCGTCGATGCTCCTGCTGCGCCCCGTGCATCTGCACGGGGCGTTTTCTCGTCTTGCGGGGGAGGCGGTCCCCACGAATCATCGAGAGGAGTGCCATGGCGACGTCCGCGAAGGAGTCGGCGGTGGCTGAGCTCACGGACCTGTTCCGTGAGTCCAACGCCGCTGTTCTGACGGAATACCGTGGCCTGACGGTGACGGAGCTCAAGCAGCTGCGTGACTCCATCCGTCAGGACGCGACCTACGCCGTGGCGAAGAACACGCTTGCCGAGATCGCGGCCAAGGAAGCCGGCGTGGAGGGCCTCGAGGCCCACCTGTCCGGTCCCACCGCGATCGCCTTCGTGACCGGTGACCCGGTCAACGTCGCGAAGGCCCTGCGTGACTTTGCCAAGGATCACGAGAAGCTCGTGCTCAAGGGCGGCTACATGGATGGCCAGCCCCTGGACGAGGCCGGCATCAAGAAGATCGCGGACCTCGAGTCCCGCGAGGTTCTGCTGGCCACGTTCGCCGGCGCGATGAAGGGCAGCATGTCCAAGGCTGCCGCCCTGTTCCAGGCGCCGCTGTCCAAGACCGTCCGCACGGTCGAGGCGCTGCGCGCCCAGCAGGGCGAGGCTGCCTGAGCAGTCCGCCCCGGGCTGCACGGCCCACCACTTCACACGTAGACAAGACGTACACGTAAAGGAGCCATCATGGCCAAGCTGACCACCGAAGAGCTGCTCGCCGCGTTCGAGGAGCTGACCCTCATCGAGCTGTCCGAGTTCATCAAGGCGTTCGAGGAGAAGTTCGACGTCACCGCCGCCGCCCCCGTGGCCGTGGCCGCCGCTGCCGGTGCCGCCGGTGGCGACGCCGCCGCCGCCGAGGAGAAGGACGAGTTCGACGTCGTCCTCGAGTCCGCCGGCGACAAGAAGATCGGCGTCATCAAGGAGGTGCGCGCCCTCACCTCCCTCGGCCTGAAGGAGGCCAAGGACCTGGTGGACGGCGCCCCCAAGCCGATCCTCGAGGGCGTCAACAAGGAGACCGCCGAGAAGGCCAAGGAGCAGCTCGAGGGCGCCGGCGCCACCGTCACCCTCAAGTGATGATCGCGGCCTGAGCCGCATCACGCTTCGCCACGAGGCCCCCGGATCCGCACAGCGGACCGGGGGCCTCGCGGCGTCCGGGGGAGTGCTCGGGGGAGCGGCCCGAGCGGCCGAGCGGCTGCTGGACACGCGGGCCGGACAGGGCTAGGATGGATCTTTGCACCTCCCCTGTTCCGTGCCGCCCACAGGACGCCATGTCCGAGAGAACGGCCGCACGGTCCCGTGCGGCCTTCATATAGCGGTGGGCCCGGGCGCTCGCGCGAGCGGACGAAGGGGAGTGGAACGGAACCCCAGAAGGCCTGTGGAAGGATCCTACGTGGTCGCCTCGAGCACCTCCAACGAAACCGCTACCGTCTCCCCGCGATCCGGCGCCTCCGCCGGACGCATCTCCTTCGCCAAGATCTCCGAGCCGCTGGACGTGCCGGACCTGCTGGCGCTGCAGACCGAGTCGTTCGACCGCCTGATCGGCAACGAGCGCTGGGTCGCCCGCGTGGAGGAGGCCCAGGCGGCCGACGACCACTCGGTGCCCGTCACCTCCGGCCTCACGGACATCTTCGAGGAGATCTCCCCGATCGAGGACTTCCAGGGCACCATGTCCCTGTCCTTCTCCGAGCCGGAGTTCGCCGACGCGAAGATGACGGAGGAGGAGTGCAAGGACCGCGACGCGACCTTCGCCGCCCCGCTGTACGTCAAGGCCGAGTTCATGAACAACACGACCGGCGAGATCAAGCAGCAGACCGTCTTCATGGGCGACTTCCCGCTGATGACCCGCAACGGCACGTTCATCATCAACGGCACCGAGCGCGTCGTCGTCTCCCAGCTGGTCCGCTCCCCGGGCGCCTACTTCGAGCGCACCCCGGACAAGACCTCCGACAAGGAGATCTTCTCCGCCAAGATCATCCCCTCGCGCGGCGCCTGGTTCGAGCTCGAGGTGGACAAGCGCGACCAGGTCGGCGTCCGCCTCGACCGCAAGCGCAAGCAGCCCGTGACCGTGCTGCTCAAGGCCATGGGCTGGACCGAGTCCCGCATCCTCGAGGAGTTCGGCCACTACGACTCCATCCGCGCCACCCTCGAGAAGGACGGCACCGCGGACCAGGATGAGGCCCTCCTCGACATCTACCGCAAGCTGCGCCCGGGCGAGCCGGCCGCCGTCGACGCGGCCCAGACGCTGCTGAACAACCTGTACTTCACCCCGAAGCGCTACGACCTGGCGAAGGTGGGCCGTTACAAGCTCAACCGCAAGCTCGGCGTGGACGTGCACCTGGGCGACCCCAACGCCTCCGTGCTCACCGAGGACGACATCGTCCAGATGGTGCACTTCATCGCCGCGCTGCACGCCGGCGAGAAGACCGTCAAGGGTGTCCGTGACGGCGAGGCCGTGGACGTGCGCGTCGAGATCGACGACATCGACCACTTCGGCAACCGCCGCATCCGCGCGGTGGGCGAGCTGATCGAGAACCAGATCCGCACCGGCCTGTCCCGCATGGAGCGCGTCGTGCGCGAGCGCATGACCACCCAGGACGTCGAGGCGATCACCCCGCAGACCCTGATCAACATCCGCCCCGTGGTGGCGGCGATCAAGGAGTTCTTCGGCACCTCGCAGCTGTCCCAGTTCATGGACCAGAACAACCCGCTGGCCGGCCTGACGCACAAGCGTCGCCTGTCCGCGCTGGGCCCCGGCGGCCTCTCCCGCGACCGCGCGGGCATGGAGGTCCGCGACGTGCACCCCTCGCACTACGGCCGCATGTGCCCCATCGAGACCCCTGAAGGCCCGAACATCGGCCTCATCGGCTCGCTCGCGACCTTCGGCCGCATCAACTCCTTCGGCTTCATCGAGACCCCGTACCGCCGCGTGGTGGACGGCCGTGTCACCGACACCGTCGACTACCTGACGGCGGACGACGAGCTGGCCTACCAGATCGCCCAGGCGAACGCCCCGGTGGACGAGGACGGCACCTTCGAGGAGGAGCTCGTGCTCTGCCGCCAGCGCGGCGGCGACGGCGAGCCCGTGCTCTCCACCGTCGACGAGATCGACTACATGGACGTGTCCCCGCGCCAGATGGTGTCGGCGGCCACCGCCCTGATCCCGTTCCTCGAGCACGACGACGCCAACCGCGCCCTCATGGGCGCGAACATGCAGCGTCAGGCCGTGCCGCTGCTCCGCTCCGAGGCCCCCTACGTGGGCACCGGCATGGAGAAGTACGTGGCCGTGGACGCGGGCGACTCCGTGACCGCCACCGCGGCCGGCGTCGTGACCGAGGTGGCCGCGGACCTGGTGACCGTGATGAACGACGACGGCACCACCACGCACTACCCGATCATGAAGTTCGCCCGCTCGAACCAGGGCAACGCGTACAACCAGCGCGTGCGCGTCTCCGAGGGCGACCGCGTGGAGCCGCTGAGCGTCATCGCCGACGGCCCGGCCACGGACAACGGCGAGCTCGCGCTCGGCAAGAACCTCCTCGTCGCGTTCATGCCCTGGGAGGGCCTGAACTACGAGGACGCGATCATCCTGTCCCAGCGCATGGTCTCCGAGGACGTCCTCACCTCGATCCACATCGAGGAGCACGAGGTCGACGCCCGCGACACCAAGCTGGGCGCCGAGGAGATCACCCGCGACATCCCCAACGTGTCCGAGGAGGTGCTGTCCCAGCTCGACGAGCGCGGCATCATCCACATCGGCGCCGAGGTGGAGGCCGGCGACATCCTGGTCGGCCGCGTGACCCCGAAGGGCGAGACGGAGCTGACCCCGGAGGAGCGCCTGCTGCGCGCGATCTTCGGCGAGAAGTCCCGCGAGGTGCGCGACACCTCCCTGAAGGTGCCCCACGGCGAGTCCGGCACCGTCATCGGCGTGCGCATCTTCGACCGCGACGAGGACGACGACCTGCCCCCGGGCGTGAATCAGCTGGTGCGCGTCTACGTGGCCCAGAAGCGCAAGATCACCGACGGCGACAAGATGGCCGGCCGCCACGGCAACAAGGGCGTCATCTCGAAGATCCTGCCGCTCGAGGACATGCCGTTCCTGGCGGACGGCACCCCGGTGGACATCGTGCTGAACCCGCTCGGCGTGCCCGGCCGCATGAACCTCGGCCAGGTCATGGAGCTGCACCTGGGCTGGGCCGCCTCGCGCGGCTGGGACATCCAGGGCGAACCCGAGTGGATCAAGGACCTGCCGAACTTCCCGCGGCAGTCCGACCCGGTCAACGTCGCCACCCCGGTGTTCGACGGCGCGGAGGCGTACGAGATTACGGGCCTGCTCGGCCACGTGAACGCCACCCGTGACGGCGACCGCCTCATGGGCGAGAACGGCAAGGCGCAGCTGTTCGACGGCCGCACCGGCGAGCCGTTCCCGGACCCGGTGTCCGTGGGCTACATGTACATGCTCAAGCTGCACCACCTGGTGGACGACAAGATCCACGCGCGCTCCACGGGCCCGTACTCGATGATCACGCAGCAGCCGCTGGGCGGAAAGGCCCAGTTCGGCGGCCAGCGCTTCGGCGAGATGGAGGTGTGGGCGCTCGAGGCGTACGGCGCCGCGTTCACCCTCCAGGAGCTGCTGACCATCAAGTCGGACGACATCCACGGCCGCGTGAAGGTGTACGAGGCCATCGTCAAGGGCGAGAACATCCCCGAGCCGGGCGTGCCGGAGTCCTTCAAGGTGCTCATCAAGGAGATGCAGTCCCTCTGCCTCAACGTGGAGGTGCTCTCCGCGGACGGCCAGACCATCGAGATGCGCGACGCGGAGGACGAGGTCTACCGCGCCGCCGAGGAGCTGGGCATCGACCTCTCCCACGCCGAGCCGAGCTCGGTCGAGGAAGTCTGAGCCGGGCCCGATCCCGCATCCACAAGACGTCACCTGAGAACCACTGAACCAAGGGAGTTCACCGGAGCATGAGCGTGAACAGCATGTCCACTGACAACTCTTTCGGCCTGATGCGCATCGGCCTGGCCACGGCGGAGGACATCCGCCGCTGGTCCTACGGCGAGGTCAAGAAGCCGGAGACCATCAACTACCGCACCCTGAAGCCGGAGAAGGACGGGCTCTTCTGCGAGAAGATCTTCGGCCCCACCCGTGACTGGGAGTGCGCCTGCGGCAAGTACAAGCGCGTGCGCTTCAAGGGCATCATCTGCGAGCGCTGCGGCGTCGAGGTGACCCGCTCGAAGGTGCGCCGCGACCGCATGGGCCACATCGAGCTGGCCGCGCCGGTCACCCACATCTGGTACTTCAAGGGCGTCCCCTCGCGCCTGGGGTACCTGCTGGACCTGGCGCCGAAGGACCTCGAGAAGGTCATCTACTTCGCGGCGTACATGATCACCTCGGTGGACGAGGAGGGCCGGCACCGCGATCTGGCCAACCTCCAGGCCGAGTACGACCAGGAGACCCGCGTGCTGGCCGACCAGCGCGACGCCGACATCGCCGCGGTGGCCGCCGACCTCGAGAAGGACCTGGCCAAGCTGGAGTCCGAGGGCGCCAAGGCCGCTGAGAAGAAGAAGGCCCGCGACGCCGCGGACAAGACCATGTCGCAGATCCGCAAGCGCGCGGACGCGGAGCTGGACCGCAAGGAGCAGGTCTGGGACCGCTTCAAGAACCTCAAGGTCGCCGACCTCGAGGGCGACGAGGGCCTGTACCGCACCATGCGGGACAAGTACGGCCAGTACTTCGAGGGCTCGATGGGCGCGGAGGCGATCCAGCGTCGCCTGCAGACCTTCGACCTCGCGGCCGAGTCCGAGATGCTGCGCGAGACCATCAAGACCGGCAAGGGCCAGCGCAAGACCCGCGCCCTCAAGCGCCTGAAGGTCGTCAACGCGTTCCTCACCACGGACAACTCGCCCGAGGGCATGGTCCTGGACGCGGTCCCGGTGATCCCGCCGGAGCTGCGCCCGATGGTGCAGCTGGACGGCGGCCGCTTCGCGACCTCCGACCTGAACGACCTGTACCGCCGCGTGATCAACCGCAACAACCGCCTGAAGCGCCTGCTCGACCTCGGTGCCCCCGAGATCATCGTGAACAACGAGAAGCGCATGCTCCAGGAGGCCGTGGACTCGCTGTTCGACAACGGCCGTCGTGGCCGTCCGGTCACCGGCCCGGGCAACCGTCCGCTGAAGTCGCTCTCCGACATGCTCAAGGGCAAGCAGGGCCGCTTCCGTCAGAACCTGCTCGGCAAGCGCGTGGACTACTCGGGCCGCTCGGTCATCGTGGTGGGCCCGCAGCTGAAGCTGCACCAGTGCGGCCTGCCCAAGCAGATGGCCCTCGAGCTCTTCAAGCCGTTCGTGATGAAGCGCCTCGTGGACCTCAACCACGCGCAGAACATCAAGTCCGCCAAGCGGATGGTGGAGCGCTTCCGTCCGCAGGTGTGGGACGTGCTCGAGGAGGTCATCACCGAGCACCCGGTGCTGCTGAACCGCGCCCCCACCCTGCACCGTCTGGGCATCCAGGCCTTCGAGCCGCAGCTGGTGGAGGGCAAGGCCCTGCAGCTGCACCCGCTGGTCTGCTCCGCGTTCAACGCGGACTTCGACGGCGACCAGATGGCGGTCCACCTGCCGCTGTCGCCCGAGGCCCAGGCCGAGGCGCGCCTGCTGATGCTCTCGAGCCACAACATCCTGAAGCCCTCGGACGGCCGCGCGGTCGCCGTGCCGGCCCAGGACATGATCATCGGCCTGAACCACCTGACCACGGTGCGTCCGGACGCGGTCGGCGCGGGCAACGCCTACGCCACCGTCGGCGAGGCCGTCATGGCCTTCGACGGCGGCGACCTGCACCTGAACGCCCCGGTGAAGATCGGCGTGGACGGCTTCGTGCCGTCGACCGCGGTGCCGGCCCCCGAGGGCTGGTCCGAGGGCGAGCTCGCCGTCATCGAGACGACCCTGGGCAAGGTGCTCTTCAACGACCTGCTCCCGGCCGACTACCCGTGGCTGGACACCCAGGCCACCAAGGGCAGCCTCGGCCAGCTGGTCAACGACCTGGCCGAGCGCTACCCGATGGTCGTCACCGCCCAGACGCTGGACAACCTCAAGGACGCCGGCTTCCACTGGGGCACCTGGTCGGGCGTCACCGTGGCGATCTCGGACATCACGTCCGACTTCGACAAGGCCGCCATCATGGAGGGCTACGAGGAGCAGGCCCTGCGCGTGCAGCAGCAGTACGAGAAGGGCCTCATCGCGGACGACGAGCGTCGCTCCGAGCTGATCGACATCTGGAACAAGGCCACCGACGAGGTCGCCGCGGCCATGAAGGACGGCCTGCCGGAGCTGAACACCATCAACCGCATGGTGTCCTCCGGAGCGCGAGGCAACTGGCTCCAGGTGCGCCAGATCGCGGGCATCCGCGGCCTGGTGGCCAACCCGAAGGGCGAGATCATCCCGCGTCCGATCAAGTCCTCGTACCGCGAGGGCCTGTCCGTGCTCGAGTACTTCTCCGCCACCCACGGCGCCCGCAAGGGCCTCGCGGACACCGCGCTGAAGACCGCGAACTCGGGCTACCTGACCCGTCGCCTCGTGGACGTCTCGCAGGACGTCATCGTGCGCGAGGAGGACTGCGGCACCGAGCGCGGCCTGTCCGTGACGATCGCCGTGCCGAACGCGGACGGCGAGCTCGTGGCCCACGAGCAGGTCGAGAACTCGGCCTTCGCCCGCACCCTGGCCCAGGACGTCACCGGCGAGGACGGCTCCGTGCTGGCCTCGGGCGGCGCCGACGTGGGCGACGTGCTGATCGACCAGCTGGTCGGCGCCGGCGTCTCGGAGATCAAGGTCCGCTCGGTCCTGACCTGCGAGTCCGCCGTGGGCACGTGCGCCAAGTGCTACGGCCGCTCCATGGCCACCGGCCAGCTGGTGGACATCGGCGAGGCCGTGGGCATCATCGCCGCCCAGTCCATCGGCGAGCCGGGCACCCAGCTCACGATGCGCACGTTCCACACCGGCGGTGTGGCCTCGGCGGACGACATCACCCAGGGTCTGCCCCGCATCCAGGAGCTCTTCGAGGCCCGCACCCCGAAGGGCGTGGCCCCGATCTCCGAGGTCGCCGGCCGCGTGACCATCGAGGACACCGACGCGTCGGTGCGCCTGCTGCTCACCCCGGACGACGGCTCCGAGGAGATCGCCTACCCGGTGCTGCGCCGCGCGCGCATCCTGGTGGCGGACGGCGAGCACGTGGCCGTCGGCACCCAGCTCGTCGCCGGCGCCGTGGACCCCAAGCAGGTCCTGCGCGTGCTCGGCCCCCGGGCCGCCCAGCGGTTCCTCGTGGACGAGGTGCAGAACGTGTACCAGTCCCAGGGCGTGGGCATCCACGACAAGCACGTGGAGGTCATCGTCCGCCAGATGCTGCGTCGCATCACCGTCATCGAGTCCGGTGAGACCGACCTGCTGCCGGGCGAGCTGACCGACCGTGCGCGCTTCGTGGCCGCCAACCGCTCCGCCGTCGCCGAGGGCCGCCAGCCGGCCTCCGGCCGCGACGAGCTCATGGGCATCACGAAGGCCTCGCTGGCGACGGACTCGTGGCTCTCGGCCGCGTCCTTCCAGGAGACGACCCGCGTCCTGACGCAGGCGGCCATGGAGGGCAAGTCCGACCCGCTGCTGGGCCTGAAGGAGAACGTGATCATCGGCAAGCTGATCCCGGCCGGCACCGGCCTGGACCGGTACACGAAGACCGTGGTGGAGCCGACGGAGGAGGCCAAGGCGAACCTGTTCGCCTCGCCGGCCGGCTTCGCGGACTTCGACTACCCGGGCCTGGACCAGCAGCTCGGCGAGAGCGACTTCCACGCCGTCTCGCTGGACGACTACGGCCGCGGGGGCGACTTCCGCTCCTGAGCCGTGTGCCCGACCGAGGGGCCCGTCCCTCCCGCCTGAGCGGGGGAGGGGCGGGCCCCTCGCCGTCGGGTGGGACGGCGACCCGGCACGTGGTATGCTTGCAAGGATTGTTTTTCGTGTGGCAAATCGGACGCTGTCCACGTCGCGGGGTACTTGCGCGGCAGATGCCACACTTTTGCACGCCTGCGGACGTCTGCTCGATGCGAGCCCCCACAGGGAGAGGCAGAGCAGAGGAACGAGCAGCCGGCGCCGGCGGCGCCGGTCGATCACGTCAGCGATCACCCACACAGGAAGGCTGGAGAGTGCCTACGATTCAGCAGCTGGTCCGCAAGGGCCGCTCACCCAAGGTCGTCAAGACCAAGGCCCCTGCGCTGCAGGGGAACCCCATGCGCCGTGGCGTGTGCACCCGCGTGTACACCACCACCCCGAAGAAGCCGAACTCGGCTCTGCGCAAGGTCGCTCGTGTGCGCCTCAACGGCGGCATCGAGGTCACCGCGTACATCCCCGGCGAGGGCCACAACCTGCAGGAGCACTCGATCGTGCTCGTGCGCGGCGGTCGTGTGAAGGACCTGCCCGGCGTGCGCTACAAGATCGTGCGCGGCGCCCTCGACACCCAGGGCGTGAAGAACCGCGGCCAGGCCCGCTCCCGCTACGGCGCCAAGAAGGAGAAGAAGTAATGCCTCGTAAGGGTCCTGCGCCGAAGCGCCCCCTCGTCGTCGATCCCGTCTACGGCTCCCCGCTGGTCACGCAGCTGATCAACAAGGTGCTCATCGACGGCAAGAAGTCCACCGCCGAGCGCATCGTGTACGGCGCGCTCGAGGGTGCCCGCGCCAAGAACGGCGCCGATCCCGTGGCCACGCTCAAGAAGGCCATGGACAACATCAAGCCGGCCCTCGAGGTCCGCTCCCGCCGTGTCGGCGGCGCCACCTACCAGGTGCCCGTCGAGGTCAAGCCCGGCCGCTCCACGGCTCTGGCCCTGCGCTGGCTGGTCGGCTTCTCCAAGGCCCGCCGTGAGAAGACCATGACCGAGCGTCTGATGAACGAGATCCTGGACGCCTCGAACGGCCTGGGCGGCGCCGTGAAGCGTCGCGAGGACACCCACAAGATGGCCGAGGCCAACAAGGCCTTCGCCCACTACCGCTGGTGATCCGTGCGGCCCGGGGCGCGCGTTCCGCGCCCCGGGCCGTCCGCCGTGGACCGGTCGTCGGACCTGCGGCCCCCTGACGAATCCATCTCACGAGCCCTCAACACCATCCGAGCAAGGGAGACACCGTGGCACAGGACGTGCTGACCGACCTGAACAAGGTCCGCAACATCGGCATCATGGCCCACATCGATGCCGGCAAGACCACCACCACCGAGCGCATCCTGTTCTACACGGGTGTCAACCACAAGCTGGGCGAGACCCACGACGGCGCCTCGACGACCGACTGGATGGAGCAGGAGAAGGAGCGCGGCATCACCATCACCTCCGCCGCGGTGACCTGCTTCTGGAACGACAACCAGATCAACATCATCGACACCCCCGGCCACGTGGACTTCACGGTCGAGGTGGAGCGCTCGCTGCGCGTGCTCGACGGCGCCGTGGCCGTGTTCGACGGCAAGGAGGGCGTGGAGCCCCAGTCGGAGACCGTGTGGCGTCAGGCGGACAAGTACAACGTCCCCCGCATCTGCTTCGTCAACAAGATGGACAAGCTCGGCGCGGACTTCTACTTCACCGTCGACACCATCGTGAACCGCCTCGGCGCGCGTCCGCTCGTGATGCAGCTGCCGATCGGCGCCGAGAACGACTTCGTGGGCGTCGTCGACCTGCTCTCCATGAAGGCCTTCGTGTGGCCGGGCGACGCCAAGGGCGACGTGACCATGGGCGCCGAGTACGAGACCCGTGAGATCCCGGCCGAGCTCCAGGAGAAGGCCGAGGAGTACCGCGCCGAGCTGGTGGAGGCCGTGGCCGACACCTCCGAGGAGCTCATGGAGAAGTACCTCGAGGGCGAGGAGCTCACCACCGAGGAGATCCAGGCCGGCGTGCGCCACCTGACCGTGAACGCCGAGGCCTACCCGGTGTTCTGCGGCTCCGCGTTCAAGAACCGCGGCGTGCAGCCGATGCTCGATGCCGTCGTCGCCTACCTGCCGAACCCGCTGGACGCCGGCGCCGTGAAGGGCCACGACGTCAAGGACGAGGAGGTCGAGCTGGAGCGCGAGGCCTCGAAGGACGCGCCGTTCTCGGCCCTGGCCTTCAAGATCGCCTCGCACCCGTTCTTCGGCACCCTGACCTTCATCCGCGTGTACTCCGGCCGTCTGGAGTCCGGTGCGCAGATCCTCAACGCCACCAAGGGCAAGAAGGAGCGCATCGGCAAGCTCTTCCAGATGCACGCCAACAAGGAGAACCCGGTGGACGAGGTCGTGGCCGGCCACATCTACGCGGTCATCGGCCTGAAGGACACCACCACCGGCGACACCCTGTGCGACGCCGCGCACCCGATCATCCTCGAGTCGATGACCTTCCCGGAGCCCGTGATCTCCGTGGCCATCGAGCCGAAGACCAAGGGCGACCAGGAGAAGCTCTCCACCGCCATCCAGAAGCTCGTCGCCGAGGACCCCACGTTCCGCGTGAACCTCAACGAGGAGACCGGCCAGACCGAGATCGGCGGCATGGGCGAGCTCCACCTGGACGTCTTCGTGGACCGCATGAAGCGCGAGTTCAAGGTCGAGGCCAACGTGGGCAAGCCCCAGGTCGCGTACCGCGAGACCATCAAGCGCAAGGTCGACAAGGTCGACTACACGCACAAGAAGCAGACCGGCGGCTCCGGCCAGTTCGCCAAGGTGCAGCTGTCCTTCGAGCCCCTGGACACCGCCGACGGCGAGATCTACGAGTTCGAGAACGCCGTCACCGGCGGTCGCGTGCCCCGCGAGTACATCCCGTCCGTGGACGCGGGCATCCAGGACGCCATGCAGTTCGGCGTGCTGGCCGGCTACCCGATGGTGGGCGTCAAGGCCACCCTGCTCGACGGCGCGTACCACGACGTCGACTCCTCGGAGATGGCGTTCAAGATCGCCGGCTCCCAGGCGTTCAAGGAGGGTGTCCGCAAGGCCAACCCGATCATCCTCGAGCCCCTGATGGCCGTCGAGGTGCGCACCCCGGAGGAGTTCATGGGCGACGTCATCGGCGACCTGAACTCCCGCCGTGGCCAGATCCAGTCCATGGAGGACGCCACCGGCGTCAAGGTCGTCAAGGCCCTCGTGCCGCTGTCCGAGATGTTCGGCTACATCGGCGACCTGCGCTCCAAGACCCAGGGTCGCGCCGTGTACTCGATGACCTTCCACTCCTACGCCGAGGTCCCCAAGGCCGTGGCGGACGAGATCATCCAGAAGTCCCAGGGCGAGTGACCTCAGGTCCCCTGCTCTGAACGACCTGCCCCGGGTCGGCCGCCGCAGCCGCGGCCGGCCCGGGGCGACCGGACCGGCGCCCCCGGCGCGTCGGTCCGCGAACAGGACGGGTCAGGCCCGGTCCGCTTCCGGCGGTCCAGGAGCCCTGGAACCGGACTGGCCCCGTGAGGCCGGGATTTCCCCAACCCATCACCATCCGAGTAGACTCCATCGAGTTGTCAGCACGTCGCAGGCGGCTGAGCAGTCTACTTGACGATGAACCAGTTCTTAGGAGGAACTAGTGGCAAAGGCAAAGTTCGAGCGGACGAAGCCGCACGTCAACATCGGCACCATCGGCCACGTTGACCACGGCAAGACCACGCTGACCGCCGCCATCTCGAAGGTCCTGTACGACAAGTACCCGGACCTGAACGAGGCCCGTGACTTCGCGACGATCGACTCGGCCCCCGAGGAGCGTCAGCGCGGCATCACCATCAACATCTCCCACGTGGAGTACCAGACCGAGAAGCGTCACTACGCCCACGTGGACGCCCCCGGTCACGCCGACTACATCAAGAACATGATCACCGGCGCCGCTCAGATGGACGGCGCGATCCTCGTGGTCGCCGCCACCGACGGCCCGATGGCCCAGACCCGCGAGCACGTGCTCCTGGCCCGTCAGGTCGGCGTGCCGGCGCTGCTGGTGGCCCTGAACAAGTCGGACATGGTCGAGGACGAGGAGCTCCTGGAGCTCGTCGAGATGGAGGTCCGCGAGCTGCTGTCCTCCCAGGAGTTCGACGGCGACGACGCCCCGGTCATCCGCACCTCCGGCCTGAAGGCCCTCGAGGGCGACGCCGAGTGGGTCAAGTCCGTCGAGGACCTCATGGACGCCGTGGACGAGTACATCCCGGATCCGGTCCGCGACAAGGACAAGCCGTTCCTGATGCCGATCGAGGACGTCTTCACCATCACCGGCCGCGGCACCGTGGTGACCGGTCGCGCCGAGCGCGGCACCCTCGCCATCAACTCCGAGGTCGAGATCGTGGGCATCCGCGACGTGCAGAAGACCACCGTTACCGGCATCGAGATGTTCCACAAGCAGCTCGACGAGGCCTGGGCCGGCGAGAACTGCGGCCTGCTGCTTCGCGGTCTGAAGCGTGACGACGTCGAGCGCGGCCAGGTCGTCGTGGCCCCGGGCTCGATCACCCCGCACACCAACTTCGAGGCGAACGTCTACATCCTGTCCAAGGACGAGGGTGGCCGTCACAACCCGTTCTACTCGAACTACCGCCCGCAGTTCTACTTCCGCACCACCGACGTCACCGGCGTCATCACGCTGCCCGAGGGCACCGAGATGGTCATGCCCGGCGACACCACCGAGATGTCGGTCGAGCTCATCCAGCCGATCGCCATGGAGGAGGGCCTCGGCTTCGCCATCCGCGAGGGCGGCCGCACCGTGGGCTCCGGCCGCGTCACCAAGATCACCAAGTGATCTGACGCATCCCGTCGCCCGGCTCGTCTGAGCCGCTGACGCACAGCGCCCCCGTCTCCGGGTCTCCGGAGGCGGGGGCGCTGTCGTGCGCCGGGCCGCGGCCGCGCGGGGGCCGTTAGGCTGGTGGGATGCCAGAACTGCTGATCACCCTCCTGGTCCTCGCGGCGGCCGTCGTCGCCGTCGTGTGGGCCCTGCGCACCTTCCGACCCGAGATCGACCGCGCGCGCCGGATCCGCCGGGCGAACCGGAACGGGGAGCTGCGTCGATGAGCCTGCCGTCCCCGCGCAGCCTGTTCCGGGTGACCGCCGCCGCCGAGATGGTGACGTGGGCGGGTCTGCTGACCGCCATGGCCATGAAGTACACGGGGGTCACCGACGCGGTGATGCCGATCGCCGGCGGCATCCACGGCTTCGTCTTCCTCTGCTACTTCGTCGTCACCGTGGCGGTGTGGATCGACGGCCGCTGGCCGGCCGCGCGCGGCCTGCTCGGCCTCGGCTCCGCCGTCGTCCCGTTCATGACCGTCCCCTTCGAGCGGGCCCGGCTGCGCCGCGGGGAGCCGGCGCGGCACTGGCGCGTGCTCGAGGGCGAGCCGGGGGAGCGGACCGGGGCCCAGCGGGTGCTGGCCGCCGTGCTGCGCCGCCCGCTGGTCAGCGCGCTGGTGGCGCTGATCGCCGTCGTCGTCGTGTTCAGCCTGCTGCTCAACGCCGGCCCGCCCACCGAGTGGGGCCGCTAAGCCGAGCCTCGAGGATGGGCCCGGATCGCCGAGTGGCGGTCCGGGCCCGTCTCTGTCTATACTGGTTCGGTTGCTCAAGCGCCATTGCGCTGTCGTCGTGTGTCTCGCGGCGGCAGCTCGGCCCAGATGTGACGTCACCACTCCGATCCGCCCACGGCGCGCGCGTCCTCAGGAATGCGACACGCCCGACCGCGTGGACCGGAGTCCGACGGAGGCGAGGAACCCGGTCCAGGCCGGATTCGCCCCGTGCGGGTGGAGGACAAGGAGGCGGACCCCGGTCCGCCGCACAGGGACAGGAACAGCACACCCGACGAGAGAGGCGTGACGCCATGGCGGGACAGAAGATCCGCATCCGGCTGAAGTCGTACGACCACGAGGTCATCGACGTCTCGGCCCGCAAGATCGTTGACACGGTCACGCGCGCAGGCGCGACGGTGGTCGGCCCCGTGCCGCTGCCGACGGAGAAGAACGTGTACTGCGTTATCCGTTCTCCCCACAAGTACAAGGACAGCCGCGAGCATTTCGAGATGCGCACCCACAAGCGGCTCATCGACATCATCGACCCGACCCCCAAGGCCGTCGACTCGCTCATGCGACTGGACCTGCCCGCGGACGTCAACATCGAGATCAAGCTCTGAGAGGGAGGTGCTGAGAGACTATGACCAACACCCAGAACATCAAGGGCCTGCTGGGCACGAAGCTCGGCATGACCCAGGTCTGGGATGAGGACAACAAGCTCATCCCCGTGACCGTGGTCAAGGCAGACCCGAACGTCGTCACCCAGCTGCGCTCCGAGGAGACCGACGGCTACACCGCCGTGCAGATCGCCTACGGCCAGATCGACCCCCGCCGCGTGACCAAGCCCCTGGCCGGTCACTTCGAGAAGGCCGGCGTGACCCCGCGCCGTCACCTCGTCGAGCTGCGCACCGCCGACGCCGCCGAGTACTCGCTCGGCCAGGACCTGACCGTGGAGGTCTTCGAGGCCGGCCAGAAGGTCGACGTCGTGGGCACCACCAAGGGCAAGGGCTTCGCCGGCGCCATGAAGCGCCACGGCTTCGCCGGCGTGAGCGCCTCCCACGGCGCCCACAAGAACCACCGCAAGCCCGGCTCCGTGGGCGGCGCGTCCACCCCGGGCCGCGTGTTCAAGGGCCAGCGCATGCCCGGTCGCATGGGCGCCGTGCGCCAGACCACCATGAACCTGACCCTCCACGGCGTCGACGTGGAGAACAACCTCCTGCTGATCAAGGGCGCGGTGCCCGGCTCCAAGGGCCAGGTCGTGCTCGTCCGCAGCGCCGTGAAGGGAGCCTGAGACCATGGCTGAGAACTCCGTGAAGACCGTCCAGGTCGATCTGCCCGCCGAGATCTTCGACGTGCAGTCCAACGTGCCGCTCATGCACCAGGTCGTCGTGGCCCAGCTCGCCGCCGCCCGTCAGGGCACGCACAAGGTGAAGCGCCGCGGCGAGGTGTCCGGCGCCGGCCGCAAGCCGTTCAAGCAGAAGGGCACCGGCCGCGCCCGTCAGGGCTCGATCCGCGCGCCGCACATGACCGGCGGCGGCATCGTCCACGGCCCGACCCCGCGCGACTACTCGCAGCGCACCCCCAAGAAGATGAAGGCCGCCGCCCTCCGCGGCGCCCTGTCGGACCGCGCCCGCAACGGCCGCGTCCACGTCATCGAGGCCCTCGTGTCCGGGACCACCCCGTCCACCAAGGCCGCCAAGGCGGGTCTCGCGTCCCTGAACACCGGCCGCAAGAACGTGCTGCTGGTGATCGACCGGGCCGACGACGTCGCCGCCCTGTCCGCCCGCAACCTGCCGGCGGTCCACACCCTGTACGCCGACCAGCTGAACACCTACGACGTGCTCGTCTCCGACGACGTCGTGTTCACCCAGGCGGCCTACGAGGCGTACGTGGCCCAGGCCTCCGGTGCCAAGAAGGAGGATGCCCAGTGAGCGGCTCCATCAACAAGGATCCCCGCGACGTGATCATCGCTCCCGTCGTGTCGGAGAAGAGCTACGGCCTGATCGACGAGGGCAAGTACACCTTCCTGGTCGACCCGCGCTCCAACAAGTCCGAGATCAAGCAGGCGGTGGAGCGCATCTTCAACGTCGACGTGGCCTCGGTCAACACCCTGAACCGTTCCGGCAAGCGCCGTCGCACCCGCTTCGGGTGGGGCCAGCGCAAGTCCACCAAGCGTGCCATCGTCACGCTCAAGGACGGGACGATCGACATCTTCGGAGGTCCGCTCGCCTGACCGGCGTGCGGAGACCACTTAATCGAGGAACTGACACATGGCTATCCGTAAGTACAAGCCGACCACCCCGGGCCTGCGCGGCTCGTCCGTGGCCGACTTCGCAGAGATCACCCGGTCCACGCCGGAGAAGTCCCTTCTCCGTCCGCTGCACAAGACCGGCGGCCGCAACAACACCGGCCGCATCACCACCCGTCACAAGGGCGGCGGCCACAAGCGCCAGTACCGCCTGGTCGACTTCCGTCGCCACGACAAGGACGGCGTGCCCGCCACCGTCGCGCACATCGAGTACGACCCGAACCGCACCGCCCGCATCGCGCTGCTGCACTACGCGGACGGCGCCAAGCGCTACATCCTGGCCCCGGCCAAGCTGAAGCAGGGCGACGTGGTCGAGGCCGGCCCGAACGCCGACATCAAGCCCGGCAACAACCTGCCGATGCGCAACATCCCCGTGGGCACCACCATCCACGCGGTGGAGCTGCGTCCGGGCGGCGGCGCCAAGATGGCCCGCTCCGCCGGCGCCTCCGTGCAGCTCGTCGCTCGTGAGGGCAAGTACGCGCAGCTGCGCCTGCCCTCGGGCGAGATCCGCAACGTCGACGTGCGCTGCCGCGCCACGATCGGCGAGGTCGGCAACGCCGAGCAGTCGAACATCAACTGGGGCAAGGCCGGCCGCATGCGCTGGAAGGGCGTGCGCCCGACCGTCCGCGGCGTCGTGATGAACCCCGTCGACCACCCGCACGGCGGTGGCGAGGGCAAGACCTCCGGCGGTCGTCACCCCGTCAACCGGAACGGCAAGCCCGAGGGCCGCACGCGCCGCCCGAACAAGGAAAGCGACAAGCTCATCGTGCGTCGCCGTCGTACCGGCAAGAACAAGCGATAAGGGAGCAGGGAAGACATGCCTCGCAGCCTGAAGAAGGGCCCCTTCGTCGATCAGCACCTCTACCTGAAGGTTCTGGCCGAGAACGAGAAGGGCAGCAAGAACGTCATCAAGACCTGGTCCCGCCGGTCGATGATCATCCCGGACATGCTGGGTCACACCATCGCGGTCCACGACGGACGCAAGCACGTCCCGGTGTTCGTCACCGAGTCCATGGTGGGTCACAAGCTGGGCGAGTTCGCCCCGACCCGCACCTACCGCGGCCACGTGAAGGACGACAAGAAGGGCAAGCGTCGCTGAGCCTGACGGCACAGCACGCTTGACCTTCTCGAGAATCGAAAGAGAGAAGCAATGGAAGCCAAGGCAATTGCGCGCCACCTGCGCGTGACGCCGATGAAGGCCCGGCGCGTCGTCGACCTGGTCCGTGGCAAGCAGGCCACCGAGGCACTGGCCATCCTGAAGTTCGCCCAGCAGGGCGCTTCGGAGCCGGTGTACAAGCTGGTGGCCTCCGCGGTGGCGAACGCCCGCGTGAAGGCAGACCGCGAGGGCCAGGCCTTCGACGAGGACGCCCTCTACATCACCGAGGCCTTCGTGGACGAGGGCCCGACCATGAAGCGGTTCCAGCCCCGTGCCCAGGGCCGCGCGTACCGCATCAACAAGCGCACGAGCCACGTCACCGTGGTCGTCGCGTCCAAGGACGAGAAGGGTGGGAACTGACAATGGGACAGAAGATCAACCCCAACGGGTTCCGCCTCGGCATCACCACCGATCACGTCTCGCACTGGTTCGCGGACTCCCACAAGGAGGGCCAGCGCTACGCTGACTTCCTCAAGGAGGACGTCAAGATCCGCGAGCTGATGACCACCGGCATGGAGCGCGCCGGCATCTCCAAGGTGGAGATCGAGCGCACCCGTGACCGCGTGCGCGTGGACATCCACACCGCGCGTCCCGGCATCGTGATCGGTCGCCGCGGCGCCGAGGCCGACCGCATCCGCGGCGAGCTCGAGAAGCTCACCGGCAAGCAGATCCAGCTGAACATCCTCGAGGTCAAGAACCCCGAGACCGATGCCCAGCTGGTGGCGCAGGGTGTGGCCGAGCAGCTCGCCTCGCGCGTGGCGTTCCGCCGCGCGATGAAGAAGGCGATCCAGTCCGCCATGCGCGCCGGCGCGCAGGGCATCCGCATCCAGTGCGCCGGCCGCCTCGGCGGTGCCGAGATGAGCCGTTCGGAGTTCTACCGCGAGGGCCGCGTGCCGCTGCACACCCTCCGCGCGAACATCGACTTCGGCAAGTTCGAGGCCAAGACCACCTTCGGCCGCATCGGCGTGAAGGTCTGGATCTACAAGGGCGACCTGACCGCCAAGGAGCTCGCGGCCAAGGAGGCCGCGCAGCCCTCCGGCCGTGGCCGTGGCGGCGACCGCCGCGGCGGCGGCGGTGGCGAGCGTCGTCGTCGCAACGACCGTGCCGAGCGTGCTCCCCGCCAGGAGAACGCCGGCGCCGGCGCCGAGACCCCGGCCGCCGCTCCCGCTGAAGGAGGCAACGCCTGATGCTGATCCCCCGTCGCGTCAAGCACCGCAAGCAGCACCACCCCAAGCGTTCCGGCGCCGCCAAGGGCGGCACCACCGTGACCTTCGGCGAGTGGGGCATCCAGGCGCTCACGCCGGCCTATGTGACGAACCGTCAGATCGAGGCCGCCCGTATCGCCATGACCCGCTACATCAAGCGTGGCGGCAAGGTCTGGATCAACATCTACCCGGACCGTCCGCTCACGAAGAAGCCCGCCGAGACCCGCATGGGCTCCGGCAAGGGCTCGCCCGAGTGGTGGGTCGCCAACGTCAAGCCCGGACGCGTGCTCTTCGAGCTCTCGGGTGTCTCGGAGGAGGTCGCCCGTGAGGCGCTCCGCCTTGCCATCCACAAGCTGCCGCTGAAGGCCCGTGTCATCCGTCGAGAGGGTGGTGAGTGATCCCATGGCGATCGGCACCAAGGATCTGAACGTCGAGTCCCTGGACGGGATGGACAACGCCCGCCTGCTGGAGGCCCTGAAGTCCTCCAAGGAGGAGCTGTTCAACCTGCGCTTCCAGGCCGCCACCGGCCAGCTGGACAACTCCAGCCGGCTGAAGGCCGTCAAGCGTGACATCGCGCGCATCTACACGATCCTGCGCGAGCGCGAGCTGGGCATCCGCGGCGATGTCGCCGCCGAGGCGCAGGCCGACAACAACGAGGAGGCTGCCAAGTGACCGAGCAGACCCCCGCCGTCTCCGAGGAGCGCGGCTACCGCAAGGCCCTGCGCGGCGTCGTCGTGTCCGACAAGATGGACAAGACGATCGTCGTCGAGGTCGAGGACCGCAAGAAGCACTCGCTGTACGGCAAGGTGATGAAGACCTCGAAGCGCGTCAAGGCGCACGACGAGGACAACACCGCCGGCATCGGAGACCGCGTCCGCATCGCCGAGACCCGCCCGCTGTCCGCCTCCAAGCGGTGGCGCCTGGTGGAGATCGTCGAGCGCGCCAAGTGATCGACCCGGCCCCCTGAGGGCCGGCGACATGGAAGGCCGCCCCGTGCACTGGCACGGGGCGGCCTTCTGCGTTAGACTCTGATATTCGTGCGCCCTTTCGTTGGCAGGACCATCCATCCTGCGTGCCGAGGGCAGCGCACGCCGATCCCGGATCCGCCTCGGCCCTGCCCTGCGCGCCCCTCCGCTCTCGGCCTCCCCGACGCTGTCTGAACACGCGCCGGCCGGAGACGACGACGGGAGGCCCGCCTCGGGGGAGGGGTAAGCGTCCCGGGATGACCGTTCAACCGTTCCGCAAGGCTCGCCCATCGTGGGGGAGAACCGGCGCGACGCTAGGAGAGACAAGTGATCCAGCAGGAGTCGCGGCTCAAGGTCGCCGACAACACCGGTGCGAAGGAGATCCTGACCATCCGTGTTCTCGGTGGCTCAGGACGCCGCTACGCAGGAATCGGCGACACCATCGTCGCCACCGTCAAGGACGCCATCCCCGGCGGCAACGTCAAGAAGGGCGACGTCGTCAAGGCCGTGGTGGTCCGCACCCGCAAGCAGTCCCGTCGTCCCGACGGCTCGTACATCAAGTTCGACGAGAACGCGGCCGTCATCCTGAAGACGGACGGCGAGCCCCGTGGCACGCGCATCTTCGGCCCCGTGGGCCGCGAGCTGCGTGACAAGAAGTTCATGAAGATCGTGTCGCTCGCCCCGGAGGTGATCTGACCTCATGGCCAAGATCAAGAAGGACGACCTCGTCCAGGTCATCAGTGGCAAGGACAAGGGCAAGCAGGGCAAGGTCCTGCGCGTGTTCCCGGCTGACGAGCGCGTGCTCGTCGAGGGCGTGAACCGCGTGACCAAGCACCTGCGCGCCGGCCAGGACAACAACGGCTCCACCGAGGGCGGCCGTCAGGTCGCCGAGGCCCCGATCCACATCTCGAACGTGGCCGTGGTGGACCCGGAGACCAAGAAGCCGACCCGTGTGGGCTACCGCTTCGAGACCGTCGAGAAGAACGGCGAGAGCAAGACCGTGAAGGTCCGCTTCGCCAAGGCCTCGGGGAAGGAGCTGTGATGACCGAGGTGCAGCAGACCGAGAAGGTCGCCCCGCGTCTGAAGACCAAGTACCGCGAGGAGATCCGCGCGACCCTGCAGGAGCAGTTCCAGTACGGGAACGTCATGCAGGTGCCCGGACTCGTCAAGGTCGTCGTGAACATGGGCGTCGGCGAGGCCGCCAAGGACTCCAAGATCATCGACGGCGCGGTCACCGACCTCACCGCCATCACCGGCCAGAAGCCGATGATCACCAAGGCCCGCAAGTCCATCGCGCAGTTCAAGCTGCGCGAGGGCATGCCGATCGGCACGCACGCGACCCTGCGCGGCGACCGCATGTGGGAGTTCCTGGACCGCCTGGTCACGCTCGCGCTGCCGCGCATCCGTGACTTCCGCGGCCTGTCCGACCGCCAGTTCGACGGCAACGGCAACTACACCTTCGGCCTGTCCGAGCAGACCGTGTTCCACGAGATCGATCAGGACAAGATCGACCGCGTGCGCGGCATGGACATCACCGTGGTGACCAGCGCCAAGAACGACGACGAGGGCCGCGCGCTGCTGAAGGCGCTGGGCTTCCCGTTCAAGACCGACCAGTAAGACCTCCACGTCACAGGTCCTCCACCGGTGAACCGGTGGCGGAAACCACGGCGAGAAAGGGCGTGAAGCCCACATGACCATGACCGATCCTGTCGCAGACATGCTGACCCGTCTGCGCAACGCAAACTCGGCCTACCACGACACCGTGTCCATGCCGTCCTCGAAGCTGAAGACTCGCGTCGCCGAGATCCTCAAGTCCGAGGGCTACATCCAGGACTGGCGCGAGGAGGAGGCCGAGGTCGGCAAGAAGCTGACCATCGACCTGAAGTTCGGCCCGCAGCGTGAGCGTGCGATCGCCGGCCTGCGCCGCATCTCCAAGCCGGGCCTGCGCGTGTACGCCAAGTCCACGAACCTGCCCCACGTGCTGGGCGGCCTCGGCATCGCCATCCTGTCCACCTCCTCTGGTCTCCTCACGAACCAGCAGGCCGCCAAGAAGGGCGTGGGCGGAGAAGTCCTCGCCTACGTCTGGTGACGGGCACGACGGAAGAAAGGCTGAACTGACATGTCTCGAATCGGACGTCTCCCGATCACCATCCCCAGCGGCGTCGACGTGACCATCGACGGCGACCGCGTCTCCGTGAAGGGCCCCAAGGGCCAGCTCGAGCACTCGCTGCCCACGCCCATCACGGCCACCCTCGAGGAGGGGCAGGTCACCGTGGCCCGCCCCGACGACGAGCGTGAGTCCCGCTCCCTGCACGGCCTGACCCGCACCCTGATCAGCAACATGGTCGAGGGCGTGACCAACGGCTTCTCCAAGCAGCTCGAGGTCGTCGGCACCGGCTACCGCGTGCAGGCCAAGGGCCAGGACCTGGAGTTCGCCCTGGGCTACTCCCACCCCGTCCCGGTCAAGGCGCCCCAGGGCATCACCTTCACCGTCGAGGGCAACAAGGTCACCGTCGCCGGTATCGACAAGCAGCAGGTCGGCGAGACCGCCGCCAACATCCGCAAGCTGCGCCGTCCCGACCCGTACAAGGGCAAGGGCGTGCGCTACGCGGGCGAGCAGATCCGCCGCAAGGCCGGAAAGGCAGGTAAGTGATGTCTACTCTGAAGGTGAAGGGCAAGGGCAAGTTCAACGCCCGCACCCGCCGCCACCTCCGGGTGCGCAAGCGGATCTCCGGCACCACCGTCCGTCCCCGCCTGGTCGTCAACCGCTCTGCACGGCACATGTTCGTGCAGGTCGTGGACGACACGCAGAGCCGCACGCTCGCCTGGGCCTCCACCATGGAGGCCGACGTGCGCGCGTTCGAGGGTGACAAGACGGCCAAGGCCAAGCGCGTGGGCGAGCTCGTCGCCGAGCGTGCCAAGGCCGCCGGCATCGAGGCCGTGGTCTTCGACCGCGGCGGCAACAAGTACCACGGGCGCGTCGCGGCCGTGGCCGACGGTGCGCGAGAGGGTGGACTGAAGCTGTGACCGAGAACAACAACCAGAAGGACACCCAGGTGACCGAGAGCACCGAGACCACCGTCTCCGAGACCGCGTCGGGCTCGGCCAGCCAGACCACCGAGCGTTCCGCCGGCGGCCGTGGCGGTCGCGACGGCGGCCGCGGTGGCCGTGAAGGCGATCGCCGTGGCGGTCGTCGCGACGACCGCAACCGTCGTGGCGCCCAGGACGACGAGAAGGACCAGTTCCTCGAGCGCGTCGTGGCCATCAACCGCGTCTCCAAGGTCGTCAAGGGCGGCCGTCGCTTCTCCTTCACCGCCCTCGTGGTGGTGGGTGACGGCGACGGCACCGTCGGCGTGGGCTACGGCAAGGCGAAGGAGGTCCCCGCCGCGATCCAGAAGGCCGTGGAGGAGGCCAAGAAGTCCTTCTTCCGCGTCCCGCGCGTCGGCTCCACCATCCCGCACCTGGTGCAGGGTGAGGACGCCGCCGGCGTCGTGCTCCTCCGTCCGGCCTCGCCGGGCACCGGCGTGATCGCCGGCGGTCCCGTGCGCGCCGTGCTCGAGTGCGCCGGCATCCACGACGTGCTGTCGAAGTCCATGGGCTCCGTGAACGCGATCAACATCGTGCGCGGCACCGTGGACGCCCTCAAGAAGCTCGAAGAGCCCCAGGCCGTCGCCGCCCGCCGCGGCAAGGCCCTGGACGAGATCGCCCCCCATGCGATGCTGCGCACCATGGAGAACGATCGCGCCCAGAAGAGCGCGAAGGCAGGTGCGTGAGCCGTGACTGAGCCCACCCGCAAGAACATCCAGCCCTCGGACGCCACCCTGGTCATCACCCAGACCCGCGGCGTCACGGGCACCAAGCAGAACCATCGGGACACCCTGCGCTCGCTGGGCCTGAAGCGGATCGGCCACCAGGTCACCCGCAAGGCCGACGCGGTGACGGTCGGCATGGTCAACACCGTGCCGCACCTGGTGTCCGTGGAGGAGGTCAACAATGGCTGACAACGACGCCATCAAGGTCCACGACCTGCGTCCGGCCCCCGGCGCCAAGACCGCGAAGACCCGTGTGGGTCGCGGTGAGGCCTCGAAGGGCAAGACCGCCGGCCGCGGCACCAAGGGCACCAAGGCCCGCTACCAGGTGCGCGCGGGCTTCGAGGGCGGCCAGCTGCCCCTGCAGATGCGTCTGCCGAAGCTCCGCGGGTTCAAGAACCCGTTCCGCACGGAGTACCAGGTCGTGAACCTGGACAAGCTCTCCGCGCACTTCCCCGAGGGCGGCGAGGTGACCGTGGACGCGCTCGTGTCCAAGGGCCTCGTCCGCCGCGGCCAGCCCGTGAAGGTGCTGGGCACGGGGGAGATCACCTCGGCCGTGCAGGTGAAGGTCGACGCCTTCTCCGCCTCCGCCGTGGAGAAGATCCAGGCCGCCGGCGGGTCCACCGAGACCCTCTGACGCGCCGCGTGTCATCCCGAGGGCCCCGGCCCGGAGCATCCGCTCTGGACCGGGGCCCTCGGCCTGTCCGTGTAGACTCGCACAGCGCCCGCCCGGATGTGGCGGCCGTCTCGCGCGCCCCCTGCCCTGCACGGGGCCGGCGCACGCCATCTCAGGACCACCGCAGGAGGACTCGTGTTCAAGGCCATCGCCCGGATCGTCCGGACGCCTGACCTGTTGCGGAAGATCGCCTTCACGCTCGGGATCGTCGCCGTCTACCGGATGGGCGCGTTCGTTCCCTCCCCGGGCGTCGACTATCCCGCGGTGCAGCAGTGCCTGGCCGCCGGCAACGCCCAGGGCGGCCTGTACTCGTTCGTCAACATGTTCTCCGGCGGAGCGCTGCTGCAGGTCTCGATCTTCGCGCTCGGCATCATGCCGTACATCACCGCCTCGATCATCGTGCAGCTGCTGCGCGTGGTGATCCCGCGCTTCGAGCAGCTGCACCAGGAGGGCCCGCAGGGCCAGTCCACGCTGACGCAGTACACCCGCTACCTCACCCTGGCGCTGGCGCTGCTGCAGGCGACGACGATGGCCTCCCTCGCCCGCACGGGCGCCCTGCTCGGCTGCCAGTTGCCCCTGCTGCGCAACGACTCGATCCTCACCGTGCTGCTCGTCGTCGTCGTCCTCACGGCGGGCTGCATCATCGTGATGTGGCTCGGCGAGCGCGTCACGGAGAACGGCGTGGGCAATGGCATGTCCCTGCTGATCTTCGCCTCGATCGCCGCCGGCTTCCCCGCGGGCCTTGGCCAGGTCGTGCAGACCCAGGGCTGGCGCGTCTTCGCCATCGTCATGCTGGTCGGCCTGCTGACCATGCTCGCCATCGTCTTCGTCGAGGAGTCCCAGCGCCGGATTCCGGTGCAGTACGCCAAGCGCCAGATCGGCTCGCGGACCGTCGGCGGCTCCAGCACGTTCATCCCGATCAAGGTGAACATGGCCAACGTCATCCCGGTCATCTTCGCGTCGTCCGTGCTGATGCTCCCGGGCATCCTGATCCAGTTCAACACCCCGCAGGACGGCACCGCGCCGGCCCCGTGGATCGCCTGGCTCAGCCGGTACTTCGGCAACGGCGACCACCCGGTCTACATGGCCGTGTACTTCCTGATGATCATCGGGTTCACCTACTTCTACGTGTCGATCACGTTCAACCCGCAGGAGATCTCGGACAACATGAAGCGCTATGGCGGCTTCATCCCCGGCGTGCGCGCCGGCCGGCCGACCGAGCGCTACCTGCAGTACGTCATCAGCCGCATCACGCTCGCGGGCGCCCTCTACCTCGGTATCGTGGCCATGATCCCGCTGATCGCCTTCGTGGTGATCGGCGCCAGCCAGAACTTCCCGTTCGGCGGCACGTCCATTCTCATCATGGTGGGCGTGGGCCTCCAGACGGTGAAGCAGGTCAACGCCCAGATGGAGCAGCGCCACTACGAGGGCCTGCTGCGCTGAGACCCGCCCGCCACACGCAACGCCGTCCGCTCCGACAGTGAGGAACACACGATGACCCGCATGCTGCTCATGGGCCCTCCCGGTTCCGGCAAGGGAACCCAGGCCACCCGGATCGCCGACAAGCTGGGGATCGTGGCGATCTCCACGGGCGACATCTTCCGCCACAACGTGAAGTCGATGACCCCGCTGGGCGTCGAGGCGAAGAAGTACATCGACAACGGCGACTTCGTCCCCGACGACGTCACCAACCGTATGGTCGCCGACCGCATCGCCCAGGCGGACGCCGAGCACGGCTTCCTCCTCGACGGCTACCCGCGCACCAAGGGCCAGGTCGAGGCCCTCGACGCGATGCTCACGGAGGCCGGGCTGGCGCTGTCCGCCGTCGTCGAGCTGGAGGTCCCGGACGCCGAGCTCGTGGAGCGACTGCTCAAGCGCGCCGAGATCGAGGGCCGCGCGGACGACACCCAGGAGGTCATCGAGCACCGCCTGGACCTGTACCACCGCGAGACCGAGGCGGTCATCCAGGAGTACGTCGAGCGCGGCATCGTGGCCCGCGTGGACGGCACCGGCCAGATCGATGACGTGACCGAGCGCCTGCTCCAGTCCGTCTACTCGGTCCGCGCGGCCACCGGCTCCCTGCCGGTCATCGCCCCGGACACGGAGTCCTGACCTCCGTGGTCGGCCGCCGCTCGCTCGAGCTCAAGACCACCCCCCAGCTGCAGACGATGCGGCGTGCGGGGGTGGTCCTGTCCGAGGCGCTGGACGCCACGCTCGCCGCCGCCGCCCCCGGGGTCACCACCGCGGAGCTCGACGCCGTCTTCGCCGGCGTCCTGGCCGAGCACGGGGCGACGTCCAACTTCCTGGGCTACTACGACTTCCCGGCGACCATCTGCGCCTCCGTGAACGAGGAGGTCGTGCACGGCATCCCCGGGGACCGCGTCCTGCGGGCCGGAGACGTCCTCAAGGTCGACGGCGGCGCGATCGTCGACGGCTGGCACGCCGACTCGGCGCGCACCCTGGTGCTGGGCTCCTCGGAGGCCGGCACCGCGGACGAGGGCGACGAGCGCCTCTCCGCGATCACGCGCGAGGCCCTCTGGGTCGGGATCGCCGCCTTCGCCACCGCCAAGCACGTCGGGGACATCGGCGACGCGATCGACGACTTCGTCTCCGCGCAGCCGGGGGAGCCCCTCGGGATCCTCGAGGAGTACGTGGGCCACGGCATCGGCTCGTCGATGCACATGCCCCCGGACGTCTTCAACTACCGCACGGGCCACCGCGGGCCGAAGGTGCGTCCGGGCCTGGCCCTGGCCATCGAGCCCATGCTCGTCCGCGGCGGCATCGAGACCCGCGTCCTCGAGGACGACTGGACCGTGGTGACCGTCGACGGCGCCCGCGCGAGCCAGTGGGAGCACTCGGTCTGCCGCCACGCCGACGGCCTCTGGGTGCTCACCGCCCCGGACGGCGGGGCCTCGGAGCTGGAGCGCTTCGGCGTCGTCCCCGTCCCGCCGGGGGAGTAGTCCCGCGAGTCCGCGCCCGCCGTCCCGTGTGGAACCCGGGCGCGAAATGCGGTACCATCGAACGTTGATCGTGTGCGTGCACTGTCGTGCGGCCTCGATCAGACCCGTTCCCGTCCCGCCGGTGCGGCCCTTCGCGGCCGGCCTCGGGGCATGACGATTGTGGAGGACATGGCTAAGAAGGAAGGTGTCATCGAGGTCGAGGGCACGGTGTCGGAGGCATTGCCGAACGCGATGTTCCGAGTCCGTCTGCAGAACGAGCACGTCGTGCTCGCCACGATCTCCGGAAAGATGCGTCAGCACTACATCCGCATCCTCCCCGAGGATCGCGTCGTGGTGGAGCTTAGCCCGTACGACCTCAACCGGGGTCGCATCGTGTACCGCTACAAGTAAGAACCCCCGTCCAAGCGAGCGCAGGAGGAAGAGCCGTGAAGGTTCAGCCGAGCGTGAAGCGGATTTGTGACAAGTGCCAGGTCGTGCGCCGTAAGGGCCGCGTGCTGGTGATCTGCTCGAACCCGCGCCACAAGCAGCGCCAGGGCTGATCGCGTCCCCGGGAGACCGGGGAGCGACGCCACCGCGTTGACCACACCACCCATCCGGCCCATCCGGGCCGAACAGCAGGGACAGCGGTCCACCCCGAGCAGGGGAGGGCCTCCACCTCCGGCCGCAGGGGCCGGAGACCGACGACGGCGGACTTCCGTCGCGGAGCACGCCGGAGCTTCCCCGGCGCCGCGACGCGGGGATCCGCGGGGCCGCAGGCCGCGTCGTGCGGGACGTCCCTGGTGCAGACCCCTGCTGCAGAAGAACAGGAGGACGGCCACATGGCTCGTCTTGCAGGCGTTGACATTCCGCGCGAGAAGCGCGTGATCATCGCACTCACGTACATCTACGGTGTGGGCAAGACCCGCGCTGAGGAGACCCTCGCCGCCACGGGCATCGACCCGAACATCCGCGTGAAGGACCTCTCCGACGAGCAGCTGGTGCAGCTGCGCGACCACATCGAGGGCAGCTACAAGGTCGAGGGCGACCTCCGCCGCGAGGTGGCCGCCGACATCCGCCGCAAGGTGGAGATCGGCTCCTACGAGGGCCTGCGCCACCGTCGCGGCCTGCCGGTGCGCGGCCAGCGCACCAAGACCAATGCCCGCACCCGCAAGGGCCCCAAGAAGACGGTCGCCGGCAAGAAGAAGTGATCCTGCCCCGGCGGTGACCGCGTCCGGACCCGGACGCCCCGCCCGCAGCATCGGCACCAGCAGCTTTCCCGGAGGAGAAACACATGCCCCCCAAGACCCGCGCATCGGCCGCTCGCAAGCCGCGTCGCAAGGACAAGAAGAACATCACCGTGGGCCAGGCCCACATCAAGAGCACGTTCAACAACACCATCGTGTCCATCACGGACACCACGGGTGCCGTCATCTCCTGGGCCTCGTCCGGCGAGGTGGGCTTCAAGGGCTCGCGCAAGTCGACCCCGTACGCCGCGCAGATGGCCGCCGAGCAGGCCGCCAAGCGTGCGCAGGAGCACGGCATGAAGAAGGTGGACGTCTTCGTGAAGGGCCCGGGCTCGGGCCGCGAGACCGCCATCCGCTCCCTGCAGGCCGCCGGCCTCGAGGTGGGGTCCATCCAGGACGTCACCCCCATGGCCCACAACGGCGCTCGCCCCGCGAAGCGCCGCCGCGTCTGACCTGAGCGCTGTGTCCGCGTCCGCCCCCGCCGGGGGCGGACGCGGACAGGTCTGCGGACCTGCCCCCACCCCGTCCTCGTTTCCACCCACCGCGTGCGTCATATGGCGGACGCTCGCCGAAAGGAAATGTCCGTGCTTATTGCACAGCGCCCCACGCTGACCGAAGAAGTCGTCTCCGACCGTCGCTCCCGGTTCGTCATCGAGCCGCTGGAGCCCGGCTTCGGCTACACCCTCGGCAACTCCCTGCGCCGCACTCTGCTCTCGTCGATCCCCGGTGCTGCCGTGACCAGCATCCGCGTGGACGGCGTGCTGCACGAGTTCAGCACCGTCAACGGAGTCAAGGAGGATGTCACCGAGATCATCCTCAACATCAAGAAGCTCTCCGTCTCCTCGGAGAACGACGAGCCCGTGGTCGCCTACCTGCGCAAGCAGGGGGCCGGCGTCGTCACCGCCGCGGACATCACCGCGCCGGCCGGCGTCGAGGTCCACAACCCGGACCTGCACATCGCGACGCTGAACGCGAAGGGCAAGTTCGACATGGAGCTCACCGTCGAGCGCGGTCGCGGCTACGTGACCGCCGCCCAGAACAAGTCCGCGGACGCGGAGATCGGCCGGATCCCGGTCGACTCCATCTACTCGCCGGTCCTCAAGGTGACCTTCAAGGTCGAGGCCACGCGTGTGGAGCAGCGCACCGACTTCGACCGCCTCATCCTGGACGTGGAGACCAAGGAGAACATGCTGCCGCGCGACGCGGTGGCCTCCGCCGGCTCCACCCTCGTCGAGCTGTTCGGCCTGGCCCGTTCGCTCAACGTCGAGGCCGAGGGCATCGACCTGGGCGACGAGCCGGAGACCGCCGAGGGCTCGGCCGACCTGGCCCAGCCGATCGAGGAGCTCGAGCTCACCGTGCGCTCGTACAACTGCCTCAAGCGCGAGGGCATCCACACCGTGGGCGAGCTCGTGGGCCGTTCTGAGGCCGACCTGATGGACATCCGCAACTTCGGCGCGAAGTCCATCGACGAGGTCAAGGAGAAGCTCTACGAGCTGGGCCTGTCCCTCAAGGACTCCCCGGCCGGCTACGACCCGCAGGAGCACGCGCGTCAGATGGACGACGACCCGTTCTCGGACTTCTGAGCCGACCCCGCACCACCTGAAATCTTCGACCCGACGCCGCAGCCGGCTGAAGGGTCCCACCCGAGGAGAAACACCATGCCTACCCCCACCAAGGGTCCGCGCCTGGGCGGCAGCCCGGCCCACGAGCGCATCATGCTGGCGAACATGTCCGCTCAGCTGTTCGAGCACAAGTCGATCACCACGACGCTCACCCGCGCCAAGCGCCTGCGCCCGTACGCCGAGCGCCTGATCACCTTCGCGAAGAAGGGCGACCTGCCCGCGCGTCGCAAGGTCCAGGGCCTCATCGCCGCGAAGAACCGCACGAACAAGTCGATCGTGCACGAGCTGTTCACCGTGATCGGCCCCGCCATGGCCGAGCGCAACGGCGGCTACACCCGCATCACCAAGATCGGCAACCGCCAGGGCGACAACGCGCCCATGGCCGTGATCGAGCTGATCATGGAGCCGATCTCCGGCAAGCAGGCCGTGGTGCGCGAGGCCGAGCAGGCCGCCGCGTCCGCGCCGGCCGCCGAGACCGCGCCCGTGCAGGAGACCGCCCCGGTCGAGGCCGTGGACCCGGCCGCCGCCGAGGACGTCACCGTGGCCGAGTCCCAGGAGGCCGCCGCCGAGATCGACGGCGCCGTGGCCACCACCGAGGACGGCTCCGCCCCCGAGGGCGCGTCCATCAAGGGCAACGCCAGCTCGAAGAAGTACCACGTGCCCGGCTCCCGCTGGTACGACCAGACCACCGCCGAGGTCTGGTTCTCCACCGTCGAGGAGGCCAAGGCCGCGGGCTTCGAGCCCGCCGGCGGCGAGGCCGCCCAGAAGATGGCCGACTGAATCCTGTCGACCACGGCGCGCCGTCCCTCGTGACGGCGCCGCGGCGAGGGCCGTCCACCACCGGTGGGCGGCCCTCCGCCGTCTCCGGCCCCCGCGGGCCCGCCCCCGCCTCCCGCGTGCCAGCCCCGCCCTGCCGCCCCCGACCAGCCGACCCCGAGGAGCACGATGACCGAGCAGCCCGCCCCGTCCGCCCCCGCCCCCTCCGCGGCGGGCGAGGAGCCCGTGCGCGTCCGCCTCGACCTGGCCTACGACGGCGGCGCCTTCCGCGGCTGGGCCCGTCAGCCCGGCCTGGACTCGGTCCAGGGCGCCCTGGAGGACGGGCTCGAGCGGATCCTGCGCCGCCCGGTGCGCACCGTCGTGGCGGGCCGCACCGACGCCGGCGTCCACGCGCGCGGGCAGGTGGTCCACCTCGACCTCGCCGAGGGGGAGTGGGCCGGCCTGACCCGCGGCCGGCCGGACCTCGAGCCGGGAGCCTCCCTGACGCGGCGCCTGGGCGGGGTGCTCTCGGGCTGGGACGGCGCCGTCGTCGTGCACGGCGCCCGCCGCGCCCCTGCCGGCTTCGACGCGCGGTTCAGCGCGCTGTGGCGCGAGTACGAGTACCGGATCGACGACGCGCCCGACCGCCGGGACCCGCGCACGCGGGCTTTCACCCACTGGCACGGGGCCGCCCTGGACGAGCGGCTCATGGCCCTGGAGGCGGACGCGGTGCTGGGGCTGCACGACTTCCTCTCCTTCTGCCGGCCCCGCGAGGGGGCCACCACCATCCGCGAGGTCCAGGACCTGCGGGTGGCCCGGGACGAGGACGGCTCGGTCCGCGTGCGGATCCGCGCCGACGCGTTCTGCCACAACATGGTCCGGGCCGTCGTGGGCGCGCTGCTCCAGGTGGGGGAGGGCTCCCGCGAGCCGGGCTGGCTCGGCCTGCGGGTGGCGACGCCGGCGCGCGACTCCCAGGTCCGCCTCGCCCCGCCACGGGGCTTGACGCTGCTCGCCGTCGGCTACCCCGAGGACGGAGAGGGGTTGCGACGCCGGGCCGAGGGGACGCGCGCCCGGCGGACGCTCTGAGGCCGGACCGGCCCGATGCCGCGACTTTTGGCGACGGGGCCCAGCTTCGGTAGGATGGGGGGACGTTGCGCATGCCCGCACCCGGATGCGTCGTGCCGCGAGTGGCTCAGTTGCATGGCCGTCAGCTCGCGCCGCACCCCCGGGGCATCGGGCCCGGACGCCTTCCAGCCCTCACCTGGGGGACCGGCGCGCACGGAGAACTGACAGCGCTCGCGCACCGGAATCACGACCCGGCGGGCAGGCGCTGTGACAAACACCGACCCTGAAGGCAGACAACGTGCGTACGTACTCTCCCAAGCCTGGTGACGCCGACCGCCAGTGGCACATCATCGATGCCACCGACGTCGTCCTCGGCCGCCTGGCCTCCCACACCGCCACCCTCCTGCGTGGCAAGCACAAGCCGACGTTCGCCCCCCACATGGACATGGGCGACTACGTCATCATCGTGAACGCCGAGAAGGTGGCCCTCACCGGCGCCAAGCTCGAGAAGAAGCGCGCCTACCGCCACTCCGGCTACCCGGGCGGCCTGAAGTCGCAGTCCTACGCCGAGCTGCTCGAGACCAACCCGGTGCGCGCCGTGGAGAAGGCCGTCAAGGGCATGCTCCCGAAGAACTCGCTGGCCGCCCAGCAGCTGACCAAGCTGAAGGTGTACCGCGGTGCCGAGCACCCGCACGCCGCCCAGCAGCCCCAGACCTTCGAGATCGGCCAGGTCGCCCAGTGACCCTGGCGGTCGACTGACGCGAACCTTCCCTGAGGAGAACCATGAGCATCAATGAGCACGACGACGTGGAGCTGACGAGCTACACCTCCGAGTCCACCGCCGCCGGCACCGAGGCCCCCGCCGCCTCCGAGCGCCCGGCCCTGACCGTGCCCGGCTCCGCCGTCGGCCGCCGCAAGGAGGCCGTGGCCCGCGTGCGCCTCGTCCCCGGCTCCGGCCAGTGGACCATCAACGGCCGCACCCTGGAGAACTACTTCCCCAACAAGCTGCACCAGCAGGAGGTCAACGACCCCTTCACGCTGCTGGAGCTCGCCGGCGCCTACGACGTGATCGCCCGCATCCACGGCGGCGGCCCCTCCGGCCAGGCCGGTGCGCTGCGCCTGGGCATCTCCCGCGCCCTCAACGAGATCGACCGCGAGCACAACCGCCCGGCGCTCAAGAAGGCCGGGTTCCTGACCCGCGACGCCCGCGTCATCGAGCGCAAGAAGGCCGGCCTCAAGAAGGCCCGCAAGGCCTCGCAGTTCTCGAAGCGCTGATCTGCGCCGCGCGGCCCCGACCGCCGCGCACCCCGCGCCGACGCCCCGTCCCGCTCCTCGCGAGCGGGGCGGGGCGTCCGCCGTACCGGGGAGCAGACTGGGAGCGCATGGTGAGGAAGCCATGACGGGCCGCTCGCCCGTCCGGTGCGCGATCCGGTCGAACACGACCTCAGGAGCCGCCGTGGCCGAGAACACGAGCACCACCACCGAGACCACACCCGCCGGCGGGCACGCCATGGAGGACACCGCCGACGCGCCCTTCGCCGTCACCCGCGACGACGCCGCCGAGGTGGACGCGATCCGAGAGTCCGGCCGCAAGCTGGACGGCACCAAGAAGACCACGACGCCGCCGGCAAGGGCGGCGCCATCAAGCGCTTCAACGAGCACCTCAACCCCCGCGGCGCCCGCACCGTGGCCCTCGAGCGCCCACCGAGGCCCAGGGCTCCCAGTGGTACTTCCAGCGCTACATCCCGCACCTGCCCTCGGCCGGCGAGATCGTGATGTTCGACCGCTCCTGGTACAACCGGGCCGGCGTGGAGCGCGTGATGGGCTGCTGCAGCCCCCAGCAGTACCTCGAGTTCATGCGCGAGACCCCGAACCTGGAGCGCATGCTCGTGAACTCGGGCATCCACATCATCAAGTTCCGGTTCTCCGTGTCCCAGCGCGAGCAGCTCAACCGCTACGCCTCCCGCGAGACGGACCCCGTGCGCCGCTGGAAGCTCTCGCCCACCGACCTGGCATCCCCGGACAAGGACGAGCGGATCGTGCACCGTCCGGATCCGCACATCTGCGCACTGGCCACGGAGCTGTTCGAGACCGGAGAGGACTCCGGCGGCTCGTTCCCGCGCGTGTGCTGAACCGGCCCCGGCCTGTCCGGCCCCGGACGCGACGGCGCCCCTCACCGGTTCCGGTGAGGGGCGCCGTCGTCGTCGAGCGGGGACGCGGGGGAGGGGCTCAGTGGCCCTGCTCCTGCAGGTAGTCCGGGGTGACGTGGGCGTCGTCGAAGAGGTTGTCCGCGCCGAAGCCCTCGGAGACGTGATACTCGCCCGTGGCCAGGGACAGGCGGACGTCCTCGCGCAGCACGGGCAGCTTGCCGTAGAACGCGTCGCCGCAGCAGCTGGTGGCGGTGACGTCGCGGTGACCGATGATGCGCGAGGGCGGCAGCTCGTACTGCTGGCAGATGTAGGCGGCCAGGGGCACGAGGCCCGCGTAGAGGCTCTGCGGCGGCGGGTTCAGCGTGTACAGGCCCTCGCACTCGATGCCGAGCGCGTACGCGTTGAAGCCGAGGGCATGCACGCCCAGCATGAAGGACTGGCCCTGCTCCAGCGTGTAGCGGGAGCCGTGGCGGCCCTCCAGGGCGAAGCCGCCGCGGGAGACGGTGAAGTGCTGGCCGGTGTCGCCCCAGTCGTTATACGTGCCCATGTGGGCGTTCTGGACCATCTTGGCGATGCTCTCGGCCGCCTCGCGGGAGCCGTCCGTGACGTTCGGCGTGGTGGTGTGGTGGATGACCAGGTAGGAGGGGCGCTCGTCGAGCGTCTGCAGGTGGTAGTTGGGCTGCAGGGCGCCCCACTGCGCGGTGGTCAGGATGTCCGGGGCGGGCAGCCGCTTCGCCGCCGCCTCGGTCTCCTCGGCCTCCTCGCCCGCCTCGGGCCGGGAGCACCCGGCGACGCCGGCCGCGATCGCCAGGCCCGTGCCGCCCAGCACGGTGCGGCGCGTCCAGGGGCGGGAGGACGGAGTCGGAGACTGCTCGGGCATGGGGCGGGTCCTTCTGTTCGGGGCGGGAGTCCTCGTCGGCGGCGGCGCGCTCAGGCACGCGGGCGCGCGTCGTAAGGACTCGTCCGGTCCGATGCTACCGGTCCCGGTCCCGTTTCGTGACCTCCCCGTGATGCAGGCCGCAGGGGGCGGGTCCTACACTGACTGATCATGTCGAGATTGTTCGGAACCGATGGCGTCCGTGGCCTGGCCAACGAGACCCTCACCGTGGAGTTGTCCGTCCAGCTGGCCCAGGCCGCCGCGCCCGTGCTCGGCGCCGAGGCGCTGGAGGCGGGACGACGCCCCGTCGCCGTCGTGGCCCGCGACCCGCGCATCAGCGGGGAGTTCATCGCCGCCGCCGTCCAGGCGGGCCTGGCGTCCTCGGGCGTGGACGTGTGGGACGCCGGCGTGCTCCCCACGCCCGCGGCCGCCTACCTCGTGGGGGACCTGGGGGCGGACTTCGGCGTCATGATCTCCGCCTCCCACAACCCGGCCCCGGACAACGGCATCAAGTTCCTGGCGCGCGGCGGCGAGAAGCTCACCGACGCCCAGGAGGACGAGATCATCCGCCACCTCGAGGGCGTCGAGCCGCGACGCCCCCAGGGCGCGGACGTGGGCCGGGTCAAGGTGTTCTCCGACGCCGAGGACCGCTACGTGGTGCACCTGCTCCAGGCGCTGCCGCACCGCCTCGAGGGGCTGAAGGTCGTCCTGGACTGCGCCCACGGCGCGGCCGCGGGCTGCTCGCCCGAGGCGTTCCGCGACGCCGGCGCGGAGGTCGTCGTGATCGGCGCGTCCCCGGACGGGCTCAACATCAACGAGGGCTACGGCTCCACCCACCTGGAGAAGCTCCAGGCGGCCGTCCTCGAGCACGGCGCCGACCTGGGCATCGCCCACGACGGCGACGCCGACCGCTGCCTCGCCGTGGACGAGCGCGGCGAGGTGGTGGACGGCGACCAGATCATGGGCGTCATGGCCGTGGCCATGAAGGACCGCGGCGTCCTGCGCGACGACACGCTCGTGGTGACGGTGATGTCCAACCTCGGCCTGAAGCTGGCCATGGGCCGCGAGGGCGTGCAGCTCGTGGAGACCCAGGTCGGCGACCGCTACGTGCTGGCCGGCATGAAGCTGGGCGACTACTCCCTCGGCGGCGAGCAGTCCGGCCACGTGATCTTCTCCGACCACGCCACCACCGGTGACGGCGTGCTCACCGGCCTGCAGCTGGCCGCCCGCGTGGCCGAGACCGGCCGGCCGCTGTCCGCCCTGGCCGCCGTGATGGACCGCCTGCCGCAGGTGCTCGTGAACGTGCGCGGCGTGGACAAGTCCCGGGCCGCCGAGGACGTGGCCGTCCAGGCCGCCGTCGCCGAGGCCGAGGCCCGGCTGGGCGAGACCGGACGGGTGCTGCTGCGCCCCTCGGGCACCGAGCCCGTCGTGCGCGTCATGGTCGAGGCCCCGGACGAGGAGACCGCCGGCCGCGAGGCCGAGGCGCTGGCCGACGTCGTGCAGCGCGAGCTGCGCCTGCACGTCTGAGGGGGCGCCCGTGAGCTCGGAGGCGGTGCCCCGGCCCCCGCGGTGGTCCCTCTTCGGGGCGCTGCTGGCGGGGCTCGCCGTGCTGTGGGGCGCCGCGTTCGTCGCGGTGGACGCGCCCGTCTGCGAGCGGCACGGCGCCCCCGTGGAGTGGCTGCCGTGCCTGGACCGGGACCGGGGGGACCCGGACGTCGCGCCGCAGCGCTGAGCCCGCCCCCGGCACGCCGGATCGGGGAGGGCCGCCGGACCACACGAGGAAGGGCCCGGGACGACTCGTGGGAGTCGTCCCGGGCCCTTCGCGGTCCGGCGGGCGGAGAGGTCAGAGGGTGGTGTGCGTGGTGCCGGCGGCGCCGCCGCGCTGGGCGGACAGCAGGTCGCGGATCTCGGTGAGCAGCGCGACGTCCTCCGGGACCTCCTCCTTGGCGGGGTCGATGCCGAGGCGGCGGTTGCGGCGCTCGATCATCTTGTTCATCGGCAGGACGATGGCGAAGTAGACGGCGGCGGCGATGAGCAGGAAGTTGACGACGGCGGTGAGCACCACGCCGAACTTCACGAGCACGCCGTTGATGTCGAGGACCAGCCAGTCGTCGAAGCTCGGGGCGCGGAACAGCGCGGCGATCAGCGGCATGAGGACCGAGTCGACGATGGCGTTGATGACGGCGCCGAACGCGGCGCCGATGACGACGGCAACCGCCAGGTCGATGACGTTGCCCTTCATGATGAATTCCTTGAAACCCTGAAGCATGGGACGAAGTCTAAGCCCAGAGAGGAATCCCTGCCTACGTGATCTGCGTCGCGGTGCGGAACCCGCAGATCAGCCCGGATAGTCCGGCGCCGCAGGCAGCCCCCAGGCCGTCTCCAGCACCCCGCCGGCGGCCTCGACGGCCGCGGCCGCCTCGCGTCCCACGAACCGCAGGTGCCAGGGCTCGGGGGCGTAGCCGGTGACGTGCTCCGCCCCCGCGGGATAGCGGACCACGAACCCGTGCTCGGCGGCGTGCTCGGCCACCCAGCGGCCGGCCGCGGTGTCCCCGAAACAGGCCTCGAGGTGGCACTGCGGGGACTCGGGGTCGCCCACGTCCCACGCGAGGCCGGTCTGGTGCTCGGAGTGGCCGGGCCGGGCCGAGACCCGGTCCGCCTCCTGCCGCCCGAGCTCGTCCACCCAGTGGCCGTAGGTCTGCGCCTGGTATGCGTGGGAGCGGTAGGCGCTGAGGGTCACGAGCTCGTGCCCGGCCGCCGCGGCGGCCTCCAGCAGGCCGCCGGCAGCCCGGGCGGCCTCGGCGCGCAGGGGCAGGTCGGAGCCCGGCACGGGGACGAGGTCCTGCGGCGCCCAGTCCACGGGGGAGAGGGGGCGGGCCTTGTTCACGACGACGTCCAGGGCGGCCGGGTCCGCATGCGCGCCCGCGGGAGCGACGGAGGAGGGGGCGGGGCCCGTGGCCGTGCCGCTCGGCGAGGCGGAGGACCCTGCCGGGCCGGAGGCGTCCGGCGCGCCCGGCGAGGAGGACGACGCCGCCGGGGCCGACGTCGTCGTCGAGGGCGCGGGCAGCCCGTCCGAGAGCGAGCAGCCGGCCGCGAGGGCGGCGAGCACGGCCAGGCCGGCGGCGGGCAGCGCGCGGCGAGCCACCGGCCTCAGACCTTCCTCAGGAGCACGCGGGTCACCTCGTGCTGGGCGTTCTTGGTGAGCACCAGCCGGGCGCGCCCGCGGGTGGGCTGCACGTTCTGCTGCAGGTTCGGGCCGTTGATGGAGTCCCAGATGGACTCGGCGGTGCCCTGCGCCTCGGCGTCGGAGAGCGTGGCGTAGCGATGGAAGTAGCTGCGCGGGTCCGCGAACGCGCCCGAGCGCAGGCCCATGAACCGCTCGATGTACCAGGAGCGGATCCAGTCCGCGCGGGCGTCCACGTACACGGAGAAGTCGAAGAAGTCCGAGACGGAGAGCCCGGCCGTGCCGTCCGCGCGGGTCACCGGCGGGGCCAGCACGTTGAGGCCCTCGACGATCAGCACGTCCGGTCGGCGCACCACCTGCTCCTCGCCCGGGACGATGTCATAGGTGATGTGCGAGTAGACGGGCGCGCGCACCTCCTGCGCCCCGGACTTCACGTCCACCATGAAGCGCAGCAGCGCCCGGCGGTCGTAGGACTCGGGGAAGCCCTTGCGGGCCATGATGCCGCGCTCCTGCAGCACTGCGTTGGGGTGCAGGAAGCCGTCCGTGGTGATCAGCTCGACGCGCGGGGTGGTGGGCCAGCGGCGCAGCATCTCCTGGAGCACGCGGGCCGTCGTCGACTTCCCGACGGCGACCGAGCCGGCCACGCCGATCACGTACGGGGTGCGCCCCGTGCGCTCCCCGAGGAACGCGTTGGTCGCGCTGCGCAGCGCCCCGGAGGCCTCCACGTTGATGCTCAGCAGGCGCGACAGCGGCAGGTACACCTCCGCCACCTCGCGCAGGGACAGGTGCTCGCCGAGGCCGCGCAGCCGCTCGACGTCCCCCTGGTCGAACGGCTGGGCCATCTCCGTGGCGAGCCGGGCCCAGGTCTGGCGCTCGAGCTCCACGAAGGGGGAGCGGTGGTGGTCCGAGACCGGGTCGTCCTCGAGGTCCTCGGGAACCGGCGGCGCGGGCTGGGTGGAGTCCTTCACCCCACCAGTATGGTGCCGCGCCGGCCTCGGCCCGGCCCGGGGACGCACGCGGCGCGGCGTCACGGGGGCGGCATAGGATCGGCCCATGCGCGTGCTCGTGACCGGCGGAGCCGGCTACCTGGGGTCCCACACCGTCGTGGTCCTGCTCGAGGCCGGCCACGACGTCCTGGTGCTGGACAGCCTCGTGGCCGGCTCGACGGCGCCGCTCGAGCGGGCGGCCGAGCTCGCCGGCGTGGCCCTCGGCGGCCGGCGGCTGGACCTCGTGGTCGCCGACATCCGCTGCCCGGCGGACTACCGGGCCGCCCTGGAGGCCTTCGCACCCGAGGCGATGGTGCACTTCGCCGGCCTGAAGTCCCCGGCCGAGTCCCTGAGCCGCCCGGCCGACTACTACGACGTCAACGTGGGCGGCACCGCCGCGGTGGCCGCGGCCGCGCTCGCGGCCGGGGCGCGGACCGTGCTGTTCTCCTCCTCCGCCACCGTCTACGGCGACCGCGCCCCCGTCCCCGTGGACGAGACGGCCCCCACGGACCCGGTCTCGCCCTACGGCCGCTCCAAGCTGATGGCCGAGCATGTCCTGCGGGACGTCTGCGCCACCACGGACGGTGTGGGCCTGGCGATGCTGCGCTACTTCAACCCCGTGGGCGCCCACCCGTCCGGCCGGCTGGGGGAGGACCCCCGCGGCGTCCCCGCCAACCTCATGCCGTTCGTGGCGCGCGTGGCGACGGGGGCCTACCCGGAGCTGCAGGTCTTCGGGGCGGACTTCCCCACTCGGGACGGCAGCGCCGTGCGGGACTTCATCCACGTGATGGACCTCGCCGAGGCGCACCTGGCCGCCCTGGCGTGGCTCGCGGCGCGCCGCGGGGACGGGGCGGAGCCGACGACGCGGGTGTGGAACATCGGCCGCGGCGAGGGCGTGACGGTCTTCGAGATGGTGCGCGCGTTCGAGGAGGTCACCGGGGCGCGGATCCCGTGCCGCGTGACGGCGCGGCGCGCCGGGGACATCGCCGAGTCGTGCGCGGCGGTGGACGCCGTCGAGGCCGAGGTGGGCTGGCGGGCCCGGCGCGACGTCACCGCCATGGTGCGCGACCTCTGGGCGTGGCAGCGGGCCCATCCGCACGGCTTCGGCACCGGCGCGGCCTGAGCCCGGCCGCCGTCAGCGGAAGGGGCCCGCGCCCGGTATCCTCGTCCGCATGTGCGGAATCGTCGGATACATCGGCCAGCCCTCCTCGACCCGTGAGCACGGCGCTCTCGACGTCCTGATGGAGGGGCTGCGTCGACTCGAATATCGCGGATACGACTCCGCCGGTGTCGCCGTGGTGGACGGCGGCGAGCTGTACCACCGCAAGAAAGCGGGCAAGCTCGCCAACCTCGCCCAGGAGCTGGAGGAGCACCCCGTGCCCACCGGCCTCGTGGGCATCGGCCACACCCGCTGGGCCACCCACGGCGGGCCCACCGACGTCAACGCGCACCCGCACGTGGCGGACGAGGGCCGCCTGGCCATGATCCACAACGGCATCATCGAGAACTACGCCGAGCTGCGCGAGGAGCTGCTGGCCAAGGGCGCCGAGTTCCTCTCCGAGACGGACACCGAGGTCGCCGCGCACCTGCTCGCCGACGTCTACCGCAACGCCGGCGGCCAGGACCTGACCCGCTCCCTGCAGCTGGCCTCCCAGCGCCTCGAGGGCGCCTTCACCCTGCTGGCCGTGCACGTGGACCACCCGGACCGCGTGGTGGCCTCCCGCCGCAACTCCCCGCTCGTCGTGGGCCTCGGCGAGGGCGAGAACTTTCTGGGCTCGGACGTGTCCGGCTTCATCGACTTCACCCGCGAGGCCATCGAGCTGGAGCAGGACCAGGTCGTCACCATCACCGCCGAGGGCGTGGAGATCACCGACTTCGCCGGCAGCCCCGCCGAGGGCAAGCGCTTCACCGTGGACTGGGACGCCTCCGCCGCGGAGAAGGGCGGCTACGAGACCTTCATGGAGAAGGAGATCCACGACCAGCCGCAGGCCGTGCAGGACACCCTGCTGGGCCGCATGGACGCCGCCGGCACCCTCGTGCTGGACGAGCTGCGGATCGACCCCGAGGAGCTCAAGGCGGTCAACAAGATCATCGTCCTGGCGTGCGGCACCTCCGCCTACGCCGGCACCGTGGCGAAGTACGCCATCGAGCACTGGTGCCGCATCCCGGTCGAGGTGGAGCTCTCCCACGAGTTCCGCTACCGCGACCCGATCATCGACCCGAACACCCTCGTGGTGTCCATCTCCCAGTCCGGCGAGACCATGGACACCCTCATGGCCGTCCGCTACGCCAAGGAGCAGGGCGCCCGCACGGTGTCCATCTGCAACACCAACGGCTCCACCATCCCGCGCGAGTCGGACGCCGTGCTCTACACGCACGCCGGCCCGGAGATCGCCGTCGCCTCCACCAAGGCGTTCCTGGCGCAGATCACCGCCGCCTACCTGCTGGGCCTCTACCTGGCGCAGCTGAACAAGAAGCTGTTCAGCGGCCAGATCAAGGACATCCTGGCGGACCTGCACGCCATCCCCGGCAAGATCCAGGAGATCCTGGACGACAAGGAGCAGGTCAAGGAGCTGGCCCGCTCCATGGCGGACACCTCCTCGGTGCTCTTCCTCGGCCGCAACGTGGGCTACCCCGTGGCCATGGAGGGCGCGCTCAAGCTCAAGGAGCTGGCCTACATCCACGCCGAGGGCTTCGCCGCAGGCGAGCTCAAGCACGGCCCCATCGCCCTGATCGACGACGGCCAGGCCGTCTTCGTGGTGATGCCCTCCCCGATGGACCGGCACTCCTTGCACGCCAAGGTCGTCTCCAACATCCAGGAGGTCCGCGCCCGCGGCGCCCGCACCTTCGTGGTGGCCGAGCGCGGCGACCAGGCCGTGCGCAGCCACGCCGAGGTCGTCATCGAAGTCCCGGAGACCCAGCCGATGCTGATGCCGCTGCTCACCACCGTGCCGCTGCAGATCTTCGCCCTCGAGCTGGCCTCCGCCAAGGGCTACGACGTGGACCAGCCGCGCAACCTGGCCAAGTCCGTCACCGTGGAGTGACCCGCCGCCGCTGAGGCACTCCCGCCTCGACGCCCTCGGGCCCGGTCGCCGCATGGCGACCGGGCCCGAGCCGTCCCGCAGGAGCGTGGCCGGCCAGGGCGGTAGGGTGATCCACGTCACGGTCGCCATGGGCGCCGTGGCCTTCCACCCCCACCGATCCCGAGGAGCCCGCCCATGTCCACCTCCCGTCGCCGTCTGACCCAGGGGCTGGCCGCCGGTGCGGCCTGTCTCGCCCTGCCCGCGGGCCTCAGCGCCCCCGCGGCCGCTGCACCCTCCGCGCGGTCCTCCCGCACCCCGGACAGCGCCGCCCTGCAGGCCGCGCTCGAGGCACTCGTGCAGTGGCCGGTGGCGGGCGCCGTCTGCGCGGCCGCGAGCCCCGCCGGACTCGTGGAGCTCGCCGCGGGGCGCCGCTCCACGGCCTCCCCGGCCCCGGCGCGTCCGCAGTCCGTGGCCCGCGTGGCGAGCGTGACCAAGGCCATGACCGCCACCGTGGCCTTCCAGGAGATCGAGCGGGGCACCCTGCGCCTGGACTCCACGATCGGCGAGGTCCTGCCCGGGCTGTGGCCCGGCCGCGAGTCCGTGACGCTCGGCCAGCTGCTCAACCACACCTCAGGGATGCCCGACGCCGTCTGGGTGCTGATGGACCACGTGTCGCTGTGGGACCTGCCCCTGGAGCACGTGCGCGACGTCGTCGCCCGCTCCTACCCGCCGCGTGAGCTGGTGGAGCTGGCGAAGCAGGACGGCTGGTGGTTCGAGCCCGGCACCGACTGGGGTTACTCGAACACGGGATACGTCGTCGCCCAGCTCATGGTCGAGGCGGCGGCGGGCCGTCCGCTGTCCTCCCTCATCCGCGACCGTGTCTTCCGCCCGGCGGGCATGCACCGCACGCGCCTGGAGGAGGGCGCCCTGGTGCGGGGCGCCGAGATGGAGGACGCCGCCGTCCGGCCCGGGCAGACCATGCGGCTGCAGACGATCGACCAGTCCGTGTTCGCCGGCGCCGCGGCCGTCAACGCCACGGCCGGGGACGTCGTGCGCTTCTACCAGGCCCTGATGCGGGGCCGTCTGGTCGGCCAGGCCTCCGTGGACGCGATGGTCACCCCGGTGGGCGCCGCCCGGGCGGCCGCCTACGGCTACGGGATCTTCCAGGTCCCGGACCCCGTCCGCGCCGGCGAGGTGCTCTACGGCCACGACGGCGGCGGATTCGGCTCCGCCTCGCTCGCCGTGTCCAGCCGGGACGGCTCCCGGGCCATGGCGTTCACCTTCGTGGGGCGCCCGTACTGGGCGGCCGGCGCGAACGAGGTCTGGCCACGTCAGACGGCGGTGCTGCGCGCGGCCATGTCCCTGTCCGGCACCGCCGGGCGCCCGGGAGGCTCGGCGGGCCGGGCCGCCGCGGGGGCGGCCCACGCGGCCGTGGGCGGCACGCGCCTGGGCTGAGGCCCCGGCCACGCCGCCCGCCGGCCGGGCCAGGCCTGGCCGGCGCCGGCCCGGGTCCGTGCCCCTACGCCCCAGTAGACTCCCGGAGGGAGCCCGATGGTCGGGCCCCGTCGAACGACCCCTCGGAGAGTTATGCACACTGTGGACATCGGCCAGCCGTACCCCCTCGGGGCCACGGTGGACGAGACCGGAACGAACTTCGCCGTCGCGCTGGCCCGCGAGGCGGAGTCGGTCGAGCTGTGCCTGGTGGACGAGGACGGCGTCGAGACCCGCCTGCCCGTCGTGGAGCGCCACGGCACCACGTGGCACGTCCACGTGGCCGGCGTCGGGCACGGCCAGCGCTACGGCTACCGCGTGACCGGCCCCTGGGACCCCTCCCGCGGCCTCTGGCACAACCCGGCGAAGATCCTCGTGGACCCGTACGCCCGCGCGTTCGCCGGCGAGCACGAGTGGGGCCAGCAGCACCACTCCTACGACTTCGACGAGCCGGACCGCATGGACACCTCGGACAACCTGGGGACCACCATGCTCGGCGTCGTCACGGACGACGACTTCGACTGGGGCGAGGACGCCCCGCCGAACATCGCGATGACCGACACCGTGGTCTACGAGACCCACGTCAAGGGCATGACCATGCGGCACCCCGCCGTGCCCGAGGAGCTGCGCGGCACCTACGCCGGCATGGCCCACCCCGAGGTGGTCCGCCACCTCACGGACCTGGGGGTGACCGCCGTTGAGCTGATGCCGGTCCACCAGTTCGTGGACGACGCCACCCTGCAGGAGAAGGGGCTGAGCAACTACTGGGGCTACAACACGCTCGGCTTCTTCGCCCCGCACGCCGCCTACGCGGCCTCCCAGGAGGTCGGCGGGCAGGTGCGCGAGTTCAAGCAGATGGTGAAGGACCTGCACGCCGCCGGCCTCGAGGTGATCCTCGACGTTGTCTACAACCACACCGCCGAGGGCAACGACAAGGGCCCCATGCTGAGCATGCGCGGCCTGGACAACGCCGGCTATTACCACCTCGTCGAGGGCGACGAGCGGCACTACATGGACTACACCGGCACCGGCAACTCCGTGGACCTCTCCAGCCCCAAGGCCCTCCAGCTGGTCATGGACTCGCTGCGCCACTGGGTCACCGAGATGCACGTGGACGGCTTCCGCTTCGACCTGGCCACCACCCTGACCCGCGTGGAGGGCGAGCAGGGCCCGGACATGTTCTCGGCCTTCTTCGACGTGGTCCGCCAGGACCCGGTGCTGCGCACGGTCAAGCTCATCGCCGAGCCGTGGGACGTGGGCTGGGGCGGGTACCAGGTGGGCAACTTCCCGGGCATCTGGTCCGAGTGGAACGGCATGTACCGGGACACCGTGCGGGACTTCTGGCGCGGCGAGCCCGGCACCCTCGGCGAGTTCGCCACCCGCCTGACCGGCTCCGCGGACCTCTACGAGGGGGACGGGCGCAGCCCCGGCGCCTCGGTGAACTTCGTCACCGCCCACGACGGCTTCACGCTGCGCGACCTCGTCTCCTACAACGAGAAGCACAACGAGGCCAACGGCGAGGACAACAACGACGGCGACTCCCACAACCGCTCGTGGAACTGCGGCGTGGAGGGAGAGACCGACGACCCCGAGGTGCTCACCCTGCGCGCCCGCCAGCAGCGCAACTTCCTGGCCACCCTGCTGATCAGCCAGGGCGTGCCGATGATCAGCCACGGCGACGAGCTGGGCCGCACCCAGGGCGGCAACAACAACGTCTACTGCCAGGACAACGAGATCTCCTGGATCGACTGGTCCGCGGTGGACGACGCGCTCGTCGCCTTCACCCGTGACCTGCTGCGCCTGCGCCGCGAGCACGCGGTGTTCCGCCGCCGTCACCACTTCGACGGACGCCCGGCCGCGCGCGACGTGCACGCCCCGCTGCCGGACATCGTCTGGCTCGAGCCGGACGCCACCGCCAAGACGGAGGACGACTGGGGCTCGGAGGCCCGCTCGATCGGCTTCTTCCTCTCCGGGCACGCGATCGCCCGCCCCGAGGACGCCGACGACGCGGCGCACCGCGACTTCTACGTGCTCATGAACGCCTGGTGGGAGCCGGTGCCCTACACCCTGCCCGGCCCGCTCTTCCCGGAGACATGGGAGGTCGTGGTGGACACCTCGTCCCACGTGGCCCCCAGCGGATCCCGCCCGCGCGTGCGCGCCGGCGAGGTGCTCGAGGTGCCCGCCCGCTCCACCGTGATCCTGCGGCAGGTCCCCGAGGGCGCATGAGCGAGGGCTCGGACCGGGCGCGCGCCCGGCGCGGCGCGCGAGGCGTGCCGCGCGGGGTGCGGGCCCTGCTGTCCGCCGCGGCGGGCACCGCCGCCCTCGCCCTGGCGTTCGGGGTCGGCTGGGCCGCGCACGCCGTGACCTCCCCGCGCCCGGACGACCCGGAGCGCGTGGACGCCCTGCTGGTGCTCTACAGCCAGCCCCGGGTGTACGACGCCGCGATCGAGCTGGCCGCCGACGGCGTCGCCGACCGCCTGTTCGTCTCCGCGCACCTCGGCCCGGACGGCCACGAGCGCCTGTGCGGCCCCGAGGAGCGGCGGGACCCCCGCCTGGCCGGCGTGAGCGTGGAGTGCTTCGCCCCCGACCCGCTCACCACCCAGGGCGAGGCGATGCACGCCGCCGCCCGCATGCGCGAGCTCGGCCTGGAGCACCTCGGCGTGCTCACGTTCCACCAGCACCTGGAGCGCTCGCGGCTGCTCGTCGAGCGGTGCTGGACGCCGCAGGAGGGCCGGGTGTCCATGGTCGCGTTCGACGCCGGGCTGGACCGGTGGGGCCGGGTGCGCCACGGCGCCTACGGGGTGCTCGCCTACGGCAAGGCCATGGCGACCCCCGGCTGCGACCAGGAGCTGCCCGGCGTGCTGCAGTGGCCCCTGGACCTGGCCAAGCGGCTGCGCGGCCAGCCGGTGGGCGCCGAGGTCGGCGCCGCCGGTCCCGCTTCGGGTGCCTCGGCTGCCCCCGCCGCCGCGGCGTCCGCGGCCCCGGCACGAGGAGAGGGTTCGGCATGATCGTGGGAGTCGGGATGGACGTGGTGGACGTGCCGCGGTTCCGGGCGCAGCTGGAGCGCACGCCCGCCCTGCGCGAGCGCCTGTTCACGGAGGACGAGCGAGACCTGCCCCTGCGCTCGCTGGCCGCGCGGTTCGCCGCGAAGGAGGCGATCGCCAAGGCGATGGGCGCCCCGCCCGGGATGATGTGGCACCACTGCTGGATCCCGCGCCCGGACCACGGCGACGGCCGCCCCACCGTGCACCTCACCGGCACGGTGCAGGCCCAGGCCGAGGCGCAGGGCATCACGCACTGGCACCTGTCCCTGAGCCACGACGGCGACGTGGCCGCCGCCTACGTGGTGGCCGAGCGGCGCGCGGGGGAGGACGGAGCGTGAGCGTCGAGGAGCTGCGCCGCGTCGCCGTCGCCGGATCCGCGGTGCGCGCGGCTGAGGCGCCGCTGCTGGCCGCCGGCCGCGGCCCGGCGATGATGCGCGACGCCGCCTGGGCCCTCGCCGAGCACGCCGCCGCCCTGCTGCGGGCGCGCGGCCCGGTGGCCGGGACCACGGTGGCCGCGCTCGTGGGCCCGGGCAACAACGGCGGGGACGCCCTCTTCGCGCTCGCCTTCTTGCGCCGCCGGGGCGTGGCCGCGGTGGCCGTGCCCGTGCGCCACGACGACGACGGCGCCCCCCGCTGGCACGCCGAGGGCTGGGCGGCGCTGCGGGCGGCCGGGGGACGGCGCGCCGACGCGGTGCCCGCCGCGGCCGCGCTGGTCATCGACGGGATGCTCGGCACCGGCTTCGCGGGGGAGCTCACCCTGCCGCCGGCGGCCCGGGCCCTGCCGCGCGACGCCGTCGTGCTGGCCTGCGACGTGCCCTCCGGCGTGGACGCGGACACGGGCGAGGTCCGGGGCGAGGCGCTGCGCGCTGACGCCACCGTGACGTTCGGCGCCCTGAAGACCGGCCTGCTCGTGGGCGAGGGGGCCGCGCTGGCGGGCGAGGTCCACCCCGTGGACATCGGGCTGGGCCCGCAGCTGCCGACGTCGCCGGCCGCCCGGCTGCGCCTCGCCGACGAGGCCGCCGTGCGCGCCGCCCACCCGGCGCCCGCGCCGGACGCCCACAAGTACACGCGCGGGCTCGTGGCCGTGGCGGCCGGGTCGCCGCGGTACCCGGGGGCCGCCGTGCTCAGCTGCTCGGGGGCGCTGCATGCGGGGGCGGGCATGGTCCACCACGCCGGGCCGGAGGCCACCCGGGACCGCGTGCTCGCCGAGCACCCCGAGGCGCTCGTCTCCACCGAGGGCCCCGCGCCGGACCGCGCGGACGCGTGGGTGGCCGGCCCGGGCCTCGACACGCAGGACGACGCGCGGCGCCGCTGGGAGGGCGTGCTGTCCGCCCTGGCCGAGCGGCCCGAGGCCGCGCTCGTGGCCGACGCCTCCGCCCTGGAGCTGGTCACCGCAGCCCAGCTGCGCGCGCTGCGCGAGGCCGGCACGCCCGTGGTGCTGACCCCGCACGCGGGGGAGTGGGCGCGACTGCGCGAGCGGCTGCCGGCCGACGGGGCCGACGCCGCCGACCCGCTGGCCGCCCTGCGCGCCTGGAGCGCCGCACACGGGGCGACCGTGCTGCTCAAGGGCCCGCGCACGCTCACCGTCCAGCCCGACGGCGAGGCGTGGCTCGTGGCCGACGGCGGCCCGGAGCTGGCCATGGGCGGCACGGGCGACGTGCTCGCCGGGGCGCTCGGCGCCGTGCTGGCCGCGGACGTGGCCCGGCGCTCCCGCGCCCGTCGCGCCGGACAGGCGCCGGGGCCGGTGCCGACGGCGGCGCTCGCCGCGGCGGCCGCCTGGCTGCACGCCCGGGCCGGCGCCGAGCAGGCGCGGGCCGGACGGCTCACCACGAGGACGCTGCCGGCGGCCCTGGGCGCGGTCACCGCGCGCCTGTGGCGGGCCGGGGACGAGGACGGAAGGACGCGAGGATGACCCAGCAGGACAGGAGCGCCGGACCCGCCGAGCGGACCGCGCGCATCGACCTGGGCGCGGTGCGGCACAACGTGGCCGCCGTGCGCGCCCGCACCGTCCGTCAGGACGGCACCCGCCCGCTGCTCACCGCCGTGGTGAAGGCCGACGGCTACGGCCACGGCGCCGTGGCCGTAGCCCGCGCCGCGCAGGCCGCCGGCGCCGACCGGCTCGGCGTCGCCCACGTGCGCGAGGCCCTCGAGCTGCGCGCCGCGGGCCTGCGCCTGCCGATCCTCGCCTGGCTCCACACCGTCGGCACCGACTTCGCCGCCGCGCTCGAGGCGGACGTGACCCTCGGCGTCTCGGGCTGGGACCTCGACGCCGTCGCCGCGGCCGTGCGCGCCCTGCGCCCGGCGCCCGGCGCGGCGGACGCCGGCCCGGTGCGCGCCCGCGTGCACCTCAAGGCGGACACGGGGCTGGGCCGCCACGGCTGCGCCCCCGCGCAGTGGGGGGAGCTCCTCGAGCGGGCGGCACAGCACGAGGCCGAGGGCCTCGTGACGGTGGAGGGCGTGTTCTCCCACCTGGGCGTCGCCGACGACCCGGAGCGCGCCGAGGAGACCACGGCCCAGCTGCGCCGCTTCGAGGAGGCCGCCGCCGCGGCCGCCGCGGTGCTCGGCCGCCCGCTGCTGCGCCACCTGGCCAACACCCCCGCCACCCTCTCCCGGCCGGACACCCACCTGGACATGGTGCGCGTGGGCCTCGGCCTCTACGGGCTCTCCCCGTTCGAGGGCGTGGACGCCACGGCCCTGGGCCTGCGCCCGGCCATGTCCCTGGGGACCACGCTGGCCAACGTGAAGCCGGTGCCGGCCGGGCAGGGGGTCTCCTACGGCTTCCGCCACGTGGCCCCGGCCCCCACCACGCTGGGGCTCGTGCCGCTGGGCTACGCCGACGGCGTCCCGCGGATCGCCGAGGGCGCCCGCGTCCACGTGGGCGGGCGGACCGTCCCCGTGGTGGGGCGCATCGCCATGGACCAGTTCGTCGTGGACCTCGGCCCGGACGCCCGCGACCGGCCGGGCGACGCCGTCGAGCTGTTCGGCCCCGCCTCGGGCATCCCCGCCGACGAGTGGGCCGCCGCCGCCGGCACCATCAACTACGAGCTCGTCACCCGCATCGGCGCGCGCGTGGACCGCGCGCACCAGGGCGGCGAGGCCCCCGACGCCCAGGAGGCATGCGCATGAGCCGCCACGAGCCCCCCGCCCCGGACCCGGCCCTGCCGGAGCCCACCCTCCTCGCCCGGGTGCCCCTGGACGGCGCGGCCGGCACCCGCGCGTTCGGCGCCGCGCTCGCGGCCCTGCTGCGCCGGGGCGATGTCCTGATCCTCACCGGGGACCTCGGCGCCGGGAAGACGACCTTCACGCAGGGGCTCGCCGCCGGGTTCGGCGTGCACTCCGGCGTGGTCTCGCCCACCTTCGTGCTCTCCCGCGTGCACCCGGCCCCCGCCGACGCCCCGGCGGGCACCCCGGACCTCGTGCACGTGGACGCGTACCGGCTGCGCTCGGCCGGGGAGCTGACGGACCTGGACCTGGACGCCACCGTGGACCGCTCGGTCACCGTGGTCGAGTGGGGCCGCGGCCTGGCCGAGTCCCTCGCCGGCTTCCCCGAGGACCCGGACGCCTCGTGGCTGGACGTGGAGATCGTCCGCGCCCGCGGCGGCGAGGACCCGGCGCCCGCGGGGCCGGGGGAGGACGACGGCGGGATCGTCACCGACTTCTCGGACGAGGACGGCGAGCAGGCCGAGGAGCTGCGCTCCGCCGTCGTGACCGGATACGGCCCCCGCTGGGCCGGGGTCCGGCTTCCGTAGACTGGCCGGCATGGCCCTGCTCCTCGCCCTCGACTCGTCCGCCGCCGCCTCCGTCGCCGTCCTGCGCGACGGCGAGGCCCTCGCGCGCTGGGCCACCGAGGACACCCACGCGCACGCCGAGGTGCTCGCCCCGGCCGTGCGCGCCGTCCTGGCCGAGGCCGGGGTGGCGGGCGCCGGGCTGGACGCCGTCGCCGTGGGCGTGGGCCCCGGCCCGTTCACCGGCCTGCGCGCCGGCCTGGCCACCGCGGCCGCGCTCGGCCTGGCGTGGGACGTGCCCGTGCGCGGCGTGCGCAGCCTGGACGCCCTCGCCCACGACGCCGCCGTGGACGCCTTCCGCCACGGCGCCGAGGAGTTCGTGGTCGCCACGGACGCGCGCCGCCGCGAGGTGTACTGGGCCCACTACGCCCAGGTCGGCGGGCAGCCCACCCTGCTGCACGGCCCCTTCGTCTCCGCCGCGGACGAGGTCACGTCCCTGCCCGCCTACGGCGCGGGGGCCGGCCTCTACCCCGAGGCGCTGCGCGCCGTGCCCGGCTGGGAGGCGGCGACGCCCACCGCCGTCGGGGTGGGGCAGGTGGCCGAGCTGGCGCTGCGCCGCGGCCGCGGCCTCGTGGCCCCCGAGCCCCTCTACCTGCGCGAGTCCGACGCCAAGGTGCCCGGCCCCCGCAAGCGGGCCGGCGCGTGAGCGACGCCGACCGCCCCGCCGGGCCCGCCGCGGGCGAGGACGACGGCCATGGCCTGCCGCCCGGCTACCTGCTGCGCCCCATGACCGTGTGGGACATCCCCGAGGTGCTCGCCCACGAGGCCGCGCTGTTCCCCCTGGACGCGTGGCCGGCGCGCTTCTACGAGGAGGAGCTGGCGCAGGCCGGACCCGCCGGCGGTGCGGACGTGCACGGCCGCCCCGCCACCCGGGACTACCGCGTGGTGGTCCGCGACGTCCCCGCGCCCGGCGCGCCGGACGAGGACGGCCCGGCCCCCGGGGAGATCGTGGGGTACGGCGGGATCATGGTGGCCGGGGACGTCGCCGACGTGCAGACCGTGGGCACCGTCGCGGCCGCCCAGGGCCGGGGGATCGGGGCGGCCCAGCTGCGGTGGATGGCCGCCGAGGCCGCCGCCCGGGGCGCGTCCGCCCTGATGCTCGAGGTCCGCGCCTCCAACGACGCCGCCCGGCGCCTCTACGCCCGCCACGGCTTCGAGGAGCTGCACGTGCGGCGCCGGTACTACCCGGGCGGCGAGGACGCCGTGATCATGCGCAAGGCCCTGTGAGCCGCGCCCTCACTAGGATGGAGCCCATGCCCACCGCCACCTCCGCCCCCCTCGTCCTCGGCATCGAGTCCTCCTGCGACGAGACCGGCGTCGGGATCGTCCGCGGCACCGCGCTGCTGGCCCACGAGGTCGCCTCCTCCGTGGAGGAGCACGTGCGCTTCGGCGGCGTGATCCCGGAGATCGCCGCCCGAGCCCACCTCGAGGCGCTCGTGCCCACCGTCCGCCGCGCCCTGGAGGCCGCGGACGTGGGCCTGCAGGACCTGGACGCGATCGCCGTGACCTCGGGCCCGGGCCTGGCCGGCGCGCTCATGGTGGGCGTCGCGGGGGCCAAGGCCCTCGCCACTGCCCTGGACACGCCCCTGTACGGGATCAACCACCTCGTGGCGCACGTGGGCGTGGGCATGCTCGACGGGGTCCGCCCCGAGGCCTGGGACGACCTGCCCGAGGACCTCGGCGCCCTGCTCGTCTCCGGCGGGCACACCGAGATCCTGCGCGTGGGCCGGATCAGCTCCGAGGTGGAGCTGCTCGGCTCCACCATCGACGACGCGGCGGGCGAGGCCTACGACAAGGTCGCCCGGCTCATCGGCGCCGGCTACCCCGGCGGGCCCGTGATCGACCGGCTCGCCCAGGAGGGGGACCCGAAGGCCTTCCGGTTCCCGCGCGGGCTCACCGCCGGCAAGTTCGTGGGCAGCGTCGAGGAGCCCGGCCCGCACCGGCACGACTGGTCCTTCTCCGGGCTCAAGACCGCCGTCTCCCGGGCCGTGGAGCAGTTCGAGGCCCGCGGCCTCGAGGTGCCCCGCGCGGACATCGCCGCCTCGTTCCAGGAGGCCGTGGCGGATGTCATCACGGCCAAGGCCGTCCGCGCCTGCCGCGAGCACGGGCTCACCCACCTCCTGCTCGGTGGCGGCGTGGCCGCCAACTCGCGCCTGCGCGGCCTGCTGGCCGACCGCTGCCGCTCCGCCGGCATCGAGCTGACCGTGCCGCCCGTGAACCTGTGCACGGACAACGGCGCCATGGTCGCCGCCCTCGGCGCGCGCCTGGTGAGCGACGGCGTCGCCCCCTCGGACGCGTGGTTCGGGGCCGACCCGGGCCAGCCAGTCGAGGTCGTCAGCGTCTGATCCCGGCGGGGGTGAGTCCTTGCGGGGCGGGCCGCCGCCCCATAGACAGACGGACATGACCACCGCGCAGCCGACCCCCGACCCGCACTCCGCCTCGACCCCCGCCCCGGGCGCCGATCCGCAGGCCTCCGGCGTGGACCGCGAGATGCTGGAAGACTTCCTCAATCAGCACCTGCTGGGCTCCCGCTCCGGCGTGAAGGCCTTCCGGGCCGCCGCGCAGACCTGGGACGACACCCCGCAGGGCGCCGACCTCACCCGCCTGGGCGACGACGTCGAGCAGGACCAGGAGCGGCTCGAGGCCCTGATCCGCGAACTGGGCCTCACCACGCCCGTCCCGGTGAAGGCCGCCGGCGTGGCCGCCGAGGCGGCCGGGCGCGTGAACCCCGTGAACCTGATGCGCACGCGCGGCTCCGGCTGGACACAGGTCGAACTGGACCTGCTGCAGGGCATGCTCCAGGCCAAGGCCGCCATGTGGCACGTCCTGGAGGCCCTCGCCCCGCACGAGCCCGTCCTCGACGCCGGCGAGATGGCCGCGCTGTACGAGCGGGCCCAGGACCAGCAGCGCGCCGTGCAGCGCATCGCCGAGGACACCCTGGCCGAGCGCTTCCTGCGCTGAGCCGGTCCGCCGACCCCGCCGCCGCGCGGCGACGCGGCCGGCGGGGCCGCGGCCCCTCACTCCTCGCCGGACTGCTCGTCCCCCGAGGCGCCGCCGTGGACCTCGGCGGGCAGCTGCGCCACCGGGACCACGACGACGTCCTCGAGCTTCCAGTCCAGCGCGACGATCTCCTCGCGCAGCTGGGCGCAACGGCCCACCGTGGCGCCGGCGCCCTCGTGGGGCACCACGAACATCTCGACGTGGAGCACGTGCCCCTCGTCCCGGACGCGGGCCCCCGCGTGGCGCACCCACGGCTGCGCCCAGGCCACGTGCTCGGCACGGTCGATCAGCGGATGGGGGCGGTCGCCGTCGATGGTGGTGGCCCGCCGGTCGGCGAGGTTGCCCACCGCCTCCCGCAGGTTCCGCCAGCCGTCCAGGACGATGCTGACGCCCACGAAGATCGCGGCCGCGGAGTCCGCCCACCACCAGCCCAGGCCGATGCCGGCCACGCCGACGACGGTGGCGACGCCCGTCTGCCAGTCCGCCTTGTTCATGTCCGCGTCCGCGTAGAGCACGCGGTCGTGCAGCTGCTCGGCGAGCTTGAGCTTCGCCCGGCCCAGGAGCACGGGGCCCGGGATGGACAGCGCCATCACGGCCATCATGAACCAGCCCTGCCACACGGTGTGGCCGAAGAGGTCGAACGTGCCGATGGGCGGGTGCTCGCCCGTGACCAGTCCCAGGGCGGAGTCGGCCACCAGGATCACGCCCATCACGGACAGCGCGACGGCGGCCACCAGGTGGCCGACGCCCACGGATCGGTGCGAGCCGTACGGGCGGGCCCGGGTGGGATGCCGCCGCGTCACGCGCACGGCCACGAGGAACGCGATCGGTGGGACCAGCGAGAGCAGGTCCTCGATCCAAGCCGCGCGCATGGCCTGCGAGGAGCCCATCACCACGGCCACCAGGGCGATGGTGACGGCCAGGACCGCCAGCGTGGCCCATTCCAGACGCACCGCCCGTTGGAGGGCGCGCTCGATCTCCGGCGGCAGCTCGGTCGCGCCGAAGCGCCGGCCGCCGGGGGAGCGGTGAGCCGTCGAGGCGTGGCGCGTCATCGGCCGGCCTCTCGGGCCTGGGCGTCGAGGTGGGCCTCGAGGGCGGCGAGCATCTGGTTCTCGCCCGGCGGCACGGCCATCACGAGCTTCACGGGCTCGCCGTCCGGGCCGGCGGCCTCGGCGTAGTCGCGGGTGAGGCTCGCGTGGGTCGTCCAGGGCGAGTCGGAGGTCAGGCCGCCGGCCACGAGGTCCACGTCGCCCTTCTCCAGGGCGGTCATGAGGGCCTCCTCGCCGGAGACCGTCCAGGCGATCTCCGCGTCGTGCGCCGCTGCGAAGGAGCGGATCAGGTCCGGCTCCGGGCCCGCGGGCTCGGCGCCGGAGGCGTCCACGTGGGGCGGGTGATGCACGACGCCGGCGCGCAGCGTCCCGCCCGTGACGCGGTCCAGGGTGCCGTTCGGGTCGGCGGGGTAGCCGGAGGAGGTGCAGGCGGCGAGGCCGAGGGCGGCGCCGCCGAGCAGGCCCGTCAGGGCAGCCCGGCGGGTGATGGTCATCGTCCTCATTCCGTGGGCGAGTGGGACCGGTGCCCGGCGTTGCCGAGGCCTTCGGGGCCGTCGAGATGGTCGAGCACGAGGCGGACCGCCTCCCGGGCGTCGGTGGTCTCGGACCAGCCGGTCGCGGCGCGCAGGGCCGTGGTGTCCATGGTGGGCACAGCCGCCGCCATGTCCACCCACCCTGGGTCGGTGGGCTGCAGCCGTGCCCGGTAGGTCAGCGCCGCGGCCGCTCGGAACAGGCCCACGGGCAGCTCCAGGATGCGGCGCGCCCCGAGGACGGTGCCCATGGTGTGCGCGTCCAGCACGGGTTCGGCGGCCACATTGAAGGCCCCGCCCGCCCGATGGGCGATCACGCGCCAGTACGCGTCCGCCACGTCCTGGGCCGTGAGCGCTTGGAATCGCAGGCCCCGCGGGAACGGCAGCACCGGGGTGCGCAGGCGGGCGACCAGCCGGGCGGGGACGAGGTCGCCCAGGAAGTAGCCCTTGATCTCGGGCCCGGCGGCGGACTGGAAGATCAGCCCGGGGCGCAGCCGGGTCACGAGCATCTCGGGGTGCTCGGCCTGCACGCGGTCGAGGATCGACTCGACCTCGGCCTTCTGCGCCGCGTAGTGGGAGGTGGGGACCCCGGTGGTGGGGTGGGACTCGGGCACGGCGCGGCCCTTCGGCCCGGGCCCGTACGCGCCCACCGAGGACGCGTAGACCAGGTGGGGCACGCCCGCCTCGGCCACGGCCCGGAACACCCGCTCGTTGCCGGCCACATTGACGGCGCGCAGGTGGTCGCGGTCGCGGTTGGGGCGGATCACCCACACCAGGTCGACGACGGCGTCGGCGCCGGCGACGATCTCGCTCAGCCGCCCCGCCGCCGTGGGCTCCGCGACGTCCAGGCGGTGCCACTCGACGCCATTGTAGGGGGCCCCGGCCCGGTCCGGGCCGCGGCGGCTCACCCCGACGATCGAGGTCACCTCGTCGGCGGCGTGGAGGCGCTCCAGCAGGGCGGTGCCGACGTTGCCGGTGGCGCCCAGGACGACGATCCTCACGGCTTCAGCACCACCTTGATGCAGCCGTCCTCCTTCTTCTGGAACGTCTCGTACAGGGCCGGGGCGTCCTCGAGGGGAGCGGTGTGCGTGGTCAGGTCCAGCACGCCCAGCGGGTCGGAGGGGTCGTCGAGCAGCGGCAGCAGGTCGTCGACCCACCGGCGCACGTTGCACTGGCCCATGGCCAGGGTGACCTGCTTGTCGAACATGGTCAGCAGGGGCATCGGGGACTGCATGCCGCCGTAGACGCCGGACAGGGAGACGGTGCCGCCGCGGCGGACGGCGTCGATCGCCGTGTGCAGGGCGTCGAGCCGGTCCACGCCGGCGGTCTTCATGGCCGCGCGCCCGAGCGCGTCGGGCAGCAGGCCGACCACGGTGTGCGCCGCCTTCGCCACGGGGGAGCCGTGCGCCTCCATGCCCACGGCGTCCACGACGCCGTCCGGGCCGCGGCCCTGCGTGCGCTCGCGCAGCAGCTCGGCCACGCCGCCGTCGGAGGAGTCCAGGACCTCGACGCCGTGCCGGGCGGCCATCGCCCGCCGCTCGGGCACCGGGTCCACGCCGATCACGCGCAGGCCCTGGTGCACGCCGATGCGCGCCGCCAGCTGCCCGATGGGACCGAGGCCGATCACGGCGAGGGTGCCGCCGCGCGGGACCTGCGCGTACTGCACGCCCTGCCACGCGGTGGGCACCACGTCCGAGAGGAACAGCCACTGCTCGTCGGGCCCGGTGTGCGGGACCTTCACCGGCCCGTAGTCCGCGTGGGGGACGCGCAGGTACTCCGCCTGCCCGCCGGGCACGGAGCCGTAGAGGCGGGAGTAGCCCAGCAGCGCCGCACCGGAGCCCTGCTCCCGGACCTGGGTGGTCTCGCACTGGGACTGCAGGCCGCGCTCGCACATCCAGCAGCGGCCGCAGGCGATGTTGAACGGGACGACCACGCGGTCGCCCGGCTTGATGTGGGTGACCTCGGCGCCGACCTCCCGCACGATGCCCATCGGCTCGTGGCCGATCACGTCCCCGGCGTCCATGAAGGGGCCCAGCACCTCGTAGAGGTGCAGGTCCGATCCGCAGATGCCGGTGGAGGTGATCTCGACGATCGCGTCCGTGGGCTCCTGGATCCGCGGATCCGGGACGTCCTCGACGGCGACGTTGCGCTTTCCCTGCCAGGTGAGTGCTCGCATGGGTGGGACCGTAGCCCCGCCCGAGCGGCCGGGGGAAGCGTGGGGGCGCGGTCGGGCACCTCGGCCTGACCTGGGGCGACGCCAGGCCGGGCGGGTGGGGGCCGCGCCGTCAGCCGCCCACGCGCTCCAGGGACTCGCGGGTGCGGGCGGCGGCGTCGAGCACCACGGCGCGCAGCGGGGCCGCCGCGTCGTGGGCGGACTCGCCCTCGGCGGGCGGGCCGGCCAGGGCCTCGGCCTCGACGGCGCGCTGGCGGTCCGCCGGGCTGTGCTCCATGAGCACGCGCGCGTGGGCGAGCTCGGCGGCGCAGCCCAGCTCCTCGGCGATCGGCGCGAGCCGCTCGAGGTCCGCGCCCAGGTGCTCGGCCAGCGGCACCTGGGTGCCGGCGGCGTCCACGATCACCGTGGCGTCCATCCCGTAGCGGGAGGCCCGCCACTTGTTCTCCTGCGTGTACCACGGCGGCAGGATCTCCATGTGGCGCCCCCGCTCCACGTCCGCGGACAGCTCGTGCACGAGGCACTGCGTGTAGGCGGCGACGGCGGCGATCTCCTCGAGCGTGGCCATCCCGTCGCACGCCCGCATCTCCACCGTGCCCAGCCGCGGCACCGCGCGCACGTCCCAGCGGCACTCGGTGACGTCCTCCACCATGCCCACGTCCGTCATCTGCTGCACGCAGGCCTCGAACTCGGCCCACGTCTCGAACTGGAAGGGCAGGCCCGCGGTGGGCAGCTGCTGGAAGAGCTGGGTGCGCTGGGACTGGTAGCCGGTGTCCGCCCCCACCCAGAACGGCGAGGACGCGGACAGCGCCAGCAGGTGCGGGAAGCGGCTGATGAGGCGGTTGACGGCGGGCATCGCCTTGGCCGGATCGTCGAGGCCCACGTGCACGTGGACCCCGAAGATCAGCATCTGCCGGCCCCAGTACTGGGTGAGGTCCACCATGCGGCCGTACCGCTCCTTGGGGGTGATCGGCTGGGTCATCGCCTCCCCGAACGGGTGGGTGCCCTGGCAGTACAGCGCCAGGCCTCGGTCGGCGGCGGCGCGCGCCACCCGGGCCGCGATCGTGCCGAGCTCGGCCACCGCCGTCGGGACCGCCTCGTGCACGCCGGTGACCAGCTCGACCGTGTTCTGCAGCAGCTCGCCGGTGACGTGGGGGTGGTCCTCGCCCTCCGCGAGCCCGGCCTCCTTGTGGAGCTCATGCAGAATCGCGGGCGCCTCGGAGCGCAGGTCCCCGGTCGCGGCGTCCACGAGCGCGACCTCCCACTCGATGCCGAGGGTGGACTGCGTGGAGTCGGCGAAGGGCAGATTCATGGACCCATCCTAGGGACCGCCGCCCGCCACCGCGCGGGGGCGCCGTCGGCGGACCTACGCTGGAGCCCATGGCCCGCCCCCGTCCGTCCGCCCGCGCCCCCCGTCCCACGGCCGCCGCCTCGGAGGCGGACCCCACCGCCCTCGCCCCTGTCCTCGAGCCCGAAGGGCGGGCGCTGCTGGACTCCCTGGGCGAGCACCGCGCGGCGGACGCGCTCGCGGTCTCCTCCCGGCTGCGCGCCGCCGGGCATCCGCCCGAGCGGGTGGCGGCCGTGCTGACCCAGGCGGACCTGCGCGCCCGCGCTGTGCCGCGGCTCGGCCCGGACGCGCGGGGCATGCTGTTCACCCGGGACGGCCTCGAGCAGGCCACCCGGCCCGTCGTGGCGGCGCTGCACGCGCAGCGGATGGCCGCCGCCGGGGCCCGGACGGTCGCCGACCTGGGCTGCGGGCTGGGCCTGGACGCCCGGGCGTTCGCCGACGCCGGCCTGGGGGTGGTCGCCGTGGAGCGGGACGCCGTCGTCGCCGCGGCCGCCGAGGTCAACCTGACCGACCGCCCCGGCGCCCGCGTGGTGCACGGCGACGCCGTGCCGTGGGCCCGCGAGCACGTGCCCGCGCAGGCGGACGCCGTGTGGCTGGACCCCGCGCGCCGCCAGGTGGGCGGGGGCGGATCGGCCCGCGTGTTCGACCCCGAGGCGTTCTCCCCTCCGCTGAGCGTGGTCGAGGAGCTGGCGGCCACCGGCGTCCCGGTCGGCGTCAAGCTCGGCCCGGGCCTGCCCCACGAGGCCGTGCCGGCCGGCGCGGAGGCGGAGTGGGTCAGCGTGGACGGCGACGTCGTGGAGGCCGCCCTGTGGTTCAACGCCGCCGCCCGGCCCGGGGTGCGCCGCGCCGCCCGTGTGATCGACACCCGCGGCGGGCAGGCGACGACGGCGGAGCTCGTCTCCGGCGCGGACTTCGGCGACTCCCCGGGGGTCGAGGCCGTGGGGGAGGAGGGCATGCCCGGGCTGGTGGGGGAGGTGCTCCACGAGCCGGACGGCGCCGTCATCCGGGCCGGGCTCGTCACGGACCTGGCGGTCTCCTGGCCGACGCCGGCCCGCCAGCTGGACCCGCACCTGGCCTATTTGGTGGCCACCGAGCACGCGGCCGACCCGCTGGCCCGGGCGTACCGGATCGACGCGGTCCACGATTTCCACCTCAAGTCTCTGCGCCGGTGGGCGAAGGAGGCGGGGGTCGGCCGCCTGGACGTGAAGAAGCGGGGCGTGCGCGAGACGCCCGAGGAGGTCCGCCGGCAGGTCCTGGGCGGCTCGAAGGGCGGCCGGGCCGCCGCCGGCGGGCGGCACGCGACGCTCGTGCTGGCCCGCGTGGGCGAGCGCCGGTTCGCGCTCGAGGTGACGCCCCTGGACTGAGGGAGGCCGCGCCGGGAGGCCGCCGGGGACGACCCGTGGCGGTTGCGGGCGCAGGGTCGCCGGGGGCGCGGCGACCGGCGCGGGCGCGGCGCGGAGACGGCGGGCGGTGACGGGTCGCGGCGGGGGGTGCCGACGGTCACATTGGTGGATACGAAAGATCCGTGTACCGTAATCGACTGAGGCAAGGCTCACCTGATCGACGGGGGCCGGCCTGACCCCCCGATCCCCGTGAACCGAGGCGGCCCTCGACCGCGCCGCCCGGAAGGAGCACCATGCAGCGTTCCCCGCGCACTCCCCGCCTGAAGGCCCTCTCCCTCGCCTCCGTCGCCGCCCTCGCCCTCGTGGGCTGCTCCGCCGGCGGCGCCGCCGAGGCGCCCGCCTCCGGCTCGGAGGACACCGGCTCGGCCGCGGGCTCCGGCTCGGCCTCGGCTCCCGCGGGCGACGGCGTCGCGGCGGGCGCCACCGTCACGGACATGTCCGGCGCGGAGATCACCCTGCCGGAGGAGATCGACTCCGTGATCACCACGGACAACCGCACCTTCCGCACCCTGGACGAGTGGGGCGTCGAGCTCTCCGCCGCCCCCAAGCAGCTCATGTTCAAGGGCGAGGGCGGCCCCGGCTACCTCCAGGACGACGAGGTGGCCGACATCGGCAACCACCGCGAGCCGGACATGGAGGTCTTCGTGACCGCCGAGCCCGACGTCGTCTTCAACGGCCAGCGCTTCAACGAGCGCAAGGCCGAGATCGACGAGCTCACCGGCGACGCCGCCGTGATCGACACGAACTTCGACCCGAAGCAGAAGCCGATGGACGAGGGCCTCAAGGAGCTCACGACGCTCCTGGGCGAGGCCACCGGCCACCAGGCCGACGCCGCGGCGCTCAACAAGGAGTTCGACGACGCCGTCGCGAAGGCCAAGGAGGCCTACGACTCCGAGCAGACCGTCATGGGCCTGATCTCCACCGGCGGCGAGCTCTCCTACGTGGCCCCGGGCACCGGCCGCTCCATCGGCCCGATGTTCGACATCCTCGGCCTCACCCCGGCCCTCGAGCAGGCCGGCTCCGACAACCACCAGGGCGACGACATCTCCGTCGAGGCCATCGCCCAGTCCAACCCGGACTGGCTGATCGTCATGGACCGGGACGCCGCCACCGGCGAGGCCAACGCCACCGCCGCCGAGCTCATCGAGCGCTCCGAGGCGCTCAAGGACGTGACCGCCGTCAAGGAGGGCAACATCGTCTACCTGCCCCAGGACTTCTACGTCGCCGAGGACATCCAGAACTACACCACCGTGATGGACGACCTCGCGAAGGCCTTCGAAGGCGCCCGGTGACCGACCTGCACCCCGGTGTCGCCGACGCCCGGACCCGGCTCCCCGAGCCCGGTCCGGGCGAACGCGTGTGCTGGGTACCCCCCGCCGTCCTCCGCCCCCAGCGCTCCCGCTGGCAGCGCACCTGGCCGCTGCTGGCCGGCGTCGCCGTGACCGTGCTCCTGGCCGTGGTCTCCCTCTTCGTGGGCGTCTACGACGTCGGCGCGGAGGGTGGGCGCGAGATGTTCGCCATCACGCGCGTCCCGCGCACGGTCGCCCTCGTGCTGGCCGGCGCGTCCATGGCCATGTGCGGCCTGATCATGCAGCTCATGACACAGAACCGCTTCGTGGAGCCCAGCACCACCGGCACCACCGAGTGGGCCGGGCTGGGGCTGCTCGTCACCATGATCCTGATCCCCGGGGCGAGCATCGTCACCCGGATGACCGGCGCCGTGCTCTTCGCGTTCGTCGGGACCATGGTCTTCTTCCTCTTCCTGCGCCGCGTGCGGCTGCAGTCTTCCCTGATCGTGCCGATCGTGGGCATCATGCTCGGCGCCGTCGTCGGCGCCGCCTCCACCTTCCTCGCCCTGCAGACGGACATGCTCCAGCAGGTCGGGGCGTGGTTCGCCGGCTCCTTCACCTCCGTGGTGCGCGGCCGCTACGAGCTCCTGTTCCTCGTGCTGGTCGTCTGCGTGGCCGTGTTCGTGATCGCCGACCGCTTCACCGTGGCCGGCCTCGGCAAGGACGTGGCCACCAACGTGGGCCTCAACTACAACGCGGTGATCCTCACCGGCGTGGCCATGGTGGCCGTGGCCACCGGCGTGGTGACGGTGGTGATCGGCGCCCTGCCCTTCCTGGGGCTCGTGGTGCCCAACATCGTCTCCATGGTGCGCGGCGACAACCTGCGCACGAACCTGCCGTGGGTGGTCATGGTCGGCATCTGGGTGGTCATCGTGTGCGACCTGATCGGACGCACCGTGATCGCCCCCTTCGAGGTGCCGATCTCCCTGATCCTCGGCCTCGTGGGCGCCGTCGTGTTCCTCGGACTCCTGATCCGGCAGGCCAAGCATGGCTGAGCCCTCGACCATGCGCCCCGGGCGGATCCCCGCCCCCGTCGGCGGCTCCACCGCCGCCGGCCCCGCCGAGACCGACGCCCCCCGGACCTCCGGCGCGTTCACCACCCGCCGGGACCGCGTCCGCTACGTCCTCGTGGTGGCCGTCCTCGCCGTCGTCGCCGTGCTCTCCACCGCCGGCATCCTGCTGTGGGGCAACGAGGCCGAGCCGGGATCCCGCGCGTTCTGGATGATCGCCGGCATGCGCCTGGACTCCCTCGGCGTGATCGCGATCGTGGCGCTGTGCCACTCGTTCGCCACCGTCAGCTTCCACACCGTCACCGGCAACCGCATCATCACGCCGTCGATCATGGGCTTCGAGGCGCTGTACACCGCCGTCCAGACGGGCGCCGTGTACGTGCTCGGCGCCGCGGGGATCGGCGTGGTCACCGGCACCGGGCCGTTCCTGGCCCAGGCGGCGCTCATGGTGGTGCTGGCCACCGTGCTCTACTCGTGGCTGCTCTCCCGGCCCTACGGGTCCATCCACCTGATGCTGCTGGTGGGGGTCGTGCTCGGCGGCGGCCTGGCCGCGCTCAGCACGTTCATGCAGCGGCTGCTGGACCCCAACTCGTTCGACGTGCTCTCCGCCCGGCTCTTCGGCAACATCTCCAACGCGCGGTCCGAGTACGTGGCGATCGCCGCGCCGATCGTCGTCGTCGTGTGCCTGGTGCTGTGGCTGCGCTCGCGGCGCATGAACGTGCTGGCGCTCGGCGCGGACTCCGCCACCAACCTCGGGCTGCACCACCGGCGCGAGCTGATGGTCACCCTGCTGCTGGTGTCCGTGCTCATGGCCATGACCACCGCGCTCGTGGGGCCCATGACCTTCCTCGGGTTCCTGGTGGCCACGCTGGCGTACAGCCTGGTGGACACCCATGACCACCGCATGGTGCTGCCCGTGGCCGCCCTCGGCGCGTACGCGGTGCTCACCCTCGCCTACTTCGTGCTGCGGCACGTGTTCTACGCGGGAGGTGCGGTCACGGTGATCATCGAGCTCGTCGGCGGCATCACCTTCCTGATCGTCGTGATGAGAAAGGGACGTCTGTGATCGAGCTGCGCGGCGTGGTCAAGCGCCACAGCGACGAGGTGTGCATCGGACCCGTGGACCTCGACATCGAGGCCGGAGGCATCACCGCGCTCGTCGGACCCAACGGGGCCGGCAAGTCCACGGTGCTGACCATGATCGGCCGGCTCCAGGACGTGGACGCCGGCACGATCGCCGTGGGCGGGCAGGACATCACCTCGACGCCGTCGCGCCGGATCGCGCAGACCCTGTCGATCCTGCGCCAGGAGAACCACTTCGTCACCCGGCTGACCGTGCGCCAGCTGGTGGGCTTCGGCCGCTACCCGTACACGCAGGGGCGCCTCACGCTCGAGGACGAGCGGTACGTGTCCGAGGCGATCGACTTCCTCAACCTCGGCCCCTTCGAGAACCGCTACCTGGACCAGCTCTCCGGCGGCCAGCGCCAGCGCGCGTATGTGGCCATGGTGCTCGCCCAGAACACCGAGTACGTGCTGCTCGACGAGCCGCTGAACAACCTGGACATGCAGCATTCCGTGCAGATGATGCAGCAGCTGCGACGAGCCGCGGACATGCTGGGCCGCACCGTGGTGATCGTGCTGCACGACATCAACTTCGCCGCCCGCTACGCCGACCACATCGTGGCCATGGGCGACGGCCAGGTGGTGGAGACCGGCACCCCCGGCGAGATCCTGCGCCCCGAGGTGCTCGAGCGCATCTTCCGCACCCCGTGCAGCGTGGTGGACGGCCCCCACGGGCCCCTGGCCGTGTACTACTGACGGCCGCGGGGGAGCGGGGCCGGGTGCGTCGGGGGAGCGGGGCGGGGCGGGCTCCAGCTCCGCTCCTCGCGTCCTCGCTCGGCGTTGCGCTCACGACTCGCCGCGTGCCGTTTCCTCAGACGGCGAGTCGTGAGCACGACGGCGCTGCTGCAGCTGGGCGATGACACTGCGCTAGCCCTCGGCGTGGTCCGCAGCGGTGATCCGCATCGGCGTCACGCCGTAGGAGAGCAGGCGCCGGTCCCGGCGCGCGTCCCGGGCCTGCTGCTGCCGGTCGAGGTGATGCTCCCCGTCGTACTCGAGGGCGACCCGGAGGTCGACGAAGTACAGGTCCGACTCGGCCAGTGCGGGATCGTCGGGGGCGACCTTGTGCTGGAGCAGGGGCTCGCCCAGGCCCGCGTCGATGAGCGCCAGGCGGGCGTGGGTCTCCATGGCGGAGTCCGCTCCGACGCGGACCCGCCCCAGGGCGGCACGGGCCCGGCCGACGCCGTGGAACGGGGCGAGCGCCTCGAGGACCTCGGCCAGGCGTTCGACGGTGGTGCGCGGCGGAAGCCGCCCGCCGCCCGCCCACGGGTGCCGGACGAGATGGTCGCCGGCGGCGACGAGGTCCGCCTCATCCCAGCGCGGACGGAGGGCGCACAGATCCGCCCAGGTCCGCTCCGGGCTCGTGACCGTGAGCCCGTGGACCACGCTGCTGTGCTCCGGCGGCACGGTCCGGCGGTGCACCCGCACGCCGGGACGGCGGACGTCGCGAGGAGTCGAGACGGAGACGGGCTCGGGGGCGTCGACGGCACGGTCCAGGGGGCGGGGGATCCCGTGCGGGTGGGCGGCGGTGGCGTGGGAGAGCACCGCGTCCGGCCGCAGGCGCTGCAGGGCGGTCAGATCCTCGACGGTCCAGGAGTGCGGCGGGGTGGCGAAGCCGAGCCCGGTCCAGGTCGGGGGAGTGCCCACGGACTGGACGCGGGCGCCGTGCAGCGGCACTGCCAGGTCCTGGCGCCGCAACCGGGACCGGCTCGCGCCCTTGGCGCGGGCCTCGGCCACGGTGAAGACGAGCGGAAGCGGAGGCAGGCGGGTGCGGGACGTCGTCGTCATGGGGGAGATGCTCCCTGGATGACGGCCCCGGAGGCGCCGGGGCGGCGGGCGCCGTGGACACGATGCGGCCGGGCGTGGGCTGTGCAGGAGTGCCCGACGACGGAGGCCCGGCGCAGCAGGGGGCCCGCAGCGCCCGTGGCGCTCACGACGCGCCGCACGACGGACCGGCCGACGGCGTGTTGTGAGCGCAACGCCACCGGGCGGGACGGGGGAACGGCCGGAGAGAAAGTGGAGGGGGAACGGTCCGGCGGGACCGGGCTGGGAGGTCGGCCGGGGAGAGGGGCAGTGGGCCAGCAGCCGGGCGAGCGGCTCGGCGGCCGCCCCGCCCCGAGAGCCGCCCCGCCACCGCCCCCTCCGCCCCTGGCGGACACGGCTGGCACTCATGTTGAAGGAGTGCCAAAGCCCGGAGTAGAGTCAGGGCTGGCACTCGGGGGTACCGGGTGCCAATGCCCGAGGTGGACCGTCCGGCACCGCGACGACGGAGGGTCTGACGCCCGTGGCACACCCGCAGACCACAGCATCAGCGGACCGGCGAGCCCGCCGGAGCCGCACGTCGACGAAGAAGGAGTGTGCAGCATGTCTGTCTCCATCAAGCCCCTCGAGGATCGCATCGTTGTCCGCCCCCTGGAGGCCGAGCAGACCACCGCGTCCGGCCTCGTGATCCCGGACACCGCCAAGGAGAAGCCGCAGGAGGGCCAGGTCGTGGCCGTGGGCCCGGGCCGGGTCGCCGAGAACGGCAACCGCGTGCCCGTCGACGTCGCCGAGGGCGACGTGGTGCTGTACTCCAAGTACGGCGGCACCGAGGTCAAGGTCGGCGGCGAGGAGTACCTGGTGCTCTCCGCCCGCGACGTGCTGGCCGTCGTCACCAAGTGACCCCGCCGCGACGGGCCCGGTGAGCGGCGCGCACCGCACCGGTGCGCGCCCGCCGGGCCCCTCGCGTCTCCGCTCCCCCCGACTCTCTGAACGAAAGGAGCGTCCGTCATGGCCAAGCAGCTGGCTTTCAACGACGACGCACGCCGCGCCCTCCAGGCCGGCATCGACAAGCTCGCCGACACCGTCAAGGTCACCCTCGGCCCCAAGGGCCGCAACGTGGTGCTCGACAAGGCGTGGGGCGCCCCCACCATCACCAACGACGGCGTCACGATCGCCCGGGAGATCGAGCTCGACGACCCGTACGAGAACATGGGCGCGCAGCTGGCCAAGGAGGTGGCGACCAAGACCAACGACATCGCGGGCGACGGCACCACCACCGCCACCGTGCTGGCCCAGGCCTTCGTGAACGAGGGCATGCGCCAGGTCGCCGCCGGCGCGGCCCCCGGCGAGGTCAAGAAGGGCATCGAGGTGGCCGTGGCCGCCGTCGAGCAGCGCCTCCAGGAGAACGCCCGCCCGGTGGAGGGCAAGGAGGTGGCCCACGTGGCCGCCATCTCCGCCCAGAACGACGAGGTCGGCGAGCTGCTGGCCCGCGCGTTCGACACGGTCGGCACCGACGGCGTGATCACCATCGAGGAGTCCTCCACGACCTCCACCGAGCTGGACGTCACCGAGGGCATGCAGTTCGACAAGGGCTTCCTGTCCCCGTACATGGTCACCGACGCCGAGCGTCAGGAGGCCGTGCTGGAGGACCCGTACGTCCTGATCAACTCCGGCAAGATCTCCAACGTGCAGGAGCTCCTGCCCGTGCTGGAGAAGGTGCTGCAGGCCAGCCGCCCGCTGTTCGTGATCGCCGAGGACATCGAGGGCGAGGCCCTGTCCACCCTCGTGGTCAACAAGATCCGCGGCACCCTGAACGTCGCGGCTGTGAAGGCCCCGGGCTTCGGCGACCGCCGCAAGGCCATGCTGCAGGACATCGCCGTCCTCACCGGCGCCCAGGTGGTCTCCCCGGACCTCGGCATGAAGCTCGAGCAGGCCGACCTGGACGTGCTCGGCTCCGCCCGCCGCATCACCGTGACCAAGGACGAGACCACCATCGTCGACGGCGGCGGCTCCGCCGAGGACGTGGAGGCCCGCGTCGCCCAGATCAAGGCCGAGTCGGCCGCCACCGACTCCGACTGGGACCGCGAGAAGCTCCAGGAGCGCCTCGCCAAGCTCGCCGGCGGCATTGGCGTGATCCGCGTGGGCGCCGCCACCGAGGTGGAGCTCAAGGAGCGCAAGCACCGCATCGAGGACGCCGTGTCCTCCACCCGCGCCGCCCTCGAGGAGGGCATCGTGGCCGGCGGCGGCACCGCGCTCATCAACGCGCTGTCCGTGCTGGACACCGACGCCGACGTGCAGGCCCTGACCGGCGACGCCGCCTCGGGCGTGGACATCGTCCGCAAGGCGCTCAAGCAGCCGCTGCGCTGGATCGCCCAGAACGCGGGCGAGGACGGCTACGTCGTCGTCTCCAAGGTCGCCGAGCTGGAGCCGAACCACGGCTTCAACGCGAAGACCGGCGTCTACGGCGACCTGATCGCCGACGGCGTGATCGATCCGGTGAAGGTGACCCGCTCGGCTCTGGCCAACGCGGCCTCCATCGCCGCGCTCGTGCTCACCACCGAGACCCTCGTGGCGGACAAGCCCGAGGACGAGGACGAGCACCAGCACTGATCCGCGTGGTCACACGGGACCGGCCCCTCACCTTCGGGTGAGGGGCCGGTCCCGTGTCCGGGGGCGTGCGGCGGGGGCGGGGTCGGCGCCGGTGCCGGTGCCTAGCCTCCCGTTTCCCGCACGAAAGTGCTCCGGCAGCCTCCCGTTTCCCGCACGAAAGCGCCCCCGGAGGCTCCCGTCTTCCGCACGAAACGGGATTCCGGGGCTCCGGGGGCGTCGAGGCGCCGCGCGCCAGCGGGCCGGCGGGCCGGGGTCAGTCCCGCGCGGGGCGGGCGGCGGCGCCGACCATCTGGTCCTGGTCGTCGTCGCGGTCCTGGGCGCGGGCCTCGACGATCTCCTCCTCGTCCTCGCCCATGATGTCGACGCGCTCGGCGTCGTAGCGGGCCTGGTCGAGGATGCCCTCCTGCTTGGCCACGAGGGCGGGCACGAGCGCCTGGCCGGCCACGTTGGTGGCGGTGCGGCCCATGTCCACGATCGGGTCGACGGCGAGCAGCAGCGCCAGGCCCTCGAGCGGAAGGCCGGCGGTGGAGAGGGTGAGGGTGAGCATCACGGTGGCGCCGGTGGTGCCGGCGGTCGCGGCGGAGCCGAGCACGGAGACGAGCACCACGAGGGCGTACTGGCCCAGGCTCATCTCGATCCCGTAGAACTGGGCCACGAACACGGCCGCGATGGCCGGGTAGATGGCGGCGCAGCCGTCCATCTTGGTGGTGGAGCCCAGCGGGACGGCGAACGCCGCGTAGCCGGTGGGGACGCCGAAGTTCCGCTCGGCCACCCGCTGGGTCACCGGCAGGGTGCCGAGCGAGGAGCGGGAGACGAAGCCGAGCTGGACGGCCGGCCACACGCCGGTGAAGAACTGCTTCACGGAGAGGCCGTGCAGGCGGGCGAGCACGGGGTAGACCACGAACATGACGATCGCCAGGCCCACGTAGATCGCCACGACGAACTTCGCCAGCGTGCCCATGGTGGACCAGCCGTAGGAGGCCACGGCGTTGCCGAGCAGGCCGACGGTGCCGATCGGCGCGAGGCGGATGATCCACCACAGCAGCTTCTGGATGACGGCCAGGACGGACCGGGAGAACGTGAGGAACGGGGCGGCCTTCTCGCCGACCTTGAGGGCGGCGATGCCGACGACGATCGCGATCACAAGGATCTGCAGCACGTTGAAGGTGGGGGATGAGGCCACGGCGCCGTCCTCGCCCACGGTGCTCTTCACGGTCAGGCCGAGGAAGTTGGCCGGGACCATGGAGGTGAGGAAGTCCAGCCAGCCCACGTCGCGGGCCTGGTAGGACTCGGGGGCGCTCTGGCCGGTGCCGACGCCGGGCTGCATCACGACGCCGACGGCGAGGCCGATCAGCACCGCGATGAGGCTGGTGATGGCGAACCACAGCAGGGTCTTGGCGGCGAGGCGGGCCGCGTTGGTCACCTGGGCCAGGTTGGCGATGGAGGCGACGACGGCGAAGAAGACCAGCGGGATGACCGTGGCCTTGAGGATGCTGATGTAGACGCTGCCGATCGTGGCCAGCGTCTCGCCCAGCCAGGTGGGGGAGTCGGGGGTGTGGCCCATCGAGCGGGCGACGAGGCCGAGGACGAGGCCCAGGACGAGGGCGGCGACGATCTGCCAGCCGAAGTTCGACGTCCAGGCGGGGAGCCGGCGTCGGGGCGCCGGTGCGGGGGAGGACTGTGCGGTGCTCATCCGGGGAGGTTAGGCCGTCCGATACCATGACCACGAAACGGATTGCGCCATGTGACGTCGTGGTGACGTCCGTCTCGTCCCTGCGTGGCCCAGCGCGGGGGTCCTGTGATGTGGCCCGCACCCGGGTCGTCGGTTTGACCCCCGGGCATAGAATCGCGGAAACACCCGTCCCGAAAGGCGCCTTCGTGACCACCACCAGCACCGGGCCCAGCTCCGAGCCCGTCCACTCCTCCGCGGATCCCTTCGGCTTCTTCGGCCTCACCTACGACGACGTCCTGCTGCTGCCCAGCGCGACGGACGTGATTCCGGCCGAGGCGGACACGAGCACCCAGCTCACCCGCAACATCCGCCTCAACATCCCCGTCGTCTCCGCGGCGATGGACACCGTGACCGAGGCCCCGCTGGCCATCGCCATGGCCCGCCAGGGCGGCATGGGCATCATCCACCGCAACCTCTCCATCGAGGACCAGGCCCGCCACGTGGACACCGTGAAGCGCTCGGAGTCCGGCATGATCAAGGACCCGGTGACGATCGGCCCGAAGGCCACGCTCGCCGACCTGGACGAGCTGTGCGCGCAGTACCGCGTCTCCGGCCTGCCCGTGGTAGCCGAGGACATGACCCTGCTGGGCATCATCACCAACCGCGACACCCGCTTCATCCCCCACGAGGAGTGGGAGACCCGCACGGTGGACACGGCCATGACCCGCATGCCGCTGATCACGGCGCGCGAGGGCATCTCCCGCGAGGAGACCATCCGCCTGTTCTCCCAGAACCGCGTGGAGAAGCTGCCCCTCGTGGACGAGGCCGGCCGCCTCACTGGCCTGATCACCATCAAGGACTTCGACAAGGCCGAGAAGTACCCGGACGCCGCGAAGGACGACGAGGGCCGCCTGCGCGTCGGCGGCGCCGTCGGCTTCTTCGGCGACGGCTGGGAGCGCGCCATGGCGCTCGTGGAGGCCGGCGTGGACGCCCTCGTGGTGGACACCGCCAACGGCCACACCCACGGCGTGCTGGACATGATCGCCCGCCTGAAGAAGGAGAAGGCGGCTGCGCACGTGGACGTGATCGGCGGCCAGGCGGCCACCTACGCGGGCGCCAAGGCGATCGTCGACGCCGGCGCGGACGCCGTGAAGGTCGGCGTGGGTCCGGGCTCGATCTGCACCACCCGCGTGGTGGCCGGCGTCGGCGTGCCCCAGATCACCGCGATCTACGAGGCCGCCAAGGCCACCCGCCCGGCGGGCGTGCCGCTGATCGCCGACGGCGGCCTGCAGCACTCCGGCGACATCGGCAAGGCCCTCGTGGCCGGCGCCGAGTCCGTGATGCTCGGCTCCCTGCTGGCGGGCACCGCCGAGTCCCCGGGCGACCTGGTGTTCTACCAGGGCAAGCAGTTCAAGGCGTACCGCGGCATGGGCTCCCTGGGCGCCATGCAGACCCGCAACGGCAAGCGCTCCTTCTCCAAGGACCGCTACTTCCAGGCGGACGTGCCGGACGAGGACAAGCTGATCCCCGAGGGCATCGAGGGCCAGGTGCCCTTCCGCGGCCCGATCGCCTCGGTGGTGCACCAGCTCGTGGGCGGCCTGCGCCAGACCATGTTCTACACGGGCGCGTCCACCGTGGACGAGCTCAAGGAGAACGGCCGGTTCGTGCGCATCACCGCGGCGGGCCTGAAGGAGTCGCACCCGCACGACATCATGATGACGGTGGAGGCCCCGAACTACCGCTCCCGCTGACGGGCGGGACCTGCGCGCCGAGGCGGCGCCGACGACACGGTCGGCGCCGCCTCGGCGCGCCTGGGCTAGGCTGGACCGGTGACGAATCAGATTGAGATCGGCCGCGGCAAGCGCGGTCGCCGGGCCTTCTCCCTCGACGACGTCTCGGTGGTGCCCGCGCGGCGCACCCGGGATCCCAAGGACGTCAGCCTCACCTGGCGCATCGACGCCTACACGTTCGAGATGCCCGTGATCGGCGCCCCCATGGACTCCGTGATGAGCCCGGAGACCGCCATCGCCCTCGGCCGCCTCGGCGGCCTCGGCGTGCTCAACCTCGAGGGCCTGTGGACCCGTCACGAGGACCCCCGTCCCCTCCTCGAGGAGATCGCCGCCCTCGAGGCCGGCCCGGACGGCACCGAGGCCACGCGCCGGCTGCAGGAGGCCTACGCGGCCCCCATCCGCGCCGAGCTGATCACCGAGCGCCTCGCGCAGATCCGCGAGGCCGGCGTCGTGGTGGCCGGCTCGCTCACCCCGCAGAACACGCAGGAGTTCTACAAGACCGTGCTCGCCGCTGGCGTGGACCTGTTCGTCATCCGCGGCACCACCGTCTCGGCCGAGCACGTCTCGTCCTCGCACGAGCCGCTGGACCTCAAGCAGTTCATCTACGAGCTGGACGTGCCCGTGATCGTGGGCGGCGCGGCCGGCTACACCCCGGCCCTGCACCTGATGCGCACCGGCGCGGCCGGCGTGCTCGTGGGCTTCGGTGGCGGCTCCTCCACCACAACGCGCCGCGCCATGGGCATCCGCGTGCCGATGGCCACGGCCATCGCGGACATCGCCGAGGCCCGCCGCGACTACATGGACGAGTCCGGCGGCCGCTACGTGCACGTGATCGCCGACGGCGGCGTCTCCACGTCCGGCGAGATCGTCAAGGCCCTCGCCATGGGCGCCGACGCCGTGGTCCTGGGCGCCGCCCTGGCGCGCGCCACGGACGCCCCCGGCGGCGGCTGGCACTGGGGCCTCGAGGCCGCCCACCCGGAGCTGCCGCGCGGGCACCGCACGCACGTGGGACAGGTGGCGCCGCTCGAGGAGGTCCTGTGGGGCCCCGGGCACCATGCCGACGGCACCTCCAACCTCATGGGCGGGCTGAAGCGCGCCATGGCCACCTCCGGCTACACCGAGCTCAAGGACTTCCAGAAGGTGGAGGTCCTGGTGACCCCCACCCAGACCGTCTGACCGCCGCCGCCCCGCCTCGGGGCGGCACCCCGACCGGAAGAGTTGATGCGGGTTGCTGCGCACCGCCCTCAAGCCCGTCTGGCTGGCCACCCTGGTCCTCGCCCTGGTGGCGGCCGGCCTCTTCGTGGCGCTGTCCAAGTGGCAGTTCGAGACCGCGGAGACCAACGCTCCGCCGCCGCGCACCCAGACCGAGCAGCCTGTCCCGCTGACGGACCACGTCCGCCCCTACGAGCCGCTGCTGGCCCGTGACGCGGACCAGGTGGTCACGGTCCCGGGCGAGTTCCTGCCGGACACGGACGTCCTCGTCGGGCCCCGCCTGCTGCGCGGCGACGAGGGCTTCTGGACGGTGTCCGCGTTCCGCGTGGCCGGTGCGCCGGACGGCGAGGTCATCCCGGTGGTGCGCGGCTGGTCGGCGGGCGCCGACGTCGTCGACCCGGCCCCGCAGGGCGACGTCACCGTCACGGGCCGCCTGCTGCCCCCGGACGGGCCCCTGCCGCGGACGGCCGCCGAGGCCGACACCGCCGACCGCCTGCTCTACGCCAGCCTCGCCCCCGGCCAGCTGGTGAACGTGTGGGACGAGCCCTCCTACGCCGCGTTCGTGGCCGCCTTCGAGGTGGCCGACGCCGCCGGCGCCGAGGTGGGGGCGGGCGCGAGCGAGGGCGGGCTGGAGCCCGTGTGGGTCGCCCCGCAGCCGGAGGAGACCGAGGTCATCTGGCTGAACGTGTTCTACGCGGTGGAGTGGATCCTCTTCGCCGGCTTCGCGCTGTTCCTGTGGTGGCGGTTCGTCCGCGACGACCACCTCCGCGACGAGCGCGAGCGCGAGCTGGACGAGGAGTGGGCGGCGCAGTGGCGCGCCGAGGAGCTCGCCCGCCGCCGCGAGGAGGCCCGCCTGGCGAAGGAGCGCGCCTACGCCGCGCAGGCCGCGGCCCGACCATCGACCGACCCCGAGGAGAACCGGCCATGAGCCACACCGAGCCCGTCGACCCCGCCGCCCTGCCCGACCCCGAGGACATCACGGAGGCCGACCTGCCCGAGGCCCCGCCGCGGCCGGGCCGGGAGCGCCGGCGCTTCGCCGGCACGCAGCAGCAGATCCGCTCGGCCACCCGCTTCTACGTGGTGTGCTCGTGGATCACGGGCGTCATGCTCCTGCTGCTGGTGGCCGAGATGGTCTTCAAGTACGCGTGGGGCCAGGAGCTCTTCGCCGGCGGCACGACCGTGGACGGCGAGCAGAACATCCTGGGCCTGCACCCCGAGGACTCGGTGACCGGCGGCGTGAACCTCTCGCTGTTCATCCTCATCGCGCACGGCTGGATGTACGTCGTGTACCTGCTGGCCTGCTTCCGCCTGTGGTCCCTGATGCGCTGGCAGCCGATGCGGCTGCTGGCGATGGCCGGCGGCGGCGTCGTGCCGTTCCTGTCCTTCGTCGTGGAGAAGAAGGTCACGAAGGTGGTCCGCGACGAGGTGCACCGCTTCCCGGACGCCGCCCGCCGCTACTGACCGTCGCCGCCCGCCGTGCCGACGTGACGCCGGACGGCGGGGAGGGGCGGCTCGACTATCCTGGACGGGTGACCGAGAACGCCCCCCATTCCGACGCCCCCGCCCCGCTCAGCGACGTGATGCCCACGGTGCTGGTGCTGGACTTCGGCGCCCAGTACGCCCAGCTCATCGCCCGCCGCGTGCGCGAGGCCAACGTGTACTCCGAGGTGGTCCCCGCCTCCACGCCGGCCGCGCAGATCCTGGAGCGTCGGCCGGCGGCGCTGATCCTCTCGGGCGGGCCCTCGTCCGTCTACGAGCCCGGCGCGCCCACGCTGGACCCGGCGCTGCTCGAGGCGGGCGTCCCGGTGCTGGGCCTGTGCTACGGCTTCCAGTCCATCGCCCACGCCCTCGGCGGGACCGTGGCCAAGACCGGCACCCGCGAGTACGGCTCCACGCGCCTGGACTCCGTGGACGCGGACTCCGTGCTCTTCGCCGGCCAGGACCTCGAGCAGGTCGTGTGGATGTCCCACGGCGACGCCGTCACGCAGGCCCCCGAGGGCTTCGCCGTGACCGCCTCCACCGCCGGCGCCCCCGTGGCCGCGTTCGAGGACGCCGAGCGGCGGATCTACGGCGTGCAGTGGCACCCCGAGGTGGGCCACTCCTCCCACGGCCAGCAGGTGCTCGAGCACTTCCTGCACCAGGGCGCCGGCCTGGGCTCGGACTGGACCGCGAGCAACGTGATCGAGGAGCAGGTCGAGCGCATCCGCGAGCAGATCGGGGACAAGCGCGCGATCTGCGGCCTCTCCGGCGGCGTGGACTCGGCCGTGGCCGCCGCGCTCGTGCAGCGCGCCATCGGCGACCGCCTCACCTGCGTGTACGTAGACCACGGCCTCATGCGCCAGGGCGAGTCCGCGGAGATCGAGCAGGCCTTCGGCGAGGCCCACGGCGGCGCCCGCCTCGTGATGGTGGACGCCCGCGAGGACTTCCTGTCCGCGCTCGCCGGGGTCACGGACCCGGAGGCGAAGCGCAAGATCATCGGCGAGCGCTTCATCCGCACCTTCGAGAAGGCACAGGCGGACATCATCCTGGAGTCGGAGCACGACCCGGAGGCCACCGAGGTGCGCTTCCTCGTGCAGGGCACCCTGTACCCGGACGTCGTGGAGTCCGGCGGCGGGGACGGCGCCGCCAACATCAAGTCGCACCACAACGTGGGCGGCCTGCCTGACGACATCGAGTTCGAACTGTGCGAGCCGCTGCGCGAGCTGTTCAAGGACGAGGTCCGCGCCGTGGGCGCCGAGCTCGGCCTGCCGGAGGGCATCGTCCACCGCCAGCCGTTCCCCGGCCCGGGCCTGGGCATCCGCATCATCGGCGAGGTCACCCAGGAGCGCCTGGACCTGCTGCGCAGCGCGGACGCCATCGTGCGCGCCGAGCTCACCGCCGCCGGCCTGGACCGCCAGATCTGGCAGTGCCCGGTGGTCCTGCTCGCGGACGTGCGCTCCGTGGGCGTCCAGGGCGACGGCCGCACCTACGGCCACCCGATCGTCCTGCGGCCGGTCACGAGCGAGGACGCCATGACGGCGGACTGGGCGCGCATCCCGGACGACGTGCTCTCGCGCATCTCGAACCGCATCACCAACGAGGTCGACGGCGTCAACCGCGTCGTCCTCGACGTCACCAGCAAGCCCCCGGGCACCATCGAGTGGGAGTGAGCGGCGGGCCCACCGCCGCATCCGGCCGCCCCTGAACGGGGGCGGCCGCCCGCACGCATCTCGCCTGGGACCAGGCGACGGAGGAAGGACCGCACGCACGTGAGAGAGCAGGAGTTCCCGCGCCTGGCCCGCGCCCGCGCCGCCGCACGCCCCGAGGAGGGGCAGACGCGCCCCGACCCGGCCGCCTGGGTGGCCTCGCTCGGCTCCGGCGCCGAGAACGACACGATGCTGCGGTTCGCCCCGTCCGCGGCCAACAGCATCGACGTCACGGCCGCGAACTCCTCGGGCGTCTCCCAGCTACTGCTGGGCCGGCGCACCCGCCTGTCCACGCTGCTGCCGGCTGGGCCCGCCCTGCAGGCGGCGGAGGAGGTCGCCGCGGGGCTGCGCGCCAAGGTGCGGGAGCTGTCCGAGGAGCGCGGCATCGACGTCGGCGCCCTCGCCGTGGGCGTGGCCACGTGGACGGCGGAGGAGGACGGCCGACGCGAGCGCCGCTCCGCCCCCGTGCTGCTGGCCCGCGTGGCCCTGACCGTGCGCCGCGGCGCCCGCGGCCGGGATGAGCTCGAGGTCCAGATCACCGAGCCGGCCCGCCTCAACCCCGCGCTCGTGCGCAACCTGCGCCGCCACCACGGCATCGCTCTGGACCCCGAGGCCTACCGGCAGGCCGCCTACGCCACCGCGCGCCTGGAGCAGGGCCCCGCGCTGGCCCGCCTGCGCGAGGAGGCCGCGGCGCTCACCGGCCTGCAGGTGGAGGACCGGATGCTGGTCTCCACGTTCGCGGACCTCGGCGAGACCGCCACCCTGCCCGCCTCCCTCGAGCACCTGCCCGTGGTCGAGGCGCTCTACGACGCCGGCACCGGCATGGTGCCGCGGCCGCCGGCGCTGCAGCCCACCGAGGCCCCGGGAGAGGACGACGTCGCCCCGGCGGACGAGCGACTCGTCCTCGACCTCGACGCCGCCCAGCGGCGCGTGGTCGAGCACTCCGCCGCGGGGGAGTCCCTCGTGGTGGCCGCCGCGCCGGGCACGGGCCAGACGCAGACCGCCGTCGCCGTGGCCGCCCGCCTGGCCTGGGAGGGCCGCCGCGTCCTCGTGGTCGCCGAGCGCTCGGCCGCCCTGGCCGACGTGCACGCCCGCCTCGACGAGATCGGCCTGCGGGCCGCCGCCCTCGACGTGCCCGCCCACGCGGACCCCGAGCAGCTGCGCCGCCAGCTCGTGCAGGCCGTCCTGCGCGCCGAGCGCGCCGAGGCCCCCGACGCCGCCCGGGACGAGGCGGCGCTGACCGAGCGCCGCCGTCGTCTGCAGGAGCACGTCGGATCCCTGCACCACGTGCGCCCGCGGTGGGGCTGCTCGCCCTTCCAGGCGATGCAGGCCCTGGCCGCCCTGACCGGGCTACCGACCCCGCCGGCCACCACCGTGCGCCTCAAGCGCTCCGTGCTGGACTCCACCGTGAACCGCCAGGCCGTGGCAGAACAGCTCGTGCGCGCCGGCGAGCTGGGCGCGTTCTCCGCGGCCGCCACCGAGAGCCGCTGGTTCGGGGCGCGCGTGCGCAACGTCCAGGAGACCGAGGCCGCCTCCGAGCTGGCCGATGAGCTCGCCGCGGCCCTGCACACCACCCGCCGCGCCGTGGACACCGCCGCCGCGCAGGCCGGCCTGCGCCCCGAGCGCACCGTGGCCGGCTGGGCCGAGCAGGCGGACCTCTACCGCCGCGTGGCCCGCACGCTCACCGAGTTCACCCCCGAGGTCTTCGCCCTCGACGTCCCGCAGCTGGTGGCCGCCACCGCCACCAGCACGTGGCGCCGCACCCACCTCGTGGAGATGTCCTCCGTGGCCCGCTCGCGCCTGCGCCGCGCGGCCAAGGATGCGGTCCGCCCGGGCGTGCAGCCCACGGACCTGCACGGCGCGCTCGTGGACGCGGCCGCCGTCCTCGAGGACTGGAACCGGCACGCCGCTGAGCCCGGCACGCCCCCGCAGGTCCCGGACCAGGGCGAGCGCGTCATGGGCGTGGTCGGGGACGTCCGTGAGCGCCTGCGCCGCCTCGAGCGGATCCTCGCCCCCGAGGCCGTCGCCGAGCAGCCCCTGGCCGAGCGGGACGTGGACGACCTCGTGGCCGCCGTGGACGGGCTCGTCGCGGACCGGGACACCCTGGCCACGCTGCCCGAGCGCACCCTCGTGCTCGACAGCCTCAAGGACCACGGCCTCACCGAGCTGCTGACGGACCTGCGGGACCGCGAGGTCCCCACCGAGGCCCTCGCCGCCGAGCTGGAGCTCGCCTGGTGGCAGTCCGCCCTGGAGGCGATGATCTCCGGCGACGACTTCCTGGCCATGATGAGCGGCGCCGACCTGGCCGAGGTGGAGCGCGGCTTCCGCGAGCTGGACCGCGCCCACCTGGAGCGCGGCGCGGACCGCCTCTCCGCCGCCCTCGGCGCCCGCTGGAAGGAGGCGCTGCGCACCTTCCGCGCGGACGCCGCCGTGCTGCGCGGCCTGCTCAAGCAGGGCCGGCCCACCGTGGAGGCCCTGACCACCCTCGCGCCCGAGGTGCTGCAGCCGCTCGTGCCCGTGGTCACCACCTCGCCGATGGCCCTGTCCGAGTTCCCCTCGGACTGGGGCGCCGACGTCGTGGTGCTGCTGGAGGCGGACGCCACCGCGCTGGCCACCGCGGTGGGCGCGCTCACCCGCGCCCCGCAGGTGGTCGCGTTCGGCGACCCGGTGATCGGCCGGCCGCAGTCCTTCCAGGTGTCCGTGGACCCCACCGCCACCGCCGGCCCGCTGCGGCCCCTGCGCTCCGCGCACGACGCGCTGGCCGAGGTGCTTCCCACCGTGGCGCTGCGCACCGTGCACCGCCCGCTCGAGCGGCGCCTCGTGCGGATGCTCTCCGCGCTGGCCTACGAGGGGGCGCTGGAGGCGCTGCCGACCGCCGGCGAGGCAACCGGCCGGGACCGCACGGTCACCGCCGAGTACCTGCAGGAGGGCACCGGCATCCCCATGACCGGCGGCGACGTGGTGGAGTCCACGAACGCCGAGGTCGCCCGCACGGTGGAGCGCGTGTTCGAGCACATCCGGGACCGCCCGGAGCAGTCGCTGGCCGTGGTCACCGTCTCCGAGCCGCACGCCCGCCGCGTGGCCGCCGCCGTGCAGGCCACCGCGGCCCGGGCCCCCTGGGCCCTGGACTTCCTGTCCCGCGGCCGCGGCGAGGACGCCGAGGGCGCGGAGCCGTTCGTGATCGTGCCCGTGACCCGCGCCGCGTCCGTGATCCGCGACGCCGTGATCCTCACCCCCGGCTACGGCCGCACCCCGCACGGCCGCGTGGTGCACCACTTCGGGGCGTTCTCGGATCCGGGCGGCGAGCGCATGGTGGCCGTGGCCCTCACGCGCGCCCGGCAGCGGCTGCACCTGGTCTCCGCGCTGCGGGCCGCGGACCTCGACGAGGACCGGCTCGACGGCGGCGCGCTCTGGTTCCTGCGCCTGCTGGAGGCCTACCTCGGCGACGGCGCCCCCGACCCGGTCGGCATGGTCAGCGACCCGCTGCTGGCCGACCTGCGCGAGCGGCTCGAGGAGCGCGGCGCCCGCGTCCTGCCCCGCCACGGCGGCGTGATGGACCTGGCCGTGGTGGACCCGCACCCCGAGGACGAGGACGGGGACGCGCCCCGCCCGCTGGCCCTCGCAGGCGACGGCGGCGACGTCCACCGCGCCCTCACCGTCCGGGAGCGCACCCGCACCCTGCCGGAGCGGCTCGAGGCCCGCGGCTGGGACCCGCGCACCCTGTGGGCGATCGAGGTGTTCGCGGATCCGGAGTCGGTGGCCCAGGAGCTGGCCGACCGACTCGGCGTGCGCCCGGCGGACGAGTCCGAGCGCGACGCCGACGACGATGGGCGCTGAGGTCCCGGACCCGGCGCCCCGCCGCCGCGGACCGCGCCGGGCCGACGCCCCGGGCACCGGGCCGGCGTCCGCCGACGCGCCCGAGCCGCGCCTGCCCGGCGTCGGCGCCGGGACCGACGGCGCGCGCGGCGCTGTGGGTGCTCGCGGCGCGGTGGGGGAGCAGCCGGCGGCCGCGGCCGACGAGCGCGACCGCTGGCTCCTCGAGCAGCGCCCGCCCCACTGGGGCTGAGACGCGCCCGGAGGCGGCGGGCGCCGCCGGCGCGACGGGGGCCGCCGGTCTGAGGGCCGTCAGCTGACCGGCGCCGCGGTCAGTCCTTCGAGCCCGACGAGGACGAGGACGAGCCGCTGGACCCCGAACCGCCCGACGACGTCGAGGACGTCCCGGAGTCGCCCGACGACGTCGAGGACGTCCCGGACCCGCCGGAGGCCGACCCGGCGGAGCGGGAGTCGGTGCGGTAGAAGCCGGAGCCCTTGAAGCTCACGCCCACGGACCCGTACTGCTTGCGCAGCACGCCGCCGCACTCGGGGCACTGCGTGAGGGCCTCGTCGGTGAAGGACTGGACGGCGTCGAAGGCGTGGCCGCAGTCGCGGCAGCGGTAGGCGTAGGTGGGCATGCTCTCTCCGGCTCGCTCGGGGCGCGCGGGGACGCGCGCGGTGCAGGGGGTCCGACCCGTGATGCTACTCCGCGCAGCCGCTCAGACGTGGCGCAGTCCCGCGGCGGTGACGACGGCGTCCACGGGCCGGTCCGTCGGCTCGGCGGGCACGGACCCGGCCGGCAGCAGCTCGTCCTCGAACAGGAGGGCCACGGTGGGCACGCTCCGGGGCAGCCGCGCGAGGAAACGGTCGTAGTAGCCGCCGCCCTGGCCCAGGCGCATGCCGTCCTCGGCCACGGCCAGCGCGGGCATCACCACGGCCACGGCCTCGGCGAGGGCCTCGACGCCGTGCCGCTTGCCCACGGGCTCGTCCACGGGGGCCGCGGCGGCGCGGGCGGTGGCCACCCCCGGATGCCACGCGGTCCAGCTCAGCCGGCGCTGCGGCTCGATCACGGGGACGAGGACGCGGGCGCCGGCGGCCACGAGCCGCTCGCGCAGCGGGCCCGTGTCCGGCTCGGTGGGCATGGGCAGCACGGTGGCCACCACGGCCTCCCCGTCCCGGGCAGCCTGCGCGACCCGGGGGCCCAGCCACGCCCACAGGTGCTCGACGGCGGCCGCGGACTCGGCGGCGCGGCGCTCGGGGGAGCGCTCGCGGCGGGCGGCGCGCAGGCGGGCGCGCAGGGCGGCCTTGGCCGCCACCACGTCGTCGACGCCGGCCACGGGGCCCGTGGAGGCGGGCTCGGGTGCGGGAGGGGGAGTGCGCATGCCCCCATCATGCCGGGCGGGGCAGCGCCGCGCGCGGCCGCCCCGGCGCTGCGCGCGCATAGGATCGGGCCATGTCCTGGCAGCGCTCTCCCTGGCCCGTGACCCTGCGGCACGGCACCCTCTCCCTGCGCCCGCTGCGGCGCCGGGACCGGGACGCGTGGGAGGCCCAGCGCGCCCACAACCACGCGTGGCTGACCCCGTGGGACGCCACCAGCCCGGTGCCGGGCGCGGGGCCGTCGTCGTTCGGGCAGATGGTCCGCTGGCACGGCCGGCAGGGGCGGGAGGGGTCCTCGTTCACGTGGGGCGTGGCCCTGGACGACGACGCCCCGGACCGGGACCGCCTCGTGGGGCTGCTGAGCCTGGGCGGGATCCAGTACGGCTCGGTGCTCTCCGGCTCGATCGGCTACTGGATCGACCGCCGCGAGGCCGGGCGCGGGCTCACCCCGACGGCGGTGGCCATGGCCGCGGACTGGGCGTTCCGCAGCGCCGGCCTGCACCGGGTGGAGGTCAACATCCGCCCCGAGAACGCGGCCAGCCTGCGCGTGGTGGAGAAGCTGGGGCTGCGCGACGAGGGGGTGCGCCGGTCCTACCTGCACGTGGACGGGGACTGGCGGGACCACCGCACCTTCGCGATCACCGCCGGAGAGGTCCCCGAGGGCCTGCTCGCGCGGTGGCTGGCGAGCCGGCCCCGCGCCTGAACGCCGGCGGCGGGGGAGACCCGCAGCACCCCCGGGGACACGCCGGGACGCACCGGCCCGGGCTCCGCGGCGGGGCGCTCCCCCCGGTCTAGGCTGGCCGCATGGAGGACACCACGGCGCCGGCTTCGGCGGGACGGGCCGCGCTCGACGCGCTGGCCGACGCCCGCGTCAGCGCCTCCTTCGTCATCCTGGCCCTCGTGGCCTACTTCGCCTGGCGGCTCGTCGTGCGCCGCCGCCGCGTCGAGTCCGCCCCCGCCCGCCCGACGATGCTGAGGTCCACGATGCACCGCCTGCAGAGCTCGCCCGCCGTCCGCGCCCTGACCGAGCGGCTCTCGGGCCGCGTGAGCGGCCTGGCCGACTCCGCGCGCGCCGCGGGCCGCCGCACCGCCGGCCTCCAGGTCCGCTGGGGTCGCACCGCCCTCTTCCTCGCCGCCCTCGCGGCGCTCGCGGTGGCGCTCGTCGCCGGCGTGGCCGCCGCGTTCGGGGCGGGCACCGCGGGTCTGGCCGGCGCCTGCCTGCTCTTCGCCGTGGCCGCCGTCGCGGGCCTGCGCGCCCTCGCCGTGCGGGACCGCGCCCGCCGCGCCCCCGCCGCCGTCGTCGAGGCGCCCGCCGAGGCCGCGCCGCACGCCGCTCCCGAGGCGGCCCGCGTCGACCCCGAGCGGGACCGCCGCGTGTTCGAGACCGTGCTGGCCCTCGAGGACGAGGCGCCCCGCGTCAGCGCCGCGGCCCCGGCTGCCCCCGCCGCCGCCGCGCCGACGGTCGTCGCCGCGTCCGCCGTGCGCGCCCCGGAGGCGACGGACACCGTCACCCTCCCCGTGGTGCCGCGCCCCACCTACCTGGACGCGCCCGAGATGCTGCGCCCCGCCCCCGCCCCGCTGACGGCCCCGGAGGCCGCGGGCTCGGACGTCCGCCTCAAGGACGCCGCCCGCGCCGCCGAGCACGAGGAGGCGCTCAGCGCCACGGCCGAGCAGGACGTCGCCGCCCTGGACCTGGACCACGTCCTGGCCCGGCGCCGCGCCTCCTGACCGTGGTTCGGCGGGCGCGGCCGTGAGCATCGGGCGCGCCTCCGCGCCCCTCGCCGTCCGCGCCTCCGGCCTGCGCTGGCTGCGCACCCGAGCCGACGCCCTGCACCTGCAGCGGGGACGTCGGCTCGCGCGCGTGCTGGACGTGGACGTCATGGAGGGGCGCGCCGGCGACGCCCGGGTCCGCACCCGCACCCTCGTCCTGGCCCGCGACCCGCGGACCGGTCCCGACGCCGCCCCTCCCGGCTCGGCGCGGACGAGCGAGCGCGGCGTCCTCGAGGACGGCACCCTCTGGTGGTGGGCCGCCGCCGACCCCGCCCTGCCCGGGCTCGCGCTCACGGAGGACGACGCCGGCCTGGCCGCCCTGCTGGGCACGGCCCCGGGCCGAGTCCGCCTCACCTGGCGCGGCTACCGGCCCCGGGAGCGGGCGGTGATCGCCCTCGACGCCGCGGACGCGGGCCTCGCCGGCTCCCGCGCCTACCTCAAGGTGCTGGCCCCGGCCGCCGCCGAGGCCGTCGCCGCGCGGCTGAGCGCGGCGCGCGCGGCCGGCGTGCCCGTCCCGGACCTGCTGGCGGCCCCCGAGCGGGGCGCGCTGCTCCTGGGGAACGTCCCCGGCCTGCCCTGGGGCGCCCTGCTCGGTGACGCGCGAGCCGACGCCCTCGACCCCGCCCGGGTCGCCGAGGTGCTCGACCGGATGCCGGCGCCCCCGGGCGAGGCGGGGCCCGCCCCCGACGCCGCCGCCGTGCTGCTCGAGCACGCCGCGTGGGCCGCCGTCGTGCTGGACCCGGAGCGTCAGGCCGAGTCCGCCGCCCGCGCCGACCGCCTGCGCGCCGCCCTGGCCGCCGGCGACCCCGGCCCGCCCGTGCCGGTGCACGGGGACCTGCACCCGGGCAACCTGCACGTGGACGCCTCCGGCGGGCGCGTCACCGGGCTCGTGGACTGCGACGGCCTCGGTCTCGGGCACCGCGTGGACGACTGGGCCACCCTGCTGGCCCACCTCGAGGCCGCGGCCGCCGACCTCGGCCCCGGCGGCGGCGCCGTCCGGGCCGTGGCCGAGCGCGTGCGGGCGCATGCCCGCACCGAGACGGACGAGGTGGCGCTCGCCGCGCGCGCCGCCGTCGTGCTCGCCGCCCTCGGGGCCGACCCCTCCGTCCCGCGCGCCGCCCGCACCGCCCGCCGCGCCGCCGCGGACGCCGCGCTGGCCCGCGTCAGCCGCTGAGCTCGTCCTCGCCGGCCAGCCGGTAGCCCAGGCCGCGGACCGTGAGGATCCGCTCCGCACCGATCTTGGCGCGCAGGTAGCGCACGTACACGTCCACCACGTTGGAGCCGGACTCGAAGTCCTCGCCCCACGCGCCGTCCAGCAGCTGCTCGCGGCTGAGGACCTGGCCGGGGCTGCGCAGGAACTCCTCGGCCAGGGCGAACTCGCGCGCCGAGAGCGCCACCGTGCGCCCGTCCACGCGCGCCGTGTGGGAGGCCGGGTCCAGCTCGAGGTCGCCGTGGCGCAGCACCGAGTCCGTCGGTTCCGGGGCGGGGGCGCCCGGGCGCAGGCGCAGCCGCACGCGGGCCAGCAGCTCGGCGAACCGGAAGGGCTTGGGCATGTAGTCGTCCGCCCCGGAGGTCAGGCCCTCCACGGTGTCCTGGGCCGAGGAGCGCGCCGTGAGGATGATGACGGGCAGGTGCGCGTTCTGCCGCCTGATCCGGGCGAGCACGTCGAAGCCGTCCGCGTCCGGCAGGCCCAGGTCCAGGATGACCAGCTCGAAGGCCCCGGTCATGGCCAGTCCCACGCCCTCGGCGCCGGTGCCGGCCGTGGTGACCGCGATGCCCTCCGCGGCCATGCCCTTGGTGACGAACGCGGCGATGCGCTCCTCGTCCTCGATCAGCAGCACAGGGATCATGCGGGGTCCTTCCCGGGGGTGAGGGAGCCGGCCGGCCGGCTCGGGGTGCTCAGGGGCAGCTCGATGCGGAAGACGCTGCCGAGCCCGGGCACGGAGTCCAGGCTCACCTCCCCGCCGTGCGCGGCGGCGATCGAGGAGACGATGGCCAGGCCCAGGCCTGAGCCGTCCGCGCGGGTGCCGTGCGCGCCCCGGCCGAACCGCTCGAAGATCTGGGCGCGGTCCTCGGGGCGCACGCCCACGCCGTGGTCCTGGACCCACAGGCGCAGGGTGTCGCCCTCCACGGCCGAGCCCAGGCGCACCACGGTGCCCGGCTCGGAGTACCGGACCGCGTTGGCGGCCAGCTGCAGCCACGCCTGGGTGATCCGCTGGGCGTCGAGGGAGGCGGTGACCTCCGCGACGCCGTCGAGCTCCCACACGTGGCCGTCGAAGCCCGACGCGCGGGTCAGCACCCCGCGGGTCAGCTCGGCCACGTCCACGGGGGCCGGGCGCAGGAAGTCGGGGTGCTGGGCCTTGGCGAGCACCAGCAGGTCGTCCACGAGGCGGCTCATCCGGTCCAGCTCGTCGAGGGTCAGGCGGGTGGTCTCGCGCACGTCCGCGGGGTCGTCCGGGTCCATCACCTCGAGGTGGCCCTGCACGATCGTCACCGGCGTGCGCAGCTCGTGGCCGGCGTCGTCCAGGAGGCGGCGCTGGGAGGCGAAGGAGTCCTCGAGCCGCTCCAGCATGGCGTTGAAGGAGTGGCCGAGGGCCGCGACGTCGTCGTGGCCGAGCACCTCCACGCGCCGGTCCAGGTCGTGCTCGGTGACCTCGCCGACCGCCTCCTGGAGGGACTCGAGCGGGGCGAAGACGCGGCGCAGCAGCGGCACGCCCACGGCGAGGGCGAACACCGTGGTGAGCAGCGCGCCGCCGGCGAAACCGAGGAAGGTGCGGTCCAGCCGGCCGACCTCCGCGTCCACGTCCACGGCCAGCAGCAGGGCGCCGGCGTCGTCCTGGCCCCAGCCGGTCACGGGCACGACCACGGCCCGGTACGTGGCGCTGTTGGTCGTGACGGTCTCCGCGCGGGCCTCTTGATCGCCCACCCGGGCCAGCGCCCACGCGACGAGCTCGGGGTCCTCCTCGAGGCGCAGCTCGACGGCGTCGCTCGCGGCCAGCTCGGCCCGGTCGGGCGCGAGGCCCAGGATGCCCTCGTTGTCATGGGGGAGGACCCGCAGCATGGCCAGGCGGATGAAGGCGGCGGCGGAGTCCGGCGGCTCGCCCGTCTCGGGGTCCACACCCGTCTCGGAGAGCAGGGCGACCTGATCGACGACGCGCTGCAGGCTGGCCTCGATCCGGTCGTTCACGGTGATGCGCAGGACGGTGTAGGCGGTGATGCCGGAGACCGTCAGCGACAGCACGAGGACGAGGGCGAGGAGGGTGCTCAGGCGCGTGCGCACCGGCAGGGACTGCCAGCGCTGGCGCAGCTCCTCGGTGCGTGAGGCGCTCAGGGCGTCCGCCCTGGGTCAGTCGTCGTCCCAGTCGTCCGAGTCGTCGTCCCAGTCGTCGTCATCGTCGTCATCGTCGTCCGAGTCGTCGTCCCCGTCGTCGTCATCGTCGTCCCAGTCGTCATCGTCATCCCCGTCGTCGTCCGCGTCCCACGAGTCTGCCAGAGGCGTGGGTGCGGGCGCGGGAACGCGGGACACGGTTGCGGCGGCGCGGGACTCGGCCGCGGCGGCGGCGCGGGACTCGGCCGCGGCCTCTTCGGCGGCGCGGGACTCTGCGGCGGCCTCCTCGGCGGCGACGGCGGCCCGGGACTCGGCGGCGGCCGACGACGACGCCGCGGCGGAAGCGGCGCGGGACTCGGCGGCGGCACGCGACTGGGCGGCCGAGGACGAGGCGGCGGCCGACGACGACGCGGGGGAGGGGCGGACCGCCGAGGCGGGGCCGCCCGAGGGGGCCGCCGGCATGGAGCCCAGGGTGATCTGCGGGCTCAGGACCGTCTGGCCGGGCCGGGCGGCGTTCAGCGCGAGGGCGACCGCCCCGGCGACGACGATGAGCGCCAGCACGATCGCGAGGAGGAGACGGGGGGTGCGGGACATGCCACCACGATGCCCCACGTCCATGAGGGGCGCATGAGAGACGGCTTCATCCCGCGCGGGTCCGCACCGCCGAGGCGGTCGGTCCGGGGCCGCCGGCCGGCTCAGTCCGCGCCGAGCTGCTCCCGGACCGCGTCGAGGTCGTCCCGCACCCGCGCGGCGCCGTCGTGGTCGCCCACCGCGGAGAGGCACTGGTGCAGGCCCGTGAGGGCTCCCAGGCGCACGAGCGTGGACTGGGTGGACTCGCTCACCAGGCGGAAGAGGGTGGCCGCCTGCTCCGGGCTGCCGTCCTCGGCCACCACGGACGCGGCGAACAGCTCCGCCTGGGCCGCGCCCTCCGGGTCCTGCGCCGCGGTGAACAGGTCGGCGGCGTGCAGGGCCGTCGAGACGGCCTCCGCCCCCTGCTCCAGCGACCACAGCGCCCGCGCGCGGGTGTCCGTGTAGTCGGCCACCTGCCAGGGCGCCTCGGCCTCGCGGACGAGCGCCACGGCCTCGTCCAGCAGCTCCAGGCCCTCCGGACGCCCGGACTCGCACAGCAGGTAACCGTGCGCGTGCAGGGCGGCCGGCAGCACGGCCGGGTCCTCGTCCACGGCGCGGCGGGCCGCCGCCACGGCGCGCTCGAACAGGTCCAGCGCGGAGGGGCGGGTGAGCTCGTCGCGCTCGCGGTTCACGAGGGCGCCGGCCGCCAGGAGCGTGCGGGCGGCGTCCTCCCAGCGGCCGTGGGCCTCGAAGAGCCCGGCGGCCTCGCGCCACAGGGGCAGCGCGTTCTCCGAGCGGTCCTGGTCGTGGTGGGCGTGGCCGAGGTCCACGAGGGCCCGGGCCTGCTCGACGTCGTGGCCCTGGGCCGCCTCCCGGCGCACGAGGCGGGCGAGCAGCGGCTCGGCCTCGTCCGGACGGCCGGCCAGCACGAGCTGGTGGGCCCACCAGTAGCTCAGGCTCGACGCCTCGGGTGCCTCGGCCTTCTCGGCGTGCACGGAGGCCAGCTCCCAGGCGGCCACCGCGGCCTCCTCGTGGCCCTCCAGGTCCCCGGCCACCCGGCCGGCCAGGGAGGCCGCCGAGGCGGCGCCCCGTCGCAGGCCCACCCGCGCCATGCGGTCCGCCGCGTCCAGGGCGAGGGCGAGCGCCGCCGTCGGGCGGTCCTGCTCGTGCGCGGCGATCGCGCGCACCGTCGTGGCCGAGGCGAGGACGGCGCGGGCGGCGGGCAGCGAGGTCACCACGGCCGCGGCCTCGTCCGCCTCCGCGTGCTCGCCCCGCCACAGGTGCAGGCGGGAGAGCAGCAGGTGCGCGCTCGACCACGAGCCGACCGGCAGCACGGCGCCGGCGGCGCGCAGGCCGCGCAGCGACTCGACGGCGCGGCGGGCCGCCGCCATCGCCCCGTCCAGGTCCGAGGCGTGCACCCGGTGGACCGCCAGGGCCAGCGCCGCCTCGGGCAGCACGGTGTCCCCGGGCTCCTCGCCCGGCACGCCCGGCTCCTCCTCCACGACGCCGGCCAGCACGGCCGCCTCGAAGCCGTCCGGCTCGCGCACGAGGGAGGCGCCCAGCTGGGTCTCCAGGGCCGCCTGCCGGGGACGGCCCAGGGTGCGCAGCAGCGCGGCGCGGGCCTCGATCCACCGCGTCAGCCCGGTCTCGTCCCCGAGCCGGTCCGCGGCCACGGCGAGGGCGCGCAGCAGGGACAGGCGCACGCCGTCCTCGCCCGGGCCCAGGGCCGCCAGGCCGGACTCGGCGCAGCGCGCGGACTCCCGCGGCTCGTCCCGCAGCGCCGCCTCCAGCGAGAGCTCCCACCACTGCCGGGCGTCGTGGTCCACGGGGGCGGCGTCGACGGCGTCCTCGGGGGCGCCCGACGTGCGCGCCTCCGCCAGGAGGGTGCGCACGCGCGCGAGCACGGCCGTGGGGCCGACGTCGGCCGGCGCGGGGGTCTGCTGCGGGGCGTCCACGGGTGCTGCTCCTCTCCGGGGGACGGGGACGGGTGGTCCTCCAGCGTAGGACGCCCCGGGCCCGGGCGCGGGGGTGTTCGCGGTGGGCGGTGCTCGTAGACTGGCCGGGCCCGGGCGTCTCCCGCCGCGGGCCGTCCCCTGCCGCCAGGAGCCTGCCGCCCATGAGCCCCACCCCCGTCCCGGACGCCGAGCCCGCCCGCGCGGACGCGCCCGCCGGCCCCTTCCAGACGCGCGCCGGGGCCTACGCGCTGATCGTCGACGGCGGCCGCGTGCTGCTCAGCTCGTGGCAGGGTCCCGAGCACCTCGTGTGGACGCTGCCCGGCGGCGGGATCGAGCTGGGGGAGAGCCCCGAGGAGGCCTGCCGGCGCGAGGTGTGGGAGGAGACCGGCCACACCGCCGAGCTCACCGGGCTGCTCGGCGTCACCACCGGCGTGATCCCGGCCGAGCGGCGCCTACGCGGCGAGGCCCTGCCGCTGCTGACCGTGCAGGTCCTCTACACGGCCCGCATCACCGGCGGCGTGCTGCGCCCCGAGGTCGGCGGCTCCTCCACGGACGCCCGCTGGTTCGACCTGGCCGGCCTGGACGCCGTGCGCACCGCGCCGTGGGTGCGCGAGGCCCTCGCCCGGGCCGGAGCGGCCGCATGAGCGGCCCGGCCCGCCGGCGCGCCCTGCCGGCCGTCTCTGCCGCCGCGGCGCTCGCCCTCGCCCTGGGCGCCTGCACCCCCGAGCCGACGGCGTCCGCCACCCCGGAGGCCTCCGGCACGCCCCTGACCGTGGTCCACGGCGGGCAGGGCCTGGAGCCGGCCGTGGCCGCTGTCCTCTCCCGCCACCTGCGCCAGGGCGGCCACGCCGTCACGGACGAGGACGGCGTGCCCCTCGCGCAGCCGGCCTGGACCGCCGCCGACGCGCACACCGTGGCCGTGGTGGACACCCTGCGCCTGGCCGTGGCCGCCGACGCCGCCGCCGTGCTGCCCGCGCCGCCCGAGCCGAGCCCGGAGCCCACGGAGGGCGGCGAGGCCGGAGACCCCGCGGATCCCGGCCTCGGCCTGCCCACGGCCTCCGAGTCCGCCGACGCCGCCGACGCCTCCGCCACGCCCGAGCCGACCCCCCTGCCCGACGGCGAGCCCGCCGCCGACGCCGCCGAGGCCGGCCGCGTCGTCGAGCGCCTCCTGCAGGGCGACGCCGAGGCCGGCGCGTCCCCGGAGCCGGGCGACGCCGTCGCCGTGCTGGGCTCCTCCGCGGGGGTGCTGCGCCTGAGCGCCGTGGTCACCGCCACGACGGCGGCGCGGCTCGAGCTCGACGCCCTCGAGGACCTCAACGGCCGGTGCGAGGGGCTCACGGCCGCGCTGCCGGCCGGCCTCGCCGGCGATCCCGAGGCGAACGCCGCCCTGCACGCCCGGCTCGACCGGCTCGCCGGCTGCCGGCCCGGGACGTGGCGGGAGGAGGACGCGTCCGCGGCCGCCGTCGTCGTCGCCGACCAGGCCCAGCTGGGACTCCTCTCCGCCACCGACCCCGAGATCCCGGCGAGCATGCTCGTGCCCCTCGAGGACCCCGAGCGGGTGCTGCCCGAGGGCCGCCTGGCCGCCGTCGGCGCCCCGGACGCCCTCGACGACGACGCGCAGCGGCGCATCGAGGAAGTGCTCTCCGCCCTCAACGAGGACGGGCTGCGCGAGCTCGAGCGGATCACCACCGGCGCGGACGCGCTCCCGCCGGCCGAGGCCGCCCGCTACTGGCTCGTGGACCAGGGGCTCGAGGACGTCCCGGAGGGCTGGTTCATGCCCCGGGACTCCTGGTTCTGACCCGGCCGCGGGCGCCGCAGACGCCCCGTGACGCGCGTGCGTCCCTGTGATGCACGCCGCCCGCCGCGGTGCCATGATGGGGGCATGCCCACCCCGCGACCCCGCCAGATCCGCCAGTCCGCCAAGCTCCTGAACGTCCGCTACGACGTGCGCGGCCCCATCCTGGAGGAGGCGCAGCGCATGGAGGCCGCCGGTCACCGGATCATGAAGCTGAACATCGGCAACCCCGCCCCGTTCGGGTTCGAGGCGCCGGACGCGATCCTGCAGGCCATGTACCGGCACCTGCCCCACGCGCAGGGCTACTCGGACTCGCAGGGCATCTACTCGGCGCGCACCGCCGTCTCCCAGTACTACGAGTCCCGCGGCATCCGGGACATCGGCGTGGAGGACGTGTTCATCGGCAACGGCGTGTCCGAGATGATCTCCATGGTGCTGCAGGCCCTCGTGGACGACGGCGACGAGATCCTCGTCCCCTCGCCCGACTACCCGCTGTGGACCGGCGCCACCACGCTGGCCGGCGGCCGCGCCGTGCACTACCGCTGCGTGGAGGAGGAGGGCTGGGCGCCCGACCTCGAGCACATCGAGTCCCTCGTGACCGAGCGGACCAAGGGCATCGTCCTGATCAACCCGAACAACCCCACCGGCGCCGTCTACTCGCGCCAGATCCTCCAGGGCATCATCGACGTGGCCCGGCGGCACGGCCTGGTCCTGATGGCGGACGAGATCTACGAGAAGATCACCTACGACGGCGCCCGGCACATCAACGCCGCCGGCCTGTCCGACGACGTGCTCACCCTCACCTTCTCCGGCCTGTCCAAGGCCTACCGCGTGGCCGGCTTCCGCTCCGGCTGGGTGGCCGTCTCCGGGCCCAAGCACCGCGCCCGCGACTTCCTCGAGGGCCTCACCCTGCTGGCCAACATGCGCATGTGCGCCAACGTGCCGGCCCAGCACGCCATCCAGGTGGCGCTCGGCGGCTACCAGTCCATCGACGACCTCGTGCTCCCCGGCGGCCGGCTGCTCGAGCAGCGCAACCTCGCGCAGAAGCGGCTCAACGACATCCCCGGCGTCTCCGTCCAGCCCGCCCAGGGTGCGCTCTACCTGTTCCCGCGCCTGGACCCGGAGGTCTACGCGATCGAGGACGACCAGGAGTTCGTGATCGACCTGCTGCGGGCCAAGAAGATCCTGGTCTCCCACGGCGGCGCCTTCAACTACCCGCACACGGACCACTTCCGGCTCGTCACGCTGCCCAGCGTGGAGGACCTGGACGTGGCCCTCGACCGTCTCGAGGACTTCCTCGAGGACTGGAGGGAGCGCCGTGGCTGAGAACGGCACCGCCGAAACCGTCCGCCCGGACGACGCCGAAGGCGCCGAGACGGGCGTGTTCTCGGCCCCCGCCCGGGAGCTGTTCGCCGCCCGCCGCGGGGACGCCGTGGCGGACCCGGCCGACGTCGACGCCTCCGCGACCCCCGGCTACACGGGCGGCAAGGCCCAGGGCAAGCAGGACCTCGCCGACCGCGCCGACGTGCTCGCCGACCTGCAGGAGCTGCTCTTCGCGCAGTCCACGCGCGAGGCGCCCTCGGGCGAGGTGCCGTCGCTGCTGCTGGTGATCCAGGGCATGGACACCGCCGGCAAGGGCGGGATCATGCGCCACGTGATCGGGGCGATGGACCCCCAGGGCGTCCACCTGCACGCCTTCAAGGCGCCCACGGCCGAGGAGCGCGCCCACGACTTCCTGTGGCGCATCCGCCCGCACCTGCCCCGCCCCGGCCGGGTCTCCGTGTTCGACCGCTCCCACTACGAGGACGTCCTCGTGCACCGGGTGCGGGAGCTGTCCCCCCTGGCCGAGGTGGAGGAGCGCTACGGGGCCATCCGCGAGTTCGAGTCCCGCGTGCGCGCCGCCGGCACCCGGATCGTGAAGGTGATGCTGCGGATCTCCGCCGAGGAGCAGGCCGAGCGGCTCCTCGCGCGCCTCGACGACCCCACGAAGCACTGGAAGTTCAACGAGGGCGACCTCGACGACCGTGCCTACTGGGACGATTACATGGACGCGTACCGGATCGCGATCGAGCGCACGGACACCGAGGACGCCCCGTGGTTCGTGGTGCCGGCGGACCGCAAGTGGTTCGCGCGCCTGGCCGTGCAGCAGCTGCTGATCGAGACCCTGCAGGGGCTGGACCTCGACTGGCCCGAGGCCGACTTCGACGTCGAGGCCGCCCGCCGTCGCCTGCTGGCGGGCTGAGCGCCGCCGTCGTCGCGGTGGGCGGGCTGAGCGCCGCCGTCGTCGCGGTGGGCGGGCTGAGCGCCGCCGTCGTACGCGGTGGGCGGGCAGTGGTGGCCGGACCTTGCCAGGCCCGGGGCCGCAGTGAGTTGATCAAGGAACACCGGCCGCCGCAGAGGCGTGCCGGACCCGATCCGAAAGGTGGACTCATGACTGAGAACGCTGCCCAGAACGCCCCGCTGACCGGCAAGACCGTCGCGTTCCTCGCGACCAACGGCGTCGAGCAGGTCGAGCTGACCTCCCCGTGGGAGGCCGTGATCGCCGCCGGCGCGACCCCCGTGCTCGTCTCGCCGGAGTCCGGCACCATCACCGCGATGCAGTCCGACTGGGATCACGGCGAGTCCTTCGAGGTGAACACCACGGTGAAGGACGCCAAGGCCGAGGACTTCGACGGCCTCGTGATGCCGGGCGGCACCCTGAACGCGGACGCCATGCGCGTCAACAAGGACGCGCAGGCGTTCGTGCGTGCCTTCTTCGAGCAGCACAAGCCGGTGGCGGCCATCTGCCACGCCCCGTGGACCCTGATCGAGGCCGGCGTCGTGGAGGGCCGTCGTCTGACCAGCTACTCCTCGCTGAAGACCGACCTGAAGAACGCGGGCGCCCAGTGGGTGGACGAGGAGGTCGTCGTGGACAACGGGCTGACCACCTCGCGCTCCCCGGAGGACCTCGACGCCTTCAACGCCAAGGTCGTGGAGGAGCTGGCCGAAGGCAAGCACGAGGACCAGACCGCCTGATCCCGGCGGGATGACGACGCGCGGGGGCGGGGGCCGGTGGGCCCTCGCCCCCGCGCGTGTGCGGGCTGGGTGAAGGGATAGCCTCCTGTTTCCCGCACGAAAGCGCCGGGGACGCCTCCCGTTTCCCGCACGAAAGTGCGGGGGTCAGGCGGTGGGGGAGTCGGCCGCGCCGCGCACCTCGTCGAGGCGGGCGCGGGCGCCGTCGAGCCAGGCCTGGCAGCGGGCGGCCAGGGCCTCGCCCCGCTCCCACAGCGCCAGCGACTCCTCGAGGCCGGCGCCGCCCGCCTCGAGCCGCGTGACGGTCTCCACGAGCTCGGCGCGCGCCTGCTCGTAGCTCATGCCCGCCACGTCCGACGTGTCCGCCGAGGTGAAGCCCTCCACGGGGGCGCCGGTCTGCTCCTGCTGCTGCTCGCTCATGCCTGCTCCTTCGTTCCTGCCTGCTCGTCCTCGTCTTGCACCGTCCCCGGGCCGCCCACGCGACCGGGGCGCACGGCGGTGACCTCCGCGCTGATCCGCCCGGAGGCCACGAGGATGTCGACGTCCTCCCCGGGGGCCACCTGCGCCGCGTCCCGGATCAGCCGGCCCTCCTGCTGGACCACCGCGTAGCCGCGGTCCAGGGTCTGCTGCGGGGAGAGCGCCCGCACGCGGGCCACCAGGTGCTCGACGGCGTCGCGCTCGCGGGTGAGCCGGTGCGCCGTGGCGCGCCGGGCGCGCTCGCGCCACGCGTGCAGGTCCTGCTCGCGCCCGTCCACCATGACCACCGGGTCCGCGAGCACGGGGCGGGAGCGCAGCTGGGCCAGCCCCTCGCCCTCGCGCTGGACCCGGCGCTCCACCGCGGCGGCGAGCCGGCGACGGGCCTCGGCGATGCCGGCGGCCTCCTGGGCGGCGTCCGGGACGATGCGCTTGGCCGCGTCCGTGGGGGTGGAGGCGCGCACGTCCGCGACGTCGTCCAGCACGGGCCGGTCCGCCTCGTGGCCGATGGCGGAGACCACGGGGGTGCGGGCGGCGGCGACGGCGCGCACGAGCGCCTCGTCCGAGAACGGCAGCACGACCTCCTCGAGGGCGCCGCCGCCGCGGGCGATGACTATCACGTCCACGGCGGGGTCGGCGTCCAGGTCGGCGAGGGCGGCCGCCACCTGGCGGGGCGCCTCCGGGCCCTGCACCGCCACCTCGCGGACCTCGAAGCGCACCGCCGGCCAGCGCAGCTGGGCATTGCGCAGCACGTCCTTCTTCGCGTCCGAGTCCCGGCCGGTGATGAGCCCCACGAGACCGGGCAGCAGCGGCAGCGGGCGCTTGCGGGCCGGGTCCAGCAGCCCCTCCTCGCCGAGGCGGCGGCGCAGCAGCTCCACGCGGGCCAGCAGGTCGCCGAGCCCCACGGGGCGCATCTCCTGCACCACCATGGACAGCCGCCCGGCCTTGGTCCAGAAGTTCGGCTTGACCCGGGCCACCACGCGCGAGCCCTGCTGCACCGTGCCCTCGAAGGTCACGGCCACGTTCCGCCACGCGGTGACGGGCAGGGAGTACTCCTCCTCGAGGTCCCGCATGGTCATGTACACGTTGCCGCGATTGTTCTTGTACTCGATCAGCTGCCCCTCGATCCACGTGGCGGGGGCGCGCTCGATGTGCAGCTTGAGGTTCTCCGAGAGCCGCCGCAGCGGCCACGGGCGCTCGGCCGAGGTCTGGGACGCGGTGGCCGGCACGCCGGCGTCCAGGAGCGCGTCCGCCTCGACGTGCGCGGTGCTGCTGGGGTCCACGTTCGGCTCCTGTTCCTGGCGGCGGCGCCCTCCCGGCGGGGGAGCGGCGGCGGGTCCACGACCCGATCACGAGGGTGTCAGTACCCTCGGACACAGTAACGCGCCGCCGTCGCCGTCCCCTCAGCCCTGTGGACGAGCCCCCGCCCCGGAAGGACCGCCCCATGCGCCAGCTGACCGCCGTGCTCCTCGCGCTCGTCGCGGGGGTGCTCGCCGTGCTCGCCACGGCCGGCGCCCTCGTGGACGAGGCCGCCCACCGGCCCGCGCTGGTGCGGCAGGCGGCGGAGCAGGTGGCCTCCGACGACGACGTCCGCGCGGCCATCCCGGGGGCCGTCGCCGACGCGGTGGGGGACGCCGTGCCCGAGGGCGTGCCCGGGCCGCTGCGGGGGCTCGCCCAGGACCTGGTCCGCCCGATGGCGGAGTCCGCGGCGCAGGACGAGGGCGTGGTGCGCGGCTGGTCCGACACCGCAGACGAGGCCCGTCGCGCCTGGCTGCACGACCTGCGGGAGGCCTCGGACGCGACGGGGCCGGTGCCCGGCGGGGACTTCACGATCCCGTTCGGCCCGGTGGCCCAGTCCGGCGTGGCGGCGGCGCTCGGGGACCTCGAGACGGACCTGCGCGAGGACCGCCTGAACCTGCCCGGCCAGCAGCTCGTGGAGCGGCTGCTCGGCGTGGACTTCGGCGACTGGGCCGTGGACACGCTCGTGGGCCCCCTCCACGAGCGCGCCGCCGAGCTGCGGGACCGCACCGACCTCACCATGACCGTCACCGTGGACGCCCTGCGGGACGTGGACCGCTCCGAGGTGGCCCGCTGGGTGGGCGCCTCCGTGCACTGGCGCTGGGCCGCCGGCGGCGCCGTCGTCCTCCTGGCGGCGGCGGTGCTGATCGCCCCGCTGCGCTGGCGCGGCGTGGCCGTCCTGCTCTCGGCCGCGACCGCGCTCGTCGGCGGCTACCTGCTCGCGAACGCGACGCGCGCGGAGGCGTTCGCCGTCGCCGCCCCGGAGGGCGCCCCCGCCGGCATCGCCCGGCTCGTGGAGCGCGTGGAGCAGGCCCTGCGCCCGGCCGTGGACGCCGCCCTCGCCCCCTACGCCGACGGGCTGACGACGGCGGGCTGGATCGCGCTCGCGGTCGGCGCGGCGCTGCTCGTGGCCGAACTGGTGCTCTCCGCCGCCCGCGCAGGCCGGACCACGCCCCCGCGCGACCGCGGCGGCTCCCGGGCGGCCGCCGACCCCGCGTCCCGCTGAGGGCGGACGGCCGGGCCCGGCCCCGTGCCCGGCCGATAGCATGGTCGGCATGTCCGCACCCTCCGTCTCCGCCCGCCCGTCCGCCGTCGGCCTCGGGATGCCGCAGGTCCCGCGCGTCCGCCGCACCCGTGAGGACGTGGAGGCCGCCGCCCCCGTCTCCGGCGACAAGCGCGTGCTGCTCGCCGCCCCCCGCGGCTACTGCGCCGGCGTGGACCGCGCCGTCGTCGCCGTCGAGAAGGCCCTGGAGCACCACGGCGCCCCCGTGTACGTCCGCAAGGAGATCGTGCACAACCGCCACGTGGTGGACACCCTGACCGAGCGCGGCGTGGTGTTCGTCGAGGAGCTCGACGAGATCCCCGAGGGCGCCCTCACCGTGTTCTCCGCCCACGGCGTGTCCCCGGCCGTGGTCCAGGACGCCGAGCGGCGCAGCCTGCGCACCATCGACGCCACCTGCCCCCTCGTGACCAAGGTCCACCGCGAGGCCGTGCGCTTCGCGAAGCAGGACAAGCAGATCCTCCTGATCGGCCACGAGGGCCACGAGGAGGTCGAGGGCACGTACGGCGAGGCGCCGGAGCACACCACCGTGATCAACGACGTCGCCGAGGCGCGCGCCGTGCAGGTGGCGGACCCGGACAACCTGATCTGGCTCTCCCAGACCACGCTCTCCGTGGACGAGACCCTCGAGATCGTCGCCGTGCTGCGCGAGCGCTTCCCGAACCTGCAGGACCCGCCCTCGGACGACATCTGCTACGCCACCTCCAACCGCCAGGCGGCCATCAAGTCCATCTCGCCCGAGTGCGACCTCGTGATCATCGTGGGCTCGGCGAACTCCTCGAACTCCGTGCGCCTCAAGGAGGTCGCCGCGGAGTACGGTGCCTCCCGCGCGGAGCGCGTGGACTTCGCCAGCCAGGTGGACGAGTCCTGGTTCGAGGGCGTCTCCACGGTGGGCCTGTCCTCCGGCGCCTCCGTCCCCGAGGTCCTCATCCAGGACGTGCTGGCCCTGCTGGCCGAGTACGGCTACGGGCAGGTGGACGAGGTGGTCACCGCGGAGGAGGACATCATGTTCTCCCTGCCCAAGGAGCTGCGTGCCGAGCTCAAGCGCGTGGGCGACGACTCGCGCGGCCTCGGCGGCCGCCGGACCGAGGGCTGAGCAGCCTGGACCAGCGCGACGACGACGACCGCACCGGGCTGACCGCCGCCGACGACGACGCCGCCACCCCGGAGTCCCGCGCGGCCGCCGTGCAGGACGCCCGGCGCGCGCTCGAGGCCGTGGGGTCCGTGCCGGACCTGGCCGGGACGGCCGTGGTGGTCATGGGCGTCTCCGGATCGGGCAAGACGGTGCTGGCGCTGCGCCTGGCCGCGGCCCTCGGCGTCCCGTTCGCGGAGGCGGACGAGTTCCACAGTCCCGAGGCCGTGGCGAAGATGGCCGGCGGCACCCCGCTCACCGACGCGGACCGGCTGCCCTGGCTGCATCGGATCCGGGACTGGACGGCGGGCGCCGCGGCCGAGCGCGGCGCCATCGTGACCTGCTCCGCCCTCAAGCGCTCCTACCGCGACCTGCTCCGGGACGGTCCGGCCCGCGTGGTGTTCCTCCACGTGGACGCGCCCCAGTCCGAGATCCGGGACCGGATGGCGCGGCGCCGGCACTATATGCCGCCGACGCTGCTGCACAGCCAGGCGGCCACGCTCGAGCCCCTCGAGGCGGACGAGCCCGGCGCCGTGCTGGCCAACGACTCGACCGTGGAGGACCTGACCGAGCGCGCCCTGCGCGTCCTGGCGGCCCGCTGAGCCCCGCCTGCAAGGCCGACGGCCCCGCCCCGGATCGCTCCGGGGACGGGGCCGTCCGCGTGGTGGAGGCGTGGCTCAGAGGCCGAAGACCCACACCAGCAGGGTCATCGAGGCCACGGAGATGAGCACGGCGGCGATGATGTTCAGCCACACGCCGCCCTTCACCATCTGGCCGATGGTGACGTAGCCGGAGCCGTACGCGATGGCGTTCGGCGGGGTGGCCACCGGCAGCATGAACGCGCAGGTGGCGGCGAGGGCCACGGGGGCGGCGAGCATGAGCGGCTCGACGCCGGTGCCCAGGGCCACGCCCGAGGCCACGGGCAGGAACGTGGCCGCGGTGGCGGTGTTGGACGTCATCTCGGTGAGCAGCAGGATGCCGATCGCGGCGATCACCACGAGCACCCACACGGGGATCTCGCCCAGGCTGCGCACCTGCTCGCCGAGCCACGTGGACAGGCCGGACTTGGAGAACTGGCCGGACAGGGCCAGGCCGCCGCCGAAGAGCAGCAGCACGCCCCACGGGAGGTCCTTCGCGGCCTCCCAGTCCAGCAGGCGCACGCCGCGGCCGGCACCGCCGCCGGCGGGCAGCAGGAAGAGGACGAGGCCGACGACCATGGCGATGGCGGCGTCCGAGAGGAGCGGAGAGTCGAGGCCGAGCACGTACTCGGACAGCAGCGGCACGGTGATCCAGGCCAGGGCGGCGAGGACGAAGATCACGAGGACCTTGGCCTCGGGGGCACTCATGCGGCCCAGACGCGCCAGCTCGGCGGCGATCAGGTCGCGGCCGCCGGGGACCTCGTCGATCTCCGGGCGGAACATGACGCGGGTCAGCAGCAGCCAGCAGGCCAGCAGCAGGACGACGGCGATCGGCACGCCCACGAGCATCCACTGGCCGAAGCCGATTTCGATGCCGTGCTCGGTGGCCATGTGGCCGGCCAGCAGGGTGTTGGGCGGGGTGCCGATGATGGTGCCGAGGGAGCCGATGGAGGCGGCGTAGGCGATGCCGAGCATGAGCGCGGTGCCGAAGTTGGACTTCGTGAGCGAGCGGATCTCGGCCTGGGTGGGGGCCTCGCCGGGGGCGGACTGCTCGGCGGCGGGGACGGCGTCCGCGGCGAGGGCGTCCTCGGTGCCGTAGCGCTGGACCAGCACGAGAATGGACACGCCGATCGGCAGCATCATCACGGCGGTGGCGGTGTTGGAGACCCACATGGAGATGAAGCCGGTGGCGATCATGAAGCCCAGGACCAGGTTCACGGTCTTGGCGCCCATGAGCTTGAGCACGCCGAGGGCGATCCGGCGGTGCAGGTTCCACCGCTGCATGGCCAGGGCGAGCATGAAGCCGCCCATGAACAGGAAGATGATGTTGTTGCCGTAGCTGGCGCCGATGGAGTCGAAGGTGACGCCGCCGTCCGACTCCGCGGCGGGCACGCCGAGCGGGAAGACGACGAGCGGCAGCAGGGCCGTGGCCGGGATGGGCAGGGCCTCGGTCATCCACCAGACCCCCATGAGCACGGCGGTGGCGGCGACGAGGCGGGGCCAGACGGCGAGGTCGCCCGGCATGAGCAGGTAGAGGCCGATCGCGAGGAGCGGGCCGGCCACGAGGCCGATGATGCGCTTGGTGTGCTCGCCGCCGGTCAGCGGCTGGTCGCGCATGCCCGGGGAGGTCTCGTGCTCGAACTCCTGGGCGGCGGCCTGCGGGTCGAAGCGCGAGACGTGTTCGTTCACGTTGCTCGGCGGCGGGACGGGGCGGGACGCCATGGGCGCCTCCTCACGGTTCGGGTTTCGAGTGCGGGCTGGCAACTCTCTGTGAGTTTCACGATAGCAAGTGATCTTGGACACACAGAACCGAGGCCGGCGCGCCGGCCGGGGCGGATCAGGCCTCCCGGGCCGGGTCCTCCCGCACGGCCTCCTCGCGCGCCGGGTCCTCGCGGCGACGGCGGAGCTCGTCCTGCTCGACGCCCTCGACGAGCTCGGGGGCGGAGAGCACGCGCGGCGCGGACTCGAGGGTGCGGATGTCCGGGGTGGGTGCCAGGCCCGGGTCCGCCTCCCGCAGCTTGCGGGCCGCCGGGAGCACCCGGGACTCCACGTTGCCGACGAGCTGGTTGTAGCGGTCCACCGTGGTCTTGAGGGAGCCGCCCATGCGGTCCAGGTGGGTGCCGAGGGTCCCCAGGCGCTCGTAGAGGTCCTTGGCGCTGGCGACCACCGTGTGCGCGTTCTCCGCGAGGGTGTCCTGGCGCCAGGCGTAGGCCACCGACTTCAGGGCGGTCAGCAGGGAGACGGGGGCGACGAGGGCGACGTTGCGGGAGAAGGCGTGGTCCAGCAGGCCGCCGTCCGCGTCCAGGGCGGCGGCGAGCAGGGACTCGGCCGGCAGGAAGCAGAGGACGAGCTCGGGGGAGTGCTCGAGTCCGGCCCAGTAGGCCTTGGCCGAGAGCTGGTCCACGTGGCGGCGCACCGCGGCCGCGTGCTGGGCAGCCAGGGCCTGCCTCCGCTCCCAGGCCTCCTCGCCGGGCTCGTCCGCGAGCGCCTCGGCGGCGAGGGCGTCCCCGATGGGGGCCTTGGCGTCCACGGCCATGGTCTTGCCCCCGGGCAGGGACACCAGCAGGTCCGGGCGCAGGCGCTCGCCGTCCCGCCCGCTGAGGGTGGACTGCTCCGAGAAGTCGACGTGGTGGAGCATCCCGGCGGCCTCCACCACGCGGCGCAGCTGGGCCTCGCCCCAGTGTCCGCGGGCGGAGGTGGAGCGCAGGGTGGCCATCAGGGAGGTGGTCTGGTTCAGCAGGTCCCGGTCCGTGGCCGCGGCGGCGCGCAGCTGCTCCCCGAGGCGGCCGAACTGCGCGGCGCGGTCCCGTTCGAGCACGCCCACCTGCTCCTGCAGGGCGGTGAGCTGCTGCCCCAGGGGGGTGAGGGTGGAGAGCACGCGGGCCTCGGAGCGCTGCCGCTCCACGTCCTCCGCGCGCGCGGCCGCCACGGCCCGGTGCTCCGCGCGGGCGGCGGCGAGCTCCTCTCGCGTCCCCTGGTGCTCCACGCGCAGCGCGGCCAGCTCCTGTTCCGCGCGGCGGGCCTCCTCACCGCCGCCGGCCGCGCGGCGCCACATGAGCCAGGCGCCCGTCAGGGCGCCGACCACGAGGCCGAGGGCGAGGGCGAGCAGCAGGCTGAGGATGTCCATGCCTCCACCCTTCCAGGCGAGGCGGACGCGTTAAGCGGCGGCGCGCCGTCGTCGTGCGGCCGGACCCGCGGCCGGACCCGTCGCCGGCGTGCCTCGGCGCCCCCCGCCGGCCTGCCTCCGCTGGCGCGCCCGGCTCAGCCGAACAGCGGGTTCGGGCCGTTGGCGACCACCTGGGGGTCGCCGTCGACCTGCGCGGCGATCCCGGCCCCGGGGACGCCGGGCAGGTAGGTGAAGACGAGGCGCACGGAGGCCAGGGCGGCGGCGTCGAAGGCCTCCACGGCCACGGCGGGGCGCGGGCCGTCCTCGGTGTCGGCCTCGCCCTCGAACACGGCCACCGCGCGGGCCGGGCGCGGGCTGATCTTCGCCACCTCGGCGGCGGCCTGCTCCGGCTCGAGGTCGGGGTGCTCCCACATGCCGCGCTGGCCGTCGGCGGTGACGGCCAGGATGGTCGGGTGGAACACGGGCCGGCGCCCGAGCGTGTCGAACACGTGCTCCACGGCGAGCGTGATCAGCGGCAGCAGGTCTCGCGTGGGCGGGGTGGGGGTCGCGTCGGAGGGGGTCGAGGTGCTCACCGGCCCGAGGCTACCGGGCCTGTCCGGCGGCGGACAGGCGGGCCTAGCGTGGAGCGCATGGAGCTGCTCATCGCCCCCGGGGACATCACCGCCACCACCGCCGACGTCGTCGTCAACGCCGCCAACTCCACCCTGCTCGGCGGGGGCGGGGTGGACGGGGCCATCCATCGGCGCGGCGGGCCCGAGATCCTCGCCGAGTGCCGCCGCCTGCGCGAGACCGAGCTGCCGGACGGACTGCCCGCCGGGCAGGCCGTGGCGACGACGGCGGGCCGCCTCCCGGCCCGCTGGGTCGTCCACACGGTGGGCCCGGTGTGGGCGAAGACGATCGACAAGTCGGCGACCCTGGCCTCCTGCTACCGGGAGTCCCTGCGGGTGGCCGCGGAGCTCGGCGCCCGGTCGGTGGCGTTCCCGGCCATCTCGGCCGGCGTCTACGGCTGGCCCATGGACGACGCGGCCCGGATTGCGGTGACCACGTGCCGGGAGGTCGCCGCCCAGGGGGCCGGGTCGGTGGAGCGGGTGCTCTTCGTGCCGTTCGGCGAGCGCGCCGAGGCCGCCTTCCGCGCGGCCCTGGACGCCCCGGACGCGACCGGGGCGCCGGCGGAGACCTGACGCCGGCTCCGGAGACGCCGGCCCCAGAGCCGCGGATCAGAGCCAGCCGCGGTCCCGGGCGACGACGGCGGCCTCCCCGCGCGTGCTCGTCGCCGTCTTGCCGATCGCCGCGCTGAGATGGTTCCGCACGGTGCCGGAGGACAGGTGCAGGCGCGCCGCGATGGCCCGGACGGAGGCGCCCGTGAGCGCCTCGCGCAGCACGTCCGCCTCCCTCGGCGTGAGCGGCGAGGCACCGGCGGCCAGCGAGTCCACGGCGAGCGTCGGGTCCACCACCCGCTCGCCGCGCGCCGCGGCCCGGACGGCCTCGGCCAGGGCCTCGGCCGGGGTGTCCTTCACCACGAACCCCTGCGCCCCGAGCGCCAGGGCGCGGCCCAGGTAGCCGGGCCGTCCGAAGGTGGTGACCATGAGCACGGCGCAGTCCAGCCCCTGCGCGCGGAGCCGCTCGAGGGCCTGGAGCCCGTCCACCCCGGGCATCTCGATGTCCAGCAGCGCGACGTCCACGCCGTGGGCGGCCACGGCCTCGGGCACCCCCTCCCCGGAGCCCAGCTCCACGACCACCTCGAGGTCCGGCTCCGCCCCCAGGAGTGCCGCGAGGGCACCGCGGACCAGCGCCTGGTCGTCGGCCAGCAGCAGGCGCAGCGGTGCCGTGGCACTCGGCTCGGCGGGGCTCTGCTCGGTGCCCCGCGGCTCGGCACGGCCAGGAGCGCTCCCGATCCCCGGGTCTCGGCTCATGCTCGTCCCCTCTCCTCGTCCACCGCTGCCCAGCGCACCGCCACCGCGGTTCCCCGCCCGTCGAGCCCCGGGCCCACCTCGAGCCGCGCACCGGCGTCCGCGGCGCGGGCGGCGAGCGTCCGCGGGCCGGCGCCGCCGGCCGGTAGCCCCGTGCCGTCGTCGTGCACGGCGACGTGCCCGGCGTCCAATAAGATCCGCACCCGGGAGGCGCGGGCGTGGCGCAGCACGTTGGTGACGGCCTCGCGAAGACTCCACGCCGCGAGCGCCCGGCGGGCCTCCGGGACCTCCGCGACGGCGCCGTGGGGCGGCGCCTCGACGGCGATCCCCTGATCGCGCAGGGCGCCCACGGACTCGGAGAGCTGCGCGCCGAGCCGGGGGACGGCCAGGTCCGTGACGGCGGCGCGGGCCTCGGTGAGCGCGGCGCGGCTCAGGGCCACCACCTCGGAGGCCTCCGCCCGCGCCCGGTCCGGGTCGGCGGCGATGAGCCGCTCGACCAGCTGCGCCTTGACGTTGATGGCGGTGAGGGAGTGGCCCAGGATGTCGTGCAGGTCGCGGGCCAGTCGCTCGCGCTGGCCGGCGAGGGCGAGCTCCTGCCGCATGTCCGTCAGCTGCTCCTCGCGCCCGACGGCGAGGCGGATCACGAGCATCACGGCGGCGCCCACGGCGAGGTAGGCCAGCACGGCGGTCCGGCGGTCGTCGGTCGGGTACAGCGTCAGCGCCACCGCGGCCGTGACCGCGGCGGTGCCCACGGTCCCGAGGACGGCGAGCCGCATCGGGTGGGGGAACACCCACAGCGCCATGAGGAACGTGGCGTACAGCAGCGCCATGACACCGAGTGCCCCGGACAGGACCGTCAGGCACCCGGTGAGCACCGCGGTGTAGAGCAGCGTGCCCGCCCAGGCCGGGCGCCCCGGCAGGGGCCGGGGCACCACGAACGCGATGAGGTACACGGGGACGAAGACGGCCACGGCGGCCAGGCCGGCGATCGCGGCGCCGCGATCGGCGGCGTCCGGGTCCAGGACGCGCGGCACGAGGACGGCGATCGCGAAGCCGAAGGTGATGAGCCAGACCCCGCTGAAGCCCAGGGCCGAGGGCCACTCGCGGCGCGGGAGCACGACGGGACCCTCGGAGGCCGTGGCACCGGCCCGGCCCGCCGGCGTTCCGGCGGCCGGGAGCGGAGCGGACGCGGTGCCGCTGGGGCTCACGCGCGCGCCGTCCTGGACCGGGCGGCCACCAGGCAGATCAGCGCGAACACGATCGTCCAGGCCGCCAGGTTCACGAGCGGCAGCCAGAGCGGGTCGCCGGCCGGGGCCGCCCCGGGGCCCATCTGCGCGAGGTCGCCCTCGAGCTGGGGCCAGCGGGCGAGCACGCCGGCGCCGTACACCGGGGTGAAGCGGCCGATCTCCAGCATGATGCCCTCCAGCGGGACGAAGAGGTTGCCCAGGAACCCGAACACCACCAGCATGCCCGATGCGGCGCTCACCGCGGCCTCCGAGCGGAACAGCAGGGCGGCGGCGAGGCCGAACAGCGCGAAGGGCAGGGACGAGACCAGGGCGAGCACGCCCGTCGCCGCCCACGTGCCGGCGGTGTCCAGCTGGGCGCCGGTGAGGGCGCCCGCCGTGAACACGGCCACCACCGGCAGCGCCGCCGTCGCGAGCGCCACGAGGCACTTGCCGGCGAGGTAGGCGCCGGGGGTGAGGGCGGTGAGGGAGAGCTGGCGTCCCCAGCCGGTCTGCCGTTCGACGGCGGCCGACCCGGCGATCGACGTGGTGGCCATGACCGCGCCGTACACGGCCATGCCGGTCATGGTGTAGGCGGAGACGTCGCCGTGGCCGAGGGGCTGGTCGCCCCAGTCGGAGAGCGCTCCGAACATCAGGTACAGCGCCACGGGCAGGACCACGGTGAAGAACGTGGACTCCACGAGGCGCACGGTGCGGACGAACTCGCGCCCGGCATAGCCGAGCAGGCGGCCGGCGGGCGTGGTGGTGCGGACGGCGGCGGGGGTGCCGGGGGTGTTCATGCTCGGGCCTCCGGAACGGTCTCGGGCGAGGGCGCGGCGGAGTCCGTGCCCCGGGTGAGGGACAGGAACATCTCGTCGAGCGAGGGGCGCGTGACGGCCACGTCCCGCAGCAGACCGCGGGAGAGGACGTGCAGGGCGGCCTCGTCGCCGGTGACGGGGGCCTCGGCCGCCACGAGCACGCGGACGCGGTCCCCGCCCTCGGCGGGCTGGACCTCGACGGCGTCCGGCGCCAGTCCGAGCTCCGCAGCCAGGGCGTCGGGGGAGCCGGGGCCGGTCCAGCGGCCGGAGAGGGTGACCGCGCCTCCGGCGGCCAGGGCGTCCGGGGCGCCGTCGGCATGGATCCGGCCGTGCTGCATCAGCACGATCCGGTCCGCGAAGTCCTCGGCCTCGGGGAGGAAGTGCGTGGCGAAGACCACCGTGCGGCCGCGGGCCGCCTCGGCGTGCATGGCCTCCCAGAACCCGTGGCGGCCGCCGACGTCCATGCCGGCCGTGGGCTCGTCCAGGATGAGCAGCTCCGGGTCGGTGAGCAGGGCCAGGGCGAAGCGCAGGCGCTGCTGCTCACCGCCGGAGCAGGACTTCACCTTGCGCCGGGCCAGGCCCCGCAGACCGGCGCGGTCCAGGGCAGTGTCCACGCCGATGTGGCGGCGGTGGCAGCCGGCCACCATCGCGACCGTCTCGCGCACGCTGAGGTCCTTGAGCAGGCCGCCGGTCTGCAGGACGGCGCCCACGCGGCCCGCGCGCACCGCGGCGCCTGGGGCCTGGCCCAGGACACGGACGGAGCCGGAGCTGGGGGAGGAGAAGCCCAGGGCCATGTCCAGCAGAGTGGTCTTGCCGGCGCCGTTGGGGCCCAGCAGGGCCACCACCTGGCCGGCGGGGATGCTCAGGTCCACGCCGTCCACGGCGCGGACCGCGCCGAAGCGGCGGCTCACGCCGGCGGCGTGCAGGGCGGGTGCGGGGTCGGCGGGTGGGGTGTCGGGGTGGGCGAGGTCGGGGACGGGATCGGTGCGGCTCATGCCCCCAGTCTTCGCGGCCGGGGCCCCGCCCGGATGCGGCAGGCGTCAGGATCCGGGCATGACGGATGTCAGGGGTGGAGGGCCCACCGCCCGGCCGCATGCGTTCGGCGGCGGCCGACCGCTCAGCGGTCGACCGGCGGCTGCCCCTCCGCCCGCCGCCACGCGAGCACGGTGAGCACCAGGCCGGCCGCGCCGATGCCCACGAGCACCAGCCCGACGGCGGGCAGCCCGATCCGGGCGCCCAGCAGGCCGGCCAGCGGGTAGGTGAGCAGGAAGCAGGCATGGGAGAGCGAGAACTGCGCGGCGAACACGGACGGGCGGCTCTGCTCGGTGCTGTTCCGGCGCAGCAGGCGCGCGGACGGGGTGAGCACGGCGGCGGTGGCGGCGCCCATCAGCGCCCACAGCACGAGCAGCCCGGCCCACTGCGCGCCGGCGTCCAAGCCGGTCATGGCCCCGACGGCGGCCAGCAGCAGCACAGGCAACGTGGCGGCGCCGGCGAGCATCACCCGGCGGTCCGGGACGGCGTCCAGCACACGCGGCAGGCCGAGCGCCACCACCATGGAGCCGCCGCCGTACGCGGCGAGCAGCAGCGCCACGTCCTGCTGCGGGCGGCCGAGGTCCGCCTGCACGAGCACCACGGTGTTGACGATCACCATCGCCGTCGTCGTCGCCACCACGAGGTTGACGCCGAGCAGGCCGCGCAGCTCGAGCCGCGCCCAGTAGGCCCGGGTGCCCCGGGTGAGCCGGTCCAGGAACGGGGCCGGCTCCGGGGCCTGGATCGCGGGGAACCGGGCCAGCGCCACGAGCGCGGCGGACACGAGGAAGCCGATCACCGTGCCGAAGAACAGGTTGTTGTACGCCATCACCGTCAGCAGGGCGGCGGCGAGTAGGGGGCTGATGAGCGATTCGAGGTCGTAGGCCAGGCGGGAGAGGGAGAGGGCCCGGGTGTACTCGCGCTCGTCCGGCAGCACGGAGGGGATCACGGCCTGGAAGGTGGGCGTGAAGGTGGCCGAGGCGGACTGCAGCAGGAAGATCAGGATGTAGGTCTGCCAGGCCTCGGTGACGAAGGGCAGGGAGACGGCGACGCCGGCGCGCACCAGGTCCGCGCCGATCAGCACGCGGCGGGCGGGCAGGCGGGACACGAGTGCCGTGGTCACGGGGGAGACGAGCACATAGGCGACCATCTTGATGGCCATGACGGTGCCCATGACGATGCCCGCGTCGGACCCGGCGATGTCGTAGGCCAGCAAGCCCAGGGCGACGGTGAGCAGGCCGGTGCCCAGCAGCGCGATGATCTGCGCGCTGAACAGCCTGGCGTAGGTGGGGTTGCGCAGGACGGCGAGCATGGGTCTCTCCTGGAGGGCGGCGGGGACGACGACGGCGGGGCGCGGCGTGGGCGCTCAGTCCCGGGGCGCGTGGGTGTGGCGGAGGGGCTGGCCGGGGCCGGCGGAGTGTTCGGCCTGCCGGATGGCCTCGAGGACCAGGGTGACGGCGTGCTCGTCGGTGAGCCGGTAGAGGACGCGGGTGCCCTCGTGGCGGGTGGTGACCATGCGGGCCATGCGCATCTTGGCCAGGTGCTGGGAGACGGCGGCCGGCTTGCGGTCCACGGCCTCGGCGAGGGCGTTGACGGGGAGCTCCTCATCGCGGTGGAGGGCGAGCACGAGGCGGATGCGGGTGGCGTCCGAGAGGAGGCGCAGGACCTCGGCGGCCATCTCCACGTGGTCGGGGAAGAGCTCGGGGGTGCCGCTTATTTTCGTATCTGCATGCATACGCAGATACTAGGGCATGAGGGCGGTGGAGGTGTCATCCGAAGATTGAGCGGAGTTCACTCAACTTGGGGGAATAGGTCTCCGGCGGGGTGTGTTGTGAGGGGCAGACGTCGCGGTCCGCGGCGCCACCCGACCACTGAGGAGAGTGAACCGACATGGCCCGTCCCATCGATCCCTTCCGCGAGATGGAGCGCCCCTTCCGTGAGATGGAGCGCCTCGTGAACGGTCTGACCCGCACCAGCGGCACCGCGTCCATGCCCATGAACCTGTTCCGCGAGGGCGACCGCTTCGTGGCGGAGGTCGAGCTGCCCGGCGTGGACCCGACCTCGATCGACGTCGACGTGGAGGAGCGCACCCTCACCGTGCGCGCCGAGCGCAAGGAGAGCCCGGCCGGCGAGGACCGCCGCTGGCTCACCCGTGAGCGCTCCGCCGGCACCTTCGCCCGCCAGCTCACCCTCGGCGAGGGCCTGGCCCTGGACCGCATCGAGGCGGACTACGAGGACGGCGTCCTCACCCTGACCATCCCGGTGGCCGAGCAGGCCAAGCCGCGGAAGATCTCGGTGAAGCACTCGGGCGCCGGGGCCGGCGCGGGGCAGACCGTGCCCGGCGAGACCGCCGAGGTCGAGGAGCGCTCGGCCGAGCAGGAGGCCGCCCAGAACGGCGGTGCCCCGCAGGCCTGATCGCCTCCGGTTCACAGCGCTGAGCCCGACGGGGCCGTCCGCACGGACGGCCCCGTCGTCGTGTCCGGGGTGCGCCGTAGGATCGCCGCCATGGTGAAGAAGCTCGAACAGAACATGGGCGCGGACGCCATGCGCGCCGCCACCGGGCGCGACCACGCGGGCTGGCGCGCCGTGCTGCAGGAGGCCGGGGCGCAGCAGTGGTCCCACTCCCGGATCGCGGCCTACCTCGTGGAGGAGCACGTCGTGGACGGGTGGTGGGCGCAGGGCATCACCGTGGACTACGAGCAGGCGCACCAGGGGCGGCTGCCTGGCCAGCAGACGGACGGCACGTTCAGCGTGGGCCTGACCCGCACGGTGCCGGGGGAGCGGCTGGAGGCGCTCGCCCGGGTGGAGGCGACGGTGAGCGCCGTCCACGGCGAGCCGCACGGCAGGAACATGGGGGCGAGCCAGCCGGTGGTGCGGTGGCGGCTTCCCGACGGCGGCCGGCTCGCCGCCGCCGCGCAGGCCCCGAACAAGACCGGCACCCCCGTGAACCTCACGATGCAGAGGCTGCCGGACGCGGCCGCCGTCGAGCCGACGCGACGCGCGCTCGAGGAACTGCTGGAGGCCGCCCGCTCCGGCGAGGGTCCGGTGGCGACGCCCGGACGGTGAGGCGGGGGAGCGGGGCCCGCGGAGCGAGGCCGCACCGGTAGACTCACAGACCGTGGCTTTGACTATCGGATTCGTGGGACTGCCCAACGTGGGCAAGTCGACCCTGTTCAACGCGCTGACGCGCCAGACCGTGCTCGCGGCGAACTACCCGTTCGCGACGATCGAGCCGAACGTGGGCGTGGTGAACCTGCCGGACGAGCGGCTGCCCCAGCTGGCCGAGATCTTCGGCTCCGAGCGCATCCTGCCGGCCACGGTGTCCTTTGTTGACATCGCCGGCATCGTCAAGGGCGCCTCCGAGGGGGAGGGCCTGGGCAACCAGTTCCTGGCGAACATCCGCGAGGCCCACGCGATCGCCCAGGTGGTGCGCGCGTTCGACGACGGCGACGTCGTCCACGTGGACGGCAAGGTGGACCCGGCCTCGGACATGGAGACCATCAACACCGAGCTGATCATCGCGGACATGCAGACCGTGGAGAAGGCGATCCCGCGCGTCGAGAAGGAGGTCAAGGGCAAGAAGAAGGAGCCCGCCGACCTCGAGGCGCTCAAGGCTGCGCTCGCGGTGCTGGAGCGGGGCGAGACGATTTTCGCCGCGAAGGACAAGGACAAGTTGGACATGGACCGGCTGCGGGAGCTGAGCCTGCTCACCGCCAAGCCGTTCATCTACGTGTTCAACTCCGACGAGGGTGTGCTGGGGGATGAGGCCAAGCAGCAGGAGCTGCGCGATCTGGTGGCCCCCGCCGACGCCGTGTTCCTGGACGCCAAGCTCGAGTCCGACCTCGTGGAGCTCTCCGAGGAGGAGGCCGCCGAGATGCTGGAGATGGCCGGGCAGGACGAGTCCGGGCTGGACCAGCTGGCCCGCGTGGGCTTCTCCACCCTTGGCCTGCAGACCTACCTGACGGCCGGGCCCAAGGAGACGCGCGCCTGGACCATCCCGGTCGGCGCGACGGCGCCGGAGGCCGCCGGCGTGATCCACACCGACTTCCAGCGCGGCTTCATCAAGGCGGAGATCGTGAGTTTCGATGACCTCATTGCTGCCGGGTCCATGGCCGACGCCAAGGCCGCCGGCAAGGTGCGCATGGAGGGCAAGGACTACGTGATGAAGGACGGCGACGTGGTGGAGTTTAGATTTAATGTCTGATTCCGCGTGATTCTGCGGTTCTGGGTGCCATAACGAGTCTGGTTCACACAGTATTACGGCAGGAGTGGCAGGAGCTGTGGTACGTGTGGCAGTCGGCATGGCACGGGTGCGGCGGCGAGCGAGGGAAGAGCCCCGCCGGACTACTCCGGCGGGGCTCTTGGCGTCTGTTGGCCGCGCGGGGCGCTATGTGCCCGCCTGTCGCACTGGGAGCGAGGAGGGGTCCACGGGTGCCGATAGATGAGCGGGAGGCCCTGTGTTTGCTCATCGAGACGCAGTCGAAGCTTGATACCCCGCTCATGGGCAACGATAGTTAAGGCATGTCAAAAAACGACACCATAACCCGTCGACACCATTATGTTCCGAAAGGATATCTAAAGGGCTTTGCTAAATACGAAGAGTTCGCCGACGATCGAATTAAAATACACGCTAAGCCGCTAAATAAAACCGACAAAGAGTTTACGGCAAGTGTTGCAGATGTGGCGCTTAAGTATGACTACAACACCCTCAAAAGCCCTGCACTATTCAAGCGCGTAGATGAAGCAGAGAATCAGTTGCAGGCAGTTGAAAATACAGCTATACCGATTATAAGGAGAATTGAGAACGGGGACGCAAATCTCGATCATGACCAGAGAGAGACACTCTCTTGGTATCTCGCATTACAGGCAACGCGTGTGCCCCGTGTGCGTGCCGCGCACGAAGAGTTTTTAGACATCCTTGAAAATATGAGAGGTAGGATTAAACAACCGCAAGACATCCAGAAAGTCGTGGATTCCTTCGGTAGTCTTAATTACCCAGACTTCAATGCCTATGAGGTATGGCAAAGTTTGAATAACCCTCAGGACAGCCTGCGGAATAACTTGCGGCTCCAGCATCTGGAGAACACCTTCCTCAGTGCGCAGCGCGAGTTACCTTTCATCCAAATCCGTCAGTGGAAGTTTGTATACTTCGACAACGCTACGCTAATCACTTCAGACTCTCCCATCTCTACCTACCCGCCCAAGGGTGCAGTGACAAAGGAAACATCAACGATCGGCGGCGTGTCGGGGTTGTTGTTTCCCGTGGCTCGCACGGTGGCGTTATCAATTGGCGACTATCCCAGAGTCAACTCACTCATGAGTCAACATGATGTGAATAAAAATCTTAAAGTCGTCAAAGAAAATATGGACGGCAAGCACGATAGAGTTATAAAGGGAAGTGCGGCGATTGCGCGACACTACAATGCAATGACCGCGCACTTTGCCTATAAATATTTGTATTGTCATCCAGACGATGCCAACTTTGACGCGGCGGAACTAAAGAATTCATTCACCCTATAGGCGAAAGACGTTACGGCGCTCAGCCCAACGCAAACCCACTCAACGGTTTGGAATCGCTTTTATTCCCTCCACGCAGCCGCGAGCCTCTCTCAATGCCTTGTAGGCCGTGGTGCGGCTAATACCTGCCTCACGCGCTATGCGCGCCATAGGGACGCCTTGGGCGTGTCGGGCGGCTACCTCTGCTTGTTGCTGCGCCGTCAGCACTGGCGGACGATGTCCGCGCTTCCCCGCTGCCTTGGCGGCGGCTACCCCCTCCTGCCTGCGCTCGTTGATGATGGTGCGCTCAAACTGGGCGAATGCCCCGAGCATCTGAAACATGAGCGTGGCGGCGGGGTCGGCGGTTTCGGTGAGGCTGAACGCGATGCGCTCCTTGATGAACTCCAAGCGGACGCCCTTGTCGAGCGGCTGCCGGACGACGTCGTCGAGGTCGCGCAGGTCGCGGGCGAGGCGGTCCACGGAGTAGACGCGGACGGTGTCGCCCTCGCTTGCGTAGTCGATGAGGGCGGTCAGTTGTGGGGGATTGCGGGTCTTGGCGCTGGCTTTCTCGCTGAAGACTTTCTCGCAACCTGCGGCAAGCTCGGCTTGTCTCTCAGGGGTTTGCCCCGCACTGCTGACTCTGGTGTAGGCGATTGTATGCCCATGGTTATGCTCCTTTATATATGTAATGCTCTTAGGCTGAATATCAGGAGTGTGAAGTGAACCGTCCCCGGTGTTATGTCGCTTCCTTTTGGGTATGGAAGGAAGATAAAAAGTATGCCGAAGAGGATCTCGGAGTAGACCAAGCAGCGGGCCACCCGCCTGGTGCTGGACCGCCTCGATGACTACCCCACCCTGACCGCGGCCTGTCGGGCCGTCGGCGACCGACTGGGCATCGGGAAGGGGTCCCTGCGCCGCTGGGCCCGCCAGGCTCAGGTCGATGCCGGTGAATGCGAGGGAGCGTCCTCCAGCGAGCAGGAGCGGTTCAAGCAGCTCGAGCGGGAGAACCGCGACCTGCGCGAGGCCAACGCGATCCTGAAGGACGCCGCGGTTTTCTTCGCCGGGGAACTCACCCCCGACGCAACTGATCCTAGGATTCATCGAGGGCCGGTTGCCCAGGGCCGCTCGCTCGGGTCGATCTGCACGGTGCTGCGCGAGCAGGGCGTACCGGTCGGCGAGCGGACCTAGCGGGTGTGGAAACGAGCCCAGCCCAGCACTCGCAACCTCAGCGACGCGGTGATCATCGATGGGATCCGCACCGCCCGGGTGAACGCGCACGGCAGTGATTCCCCGGAGTAGATGTACGGACGACAGAAGATGACCGCGCTGCTACGGCGCCAGGGCCACGAGGTTTTCGAACGCCGGGCGGGCCGGCGGATGCGCGAGCTCGGGGTCAACGGCCTGGTGCGAGGCAAGGGTGTGCGCGCCACGGTCCCGGACCGCACCGCCGCCCGGGTCCCGGACCTGCTAGCTGTACTGCCCGGAGACGTTGATCGAGCCGCCACAGCCCTGGCGGTCGTGTAGCGACACCACAGTGGTCGTCAGACAAGTGACTGTTTCTGGGCCGGGGCTTCCCTAGGGTGGGTGCATGCCCGTTTGGCAGCCAGCTATCCCGCAAGGGTTGCGCCCCCATCTCCTTTCCTGGGTGGGGTACGACTTCACCAGTACCGACACCGTCCACCACGGGGTTCCCTCGATGGGCGTCACGGTGGTGCTGTCGCTCGGAGAGCCCATCGACTGTGGCTGGCTTCATGGCGACGCGCGGCATCTCTGTGACGTACTAGTCTCCGGCCTGCACACCACTCCGGCTCTGATCCAGTCGAGGGGACGCCAGCAGGGCCTTGAATTGTCGCTCCACCCGCTCTCGACCCGTCGGCTTCTCGGGCTGCCGGCCGGGGAACTGGCCGGCTCGATGGTTGATGTGAATGATCTCTCGTGGCCCAGGCACCTGCTCGACCAGCTGCGGCAGTCAACGTGGCCACGACGGTTCCACCTCTTGGCGGCATTCCTCACCAAGAGGCTCGAGCAGCATCCTCATGCACCGCGCGCAGACCTGGTCGAGGCACTCGCGCGGATCCATCGGACCCGAGGCACGATCCCCATCTCCGGCCTGGCTCAGGACGTTGGCCTGTCCAGACGGCGGCTCTCAAGCCTGTTCGACCTCGAGACCGGTCTCTCGCCCAAGCAGGTGGCGCGCATCGCTCGCTTCACCCACGCCAAAGACCTGGTCCAGCGCGGCGCCCAGCCCTCGGACGTCGCGGCGATGGCCGGCTACAGCGACCAACCGCACCTGTCCCGGGAATGGAAGTCGATGACTGGATGGACGCTGCGCCAGTCGAAGGACGATTTCCCATTGCTTCAAGACACGGACATGCTTCCGGCGTGAGGCTAGAGCCATGACGACACCACAGCTGTTCCACTGCCTGCGCTATACAGACGCCGATCGAGGCATCGACTTCCTCCAAGCCATCGGCTTCACCACCGCCATGATCGTGCGGGATCCTGATGACGCGACCTTGGTGGCCCATGCGCAACTTGCCTGGCGTGACAACGGGGGCATCATGCTCGGCTCTGTTCGGGACGATGACCCGCATTACGGGCCGGGGATCTGCAACCTGGTGGTCGCCAGTGATGAGGACGTGGACAGCCTCTTCGCCGCAGCCCTGGCACACGGCGCGACCACCGTCACGGAGCCCAACGACGCCCCCCACGGAGGGCGCAACGCATGTGTCGCTGACTTCGATAGCCACTGGTGGAACCTCGACTCCTACCCGGGAGCCTGAGCCGGGGAACACCCCTCGACACCGTCATGTGCCACGGCTCACGAGTTCGTGCACATCTCAATGAGCCCTGACCCACACAATCTCGCCGCCCGCGGCGGCAACTGGCCTTCCTGGGCGGCGCATGCCCCCAGGAAGGCCTCGTCATGTCCCACGCGAACGCCGCTCTCACCCCTCGCCACCGCCTGATCGTCGGCCGCTTGGTCGTCGATGACGGCTGGCCGATCAGCGAGGTCGCCGCCAGGTTCCAGGTCTCCTGGCCCACGGTGAAGCGCTGGGCCGACCGCTACCGCACCGGCGAGCCAATGCAGGACAGGTCATCCAGGCCGCATCACTCACCGAACAAGACCAACCAGCAGACTGCCAGGCGCTGCGTCCGTCTTCGCCTGCGACTACGGGAAGGGCCGGTGCAGTTGGCCAGCCGACTTGGGATAGCCCCGTCCACGGTCCACCGCATCCTTACAGACGTGCACTTGAACCTGCTGTCGCACGTCGACCGCGCCACGGGAGAACCGGTGCGCCGTTACGAGCACGATCACCCAGGGTCGATGCTGCACGTCGACGTGAAGAAGCTCGGCAACATTCCCGACGGCGGAGGATGGCGCTACGTCGGGCGGCGACAGGGCGACAAGAACCGGGCCGCTACACCCGACAAGCCGAAGAACAAGCACTACGACCCGTTGATGGGCATGGCTTACGTCCATACCGTCATCGACGACCACTCCCGCGTCGCCTATACCGAGATCCACGACGACGAAACCGCCCGCACTGCCACCGCCGTGCTGGTCCGAGCCGTCGAGTGGTTCAACGCCCGCGGCGTCACCGTCGAGCGGGTCCTGTCCGACAACGGCGGCGCGTACCGCTCACACCTGTGGCGCGACACCTGCGCCGAACTCGGTATCCGGCACAAGCGCACCCGGCCCTACAGGCCGCAGACCAACGGGAAAATCGAGCGCTTCCACCGCACCCTGGCCGACGGATGGGCTTACGCCCGCTGCTACACCTCCGAAGCCGAACGACGGGGCGAGCTGGACGACTGGCTGCACTACTACAACCATCACCGGCCGCACACGGCCTGCGGGAACCTCCCGCCCTTCTCGCGATTGATCAACGTCTCCGGGCAGTACAGCTAGCCCGGGACTTCACCGCCCCGGCGCCGAACCAGTGCTGGGTCCTGGCTTCACGTATACCCGGACCTGGGCCGAATTCGTCTACGTCGCGCGTTCGTGATTGACTGCTACTCGCGCGATCGTGGGCTGGCACGCCGCGACCACGAAGACGACCCCGTTGCTCACCACCGCGCTGCGGATGGGACCGTGGCTCCGTGACCGGGCCGGGCACACGGTGAAGGGTGGGCTGGTCCATCACAGCGATGCCGGATCTCAATTCCCGTCGGTAGCCTCCGCCGAGACCCTGGCGATGGAGGGCATCGCTGCCTCGATCGGGTCCATCGGCGACGACTATGACAACGTCCTGGCGGAGTCCACGATCGGATCGTTCAAAAACAAGGCGGTGCGGGACGGTTCCCCATTCCGGACCGGCCCGCTGCGCAGCATCGACGACGTGGAGTGGGTCCGCGCCGGCTGGGTCGACTGCTACAACAACAGGCGGCTGCAGTCCACCCTCGGCGGCATCCCGCCCGAGGAGAAGGAAGCCGCGTACTACGCTGATCTCACCACGCTAGCCCGCCGGGTGCTGGCACCCGTGTAGGAGTGGCAAAGAGCCGGGGACGGTTCACATGCCGGGGCGAGTCAGCCGGGTGCCTGGGGCATTCGCACCGGGGCTCCAAGTTCCGTTCGACCCCGTTCCAGGGCGATCTAACCCGTCGTGGGCTGATCGAATCGATGGACCAGGTTGGTTCTGCGGGGGCAACGCGGCCTGGAGTCCTTCGTCGCCCTGTTGCAGACAGGGCCGACTGGGCCGGTTGACCTCGATCGAATTCGAGATGACGATAGGCCACACGCCCGCTCACGCAGCGTAACGACAACTGGCACCTATGCCTACACCAGTTCCTTGAGCACGTGAGCGCAGGCGTGAGTGAAACACATGATCGCTTCTATAATCGTTGCAATGACTTGTAAGACACTGAATTGAATTAAAGCCGGAGGGAAACGCAATGTCCGGACCCAGGTCCTATTCTGATAAAACACGCATCGCCCTAGGAGCGGCTTCCGGAGGTATCTGCTATTTTCCGGGTTGTAATGAACGTGTCCTTGCGATAGTTGCGGATCCACTCAGGGGTATTCCAAACGAGCCTTCAATGAAAGCGCATATTGCTCATATCGCAGACGCACATGTAGGAAACCGTTATATTGTCTCCATGTCGGATGCCGAGAGGGCTCACTTCAACAACCTTATCCTTTTGTGTAAGCCGCACCATGATCTAGTTGACAAAGTGTCCCCTGAGAAGTATTCCATTGAAGATTTGACGAGATGGAAGAAAGTTCGAGAAAATATCTACTTTTCTTCTGCCGGAATTATTCCATCAGGCGACTCTCAAGCCCAGATTCTAGAACGCGAGTCGCGGAATGCACTAGAATCTTTGGGTAATTTTAGCAGTGATGCATTAGATGATTTTATTGACGTGATGGGTAATTTCATTAGGTCACTCCCAGACGATCCGGACTTTGAGCGTGCCGCTGTTCGTGAAATTGCAGAGATGAAGTGGTCGCCCGATGCTGCCTGGTGGGCCCGGAAGCGGGACGCCGTCTTGTTCTTTATCCGCCAAAGTCGCGTTGTATCCACCGAGATTGAGTCAGTACTGTCGAAATTCTTTGCTTCAAAAGGATTTCCCAAGTCTGCGAACGCACTGGCCGCCAGTCCCTCGCTGGCACGTATCCTTGAATCGTATGGTCTATTTAGTGCATTCGAGGAGGAAATTGTCGAGTCGGTGCGCGCAGTGATTCAGAATAGGGTGGCGGCTCTTGCTCTTGCTCAACTCATTTTTGGTCAAGGAGCGTATATTGATACGAAATGGGACACCTCGTCCTTGACTGAGGGGCAAATCAGGGATGGCATGCTACCACGCCACCTCTTCGATGTAGTTCTCCCGGACCTAAGATTTAATTTCAGAGTCTATGCAACCCGTCGGACGCTGGACGTATACGGATTGGATAGAGGTTTCTACTTTCCTGAGGACCTCGGGGTAGCTCTCGTCGATCCGCCTGCCTGGTGGGTCTATTTGGTCCCTTCCGCGTGCTCGCAGCTGGTGTGGAGCAGGTGGCGTTTACGCAATAATGAAGGGGCGTACAAAGAAGTGTTGAATATTGTTTCGCGGTTGGATGCCACCAAGGGTTGGCAGGCGGGGGCGGCCTGACTTGTCCGATGTTTAGGTCCAAGCTTTCGATTATCGAGGTGTTGCCATTTGCTCCGCTCGGGGGCGTGTTCGAAGTATTGCGATCTAGCGCCTACTGCTGGCCGGGGACCTGCTCATGTGCCGCAGTCATTGCCGGAGAATAACAACTAGGACGATTCGGGGATCACCGTCTAGTCCGGGAATGGACGCTCTCCCCGCCGCTCGTGGCGCTGGGATCGCTCAGATATCGTTGCCCACCCCGGCTCTGGAGGGCGTCGGCGCAAGTCCAGGCTCGGCCCACTGGGTGGTGCGCTCTCGACTTCCGCAGCAACAGTAGTAGGATCGAGAAGTTGTCGGCTTTACCGGGGATGACCAGATGGACCCGCGACAATTCCTTTCCGTCGACGAGCTGGGGCTTCTTGGTGTCCGACCCCCCGAGTGAACGTTCGGTTCCGTGATCGGCGGGCGCTTCTAACGGATGCTTGTAGTTCAACCCAACCCCTTGCGCGGGGCGTGGTGTTCGGGCGCACTATTGAGGGTAAACCATCCCGAACTCCACCGAGATCGACCCGTCGACCTGAATTTCAGCGTCTGCCGTGGCGGTCAGCCTGGCCAGTGCCGTGTTATAGGTGCCTGCGGTCGCCATGCATAGGTGCCAGGTTTACCTGGCTCGTTCTAGCCTGTATACCTTGGGCAGTTCTCGCGACGGAATCCCGCGCCGGTACCTGTAGATGATCGCGTCGACAATTGTGCGGGCATCCGAAAGGGTCCTGCCTGCCTGCCTGCCTGCCTGCCTGCCTGTCTGCCTGCCTGCCGTCCGGCCAGGGAGCTTGGGCGCGATTAGTTTCGACTAGGCGCCGGAGGGCATCTGGAAGCGACGCATTTGCTCCTGGGTATCAGCCACCACTGGAGCCATCATCAGGTAGGCCCTAGCTCAGGGGTCTTGCACCCTAGAGCAGCGGCCAGGGCACGGCCGGCGTCCGGCCGCTCGGGGCCGGGAAGGCCCCGTCGTCGAGCAAGCCGGCGCAACGCTCCGCAAGGGCACCGATCTCCACGGGACTCAGCAGCTCCGCCAGCCCCCGCCCCAGCTCCCCGTCGAGCCCGTCGAGAACCCGGCCGACGCCGTCGCGGTCCTCCTCGCTCAACTCCTCACCGAGCCACCCCCACAGCACGGTGCGCAGCTTGTCCTCCACATGGAAGGTGAGCCCGTGGTCCACCCCATAACGGTGACCGCCGGGCATGGCGAGGATGTGGGCACCCTTGCGGTCGGCGATGTTGACGATCACGTCGAACACCGCCATGTGGCGCAGCGCAGGCATGTCCTCCCAGGCCAGGACCATCCAGTTCCCGTCCTCACCCTCCTCAACGTGTGAGGTCAGCGGGGAAGCAGGCCATCACCAGCCGCCCGACGTCGCGGGCGGTCGCGGTCAGGTCCTCTGCCGTACGGCGGATCGCTGTCGCCAGGTCCTGGGGCCCGCGGCCAATGGGCACGATCGCGGTGATGCCCTCGTCGTAGAGGGTGTCCGCGTCCTGTCCCACGGAGCCGGCGAGGACGATCACCGGGATCGCACGGCCGGCTGCGCGCACGGCCTGGGCCACCCCGATCGGCACTTTCCCGGCCAAGGACTGACCGTCGATGCGCCCCTCCCCGGTGATGACGAGGACAGCGGTCTTCACGAGGTCGTGGAAGCCCGCTGTCTCGAGGACGACGTCGATGCCCGGCTTCAAGGTGGCCCCGATGAAGGCGTGCAGGCCACCGGCGAGACCCCCCGCCGCTCCCGCACCGGGGAGCGCATCGATCGCGACCCCGAGGTCTCGCTCGATGATGCCCGCGAGATGGACCAGTCCGGTGTCCAGGCTCGCCACTGATGCAGGATCCGCCCCCTTCTGGGGGCCGAACACGTGGGCTGCACCCTGCGATCCCGTGAGGGGGTTGCTGATGTCGCACATCACCTCCACGTCGACGTCGCGGAGCCGGTCTCGTGCCGGGGCGGGGTCGATCCGCGCAATCCGGGTGAGGGTATCGCCGGTCGGGACGAACTCCTCACCCGCGGCGTCGAGGAACCGGACGCCGAGGGCCGCGGCAGCGCCCGTGCCGCCGTCCGTCGTGGCGCTCCCGCCGGCCCCGACGATGACTCTGCGCGCGCCAGCGGACACCGCGTCGAGGATCTGCTCGCCGACCCCGAACGTCGTTGCCCGTCCCGTGTCCTCGCGTCCAGAGGCGAGCGGCAGCCCGGCACATGAGGCGGTCTCCACCACCGCCACGTCCGGCTCGATCAGTCCATAGTGGACGGGCACGCGTTCGCCGTAGAACACCCCGCAGACGGTTGCAGATCGCAAGGAGCCCCCTGCGGCAGTCACGAAGGCCTCGACGGTGCCCTCCCCGCCGTCGGCGATGGGCACCACGAGGACCTCGGCGTCGGTGACCGATGCGAGACCCGTCGCGATCGCGGAGCCCGCTTCCCGCGACGACAGGGCCCCCTTGAACGAGTCTGGGATGACGATGATGCGCTGCACGCGTGGATCTCCTGAGTCAGGTGACGGGGTCAGACGAGGACGAGGCCGAGGAGCCAGATGAACACGATGGAGGTGAGTCCCATCAGAAGCGTGACCATGGTCTGGGTGCGGTAGCCCTGCGAGGGCGTCATGCCGCTGAAGTTGGTGACCACCCAGAAGTACGAGTCGTTGGCGTGGGAGACGGTCATGGCGCCGGCCGCGATAGCCATGACCACGAGCGCGCTGGCCACCGGGGTCTCGAAGCCCAGTGCAGGCATCATCGGGAAGACCATGGCCGACGTGGTCGTGAGTGCCACGGTGGAGGAGCCCTGCGCGGTCTTCAGGACGGCGGAGACGAGGAAGGGGAAGAGCAGTCCGATGACCGACAACTGTGCAGCGTTGCTCTCGATGAAGGTGACGAGGTCGGTGGCGGCGATGACGCGCCCCAGCACACCGCCGGCCGCCGTGATGAACAGAATGGGGCCGACGACCCGGAGGGTCTCCTCTGTCAGGTCGTAGAACGTCTCGCCACGGCGCACGCTGAACAGCAGGCCGACTGCGCAGAGGGTTCCGACGGCGAGCGCGATCATCGGCGTGCCGAGGAATCGGGCGAAGTCACCCGCGGGTCCGGTCCACTTCAGGACGGATGCGAGCGAGCCGAGAGCCATGAGCAGGATGGGGGCGATGATGGGCGCGAAGGACGCAGCCGTCCCAGGCAGCCGCCCGTAGGACCGGCGAAGCGCGTCGTAGGCCGCCTCCAGCTCGTCCGCGTCCTCCGTGCCGGTCTCCTCAGGGGAGCTCACCCGCTTGCCGATGTAGAGGGCGTACAGGTACGCGACGAGGAGTGCGGGGATCGAGACGAGGACGCCGAGGCCGATCACCAACAGAAGGTGGTCACCGATGCCGAGGTTCTGGGCGGCTGCGATGGGCCCCGGGGTCGGCGGGATGAAGACGTGCGACGTGTACAGACCTGCCGCCAGGGCCACGGTCATCGCCACGGGTGACGCCCCGGTGCGCCGGGCCAGGGCCTTGCGGATGGGGTTGAGGATGACGAAGCCGGAGTCGCAGAACACGGGGATGGAGACCACCCAGCCCATGAGCTGCATGGCCAGGACGGGGTAGCGCTTGCCGACGACCCGCACGAGCGCATCGGCAATTCTGAAGGCACCACCGGTGCGCTCCAAGATGAGTCCGATGAGCGTGCCCAGGATGATGACGATGCCGATCGACGTGAAGATCCCGGAGAATCCCTCGCCGATTACGTCGGTGATGCCCTTGACGGGCTCTTCCCCTTCGGTGCCGGTCGACTTCACCAGCGGGATCCCACCGATGATCCCCAAGGCGAAGGCGACGACCATGATCGAGAGGAAGGGGTGGATCTTCCATCTGGAGATCATGACGATCATCAGGGCGACGGCGAGGATGAAGACGAGCAAGAACGGTATTCCAGTCATCGGAAGTCCTTTGTGCGGCAGGGCATTCCAGCCAGACTAAGACCGATGGGACTTCAACGGGGATGTTGTGGCGAACAGGGTTCGGCCGTCTCGATGGCCCTCAAGACAACAGAACGGCCCGCGGGGGCCTGCGTCAGGAGAGCGGATGTGGACATCTTCGGGAAGCCCAAGGCGCTCCTGGGAGAGAAGGGGACGCCTGAGTGCGCCTCGTGTGGGACCGCTCCGCCCGGGAGGACTACACGAACTGGCAGACCACGGACCGCATGGTCCTCACACGGATCAACACCCTCATCGATGCCGCCCTGCGTGATCCCTTCGAGGGGATCGGCAAGCCCGGGCAGCTGAAGTACGGTGCGGCCGGGGCATGGTCCCGGCGCATCACCGAGGAGCACAGGCTCGTCTACCTCGTCGACGGCGAGGACCTGATCATCCTCCAGGTGAGGTATCACTACTGACATGCGCTTCACCCAGGCCGAGCTCCAGCAGTTCCGCGACCGCACCGTCCCCGACCTGCTGCCGGACCCGCTGCGGCTGCTGTTCATCGGCATCAACCCCGGCCTGTGGACCGCCGCCACCGGTGCGCACTTCGCCCGCCGCGGCAACCGCTTCTACCCGGCCCTGCACCGCGCCGGGCTCACCCGGCACCTGATCGACGCCTCCGACGGCTACAAGGCCGAGGACCTCGCCGAGCTGCACGCCCGCGGCATCGGGATCTCCAACCTCGTCCCGCGGGCCTCCGCTCGCGCCGACGAGCTCACCGCGGAGGAGCTCGCCGCCGCCCCCGCCCGCCTGGACGCGCTCGTGGCGGCGCACGCGCCGGCCGTCGTCGCCGTGTTGGGGGTGACGGCCTACCGGCAGGCGTTCAGACGCCCGAAGGCGGCGCTGGGGGAGCAGGAGACGCCGTGGCCGGGCACGCGGCTGTTCGTGGCGCCGAACCCCAGCGGGCTCAACGCCCACGCCACCGTGGACTCGCTCGCAGCGGACTACCGTGCGGCCGGTGCCGCGGCGGGGCTCGTGGGCTGAGTGCACCCGCCGTCCCTGCGGCCGCACTGACGCCTCGGGCCCGTCAGAACAGAGGCCAGGGGACGGCCGGGGTCAGCCCGCTCGGGGCAGGGAAGATCCCGTCGTCGAGCAACTGGGCACAGCGTTCGGCGAGGGCTTCGACTTCCTCGGCACTGAGCAGCTCCGCCAGCCCCCGCCCCAGCTCACGGTCGAGCCCCTCGAGAACCCGGGCGACGCCGTCGCGCTCCTCCTCGCTCAGCTCCTCACCGAGCCATCCCCACAGCACGGTCCGCAGCTTGTCCTCCACATGGAAGGTGAGCCCGTGGTCCACCCCGTAACGGTGACCGCCGGGCATGGCGAGGATGTGGGCGCCCTTACGGTCGGCGTTGTTGACGATCACGTCGAACACCGCCATCCGGCGCAGCGCCGCCGAGTCCTCATGGGCCAGGACCAGCCGGTTCCCGTCCTCGTCCTCACCCTCCAGGATCGTGAGCCATCCCGATGCCGGCACCTCGTCCGCCGGGAACAGGTCCACGGCGTCCTGCTCGGGATCCTGCTCCTGCCAGAGCTGCACCATGCCGTCGCCGAAGGGGCCGTCGCGCAGCCACGTGCGCGGCACGATGTCCCACCCCAGCGCCTCGGACACCCGGTGCGCGGCCACCTCGCGGCGGGCCAGGGTCCCGGCGGGGAAGTCCCAGAGCGGGGCCTCGCCGGCCACCGGCTTGTAGACCACCGGGGTGTCACCGATCGCGCCGAGGAAGGTGGCGTTGGACGCCGTCGTGATGCGGCCGGTGAGCGTCAGCTCCCCGGACACCAGCTCGCCGGCGGGCACGTCCGCGGCGCTCATCAGGAGTCGGGGAGAGTGCAGTCGTGGCCGTCGGGGTCGATGGGCTGGCCGCAGTCCGAGCAGATCGGACGCCCGGCGTCCACGACCTCCCGGGTGCGCCGGGCGAACGCTCGGGCGGCACCGACGGGCATCCGCACGCGCACGGCCTCGGCGTCCGCCTCGAGCGCCGGGTCGGCGTCGTCGTCAGAGAGCGGGTGCGCGTCGATGAGCACCTGCGCGGTGGTGGGGTCCCAGCCCAGGCCGATGGCCCCCACCCGGAACCACTCCTGCACCGGGTCCAGCGCATCGTTGTCCACAAGTTCCACGGGCGTGCTGGCCGGGACGCTGTGCGGGTTGCCCTCCAACGCCATCAGGTCGTCGAGGATCTCGTCGAGCATCTCCGCCATCAGGGCCGACTGCTGCTTCTCCAAGGCCAGGCTCACCAGCCGGGGCCCGGTGCGCACCTGCAGGTAGAACGTGCGGGCTCCGGGACGGCCGAGCGTCCCGATCACGACCCGATCCGGCCAGTCGAACTCATGGACATGGGTGGGCGACTCGGTCATGCGTCGATCCTAGGCCTCAGCCGTTCGCCGAGTCTGCGACCGGGTCCGTGCCGGCTCCGCCGCCCACCGGGGCGTCGCCGGACGGGCCCGCCGTCGCGAGCCAGGCGAGGTCCCCGGCGTCGGTGTTCATCGCCCAGACCCGCGGGCGGCTCGGACCGTAGCTCAGGATGGACACGGAGGCCGGTCCCACGTCGAGCCGCTGGAACATGTCCAGGTGCATCCCGAGCGCGTCGGCGAGGATCGACTTGATGACGTCCCCGTGGCTCACCGCCACCCACACCGCGCCGGGCCCGTGCTCGGCCTCGACGGCGGCGTCGTGCCGGCGGATCGCCGCCACCGCACGCGCCTGCATCCCCGCCATGGACTCCCCGCCGGGGAAGACGACGGCGGACGGCTGGGACTGGACCGTCGCCCACAGGGGCTCGGTGGACAGGTCGCTGAGCGCGCGTCCCTGCCACTGGCCGTAGTCGCACTCGGTGAGGTCGTCGTCGACCAGCGAGGACACCGTCCCCGGCTGGCGGTCGAGGAGGGCGCGGGCCGTCTGCGCGCACCGCTCCAGGGGGCTGGCCACCACCGCGGTCACGGGCACGGCCGCGATCCGCTCGCCCGTGCGGGCCGCCTGGTCCCGTCCGAGGTCGTCCAAGGCGACCCCGGGGGTCCGGCCCGCCAGCAGTCCGGTCGCGTTGGCCGTGGTGCGGCCGTGCCGCACGAGAAGTACCGTCGCCATCACTCCAGCCTACTGACGGCGCCGGCCGTGGTGCCGCCCCTCGGCAGGATCGACCACATGCCAGGATGTCCGCATGACCCTGGTCACCCCGACACTCGACACCGATCGGCTGCGCCTGCGGCCCTTCACCGATGCCGACGGTGACGCTCTGTTCGCGCTCATGACCGACGCCGAGGCGCTGCGCTACTGGGATTCTCCGCCCTGGAAGGACTGCAACTCCGTGGAGCGGTTCATGGCCGGCAACGTCCGGGCGGCGGAGGAGGGCACCGGAGCGCGCGTCGCCGTCGAGTGCCGATCCGACGGCGCGTTCCTCGGCTGGTGCACGTTCAACAGCTGGGACCCGGACTTCCGCAGTGCCTCCCTCGGGTTCTGCTTCACCCGGGACTCCTGGGGACAGGGCTACGCCACGGAGGCCGCCCGCGCACTGCTGCAGTGGGCCTACAGCACGCTGGATCTGAACCGGGTCCAGGCCGAGTGCGACACCCGCAACCCCGCCAGCGCCCGCGTGCTCGAGAAGCTCGGTTTCCGCCTCGAAGGCACGCTCCGCGAGGACTGCATCGTGGACGGGGTCGTCTCCGACTCGTGGGTCTACGGCCTGCTCCGCCGCGACTGGCAGATGCACGGCGCGTCGGCCGCCTGACGCACCTCCGCCCGCACGCGCTCCACCCCGCACTTCCACGCAAAGGACCTCACCCATGACCGCCACCCTCGTCGCATCGCACCTCGCCGGCGGGCACGGCCACCGCACGCTCTTCGAGTCGCTGGACCTCACGGTCGCCCCGGGCGACGTCGTCGGGGTGGTGGGCGCCAACGGCGCGGGCAAGTCCACGCTGCTGCGGATCCTGGGTGGGGACCTCGCCCCGCAGGCCGGCACGGTCTCGCTCGCCCCGGCGGACGCGTTCGTCGGCTGGCTGCCGCAGGAGCACGAGCGGGTGCCGGGGGAGTCCGTGGCCGCCTACATCGGCCGCCGCACCGGCTGCGACGCCGCCACGGCCGAGATGGACGAGGCCGCCGAGGCGCTCGGCGCCCCCGACGCCGGAGACGCCGCCGCGGACCGCTACAACACCGCCCTCACCCGCTGGCTGGCCTCCGGTGCCGCGGACCTGGAGGAGCGCATCCCCGCAGTCCTGGCCGACCTCGGCCTGGACCTCTCCGCCTCCCCGGAACAGGTCCTCATGACCTCCCTGTCCGGCGGGCAGGCCGCCCGCGTCGGCCTGGCCGCGCTACTGCTCTCTCGCTTCGACGTCGTGCTCCTGGACGAGCCCACCAACGACCTCGACCTGGACGGCCTCGAGCGCCTCGAGCGCTTCGTCCAGGAGCTGCGCGGTGGCGTGGTCCTCGTCAGCCACGACCGCGAGTTCCTCGCCCGCTGCGTCACCCGCGTCCTCGAACTCGACCTCGCCCAGCACTCCAATCGCGTCTACGGCGGCGGCTACGAGGCCTACCTCGAGGAGCGCGCCACCCTGCGCCGCCAGGCCCGCGAGAAGTACGAGGAGTTCGCCGAGCAGAAGGCGGACCTCGTCTCCCGCGCCCGCACCCAGCGGGAGTGGTCCAGCCAGGGCGTGCGCAACGCGATGAAGAAGTCCCCGGACAACGACAAGCTCCGCCGCAAGGCCAACGCCGAGTCGTCCGAGAAGCAGGCCCAGAAGGTCCGCCAGATGGAGAGCCGCATCGCCCGCCTCGAGGAGGTGGAGGAGCCGCGCAAGGAGTGGCGGCTGGAGTTCACCATCGGCGCCGCGCCCCGCTCCAGCTCCGTGGTCGCCACGCTGAACGAGGCCGTCTTCCGGCAGGGCTCGTTCACCCTCGGCCCGGTGTCCCTGCAGGTCAACGCGGGGGAGCGGGTGGGCATCACCGGCCCCAACGGGGCCGGCAAGTCCACCCTGCTGCGCGGGCTGCTGGGCCGGCAGGATCCCGACGACGGCGCCGCGAGCCTCGGCTCGAGCGTGCAGGTCGGCGAGATCGACCAGGCCCGCTCCCTGCTCGCCGGTCCGACTCCGCTGGCCGACGCCTTCGAGGCGCTCGTGCCCGAGATGGCCTCCGGCGAGGTCCGCACCCTGCTCGCGAAGTTCGGGCTGCGCGCGGACCACGTCACCCGCCCCGTGGACGAGCTCTCGCCCGGCGAGCGCACCCGCGCCGGCCTCGCCCTGCTCCAGGCGCGCGGCGTGAACCTGCTCGTCCTGGACGAGCCCACCAACCACTTGGATCTGGAGGCCATCGAGCAGCTCGAACAGGCCCTGGAGACCTATGAGGGTGCCCTGCTGCTCGTCACCCACGACCGCCGCATGCTGGACACCGTCCGCCTGGACCGACGCTGGCACGTGGCCGACGGGCGGGTGACGGAGCGCTGACGTCCCGGCGCGGCGGCCGCGGCGTGAGGCTGGTGGGCGCCGTCACCCTTGCCCGAGATTAGGTTGTGTACGACCATGAGAGTGCAGTCCCCACCAACGAAAGGACCCCAGACATGTCCCGCATCCTGATGATCCTCACCTCGCACGACCAGCTGGGCGACACCGGCCGCAAGACCGGGTTCTGGCTCGAGGAGTTCGCCTCGCCCTACTACGTCTTCACGGACGCCGGCCACGAGGTCACCCTCGCCTCGCCCCGCGGCGGCCAGCCGCCCATCGACCCGACGAGCTCGAAGCCGGAGATGCAGACCGACGCCACCCGCCGGTTCGACCAGGACGAGGAGGCCAAGGCCGCCCTGGCCCACACCACGCCCCTGGCCCAGGTGGACGTGGACGGGTTCGACGCCGTCTTCTACCCGGGCGGTCACGGCCCGCTGTGGGACCTGGTGTCCGACGCCGACTCCACGCGGATCATCCTCGACAGCGACGCGGCCGGGCGCCCGCTCGGCCTCGTCTGCCACGCGCCCGGGATCCTGCACCCGATCACCACTGCCGACGGCACCCCGTTCGTGCGCGGCCGTCAGGTCGCCGGCTTCACCAACGGCGAGGAGGAGGCCGCCCAGCTGACGGACGTGGTCCCGTTCCTCGTCGAGGACTCGCTGATCGCCGCCGGCGCGGACTACCGCAAGGGCCCGGATCAGGAGAGCTTCGTGGTCACGGACGGCACCCTGGTGACCGGCCAGAACCCGGCCTCCTCCGCCGACACCGCCCGCCGCCTCCTGGACTTGCTCGCGCGCTGACCCTCCACCGAGCCCGCCGCCCCGACCCCGAGGAGACCACGATGAGCACCCCCACCCGCACGCGCGAGATCCACCTCGCGTCCCGCCCCCACGGCGCCCCGACGCCGGAGAACTTCCGTCTCACGGAGGTCGAGCTCCCCGAGCTCGCCGAGGGTCAGGTCCTCGTGCGCAACACCGTGATGTCCGTGGACCCGTACATGCGCGGCCGCATGAACGACGTCAAGTCCTATGTGCCCCCGTTCCAGCTCGACGCCCCCCTCGACGGCGGCGCGGTGGGCACCGTGATCGCCTCGCGCCACGCGGACGTGCCGGAGGGCACGTCCGTGCTCCACGGCCTCGGCTGGCGCGAGCACGCCGTCCTCGACGGCGACACCGTCCAGGCCGTGGACACCTCCCAGTTCCCGGACAGCACCTACCTGGGCGTGCTGGGCATGACGGGTCTGACCGCCTACACCGGCCTCGTGCACGTGGCCGAGATGCAGGAGGGCGACGCCGTCTTCATCTCGGGCGCCGCGGGGGCCGTCGGCTCGGTCGCGGGCCAGATCGCCCGCCTGCTGGGCGCCTCGCGCGTGGTCGGCTCGGCGGGGACGCCCGAGAAGGTGGCACGGGTGAAGGAGCTGGGCTTCGACGCCGCGTTCGACTACCACGACGGCTCTCCCACCGATCTGCTGGCGGAGGCAGCGCCGGAGGGCATCGACGTCTACTTCGACAACGTGGGCGGCGACCACCTCGAGGCCGCCATCGCCGCGCTGCGGGTCGACGGCCGCGTGGCGATGTGCGGTGCGATCGCCCAGTACAACTCGACGGAGCCGCCGGCCGCCCCGCGCAACCTCGCCCTGGCGATCGGCAAGCGGCTGACCCTGCGCGGCTTCGTCCTGCAGAAGTACGCGGCGCACGTCCGCCCCGAGTTCCTCGAGCGCGTGGGCCCGTGGGTCGCCGCCGGGAAGATCCAGTGGGACGAGACCGTCCGGGAGGGTCTGGAGAACGCACCCCAGGCGTTCATCGACCTGCTCGACGGCGCCAACACGGGGAAGATGCTCGTCCAGCTGTGACGGGCGACGGCGGCCTATCGCCTCCCGGCGGCTCAGCGCGGCCCGACGGCCTCGGTGATCCGGTTCAGCAGGTCCATGAGGACCTGGCGCTCGGTGGCGTCGAGGGGGATCCGCGTGAGGGCGTCCGCCGGGACCGTCCGGGCGGACGTCCGCAGCGCTCGCCCCTCGTCCGTCAGCCGGACCAGCACGCGTCGCTCGTCGTGGACGTCGCGCTCCCGCGTGACGAGCCCCATGCCGGCCAGGCGCCGCACCAGGGGTGTGATCGTCCCGTTGTCCATGCCGAGCCGGTCCCGCAGCGCACCGACCGCCAGTGCTCCGGCGCCCGGCGTCGGCGCTTCCGTCTCGGCCGAGGCGTCACCCTCCACCTGCCACAGGGTGAGCATCACGAGGTACTGCGGGTAGGTGAGGCCGATGCGGGAGAGCAGCGGGCCGTAGCCGCGCGTGACGGCGCGCGTCGCCCGGTGCAGGGCGAAGCAGAGCTGGTCCTCGAGTGCGAGGCTGGGGGTCGGCTCGGCATCCATGGGAGCGATTCTAGTGGTCGCTGGCGAACAACTTGGTTGCGCACGACCTAACCGGGTGGCAGGCTGGAGCCGACTCGTCCCGCACGGGGCGGGCGGATGAAAGGACCTCTCATGGAGACCATCTACACCGCCGAGGCGCTCAGCACCGGCGCCGGCCGCGACGGCCACGTCCGCACGACCGACGGACGGGTCGACCTCGACCTCGCCGTGCCCACCGAGATGGGCGGCTCCGGCCAGGGCACCAACCCCGAGCAGCTGTTCGCCGCCGGCTACGCCGCGTGCTTCCACTCGGCTCTGCAGATGGTCGCCCGCGCCTCCCGGGCCGACATCACCGACTCCTCCGTCGGCGCGCGCGTGGGCATCGGCCGCCAGGGTGAGGGCTTCGGCCTGGAGGTCACCCTCGAGGTCGTGCTGCCCCACGTCCCCGCGGACCAGGCCCGCGCCCTCATGGAGCAGGCGCATCAGGTGTGCCCCTATTCGAACGCCACCCGGGGCAACATCGACGTCGTCCTCGAGCTCGGGGAGGCGTGATGACGAAGCGCCGGCAGTCCGTCCCCCTCTCCCAGGCCGCCGCCCGCCTCGGCCTCGGGGGGTTCATGACCGCCGCGGGGCTGTCCCACCTCACCGTGGCGCGCCGTGAGTTCCGCGCGCAGGTGCCCTCGTGGGTCCCGCTCCCGGCGGACCTCGTGGTGCTCGGATCCGGCGTGGCCGAGATCGGCCTCGGGGCCGCTCTGCTGGCGCTCCCCGGGCAGCGTCGCCTGACCGGCACCGCCCTGGCGGCCTTCTACACCGCGATCTACCCCGGGAACATCGGGCAGTACGCCGAGCGCAAGGACGGCTTCGGGCTGGACACCGACGGCCGCCGCCTGGCGCGGCTGTTCGGCCAGCCCGCCCTCATCGCGGCCGCCCTGTGGGCCGCGGGAATCCCCGAGCGGGAGCAGGGCGGACGCCGCTGACGCCGTCGCCGGCCCCGCGGGCCTGTGCCGGCTCCGGGCGCGCGCCCGGAGCCGGCGTGACCTCACCCCGCCGCGAGGCGCGGCCCGGGAGAAGGCCGCGAAGTCCTCGCCGCCGAGCATCGCGGGGTCGGTGATCACCGAGCCCGGGAACAGGTCCTCGCACAGCTCATGGGCCACCGCGGTGCGGGCCGGGTCGTTCCACACCATGTCGTAACCGCGCAGATAGTCCAGCTCGCAGCTCAGACCGGGGTTCGCCGTCTCCAGGCCGCGGACCATGTCCCGCATCGCCGCCTCGACCGTGTCCCGCACATCGTCGTCATGCGTGCGGACCACGCCGCCGATGTGCGCCTCCGGCGGGTACACGTTCAGCGCCGACTGACGCCCGGCGTCCATCCACGTCGTCGACACCACTCACGGGTCCAGGCCGGCCACCCGGCGGGACGGGATGAGCAGGAACTGCTGGATCAGGGAGCTGGCCGCGGTGACCACGTCCACGGCGTCGTCCGGGGTGGACGCGTGGGCGCCGCCGGCACCCATTACGCCGACCTCACGGGCGAGGCGCTGTTCGTCCGGGACATGATCGACGCGCACCACGCAACCGCGCAGGCCACGGGCGCGCGGATCGTGAACTCCTGCGGCTTCGACTCGGTGCCCTCTGACCTCGGCGTGCTCCTCACCGCGCAGCAGGCGGCCGTCGACGGCGAGGGCACGCTCACGGACACCGTCCTGCGGGTGCGCTCGATGCGCGGCGGGTTCAGCGGCGGCACCGTGGACTCCATGCGCCGCCAGTTCACCGAGGCGGCGGCGGACGAGGCCCGCGCCGCCGTCGTGAAGGACCCCTACGGGCTGTCCCCGGACCGGGACGTCGAGCCGGACCGGAGCGGCTCCGGCACCGGGCGCGGCCGGGGCTCGCGAATGCCCGTGGCGAAGGACGGGGAGTCCGGGCGCTGGGAGGCGCCGTTCGTGATGGCCGGGTACAACACGCGCGTCGTCCGCTGGAGCAATACCCTGACCGGCTGGTCCTACGGCCGCGACTTCCGGTACCGGGAGGTCACGGACACCGGGGCCGGGCCGCGCGGGCTGGTGCGCGTGGCCGCCGCGCGGGACCCCGCCTACACCGGCACCGCCGTGATGCTCGGCCAGGCCGGTCTCGCCCTCGCCGAGGACGAGGACCGGCTCCCCGCGCGGACCGGCGTCCTCACGCCCGCCACGGCGCTCGGCGACGTCCTCGTGCAGCGCCTGCGCGACCACGGGTTCACGCTGGAGACGCGGCGGCGCTGAGCGGTCCGCCGTGACCCGTCCGGCCAGAGCGCGGGGAGGCACTGCGGGGCGGCGCCTCGGAGAGTCGCCCTCGCCACCGCACCCGGCTCAGGCCGGGGCGTCCTCCCGCACCTCGGCCGAGCGCAGCACGCGCGGCAGGGTGGTGAACACGAGCCCGCCCAGGACGTTCAGCGGGATCACCCACCAGATCCAGCCGAGCCAGGCGAGGTAGTCCACGCCCTCGACGCCGGCGTGGATGGCCCCGAAGATCACCACCGAATCCAGCACGGAGTGGAACAGGGAGGCGCCGGCCAGCACCACGGCCCCGGCCACCGAGGCCACCACCGTGGCGACGGCCTCGTCCGCGCCGGCCTGCATGCGCGTCAGGAGCGTGATGGCCGCGCCCGCAAGCACGGCCAGTGCCGCGCCCTGCCAGCTGAGGCCGATGTCCAGGAAGTGGTGCGCCGTCTCGGCGATCACCGGGTGCAGCTTGGGGAAGGCCACCACGATCAGCCCCACCGTGATCCACCCGCCGATCAGGTTCATCAGCAGCGTCACGCCCCACAGGCGCAGCAGCTCCGCCCAGGTGGCGCGGCCGTTCACGATCGCCATGATCGGGTAGTAGAACCCCTCGGTGAACAGCTCCGAGTGCGCCAGGAACAGGGCGATGAACCCGATGGAGAACGCGACGCCCGCGAGCAGGTGGCTGCCCGTCTCGTGCAGGGCCAGCAGGTAGGCGAGCAGCCCGATGCTGATCTCCACACCCCCGAGGAATCCCGTGGTCAGCAGCACCGGCCAGGAGCGGTGCAGGCGCTCGGCGCCCTCCTCCACGGCCTCATGGTGGACGTCCTCGACCGCGTCCTCGACGTCGGCCTCGCGGCGGTCGTGCCCGGTGTGCTCCTCGCTCATCTGCGCATCCTCCCACGTCACCGACTGGGCCTCGGCGTGCCTGCCCCGCGACGACGTCGGCCGCCCACCGGGGCCGGCCGCCGTCATCGGGAAACCCGGGTCAGGCCTGCTTCATGCTCCCGGTGTCCAGGTACCGCTGGTGCCAGGACAGGGCCTCGCCCAACAGGTGCGGGGTGTGCAGGCCCGAGGACTCCTTCAGCGCGCGGTCGGAGTAGTCCTGCAGCTGGTCCCGGTAGTCCGGGTGCGCGCACTTCGCGATGATCTTGCGGGCGCGCTGCTTGGGGGAGAGGCCGCGCAGGTCCGCCAGGCCCTGCTCCGTGACGAGCACGTGGACGTCGTGCTCCGTGTGGTCCACGTGGGAGACCATCGGCACGATGCAGGAGATGTCCCCGCCCTTGGCCGCCGAGGGGGTGAGGAAGAACGAGGTGAACGCGTTGCGGGCGAAGTCGCCGGAGCCGCCCAGGCCGTTCATCATCTTCGTGCCCATTAGGTGGGTGGAGTTCACGTTGCCGTACAGGTCCGCCTCGAGCATGCCGTTCATGGCGAGGATGCCCAGGCGGCGCACGAGCTCCGGATGGTTGGAGATCTCCTGGGTGCGCAGGATCAGCTTGTCCTTGTACTGCGCCACGTTCGCGTTGAACCGCTCGGCGGCCTCGGTGGACAGGGAGAACGCGGTGGCCGAGGCCATGGAGAGGGTGCCGGAGTCCAGGGCGTCCAGCATGCCGTCCTGCACCACCTCGGTGAAGGCGGTCAGCCCGCGGAACCGGGACTTCACCAGCTCGGCCATCACCGCGTTGGCGATGTTGCCCACGCCGGACTGCAGCGGCAGCAGCCGCTCGTCGTACCGGCCGGCGGCCACCTCGTGCTCGAAGAACTCCACCAGGTGCTGGGCGATGGCGATCGAGTCCTCGTCCGCCGGCTTGAAGGGGGAGTTGCGGTCCGGGGCGTGGGTCTCGACGACGGCGACCACCTTGGCGGGGTCGCACTCGAAGTACGGCTGGCCGATCCGGTCCGCGGGGTCCGTGATCATCACCGGCTGGCGGTGCGGGGGCAGGGCGGTGCCGTAGTAGACGTCGTGCAGGCCCTCGAGCTCCTCGCTCTGCCACGAGTTCACCTCGAGGATGACCTCGTCCGCGAGGTCCAGCCAGGACTTGTTGTTGCCCACCGAGGAGCTGGGCACCAGGGTGCCGTCCTCGCGGATCGCCGAGACCTCGACGACGGCCGTGTGCATCGGCCCGTAGAAGCCGTTCCACACGGTCTGCGCCAGGTGCGAGAGGTGGGTGTCGATGTACTCGACCTCGCCGGCGTTGATCTTGGCGCGCATCGTCGGGTCCGACTGGAACGGGGTGCGCAGCGCGACGCCGCCGGACTCGGCCAGCGCGCCGTCCATCTCGGAGGACGTGGACGCGCCCGTGTGCAGGTCGATCCGGAAGTCCTCGCCGCGGGCATGCGCCGCGGAGATCCGCTCCGCGAGGGCCAGGGGCACCGCCTTCGGATACCCCGAGCCGGTGAAGCCGCTCATGCCCACCGTGGTCCCGGGCCGAATGAAGGCCGCGGCCTCCTGCGCGGACATCACCTTGGCGCGCAGGCCGGCGTGCTGGATGCGGGACGACATGGGACCTCCGAGGTGAGTCAGGACGCGGTGCGGACACCTCAGCGTACTGGCCTGACCTGCATCAAGCCTCGAATCGGACGTGCAGGCGGACCAGGACCTCCACGTCCTCCGGGGCCACGGCGACGCCCTCGCCGGTGTCCTGTCCGAACGCCCGAACCATGGCCTCGACGCGCGGATCAGGGGCACCGCCGCCCGGGAGCAGCCCCGCGTCGGCGACGTCGAGCACCGTGACCCGTCCGGTGCCGCACTCGGCGGCGATCGCTTCGGCCCGACGTCGGGCGTCCGTCACCGCGGCCCGCAGCGCCGCCGCCTCGAGGCGGGCCCGGACGGCGTCCGTCAGGGACCACGCGACCTCGTCGAGGGACCATCCGTCCCGCTCGCCCCACCGGGAGGCCCAGCCGGCGAGCGCGCCGACGTCGTCGAAGGTCACCGAGGCGCGCACCGAGGCCTCGTGCCGCGGCGGCTGGGACTCGCCGCGCTCGTTCCAGGGCCGCCAGGACCGCGTCCCCGGCGCCTGCACGGCGGAGGAGACGACGGGGCTCGGCTCGGCCTGCCGCAACGCGTCGACCTCCGCGGTGAGGCGGTCGGCCTCCCGGGTGAGGGCGGCCATCGCGGCGGCGGCGTCCGCGTCCTCGACCGCGATCCGGACGGTGAGCGTGCCGAGCTCGGGCGGGTGGGCGGCGCGGTGCTCGCCGGCGACGGTGATGATCATGGCGTCAGCGTAGGGGAGGGGCGGCGCGGCAGGCAGTGGTCTCAGACGCCGGGGCGGCGCCGCAGCTGCTTCGTCTCGGAGCGCTGCCGCTTGGCCTCGAGGCGGCGCCGGCGAGAGCCGCGCGTGGGGCGGGTCGCCCGGCGCGGGGTCTGCGGGACCAGCGCCTCGCGGAGCATCGCGGCCAGGCGCTCGCGGGCGGCCACGCGGTTGCGGCGCTGGGCGCGGTGCTCCTCGGCGGCCACCGTCAGCACCGTCCCGGCCAGCCGCGGGCCGAGCACGGCCAGGGCGCGGGCGCGCTGGGACTCGTCGAGCGCCGTCGTCGTGGCGAGGTCCAGGCTCAGCTGCACGCGCGAGTCGGCGGTGTTCACGCCCTGCCCGCCCGGACCGGAGGCGTGGGAGAACCGCTCCGTCAGCTCCGCGGCCGGGATCACCAGGCCGCGCGGGGCGCCCGGGCCCGGTTCCACGCGCAGGTCAGCCATGGGACCGGGGGCCGGGGCTGCTCTGCATGCCAGCCAGCATCGCACGGGTCCGGCGCCGGCGGGACGTCGTGCGAGGCAAGGCCGTCCGCACCCCGCACTAGGGTGAGGCTCGTCGGCCAGCCCCGCCCTCGACGTCAGGAGAGACGATGCCCCGGACCCGCCCGCCCGCGCAGGACTTCCTCGCCGAGCTGCCCGACGGCACCGTCAAGCAGCGCAACCCGTTCTCCGGCACCGAGGTGTGGACCGTCCCCGGCCGCGGCCACCGCCCCCTGGGGATCGCCCGCCCCGCCGCGCAGCCCCTGGACCCCGACGACGACGGCCGCCACTGCGCCTTCTGCTCCGCGCGGCTCCTCGAGACCCCGCCGGAGAAGTCCCGCGTGGTCCGCACCGAGGACGGCGAGCACGCGATCCTGCGCGATGTGCCGGCCGAGGCCCTGTTCGACAGCGTCCCCGAGTTCCGCCGGGTGCCGAACCTCTTCGAAATCCTCAGCTACGAGTACTGGCGCCTCAACCACGGATTCGTGCCCGCGCCAGGGGTCGCCGACCGCCGCGCCGCGTACCTGGCCACCGAGGCCGGCCGCGCCCACGTACTGGCCGTCGTCGGGAACAAGCTGCGCGCCGCCGGGCGCAGCGCCGAGGAGGTCGAGGCGATGCCGGAGGAGGAGCGGATCGAGGCCGCGTCCGGGTTCTTCGGCGGCGGGCACGACGTGATCATCGCCCGGCGGCACTTCGCGGACGGCGCGCAGGACGACCACGCGCTCGCCGGCTCCGGGACGCTCAGCCCCGAGGAGCACCGGCGGTTCATCGCGCTCACGGTGGACTCGATGCGGGATCTGTACGCGGCGAACCCGCACGCCCGCTACGTGTCCGTGTTCCAGAACTGGCTCAAGCCGGCCGGTGCGTCCTTCGACCACCTGCACAAGCAGCTTGTGGCGATCGACGAGGTCGGGGCGCAGAACGAGGCCGCGATCGCGCGGGTGCGGCGGAACCCTGACGCGTTCGTGGAGGACGCGCTCGGCTACGCCGCCGAGCAGGGCCTGATGATCGCGCGGAACGAGCACGCCGCGATGTTCGCCGGGTTCGGCCACCGGTACCCCACGGTGGAGATCCACTCGCTCTCGCCGACCTGCGAGCCGTGGGAGCAGACGGACGCCGAGCGCGACGCCATGGCGGACCTGATCCACGCCGCCCACGCCGCCACCGGCGCGGACGTGCCCAGCAACGAGGAGTGGCACACCCGCCCGGCCGGCGTCGACGAGCCTCTGCCCTGGCGGGTGTGCCTGAAGTGGCGCGTGTCCACGCTGGCCGGGTTCGAGGGCGCCACGAAGATCTACCTCAACACCGTCAGCCCCGGGTCCGTGCGCGAGCGCGTGGCGACGCGCCTGCGGGAGCTGCAGGCCGCAGGTGCGATCGCGGACGGGATCCGGGTCGACGACGACGGGCGCGGGGCGGTCTGATCACGCGCCGCGTCGTCGAGGGTGACGAGGCCGACACGCGCTTATCCTGACCGCATGAATGCGGATCAGGGACAGGTGCAGGTTTTCGCGGCTGACCAGGGGCTGCTCGTGTGGGGCCCCTCGGCCGCCCTCGAGGCGTTCGACCGCGCGGAGGATCTCCGCGCTCGCGCCGTGAGGCCCTCCACCATGGCCAAGCTGGCGACGCTCGTCCAGGGCGTCTCCCAGGCGCAGCTCGAAGGGGCCCGCTATCTGCGGCTGGACGACGCGTCCTACAACCGGGTCAAGGAGTTGGGCGTCAAGAACCTCGCTTCCGGAGTCCTGCGCATGAAGGACATTCCGGGTGAGAAGGGCGGTCAGATCGTCAAGCATCTGACCTTCGCGGCGACGGCGCCAGCCAACCCGGCCGCAGTCGCCGCGTTGGCCGCTGCGGCGACGGACAACCAGATCATGGCCGCCCTGGACGACATCCAGGACTACCTCGCCGTCATCGACGAGAAGATCGACCGCCTCCTGAAGCAGCGCAAGCTGGAGATCGCCGGGCAGCTCGGCGGCGTGGTCTTCGCCATCGAGGAGGCCGAGTCCGTGCAGGAGAGCACCGGGCACGTCTCTGCCGTGACGTGGTCGAAGGTTCAGCAGAACTCCCTGATCCTGCAGCAGGTCCTCGCCGAGGCCGTGTCCCAGCTCGCCGCCGTGGCCGACCGCGTCATCGCGGCGAAGTCGGACGTGGACAAGCTGGCCAAGGTCATCGGGGCCGCGGAAGACGACGTCCAGTTCTGGCTCGGCATGCTGGCCCGCTCCATGGCGGTGCAGGATCGGCAGCACCTCCTGGAGCTGGCCCGTGTCGAGTCCGAGTCGCCCGAACAGCTGGCCGCCCACCGTGAGGGCCTGGTCGCCGCCCGTGCGCACCGCACCGGCCGCATCGTCGAGGCCCTGCGCCGGATCAACGAGTCCCTGGTCGAGGCCGGCACCCTCAAGAACCTGGGCTACGTGGCGAATCCGATCAGCTCGCGCCGAGTGACCAAGGGATCCAACGCGGTGACGGACCAGGTGGTCGAGTTCGTCACGCACACCGAGATCGAACTCGACGCCCTCGGCCGGGTGGCCGGCAAGCGATGGCTGCAGGCCGCGCAGGGCCTTGCCGGCGAGGCGAAGGAGGCGGTGACCACGAACGCCGCCGACGCCGCCGAAGGGGTGGGCCGCTTCGGGCGCGCGCTCAAGTCGCGCCGCGAGGACCGCATGCTGGCGAAGGCCGAGCAGATCCGCGCCCGACGAGATGCCGATGCGGACACCGAGTCCCCGGACGAGCTCACGACGTGACCTCGCCCGGGGGCCCGTCGGCCCGCCGCCTGCTCAGCTCCGCAGCGCCGCCGTCGCCTCGGTGAGGTCCACCAGGCGGGTGAGCACCCGGCTCAGCGTCTTGTCGTGGTGGTCCGTGCGGGCGAACGTCCCGTCGGGGAAGTCGGCATGCCGCACGAGCTGCACCGAGTCGCCGACCACGTGCATGTTGTAGGCCGCGACGGTGAACCGCCACGCCTCGGTGGCGCGCACGCCGCCGAGCCCGCCGTAGGCCACGAGGGCCAGGGCCTTGTCCTTCCACTGCGCGGAGAGTAGGTCGAAGGCGTTCTTGAAGGCGCCGGGGATGTTGCGGTTGTACTCGGGGCTGATGAACACGAACCCGTCGCACGCGGCTACGGCGTCACGCCAGCGGTGCACCTCGGCGGGGCCGTCCTCGTCCTGCGCCCAGCCCTCGTCGGTCATGATCGGCAGGTCGAACGCCGCGACGTCGAGGACCTCCCACTCCACGTCCCGGCCGCCCGCGTCCAGGCCGCGGGCCACCTCCTCCACCCACGCGCCGATCTGCGCGCCGAAGCGCCCTTCGCGAACCGATCCGATGACGATGCCGAGTCTCATGCGGCCGAGTCTAGGACCGCGTCCGGCACCGGGTGACGGCGTCCGGCACCGGGTGACGGCGCCCGCCCGCGGCGTCATCATGGAGCCCATGGACAACGGACCGGTATGGGATGCAGACCGCACATGGACCGCCGTCCACGCCGAGCGCGCCCGTCTCGCCGCGAACCTCGAGCACCTGAGCCCCACGCAGTGGCGGACGGCCTCGCTCTGCACGGAGTGGACCGTGGAGGAGACGCTCGCGCACCTCACGGCGGGGGCCTCCACGGGCCGGCTGGCGTGGCTGCGCAGCATGGTGAGCGCCCGGTTCGACGCCGGCCGGCACAACGCGCGGCGCCTGCGGGAGCATCTCGGGTCGACCCCGGCCGACACGTGGGCGCGCTTCGCGGCGGTGACCGACAGCCGCGTGGCCCCGACCGGCGACACGTGGGCCTGGCTCGGCGAGGTCGTGGTGCACGGCACGGACATCCGCGTGCCCCTCGGCCTCCCCGGCGGACCGGACCCCGAGGCCGTCGCCGAGGTGGCCCGGCGCTTCGCCGCGCGGGACTTCGCCGTGGACTCGGCCCGCCTCGTGCGCGGCCTGAGCCTGGCCGCCACGGACGCGGACGTACGCTGCGGCGCCGGGCCCGATGTCCGCGGGCCGGTTCTCTCCCTCGTGATGGCGATGGCCGGGCGTCCGTACGGGCTCGCGGCGCTCGAGGGGAACGGCGTGCCGGAGCTGCGTCGCCGCATCGACGCGGACGGATGAACCGGCGGATGGACTACGGTCCCGCCGTCGGCCCGCACCGCACGGAGCGGCGGGTCGTTCCGCCTCCCGGGTCGAGCGCAGGCCTGGACGGGGCCGGCCGGGGATGATCTGATCGTGGAGTCTCGTCCCGCCGGCCCTGGAGGTCCCATGCCGATCATCGACCTGCCCCGGATCACCTGGGCCGGGCTCGGCTGGGGCGCCGTCGCCCTCGGGATCGGGGTGCTGCTGGGCCTGGCCCTGCGTGCGGCCGTGATCGGCACGATGCGCTGGCGCGGCCGGGGCGCGGCGGCCGCGCGGGTCTTCGGCCAGCTCGCCTTCGGCCTGGGCGTGCTCCTCGGACTCATGGCCGCCCTCGCCATCGTCTTCCCCTCCGTGCGGCCAGTGGACATCCTCGGCGGGGTCGGCGTCGTCTCCATCGCCGCCGGCATCGCGTTCCAGACCGTCCTGGGGAACATGTTCGCCGGCATCGTCATGCTCGCGCGGGACCGGTTCCGCGTGGAGGACCAGATCGAGGTGTCCGGGCACCGCGGCACCATCGTGGCCATGAGCCTCACGTCCACCTCGGTGCGGACCTTCGACGGGCGCCTCGTCCTCGTGCCCAATGCGGTGATGCACTCGGAGGTCGTGACGGTGCAGACCGGCTTCGAGCGAGTCCGCTCCACCGTCCGCGTGGACGTCGACGACGCCGTGGACCTGGTCGCCGCCTGCCGCATCGCCGAGGAGGCGATGCTCGCCGTCGGCCCCGTCCTGGACGACCCCGCTCCGCAGGCCCTGCTCTCCGAGGTCGGGACGACGACGGTCGGCATCGACCTGCGCTTCTGGTCCGGCGCCGCCCAGCTGGAGACGAAGCAGGCGACCCACGAGGTGATCGCCGCCGTGCTCGCGGCGTTCCGTGAGCACGGCGTGGCGACCGGCTCCGACGTCCTCGTCGTCGAGCCCGGCCCCGAGATGGCCCGCGTGCTCGGCACGCCGCCCACACCCTGAGCGCCGAGAGGATCCCCCATGGCCTACCAGCAGAAGACCACCGTGACCGACGTGCCCGTCGAGGAGTACCTGGCGGGCGTGGAGCCGGAGCGCCGCCGGGAGCAGGGCCTCGCGCTGCTGCGGATGTTCCGGGAGGAGACCGGCGCCGAGGCCGCGATGTGGGGCCCGTCCATGGTCGGGTTCGGCCACGTGCGCTTCACCTACGCCTCGGGCCACTCGGGGGAGATGTTCCAGGTGGGCTTCAGCCCCCGCAAGTCCGCGCTGAGCCTCTACGGCCTCACCACGTACGGCTCCCACGCGGACCTGCTCGCCCGGCTCGGCAAGCACAAGGTCGGCAAGGGCTGCCTGTACATCAACAAGCTCGAGGACGTGGACGAGGCCGTCCTGCGCGAGATGATCCGCGTGGGCTGGGGCGACGACGAGTCCTTCGTGGACTCCCACGATGGAACGGTGATCCAGCGCCTGGCCTGACGGCCCCGGGAGGGGGCTCGTGTTGACCCTCCTCCAGGGGGAGCGCCCACGCTGGAGTCAGCCGGCGACGGGCCGGCGTGAATCCAGGAGGAGACCATGATCAGCATCGGAGAGTTCGCGCTCAGCACCGGCCTGAGTGTCAAGGCCCTGCGCTTCTACGACGAGCGCGGCCTGCTCGTCCCGGCCGAGGTGGACCCGCACACCGGGTACCGCCGGTACGGCGCGGCCCAGCTGCGCACCGCCGTCGTCGTCCGTATCCTGCGCACCGCCGGAATGAGCGTGGAGGACGTCAAGACCGCCCTCCAGGAGCCGGACCGGCTCGCCGACCTGCTGCAGGGACATGCCGCCGAGCTGGAGCGCCGGCGGGACCTCGAGGACCGGGCCATGCGGCGGGCCCACGGGCTGCTCTCCGGCGGCGGGATGCTCGACGACGGCCCCTCGGCGTCGGCGGACGCCGTCCGGTTCCGCACGGCGGAGCGCGCCGGCTGGGTGGCGGTGGTGGACCGGCTGCACCTGGACGCCGATGAGCTCTCCGACGTCGTGGAGACCATGGACGCGGCAGAGCGGCACCTCGAGCGCCTGGCACAGGCGCTGCGTCAGGCAGGGGTCCGGGTCACCGGCGGATTCTGGGCGGGATTGGAGCAGGTGCCCGGATCCCCGGCGGTGGTGGAGCAGCGCCTGGCCCTCCCCGTCGACGGGGAGCTGCCGGAGGGCTTCGCGGTGCCGGGACTGCGCATCGCCTCCGGCGTGCTGCCGCGTCGGGAGGAGGCGTACGTGGTCATGACAATGACGGACGACGAGCCGGACCTGCTGGTCGACGCCCCCGGCGGACCCCTGCCGCCGGAAGAGATGATCGTCCTCTCCGAGGTGCTCGAGGAGCGAGGGCTCGACCGGTCCGAGGTCCGCCAGCGAGGGCTGGGTCGGATCGGCGACGCGGGAGACGGCGTGACCGAGGGTGAGGACGTCTACGCCATGGAGGCGGCCGTGACGGTCCGCGTCCTGGACTGACGGGTCCCGCCGGGACGGGCGCCGTCGTGCCCGCCGCCTCCGCGGCGACGTCAACGCCGTGCGCAGCGGCCCCCGGGCGATGGGCAGGCGCGCCGGCTCCCGGCTGGCCCACCGCCTCGTGAGCCGGCTCTTCCGCTGAGCCTGAGCCGCGCGGCGGCGCCGTGCCTGCTCGCCCCGCCCGCCGTCAGGCCAGGAGCTCGTCGACGGCGTCGAGGAGGTCGTGGATCGTGGGGCGCAGCGGGCCGCGGCGTCGGCCGTCGGCCTCGAGCACGAGGCCCGGGGAGCCGGTGACGCCGGCCGCCCGCGCCTGCCGCTCGGACTCGACCAGGTGGTCGGTGAGATCCGTGCGCCGGTCCCTCTCCCAGCGTTCCAGGTCCAGCTCGGGGATCTCGTCGGCGATCGCACGCAGGAATCGGTCTGTCACGTACCCGGAGTCCGCCTCCTGCTGGCTCAGGTGGAATGTCTCCATGAACTCCCACAGCCGGCCCTGACGCCCGGCCGCCCAGGCGGCGGCCTGCTGGGCCACGAACTCTCCCCTGTCCCGGGTGGTCGTCTCGAGCGGGCGGTAGCGCAGGGTGACGACGCCGGCCCGCACCTCCTGCTGCACCAGCTCCATCAGGTCGTGGTTGACGAAGTCGCGGCAGTGCGGGCACTGCAGGTCGCCCCAGTAGGTCAGGTGCGCCGGAGCGCCGGCCGCGCCCAGCAGATCGCCGTCCTGGGGGATGCCCTGCAGCTTCCACGCGAGATGCCTCTGGATGTCGTCGAGCGCCATGGCCCCATGCTAGAGGCTGCCGGGCCATGCCAGGTCCCGGTGCCGGGTGGGTAGCGTGGGGCCCATGCCCAGCCGTCTGCACCGCTCCCGCGAGATCGCCCTCGTCCTGGGCCGCAACGGCCTCCAGGCCACCGCGCTGGCGGCCGGGCTCGGCCGCTGGCTGCCCGCCGCGGACGCCCGCACCGCCCGGGACGCCGTACTGCGGCCGGACATGCTCGTGGACGTGTTCGAGCAGCTCGGCACGACGTTCGTGAAGCTCGGCCAGCTGATCTCGGCCCGCCCGGACATGTTCCCGGAGAGCATCTGCACGGCGTTCGCCCGCCTCACGGACGACACCACGCCCGTCCCGTTCGAGGCCATGGCCGCAACGGTGCTGGAGGACTTCGGCGCCTCCGTGGACGAGCTCTACGCCTGGTTCGACCCCGTGCCGCTGGCCACCGCCTCGATCGGCCAGGCGCACCGGGCACGGCTGCACGACGGGCGCGACGTCGTCGTGAAGATCCGCAAGCCCGGGGTGGTCGAGCAGGTCCGCACGGATCTGGAGATCCTGCGCACGGTCGCGAGCCGGCTGTCCCGGGCCTCGCGGGCCCTCCAGGACATGGACGTCGTCTCCCTGGTGGACGAGTTCGACCGCGCCCTGCGCGCCGAGCTGGACTACCTCGTCGAGGCGCGGGCCTGCGAGCAGATCGCCGAGAACCTGCGGGACGTGCCCGGCGTGCGGGTCCCGTGGGTGGACTGGGCGACCACGTCCTCGCGCGTGCTGACCATGGAGGAGATCACCGGATTCCGCGTGGACGACCTGGCCTCCCTCGACGCCGCCGGGATCGACCGGGCGGACCTGGCCTACCGGGCCGCCGAGGTGCTCATGGGCATGGTGTTCGAGGACGGCTTGTTCCACGCGGACCCGCACCCGGGCAACGTCTTCATCGAGGCGGACGGCGGCATCGGCTTCATCGACTTCGGCTCCGTGGGCCGGATCAGCTCCGGCATGCGCCGCCGCTTCGCCCGCATGGCGATGGCCCTGGTGCGCCAGGACCCGGACGGCCTGGTGCGCGCGCTGGTCGCCATCGCCCCGCCGCGCGGGGACCTGGACCGCCGCGCCCTGCGCCTGGAGGTCTCCCGCATCACCGGCCGCCTCGAGGGCCGCGACCTCTCGGACATCCGCGTGGACCAGCTGGTGGGCCAGATCTTCGGGATCGTCCGCCGGCACCGCCTCGCGCTCCCGCCCGAGCTCGTGCAGCTCTTCCGCATGCTGATCATCGTGGACGGGCTCGGCAAGCGCCTGCACCCCGGCTTCGACTACACCCGCGTGCTCAACCCGTTCGCCGTCCGGGTGGCGGGGGAGGAGCTGGACCCGCGGCGGGTGGCCGGCCGGATCGGGCAGGCGGGGCTCGCCGCCGCCGAGCTCGGCCTGGACCTGCCGGAGTACGCGCGCAAGGTCATCGACCACCTCGAGGACGGCGGCCTGGACGTCACCCTGCGCACCGGCGAGCTCGAGCCGCTCGTGGCGCGCATGGAGCGCACGGGGGACCGCGTGGTGGCCGCGCTCGTGGTCGCCGCCATGATCACCGGTGGCACCAACGTGCTGGTGGCCTACAAGGACCGGCTCGGCCGGTTCGCCGGGCCGGTGGTGGCCGCCGGCGGCGCCGCCCTCACCGGCGGCAGCGCCTACCTTGCCTGGACCGGACGCCCCAGCCGGATGCGGCGCCGCCCGCGCGGCTGAGCGGGTCCACCACCACGACGACGACGGCGCGTGCCGACCCCGGCGCGGCACCGCACACTGGTGGCATGACCGAGACCGATGCCCTGCCGCCCTGCCCCGCCTGCGCCGAGGAGTACGCCTACGAGGACGGTGCCCTGCTGGTGTGCCCCATGTGCGGCCACGAGTGGAGCCCCGCCGCGGACGAGCCGTCCGAGCAGGCGGAGCCGGCGGCCGCCGTCGTGAAGGACGCCGTGGGCAACCCGCTGGCGGACGGCGACGACGTCACGATCGCCAAGGACCTCAAGGTCAAGGGCGGGGCCGGCATCAAGGCCGGCACCAAGGTGCGCGGCATCCGCCTGCTCGAGAGCCCGGTGGACGGGCACGACATCGCCGCCAAGGTCCCCGGCGCCGGCCAGATGTACCTGAAGTCCTCGGTGGTGAAGAAGGCGACCTGAGCCCCGGCACGAGGACGACGGCGGCGCGGACCGGGCAGAGGGCTACACCTACGCCCAGGCGTGCGCTCGCCGTGGCTGTGGACCCTCGTGGCCTCGATCGTGCTGCTGGGCATGCTCCACGGCCTGATCCCCGCCATGGCCCTCGGCCTGGCCCGGCAGTCCGCGTTCTTCCTGTTCCTGCCGCACTACCACCAGGTGGGCGCGGTCATCCCCATGGTCGCCATGCTCTTCATGTCCGCCGGCATGGCCACCGGCACGGTCCAGCCGCCGCCCGGAACGCCGGGTCGATCGCCGGCCGGTCAGGCGTCCTCGCCGTCCTGATCGGCCGTCAGCGGCACGGCCAGCCGGGCCACGGTCCCCGCGGCGTCGGGGCCGGGCTCCAGGGTGAGCTCCCCGTCCAGTGCGGTGCTGAGCAGGGCCGCCACGGGCAGGCCGAGCCCGTTGCCGGGGTACGGGTCGTTCGAGGCGTTGGCCAGCCGCTCGAACACCTCCTCGCGGTCATCCTCGGGGATGCCGCGGCCCCGGTCGGCGACCTCGACGACGGCCCACGGCTCGCCGTCACGCTCCTCCTCGCGGACCCGCACGGAGAGCGTGCGCTCCAGCGGGGTCACGGCGGTCAGGTCGCGCGGCAGGTCCGAGCCCGGCGCGAAGCGGACCGCGTACCGGGCGTTGTCCAGCAGCTCCTCGAGGACCTGCACGAGCCGCGCGCGGTCCGTCACGGCGGTCAGGCCCTCGGCGGGGGCCTCCACGTCCAGGCGCGGCTCGTCCGCGGCGTCCGGGTGGCGCTCCCGCCACGCCTGGGCCGCCGTGGCCACGAGCACGCCCACGTCCACGGGGGTGCGCTCCAGCACCACGTCGTCCTGCTGGAGGCGGGAGAGGATCACGAGGTCCTCCAGCAGCCCGCGCACGCGCGTGGCCTCGGCCCCGATGTGCCGGTAGGAGGTGCGCCGCTCCTGCTCGTCCCCGCCCGGGTTCCGCAGGCCGCCCTCGATCACGGTGAGGGGGGTGCGCAGGGCGAAGGTGACGTCCTCGGCGAAGCGCCGCTCCTCCTCGAGGCGCCGGTCGGCGCGGCGGACCAGGTCGTTGGCGCGCCGGGCCAGGCCCGCGTACTCCTCGGACCCGTTCTCCGGCAGGCGGCGCAGCCCCCGGTCCTTGAGCGAGGCGTCCACCGCCCGGTGGAACTCCACCGTGTGCCCGAGGATGCGGCTGGAGACCAGCCAGGCCGCCGCCGCGGTGGCGGCGAGGGCCGCCAGGGCCAGGGCGGAGAGCAGCAGCGTCTGGGTCATCACGCGCTGCTCGTTGCGCTCGTGGAAGACGGCGACGACGACGTGCCCGGTGTCCGCCGGCGTGGTGACGGTGAGATTCGCGTAGGAGATGCGTCCGTGCGTCGGGTCCACGAGGGTGCCGCGGGAGCGGGGCTGCTCCATGGCCTGGCGGGTGGCCGGGGCGAGCAGCTCGACGGGCGCGGCGGCGTCCCCGTGGATCTGGGCGATCACGGGGGTGGCCGCGGTGCCGCCGAACATCAGCTCGGTGGGCTCCACGCGCTGCCGCTCCAGGTAGTGGCCCACGAAGCGCTCGGGGGTGGCGAAGGGCTCGCCGGTCTCGGGGTCGCGCCCGTTCTGGGCGAAGACCGCCACCTCGTCGCTCTCCTGCGTCAGGGACGTCTCGATGGCGTCCCGCTCGACCCACCGCAGGGTGAGCACGATAGAGACGAGCATCAGCACCATGCCCAGGGCGGAGACGCCCAGGATCCAGGCGACGACGCGGGCGCGGCCGGAGGCGCTGAGCCGTCCGGTGGGCTTGCTGCGGGTCATTCGTCGTCTCCTTCGAGGTCGTCGGCGGACTCGCCGAGGCGCGGGGCGGACGCGGCCCGGGTGCCGGCCAGCTCCACGGCGGAGTGCCGGACCGGGGGTCCGAACGGGTCCCGGTCCGCGCCGGGGACGTAGGTGGTGGGCCGCTTGCCCTGGATGCGGGCGTGCAGCACGGACGGGGCCACCACGAGGGTGGGGGCCAGCTCGTCCACGTTGTAGACCTCGTACCGCTCCAGCAGCTCGTGCGGGGAGGCGCTGCGCAGGATCACGCAGCCGGGGTAGTCGGCGAGGATGCGGCGCAGGATGGGGCGGTCGCGGGCGTCGAGCTGGTCGTCCACGTGGTCCAGGACCAGCAGGGGCGGGTTGCCGGCCACGGCGCCGGCGATCTTCAGCAGGGCGCGCTCGTTGATGGACAGGGGCTCGCCGCCGCGCTTGAGGCGGGTGGCGTCCCCCTCGGGCAGGCGGGCCACGCGCTCGGCCATGCCCACGCGGTCCAGCACCTGCGCCACGGTCTCCGCGGCGCCGCGGTTGCGGTAGCGGACGATCCGGGAGATCGTGCCGCGCTGCAGCGGCACGTCCCGGGCGGCGACGCCGATCAGCTCGCGGCGGTCCTTGGCGGTCATCGCGTAGAGGTGGCGGCCGGCCACGGTGATCCACGCGTCCGAGGCGGGCATGTCCCCGGTGATCTCCCGGGTGACGCGCTCCAGGCGCTCGCGGGAGCCGCCGGTGAGCAGGACGCGGGAGCCGGGGGCGGCCACGAGGGAGGGGATCGTCCCCTCGGCGTCCCGCAGGTCCGCCAGGTGCACGGCGTCCCGGGAGAGGCCGCGCGGGTTGCCGTGGTGGCGCATGCGGGTGCGGGCCCGCTTCTGGCGCTTCTCCCGCCGGGCGTGGCCGCGGGCGTTCTCGATGATGGGCCGCAGCACCCGGCAGGCGGCGTTGTAGTTCTGCCGGTACTCGCCCACCCGGCCGAGCTCGGTCACGGGGGCGCCGAGCATGCCGGCGATGAACACCGCGGTGGTGATGGCGGCCCCGGTGGAGCCGGCGGCCGAGCCGGTGATGGCCACGAGCACGCCCAGCACGGTGGTGATGGAGGCGGCCGAGCCGCGCATGGTCCCGGAGACCACGGCGCGGCGGTGGGCGGCGTCCTGGAGCTGGCCGGAGATCCGGTCCACCCGGCCCACCTCCCGCTGCACGCCGCCGGCGGTGCGGATCGAGCCCGCGGCCGTCACGGTGTCCGCCACGTACCCGGCCATCTTGCCGCGCACCCGGCGCACCGCCACGGCGCGTCGGAAGAACACGCGGGAAAGCGCCCACAGGGCGGTGAAGAATACGCCCAGGGTGACCACGACGACGAGCCCGAGGGTGGGCAGCAGCACGAACAGGCCGATCACGATGCCCACGATCAGCGGCACGCCCACCACGATCGGGCTGATCCCGAGGGCGATCCAGTTCTTCACCGCGGTGAGGTCGTTCGTGGTGCGGGCGATCGTGCTGCCCAGGTTGAGCGACTTCTCCGGGACGAGGGCGCTGGTCACCAGCAGCCGACGGGTCTCCCGGACGTAGTCCTGGCCCAGGTCCTCGGCGGCGACCCGCTCGAGGATGCGGGCCCCGCCCACGAGTAGGGCGGCCACGAGCAGGGCCGCGGCCAGGCCCCACGCGCCCGCACCGGCCGTCAGCAGCCGCGGGGTGAGCACGGCCACCGCCACGGACAGCGCAGCCTGCAGCAGGCCGAGGCCGGCGAGCCCCAGCAGCAGCAGCAGCCTGCGGCGGCCGACGAACAGTGCGGGCATCGAGGGGTTCACGCGCCCACGGTCTCCGCGTCCAGGCCGAGCGTGCGCAGGGCCACGTCGGCCTCGCACAGGTCGTAGGTGGGGATGACGGGCACGTCCACCACGGCGGAGGCCTCGCGGGCGATCAGCGGGGCGGAGGTGAGCAGGCCGGAGACGGCCACGAGCGGCAGGCCGGCCCGCTGGAGCAGGCCCACGCCGGCGGCCGCGGAGAGCGCCTCGCCGCAGGCGAAGAGCACCTTGTCCGCGAGCTCGCCGAACTCGGGGTCGGCCACGAGGGCGGCGGTCTCGCCCTGGTAGATGCCGTCGGCGATCTCGATGACGACGACGTCGGGGTCGCCCTGGGAGAGCACGGAGGTCATGGAGAACATGATGTCCTTGGTGCACTCGAAGGACAGCCGGAACGTGGAGGGCAGGCCGAAGTCGGTGAAGTCCACGACCTTCTCGGCGCCGGCGTCGCGGAACAGGCCGGCGTCGTTGCCCGCGCCCGTGCCGGTCGCCTTTCCGGCGTGGACGGTCAGGCCGGCGTTGACCAGGCCGTTGACGAGGCAGCCCACGGTGGTGGACTTGCCGGAGTTCATGGAGGAGCCGAAGACGACCACCACGGTGGGGCCGTCCTCGCCCAGGGTCTCGCGGGCCTGCTCCCACGGGGTGATCTCGTGCGGGGCCGTGTCGGAGAGGGAGACGACCTCGCCGCCGCGGGTGATGAGCCCCAGCGGCTCGAGGACCGTGGCGGGGTCGATGTTCTCGTGCTTCTCGATCACGCGGGAGGCCATGCCGCCGGCGGCCACGAGGTTCGTGTAGTTCAGGTTGCGGGGGACCTCGGCGAGGAACTGGTCCGGGGCGTAGCGGTCGCCGTAGGCCACGATCACCTCGTCACCCATGAAGAGGTTGCGGCGGCGGGAGTTGTAGGACTCGAGCCGCTTGTGCTGGCCGATCGTCGCGATGCGGGCCAGGACCAGGTCGCCGGCCTTCGGGGTGACGCCGCGGCCGCGACGCAGGCCGTAGCCCTGGTGCTCCTCGCCGCGGGCCCGCTGGCGGAACGCCCGGGCGGTGTACGAGGTCTTGGCCCGGCGCAGGCGGCGGGGGCTGAGCTCCACGTCCTCCACGCCGTCCACGGAGTGGCCCTCGGCGGGGTGGTCGGAGAGGTGGCGGTACTTCTTCTCCAGCTCGAAGCTGAGCGAGGCGATCAGGTCGGCGGTCTCGGTCTGCATGGTCTCTCCTGACGTCCGGTGAGGACGGTGTCCGGTGACGGCGCGGAGGCGGTGACGAGCATCCCTCCCTGCCGGTCGTCGGGATCCCCCCGCCGACGTCGTCGATCTCACCAACGTTTCGTGAAGCGCGGATGAGAGCCGGGTGGCGCCCCGGCGGCGGGCCGGGGGACGCGCGGCGCGGCTGCTGCGGTGCAGGGGCGCCGCGGCGGGGCTCACTTGGCGTCCGCGTAGGAGTCCAGGGACGCCACGGTGAGCGGGAAGTCCACGGGGGCGGCGCCGAACAGCAGGCGGCCGGCGGCGCTCGCGGCCTCGGCGACGACGCCGCGCACCGCCTCCGCCTCCGGCGCCGGGCCGTGGAGCACCACCTCGTCGTGCACGAAGAACACCAGCTCGGTCCGCAGCCCGGCCGCACGCAGGCGACGGCGGATCTCGCCCATCCAGCACAGCGCCCACTCGGCCGCGGTGCCCTGCACCACGAAGTTGCGGGTGAAGCGCCCCTGCGAGCGCCGCCGTCGCCGGGCCGCGGACTCCGCGGCCTGGGTGCCGACGTCCGCCACGGAGTCCAGCCACGCCTGCTCGGGGGCGGGGGACCAGCGGCCCAGCCAGGTGGCCACCTGCCCGCCGGCCTCACCCACCGAGGCGGCCCGCTCGAGCAGGCCGATCGCCCGCGGGTAGAGCCGGCGCAGGTGAGGCATGAGGGCGGCGGAGTCGCCGGTGGTGGAGCCGTACATGGCTCCGAGCAGGGCCACCTTGGCCCGGCCGCGGTCGGCCAGCGCGGTGCCGGCGGCGCGGCCCTGCTCGGCGACCTCGCGGTACAGGTCCGGCGTCGTGCCGGCGCGGGCGAGGGCCTCGTCGGCGGCCATGGCGGCGAGGATGCGCGGCTCCACCTGGGAGGCGTCCGCCACGGTGAGCAGCCAGCCGGGGTCTGCGCGGACGGCGTCGCGCACCCCGGCCGGGATCTGCATGGCCCCACCCCCGTGGGCGGCCCACCGCCCGGTCACCACGCCGCCGACCAGATAGGCGGCGTGGAACCGGCCGTCGTCGCCGATCCACTGGTCCAGCCAGTGCCAGCCGTTGGCCGTCCACAGCCGGGCCAGGGCCTTGTACTCCAGCAGCGGCGCGAGCAGCGCGGCCCGCGCCTCGCGTTCCGTGCCGCCGGCATCGATCCAGTGCTTCAGGTCCCACTGCCGCGTGGACTCCACAGCCACGCCCGCCGTCTGCAGTGCCCGCAGCAGGCTCGGCTGCGAGTCGGGGCTCAGCCCGGGGGAGCCCAGGACGTCGGCGATGCGCTCGGCCAGGGCCTGCAGGCGGGCGGGGCGCTCGCCCTGTGCAGGCCGGGGGCCGAGCTGCTCGGTGAGGAGCGCCTCGTGCACGCCCCGGTCCCATGGCAGACCCGCCGCCCGGATCTCCGCGGCCACGAGTGCACCCTGCGACTCCGCCGCCGCGAGCAGCCGCAGCCGGTGCGGGTGGGCCGAACCCTCGACGGCGGCCCGCTGCGCGGCCAGCTCGGACGCGAGCACGGTGACGTCCGGGGCGGAGCCGGTCCCGTCCGGCAGGTCGAAGAAGGACTCCTGACCGGCGGGCACCCGCGCGGGGCGCTCGGGCTCCGTCGGGTCGGCGACCTCGAGCTGCGCCACGGGCGTGTAACGCACCCCGCTGCCCGGCGCCGTCGCCGCGTGCCGCAGGATCCGCTGGACGAGGGCCACGTCCCAGCACCGATCCACCCGCACCCCCGCCGCCAGCCAGGCGGCATACTCCGTCCCGACGTCGGCGAGCACCCAGCGGACCGTGCTCGGGTCCACGCCCAAGCGGGCGGGCAGACCGGCCACGAGGCCGGCCACGGACCCGGCGGGGCAGGATCCCAGGGGGGTGGCGTCGTCCCCGTCCACGGCCCACCAGGCGCCTGGGCTGCCGACGGAGGCGGGGGCGGGGCCCAGGACGACGAACATGTCCCTCATTCTGCCCCGTGGCCGGGCCATGGGCGGGGCGAGGGGCTGTGCCACTTGCACGCCCGCCGAGCGAAGAACACACTGGGCGGACGCACCGGCGCGCAGCGGGCCGTCGGGCGCCACCCAAGAGAGGACCCACCATGACAGCGACCCCGTCCGGCGGCGCCGCGACGTCTCGCCTCAACGCCAAGGTGGTCGGCATCTCGGTCGCCGCCGCGCTCGGCGGTTTCCTGTTCGGCTTCGACACCTCTGTCATCAACGGCGCCGTGGACGCCCTCGCCGGGGAGTTCGGCCTCGGCCCCGGTCTCACGGGCTTCACCGTCTCCTCGGCGCTGATCGGCTGCGCACTCGGCGCCTGGTTCGCCGGGCCGATCGCCAACCGCCGCGGCCGCGTGCCCGTGATGGTGATCGCCGCGATCCTGTTCCTGGTCTCCGCCATCGGCTCGGGCCTGGCGTTCGGCGTGGTCGACCTGATCTTCTGGCGCTTGGTCGGCGGCCTGGGCGTGGGCGCCGCGTCCGTGATCGCTCCGGCGTACATCGCGGAGGTCAGCCCGGCCCATGTGCGCGGGCGCCTCGGCTCGCTCCAGCAGCTGGCGATCGTCCTCGGCATCTTCGCCGCGCTGCTCTCGGACGCGCTCTTCGCGACGATGGCCGGGGGAGCGGCGCAGCCGTTCTGGCTCGGTGTCGACGCCTGGCGCTGGATGTTCATGGCCGAGGCCGTCCCGGCGGTGCTGTACGGCCTGTTCGCCCTGAAGCTGCCGGAGTCCCCGCGCTACCTGGTCGCCCGCGGTCGCACGGACGAGGCGGCCGAGGTCCTGCACGAGTTCACCGGCGTGGACCGGGTGAACCTGATGATCGAGGACATCCGGCGCTCGCTGGACTCGGAGCACCGCGAGTCGTTGGCGGACCTGCGCGGGCCGTTGGCGGGCCTGCAGCCGATCGTGTGGATCGGCATCCTGCTCTCCGTCTTCCAGCAGGCCGTGGGCATCAACGTGATCTTCTACTACTCCACCACCCTGTGGCGCTCGGTTGGCTTCGGTGAGTCGGACGCACTCACGGTCACCGTGATCACCTCGGTCACGAATATCGCCGTCACCTTCATCGCGATCGCCCTGGTGGACCGCGTCGGCCGTCGCCCCATGCTGATCGCCGGCTCCGCCGGCATGGCGGTCAGCCTCGGCCTGATGGCACTGGCCTTCTCCTTCGCGGAGTCCGGCGGCGCCGAGTCCGTGTCCCTGCCGCAGCCGTGGTCCACGGTGGCGCTGGTGGCCGCGAACGCCTTCGTGGTGTTCTTCGGAGCCACCTGGGGTCCGCTGGTCTGGGTGCTGCTGGGCGAGATGTTCCCGAACCGCATCCGCGCCGGCGCGCTCGCCGTGGCCGCCGCCGCGCAGTGGGCGGCGAACTTCACCGTCTCCACCACGTTCCCGTGGCTGGCGGACATCGGCCTGACCCTCGCCTACGGTCTGTACGCGGTCATGGCGGCGCTGTCCCTGGCTTTCGTGGCGGCCTTCGTCCCCGAGACCAAGGGCAAGACGCTCGAGGAGATGAGCGACGTCGTCGTGCGCTCCCCGGGGCAGCGGCGCGCGGTGCGCGCCGAGGCCGAGCGGGACCTGCGCGGCTGACACCGCCCGTCCCGACGACGGCCCCCTCCCGGAGCATCTGACAGGGAGGGGGCCGTGGTGTGTGCGGGGCGGGTCAGCCGGCGTCGGCGCCGGTGGCGGCCTCCTCGTCGTCGAGGCGCTCCAGGCCCTCGTCCTCGGAGTCCTCGATGAGACGGTCGCCGGCGATCTTGTCGACGATCATCGCGATGGCGGCGTCGCCGGTCACGTTGGTGGCGGTGCCGAAGGAGTCGATGGCGATGTACGTGGCGACCATGAGCGCGACCTGCGGCTCGGTGAAGCCGAGCATCGAGGACAGCAGGCCCGAGGCCGCCACGATCGCGCCGCCGGGCACGCCGGGCGCCGCGACCATGGTGACGCCCAGCATGAAGATGAAGCCCACGAACACCGGGACGTCGATCGACTGGCCCGAGAGGAACAGCACCGCGATGGAGAACGAGACGATCTTCACCGTGGAGCCGGCCAGGTGGACCGTCGCGCACAGCGGCACGACGAACGAGGCGATCGGCCGGCGCACGCCGAGCAGCAGGGTCTGACGCAGGGTCACCGGGATGGTCGCCGCCGAGGACGAGGTGCCCAGGGCCGTCGCGTAGGCCGGCAGCATCGTCTTCAGGGCCGTGAACGGGTTGCGGCCCGCGATCGCGCCGGCGACGACGTACTGGAGGAGCAGCAGCACCATGGTGAGGCCGAAGACCAGCAGGATCACGCCGAGGAACGTGGTGATGACCTTGAAGACCTCGCCGGCGGCGGTCATGTTCAGGAACACGCCGAAGATGTAGACGGGCAGCAGCGGCACGATCAGGCCCATGACGACCCGCTCGATGATGGATCGCAGCTGGTCGAAGCCCTCGTGCAGGACGCCGCGCGGCAGCATCGTCAGGCCGATGCCGAGCACGAACGCGAGCAGCAGGGCCGTCATCACGCCGAAGGGCGGGTCCATCTGCACCTCGAACAGCGGGCCGAGCAGCGCGTCCTCGGGGTTGGCCATCGCCTCGAAGGACCCGGGCGTGAGGATCAGCGGGAAGACGAGCAGGCAGACCAGCAGGGCGCCGAAGCCGCCGAACAGGGTGGAGCCGTAGGCGATGCCGCCGGTCAGGGCCAGCAGCTTCCCCGCGCCCCGGCCGATGTCGCCGATGGCGGGGGCGACGAGCGACAGGATCAGCACCGGGACGATGAAGCCCAGGAAGTTCGAGAACAGCCCGTTGAAGGTGGCGAAGGCCTGCACGAGCCAGGTCGGCGCGACCAGGCCGACGAGGACGCCGGCCACGATCGCGAGGAGGATGCGGGGCAGCAGGCCGAAGCGGCGGCGCCGGGAAGACTCGGAGACGGCGTCCTGCGGGGCGCGATCGGACGGCGCGGCGGCGCCGGAGGAGGCGTGTGACATGGCGGACACGCTAGCGCAGGTCGTCCTGCCCGTCGCCCGGCCGGTAGGCCATCCGCGGCGGCGTCGGCGACCCCCGTCGTGGTGCAGAACACAGTGAGCGCCACCGTCTCGGGTAGCGTGCAAGAGCACACCCGCCTCACCCGGACCGAAGGAGACGACGATGACGGTCCCGCCCCGCCCCGCAGACGCCCGGGCCGCCCAGGGGTGCGCTGCCGGCGTGGAGGCCGCATGAGCGAGTTCCTCGCCTCACGCTGGCCGGACATCCTCTTCCGGGCCTGGCAGCACGGGTGGCTCGTGCTGCAGGCGCTGGCCATCGCCACCGTCCTCGCCATCGCGCTGGCCGTGATCGCCACGCGGATCAAGGCCCTGACCCCGATCGCGAACGCCCTCACGGCCGTTGGGCTGACCCTGCCCTCCTTCGCGCTCATCGGCGTCCTGATCCCCCTGGTGGGCATCGGGACCGTCCCCGCCGTCGTGGTGGTGGTCTTCTATGCCCTGCTGCCCATCCTCCGCAACGCGCTCGTGGGTCTGCGCGGCGTGGACCCGGACGTGCTGGAGGCCGCCCGGGGGATGGGCATGGGGCCGGTGGCGCTGTTCACCCGGGTGCGTCTCCCGCTGGCCTGGCCCGTGATCCTCACCGGCATCCGGGTCGCGGGCCAGCTCGGCATGGGCGTGGCCGCGGTCGCGGCCTACGTCCTGGGGCCCGGACTGGGCTCGTACATCTTCACGGGGCTGGTCTCCCTGGGCGGCGCCAACGCGTTGAACTACGCCCTCGTGGGCACCCTCGGCATCGTCGTCGTCGCCCTCATCCTGGACGGGCTGCTCGTGCTGCTCGGCCGGCTCACCATCTCGAAGGGACTGCGCGCATGAGCACCGACCGTGACGCCGGGGCCGAGATCCGTCTCGAGTCCCTCACGAAGCGCTATCCAGGGCAGGACCGTCCCGCCGTGGACGCCCTGGACCTCCTCATCCCCGCGGGGGAGACGGTGGTGTTCGTCGGCCCGTCCGGCTGCGGCAAGACCACCTCTCTGAAGATGATCAACCGCCTCATCGAGCCCACCTCCGGGCGGATCCTGATCGGTGGGGAGGACATCACACGCCGCGACCCCACCCGGCTGCGCCGTCAGATCGGCTACGTCGTGCAGGGCGGCGGGATGATGCCCCACCTGTCCGTCGCCGAGAACGTCGGGCTGGTGCCGCGCCTGCTCAAGTGGGACCGCCGGCGCATCGCCGACCGTGTGGACGAGCTGCTCGACCTCGTCGGCCTGGACCCGGCGGTCTATCGAGACCGCTTCCCGCGCGAGCTGTCCGGCGGGCAGCAGCAGCGCGTCGGCGTGGCGCGGGGCCTCGCGGCGGATCCTCCCGTCCTGCTCATGGACGAGCCCTTCGGCGCCGTGGACCCCCTCACCCGCCAGCGCCTGCAGCAGGAGATGCTCGACATCCAGGCCAGGGTGGGCAAGACCATCGTGATGGTCACCCACGACGTGGACGAGGCCGTGCTCCTGGGCGACCGGATCCTTGTGCTCGAACCCGGCGCGCACGTGGCCCAGTACGCCACCCCCGAAGAGGTCCTGGCGCGGCCGGCCACCGAGTTCGTGGCCGACTTCGTGGGGTCGGGGGCAGGGCTCAAGCGGCTGGGGCTGCGGTCGGTCGACTCACTGCCGCTGCGCCCGATCGCACACCACCCGACGAGCACCCTGCCAGACGGGCCCGTGCTCGACGCGGCTACGCCGATCAGCGAGGCCCTCGCGGCCCTGGTCACGGCCCCGACGGAGGAGATCGCCGTGGTCCGTGATGGCACGGTCATCGGTCTGCTCGACTATCCGACACTGCGCGCGCACGCCCGCGCCGGCGACGAGCAGGCTCGGCCATGATCGCCCGGCTGCGTGCGGCCTCCGCCGAGGACCGCCTGCTCCTGATCGGCCTGCCCCTGTTGGTGGCCGCCCTGCTGGTCGGGTGGACCGTCTGGGTGCGCGGAGCCGCCCTCGACGACGTCGAGGCCCGGCTGCTGACCTGGCCCACCGTCCTGCGCCTCACCGCTGAGCACCTGGCCCTCGTCGGCGTGTCCACCGTTCTTGTCGTGGCGACGGCCGTCCCGCTCGGCGTGCTGCTGAGCCGCCCCGCCGCCCGGCGGTTCACCCCCGTCGCCATGGGGCTGGCCAACGCCGGCCAGGCCGCTCCCGTGATCGGTGTGATCGTCCTGCTCGCCATGGCGTGGGGGTTCGGCTTCCGGGTCGCCGTCCTGGCCCTGTCCCTCTACGCGTTCCTGCCCGTGCTGGCCAACACCCTGGCCGGGCTGCGGGGCGTCGACCCCACCGTCGTCGAGGCGGCCCGCGGCATGGGCATGTCGCCGCTGCAGACCCTGCTTCGGGTGGAGCTGCCCTTGGCCCTGCCCGTGATCATGGCGGGTCTGCGGACCGCCCTGGTGCTGCTCGTGGGCACCGGGGCGTTCGCGACGTTCATCGACGCCGGCGGCCTCGGCCTGCTCATCCAGACCGGGATCGTCCTGTTCCGTTTCCCGCTGCTCGTCTCGGGGGCGATCCTCGTGGCCGCCCTCGCCCTGATGATCGAGTGGATCGGCCGCCTCGTCGAGACGCTGGCCACCCCGAGGGGGCTCGCATGACCACCCCGCGTGCGACCATCCCGTCCCGCCGCCGCGGCCGGACCCCCGCTCGCGCCGCGCTCGCCGCGCTCGGCCTGGCGGCCTCCCTCGTCCTGTCCGGGTGCGGGCTGAGCACCGCCGGCGGCTACCTGCCCTCGGGCACGCCCGCCGGCGACGTCGCCGGGATCGACCTCGAGGGCGCCCACGTGGCGGTGGGCTCCAAGAACTTCAACGAGGGCGTCGTGCTCGGCAAGATCACCGCGATCCTGCTGCGCTCCGCGGGGGCCGACGTCGAGGATCTGACCAACATGCCGGGTTCGCTCAGTGCGCGCCAGGCCCAGGTCGCAGGCGTCGTGGACGTCGAGTGGGACTACACGGGGACGGCCTGGATCACGTACCTGGGCCACACCGATCCGATCCCGGACGCCCAGGCGCAGTGGGCCGCGGTCCGGGACGAGGACGCGCAGCAGGGTCTGGTGTGGCTGCCGCCGGCCGAACTCGACAACACCTACACCTTCTCCGTGCGCCAGGACCGGGCGGAGGAGCTCGGCCTGGAGACGCTCGCGGACATCAAGGACCTCCCCACCCAGGACCAGTCCTTCTGCGTGAGTGCCGAATTCGCCGCCCGCAACGACGGGTTCCTGCCCATGCTCGAGGCCTACGGGATCGAACGGCCCACCGGATCCCGGCTGCGCCAGATGGACATCGGGGCGGTGTTCGCCGCGGTGGCGGACGGGTCGTGCACCTTCGGGGAGGCGTACTCCACGGACGGGCGGATCGCCGCGCTGGACCTGACGACCCTGCAGGACCCGCTGAGCTTCTTCCCGAAGTACAACGCGGCCCCCATCGTGCGCGAGGAGGTCCTGGCCGAGCACCCCGAGATCGCCGACCTGCTGGCGCCCGTGACCGCGCGCCTGGACAACGCGACGGCCGCGCGCCTGAACGCGCGGGTGGACGTCGACGGCGAGGAGCCCACCCAGGTCGCGTGGGACTGGCTCCGCGAGGAGGGCCTGATCACCGACTGACGGTCCGCCGACGCCGCGCGGGGCGGCGGATCAGGCCGCCGTCAGCGTGCGCGAGTAGACCGTCCGGCCGACGGCGTTGATGGGGCCGGCCACGAACTCCCAGAACGGCTCGAAGTCGGTGAACGCCGCGCGGTCGGGAGAGTAGTGGTGCGCCGCGCAGTAGTGGACGTCGCCGGTGAGGAACACGACGTTCTTCACGCCGTGGTCCTTGATCGCCTTCAGGAGGCGGGCGATCTCCAGCTCGCGGCCCAGCGGGGCGCCGTCGTCGCCGTTGGACAGGGACTCCTGCCCCGTGCCGTCGGGGACGATCAGGCCCAGCGGCAGGTCGTTGGCGATGACCTTCCACGTGGCGGTCGACGCGCGCAGCCCGCGGATGAGCCACTGCAGCTGCTCCTCGCCCAGGATCGGGGTCTCGTGGGTCTCGAGCCCCGGGGTGTTCTCGCCCTTGTGGGTGCGCATGTCCAGGGCGAACACGTCGAGCGTCGCGCCGCGGGGGATCCGGCGGTAGATGCGGGCGGGCTCGAAGCCGGAGCCGCGGCGCAGGGCCGTGGAGTCGGCGATCGGCATGTACTCCTGCCACGCGCGGCGGGCGCGGGCGGCCAGCGTGTCCACGTCACGGACCTGGGTGTAGCGCGGGTCTTCGAGGACCTCGCCCGGCCACCAGTTGTTGGTCGTCTCGTGGTCGTCCCACTGGGCGATGACGGGGACGTCCGCGTACAGGGCGCGGAGGTTGTCGTCCATCATGTTGTAGCGGTGGCGGCCGCGGAACTCGTCCAGCGTCTCGGCGACCTTGGACGTCTCCTCCGTGACGAGGTTGCGCCAGGTGGGCTCGCCGGCCACCTCGAGGGTCTCCGGGATGGGGTTGTCCGCGTAGATCGTGTCGCCGGAGTGCAGGAAGAAGTCGGGCTTCGTGGCGTGCATCGCCGCGTAGCCGCGCATGCCGCCGATCTCCGGGTTGATGCCGTAGCCCTGCCCCGCGGTGTCCGCGGTCCACACGAAGGACTGGGCGGCGGAGGTCGTCCGGCCGAACCGCGCGCCGGGCGCCGTCGTGAAACGGGACACGGCCGACTCGCCCAGGCGGCCGGCCTCGTCCTCGAACGCGTACGTCACCTCGAAGCGGGTGCCGGAGGGCAGCGCGTCCGCGAGGATCTTCGCGGTGTGGTCGGTGGCCCCGTCGACCCAGCCGGAGCGCAGGGTCAGCCCGCGAGCGAAGCGGCCGCGCAGCACCTTCCCGTCCTCGTCGACCGCGCGCAGCGTGGCGTGCAGGCGCGAACGGCCGGACGAGCGCGCCCACAGCACGGCCGAGTTCGAGGTGACGTCACCGGTGGCGACGCCGGAAGGCAGCGTCAGGCGGGACGCGACCAGGCCACCGGGGGTGTGGCGGGCCGGACGGGCGGCGGCGGGGCCGGCGAGGGCGGCGGGGGCGAGCACGGCGGCGGACGCCGCGGCGAGCACCGAACGGCGGGAGGCAGAGTGGGACAGGGGTGCGGTGGTCTGCTTCACGGAGCCAGGGTGGGGCACGCAGGCGAGGGACATGTGGCGTCGGGCTGACCCCCGGATGAACTTCCGACGCCGGCCCCCGGCGGCATCGGGGTCGACCGGCCCGGGGCCGATCAGCGCAGGGCGCTGACTGTCCGGACGGCGTCGACGATCGCGTCCGCGGCGGCGTCGAGGAGCGGGGCGTCGGCGTCCGGGCCGAACGTGCAGCGCAGGGCCGTGCGGGCCTCGTCCTCGCTCAGGCCCAGGGCGAGCAGGGCGGGGGAGGGCTCGGTCGAGTGCGCCGAGCACGCGGAGCCGGCCGAGGCCAGCACGCCGCGGCGGGCCGCCTCCTCGAGCACGGACTCCCCGTTGACCCCGGGCAGCACGAATGAGGCGTGACGCGGCAGCCGCCGCGCGGGATGGCCGGTCAGCCGGGCGTCGGGCACGAGCTCCCGGACGCCGTCGAGCACGCGCGCCGCGAACCGGTCCCGCAGCCCGGCCCACGCGTCCGCGGCCGCGGCGCGCTCCGCCTCGGCCTCCTCGAAGGCGGCCGCGAACCCGGCCGCGCCGGCCACGTTCTGCGTCCCGGACCGTCGGCCCCGCTCCTGGCCGCCGCCGGGCACGAGCGGTTCCAGGGCGTGACCCGGGCGCACCCACAGTGCGCCGACCCCCTTGGGCCCGCCCACCTTGTGCCCGGACAGCGCCACGAGATCCGCACCGAGGGCGCGCACGTCCACAGGGATCTGCCCCGCGGCCTGCACTGCGTCCACGTGCACGGGCACGCCCGCCTCCCGGGCGACGGCGGCCAGCTCGGCCACCGGCTGCACCGTGCCCACCTCGTTGTGGGCCAGGTGCACGCTGACCAGCGCGGTGTCCGGGCGCAGGCGGGCGGCGAGGTCGGTCGCGGAGGTCAGGCCGTCACGGTCCAGCGCGAGGTGCTCGACCTCGACGCCGTGCAGCCGGGCCAGCTGGTCGCAGGACTGCCGCACCGCGCTGTGCTCGATCCCCGTGGTCAGCACGTGGCCCGCCGGGCGTCCGGCGAGGATCCGGGCGCGCACCGTGCCGAGCACGGCGAGCGCGTCGGCCTCCGTGCCACCCGAGGTGAACACGACCTGCCCGGCCCGGGCGCCGATCGCGCGGGCCACCCGCGCGCGGGCGTCCTCGAGCAGGGCCGCCGCCGCCCGGCCGGCCTCATGGGCCGAGGACGGGTTGCCGTAGACACCGGTGAGCGCTGGCCACATCGCCTCCAGCGCGCTGCGCCGGACGGGCGCGGTGGCCGCGTGGTCGAGGTAGAGGGCCGCGCTCATCGACGGCCGGGCGCCGGGGCGTCCGCCGCGTCCACCACGGCGTCGAGGCCGAGGTCCAGGGCGCGGACGCTGTGCGTCAGCGCGCCCACGGACACCACGTCCACGCCCGTGGCCGCGATCACCCCGATGGTCTCCAGGCTCACCCCGCCGGAGGCCTCGACGACGGCGCGCCCGGCCACCAGCTCCACCCCGGCCCGCAGGTCGGCGAGGGAGAAGTTGTCCAGCATCACCGTGCCCACGCCGGCGGCGAGCACGGCGGGCAGCTGGTCGAGCCGGTCCACCTCGACCTCCACGTGGACCGTGTGGGGCAGGCGGGCCAGGCCGGCGCGCAGCGCCCGCGTGAGCTCCTCGCCCGGGGCGTCTTCGCCGCCGAAGCCGAGGGCCGCCAGGTGGTTGTCCTTGAGCATCACGGCGTCGGAGAGGCCGTGGCGGTGGTTGTGGCCGCCGCCGTCCCGCACCGCCTGACGCTCCAGCACCCGCAGGCCCGGGGTGGTCTTGCGGGTGTCCGCCACGCGGGCGTGGCCGCCCCCGGCGCGCACCGCGGCCACGTGGGCCGCCGTCGCCGTGGCGATCCCGGACATGCGCTGGGCGAGGTTGAGCGCCACGCGCTCGGCGCGCAGCACCGAGCGGGCCGGGCCCGCCACCTCGGCGACGACGGCGCCGGGGGACAGGTCGGCGCCGTCGGCCAGGTGCAGGGTCACCTCCGTGGCGGGATCCACGAGCCGGAACGCGGCCTCGAGGGCGGCGGTGCCGGAGAGCACGCCGGCCTCGCGGGCCACCACGCGCGCGGTGATCCGGGCCTGCTCCGGGACGAAGGCCTCCGAGGAGACGTCACCCCAGGGCGCGTCCTCGGCCAGGGCCGCGGCCACGATCCGCTCCACGTCCGCGATCGGCGCCGGCGTCGGCCCCCACGCGCCGCCCGTGCCCGCGCTCACGCGCCGGCCCCCTGCGCGACGGACTGCCGGGGCGCCACCGCGAGCATGCGCTCGAGGGCGGCGCGGGCCGGGTCGGCCACCGCGTCCGGCACGGTGATCCGGTTGACCACGCGGCCGGCCACGAGCTCCTCGAGCACCCACGCGAGGTAGCCCGGGTGGATGCGGTACATGGTGGAGCAAGGGCAGATCACCGGGTCGAGGCAGAAGATCGTGTGCTCCGGGTGCTGGGCGGCCAGGCGCTGCACGAGGTTGATCTCGGTGCCGATCGCGAAGGTGGAGCCGGCCGGGGCGGCCTGGATGGCCTTGACGATGTGGTCGGTGGAGCCGGACTCGTCCGCGGCCTCGACCACGGGCAGCGGGCACTCGGGGTGCACGATCACCCGCACGTCCGGATGCTCGGCGCGGGCCTGCTCGATCTGGGCCACCGTGAACCGACGGTGCACGGAGCAGAAGCCGTGCCAGAGCAGGACCCGGGCGTCCCGCAGCGTCTCCGCGGTGTTGCCGCCCAGTGGCAGGCGGGGGTTCCACATCGGCATCCGCTCCAGCTCGATCCCCATCGCCCGGCCCGTGTTGCGGCCGAGGTGCTGGTCCGGGAAGAAGAGCACCCGCTGGGCGCGCTCGAAGGCCCACTCGAGCACGGCGGAGGCGTTGGACGAGGTGCACACGATGCCCCCGCGCTCGCCCACGAAGCCCTTGAGGGCGGCAGAGCAGTTCATGTAGGTCACCGGCAGCAGCGGCACCCGGCCGTCCGCGTCCGGCTCGGTGCCGTACACCTCCTCGAGCTGCTCCCACGCGTCCTGGACGGAGTCGAGGTCCGCCATGTCCGCCATGGAGCAGCCTGCGGCGAGGTTCGGCAGGATCACGGCCTGCTCCGGGGTGGAGAGCAGGTCCGCGGTCTCGGCCATGAAGTGCACGCCGCAGAACACGATGGCCTCGGCCTCGGGGCGGCCCTGGGAGGCGCGCGCCAGCTGGAACGAGTCGCCCACGAAGTCGGCGTGCTGGACCACCTCGTCGCGCTGGTAGAAGTGGCCGAGCACCACGGCGCGGTCGCCGAGGGCGGCCTTGGCCGCGGCGATGCGCGCGTGCAGCTCCTCGTCCGAGGCCTGCTGGTACTCCTCGGGGATGCGGCCCTGCACGGGGGCGTCCGCTGGGATGGCGTCGTCCTGGGACGCGCCGGGGCCGTAGGCGGGCAGGCCGGCGTCGAAGGCCCAGGGGCCCGTGGTCAGGTCGGACGAGCAGGCGGAGCCGCGGGCGGGGTCCCGGGCGACGAGGGTCAGGGTGCGGGCCACCGAGGCGGTGGTCTCGGGCGTGGCGGTCATGAGAGGTCTCCTGGATCGTCAGGGGCGGCCGGCGGCGGGGCGCCGTCGGCGGGTCGGTAGCGATAGAGCTTGGGCGGGCGGTGCCGGGTGCCGGCGCGGACCTCGCCGGTCTCCTCGAGCACCCCGGTGGCGAGGGTGGCCCGGCGGAAGTTGGCGGCGTCGAGGGTGCGGCCGAGGACGGCCTCGTGCACGGCGCGCAGCTCGGCGAGCGTGAAGGAGGGGCCGAGCAGGGCGTGCGCAACGCCGGCCCGCGGCAGGTCCGCGCGCAGGCGCGCCACGGCCGCGGTCAGGATCTCGGCATGGTCGAACGCCATCGCGGGGGGCGCGTCGGCCCGCTGCCAGCGCACGTGGACGCCGGCGGGCAGCCCCGCGACGTCGAGGCCGCCGCTGTAGGACGGGGCCGCGCCGTCGTCGTCGAGGGCGGGGCTGAGGGCCCAGTGGGCCACCGTGAGCACGCGGCCGGTGGGGGAGCGGTCCACGGCGCCGAAGGCGGCCAGCTGTTCGAGGCGCCGGACGGGGCCCGGGACGGTCTCGGCCGCCACCCGGGCGGCGGCGTCGGCGAGCTCCTCGTCGGCGGCGAGCCAGGTGCCCGGCAGCGCCCACCGGTCCAGGAACGGCTCGCGCATCCGCGGCACGAGGGCCACATGCAGGCGGGGCGCCCCGGAGGCGTCCGCGCGCACGCCGAAGACGGCCGTGGAGACGGCCACGGTGACGCGGGCCTCGGGTGCGGGCACGGCGGACTCCTCGGGAGGGACCGGCGGGGATGTTCTGGTCAGTATGACACTCTTCTCCGCGTGCAGAAAACGTCGGTATGACCATAAGTGATCAGGGGTCGCCCCGCCGCCTGCCCGTTAGCCTGGAGCGCGTGAGCACCCCTGACCCCTCCGCATCCGCCGCCCCCTCCGACGCCGCCCTCGCCTCCGACGTGATCGGCGACGGGCCGCACCGCGTCGCCTTCCTCCACGGCCTCATGGGCCGGGGCAGGAACTTCACGGGCCCGGCCAAGGCGCTCGCGGACGACTTCACGGTGGAGCTCCTCGACCTGCCGGACCACGGCCGGTCCCCCTGGACGGACCGGGTGGACTACCAGGAGATCGCGGACCGGGTGGCGGAGCACCTGCGGGCCGGCCTGGCCGCGGACGGCCCGGTGCACGTGCTCGGCCACTCGATGGGCGGCAAGGTCGCCATGGTGCTGGCCCTGCGCCACCCGGACCTCGTGGACCGCCTGATCGTGGAGGACATCTCCCCGCGGCTGTCCCCGCAGGCCACCGACGAGTTCGTGCACCTGCTCGGCACCATGCTGCGCATGGATCTGGACTCCTACGAGTCCCGCGCCGAGGCGGACGCGGCGATGGCCGAGCACGTGCACGACGCGCGGGTGCGCGGCTTCCTGCTCCAGAACCTGCGCCGCGAGGGCGGCCGGTTCGCGTGGCAGCCCAACGTGGCCATGCTCTTCGAGCATCTGGAGGCGGTCGGCTCCTTCCCGGACCCGGCGGCGCCGGAGGACCCGGACCGCGTGTTCGACCGCCCGGTGCTGTGGCTGGCGGGCGCGAACTCCGACTACGTGCGGGACGAGGACGTGCCCCGCATGAAGGACCTGTTCCCGCGCGTCGTCCGGGTCACGGTCCGCGACGCGGGGCACTGGCTCCACGCGGACCAGCCGGAGGCGTTCGTCTCGGCCGTGCGCACGTTCCTCACGGCGGACTGAGGCGGTGCGTGCGCCCGCCGCGCCGGTGCGGATCGCCGGCGTGGACCTCGCGGCCGCGCCGGAGCGCACCGGCTGGGCTGTCCTGGAGCTGACGGCGCTGCCGTCCCCGGACGGCAGGGGTGCGTCCGGGCGGCTGGCGGCGGCGGGCCGCGGCCTCGACGACGGCGCCCTCCTGGACCTGCTGGCGTCGACCGCGCTCACCGGCGTGGACGTGCCCGTCGGCTGGCCGGCGCCCTTCCGCGCGCTTCTCGACGGCGCACGCGACCCCGATGGCGGCGCCCTCGGCGCGGGCGGCCCCGCATGGCGCCGGGAGATGACCCTGCGGGAGACGGACCACGCCGTCACCGCGCGGACCGGCCTGCGGCCGCTGTCCGTGGCGGCGGACAGGATCGCCCATCCCGCCCTGCGGTGGGCCGCCGTGGCCGCCGAGGGACGCCGTCGGAGGCTGGCGCTGCCGCTCGAGGGCCCCGTGGCCGACCCCGTGCCGGAGGGCGGCGCCGCCCGGGCGTGCGAGGTGTATCCGGCCGGCACGCTGCACGTGTGGGGGCTGCCCCACCGCGGCTACAAGGCGTCCGCGAGGGAGCCGGGGTCGGGCGTGCGCGCGGCGATCTTCGCCGGCGTCGAGGCGAGGCACCCCGGCGTGGACCTCTCCGCCGGCCACGCGGCCGCCCTCGCCTCGGACGACGTGCTGGACGCCGTCGTCGCCGCCCTGTCCGCCGCGTGGGCGGCCGGGGGAGCGGCCCGCGGCCCGGCCCCCGGCCGCCAGCGCGAGCTCGCGGCCGCCGAGGGGTGGATCTGGCTGCCGGAGACGGACGGGGCGGGCCGGTCGAGGTGACCGGCCCGCCCCGGGGCGTTCGTGCGGTGGCGCGTCAGTGCGCCAGGGTGTCCTTCTTGCCGCGCAGGCGGTTGACCACGAGGACCACGCCGAGGGCGAGCGAGCCCCAGATCAGGCCCCACAGGGCGGAGGTCAGGGTCTCCACGAGCCAGGCCACGAAGCCGCCGGCCGCCTCCACGGCGTGGACGATCCCGTGCTGGACGTCGTAGGGCCACGGCACGCCCAGGGCGGCGAGCTCGACGAGCACGATGTGGCCGCCCACCCAGAGCATGGCCACGGTGCCGATCACGGTGATCGCGGTCAGCACGTGGGGCATGGCCTTGACCAGGCCGGCGCCGAACCTGCGGCCTCCCGCGGTGCGCCCGTTCTCCGTCATGTGCAGGCCCACGTCGTCCATCTTCACGATCAGCGCGACGGCGCCGTAGACCACGGCGGTGATCAGGATGGCCACGACCACGAGGATCACGGCCTTGAGCCAGAAGCCGACGTCGGCCACCTCGTTCATGGAGATGACCATGATCTCGGCGGAGAGGATGAAGTCGGTGGTGATCGCGCCGCGGACCACCTTGTCCTCCGCCTCGGGGCCCTTCTCCACGGCCGGCTCGTCGTGCTCGGGGGAGTGCCCGGTGAGCTTGCCCCACACCTTGTGGGCGCCCTCGTATGCGAGGTAGGTGCCGCCGGCCAGCAGCAGCCACGGCAGCACCCACGGCGCCAGCCAGTCCAGCAGCAGCAGCGCCGGGAGGATGAACAGCAGCTTGTTGCGCAGCGAGCCCTTGGTGATGCGCCAGATCATGGGCAGCTCGCGGTTCGCCGCGGCGCCGGCCATGTACTGCGGGGTGACGGCGGCGTCGTCCACCACCACGCCGGCCGCCTTCGCGGACGCCCTCGCGGCGCCGGCTGCGACGTCGTCCACGCTCGCGGCGGCGAGGCGGGCGAGGGCGGCGACGTCGTCGAGCAGAGCGACCAGACCGCTCATGGTTCCTCCTGGGACGTGGGACGACGCCTCGGGACGCCGACGCGCGAAGGGCGCGCGGGTCGAGCATATCGACCCGCGCGCCCTTCAGAGAGGCGGCGTGGCCTCCCGGTGCGGGATCAGGCCGGCTCGGTGGTCTCCGTCGGGCGGGAGGACAGGCGCGTGTCCATGCGCAGCAGGCCCGAGCCGTCGTCGCCCACCAGCTCGAGCTGGCCGACGATCTCGGAGACCGTGGCCTCCTCCTCGATCTGCTCCTCGAGGAACCAGTTCAGCAGCGGCCGCGAGCTGAGGTCGCCGGCGGCGTCCGTGGCCCGGTAGAGCTCGCGGATGGACTCCGAGACCTTCTTCTCGTGGGCGAGGGCGGCGCGGAAGATCTCCAGGGCGGAGAGGTCCGCGTCCACGGCGGTGACGCCGGTCACCGGATTCGCCGCCGCCGCGGCCGATGCCTAGGCTGAGCGCCGTGTCCGAGACCCTCACCATCGCCCCGCGTCCCGACGACGCCCCCTCCGTGCCGTCGTCGTCCTCCGACGCGCCCCGGTGCCCCGGGGGCCGCCGCGCCCTGGTGAGGCGGCGGGTGTTCCGCTCACCGCTGCAGCGACGGATCGTCTACGCGGTGGTCTTCGAGCTGCTGGCCATCCTCTTCACCACCGGGATCCTGGCCGCGTTCGGCAACTCGGGCGGCTCCTCGCTGGCGGTCGCCGTGGTCTCCTCCACGGTGGCCCTGCTGTGGAACATCGCTTTCAACTCGATGTTCGAGGCGTTCGAGCGACGCGCGGGCATCACCGGCCGGCCGTGGTGGCTGCGGGCGCTGCACGCCGTCGCCTTCGAGGGCGGGCTCATCCTCTTCCTGGTTCCGGCCGTCGCGCTCATCCTGGGCGTGGGGCTGTGGCAGGCCTTCCTCATCGAGGCTGGGCTGCTCGTGTTCTTCCTCGTCTACGCCGCCGTGTACGCCTACGCGTTCGACTCGGTGTTCGGCCTGCCGGACTCGGCCGCCGGCGCCACGCGCTGACCCCCACCGCCTTGCGCGGGGACGCTGCCACGCACTGAGGCCCACACGCGCGGGCGGACTGTCTGCGCCGCGGGGCAGTGCTGTCGGTCCCGAGGGGAGCGCCGCGGCCCGTTAGAGGCCCAGGAACTCCCGGATCGCCGGCATCTCCCGGCGCACCTGCGCCAGGCCGAGCTCATGGGCGGCCGCCAGCTTCGCCACGGAGCGCTCGCCGTTGGAGACCGGCATGGACTCCGGGACGAACAGGTACGCCCGCCCCTGCCGCTCCATCTCGAAGAGGCGCTCGCGGGTCTCGTTGTAGCGGCGCCACCGGCTGATCAGGGCCTCGGCCACCGCGGGATAGCGGCGGAAGGTGCGCTGGTAGAAGGCCGGGAACCGCTCCGGCCGCTTCACGTAGGAGCGCTCGCGCGTCATCACCACGAACAGCTTCTCGAAGCCGGCCTCCTCGGCGGCCGTGACCGGGATGCCGCCGTCCACGCCGAGCGCACCGTCCACGAACACCGTGCCCTCGGCGTGCACGGGCGGCATGAGCACGGGCATGGTGGAGGAGGCCCGCACCCGCACCATGAGGTCGGCCAGCGTGCCCATGTCCGAGCGGTCCCACCAGCGGGTCTGCCCGGTCACCGCGTCGAATCCGACCAGGACGAGCCGGGCGGGGTTCGCCTGGAACGTCGCGAAGTCGTAGGGCAGGTCCGCCTCGGGCAGGCCGGCGTGCTCGTAGATGTACTCCGCGTTGAACAGCCCCTTGCCGCGGACGAAGCTCAGCCAGTTGCCGAAGCGCGGGTCGTCCGCGAAGTCCACGAAGGAGCGGCGGGCACGCTCGGGATCGCGTGCCAGGTAGTTCACGGAGTTCGAGGAGCCGGCGGAGATGCCGGCCACGAAGTCCACGTGGATCCGCTCGCGCAGCAGCTCGGCCACCACGGCCGAGGTCAGGGAGGCGCGCATGCCGCCGCCCTCGAACAGCAGCGCGGTGTCCGTGACGTTGGACGTCAGGGGAGTTCGCATCATGGCCCCTCTCTGTTCGCCGTCCGCCGAACGGAGCGCCCGGGGCGCATCGTTCGGCCGCGCCCATCCTAGGGGCAGGCGGGCCCGGCGTCGTGGACGAGGCTCGGCGGAGGGCCGGGAGACTGCTCACGCTGCCGCCCGCGCCAGGAGCCTCCCACCCCCACCGCATAGGCTGTCCCCATGGCCACGACCCACATGAAGAGCACCCCCGTCCAGACCGTCGGCGACCTGCCCGAGGTGGGCGCCCCCGCCCCGGACTTCACCCTCACCGGCGCGGACCTGTCCCCGGTGACCCTGCAGGAGCTGCGCGGGCGCCGCGTGATCCTCAACGTGTTCCCCTCGCTGGACACCGGCGTGTGCGCCGCCTCCGTCCGCGAGTTCAACTCCCGCGCCACGGACCTGGAGGACACCACCGTCCTCGCCGTCTCCGCGGACCTGCCCTTCGCGGCGGCCCGCTTCTGCTCCGCCGAGGGCATCGAGAACGTCCGCTCCGGCTCCGTGTTCCGCTCCTCCTTCGGGGACGACTACGGGGTGACCATGGTGGACGGCCCGCTCGAGGGCCTGCTCGCGCGCGCCGTCGTCGTGGTGGACGCGGAGGGCGTGGTCCGCCACGCCCAGCTGGTCCCCGAGATCACCGAGGAGCCGGACTACGAGGCCGCCCTGGCGGCCGCGCAGGCCTGAGCATGAGCGTCCCGCCAGGCTGGCCGCCGCGCCGCCGGCGCTCGCCGCTGGCCCTGGCGATCTCCTTCTTCGGCGTGCTCGGCGCGCTCGTGCTCGCCGTCGGGGTGACCCTGCTGGTGGCGGGGCGGATGGTCGACGTCGCCGGTGCCCCGGACCCCGTCGTCTCGGCGCGGGAGGCGGCTCCCCAGGACGCCGGCGCGCTCGCCCAGGAGCTGGCCGGCGCCCACGAGGGCGTGACGGTCGACTGGGACGCGCCCGCCCACGCGGGGTCCGAGCTGGACCCGGGGCTCGCGGTGGACCACGCGCCGGGCATCCTGCTCGTCGAGACGGTCCTGGGCCAGCGGATGGGCACCGGCACCGGCATGGTCCTCACCCCCGAGGGCCTGGCGCTGACCAACTACCACGTGGTGGAGGACTCCTCCGAGGTCTTCGTGGTGGAGGCGGACACGGGGGAGCGGCACACGGCCACGGTCCTCGGGCGGGACGCGGAGCACGACGTCGCGGTGCTGGATGTCCACGGCGTCTCCGACCTGCCGGTGGCCAGCGTCTCGCTGGACCCGGTCCGGCGCGGGGACGAGGTGGCGGCGGTCGGCAACGGGCGCGGCCAGGGGCATCTCACCGCGGTGCGCGGCACGGTGCTCGGCACGGACCGCTCCATCATGGCCGCGTCCCAGGGCAGCGACGAGTACGCGCGCCTGACGGGCCTGATCCAGACGGACGCGGACGTGGTGCCCGGCTACTCGGGCGGTCCCGTGGTGGACGACGACGGCCAGGTGGTCGGCGTCACCGTGGCGGCCAGCGACGGGACGGGCGCGCAGGAGGTCGACGGCTTCGCCATCCCGCTGGGCGTCGCCTTGGGCGTCGTGGACCAGGTCCTCTCCGGGGAGGAGACGGACACCGTCAGCATCGGCGCGGACGGCGCGCTGGGCATCATGGTGGCCGCCGACCCCGAGGCCGGCGTCGTGGTGATGCAGGTGGACGCGGACTCGGCGGCCGAGGCGATCGGCCTCGTGGCAGGGGACGTCGTGCTGGCCGTCGACGGCCAGGCGGTGGAGGGCAACGCCTCCCGCATGTCCCGCCTGGTGAACGACCACAACGTGGGGGACCGGATCACCGTGACGTGGCGGACTGCCTCCGGCGAGGTCCGCGAGGCCGAGGCCGTGCTGCAGGAGGCCGTGGTCAACTGACCCGCCGCGGCCCGGCCGTCTCCCTCGGCGCGGCTCAGCCGTGCGGGCGCCGTCCGGCTCAGCCGAGCAGGTCGAGGGAGATCGCCATCGCGGCGACGCCCAGCAGGACGCCGGCCAGCGTGGCCGCCCGCCCGCCGGCGGCGCGGGCCGCGGGCAGCAGCGCGTCCAGGCTGACGGTGATCATCACGCCGGCCACGGCGGCGAACACCACCGCCACGAGCGCGGGGGTGAGGAACGGGGCGAGCAGCAGCCAGCCCACGAGGGCGCCCACGGGCTCGGCGAGGCCGGTGAACGCGGTCCACGCGAAGGCCTTGCGCCGGGAGCCGGTGGCCCGCCGGACGGGCACGGCCACGGCGATCCCCTCGGGCACGTTGTGCACCGCCATCGCCACGGCCAGCGCCACCCCCACGGACGGGTCCTGCAGGGCGCCCGCGAATGTCACGAACCCCTCGGGGACGTTGTGCAGGCCGATCGCCAGCGCCGTCACCATGCCCAGGCGCATCAGCCGCAGCCGGCTCAGCCCGTCGGGGCCGTCCACGTCGTCCGGCACGCCCGCCGCGGGCACCGGCACCGCGCGCTCGAGGAGCACGTAGCCGGCCGCGCCCACCGCGAGCGCGCCCACTGCGAGGGCGGTGGCGGCCCCGCCGACCGCGCCGGCCAGCCCCTCGACGGCCACCGGCAGCATCTCCAGGAAGGACACCGCGATCATCACGCCGGCGGCCAGGCCCAGCGCGGCCCCGAGACCGCGCCCGGAGGGCTCCTTCCCGACGACGGCGAGGACGCCGCCCAGCACCGTGGCCAGGCCGGCGAAGGCCGTCAGGGCCAGGGCGATCCAGAAGGGGTCCACGGCGCATCCTCCTGAAGCACGTGCGGCGGGGTGCGACCATCCTAATGAGCCGGCCGGCGGCCTCCGTCTCATCACCGTCTCATGGGTGGGGGCGAGACTGGCATCGGCTCCGGGGCCCGGCCCCGTCCGCACCGCACGCACCAGCATCGGAGAGTCCATGACCGCCTGGCCCACCCCGTCGCCGGCCCCCGCCGGTCCCTGCTTCGCGCTGCCGCGGGGCGTCGAGCCCGGCCGCGCCGTGGTGGTGGGCGCCGGACCCAACGGCCTCACGGCCGCGGCGCTGCTCGCCCGCGAGGGCTGGGAGGTGGACGTGTACGAGCGGGCCCCCGTGCCCGGCGGCGCGTCGGCCTCCGCGCCGGTGCTGGGGGAGGGGACCGTGGTGGACCTCGGCGCGGCGGGCCATCCGTTCGGCGCGGCCAGCCCCGTGTTCCGGGATCTGGACCTGGCCGCCCACGGGCTGCAGTGGCTGCACCCCGCGGTGCCGATGGGCCACCCGCTGCCGGACGGCCCGGCCGCGATCCTGCACCGGGACCTGGACGCCACCGCGGAGGGCCTCGGCCCGGACGGGCGCGCGTGGCGCGCGGTCCACGGCGCCCTCGTGGAGCACATCGAGGAGCTCGTGGCGGACGTGCTCGGCCCGCTGGTGCGCCCCTGGCCCCACCCGGTGGCCATGGCGCGGTTCGGGCTGCGCGCGCCCTGGCCGGCGGCCCACTTCGGGCGGGCCGTGTTCCGCACCGAGCAGGCCCGCGCCCTCTACACCGGCTCCGCCGTCCACGCGATCATGCCCCCCGGCCGTCCCCTCACCAGCGCGTTCGGCGCCCTGTTCGGCGCCCTGGGCATGAGCTCGGGCTGGCCCGTGGCCCGCGGCGGCTCCGGGGCCATCACCGACGCGCTCGTGTCCGTGCTGCGCGCCCACGGCGGGCGCCTGCACCTGGACCAGGAGGTCACGGACCTGCGGGCGCTGCCCGACGCGGACGCCGTCGTGCTGGACATGACTCCGCGCCAGGTGGCGCGGCTGCGCGGGACCGACCTGCCGCCCTCCTACGCCGCCGCGCTCCAGCGATGGTGCCCCGGCCCGGCCGTCTCCAAGGTGGACTTCCTGCTCGACGGCCCCGTCCCGTGGCGCGACGGGCGACTGGCCGGCGCCGGCACCGTGCACCTCGGCGGCACCGCCGCGGACATCCAGCGGGCCGAGGCCGACGTCGCCGCCGGCCGCATGCCCGCCCGGCCCTTCGTGATGCTCTGCCAGCAGCAGTCCGCGGACCCCTCCCGCGCGGCCGGCCCCGCCGCGGGGCGCACCGTCGTCTGGTCCTACGCGCACGTGCCCCACGGGCACCCCGGGGACGTCCGCCCGCTGATCGAGGCGGAGGTGGAGCGGCACGCCCCCGGGTTCCGGGACCGGATCCTCGGCGCCGTGGACATGCGTCCGGCGGACCTCGAGGCGTGGAACCCCAACCTCGTGGGCGGGGACATCGCCGGCGGCTCGATGGCCGGCCTGCGGCTGCTGCTGCGCCCCACCGCCTCCCCGCGGCCGCACCGCGCCGGCCGGCCCGGCCTCTACCTCGCCTCGGCCTCCACGCCGCCCGGCGCCGGCGTGCACGGCATGGCCGGCGCGTGGGCCGTGCGGACCCTGCTGGCCGACCGCGCCCGCGCCACCGGCCGCTGACCCGCCCCGACACCGCCCCGAACCCGCCGCGACCGACACCGCCCCACCCGCCGCCCGACCGTCATCACCCCCAGGAGGAGCCATGAGAGTCCCGCTCGCACCCCGACCGCTCATCGACCGACCGCCGGCCCCGACCGCCGCCCCGGAGCCCACCGCCCGGGACGCATGGGCGATCGGCCTCGGCGCGGCCGCCGTCGCCGTGGCCCTGTGGCCGCTGCGCGCCTACGCCGGCAGCCACCGCTCCGGCACGGACGCGCCGAAGTTCCGGCTCGACTCCTTCCCGCTGTCCACGTACCCCATGTTCTCGGAGCACCGGGGCCGCTCGACGCACGTCCCGCACGTCATCGGCCTGACCGCCGAGGGGGAGCGGGTCATCCCGCACCACCGCCACTTCGGCACGGGCGGGGTCAACCAGACCCGCAAGCAGGTGGCCCGCGCCTTCCGCCGGGGCGACGCCGCCGTCGTCGTCCAGGACTACGCCGACGCCCTGGCCCGCCAGAACGAGGCGCTCGGGGGAGCGGTGCCCACCGGCTCCGGCCCGGGGTCCACGCGACGCCGCCGCGAGGCCGCGATCGTGACCGTGGAGGCCGTGCGCTCCCGCTTCCGCTTCGACGAGTACATGGCCGGGCAGCGCCTGCCCCAGCGCGAGCAGGTCCTCGCCCGCTGCGCCGTCGGCGGCAGGGCCGAGGCCGTCCAGGAGCGGCGGGACGCCGCCCAGCTCGGCCGGGAGGCGGGACGATGAGCACCGGACGCTCCCTCCTCGCCTCCGTGTGGCGGCATGCTGTGGACGTGCTCCGCCCCGCCGCCACGCCCGCCCGCCCCGCCGTGGTCCGCCTCGGCGTCGGCGCCTTCGCCGCCTGGAACGGGCACCGCCGCCGCGACCTCGTCCGAGGGCTGCACCGGCAGGACCCGCGCCGCTTCGAGCCCGTGGGCGTGGTGAAGGTCCTCAAGCGGCCACTGCCGCCGCGCGTGGCCGACGGCCTGTTCGACGCCACCCAGGCTGTGAACGCGCTCGCGACCCTCGGGGTGGCCCATCGCGTCACCGGCCCGCTCAACGCGGCCCTGCAGCTGTGGACGCAGAGCTACCGCAACTCGTGGGGGATGCTCTACCACAACGACAACATGCTGCTGATGCACCAGATGGTGCTGGGCGTCTCACCGAGCGCCGACGCGTTGAGCGTGGACGCCGCCGTCGCCGGCCGGGGGCTCGCCCCGGCCGTGCTGGAGCGGCGGCACGGGGGAGTGCTGCCCATGGTCAACGCGGCGACGTGCGTGGTCTACCTCATCTCCGGCGTGGCCAAGGTGCGCAGCGAGCTGGGGGTCAAGTGGGCCGGCGGCGACGTCCTGCGCGGCCAGATTGCCATCGACGGGCTGCGCAAGGAGCTCTTCGGCTCCGAGATGCCCGCGGCCGGGCGGGCGCTGTACCGGCAGGAGCACCTCTTCACCCTGATGGCCACCGTGGCCCTGGCCGTCGAGCTGGGGGCGCCGCTGTCCCTGGTGGACCGCCGCCTGGGCCGCGCCTTCGCCGTGGCCGCGTGGGGGATGCACGTCGGGATCCGCGTGATCATGGGCATCAAGTTCACCTACAACACCTCCGGCGTGAGCTACCTGGGCTACTTCCCGGTAGGCCCCGCGCTGCCGCGCTGACCGGCGGCGCATCGTTCCAGGCGACACGCGGGTGGGCGGATCCGGGCGCGGGACTTTCGCGAATCGGAATGTGCCCGCTACAGTGTGCTCCATCTCACGGAACGTTCCGTCTCGGCGGAACGGCCCGGAGGTCGTCTCGCACCACCGGTACCCACCCGTGGCCGGATGCGCGACGTCGCTTGCACCTCTGATGAACGGAAGCCACTTCCATGAAGTACACCAAGCTCTCCGCCGCCGCGGCCCTCGCCGCCGGCTCTGCCCTGATCCTCTCCGCCTGCGCCCCGGGCGGCGGCGACGCCGACAACACCGCCTCCTCCGGCAACGGCGGCGCCTCCGGCTCCGCCTCGCAGGGCGGCGAGGCCGGCGCCCCCGAGGTCACCGAGGGTGACAAGGGCCAGAAGCTCACCGCACCCGTCGACGGCCCCGGCATGGCGGACCTGGGCGACATCCAGCCCCAAGACGACACCATCGCCTACTCCGTCGGCGCGGACGACTTCGTGTCCTACAACGGCGTGCAGTCCAACACCTACACCACGTACAACTCCGCCGTGGTGGACCGCATGTTCTCCTCCTTCTGGTACTTCGGCACGGACGGCTCCGTCCAGAGGAACGAGGACTTCGGCACCTACGAGAAGGTCTCGGACGAGCCGCTGCAGGTGAAGTACACGATCGCAGAGGACGCCAAGTGGTCCGACGGCACCCCCGTCACCGCCGCCGACTACATCCTGCAGTGGGCCGTGGAGAACGACACCGTCAAGGCCGAGGGCGCCGAGGCCCCGCTGTTCGACTCCATCTCCTTCGAGCAGGGCAAGTACATCACCGAGGCCCCCGAGGGCGACCCCGCCGGCAAGGAGTTCACGGTCACCTACGCCGAGCCCTACGCCGACTGGGAGATCCTGATCGGCTCCACCCTCCCGGCGCACATCGTCGCCGAGAAGGCCGGCATGACCATCGAGGAGCTCGCCGAGGCCGCCGCGAACAAGGACGTCGAGGCGCTGACCCCCGCCGCCGAGTTCTGGAACGACGGCTGGGACTTCAACCCGGGCGAGCTGCCGGACCTGGCGGACGTGCCCTCCACCGGCCCCTACATGTTCAAGGAGGGCGGCTGGCAGGCCGGCCAGAGCATCACGCTCACGGCCAACCCGGAGTACTTCGGCACCCCCGCCGCCACCAAGGAGCTCGTGCTCCGCTTCGCCGACCCGAAGACCCACGTGCAGGCGCTGCAGAACGGCGATCTGGACGTCATCGAGCCGCAGGCCACCGTGGACACCCTGCAGCAGCTCGAGGGCCTGGGCGACTCCGTCAACATCCAGACCGGCGACCAGATGACCTGGGAGCACATCGACTACAGCCACGTCGAGGGCTCGGTCTTCGCCGACTCCCCGGAGCTGCGCGAGGCCTTCGCCCTGTGCGTGCCGCGTCAGCAGATCGTGGACAACCTGATCAAGCCGATCTACCCCGAGGCCCAGGTCATGAACCTGCGCGAGGTCTTCCCGTTCCAGGACGACTACCAGGAGGTCGTGGACGCGGCCTACCCGTCGGAGCTGGACCAGCCGAACCTCGAGCGTGCCAAGGAGCTCGTCGAGCAGTCGGGCGTCTCCAACCCGACCGTGCGCCTCGGCTACCAGGCCGGCAACCCGCGCCGCACCGAGACCGTCGCGCTCATCAAGAGCTCGTGCGACCAGGCCGGCTTCAACATCCAGGACGCCAACTCGCCGGTGTTCTTCACCGAGGTCCTGCCCGCGGGTGACGTGGATGCGGCCCTGTTCGCCTGGGCCGGTTCCGGCCAGAAGGCGTCGGGCAAGAACATCTACCACACCACCGGCGCGCAGAACCAGGTGAAGTACTCCAACCCCGAGGTCGACGCCGCGTTTGAGGCCCTGGCCACCTCGCTGGACGAGGACGAGCAGAAGGAGCAGACCAAGATCATCGAGAAGCTCCTGTGGGAGGACTTCCAGGCGATCCCGCTGTACGCCCACCCGGGTGTGGTCGGCCACAACGCCGACGTCGCCAACGTGCGCGACTCCGCCGCCCAGTCGGGCGCGCTGTGGAACGTGGAGCAGTGGGTCCGCGTCCAGCAGTGACGTCCCACTGATCCCTGACGACCGGCGGTCCGCTCCCAGCGGACCGCCGGTGTCGGGACTCAGGACAGAGCCCGGCCGGGCACCGGCCGGGCTCTGGCCGTGAACCGCGGCTCCGCCGCACTTCCCTCTCCTTCGCACGCGCACGGAAGGCCACCCCCTGTTGTGCTGAAATTTATCCTCAAGCGTCTCGGCAGCTCCCTCCTGGTGCTGTGCGGCGCATCGATCCTCCTGTTCTTCCTCGTGGTCAACTCGGGCGACCCCCTCCAGGACCTGCGAGAGTCCTCGAGCCCCAACCGCGAGACCCTCATCGCCGCGCGCACCCAGTTCATGGGGCTGGACCAGCCGTGGTACAGCCGCTACTGGGACTGGCTGACCGGCGTCGCCGGCTGCGCCACCGGCAACTGCGACTTCGGGCTCAACCGCTCCGGTCAGCAGATCGGCGACCTCCTGAGCAACGCCGCGGCCTCCACGCTGCGCCTCGTCGTGCTCGCCACCGTCCTGGCCATCATCATCGGCATCGCGGTCGGCATCATCACCGCGATCCGCCAGTACTCCGGCCTGGACTACGTGGTCACGTTCCTGATCTTCCTCTTCTTCTCCCTGCCCGTGTTCTGGGCCGCCGTGCTCCTGAAGGAGTACCTGGGCATCCGGTTCAACGACTGGATCGGGATGCCGGAGCTCAACTGGACAGGGCTGATCGTGCTGGCCCTGCTCGCGGGCCTCGCCCTCCAGGCCGTCATGGCCGGAGACGTCAAGCGCCGCGTGTTCACCTTCCTGGCCACCGTGGCGGTCGTCCTCGTCGGCGGCTGGCTGCTCTTCGCCCTCGACTTCTGGCGCAACCCGCAGATGGGCCCGATCGTCCAGGCCCTGATCGGCCTGGCCGCCGCCGTCGGCGCCACCACCGTGATCGCCGGCCTGCGCAACCGCTCGGTGCTCAAGGCGACCCTCGTGACCGTCGCGATCGGCATCGTGGCCTACTACGCCACCTACGGCATCCTGCGCAGCACGCCCTCGGCGCTGCTGATCGCCGGCCTCGGCGTGATCCTGGTGCTCGTGGCCATCCTCGTGGGCCGCCTGCTCGGCGGCTTCTCCAAGAGCGCGGCCGTGTCCGCCTCGCTGGTGACCGCCCTGATCATGGGCGTGTCGATCGTGGCCGAGCACGTCATGAACTACTGGCCCGCCTTCCTGCGGGCCAAGCCGCGTCCGATCTCCACGATCGGCTCGGGCACGCCCAACATGGAGGGCCACTTCTGGGTGCTCTTCCTGGACCGCGGCGCGCAGCTGCTGCTGCCCACCATCCTGCTGACCATCATCTCGGTGGCCACCTACTCGCGGTACACCCGCTCCTCCATGCTCGAGGTCTCGCGCCAGGACTACATCCGCACCGCGCGCGCCAAGGGCCTGTCGGAGCGCCAGGTGATCCTGAAGCACGCGTTCCGCAACTCGCTGATCCCCATCACCACGATCATGGCCTTCGACTTCGCCGGCCTGATCGGCGGCGCCGTGATCACGGAGCAGGTGTTCGGCTGGAAGGGCATGGGCGAGCTGTTCGCCACCGGCCTCAACCAGGTGGATCCCATGCCCGTCATGGCGTTCTTCCTCGTGACCGGCACCGCCGCCGTGCTGATGAACCTCGTGGCGGACGTGCTCTACGCCGTCCTCGACCCCCGGATTCGAGTGTGAGCCAGATGACGACCAACAACTCCTCGACGTCGGGCACCCAGCTCGACGAGCAGCAGATCTTCGACCTCGCGGAGGCCGAGGACGCCAAGCTCCGCGCCAAGGCCGGGAAGTCCTATTCGCAGGGCGCCCTGGTCCGCAAGCGCTTCCTCCACCACAAGGCCGCGATGGCCTCCGTGATCGTCCTCGTGTTCATCACGGTGATGGCGTTCACGTCCATCGGCTTCGCCGGCATCCCCGGCTGGTGGGACAAGTCCTACCTCGCCGCCGCCACCGTGGTGGACGGCGGCCGGCCCACCCTCTCGCTCGTGCCGCAGTTCCTCGGCGGCGAGGGCATCCGCTGGGGCGAGCACCCCTTCGGCCAGGACTCCACGGGCAAGGACTACTTCGCCCTGGTGATGCGCGGCACCCAGCAGTCCATGATCATCGCGGCCATCGTGGGCCTGCTCTCCACGGTGATCGGCGCAGTCATCGGCGCCGTGTCCGGCTACTTCGGCGGCTGGATCGACTCGGTGCTGATGCGCCTGACCGACCTGATCATCGTCATCCCGCTGCTCGTGCTGGCGGCCGTGCTCGGCAAGATGGCCAGCGGCGCGAACATGGGCATCCTCCCGCTCGCCCTGGTGCTGGGCCTGGTGACCTGGACGTCGCTGGCCCGTCTCGTGCGCGGCGAGGTCCTCTCCCTGCGCGAGAAGGAGTTCGTGGCGGCCGCCGTCGCCATGGGCGCCAGGCCGGGCCGCGTGATCGGCAAGCACCTGCTGCCGAACACCATCGGCGTGATCGTGGTCAACGCGACGTTCGCGATCGCCGGCGCCGTGCTGCTGGAGACCTCGCTCTCCTTCCTCGGCTTCGGCGTGAAGGCCCCGGACTCGTCCCTGGGCCTGCTCATCAGCCTCTACCAGAACTCCTTCACCACCCGTCCGTGGCTGTTCTGGTGGCCGGGCATGATCATCCTGGCCATCGCCCTGTCCGTGAACTTCCTGGGCGACGGCCTGCGCGACGCCTTCGACCCGCGTCAGGGCGCGGCGGCGGGCCGCAAGCGCGGCCTGTTCGGCCGCCGTGCCGCCAAGACCGACGCCGGCGCCACCACCGCCGGCGGCCTGGGCACCGCGCCCACCGCCCGTGACGGTGAGGCGGACGACCTCATCGCCGACCCCGACGCCCCCGAGCACCGCCGCGGCGGAGCCGGCGGCCCGGCAGGAGGTGTGGGCCAGTGACCGCGCACGGCAACGACAAGGAAGGCCGACCGATGTCCGGCAAGAAGAACCAGCACGACGCCGCCGGCACTGAGCCGACGGCGGTCGGGACCGGCGCCGGCGAGCACGGCTCGCACTCCGCCGACCTCGACGCGCGCGGCGCGGCCGTGCCCGGCTCCTCGGGCACGGGCGGGCCGACCCCCGGCCCGGCGACCAGCTCCATGGGGGTCGTGGCCCGCCACGACGACCTGGACGGCAAGCCCGTGCTCGCGTTCCGCGACGTGGACGTGAAGTTCGGGACCGAGTTCGGCGAGGTCCACGCCGTGAAGGGCGTGACGTTCGACGTCAAGCCCGGCGAGGTCGTCGCCCTCGTGGGCGAGTCGGGCTCCGGCAAGTCCGTCACCAGCGCCACCGCCATGGGCCTGCTGCCGAGCAACGCGGACATCACCGGCTCGGTGCAGCTCGCGGGCCGCGAGGTGCTCGACATGACCCCCGGCCAGCTGCGCGGGATCCGCGGCGACGAGGTCGCCATGGTGTTCCAGGAGCCGATGACGGCGCTGAACCCGGTGCTCACGGTGGGCGACCAGCTCACCGAGGCGCTGGAGCTGCACGGCATCGCCTACGGCACCGAGGCGGACAAGCGCGCGGTCGAGCTGCTCACCATGGTGGGCATCCCGGACGCGGCGGAGCGCCTGAAGCAGTACCCGCACCAGTTCTCCGGCGGCCAGCGCCAGCGCATCGTGATCGCGATGGCCATCAGCTGCTCCCCGAAGGTGATCATCGCGGACGAGCCCACCACGGCGCTCGACGTGACGGTCCAGGCGGAGATCCTGGAGCTGCTGCGCTCGCTGAAGAACAAGATGAACACCGGCATCCTGCTCATCACGCACAACATGGGCGTGGTGGCGGACATGGCGGACCGCGTGTGCGTGATGCTCCACGGCGAGCTGGTGGAGCAGGGCACGGTGCACCAGGTGCTCCAGCACGCCCAGCACCCCTACACGCAGAAGCTGCTCTCCTCGGTGCCGCGCCTCGGCGCGACGTACGAGGTCGCCGAGCCGGAGCCGGTCACGGCCACCCAGACGACGGCCAAGTACGCGATCGAGGCCGAGGACCTCCACCTCGAGTACGACCACCGCGGCAAGAAGAACCGCGTGGTGCACGACGTGAGCTTCCAGGTGGCCCCGGGCGAGATCCTGGGCCTCGTGGGCGAGTCCGGCTCGGGCAAGTCCACCATCGCCAAGTCGGTGCTGGGCCTGCTCACCATCGCGGAGGGCTCGCTGCGGATCCAGGGCCACGACCTGGCCGCCATGCCGAAGTCGGAGCAGCGGAAGCTGCGCAAGAACATCGGCGTGGTGTTCCAGGACCCGGCCGCCTCGCTGGACCCCCGGTTCCCGATCGGCGACGTCATCACCGAGCCGATGGTGGTCCACAAGGTGGGGGACCGGCGCTCGCGCCTGGCCCGCGCCGAGGAGCTGCTGGACGCGGTGCGCCTGCCCCGCTCCGTGGTGAACCGCTACCCGCACGAGCTCTCGGGCGGCCAGCGCCAGCGCGTCTCGATCGCCCGCGCCCTGACCCTGGACCCCCAGGTGCTCATCGCGGACGAGCCGACCTCGGCCCTGGACGTGTCCGTCCAGGCCGCGGTGCTGGACATGTTCGCCGAGCTGCAGCAGCGCTACGAGTTCGCCTGCCTGTTCGTGTCCCACGACCTCGCGGTGGTGGACATGCTGGCCCACAAGGTGCTCGTCCTCAAGGACGGCCGCCAGGTGGAGCAGGGACCCACCAAGGAGGTGCTCCACAACCCGCGTGAGGAGTACACCCGCCGGCTCCTGGCCGCGGCCCCCGTGCCGGACCCGGACCAGCAGGCGGAGCGGCGCCAGGAGCGCCGCGACTTCCTCGCCTCCCTCGGCGAGGGCGTCTACTGATCCCCTGAGGGCGCGCGGCGGGCCGGCCCCGCCGCGCACCCGGGCCGACCGGCCCGCCATCCGACGGCGGTCCCTGCGCGTACAATCGCACGGGGGCCGCCGTCGTCGTGCGTCCCCGCCCCACGCCTCACGAACCGGACAGGACGCCCATGACCTCGACCGACACCCGCCGCTCCGACCTGCGCAACGTGGCCATCGTGGCCCACGTGGACCACGGCAAGACCACCCTCGTGGATGCCATGCTCCGTCAGGGAGGCGCCTTCGCGGCCCACGGGGAGGTGGCCGAGCGCGTCATGGACTCCGGGGACCTGGAGCGCGAGAAGGGCATCACGATCCTGGCCAAGAACACCACCGTGTTCTACTCCGGGCCCTCCGCCCCCGAGGGCCAGACCGTGACCTTCAACGTGATCGACACCCCCGGCCACGCCGACTTCGGCGGCGAGGTGGAGCGCGGCCTGTCCATGGTGGACGGCGTCGTGCTGCTCGTGGACTCCTCCGAGGGCCCGCTGCCGCAGACCCGCTTCGTGCTGCGCAAGGCGCTGGCCGCCAAGCTGCCCGTGATCCTCGTGGTCAACAAGACGGACCGCCCGGACGCCCGCATCGACGGCGTCGTCTCCGACTCCATGGACCTGCTCCTGGGCCTGGCCTCTGACCTCGCCGACGAGGTGGAGGACCTGGACCTGGACTCCGTGCTGAACCTGCCCGTGGTGTTCGCCTCCGGCAAGGCCGGCCGCGCCTCGCTGAACCAGCCCGAGGACGGCTCCCTGCCGGACTCCGAGGACCTCGAGCCGCTGTTCGCCACCATGATGGAGCACATCCCGGCCCCCGCCTACACGGAGGGCGAGGTCCTCCAGGCGCACGTCACCAACCTGGACGCCTCCCCGTTCCTGGGCCGCCTGGCCCTGCTGCGCATCTTCAACGGCACCCTGAAGAAGGGCCAGCAGGTCGCCTGGGCCCGCCAGGACGGCACGCTGAAGACCGTGAAGATCACCGAGCTGCTCGGCACCAAGGGCCTGAGCCGCGAGCCGATCGAGGAGGCCGGCCCGGGCGAGATCGTGGCCGTGGCCGGCATCGAGGACATCATGATCGGCGAGACCCTCACGGACGTCGAGAACCCCAAGCCGCTGCCGCTGATCACGGTGGACGACCCCGCCATCTCCATGACCGTGGGCATCAACACCTCCCCGCTGGCCGGCCGCGTCAAGGGCGCCAAGGTCACGGCCCGCCAGGTGAAGGACCGCCTGGACGCCGAGCTGATCGGCAACGTCTCCCTCAAGGTGCTCCCCACTGAGCGCCCGGACGCCTGGGAGGTCCAGGGCCGCGGCGAGCTCGCGCTGGCCATCCTCGTGGAGCAGATGCGCCGCGAGGGCTTCGAGTTGACCGTGGGCAAGCCGCAGGTGGTCACCAAGACCGTGGACGGCAAGGTCCACGAGCCCATGGAGCTGATGACCATCGACACGCCCGAGGAGTTCATGGGCGCCGTCACCCAGCTCATGGCCGCCCGCAAGGGCCGCATGCAGGAGATGTCCAACCACGGCACCGGCTGGATCCGCATGGAGTTCTCCGTGCCCGCCCGCGGCCTGATCGGCTTCCGCACCCAGTTCCTCACGGACACGCGCGGCGCCGGCATCGCCTCCTCCATCGCCAACGGCTACGAGCCCTGGGCCGGCACCATCGAGTACCGCAACAACGGCTCGCTCGTGGCGGACCGCGCCGGCACGGCCACCCCGTTCGCCATGATCAACCTGCAGGAGCGCGGCTCCTTCTTCATCCAGCCCGGCTCCGAGGTGTACGAGGGCATGACCGTCGGCGAGAACTCCCGCGCGGACGACATGGACGTGAACATCACCAAGGAGAAGAAGCTCACCAACATGCGTGCGGCCTCCTCGGACTCGTTCGAGGGCCTGACGCCCCCGCGCCAGCTCACCCTCGAGGAGTCCCTCGAGTTCGCCCGCGAGGACGAGTGCGTGGAGATCACCCCGGAGGACATCCGCATCCGCAAGGTCGTCCTGGACGCCAACGAGCGCCTGAAGGCCGCGCGCGCCCGCGCCCGTGCCTGACCGTCCCCGCCGCCGCGCCCGGCCCGCCGACCTGGTGGGCGGGGCGCTGCTCGGCGTCGTCGCCGGCGCGCTCGGCACCGCCGTCCACCTGACGCTCTCGCCGCTGCCCGGCGGCTGGACCCTGCCGTGGGGGGCCGTGCTGGCCCTCGTGCTCGTGGGCTCGACACAGCGCTGGTGGATGGTCCGACGCGCGGGCCGCGGCGGGCGCGCCCTGCCGGCGGGGGCCGCGGTGGTCGCCGGGGCGTTCACCGCGGTCCTGGCCCTGCACCGCCTGCCGGTCCACGACGCCCTGGGGGTGTCCTGGACGGCCGGCCTGTGGGCGGCGGCGCCGGGCGCCGTCGTCGCCTCCGTGGCCTGGAACGTCGGTCAGCCGGTGCTCGGCCTGGTCCTGTTGGCTGCGGGCCGGCGGCTGGACCGCCGACTCGCGGAGGCCGCCGACGGCGCCACGCGCCCCCGCCGGGCTACTGTGACGGCCCGCGAAACGGGTCCGGGGGAGCGAGTACCCTGGACCGCAGCCCCGCAACCCCGTGCCCAGAGAGAGGTGGACGGTCAGCCATGACCTACGTGATCGCGTTGCCGTGTGTGGACGTCAAGGACAAGGCGTGCATCGACGAGTGCCCCGTGGACTGCATCTACGAGGGGGAGCGCTCCCTGTACATCCACCCGGACGAGTGCGTGGACTGCGGCGCCTGCGAGCCCGTCTGCCCCGTGGAGGCCATCTACTACGAGGACGACACCCCGGAGGAGTGGGCCGACTACTACAAGGCCAACGTCGAGTTCTTCGACGACCTGGGCTCCCCGGGCGGCGCCGCCAAGCTGGGCATGATCGCGAAGGACCACCCGATCATCGCCGCCCTCCCCCCGCAGAACGCCGACGCCTGATCCGCATGCTGACGCTGCCGGACTACCCGTGGGACACGCTCACCCCCTACCGTGAGCGCGCCGCCGGCCACCCGGACGGCGTGGCGGACCTGTCCATCGGCACGCCCGTGGACCCGACGCCGGAGCTGATCCGCCGGGCCCTCACCGAGGCCGCCGACGCGCACGGCTACCCGACGACGCACGGCACCGCCGACCTGCGCCGCGCGGTCGTGGACTGGTACGCCCGCCGCCGCGGCGTGGCCGGGCTGGACCCGGAGGCCGTGGTGCCCACGGTGGGCTCCAAGGAGTTCATCGCGTGGCTGCCCACGCTCATGGGCCTGGGCGCCGGGGACGTCGTCGTGCACCCCGAGGCCGCCTACCCCACCTACGCGATGGGCGCGCTGATCGCCGGCGCCGAGGCCGTGGCCGCGGACGACCTCGCCTCGCTGGCCCCCGAGGTGCGCGAGCGGGTGCGCCTGGTGTGGACCAACTCCCCGGCGAACCCCACGGGCGCCGTGCTGGACGCCGCCGCGCTCAAGCGCGTCGTGGACGACGCCCGCGCCCTCGGCGCCGTGGTCTGCGGCGACGAGTGCTACGCCGAGCTCGGCTGGGACGAGTGGGACGGCGAGATCGTCCCCTGCATCCTGTCCGAGGAGGTCTCCGGCGGGGACCTGACGGGCCTGCTCAGCGTCTACTCGCTGTCCAAGCAGTCCAACCTCGCCGGGTACCGCGCCGCCTTCGCCGCGGGCGACCCGGGGCTGGTGGCCACCCTGGTGAACACGCGCAAGCACGCCGGCATGATCGTGCCCGCCCCCGTGCAGCACGCCATGGCCGTGGCGCTGGCGGACGAGGACCACGTGGCGCAGCAGAAGGACCGCTACCGTCGCCGCCGCGACGCCCTGCGCGCCGCCCTCGAGGCCTCCGGCCACGCCGTGGACCACTCCGAGGCGGGCCTGTACCTGTGGACCCGCCGGGCGGACACCGACCCGGCCGCGGCCACGGAGCAGGACTCGTGGGACCTGCTGGGCGAGCTCGCCGACCTCGGCATCGTGGCCGGACCCGGCGTGTTCTACGGCGACGCCGGCCACGGCTACGTCCGCGTGGCCATCACCGCCTCGGACGAGGCCGTGGAGCAGGCCGCCCGCCGGCTCGCCGCGCGGGGTCCGCTGCGCCGCTGAGCGCGGCCGGCACACCGCCCCCACGCGCCCGCGGCCGCCGCGGTCACGCGGCGACGTCGGAGCGGACGGGCGGGGCGGTCGGACCCGGTCCTTGGTAGTTTGGAGCAGAGTCGTCCCCGTGGGCGCGTGCCTGAGCGGCGCGCGGGCCCGGACCATCCAGTAGAGAACGAGGGAGCACACCCGTGACCCAGAACGAGTCCGTCCGGCTGACCGTCGGCGAGCAGAGCCTGGACCTCGGCGTCGAGCGCGCCACCGAAGGCAACAACGGCATCAACATCGCCCCGCTCCTGAAGGAGACCGGCGACGTCACCTACGACCCGGGCTTCATGAACACGGCGAACGCCAAGTCCGCCGTCACGTTCATCGACGGCGACGAGGGGATCCTGCGCTACCGCGGCTACGCCATCGAGGACCTCGCCGCGAACTCCTCGTTCATGGAGGTCGCCTACCTGCTGATCTACGGCGAGCTGCCCGAGTCCAAGGAGACCCTGGAGGCCTGGGAGACCAACATCCTGCGCCACAACATGGTGCACGAGGACCTCAAGCTGTTCTTCAACGGCTTCCCGCGGGATGCGCACCCGATGCCGGTGCTGTCCTCCTCCGTGTCCGGGCTGTCCACGTTCTATCCGGACTCCCTGGACCCGCACGATCCGGAGCAGGTCCACATCTCCACCGTGCGTCTGCTGGGCAAGCTGCCGGTGCTGGCCTCCTACGCGTTCAAGAAGTCGCTGGGCCAGCCGTTCATGTACCCGCACAACTCGCTGAACTACGTGGAGAACTTCCTCCGCCTGTGCTTCGGCGTGCCGGCCGAGGAATATGACATCGACCCGGACGTGGTCAAGGCCCTCGACCTGCTGCTCATGCTGCACGCCGACCACGAGCAGAACGCCTCCACCTCCACCGTGCGCCTCGTGGGCTCCACCCAGGCCAACCTGTTCGCCTCGGTCTCCGCCGGCATCAACGCCCTCTACGGCCCCCTCCACGGCGGCGCCAACGAGGCCGTGCTGAACATGCTCCGCACGATCCAGTCCGACGGCATCAAGCCCGAGGACTTCATGGAGAAGGTGAAGAACAAGGAGGACGGCGTCCGCCTGATGGGCTTCGGTCACCGGGTGTACAAGAACTACGACCCGCGGGCCAAGATCATCAAGAAGACCGCCGAGGACATCCTGGGCAAGTTGGGCGGCAACGACGAGCTGCTCGAGATCGCCCAGCGCCTCGAGGAGAAGGCCCTCGCCGACGACTACTTCGTGGAGCGCAAGCTCTACCCGAACGTCGACTTCTACACCGGCGTGATCTACAAGGCCATGGGCTTCCCGGAGAAGATGTTCACCGTCCTCTTCGCCCTGGGGCGCCTGCCCGGCTGGATCGCCCAGTGGCGCGAGCTGATGGAGGACCCGGCCACCAAGATCGGCCGCCCGCGCCAGATCTACGTGGGCGAGCCCCTGCGCCAGTACCCGCAGCGCTGACCGGCGCGGCCCGGCTCCGGCCGGGCCCGGCACGACGACGGCCCGTCACCCCGCCCGTGAGGCGGAGGCGACGGGCCGTCGTCGTGCGGTGCGCGCTCGGTGTGCGCGCGGGGCGCGCTCAGTTGGCGTGCAGTGCGGCGTTGAGCTCCACGGTGCGGCCGGCGCGGGGGAGGACCTCCACGACGCCGGTGGCCGAGTTGCGTCGGAAGAGCAGGTTGGGCACGCCGGAGAGCTCCACGGCCTTGACGGTGCGGGACTCCTCGCCCGGGCGGACCACGGTGACGAGGGTGCCGGCGGTGACGTACAGGCCGGCCTCCACCACGCAGTCGTCCCCGATGGAGATGCCGACGCCGGAGTTGGCGCCGAGGAGCACGTGCTCGCCGATGACGACCTTCTGGGTGCCGCCGCCGGAGAGGGTGCCCATGATGGACACGCCGCCGCCGAGGTCGGAGCCGTCGCCCACCACGACGCCGGCCGAGATGCGGCCCTCCACCATGGAGTGGCCCAGGGTGCCGGCGTTGAAGTTCACGAAGCCCTCGTGCATCACGGTGGTTCCCTCGGCGAGGTGGGCGCCGAGGCGGACGCGGTCGGCGTCGCCGATGCGCACGCCGGTCGGCACCACGTAGTCGGTCATGCGCGGGAACTTGTCCACGCCGTAGACGTTCACGGCGCCGCGGGCGCGCAGGCGGGCGCGGGTCAGCTCGAAGCCCTCTACGGCGCACGGGCCGAAGTTCGTCCACACCACGTTGGCCAGCAGGCCGAACACGCCGTCCAGGTTCAGCTCGTTGGGGCGCACGAGGCGGTGGGACAGGGCGTGCAGGCGCAGCCACGCGTCCTCGGCGGTCGCGGGGGCGGCGTCGAGGTCCGCCTCCAGCTCGACCACGGACTGGGTGGTGCCGCGGTCCGCGTCGTCCGCGGCGAGGGAGCGCAGGGTCTCGGCGAGGGCGGCGTCCGCGTCGGCGAGCGGGCCGGCCACGGGGGCCGGGAACCACACGTCGAGCACGGTGCCGTCGGCGGCCGTGGTGGCCAGGCCGTGGCCGGAGACGAGGCGGGCGGAGGGATGCTGGGCAGCGGTCTCGGTCATGCGTCCCAGGATAACGACGGGCCCGGACGCGGCCCGGGGGAAGACGGACCGCGTCCGTAGACTGGACGCATGACTGAGACCGCCGCCCCTTCCCTGCCCGACCTCGCCGATCCCGGCCTCGACGTCGCGGAGCTCACCGCCGTCCTGCTGGACGTCCCGTCGGTCTCGGGGGACGAGGGTCCGCTCGCCGACGCCGTGGAGGCCGCGCTGCGCGCCCTGGGAGGGCTCGAGGTGCGGCGCTTCGGGGACGCCGTGGTGGCCCGCACCGACCTCGGCCGGGACACCCGCGTGATCCTCGCCGGCCACCTGGACACGGTGCCCCTGCCCACCGTGCCCGGCTCCCGCGGCACCGTGCCCTCGGCCTGGGAGGGGGACGTGCTCTACGGCCGCGGCGCCGTGGACATGAAGTCCGGGGTGGCCGTGCAGCTGGCCCTCGCCGGGCGCTACGGCCGCGCGGACGGGCCTGCCCCCGCGCACGACGTGACGTGGGTGTTCTATGACCACGAGGAGGTCGCCTCGGACCTCTCCGGCCTGGCCCGGGTGGCCCGGCAGGCCCCCGAGCTGCTCGAGGGCGACTTCGCGGTCCTGCTCGAGCCCACCGACGGCGTCGTGGAGGGCGGGTGCAACGGCACCTGCCGGTACCGCGTCTCCTTCTCCGGGGTGGCGGCGCACTCGGGCCGCGCCTGGCGCGGGGAGAACGCGATCCACAAGCTCGGCGCGGTCCTCACGGCCCTGGCCGCCCACGAGCCCGCCACAGTCACCGTGGAGGGCCTGGACTACCGCGAGGGCCTCAACGCGATCCGCGTGGCCGGGGGAGTGGCGGGCAACGTCATCCCGGACGCGGCCCACGTGGACGTGAACTACCGCTTCGCCCCGGACAAGACCCTCGAGCAGGCCCACGCCCGCGTCCGCGAGGTCCTGGAGGGCGTCGGCGTGGACTGGGACGCCCAGGTGCGCATCGACGACGCCTCGCCCGCCGCCCGGCCCGGCCTCGACCGGCCCGCCGCGGCCGCGTTCGTGGCCGCGGTCGGGGGAGAGCCCCAGCCCAAGTACGGCTGGACGGACGTGGCCCGGTTCTCCGAGCTCGGCGTGCCCGCCGTGAACTTCGGCCCGGGCGACGCGCTGCTGGCCCACACGGACGACGAGCACGTGCACCGGGCCGCCGTCCACGCGTGCCTCGACGCCCTCGACGCCTGGCTGGCCGGCTGACGCCCGGCCCGCCCGCCGCGGGGATCTCGTCCCGCGCAGACGACGACGGCGCCCCACCGGTCGGACCGGTGGGGCGCCGTCGTCGTTCGGGGCCGGTCAGGCCGGCTTGTCCGTCGGCGCGCCGACCACGGGCGTGGTCGGGGCGCCGGCGTCGCCGGCGGCGCGCGAGGACAGCCGCCGGGACAGGCGGGTGGCCGCCCACGTGAGGAGGAAGTTGATGACGATGAAGATCAGCGCCGCCACCACGAGGGACTGCAGGATGTTGCCCTGACCCGAGCCGAGCTGGCGGGCGTACTGCAGCAGCTCGAAGAAGCCGATCAGGTAGCCCAGCGCGGAGTCCTTGAGGATCACCACGAACTGGCTCAGGAGCGAGGGCAGCATCGCGATGAGCGCCTGCGGGACCTCCACGAGGCGCAGCGACTGCGTGCTGGTCATGCCCACCGCCGCGGCGGCCTCGCGCTGGCCCTTGGGCAGGGAGCGCACGCCGGAGCGCACGAGCTCGGCGATCACCGAGCCGTTGTACAGCGTCAGGGCGACGATCACCGCGTAGTACGGGCTGTCCGCGGGGGCGATCACCCCGGTGCGCGCCACCTGGGCGAACACCTGGTAGAAGAACACCATCATGATGAGCACGGGCACGGCGCGGAAGAACTCCACCACGAGGCCCGCGGCGCCCCGGAGGGGGGCGAACGGCGCCAGGCGCAGGAAGCCGAACACGAGGCCGAACACCACGGAGGTCAGCACCGCGATGGCCGCGGCCTGGACGGTGAACTGCAGTCCGGGCAGGTAGTAGTTCGTCCACGCGTTGGCGTCGAGGGCGGCGGTCCAGCGGCGGGCCTCGAGCTGGTCGGCGTCCGCCATGCGCATCAGCACGACGACGGCCAGGGCCAGCACCGCGGCGAGCGCGACGAGGTTGGCGATCAGGATGCGCCGGCGGGCCAGGGGGCCCGGGGCGTCGAAGAGGACGGAGGCCTGGGAGCTCATCGTGCCACCGCCCACTTGTCGGAGGCCCACGTGGTGAGCAGGCCGATCGGGATCACGATCAGGCAGAAGCCGATCGCGAAGGTCAGGAAGATCGCCACCATCACGTCCGGGCTGAACTCGATCATGCGCTTCATCAGGCCCGAGGCCTCGGCCACGGAGGCCGCGGCTGCCACGGTGGTGTTCTTGGTCAGCGCGATGACCGTGTTGCCGAGCGGGGTGATGGCGCCGCGCAGGGCCTGCGGCAGGATGACGTGCCGCGCCGCGGGCAGGAACCCGAGCCCGATGGCGCGGGCCGCCTCGGCCTGCCCCAGGGGCACCGTGTTGACGCCGGAGCGGATGGCCTCGCACATGAACGCCGCGTGGTACAGCGAGAGGGCGATCACGGCGTAGATGAAGAAGTTCAGCGTGAAGTCCGAGGAGAAGGTGATCTTCAGCTGGCCCCAGACGGCGAGCACGCCGAGGAGCATGACGATCGTCAGCGGGGTGTTGCGGACGACGTTGACGTAGGCGGTGCCGATCGCGCGCAGCGAGGGCACGGGGGAGATGCGGAACAGGGCGAGCACGACGCCGAGGACGAACGAGCCCAGGGTCGCGAGGAACGCGAGCCTGATGTTCGTCCAGAACGCGAGCGGGATGTCCGCGCCGTAGTCCGCGAGGAGCGAGGAGATCGATTCCATGACTTCTCCGAGGGTCGGGACGGAGCTGACGGGGGCCGGATCGCCGCGGGGCGGGCCGGGGCGGACCGCTCAGGTCACGCCCCGGGCCCGCCCCGCGACGGGTGGGATCAGGAGCAGGACTCGAACTCGGCGTCCGCGCCGGAGTTCAGGGCCTCGTCGTACTCGTAGCCGGTGCCCTCGGTGTTGGCGTCGAGGGACTCTTTCCAGGCGCCGGAGTCCTTCATCTCCTTGATGGCCTCGTTGATGTCCTCGCAGCGGTCGTCGCCCTTGGCGATGCCGACGCCGTAGCGCTCGGTGGTGAAGGTGTTGCCGACGACCTTGAACTTGCCCTTGTTGGCGTCGGTGGCCGCGAGGCCGGCGAGGATGATGTCGTCCGTGGTCACGGCGTCCACCTGGCCGGACTCGAGGTAGGTGACGCACTCGGCGTAGCCGCCCTGCTCCACCAGGTTCACGCCGGTGGCGAACTGGTCCTTGATCTTCTGGGCGGAGGTGGAGCCGGTGACCGAGCAGAGGTTCTTGCCGTCCAGGGCGTCCGGGCCGGTGATCTCGGTGTCGTCCGCGCGGACCAGCAGGTCCTGGCCGGCCACGAAGTACGGGCCGGCGAAGTCCACGCGCTCCTTGCGGGCGTCGGTGATGGAGTAGGTCGCGAAGATCATGTCGACCTCGCCGTTCTCCAGGGCGTTCTCGCGGTTGGCGGACGGGGTCTGCACCCACTCGATGTCGCCCTCGGCCACGCCCAGCTTGTCCGCCACGTAGCGGGCCACGTCGGTGTCGAAGCCGGTGGGCGCCCCGGAGCCCTCGCGGAAGCCGAGGCCGGGCTGGTCGAACTTGATGCCGATGCGCAGGCCCTCGCCGGAGCCGGCGGACTGGGAGCCGCCGGCGGGGGCGGAGCCGGAGCCCTCGCCGCCGCCCTGCTGGGCGGAGGGGGAGCAGGCGGTCAGGGACAGGGCGGCCGCGGCGGTGACGGCGGACAGGGTCAGGAGGTTCTTGCGGAACATGGTGCTCTCCTCGGGGTCGGTGCGGGGACGGGGACGGGTCAGTGCGCGAGGATCTTGCCCAGGAAGTCCCGGGCGCGCTCGTGCTGGGGGGCGGTGAAGAACGACTCGGGGTCGGTGTCCTCGAGGATGGCGCCGTCGGCCATGAAGACCACGCGGTCCCCGGCCTTGCGGGCGAAGCCCATCTCGTGGGTGACGACCACCATGGTCATGCCGCCCTCGGCGAGCTGGACCATGACGTCCAGCACCTCCTGGACCATCTCGGGGTCGAGGGCGGAGGTCGGCTCGTCGAACAGCAGCGCCTTGGGCTCCATGGCCAGGGCGCGCGCGATGGCCACGCGCTGCTGCTGGCCGCCGGAGAGCTGGGCGGGCGTCTTCTTGGCCTGCTGGGCCACGCCCACGCGCTCGAGCAGCTCCATGGCGTGGCGCTCGGCGTCCGCCTTGCGCTTGCCCTTGACCTTGATCGGCCCCAGGGTGACGTTCTCGAGGATCGACTTGTGCGCGAAGAGGTTGAAGGACTGGAACACCATGCCCACCTCGGCGCGCAGCTGGGCCAGCTGCTTGCCCTCGGCCGGTAGGGGCTGCCCGTCGAGGAGGATGCGGCCGCCGTCGTCGTCGATGGTCTCGAGGCGGTTGATGGTGCGGCAGAGCGTGGACTTGCCGGAACCCGAGGGGCCGACCACGATCGCCACCTGGCCGCGGGGGATGCGCAGGTCGATGTCCTTCAGCGCGTGGAAGTCCCCGAAGTGCTTGTTGACGTTCTCGAGGACGATCAGGTCGTCGCCCGAGGCCGCACGCGAGCGGCGCGGGGCCGCCTCGTCGCGGGCGTGGGCGCCGTGGGGCTCCTCAGGCGTGATCTGCGTCATGGCACTGGAATATATCGCACCTCACTTCCGCCCCCGCGCGTCGACGGGCTCGACGCCGCGCCGCGGGGACGACGCCGGACGCCCCGGCGGGCCCGCTCGCTAGGCTGGCGCCATGGACCCCGACCAGCACCCCAGGACCGACGCCGTCCCCGCGCCCGAGCGCGTCCGCCGTGGCGGGCAGGTGCTGCGCGGCGAGGCCGCCCGCCGGCCCACCTTCGACCAGCTCCTGCTCGACGCCCGCCACCCGGGGGACGCCCTGCCGCCCGCCGCCGACCTGGCCTCCACCACCTCCGAGGCCTGGCGCGTGCTGCGCATCCAGGCCGAGTTCGTGGAGGGCTTCGGCACCCTGGCCGGGATCGGCCCCGCCGTCTCGGTGTTCGGCTCGGCCCGCACGCCCGAGGACAGCCCCGAGTACGCGCTGGCCCGCGAGGTGGGGGCCCGCCTGGCCGAGGCCGGGTTCACCGTGATCACCGGCGGCGGGCCCGGGTCGATGGCCGCGGCCAACCGCGGCGCCCACGAGGCCGGCGGCGAGTCCGTGGGCCTGGGCATCGAGCTGCCCTTCGAGGCCGGCCTGAACGAGTGGGTGCACGTGGGGGTGGACTTCCGCTACTTCTTCGCCCGCAAGGTGATGTTCCTGAAGTACGCGCAGGGCTTCGTGGTGCTGCCCGGCGGCTTCGGCACCCTGGACGAGCTGTTCGAGGCCCTGACCCTCGTGCAGACCGGCACGGTGACCCGGTTCCCCGTGGTCCTCGTGGACTCCTCCTTCTGGGGCCCGGTGGTGGACTGGATCCGGGGCACGCTCGTGGAGCGCGGGATGATCTCCCCGGGGGACCCCGAGATCTTCCACGTGGTGGAGACGGCCGAGGAGGCCGTCGACTGCGTGCTGCGCGTGTGCGGGCCGGGTGCCCCGTGAGCACGCCCCTGTGGATCGCGGTGATCGCCGCGCTCGTCGTCGTGGTGGCCGCCCTGGCCGCCGCGGCCGCCGGCCGCCTCACCCTGCGGGCCGGGGAGCCCGCGGGGCAGGCTCCGGTCCACCCCGTGGCGCTGCCCGAGCGGCCGCGGGCCGACGACGTGGCCTTCGTGCGGCTCGCCGTGGCCGTGCCCGGCTACCAGCGGGACCAGGTGGACGCCGTGCTGCTGAGCCTGCGCGACGCCCTCGCGGACCGCGAGGACCAGGTCGCCGCGCTGCGCGCGCGCCTCGCCGAGCTCGAGGCGGACGCCGCCCGGGACGCCGAGCGGACGGGGCCGCGCTGAGCGTCGCCCGCCGCGCGGACGGGCCCCGCGTTTGGCGCGGCGGCGCGCCGTCCGCGATAATGGTGATGTGACCGGCCTCGCGTGCGACTGTGCGCGCGGGTGCCGGAGGCGTCCAGACACGCCCGCTCCCGCGGTCGCCGGACGTCGAGACGGGAACATCATCCAGAAGGGAAGTCGCAATGGCCGCCATGAAGCCCCGCACCGGGGACGGTCCCATGGAAGTGACCAAGGAGGGGCGCAGCCTGATCATGCGCGTGCCGATCGACGGCGGCGGCCGTCTCGTGCTGGAGATCAACGCGGACGAGGCCCGCGAGCTCAAGGAGTGCCTGGAGGGCGTCATCCAGGGCTGAACGCCGACCGCCTGCGGAACCCCGCGCACCGTCACGGTGCGCGGGGTTCCTGCATTCGACGGGGTCAGCGGCGCACGGCGATCAGCACGCCCGTGCCGGAGGGCACGACGGCGGAGACCCAGCCCTCGTCCTCGCGGATGAGGCGGTCCACGGCGCGGGCCGAGACCGTGGACTCCCCGCGCACGGCCGGGCGGGGCACGCGGTCGGCGTCGAGGGCGTCCACGAGCACGAGCACGCCGCCGGGGGCGAGCATGCGCGCGGCCTGCTCCACGTCGAACTGGCGGGAGGCGGGGTCGCCGTCCACCACGACCATCTCGTAGGCGCCGCTGGTGAGGCGGGGGAGGACCAGGCGGGAGCGGCCCGTGATCATGCGGGTCCGGCCGGTGGGCAGGCGGGCCTCGGAGAACGCCTCGCGGGCGGCCCGCTGGGCCTCGGCGTCCGGGTCCACGGTGGTCAGCACGGTGCGCTCGGGCAGGCCGCGCATCAGCGCCAGCCCCGAGACGCCGGCGCCCGTGCCGACCTCCACCACAGCCGAGGGGGCGCGCGTGGCGGCCAGGACGGCCAGCAGGGCCGCCGTCCCCTCGCTCACGGGGCGCACGTCCAGCTCGGCGGAGCGCTCGCGCGCCCGCAGCACCACCTCGTCCTCGACGCCGCGGCTCTCCGTCCACGCCCACGAGGCGTGCTTGACGGTGGGCTGGGGCTGCAGGGCGCTCATGGCTGACTCCGGGACGACGAGGGTGAAGGGGGACGCGCCCGCGGCGCAGGCGACGCGGGCCAGTGTACGGGCAGGTTCGCACGTCCGACTCAGAATTCTCCCAGGAGCCGGGCCGATGATGGAGCGCGGAGCAGACCGACCGTCCCGGCGAGCGCGAGGGCGGCGCCGGGCCGCCCGCCCTCGCGGCGGGCCGACGAGGACGGAGGACGCAGTCGCATGGGACGTGGACACACGCTTCGCCACCTCGACGCCTACCTCGAGGACGCCCTGCCCTCCGCCTCCCGCCGGCGCATCGCCCGCCACCTGGACGGCTGCCCCGACTGCCGCGCCGCTGTCCGCGCCCGGGCCCGCGTCCTCGCCGCCGCCCGCACCGTCCACCAGCGCCCCGCCGGCGTGGTCGCCTCTCCGGTGCTGCGCTCGCGCGGGATCTCCGGCCGCGTCGTCGTGGGACTGCTGGCGTTCGTGGTGCTCGTCGGCGGCCTGCTCGCCGCCGTCTGGATGGCCGGGGCGCCCCGGGCCGGGGTGGCCCGGCTGGCTCCGAGCCACACGGACGCCGTCGGCCTGGTGAGCGGCGGGTCCGCGGACGGGCGCGTCGCCGTCGCCCAGCTGCGCGGCCACGGCTGGACCGTGCCCTCCCTGCTCGGGGCGGGCCTCGAGCCCCTCACTGTGGACGCGGCGCAGACGCCGCGGGACGTCGAGGTCGTCGTCGGCTGGGGCCTGCAGGAGCCTACCGTCACGGTGCGCGAGTGCCGCCCGCGGATCGCCGGAGCCGCCCCGGAGGGCTGCGCGTCCGCGGCCCCGCTGCCCGCGGACGCCCAGGAGCGCACCCTCGCCGGCGGGGACGTCTACCGCATCCAGCCCGCCGAGGCGGACGGGGCGTGGACCGCCGAGCTGACCACCGCCCAGGCCGCCTACCGCGTGGAGGCCCGCCTGCCGGACGAGCGCGCCGACGCCGTCCTCACCCACCTGCTCGTCTCGGAGCGCTCGCGGGTGCGCGAGCTCGGCGGCCCGGACGCCGTGGAGGAGCGCCTCGAGCGCGGCATCGAGCGCATCGTGGAGTCCGTGCCCCGCGTCCGGGACTGAGCCCGCCGCGGTCCCCGCATCCCGCGTCCGCGCGCACCGTGCTCTAGTAGAGTGCGGATCGTGTTTGGAATCAACGGCTCCGAGCTGGTCATCCTCGTGGTGCTCGCGATCGTGATCCTCGGGCCCGACAAGCTCCCGGAGTACACGCGCATGCTCACGGAGTGGCTGCGCACCCTGCGGGACAAGGCCGAGGGCGCCAAGACGCAGTTCAAGGAGGAGACCGGCACGGACTTCGACGAGGTGGACTGGCGCAAGTACGACCCCCGCCAGTACGACCCCCGCCGGATCATCCGGGACGCCCTGCGCGAGCCCGTCGGCGGCTCCTCCACCCCCGCCTCCCGCGCCTCGGCCGCCACCGGCGTGCGCGCCGAGGACGTGCACGGCGGCCTCACCCGCCAGGACCTCGTGGACATGGATCCGCGCTCCCTCTTCCGTCGCCCGGCCGGCGCCGGCAGCTCGGCCGCCCCGGCGGCGTCCTCCGGATCCGCGGCCCCGGCCGCGGGCGCCTCGCTCGCGACGGGCGCCGCGGTGGGCGGCGCCGCCGCCGCGCTGATGGCCTCGGGCCGCGCCGAGGAGGCCGTCGCCGAGGAGCGGCCCGCCGTCGAGCCGGACCCCCTCGAGCTGCTGGGGCTGGCGCCTGCCCCCTACGACGTCGACGCCACCTGAGCCGCCGCCCGCGCCTCAGCGCGGGGACAGGGGCAGTCGCCGCCCGGCCAGGCCGCGCGGCCGCACCGCGAGGCGCTCGGCGACCCCGGCCAGCGCCCGTCCCGCGGGGCTGTCCGGCGCGGAAAGGACCACCGGGTCGCCGGAGTCGCCGCCGCGGCGCAGGGCCGGGTCCAGCGGCACGGAGCCCAGCAGGGGCACCGCCGAGCCCAGCACCCGCGCCAGCCGGTCCGCGACCTCCTGGCCGCCGCCGGCGCCGAACACGTCCAGCACGGTGCCGTCCGGCAGCGTCATCGGGCCCATGTTCTCGATCACCCCGGCCACGGCCTGACCGGTCTGCTCGGCCAGCTGGCCGGCGCGCGCCGCCACCTGGGCGGCGGCGTGCTGCGGAGTGGTGACCACGAGCAGCTCGGAGGCGGGCAGCAGCTGCGCCGTCGAGATCGCGATGTCCCCGGTGCCCGGGGGCAGGTCCACGAGGAGCACGTCCAGGTCGCCCCAGTGCACGTCCGTGACGAACTGCTCGAGCGCGCGGTGCAGCATGGGCCCGCGCCAGGCCACCGGCCGGTCCTCGTCCAGGAACATGCCGATGGAGATGACCTTCACGTCCCGCACCACGGGCGGCAGGATCATGCGGTCCAGCTTGGTGGGGGAGGCGGTGACGCCCAGCAGCCCCGGGATGGAGTAGCCGTGCACGTCCGCGTCGATCAGGCCCACGGCCAGCCCGCGGGCGGCCAGGGCGACGGCGAGGTTGGCGGTCACCGAGGACTTGCCCACCCCGCCCTTGCCGGAGGCCACGGCGAGCACCCGGGTCAGCGAGCCCTCGCCGAAGGGGTTGGCCGGGCGGGCGGCGCGCAGGGCGTCCTGCAGGGCCAGCCGGCGCTCGGGGCTCATCACGCCCGTGCGCACGTCCACCGCGTCGCAGCCGGGCACGTCGGCGACGGCGGCCGCGACGTCGCCCTGGATGGTCCCGCGCAGCGGGCAGGCCTCGATGGTCAGCAGCACGGTCACCTCGACCGTGCCGGGGGCGGTCTCCACGACCGACTCCACCATGCCCAGCTCCGTCACCGGGCGGCGGATCTCCGGGTCCTGGACGGTGGCGAGCCGGTCCAGGACCCGCCGCTCCAGGTCCGTGCGGACCTCGGGCACGTGCAGGCCCAGATCGCTCATCGTGCGGCTCCGTCCGCGTCGTCCCGGCCGTCGACGGCGCGGCCGGCCTCCGGGCCGGCGTCCTGCCCGGCCTGCGCGGACTGCGCGGACTGCGCCGCCTGGGCGGCCTCGCGCGCCGCGATCACCGCGAGCGTGGTGGTGGAGGGGTCCACGCCGTCGTCGCCGGCGCGCCGCTCGTCCCGGCCGCGGTCCCGGCCCTTGTGCTTCTTCTGCTTGCGGGGGCGGGGCTCGGCCCCGGGGTCGGTCCGCTCGCGGCGGCCCTCGGCCAGCTCGGCGCGCAGCTCCGCCCGGATCTCCTCGCGCAGCTCGGCGCGCAGGGCCTCGCGCAGCTCGTCCCGCAGGTCCTCCTGGACCCCGCGCAGCTCGCCGCGCACGAAGTCGCGGGTGGCGACCTCCTGGACGGCCAGGCGCAGCCCGGAGATCTCCCGGGTGAGGAACTCGGTGTCCGCGAGGTTCCGCTCGGCCCGGTCCCGGTCCTCGCGCAGGGCAACCTTGTCCCGGTCGTCCTGGCGGTTCTGGGCCAGCAGCAGCAGCGGCGCCGCGTAGGAGGCCTGCAGCGAGAGCATCAGGGTGAGCGCCGTGAAGCCCAGGGCCGCCGAGTCGAAGCGCAGGTCCTCCGGGCCGAACGTGTTCCATCCCAGCCACGCGGCGCAGAACAGCGTCATCCAGACGAGGAACTGCGGCGTGCCCATGAACCGGGCGATGCCCTCGGTGGCCTCGCCGAACGCGTCCGGGTTGGGCGCGAGGCGGGGCACCCGGCGCCCGCTGGCGCTCAGGGGGGTGTCCAGGCCGGTGCCCCGGCTCGGGCGGGCGTCTCGGGACGTCTGGGACATGGTCACTCCTCCGGTGTCGGGCGGCGGCAGGCCGCGGGGTCAGGCTGCGGGGCGGGGATCGTGGTCGTCATGGTCCATGGCCCGCCAGTCGTCCGGGAGGATGTGGTCCAGGACGTCGTCCACGCTCACGGCGCCCACCACGCGGTGGTGCTCGTTCACCACGGGGATGCTGGTGAGGTTGTAGGTGGCCAGCTCGCGGGTGACGTGGGCGATCGGGGCGAGGTCCGAGACGGGCTCGAGGTCCTTGTCCATGATGTTGCCCACGGCCTCCGGCGGCGGGTAGCGCAGCAGCCGCTGGAAGTGGACCACGCCGAGGAACCGGCCCGTGGGCGTCTCCAGCGGCGGGCGGGCCACGATCACCAGGGAGGCCAGGGCGGGGGAGATCTCCTGCTGGCGGATGGTGGCCATGGCCTCGGCCACGGTGGCTTCGGGCGGCAGGATGACGGGCACGGGCGTCATGACGGAGCCCGCGGTGCCCTCCTCATACTCGAGCAGGCGCCGCACGTCCTCGGCCTCCTCGGGCTCCATGCGCTCCAGCAGCAGCTCCTGCTGGGAGTCGGGCAGCTCGTGGAGGAGGTCGGCGGCGTCGTCCGGGTCCATCTCCTCGAGCACGTCCGCGGCGCGGTCGATGTCCAGCTGGGAGAGGATCTGCACCTGGTCGTCGTCGGGCAGCTCCTGGAGCACGTCCGCGAGGCGCTCGTCCTGCAGCTCGCGGGCCACCTCCACGCGCCGCTTCTCCGGCATCTCGTGGAGCATGTCCGCGAAGTCGGCCGGCTTGAGGTCCTCGTGGGCGGCGAGGAAGCTGGTGGCCGCCTGGGGCTCGGCCTGGCCGGTCCAGCGGGCCTCGTCCCAGTCCAGCAGCAGGTGCTCGCCGCGCTGGGCCCGGCCGAAGGGGCCCCGCCCCACGATCCGGCGCACGTAGAGGTCCGAGACCAGCCAGTCGCCGTTGCGCTGCTGCTCCAGGCCGATGTCCTCCAGGAACGCCTCGCCGGAGCCGTCCGTGAGCCGCACCCGGCGGTCGAAGAGGTCGGCGGCCACGGTCTGCTCGGCGCCGCGGCGGGAGAACCGGCGCAGGTTGATCAGGCCGGTGGTGATGATCTGCCCCGAGTCCATGGAGGTCACCCGCGTCATCGGCACGAAGACGCGCTTCTTGCCGGGCACCTCGATCACGAGGCCGGTGGCGAACGGGGGCACGGCGGGGCCGCGGTCCAGGACGACGACGTCCCGCAGCCGGCCGAGGCGGTCGCCCAGGGGGTCGAAGACGTCCAGGCCCAGCAGCCGGGCCACGAAGATCTTGGGGGAGCTCACCGCCCCAGCCTACGGCGTGCGCCCCGTGCGCCCCGTGTCCGCGCACGGCGGAGTCCCGCCCCGCCCCGCGCCCGGGCGGGCACAATGGGGTCATGTCCTTCATGATGTCCAGCCCCCCGCCCGGCGCCGACCGGGGCCTGCCCCGCGGCGAGCTCCTGGCCACCTACGCCTCGTACGCGGACGCGCGCGAGCAGGTGGACCGCCTCGCGGCCACGGACTTCCCGGTGAGCGCGGTGTCGATCGTGGGCAAGGACCTGCGCGTGGTCGAGCGCGTGCGCGGCCGCCTGAACTACGCGCAGGTGGCGCTGTCCGCCGGCGTGCGCGGCGTCTTCTTCGGCGGCCTGATCGGCGTCTTCCTCTTCCTCCTCACGCCCGAGGGCGGCGCGGGGCAGATCCTCACCTCGATGCTGCTGGGCCTGGCCGTGTGGCTGATCTTCGGCGTGATCGGCTTCGGGATGCGCAAGGGCCGGCACGGCTTCGCCTCCTCCCAGGCCGTGGTGCCCACTGGCTACGACCTCGTGGTCGCCTTCGAGCACGCCGCCCGGGCCCGCACCGAGCTGGGCCTCGGCGGGGCGGCCGCCACGGCCGCCGCCGCGGTCTCCACGTCCCCGGCGACGCCGGCCCCCGCGGCCCCGCAGGCCGGGCCCGCCCAGGACGGAGCGGGCCAGGTCGACGCCCCCCGGCCCGACGCGCCCCAGGCGGACGCTCAGCATGCACCCCAGGCCGGGGCGCCGTCGTCGGGCGGGTCCCACGCCGCCCCGGACGCCGACGCACAGCCGGCCGGGGCCGAGGCGGCGCCGGCCGCCGGCGCCGTGCCCACCGGGCTGGACCGCTCCTACGGCGTGACCCTGCCGCCGGAGGAGGTGGCCAAGCTCATCCAGGCCCGCGGCGGGCAGGCGAGCCGGCCGCAGGAGGACCCCCGGGACTGAGCCCGGCCCAGCGGGGTCCGGCACAGAGAGGACCCGCTCAGAGAGACCCGACTCAGAGGGACCAGGACTCCAGCCGACGGAGCATGTCCCGCTTCTTGCGGGCGTGCCCGCCCATGCGCCCCAGGATGTCGCCGAGGGCCGTGATGGCCTCCTCGATGTAGGGCCCCTTGTTGAGCATCGCGGCCTCGGCGCGCTGCGCCATGGCGGCGTCGGTGATCTCCGCGCGAGAGGGCAGGCCGGTCTTGGCGAGGGACTCGAGGATCTGGGTGGCCCAGATCGCCGGCACGTGCGCGGCCTCGCACAGCCACAGGATCTCCTCCTGCAGCTCCGCCATCCGCTCGAACCCGGCCTCCACCGCGAGGTCGCCGCGGGCGATCATCACGCCCACGTCCCGCCATCGCATGGCCTCCAGGAGCATCCGGGGCAGCTGCTCGAAGGCGGCCACGGTCTCGATCTTCAGGGTGATGTCCACGTCCGTGGCGTCCTCGGCGGCCAGCGCGTCGATCAGCTGGGCGACGTCCTCGGCCGAGCGCACAAAGGACAGGTTCACCATGTCCGCGTGGCGGGCCACGAAGGGGATGTGCGCGAGGTCCTCGTCCGTGAGCGCCGGGATGGACAGCGCGGTGTCCGGGAAGTTCACGCCCTTCTCGGCCTTGAGCTTCGTCCCGTTCGGACCGGCCTCGGTGACCTCCAGCGTGATCTCGTCCGCGTCCGCCGCGCGCACCACGGCGTCGATCTTCCCGTCGTCGATGGACACGCGGTCCCCGACCGCCACGTCCTCAAACGCCTGAGCCAGGGTCAGCCCGATGCGGTACGGGGGAGCGCTCGCGGCGGGGACCGGATCCAGGGAGCGGGCGAGCACCACCTGATCGCCGCGGCGCACCCGCATGGACTGCTCCAGCGGCGCCAGCTCCCCGACCGTCAGGGTCCCGCGCGGGGTGTCCACGGCCAGGCCGGTGCCCCAGTAGACCGTCTTGTCCGCGCGCACCAGCGCGCCCGCGGTCCCGGCCTGCTCCACGGTCAGGACGCGGTGCGAGCCGCGGGCGTCCGTCAGCTCGACCTCGTCGCCGGCGGCCAGGCCCGCCAGGACCTCGGCGCCGGCCTCCGTCACCGGGACGACGACGGCGCCGGCGGGCGCGTCCGCCGCCTCGGCCCCGGCCGCGGCCAGCCACACGCGGGAGGGCTCCGTGACCAGGCCGGCGGGCGTGCGGGCGGGCTTGACCTTCACGACGCGCGGGCCCGGCTGGATCGGGCCGGTGCGCACCTTGGGCCCGGCCAGGTCCATGGCCACCAGGGGGGCGGGGCGCTCGGGGGTGGCGCAGGCGCGGACCGCCTCGATCATCGCGGCCCAGGCCGCCTCGTCGTCGTGCGCGCAGTTCACGCGCGCCAGGTCCATGCCCGCCTCGGCCATCCGCGCCACGAGGTCCGGGTCCCGCGCGGCCTCGGAGGGCAGCGTCACCATGATCCGGGCGGCGCGGTCCGGCCGGGCCGGGCCCAGCAGCCGGTCCGCGTCCCGGGCCAGGATCTCCCGGCCCCGCGCCGGGGTGAGCGCGTCGTCGTCGGGGGAGGGGGCGTCCTCGCCGTCCAGGGCGCGGACGGCGGCGAGCACCGCGTCCACGTGGCCCAGCACGCCGGCCTCCATGCGGCCCAGTGAGGAGAGCCCGACGTCGCTCAGCGCGTCCTGCAGGGGGCGCAGGTCGGTGCCGCGCAGGGCGACGTAGTGCACGAGGTTCCGGGCCGAGGCCCGGTGGCGGTCCCGGACGCGGGAGATGAGGTCGGCGTGCTCCGCCTCGGCGGAGAGGAGGCGGTCGCGGAGGGCGGTGAGCTCGGTGGTCAGGTCGATACCCATGGTCCGAACCCTAGGAGCGCCCTCCGCGCCGGATCACGCCTGGAGCCGCGCCATCCAGGCCTCGATCTCGTCCGGGGTGCGGGGGAGGGCCGCGGAGAGGTTCTCGGCCCCGTCCTCGGTCACGAGGATGTCGTCCTCGATGCGCACGCCGATGCCGCGGTACTCCTCCGGCACGGCCAGGTCCTCCTCCTTGAAGTACAGGCCCGGCTCGATCGTGAAGACCATGCCCGGCTCGAGCACGCCGTCCAGGTAGAGCGCGCGCTTGGCCTGCGCGCAGTCGTGCACGTCGAGGCCGAGGTGGTGCGAGGTGCCGTGGGGCATCCAGCGGCGGTGGTGCTGGCCGTCCTCGGACAGGGCCACCTCGGCGGACACGGGCAGCAGCCCCCAGTCGGCGAGTCGCTCGACGAGCACGCGCATGGCCTCGGCGTGGATCTCCCGGAAGCGGATGCCCGGGCGCACGATCGCGTACGCGGCGTCCGCCGAGTCCAGCACGGCCTGGTAGATCCGGCGCTGCACGTCCGTGAAGGAGCCGGAGACCGGCAGGGTGCGGGTGATGTCCGCGGTGTAGAGGGAGTCGTCCTCCACGCCCGCGTCCAGCAGCAGCAGGTCGCCCTCGCGCACCGTTCCGGTGTTGCGGATCCAGTGCAGGATGGTCGCGTTGTTGCCCGAGGCCGCGATCGTGTCGTAGCCCAGGTCGTTGCCCTCGAGTCGGGCGCGGGCGAAGAAGGCGCCCTCCACCACGCGCTCGCCGCGGGCGTGGCCCACCGCGCGCGGCAGGGCCCGCACGACGTCCTCGAAGCCGGAGATCGTGGCGGCCACGGAGGCGCGCATGCGCTCCACCTCCCACTCGTCCTTGACCAGGCGCAGCTCGGAGAGGAACTCGGCGACCTGCGCGTCCGCGGAGGCGGCGGCCTCCGCGTCCACGCCGGCCTCGGCGCGCACGCCGGCCAGCAGGGCGTCCATGTCCTGGTCGGCCTCGCGCAGCAGGCGCACGGCGGTGCCGTCCGCGGAGACGTTCTTGGTGACGGCGGACTCGAGCTCCTCGAGCCCGGCGGTGCGCAGGCCCGTGCGGGCGGCCAGGCCGGCGAGCGTGGGGCGCGGGCCGATCCAGAACTCGCCGGCGCGGGCGTCCGCGTAGAACTGCTCCGTGTCCCGGCCCGCCAGGGGACGGAAGTACAGGGTGGCCGCGTGGTCCGAGCCGCCGTCCCCGGCGCCCGGGTCCGTGGGCTCGAGCACGAGCACAGCGTCCGGCTCGTGGTCCACGCCGAGGCCCGTGAGGTGCGCGAAGGCCGAGTGCGCGCGGAAGCGGTAGTCCGTGTCGTTCGAGCGGACCTTCAGGCGGCCGGCGGGGACCACGATCCGCTCGCCCGGGTAGCGGGCCGAGACGGCGGCGCGGCGCCGGGCCGCGTGCGGGGCCGAGGCGTCCTGCGCGGGCAGCTCGTCCGAGGACGGCGCCCAGTCGGCGCCCATGAAGGCGCGGAAGGCGTCCGAGGACGGGCGCTGCGAGCGGTTCTCCACGCGCTCGGCCAGCGGCTGGGGGCTCACCGCGCCCTCGGCGTCGACGCCCGCCTCGGGGGTGGCGGCGGGGTCCTGGGGGCGGTCCTGGTCGGCGTGGTGTGCGGGGTGCTGTGCGGCATCGGTCATCCCCCCATCATGGCATCGCCGGGGAGCGGCACCGCCGGGGCTGGCCCGCGCGCCTCGGTAGCATGGCACGCATGGCCCGCTACGACCTCCACTCGCACTCGATCGAGTCCGACGGCACCGAGCCGCCGGCCGACGTGGTGCGCGCGGCGGCCCGGGCCGGCCTCGACGGTCTGGCCCTGACGGACCACGACACCACCGCCGGCTGGGCGGCCGCGGCCGAGGCCGCGCTCGCCGAGGGGATCGCGTTCGTGCCGGGCATGGAGATGTCCTGCATGGCGGCGGACGGGACGAGCGTGCACGTGCTCAGCTACCTGCACGACCCCGCGGACCCCTCGCTGCTGCGCGAAATCGGCACCGCCCGCTCGGCGCGCCTGACCCGTGCGCAGGAGATGGTGGACCGCCTGGCCCGGGACTACCCGATCACGTGGGAGCTCGTGCAGGAGCACGCCGCCGAGGGCGCCACCATCGGCCGTCCGCACCTGGCGGACACGCTCGTCACCCTCGGCGTGGTGGAGGACCGCTCCGCCGCGTTCGCGCACATCCTCACGGGTCGCTCGAAGTACTACGTGCCGCACTACGCGCCGGACCCCGCGATCGCCGTGGAGCTGATCCGCTCCGCCGGCGGCGTGCCGGTGTTCGCCCACCCGCGCGCCGTCACCCGGGGCCGGGTGGTGGGCGTGGAGGTCATCGAGGAGATGATCGACGCCGGCCTGGCCGGGCTCGAGGCGGACCACCGGGACAACCCCGAGGAGGAGCGCTCCTGGCTGCGCGAGGTCGCCGCCCGGCACGACCTGTTCGTGACCGGCTCCTCCGACTACCACGGCACCGGCAAGCCGAACCTGCTGGGGGAGTTCAGCACGGGCGAGGACGTCCTCGCCGAGATCGAGCGCCAGGGCACCGGCGCCGCCGTCGTGCGCGGCTGACCCGCGCCCGACTCCGCTCACCCCCGGCGCGCCGCGCGTCGGTCGCTCCCGGGGACGCTGTCGTGCGGGAAACGGGAGAGCCTCCCGGACCACGCTCGCGCGTGGCCCGGGAGGCTCTCGTCTCGTCCGGGCGGGGGCGGGGACGGTCAGCCGTCCACGACCTCCCCGTTGCGACGGCGGGTGCGGGTGCGGCCGCCGCGGCGACGGCGGGCCTCGGCCCGGGCCTCGGCGCGCTCGGCCATGCGGGCCTCCGTGCGCTCGACGCCGGCCACCGGCTGCTTCGCGCGGGCCTCGGACGCCTCGGTGCGGGACTCGCCGCGGGTGCGGGACTCGCCGGAGCGCCCGCCCCGGCCACGGCCCGTCGACTCGCCGCGGCCGCCCTCGCGCCCGGCACGCTCGCCGCCGCGCCCGCGGCCCTTCGACTCGCCGGCCTCCTCGCCGCGCGCCGGGGACTGCTCGGCGTCGCGGCCACGGCCGCCCTCGCGACCGGCCCGCTCGCCACGACCGCCCCGGCCGCCATCGCGGCCGCCGCGCTCGTCGTCACGGGAGCGCCCGCCGCGACCGCCGCGGCTGCCGCGCTCGCCACGTCCGCCGCGACCGCCCCGGCCGCCGTCGCGCTCGCCGTCACGGGTGCGCCCGCCGCGGCCGCGCGGCGCGGACTCGGGACCGCCGAGGTCCTCGAGCACCTCGCCCTCGAGGCCCTCGAGCACGCGCTTCTCCTTGGGCAGGCGACCCTTGGTCCCCTTGGGGATGCCCAGGTCCGCGAACAGGTGCGGCGAGGAGGAGTAGGTCTCCTGCGGCTCGGGCTGGCCGAGGCCCAGCGCCTTGTCGATCAGCGACCAGCGCGGCATGTCCTCCCAGTCCACGAGGGTCACGGCCACGCCCTTGTTGCCGGCGCGGCCCGTGCGGCCCACGCGGTGCACGTAGGTCTTCTCGTCCTCGGGGGCCTGGAAGTTGAACACGTGCGTGACGTCGTCCACGTCGATGCCGCGGGCGGCGACGTCGGTGGCCACGAGGATGTCCACCTTGCCGTTGCGGAACGCGCGCAGGGCCTGCTCGCGGGCGCCCTGGCCGAGGTCGCCGTGCAGGGCGCCGGCTGCGAAGCCGCGGGCGGTCAGCTCGTCCGCCACGCGGGCGGCGGTGCGCTTGGTGCGGGTGAAGATGATGGTGCGGCCGCGGCCCTCGGCCTGCAGCGCGCGCGCCACGAGCTCGTCCTTGTCCATGTGGTGGGCGCGGTAGACGAGCTGGCGGATGTCCTTCTTCGTCAGGCCCTCGTCCTCGGGGTCCGCGGCGCGGATGTGCGTCGGCTGCGTCATGTACCGGCGGGCCATGGCGACGACGGGGCCCGGCATGGTGGCCGAGAACAGCATGGTCTGGCGGACGGCGGGCACGGCGCCGAGCAGGGTCTCGACGTCCGGCAGGAAGCCGAGGTCCAGCATCTCGTCCGCCTCGTCCAGGACCACGGTGTTCACGAGGTCCAGGCGCAGGTGGCGCTGGCGCATGAGGTCGATCAGGCGACCGGGGGTGCCGACGACGACCTCGACGCCGCGCTGCAGCTCCTCGATCTGGGGCTCGTAGGCGCGGCCGCCGTAGATGGTGGCGATGCGCAGCGGGCGCTGGGCCGCGGCGGCCGTGAGGTCGCCGGCCACCTGCACGGCGAGCTCGCGGGTGGGGGCCACGATGAGGGCCTGCGGGGCGCCCGCGGAGCCCTTCGCCTCCAGCTTGTCCCAGCCGGGCTCGCCCGGGCCGATCGCGCGCTGCAGCGCGGGGATGCCGAAGCCGAGGGTCTTGCCGGTGCCCGTCTTGGCCTGGCCGATGATGTCGTGGCCGCCGAGGGCCACCGGCAGGGTCATGGCCTGGATGGGGAAGGGGTGGACGATGCCCCTGGCCTCGAGGGCCTGGACGATCGCGGGGTGCACGCCGAAGTCGGCGAAGGTCTGCTCGGGGGCCGTCTCGACGGCCTCCTCGGTGACGATCTCCTCGGCGATCTCGGCGACCTGGGGGTCGACGTCGGCCGGGGCGGGGGTGTGCTCGGAGTTCTGGGTCATGGCGACTCGCGTTCCTGTTCGGGCGCCGGCACGGCGGGCGGGAGGGCCCGGACGCGCCGTGCGCGCGGTTCATGGCGGAAGCCGATCGCGGGGCAAGCACGCGGGGCGGCCGGCGGGCGGCGCCCCGTGGAACCGGGCCGGGCGCGCCGTGCGAGGGCGGGCCGTGCCGGATCCGGCAGGTCATGGCGCCGTCCCGGGCGTCAGGGGCGCGGGCGGCGGGTCAGGGTGATCAGAGAGCGACCGGTCATCCTGGGGTCAGCGTGAGCTGTGCGGCCAGTCTACCCCGGAGGCCGTGACCTCGCCCGAGGCCCGGTCGACGCCCTCGATCCGCACCCGCACCCGGGTGCCCGGCTCGGCCTCGCCCGGCACGCGCAGCGTCACGGCGGGATCCAGGAGCCAGACCTCGGCGCCGCCCTTCACGCCGCGCACGGCGATGCCCGCGAGCTCGGCACCCACGTGGTCCTGGAGGGCGGCCGCCTCCACGAGGTCCGTCGCGGCGCGGTCTGCGGCCGAGGTGCGCCGCGAGGACTCGGTCATGAGCGCGGGCAGCTCCGGCAGGGCCGCGCGGGCCCACTCGGGAGCGGGGGCGCCGGTGGCGTGCGCGTGGCACAGGGCGAGCACGAAGCGGTCCACGAGCCGGCGCAGGGGAGCGGTGGCGTGGGCGTAGGGCGCGGCGAGCGCCGCCTGCTCGGGCTCGGACGGCGGGGTGCGCAGCTCGGGATCCTCGGCGTGAGCGTCGAAGGCGGTGTAGCCGGCGCCGCGGAACAGGCTGGTGGCCTCGTGCAGCACGGCCAGGTGTCCGGGGTCCGCCGGGTCCAGGGTGCGCAGGTAGGCGCCGTAGTCCTGGCCCTCCTCCCACGGGGCGCCGAGGGCGCGCGTGCGGGAGCGGAAGGCCGCCACGGCCTCGGCGTCCGGGGCGGGCATGGTCCGCAGGATCCCGACCCCGGCCTCGAGCATGAGCCGCGCGGCGGCCATCCCGGTCATCAGGGACAGCTGCGCGTTGTGGTCCTCGGCGGGCAGGGGCGCGCGCTGGACGAGGCAGTGGCGGCCGTCCTCGGCCACGTGGACCTCCTGGTCCGGCAGGTTCAGCGAGGCGCCGCCGCGGGCGGCCTCCTGGGCGGCGCGGCGGCGGCCCACCTCGGGCAGCAGGGCGAGGGAGTTCCGCAGCGGCGCGTCCCAGCCGCGGTGGGCGGCGTGGTCGGCCTCGTCGAGGCCCGGGCGCGGCGCCGCGGGGGCCTCGGCGTCCGGGAGGGCGTCGAGGAACGCCTGGACCTGGGCGTAGGTCAGCTGGGCGCGGGAGCGGATGCGGGCCCGCTGCAGGGACGTGTTCACGACGGCGCCCGCGGCGTCCAGCACGAAGGTCCACACGAAGGCGGGGCGCTCCCGGTCCGGGAGCAGGGAGGCGGCGTCCTCGCTGAGCGCCTCGGGGTGCAGGGGCACGCGCCCGTCCGGCAGGTACACGGTCTGGCCGCGGCGGCGGGCCTCGGCGTCCACGGCGCCGCCGGGGGCGACGAATGCGGGCACGTCGGCGATGGCGTAGCGGACGGTGATCGCGTCCCCGTCCGCGGCCTCGAGGTGCAGGGCCTGATCCAGGTCCGTGGAGCCGGCGGGGTCCACCGTGACGAACGGGACGTCCGTGCGGTCGGCGTAGGCCGGGTCCGAGGCCAGCGCGGCGAGCACGTCCCGCGCGGCGGCGTCGGCCTCCTCGAGGACCTCGGGCGGGAAGCCCGCGGGCAGCTCCTGTTCCGTGCGCAGCGCGGCCAGGCGCTCGATCAGGCCCGGGTCGGGGCGCCCGCGGAGGGCGACGGCGCGGTGCGGCATGGGCGGGCTCCTCGGGGATCGACGGCGGAGACGACGCACGCCCCGGTGGATCACCGGGGCGTGCGGGGCGGGTCAGGAGGCGGCGAACCCGAGGGGGCCGGACTTCTTCGCGTTGATCTCCACGAAGCCGATCCGGTCGCCGGGGACCACCACCTGGCGGCCCTTCGCGTCCGCGAGGACCAGGGTGGAGCCGTCCGCGACGGCCGCGTCCACGAGGGAGCGGACCTCCTCCGCGGGCTGCTCGCTCTCGATGACGACCTCGCGGCCGACGTGCTGCACTCCGATGCGGATCTCCATGGGGACCTCTTCTTCCTCGTCGCGTCCTGTGCGGTCTGCGGTCAGCCTACGGGACGGGCACGAGGCGCGGCGGGGCGTCGGCGGCGTTCACCCGCGGGCGAAAACCGGCCTCGGGGCCGCCGCGTCAGAGGGCGTCCTCGTCCGTGGGCAGCGTGGCCAGGCCCCGCCAGACCAGCGCGTCCACCGTCCGGGCCATCTCCGCGGCGGGCGGGCGGGCCTGGACGTCGAGGCGGTCGGCCCAGTGCCGCGCCGCGCCCAGCAGCAGCCCCACCAGCCCGCGGGAGAGGACCTCGGCCTCGGCCTCGCCCACCGACGTGTCGGCGCTGATGGTCCGGGTGATCTCCGAGGAGAGCAGCCGGTGCACGGCCTCGCTGCGCGAGCGGACCTCGGGGTCCTGGTCGGCGCCCGAGTCGAAGACCAGGCGGTGGGTGCGCTCGGGGGCGCCCATGTACTCGAAGAAGGCGGCCACGGTGGCACGGACGCGCTCGCGGTTGTCCCGGCCGCGGCGGGCGTCCATGGCGGCGCCCAGGCGCTCCTGGAGGTCGGCCACCTCGGCGTCGAGCAGCTCCAGGAACAGCTCGTGCTTGCCGGGGAAGTGTTGGTAGAGCACCGGCTTGGACACCTCGGCGCGCTCGGCGATCTGGTCCATGGACGCGCCGGCGTAGCCCTCGGCGGCGAACACGGCGCGCGCGCAGCCCAACAGCTGGCGGCGGCGCTCCTCGCGCGGCAGGCGGGTGGACCGCGCGGACTCATCCGGGGCCTCGACGGCGGGGGCGGGGCGGTCGGTCACGGTGCCTCCTGGCGTGGGAGCGGGCGGGCTCAGGCGATGCGCGCCGTGCCGGCCTCGTCCTCGTGGGCGGGACAGCCGGCGTCGGGACGCTCGGCGGGGGAGGACGTCGAGCCCGGGGGCTCGATCCCGAAGACGGCCTCGAGGCCGTCCTCGTAGCGGTCCAGTCGGCCCTCCGCGGCGAGCCGCTTTGCCCGCACGCTGGGCTCGTGCAGGAGCTGGTTGACCATGCGGCGCAGGGCGAACTCCACCTCCTCGGCGGCGGCCGTACAGCCGTGACGGGCGCGCACGCGCTCCATCTCCCGGTCCAGGGCGGCGAGGGTGTGGCGGCGCAGGGCCTTGATCGAGGCGTCGGCGCTGCGGCCGCGCTGGGCGTCGCGGTACTCGGCCACGGCGCCGTCCACGAGCACCCGGGCCTCGGCGACGGCGGCCCGCGCCTGCTCCGGGGCGGCCAGGCGCACGGACTCCAGGGTGATGAGGTCGACGCCCGGCAGGTCGCCGACCGCGGGGTCGAAGTCGCGGGACAGGGCGAGGTCCACCACGGTGAGCGGGCGGTCCGCGTCCTCGCGCAGCTCCTGGAGGCGCTCGGGGCTGATCTGCCGTTCGCCGCCGGAGGAGCCGATGATCACGTCCGCCTCGGCGACGGCGCCGGCCACGGCCTCGCCGCCGAGCGCGAGGGCCCAGCCGCCGCGGTCCGCGACGAACTGCTCCGCGCGGCCCGAGGCCGAGTGCACGCCGACGGTGGTCGCACCCCGGTCCGCCAGCTGCGCGAGCGTAGTGCCGGCGTAGGCGCCCGTGCCGATCAGCAGGATGGTGGCACCGGCCCAGAAGTCGCGCTGGGCCGCAGCGTCGGTGAGACCGCGCAGCTCCTCCGCGAGGTCCAGGGCGACGGAGACGACCGAGCGGCCGGCCGCGCCGAGCGCCGTGTGGGAGCCGACGTCCTTGGCCGTGCGGGTGGCGAACTCGAACAGGCGCACCAGCGAGCCGGACGCGGTCCCGGACTCGCGCGCCATGGACAGGGCCCGGCGGACCTGCCCGGCGATCTCGCGCTCGCCCACCACGGCGGAGTCCAGGCCGGCGCCCACCTCGAACAGGTGGCGGGCCGTGGCCTCGGAGTCGAGCACGCGGAAGGCGGAGCGGACGGCCTCGTCCGGCAGGGACGAGTGGGCGGCCACGGCGGCGACCAGCCCCTCGCGGGCGGCCTCGACGCCGGACTCGTCCGCCTCCGCGTAGATCTCCACGCGGTTGCAGGTGGCCAGCACCACCGCACCGGCCGCGCCGCTTCCGGGCAGGGCCGGGCCGACCCCGGTGGCGCCGGCGCTGAGGCGGGCCACGGTGTCCAGGTCCAGGTGCTGGTGGGACGCGACGAGAGAGAAGACAGTCACAACGTCCGCCATTCTAGCCCGGCCCCGGCGGCCGCTCCGGGAAGGGTCGCCTGCCCCGCGCCCGGCCTGAGCCCCGCACGTGAGACGGCCGTGAGAGGCATCACAGGCGGTGCGGATGTGCCACCGCGCCGTCGCCGATGGGAGACTGGGGGGCATGTCCGACCTGTCCCAGACCTCTGAGATCCGCGCGGGCGCCCCCGCGCTGCCCGCCGATCACCCGTTGCGCACGCAGGATCCCGCCCGCTCCACGGCGGCCAGCCCGCTCGTGCGCGCGCTGCGCGGCCAGCGGCCCGATCGGCATCCCGTGTGGTTCATGCGCCAGGCCGGGCGCTCCTTGCCGGAGTACCGCGAGGCCCGCGCGGGCATCGGCATGCTCGAGTCCTGCCTCATGCCCGACCTCGTGCGCGAGATCACCCTGCAGCCGGTGCGCCGCCACGACGTGGACGCCGCCATCTTCTTCTCCGACATCGTGGTGCCGCTGCGCCTGGCCGGGGTGGACGTGGAGATCCAGCCCGGCGTGGGCCCCGTGCTCGGCCGTGCGGTGCGCACCGCCGAGGACGTCGCCGCCCTGCCGGTGCTCGAGGACTCCGCGCTCGACGTGATCCGCGAGGCCGTGTCCTCCACCGTCGCCGAGCTCGGGCCCCGCCCGCTGATCGGCTTCGCCGGCGCCCCGTTCACGCTCGCCGCCTACATGGTGGAGGGGCGCCCCTCCCGCGACCACTTCGGGCCCCGCCGCATGATGCACGGCGACCCCGAGGCCTGGGCCGCCCTCGCCGGCTGGGCCGCCACCGTGTCCGGCCAGTTCCTGCGGGCCCAGCTCGAGGCCGGCGCCTCCGCCGCCCAGCTGTTCGACTCGTGGGCCGGCTCCCTCTCCGCCGAGGACTACCTCGAGCACGTGCAGCCGCACTCCCGGGCAGCCCTCGCGCACGTCGACGATTTGGCCGGCCCCGGCGTGGACGGCGGCGCGCCGCTGCTGCACTTCGGCACCGGCACCGGCGAGTTCCTCCACCACCTGCGCGACGCCGGCGCGTCCGCGGTCGGCGTGGACCACCGCCTCACCCTCTCCGAGGCACACCGCCGCCTCAGCGAGCGCCCCGGCCCGGACGGCCGCACCGCCGTGCCGCTGCAGGGCAACATCGACCCCGCGCTGCTGGCCGCCCCGTGGCCGGTGCTCGAGGCCCACGTGCGCGACGTCGTCGCCTCCGGTGCGGCCGCCCCGGGCCACGTGGTCAACCTGGCCCACGGCGTGCCCCCGGAGACCGACCCGACCGTGCTGACCCGCGTGGTCGAGCTGATCCACTCCCTGCCCGTCTCCGAGCGCGAGGGCCAGGACCCCGCCCCGCCGGCCGGGGCCGCCGCGGGAGAGGGGCGCGCATGAGCGGGACGGCGCTCGTCGTCGGCGGCGGGATCGCGGGCCTCGTGGCCGCGCACCGCCTGTGCGCGGCAGGCTGGGAAGTGACCCTCGCCGAGGCCACCTCGGTCCTCGGCGGCGCCGTCTCCGCCCGCTTCCTCGACGTGCCCTCGCACGGGGAGACCGGGGCGCCCGAGTCCCAGACGCTCGAGCTGGACGCCGGCGCCGAGTCCTTCGCCGTGCGCGGCACCGCCGTGCGCGCGCTCCTGGAGGAGCTGGGCCTGGGCGGCAAGGTCGTCGCCCCCGAGCCCCTCGGCTCCTGGCTGCACGGCCCCGCGGGCCCCGTGCCCGCCCCCCGTCTCGGCCTCGCCGGCATCCCCGGTGACCTCGAGGCCGAGGACCTCGCCGCGGCCCTGAGCGGACCGGGCCTGGCCCGGGCCCGCGAGGACGCCGTGGCCCCCATGGACCGCTGGGCCGACGCGCTCGCCGCGGGCGAGCCCGTCACCGTCGCCGCGATCGTCGCCGACCGCCTGGGGGAGGAGGTGCTCGAGCGCCTCGTGGCCCCCGTGGTGGCCGGCGTGCACTCGGCCGACCCCGCCGTCGTCGAGCTCGAGCGCGTGGCCCCCGGCCTGCTCGCCTCCGCCGTGGAGCACGGCGGCCTGGCCGCGGGCGTCGCCGCCCTGCGCGGCTCCAGCACCCCCGGCTCCCTCGTGGCCGGCGTGGACGGGGGCATGTCCCGCGTCACCGGACGCCTCGTGGACGCGTTGCGCGAGGCCGGCGCCACCGTGCTGCGCGGCGTGCGCGTGGCCGCCCTGTCCCGCGTGCCCGCCACGGGCGGCTGGTGGGCCCAGATCTCCGACCGCGACGACGAGGTCGTCCGCGGCCTCGACGTGGACCGCGTGGTGCTCGCCGTGGACGGCGCCACCGCGTGGGACCTGCTTGCCCCGCTCTCCGGCGGCGACCTCGACCCGGACGCCGGCCCCGCGCTCGGCGACGGGGTCGCGCTCACCACCCTCGTGGTGGAGGCCCCCGGCCTCGACGCCGCCCCCCGCGGCACCGGCGTGCTCGTCGGCGCCGGCACGGACGTGGCCGCCAAGGCCCTCACGCACGCCACCGCCAAGTGGGCGTGGCTGCGCGAGGTCGTGGCCCGCCCGGACCACGACGGCGTCGCCCGGCACCCGCACCGCCACGTCGTGCGGCTCTCCTACGGCCGCTCCGGCGCCGAGCCCGGCGGCCTGGGCCACCGCAGCACGGACGAGGAGCTGCTCGCCCGGGCCGTCGTCGACGCCGCCGCCCTCACCGGCGTGCCCCTGTCCGAGCAGGACGTGGTGGCCCGCGCCGTCGTGCGCTGGCGCCCCTCCATCCCGCCGCAGGCCGGCCCGGACCGCGAGGCCGCCGACGCGCTCATCGCGTGGTCGCGCGGCCAGGCCGGACTCGACCTGGTCGGCAGCTGGGTGCACGGCACCGGGCTGGCCGCCGTCGTCGCCGGCGTGGACCGCGCCTTCGACGCCCCGACCCCCGCGGGCTGAGCCCGCCCCGCCCACCCCTTCACGCCCCCGTATCCCGAGGAAGAGGACCATGACCAAGGACACCACCACCACCCCAGCCGAGGCCGGCAAGGACTGGTTCACCACCTACACCGTGTTCGCCCGCCCCCAGGGCCAGCCGGGCTGGCTCGGCCTCGAGGGCCGCGACGCCAAGAAGGCCGTCCGGGAGTTCGACGCCCTCGTGGCGGACCTCGCCGAGGCCGGCGTCACCGTCCGCGGCGTGTACGACGTCTCCGGCATGCGCGAGGCCGGCGACGTGATGGTCTGGATGTACGGCCAGGTGCCCGAGGACCTGCAGGCCGCCATCCGCCGCCTGCGCCGCACCCGCCTGCTCGAGCGCACCACCATGGTGCTCTCCGCGATGGGCGCCGACCGGCTCGCCGAGTTCAACAAGGACCACATCCCCGCCTTCGCGATGGGCCGCAAGGCCCTGCCGTGGCTGTGCTTCTACCCGTTCGTGCGCTCCTACGACTGGTACGTCATGGAGCCCAAGGAGCGCGCCCGCATGCTGCGCGAGCACGGGCAGCTCGGCCAGGAGTTCCCGCAGGTGTGGGCCAACACCACCAGCGCCTTCGGCCTCAACGACTGGGAGTGGCTGCTGGGCCTCGAGGCCCCCGAGCTCAAGGACCTCGTGGACATGATGCGCCACCTGCGCAACAACGAGACCCGCCTCTACGTGCGCGAGGAGGTCCCGTTCTACACGGGCCGCCTCGTGGAGACCGCCGACCTGCTGGAGGTGCTGGCCTGATGACCGCCGCCCCCGAGCCCCGCGCCGACGCGCCCGTCCACACCGGCCCGGACGCCGGCGTCGCCCCGACCCTGCGCGCCCCCGAGAAGGCCGCCGCCGGCGTCGACTTCGACGTGTGCGGCGTGATGGCCCCCAAGGACTACGACGCCCTCCTGCTCGCCTCCTTCGGCGGGCCCGAGGGCCAGGACGACGTGATCCCGTTCCTGCGCAACGTCACGCGCGGGCGCGGCATCCCGGACGAGCGCCTCGAGGAGGTCGCCACCCACTACCGCGCCAACGGCGGCGTCAGCCCCATCAACGCGCAGAACCGCGCGCTGAAGGCGGCCATCGAGGACGAGCTGGCCGCCCGCGGCCTGGACCTGCCCGTGTACTGGGGCAACCGCAACTGGGAGCCCTACTTCCCGGACACCCTCGAGCGGATGCACGCCGACGGGCACCGCCGCATCCTGACGGTCACCACCTCCGCGTACTCCTGCTACTCGTCGTGCCGCCAGTACCGCGAGGACATGGGCATGGCCATGGAGCAGACCGGCCTGACCGGGAAGGTGGACCTGGACAAGACGCGCCAGTACTTCAACCACCCCGGCTTCATCGAGCCGTTCCGGGACGGCCTGCGCGCCGACCTCGCTTCCCTGCGCGAGGAGCTGGGGGACGACGCGCGGATCCACGTGCTCTTCGCCACGCACTCCATCCCCACCTCCGACGCCGCCGCCGCCGGCCCGCGCGGCCTCGCCGCCGACCTGCGCGCCCAGGCCGGCGCCGAGCCGGGCGAGGAGGGCGCGGATGTGTACTCGGCGCAGCACCTCGACGTGGCCCGTGAGATCCTCGCCGGCGTGCCCGAGGCCGCGGACGTGCCGTGGTCGCTCGTGTACCAGTCGCGCTCCGGCCCGCCCTCGGTGCCGTGGCTCGAGCCGGACATCAACGACGCGATGGAGCACCTCGCGGGCGAGGACGCCGAGACGGACGCGCAGGGTCGTGCCGTGGCGGGCTTCGTCGTCGTGCCCCTGGGCTTCGTCTCGGACCACATGGAGGTCCTCTGGGACCTCGACACCGAGGCCCGGCAGACCGCCGCCGACCTCGGAGTGGGGTTCCGGCGCAGCCCCACCCCGGGCACCGACCCGCGGTTCGTCTCCGGGCTCGTGGACATCGTTGAGGAGCGGCTGGGCCGGCGCGAGGGCCGCGCCGCGGCCGGCTGCTTCCCGGCCTGGTACGACGTGTGCCGGCCGGACTGCTGCACCAAGGTGATGCGCGACGGCACCGTGCGCCCGACCACCTCCGCCGTGGACGCGGACGTGCGCGGCCTGACCGAGCACGAGGCCGGCACCGCGCCGGCCGGCCGCACCGAGGAGGGCTGAGGACCATGTCCACGCTGCGCATCGGCACGCGGGGCTCGGCCCTGGCCACCACCCAGACCACGCACGTGGCCCAGGCCCTGGCCGAGCGCGCCGGGCTCGACCACGAGCTCGTGGTGATCCGCACGGAGGGGGACGTGACCACCGGCTCGCTCGCCTCCCTCGGCGGGACCGGCGTGTTCGCCTCGGCCCTGCGCGCGGCGATCCTCGACGGGGCCGTGGACCTCGCGGTGCACTCCCTCAAGGACCTGCCGGCGGCCCAGCCGGACACCCTCGAGATCGCGGCGGTGCCCGAGCGGGCCGACCTGCGTGACGCCCTGTGCGCCCGCGACGGCCTCACCCTGGCCACGCTGCCCGAGGGCGCCCGCGTGGGCACGGGCTCGCCGCGCCGCGTGGCCCAGCTCAAGGCCCTGCGCCCGGACCTCGTGCTCGTGGACATCCGCGGCAACGTGCAGACGCGCTTGGCGCGCGTGCCCGGGCTCGAGCAGCACGACGACGGCGCCCCCGCCGCCGCCGGCTCCCCGCGGGGGGACCTGGACGCCGTGATCCTCGCGTGCGCCGGCCTGGACCGCCTGGGCCTGGACCACGTGATCACCGAGCGGATCGACCCGGACGTGATGGTCCCGGCCCCCGGCCAGGGCGCCCTGGCCGTGGAGGTCCGCGCCGAGGACGAGTCCTTCCTCGGCGCGGCCCTGCTGGAGCCGGACGCTCCGGTGGGCCGCCTGCGCGCCGGGCTCGAGCTCGTGGACGACCGCGCCACGCACGTGGCCGTGACGGCCGAGCGCGCCCTGCTGCGCCGCCTGGAGGCCGGCTGCGCCGCCCCGATCGGCGCGGTGGCGCGCGTGGTGGACGGCGAGGCTGGCGCCCCGCGCATCGAGATGACCGCCATGGTGGCCGCCGTGGACGGCTCGCGCGTGCTGCGACGGACCTCCTCCGTGCAGCTCGACCCTGTCCCCGAGGACCTGGCCGCGGACCCCGCGGCCGCCGACGAGTGGCTCGAGGACACCCTGTTCGTGGCCGCCGAGGCGCTCGGCGTCCACGTGGCCGAGCAGTTCGTGGCCGAGGGCGCGGACCTGCTGCCGGGCACGGTGCGCGGGGTGTCCGCGACCGCCCTCGAGGCCGCGCCGCAGTCCGACGACCCGGCCTGAGATGCGCGTCCTGCTCACCCGCCAGCCGGCCCAGGCCGGCGACCTCGAGGCCGGTCTCGCCGGCGCCGAGGTGGCGGGGCGGCGGCTGCGGGTCGGCTTCCTGCCGCTGACCGACTTCGCGCTGCCCGACGACGACGGCCCGCTGCGCGCGCTGCTCGCGGACTGGGCGGGGGTCGACGGTGATGCGGCCGGGCCGGGGCGCTCGGACGGGTCCCGCTGGCTCGTGCTGACGAGCCCCAACACCGTGCGCGCACTCAGGGCCGTCGGCTGGGACGGCCATGTCCCAGTGGGTGCGCGGATCGCGGTCACCGGACCGGGCACGGCACGGGTGCTGACCGAGGCGGGCTGCGACGCGGCGCCGTGGCTGCCGCCCGAGGACCGCTCCGCCGAGGGCCTGATCGCCGGACTCGCCGCCCTGCACCCCCGCGGTGCCCGTGCGTGGCTGCCCCAGTCCGATCGGGCCCGGCCCCGCCTCGCCGACGGCCTGCGCGCGGCGGGCTGGGACGTGCGGACCGGGCTCGCCTACCGGACGGTGCCGTATTCGGCGCAGGCCGGCAGGCGGCTGCTCGACGCGGCGGCGGACGAGGGCCGGGGGGACGTCGTGACGCCCGCGCGGCTGGCCGCGGTCGCGGCGGGGACCGCCGTGGTGCTCACCAGCTCCTCCGCGGCGGAGGAGTTCGTGGCCGCGGGGCTGACGCCGCTGGTGGGGGAGCGGGTGCGGCTCGTGGCGATCGGCGCGCCGACCCGTGACACGTGTGCGCGGCGGGGTCTGCCCCTGCTCGGGACGGCCCCCACGCCGGACGCGGCCGGAGTGCTGGCCGTGCTGCGCGCTGCGGCCTGAGCCGCCCGGCCGCACGCGAGGCGAGGCTCAGTCGGGGCGGTCGCCGTCCGGGTCGGTCGCGTCGTCCTCCGTCGGCGCGGGGCCGGCGTCGTGCCTCTCGTCCTGCGGCACGCCGGTGGCGGAGGCCATCAGGTCCACCCGCGGCTCGCGGAGGATGGCGACGGCCACGTTGTTGAACCCCGTGTTGGACAGCAGCTGCGAGGCCTCCTCGTCCGTGAGGTCGTAGGCGTGGGCGAGCATGCGCACGTTCTCCGTGTAGAAGGCGTGCAGGCGGTCGACCCCGCGCAGGAAGTCCAGCGTGTTCCCCATGGCGGGGAGCCTACCGGGCGGGCGTGGTGGCCGGGTGGCCGGCGGGTGAACGGCCGGTGGACCGGCCCGCCGGCCGCGGGGGACGACGGGCCGCGGCGCTCAGCCCTCGGCGCGGCGGCTGCGGCGGCGGACCAGCGAGACCTCCATGGTCCGGCCCTCGGTGCGGGTGCGCAGGTACGGCTGGTCCTCCACGAGGGTGGAGAGCTTGGAGTGCCCGAAGTCGCGCGGGTCGAAGTCCACGTGGGTGCGGCTCAGGTGCTGGCCGATGAGGGACAGCGTGGCCCAGCCGTCGTCGGTGCTCGTGGCGTTGACGGCCTTGGTGAGCGCGGCCTGCAGGTCGATGCGCGGGGCGGCGTCGGCCTCGTCGTGCTCGGGCTCGGCCTCGACCGGCACCTCGGGCGGGGTCGGGTCCTCGGTGACGTCCGACGACGACGCACGGCGGCCCCGACGGCCGGCTCCGGACTTCGCCTCCGGGCCCTTCCCGTCCCTGCCGGTGGCGGCGTCCCCGGCGGGCGCCGCGTCGGCGGCGGGGGCCTCGGCGTCCGCGTCCGTGGCCTCGGGGGTGTCGGTGGCGTCGGTGGTCTTCGACCCGCGACCGCGGCCTCGACCGCCGCGGCGGGACCCCGAGCGGCCGGAGCCCTCGGACGCCTTGGCGTTCTCCTCCTTGGCGGGGGCGTCCTCACCCGTCTCGTCGTCGTCGACGTCCTGGTCCGTGGCGGTGCCGAGCAGCTCGAGGTAGATGAACTGGTCCACGGCGTTGCGCAGCGAGGCGGGGGTCTTGCGGGCGCCCAGGCCGATCACCCGCTTGCCGCCCTCGCGCAGGCGGGTGGCCAGGCGCGTGAAGTCGGAGTCGGAGGAGACCAGGGCGAACGCGTCCACGTTGCCCATCCAGAGCAGGTCCATCGCGTCGATGATGAGCGCGGAGTCCGAGGAGTTCTTGCCCACGGTATAGGCGAACTGCTGGACCGGCTGGATCGCGTGGTGGTTCAACGCCTTCTTCCAGCCGTTCAGGTTGGTGGTGGTCCAGTCGCCGTACGCGCGCTTGATCGTGGGGGTGCCGTAGGTGGCCAGCTCCTCGAGGATCAGGGGGGCGAACTTGGGGGAGACGTTGTCGCTGTCCATCAGGACGGCGATGCGCAGGGATGCGGGGGTGGGTTCGGGCATGTGTTCCACCCTAGTCGGCGGCGGTGCGCCCGTGGCCGGCGGCGATCGGGGTCGCCTCCCGCTCGCCCCGGCGCGGGCGGGGCCGCGAGGCGGCGGCCACCGTGCCGACGACCAGCCCGACGAGCGCCGGGACCACCCAGCCGAAGCCGACCGCGTAGCCGGGCAGCACCCGACCGGCCAGGCCCGTCAGGGCGGTGACGGGGGCCGTCGTTCCGAGCGACTCCGGCAGGGCGCCCAGCAGGTCGAAGACGGCGGCGAACCCCGTGCAGGCGACCACCCAGCGGGCCACCGCCGGGCGGTCCCGCACCCAGGCCCAGGCGAGCCCGAGCAGGATGACGACGACGGCGATCGGGTAGAGGAGCATCAGCACCGGGACGGACCAGGCGATGATGGCCTCCAGGCCCAGGTTGGCGAGCGCGAAGGACACCACGAGGAAGAGGCCCGCCCACAGCCGGTAGGACCCGGGGAACATCTCCGCGAACATCTCGGCGCACGCCACGATCAGTCCGATGCAGGTCTTCAGGCACGCGACGAAGACGATGGCCGCGATGAGGTACGCGCCCGCCGTGCCGAAGAAGTGGCTCGCGGTGCGGGCGAGGACGTCGCCGCCGTTCGCGGCCTGCGCGAACGCACCGTGGCTCGTGGCGCCGATGTACGCCAGCGAGGCGTAGACCACCGCCATCGCCGCGCCGCCGAGCAGCCCCGCCTTGCCCAGCTCCACCGCCATGCGGCGCGGACCCGTCACGCCCAGGCGCCGGGCGGCGTCGACGATCACGACCGCGAAGGCGAGTGAGGCGAGCGCGTCCATCGTGGTGTAGCCGTCCAGCAGGCCCCGCACGAGCGCCCCGTCGGCGTAGGCGGGTGCGGGCGAGGGCAGGGCGCCCGTGCTCATCGGGGCGACGACGGCGGCCGCCACCAGGGCGCCGAGCAGGACCAGGAACGCCGGGGTCAGGTACCGCCCCACCCACTCCATGAGCCGGCCCGGACGGAACGCCGCGACCGCGGCGACCGCGAAGAACGCCGCGGTGAAGCCGAGCAGCCGCAGGCTGCCGTCACCCGCCAGGGGCGCGACACCGATCTCATAGGACACCGTGGCGGTGCGGGGGATGGCGAAGAGGGGGCCGATCGTCAGGTACAGCAGGCACGTGAACGCCACGGCGAAGCGCCGGGAGACGGGCACCGTCATCTCACGGGCCGAGCGCGCCCCCGTCACCGCCGAGGCGACGATGCCCAGGACCGGCAGCCCCACTGCCGTGACGAGGAAGCCGAGCGTGGCCGGCGTGACCGCGTCGCCCGCGTCCCGGCCCAGGGACGCGGGGAAGATCAGGTTGCCGGCGCCGAAGAACAGGCCGAACACGAGCGAGGCCAGCAGCAGGGTCTGACCGGGGCGCAGGCGCGGGGGCATCACGGGCCTCTCGACGGCGGACGGGGCGCCACGACTGTACCCGGCGCGCAGACTCGTGGAGCGGCCGAGCCACGCCCGGGGAGCGATCAGCCTCCGCGCCTAGACTGGACGGGTCCCCGAACCAGGAGCGTGTGACCCCGTCATGTCCTTCCCGCTGCACCGTCCCCGGCGTCTGCGCCGGTCCGCCGCAATGCGCCGTCTCGTGGCCGAGACGCGCCTGCACCCGGCCGAGCTGATCCTCCCGGCCTTCATCAAGGAGGGCGCGCCCGAGCCGATCGCCATCGCGTCGATGCCCGGCGTCGTGCAGCACACCTCGGACACCCTCAAGGCCGCTGCCGCCGAGGCCGCCGAGCTGGGCCTGGGCGGGATCATGCTGTTCGGCGTGCCGGAGACGCGCGACGCCGTCGGGAGCGCCTCCCTGGACCCCGAGGGCGTGCTGAACCAGGCGATCCGGGACGTGAAGTCCGAGGTGGGCGACGCCCTCGTGGTGATGTCCGACCTGTGCCTGGACGAGTTCACGGACCACGGCCACTGCGGCGTGCTCACCGAGGACGGCGCCGTGGACAACGACGCCACCCTGGACATCTACGCGCAGATGGGCGTGGCCCAGGCCGAGGCCGGCGCGGACGTGCTCGGCCCCTCCGGGATGATGGACGGCCAGGTCCGCGTCATCCGCGAGGCCCTCGACGCCGCCGGCCACGTGGACACGGGCATCCTCGCCTACGCGGCCAAGTACTCCTCGGCGTTCTACGGCCCGTTCCGGGACGCCGTCGACTCCCAGCTCACCGGCGACCGCAAGACCTACCAGATGGACGCCGCCAACCGGACCGAGGCGCTGCACGAGGTCGCCCTGGACCTGGAGGAGGGCGCGGACATGGTGATGGTCAAGCCCGCCATGAGCTACCTGGACATCGTCCGGGACGTCGCCGAGCTGGCCGACGTGCCGGTCTCGGCGTACCAGATCTCGGGGGAGTACGCGATGATCGAGGCCGCCGCCGCGAATGGCTGGATCGACCGGAAGGCCTCCATCGTGGAGTCCGTGCTCTCCATCCGGCGCGCCGGCGCCGACACCGTGCTGACCTACTGGGCGGCCGAGCTCGGCCGCTGGATGAAGGAGGGGTCCCTGTGACCACGTCCACCCGCACCACCAACGCCGCCGCCTTCGCCGCGGCCCAGGCCGTCATCCCCGGCGGCGTCGACTCGCCCGTGCGCGCCTTCGGCTCCGTGGGCGGCACGCCCCGGTTCATGGCCGGCGCCCGCGGGCCCTACCTGACCGACGTCGAGGGCCGCGAGTACGTGGACCTCGTCTGCTCGTGGGGCCCCATGCTGCTGGGCCACGGCCACCCCGAGGTGACGGAGGCCGTCCACGCCGCCGTCGACCGCGGCCTCGGCTTCGGCACCTCCACCCTCGAGGAGACGGCGCTCGCCGAGCTGATCGCCGCCAAGGTCCCGGTGGAGCGCGTGCGCTTCGTGTCCACGGGCACCGAGGCCACCATGACCGCGCTGCGCCTGGCGCGCGGCGTGACGGGGCGCAACCTCATCGTGAAGTTCGCCGGCTGCTACCACGGCCACTCGGACGGGCTGCTCGCCGCCGCCGGCTCCGGCGTGGCCACCGCCGCCCTGCCCGGCTCCGCGGGCGTCACCGAGGCCGCCGCCTCCGAGACCCTCGTGGTGGACTACAACGACCGCGACGCCCTCGAGGCCGTGTTCGCCGAGCACGGCGAGCGCATCGCGGCCCTCATCACCGAAGCCGTGCCCTGCAACATGGGCGTCGTGGAGCCCGCCGAGGGCTTCAACGCGTTCCTGCGCGAGATCACCGCCCGCCACGGCGCCCTGCTCATCTGGGACGAGGTCCTCACCGGCTTCCGCGCCACCGCCACGGGCGGCTGGGGCCTGTCCGGCCAGGTGGACGGCTGGACGCCGGACATCTGGTGCTTCGGCAAGGTGATCGGGGGCGGCATGCCCGCGGCCGCGCTCGCCGGCTCCGCGGAGATCATGAACCACCTGGCCCCGCTGGGCCCCGTCTACCAGGCGGGCACCCTCTCCGGGAACCCGGTGGCCATGGCCGCCGGCCACGCCACCCTCTCCCGGGCCGATGACGCCGTCTACGCCGCCCTGCAGCGCGCCTCCGACGCGGTCCGCGAGGGCCTCGTGGCGGCCCTGGATGCCGAGGGCGTGGACCACTCGATCCAGCGCGCCGGCACCCTGTTCTCCGTGGCCTTCGGCACCTCCGGGACCGGCGTGCGGGACTACCGGGACGCGCAGGCCCAGGAGGCCTTCCGCTACGCGCCCTTCTTCCAGTCCATGCTGGAGTCCGGCGTGTACCTGCCCCCGTCCGTGTTCGAGGCCTGGTTCGTCTCCGCGGCGCACGACGACGCGGCGGTGCAGCGGGTGCTCGACGCGCTGCCGGCCGCCGCGAAGGCCGCCGCGGCCGCCACGCCGCAGGGCTGAACCACCGGGGGCCCGAGCCCGCGCACGCCCCGCCCGACGGCCCCGCCGCCGGTCCCGCCCGCCGGGATCGACGGCGGGGCCGTCCGTGCGTTCGGCGGGGGACGGCGTCTCGTCGGCGTCCCGTCAGCGGCCGGACTCGACCGGCCAGTCCCGGGAGACCGTGGCCTGGGGGTCCTTGCGGCGCAGGTACTCCTCGAAGCTCTCGGCCTGCTCGGCCTTCCAGCGCACCTGCCGCTCGTGCAGCTCCGCCGGGTCCACGCGCAGCTGCTCGTGCCGCTCGGCGAGGGCGTCGGCCACCTGCACGGCGGCCAGGGCGTCCGCCGCCGAGGTGTGGGCGTTCTCCAGGGTGACGCCGTAGTGCTCGGAGACGGCCGAGAGGGTGCGCTTGCCCTTGCGGAACCGGTCCACCTGCTTGTCCAGCACGAACGGGTCGATCACCGGGCGCGCCTCGAGCGGGGCCAGGCCGTGCCGCCGCGCCTCCCGGTCCATCACGGTGAAGTCGTACACGCCGTTGAACGCGACCACCGGGATGCCCGCGGCGAACAGGTCGCGCAGGGTCTCCGTGATCTCCGTGACGCCCTGCGCGGCGGGCATGCCCTCGGCCTGGGCGCGCTCGGTGGTCACCCCGTGGACCTCCGCCGCCTCCGCGGGGATGGGCACGCCCGGGTCCAGGAGCCACTCGGCCGAGGCCGTGGCCCGGCCCTGCGCGTCCACCATCACCAGGGTGGCGGTCACGATCAGGGCGGAACGCGGGTCGCGCCCCGTGGTCTCGAGGTCGAAGCCGGCGCGGATGCTCTGATGCCAATTCACGGGGCTCACGCTACCCGCCGGTCCGGACACGGCACGCGGCGCACCGCCTGGCCCCGCCGTCCCGTGCAGGATGGGACCGTGACGACGCCGCCCGCCGACCCCCGTCCCGTCCCGGACGGCCCGCTGACCCTGGGGGAGGGGCTCGAGGCCGTGGCCCGGCTCGTCCCGGCCGGGCGGGCGGTCAGCTACGGGGGCCTGGCCGGGCTGCTGGGCGTCGGCGGACCGCGCCAGGCCGGCCGGGCCATGGCCGAGTCCGCCCCCGGCACGCCGTGGTGGCGCGTCGTCGGGGCCGACGGGTCGCTCCCCGGGGAGCTGGCGGGGCGGGCCGCCGTCGAGCACGCGCGCGAGGACACGCCGGTCCGCCCGGGCGGGCGCGTGGACCTGCGGCGGGCCCGCTGGGAGCCGGACGAGGCGGCGCTGGGCGCCGTGGCCGCGATCGCCGCGCGTATCGTGTCCGGGCCCGGTGCGAGGATGCAGGCATGACCTGGCAGGCAGACGAGGACCTCCTCCTGGACGACGACGCCGCGGCCCCCGAGCGCGCGGCGCGGCTGGTGAGCCCGGCGGCCGCGCCGGCCGAGCGGGTCGCGCTGACCCCGGAGCAGGAGGCGGTGGCCGCGATGGGCCCGGGCCACGGGGCCGTGCTCGTGCTGGGCGCGCCCGGCACGGGACGCACCACCGTGGCCGTGGAGTACGCCGCGCGCCGGCTCGAGTCCGGGACGGACCCGGAGTCCCTGCTGCTGCTCGCCCCGAGCCGGGACGCCGCCGCCCGCCTGCGGGACGCGCTGACCCGCCGCCTCGCCGCCGCCGGCCGCGGCACCCGCGCCGTCACGCCCGTGCGCACGTGGACCTCCTACGCGTTCGACCTGCTCCGCCGGGCCCGCGTCACCGGCCCGCTGAGCCACCTGCCCGTCGCCCCCCGCCTGCTCACGGGCGCGGAGCAGGACACCGTGATCGCGGAGCTCCTGGAGGGGTACGCCGCCGGCCACGCCGAGGCGCCGCGCTGGCCGCAGGACGTGGCCGCCGCCGTCGAGACCCGCGGCTTCCGCCGCGAGGTGCGCGAACTGGTGGACCGCATGAGCGAGTTCGGCGTGGAGCCCGGCCGACTGCAGGAGCTCGGGGCCGCGCACGCCCGGCCGGTGTGGGAGGCGGCCGCCGTGCTGCTGCAGGACTACCGGGACCGGATCGACCTGGGCCTGGCCGAGGCGTTCGACGCGGCGGGGCTGATCTCCGCCGCGGTGCGCGTGCTCACGGAGCGCCACCCGGAGGACCCCGAGCGCGACGCCGCCGCCCTCGCCTTCGCCGCCGCCGAGCGGGAGCGGCTGCGCACGCTCGTGGTGGAGGACCTCCAGGAGGCGACCCCGGCCGTCCACGACCTGCTCGCCGTGCTGGGCCGCGGCCGGGACGTCCTGCTCACGGCCGGCCCGGACACCGCCGTCGAGGGCTTCCGCGGGGCGCGCCCGGACCTCGTCTCGCGCTACCCGCAGGCCCTCGACCCCGACCCGGTGCCCGGAGCCCCGGAGGCACCGTCGCCCGAGGAGCGCACCCGCGTGCTCACGCAGGGGCACCGCATGGCGCCCGAGGTGCAGGACGCCTTCCTGCGGGTGGCGCGCCGGGTGCGCCAGCGCACCGCCGCCGTCGAGCACACCCGCACGCAGACCGCCCCCGCGGACGGCCCCGGCACGGTGCGCGGCCACGTGGTCCCCACCCGCGCCCACGAGGACCAGCTGGTGCTCGAGCGGGTGCTGCGCGTGCACCACGAGGACGAGGTGCCCCTGGACCGCATCCTCGTGGTGGCCCGCTCCGGCTCGCGGGTGGCCGCACTGGCCCGCCACCTCGAGGCCGAGGGCGTGCCCGTGCTGCGCGACGCCGCCGGCCTGGTGCTCAAGGAGGAGCCCGCCGTCGCCCCGCTGCTCACGCTGCTGGCCGCCGCCGGTGCGCTCGCGGACGACCCCGAGGCCGGCGTGGAGGACGTGCTGGACCCGGACGAGGTGGTGGCGCTGCTCACCGGCCGCTACGGGATGGCCGGGGCGCTGCACGTGCGCCGGCTGCGCCAGGACCTGCTCGCCGCCGAGCGCGGCCGCGGCGGACGGCGCTCCTCGGACGCCCTGCTCGCCGCCGCCCTGCTGGACCCGGCCCTGGCCGGGCCGGAGCACGAGCGGCACCGGGCCCTGCGCCGCGTGCACTGGATGCTGCAGGCGGGGCTCGAGGCCGCCCGCGCCCCGTCCGCCTCGCCCGAGGCGGTGCTGTGGGCGCTGTGGTCGGCCTCCGGCCGGGCCGAGCGGTGGCGCTCGACCGCGCTGCGCCCCGCCGAGCACGCGAACGACCGCCGCGAGTCCCGCCGCGCGGACGCGGACCTGGACGCCGTCGTCGCGCTGTTCAAGGTGGCCGAGCGCTTCGTGGACCAGTTCCCGGGCGCCGCCCCGGAGGCCTTCGCGGTGTACATGGAGTCCCAGGACCTGCCCGTGGACACCCTGGCCCGGCGCGCCGAGGCCGGCGACGCCGTGCACGTGCGCACGCCCGCGGCCGCCGCCGGACAGGAGTGGGACACCGTGATCGTGGTGGGCCTGCAGGAGGGCGTGTGGCCCAACACCCGCCTGCGCGGTCAGCTGCTCGGCGCCACCGACCTGGCGGACCTGCTCACCCTGCCCGAGGGCGGCGCCTGGCCCACCGACCACCGCACCCGGCTGCAGGAGGTGCGCCAGGACGAGCTGCGCATGCTCGCCGCCGCCGTCTCCCGCGCCCGCCGCCAGGTGGTCGTCACCGCCGTACGGTCCGCTGAGGACGCGCCCTCGGACTTCCTCGACCTCGTGGACCCGCCCGAGCGGCTGCCCGCGCCGGCCCGGGACGAGGCCGGGGTGCGCCGCCTCACCGCCGTGCCCGACCCGATCACGGCGCCCGCCCTCGCGGGCACGCTGCGCCGCCGCCTCGAGGAGGACCCGGGTCAGGGCCCCGCGGCCGCCGGCCTGGCCGCCCTGGCCCGGGACGGGGTGGGCGTCGCCGACCCGCGGCGCTGGTGGGGCCTGCTGCCGCTGTCCACCGACGCCGCGCTCGCGGACCCGGCGCAGGACGTCGTCGCCCTCTCGCCCTCCCGCGTGGAGACCGCCCTGCACAACCCCCTGAACTGGCTGCTCTACCACGTCGGCGCGACGGCCGGCGGCACCCTCGCCCAGTCCGTGGGCACCCTGGTGCACTCCGTGGCCGAGCACCACCCCGAGGGCGTGCCGGAGCAGGTGCGCGCCGAGCTCGAGCGTCGCCTGCCCGAGCTGGGCCTGCCCGAGGGCTGGATCACCGAGATCGAGCACGAGCGGGCCCGCGCCCTCGTGGACGCCTACATCGGCTACTGGAGCATCGCCCGGGACGCCGGCCGCCGCCCCGTGGCCCAGGAGGTGCGCCTGCTCGCCGAGCTCACGTGGGGCGGGACCACCGTGCGCATCACCGGCGTGGTGGACCGGCTCGAGGCGGACGCGGAGGGGCGGCCCTTCATCGCCGACCTCAAGACCGGCCGCAGCGCCCCCACCGGCCCCGAGATGGCGCGCCAGCCCCAGCTCGCCGCCTACCAGGTGGCCGTCCTCGCCGGCGGCCTCGCGCAGATCCGCGACGACCCGGACGCCGACCCCGCCCTGCGAGCGGCGCTCGCGGACCTGGCCCGGCCCGCCGCCCCGGCCGGCGCCGCGCTCGTGCAGCTCGGCGCCGGCACCCAGAAGACCAAGGTCCAGGACCAGCCCGCCCTCGGGCCGGAGGACGACTGGGCGCTCGAGCAGGTCTTCACCGCGGCCCGGCGCACCGTCGGGCCCCGGTTCCTGGCCATCCACGAGGCCGGGGGCCGCCGGTGCGCGCTGCCCTCCGTCTGCCCGCTCTGCTCCGAAGGAAGGCAGGTCACCGAATGGCCCCGCTGACCGGCGGCCCCGCCGCCCCCGACGCCGGCCGCCCCGCCGGACCCGACGCCGTGCCGGCCGACCGCCCGGGCACCGCGGACGCCGTGCACGCCCCGCAGGACATCGCCGCCCGGCTGGGCCTGCCCGCACCCACCGAGGAGCAGGCCGAGGTGGTCACCGCGCCCCTGGCGCCGCGGCTCGTGCTGGCCGGCGCCGGCTCCGGCAAGACCGCCACCATGGCCGACCGCGTGGTGTGGCTCGTGGCCAACGGCGTCGTGCGCCCGGACGAGGTCCTCGGCGTCACCTTCACCCGCAAGGCCGCCGCCGAGCTCGCCGAGCGGATCAACGGCCGCGTGGACGCCCTGCTGCGCTCCGGGCTGCGGATCCCCGGCTTCGACGGCGAGCCCGAGGACCTGGGGCGGGCGTCCGTGTCCACCTACCACTCGTACGCCGGCGCCCTGGTGCGGGACCACGGGCTGCGCATCGGCGTGGAGCCGGAGGCCCGGCTGATGGGCGGGGCGGACGCCCACCGCCTCATGGGCTCCGTGGTGCGCTCCCACCCGGTGGTCGCGGACACGCTCGGCGTGGCCCCCTCCCGCCTCGTCTCGCAGGCCCTGCACCTGGCCGGGGACATGGCCGAGCACCTCGTCACCCCGGAGGAGGTCCGCACCCACCTGGCCCGCGTGGCGCAGCAGGGGCGGGACCTGCCGCTGCCGCCCCGCACGAAGGCCCCCACGAAGGAGATCGCCGCGTTCTTCACGGGGCTCGCCGACCGGGCGCTCATGTCCGACCTCGTGGCCCGCTACGACGAGGTCAAGCGCGAGCAGGACGTGATGGACTTCGGCGACCTGCTGCGGCACGCCGCCCGGATCGCCTCCGAGGTGCCGGCGGCGGGGGAGCAGGAGCGGGCCCGGTTCCCCGTGGTGCTCCTGGACGAGTTCCAGGACACCTCGCACGCGCAGATGCGGATCTTCGCCGGGCTGTTCGGGCCGCGGGGTCCGGAGGACGACGCCGCCGGGCTGGGGCACTGCGTCACCGCGGTGGGGGACCCGCACCAGTCCATCTACGGCTTCCGCGGCGCCTCCGCCGGCCAGCTCTTCGCGTTCCCCCACGCCTTCCCGCGCCTGGAGACGGGCCCGGACGGCGGCCGGCGCCGCGTCAACGCGGACGTGTCCCACCTGACCGTCGCGTGGCGCAACGAGGAGTCGATCCTGGCGGTGGCCAACACCGTGGCCGCCCCCCTCAACGCCCACGCGGCCGCCTCCGGCGGCGCGCCCGTCGAGGTGCGCACGCTGCGGCCCCGCCCAGGGGCCGGCGACGGCGTGGTCCGGGTGGACCGGTTCCTCACCCCCGAGGAGGAGGCGCACGACGTCGTCCGGCGGCTCGCCGACCTGGCCGAGGCCGACGGCGCCGCGCCCAGCCGGGCCGTCCTGTGCCGCACGCGCGCCCAGTTCGGCCCCGTGCTGGAGGCACTCGAGGCCGCCGGCGTGCCGTACGAGGTGCTCGGCCTCTCCGGGCTGCTGGCCCTGCCCGAGGTGGCCGAGGTGCTCGCCGTCCTCCACGTGCTCGCCGACCCGGCCCGCGGCGACCAGCTCGTCCGTCTGCTCACCGGGCCGCGCTGGCGCATCGGCCCGGCGGACCTCGAAGTCCTCCACGAGCGCGCCCGCTTCGTGGCGCGGATGCGCGCCCGGCGGGCCGCCGGCGAGGACGCACAGGACCCGGAGGGCACGGGCGGCGCGGACCCCAAGGCCGCGGCGGCCGAGGACGTCAGCCCCGAGGAGGAGGCCGACTCCGCGGCGCTGCTCGAGGCCCTCGACTCCCTGCCGGGCGAGGGCACCGAGTGGACCGGCTCCCGGGGCCGGGGCTTCTCGGCCGAGGGGCTCGCCCGGCTGCGCGCCGCCCATGCGGAGCTGCGCCGGCTGTCCGCCCGGGCGGGGGAGGACCCCGCCGACCTCATCGCCGAGGTGGTGCGGGAGACCGGTCTGGACGTCGAGGTGGCTCTGCGCCCCGGCCACTCCGCGGCCGCCGCCCGCCGGCACCTCAATGCGTTCCAGGACGCCGCCCGGGACTTCGGCGCCGGCACCGCCGGGGCCGACCTCGCCGCCTTCCTGGCCTGGACCGAGTCGGTCATGGAGCACGAGGACGGCCTCGGCGTGGAGAACGCCGAGCCGACCCCCGGCCTCGTCCAGGTGCTCACCGCCCACGCCTCCAAGGGCCTGGAGTGGGACGTCGTCGCGGTCCCGGGCCTGCAGGAGGGCACCTTCCCCTCCACCCGGGCGGACCGCTGGACCACCCCCGGCTCCGGGGCGCTGCCGTGGCCCCTGCGCGGTGACCGCGGCTCACTGCCACAGTGGGACGGGACCTGGGCGCAGGACCAGCGCGACTGGGTGCAGTCCGCAGGCACCAAGTACAGCTCGAAGGCGGCCCAGGAGGGCAACCCGGACCCGTACGCGGCCGCCGTCGAGGCCCACGCGGAGCGGGAGGAGCGCCGCCTCGCCTACGTCGCCGTCACCCGCGCCCGGCGCGAGCTCTGGCTCAGCACCTCCGCGTACAAGGGGACGAACAAGGACCCGCTGCCGCCCTCGGCGTTCCTGGAGGAGGCGGCTGGGCTGGCCGGCCGGGTCCCGGGCATCGTCGCCGGCCACGCCCCGGACGAGGACGGGATGCCGGAGGCGAACCCGGCGGCCGGGCGCACCCTGGTCGCCTGGTGGCCGTTCGATCCCCTGGACGGCCCCGAGGCGTTCCTCGCCGACCCGGAGGACCCCGAGGACGAGGGCCGGTGGCGGCCCCTGCCGCGCCGGGCCCGCGCCCGCCGGGACGCCGTCGAGGCGGCCGCGGCCGCCGTGCGCGCCGCCGAGCCGTCCGCCCTGGCCGCCGAGCCCGAGCTCGCCCGCCAGGTGGACTGGGTGCTGCTGCGCCGGCGCGACGTCGCGGGCTCCGGCGGAGACGTCGCGCTGCCGGACCACGTCTCGGTCTCCCTCTACGGGGAGCTCGCCGCGGACCCGCAGGCCGTGGCGGAGCAGCTGCGCCGCCCCCTGCCGCGTCCGCCCGCGCACGCCGCGCGCCGCGGCACCGCCTTCCACGCCTGGCTGGAGGAGCGCTTCGGCGCCACCGGCATGCTGGACATCGACTCCGCGGAGGACGCCGAGGACCTCTGGGTGGACGAGGCCCTCGACCTCGAGCCCATGCAGGCCTGGTTCCGGTCCTCGCGCTGGGCCGAGCGGACGCCGGCGTTCGTGGAGGCGCCCGTGGAGACCACCGTCGGCGGGATCACCCTGCGCGGCCGCGTGGACGCGATCTACCGCTCCGGGGGAGACCCGCGGAACCCCGTGGACCCGGAGGCCGACTGGGAGCTCGTCGACTGGAAGACCGGTGCCGTCCCGCGGGGCCGGGACCTCGAGCTGAAGTCCCTCCAGCTGGCCGTCTACCGGCTCGCCTGGTCACGGCTGCACGGGATCCCGCTCGAGCGGATCGGCGCGAGCTTCGTCTACGTGGCGCACGGGCAGGAGCGGTCCTTCCCGGACCTGCCGGGCGAGGCCGAGCTCGAGCGCCGTCTCGCCGAGGCGCTCAGGCGTCGGTGACCCGGCGGTGGCCGGAGGCTCCGCCCGGCTCCGCGCCGCCCGGCGCCGAGCCCTCTTGCACGGCCGCGTGGCGCTGCGCGTCGTCGCGGGCGTCGGCCGCCGCGTCGGCGGCGTCCTCGGCCGCGTCCGCGGCGGCCTGCTCCCGGTCCTGCCGGTCCTGGGCCTCCTGCGCGGCGCGCACGTCCGCCGCGAGCTCGGCCAGCATGGCCTCCGCCTCGGCCACCATGGCGGCGTCGTGGCGGTCCAGGCCGCGGGCGAGCCACTGGGCGAGCGCGAACTCGGCCAGCAGGGCGGCGCGGCGCATCAGGTGCGTGTCGCCGTCGTCGGCGGCCCCGGCCGCGGCCCGGCGGGACTCGTAGGCGTCCAGGACGCGGTCGGCCAGGTCCGGGTCCTCGGCGGCGGCCAGCCACGCCACGTCCGCGGCCGGGTCGCCCCGGTGCAGGTCGGTCCAGCCGGTCACGCCCACCACGCGGCCGCGCTCGAGCAGCAGGTTGTCCTCGTGGAGGTCGCCGTGTACGGGCACGGGCGTGAACCGCCACAGGGCCTCCTCCTCCATGGCCTCCTCCCAGCGGCGCAGCAGCAGCGGGGGGACGCGCCCGGAGGTGGCGGCCTGATCCAGCGCGTGCAGGTGCCGCTGACGAATCTCCTCGGCGGAGTAGGACGGCAGGTCGGCCTGGTCCACGACGTCGTCCGGGAGGGTGTGGATGGCGGCCAGCACGCGCCCCACGTCCTGGACGGCGGGCTCGCCGAGGCGGGCGAGCTCGTCCAGGGAGACCGGGCGGCCCGGCATGTCCTGGTAGACGAAGGTGCGCAGCCCCTCGAGCCGGACGGCGCCGGCCACGGAGGGGGTGCGGAACGGCAGGGCCGCGCGCACGGCGGGGGTCAGGCCCGCCAGGACCTGCAGCTCCGTCTCCAGGCGGATGCCGGCCTCGGGGGTGCGGGGGGAGCGCACGCGCCAGCGCTGGCCCTCCCCGTCCACCACGACGGCGGTGGAGAAGTCCGCGGGGTCGTCCGGGCTCGCCTCCACGGAGACGGGGGCGAGGCCGGGGACGGCCGCGGCGGCCAGGGCTGCAAGACGTAGGGGCTGACGATCCACCCCTCCAGCCTAGGCGCGACGCGGCGTCCGGCGCCGCCGGGCGCACCGGCGGCGGCTCGATAGCCTGGTGCCATGCCCGTCCCGGACCCCTCCGCGCCCGCCCCCGAGCCCCGCCACGACCCCGCACCGGCCTCCGCCCCGGCGGCGCCCCTGGCGCTGCCGCTGGCGCGCGAGGAGGTGGACCGCGGCGCCGTCGCCCGCCTGGACCCGGGGCACCTGGCCGCGGCCTGGGAGCGGGAGGGCACTGAGGTGCTGTGGCTGCAGGGCGGCCGCGCCCCGGTGGCGGACGGCCGCCTGCGCTTCACCACGCCCTCCGGCCCCGTCCCGCCGCAGGCCGCCTACCTGGGCCGCGGCACCGCGGCCGACCTCGGCCCCGGCGGGCGGGAGCGGGCCGTGGTGGCCGTGGCGCTCGAGCCGCCGGCGGTCCTGCCCCCGGATGCGGCGGCCGCCCTCGGGGACGCCGCCTGGGTGGGCCTGCGCGACGCCGCGGCCGCCCTCTCCGACGCGGACGCCGGGCTGTTCGTGGCCGCCGTCGCCAACGCCAACTGGCACGCGGCCCACCGGTTCTGCTCCTTCTGCGGCGGCGCCACCGCGGTGGAGGCCGCCGGCTGGGTGCGCCGCTGCGAGGCCTGCGGCCGGGAGCACTTCCCGCGCACGGACCCGGCCGTGATCGTGGCCGTCACGGACCCGGACGGCCGGATCCTGCTGGGCCGCAACGCCGCCTGGCCCGCCGGGCGGTACTCGTGCCTGGCCGGCTTCGTGGAGCCGGGGGAGTCCCTCGAGCACGCCGTGGTGCGCGAGGTCGCCGAGGAGTCCGGCGTCACGGTGGCCGACCCGCGCTACCGCGGCTCCCAGCCCTGGCCGTTCCCGCGCTCGCTCATGCTCGGCTTCACGGCCCAGGCCCCCGCCGGCGCCGAGCCCGTGGCGGACGGCACGGAGATCCTCTCCGTCCGGTGGTTCGAGCGCGAGGAGCTGGCCGCGCTGGCGCGCGAGGGCGAGATCACGCTCCCGGGCGCCGTGTCCATCGCCCGGGCGCTCATCGAGGATTGGTACGGTGGGACGCTGCCCGATGCGCAGACCCTGATCACCTAGGAGGACTCGTCCCGCATGAGCACTCCCGACGAGATCCTCCGCGGCCTCGACCCGGAGCAGCGCCGCGCCGCCACCGCCCTGCAGGGGCCCGTGTGCATCCTCGCCGGCGCGGGCACCGGCAAGACCCGCGCCATCACCCACCGCATCGCGTACGGCGTGGCCTCCGGCGTCTTCGACCCGCACCGCACGCTCGCGCTGACCTTCACGGCGCGCGCCGCCGCCGAGATGCGCACCCGCCTGCGCGACCTCGGCGTGGCCGGCGTCCAGGCCCGCACCTTCCACTCCGCCGCCCTGCGCCAGCTGCAGTACTTCTGGCCGCAGGCCGTGGGCGGCCCCATGCCCTCGCTGATCGAGAACAAGGTGCGCCTGCTCACCGAGGTCGCCCAGGGCATGCGGATGAGCGTGGACCGGGCCGGGCTGCGCGACCTCGCCGGCGAGATCGAGTGGGCCAAGGTCTCCCTGCACGCCCCCGAGGGCTACGCGGAGGCCGCGCGCGGCCGCGAGATGCCCGCCGGCTGGGACGCCACCACCGTGGCCCGCCTCTACACGGGCTACGAGGAGGCCAAGACGGCCCGGAACATGATCGACTTCGAGGACGTCCTGCTGATCCTCGTGGGCATCCTCTCCACGGAGCCGCGCATCGCCGCCACCATCCGGGACCAGTACCGCGTGTTCCTCGTGGACGAGTACCAGGACGTCTCCCCGCTGCAGCACCGCCTCCTGGACCTGTGGCTGGGGGACCGGGGCGACCTGTGCGTGGTGGGCGACGCCTCCCAGACCATCTACTCGTTCACCGGGGCCACCTCCCGCTTCCTCACGGACTTCCGGGAGCGCCATCCGGACGCCACCGTCGTCGAGCTCGTGCGCGACTACCGCTCGAGCCCGCAGGTGGTGGAGGCCGCGAACCGGCTGCTCGCGGACCGCACCAAGGCGGGCCAGCGGGACCGCACGATGCCCCGCTGGCCGGACCCGCTCGAGCTCGTCTCCCAGCGCCCCAACGGGCCGGATCCCGTGTTCGCCGAGTGCACGGACGACGAGGCGGAGGCCGGCTGGGTCGCGGACCGGATCCGCGCCCTGATCGACGACGGCGTCGCCGCCTCGGAGATCGCCGTCCTGTTCCGCACCAACGGCCAGTCTCAGGCGTTCGAGACGGCCCTGTCCTCGGCCGGCATCGGCTACCAGCTGCGCGGCGGCGAGCGGTTCTTCTCCCGGCGCGAGGTGCGCGACGGCATCCTGCAGCTGCGGGCCGCGGCCCGCGCCGCGCAGGACCTCACCGGCGACGACGTCCCGGACCGGGTGCGCGACGTGCTCGCCTCCCTGGGGTACTCGGCGCAGCCGCCGGCTGCGACGGGCGCGGCGCGCGAGCGCTGGGAGTCCCTGCACGCCCTCGTGAACCTCGCCGAGCAGCTGGCCGGCTCGCGCGGGGCGGAGTTCACGCTCACCGAGCTGGTGGCCGAGCTGGACGAGCGGGCGCAGCACCAGCACGCCCCCACCGTCCAGGGCGTCACCCTGGCCTCGCTGCACTCGGCCAAGGGCCTGGAGTGGGACGCCGTGTTCCTCGTGGGCCTCTCCGAGGGCCTCATGCCGATCTCCTTCGCCGAGACCCAGGCCGAGGTGGACGAGGAGCGCCGCCTGCTCTACGTGGGCATCACGCGCGCCCGCGAGCACCTGTCCCTGACGTGGACGCTCTCCCGCGGCACGGGCGGGCGCTCCACCCGCCGCCCCTCCCGCTTCCTCTGGGCGATCGACCCCACCCTCGGGGGCACCCGCGAGCACGCACCCGCCCGCGGATCCGCGCCCGGCGCCGCCAAGCCCCGCCGGCGCGGGGCCACCGTGGCCACGTGCCGCACCTGCGGCAAGCCCCTGGAGACGGGCGCCGAGCGCAAGGTCGGCCGCTGCCTGGACTGCCCGGCCACCTACGACGAGGCGGTGCTCGAGCAGCTGCGGGACTGGCGCAGCCGCACCGCCGCCGAGATGAAGATGCCCGCGTTCGTGGTGTTCACGGACGCCACGCTCGTGGCCATCGCCGAGGCCATGCCCGCCTCGCCGAAGGAGCTGCTGGCGGTGCCGGGGCTGGGGCGCACGAAGCTGGAGAAGCACGGCGAGGCGCTGCTCGAGCTGCTGCACGGCACGCCGACGGCCTGAGCCGGCCGCCCGCGGCCGCACGGGTGGCCCCGGCCGCCCCCGCAGCCACTGCCGTCCCCCGCGGGGACCCTCCTCACGTGCCCCAGGCGAGCGCGTCCGGATCGCACGCGCACCCGGCCCGCGGCCGGACCCGCGCCCGGCGGGTGCGCCCGCTCGCCCGGTCGGCCCGCACCACGCCGGCCGACGGGCCGGCCCGCAGGGCGTCGGCGACGAGTACGGCCGCCCGCTGGGCGGTGAGGGCGTCCACGGCCGCCGCTCCGGCCGCACCGGAGGACGTCGCCCGTCCTCGGGCCGACCGCCGGCCGGACGGGCCCACCGGGTCGGCCGGCAGCGAGCACAGCGGGCAGCCCACGACGCCGGGGGCGCACCAGGGCCCCACCGCCACCGCGCGGGGCCCCACGCGCACGGGCAGGAGCGGGTGGTCGGCGGCGAGGGCCTGCGCCGCGAGGTCGGCGTCGAGGACGTCTCCGACGGCGACGCTCGCCTGGCCGACCAGCACGGGCAGCGGGCCGTGATGGGCGTAGACGCGCAGCCCCGGGGCCACGTCGAGCAGGCGCCGTTCGAGGGCACGGGCCCGCGGACGCCCGAGGTCCCCGGGCAGCAGCCCGGTGCCGAGGTCGGCAGCGTCCACGGGGCGCGGATCCCACAGGGCCATCCGGTGGGCGCCGGCGCCGGCCAGCGCGTGGGCCACCGCCACGCCGACGGGGTCCAGGCCCGCGACGTGGACGTCCACGGGCGGCTCCCACCCCGCGCCGGGAGGCCCGGGGTCGAGGGCAGGGCGGACGGCGCCGGGCTCGGCGGAGGACAGGGCGTCGGACAGTGCGGAAGACGGGGCGGCGGGCATGGCGGCTCCTCTCGGGCGGGTGCGCCCCACCCTGCCAGGGCGCCGTCGGGCCGCCCGGGGTTGTCCACAGCCGGAGCGCCGATGGCGGACAATGGCCGGATGCCTCCTGCCGACGCCGCCGTGCCCGTGCCTGCCGAGCCCGTGCCTGCCGAGCACGAGCGCGGAGAGCCCGTGCCCGCCGAGCACGAGCGCGGAGAGCCCGTGCCCGCCGCCGCGGCCGTCTCCGCCCTGGCCCGTCGCCCGGCGCGCCGGGGCGCCGTGCGGCAGAGCACCGACCTGGACTGGGAGGGCACGCCCGTGCGGCTCGTGCGCTCCACCGCCCGCACCCGCACCGTCTCGGCGGCCTGGCGCGAGGGCCGCCTGCAGGTCAACGTCCCCGCCCGGCTCACCCCGGCCCAGGAGCGCGAGTGGATCGCCCGCATGGTCGAGCAGGTGGCGTGCCGCGCCGGCGCCGGAGCGTCGCCCGGGCGCGCTGGCGCCGGCTCGCAGCCCGGATCCGGCCCGGGCGCGGGCTCCGGCGGGGACGAGGCCCTGATGGCCTGGGCGCAGCGGCTCTCCGCCGCGCACCTGGGCGGACGGGCCCGGCCGGCGTCGGTGGCCTGGTCCGCGCGGCAGCGCCGCCGCTGGGGCTCGTGCACGCCCTCCCAGGGGACCATCCGGCTCTCGGACCGCCTCCGGGGCATGCCGGACTGGGTGGTGGCCGCCGTCCTCGTCCACGAGCTGGCCCACCTGCTCGAGTCCGGCCACGGGCCGGCGTTCCGCCGCCTCGTCGCCGCGTATCCGCGCTACGAGGAGGCCATGGCCTTCCTCGACGGCGTCGCCTTCGCCGAGAGCCGCGGGCGCACCGCCCCGGACGCCTGGGCCGACGACGAGGACGCGACGGACGCGGACGCGCCCGACGACGGCCCGACCGAGGACGAGCGGGCCTGAGACGACCGCGGGCGGCCCGCACCGTGGTGCCGGACCGCCCGCCGTCGTCGTGGGGGAGAGGGGATCAGCCCTCCTTGGGCGCGTCCCCGAAGCCGCCCTCGAGGAGCTTGCGCAGGTCGTCGTCGAGCGAATCCGTGCTGGCGTCCGCGGCGGTGCGGCGGCCGGCGTACCCGGCCGGGTCCTCGAGGTCCTCGGCGGTGGGCTGGCGCTCGGGGTGCCGCCAGATCTCCTCGCGGTACTCCTTGCCCTGCTCCGCGGTGACGTGCTCCCAGAAGGCGGCGGCCTCCCGCAGGCGGCGCGGACGCAGCTCCAGGCCCACGAGCGCGGCGAACGCCTGCTCGGCCGGGCCGCCCGAGGCGCGGCGGCGGTTCATGGTCTCGCGCAGGGCGGCGGCGGACTCCAGCGGTGTGGCGGCCTCGGCCACCACCACGTCCACCCAGCCCTCCACGAGGGCCACGAGCAGCTCGAGCTGCTGCAGGGCGGCCCGCTGGGTGGCGTCCGGGGCGGCGATGAAGGAGGAGCCGTCGAACACGGCCTGCATGGACTCGGGGTCCATGGGGTCCACCGACCGCGCGGCCTGCTCGATGCCCTCGGTGTCCAGGCGGATGCCGGCCGCGTACTGCTCGATGGCCGCGTAGAGGTCGCGCTCGAGCCACGGGGAGTGCAGGAACAGGCGCATGCGGGCGGCCTCGCGCAGGGCGAGGTAGATGCGGACCTGGTCGTCCGGCACGCTCAGGCCGTCGCCGAACTCCTCGACGTTCACCGGTACCATGGCCAGCCGGTGCCCGGCGATCGGCAGGCCGATGTCCGTGCCGGAGAGCACCTCCTTGCCGAGGGCGCCCACGGCGCCGCCGAGCTGCAGGCCGAACATGGTGCCGCCCATGTTCTTCAGCATCGGCTGGAGGCCGGCGAGCATCGAGGCGTCCATGCCCTCGGGGAGCTGGCCCGGCAGCTGCTGCTCGATCGCGGCGGACATGGCCCGGGACATGGACACGGCCACGGGCTCGGTGAGGCGGCGCCACTGGTCCATGGTCGCCTCGACCCACTCGGCGCGGGACCAGGCGACGCCCACGCTGCCCACCGGCTCGGTCTGCGTGGCGCCGTCGAGCCACAGCTCGGCCAGGCGCAGGGCCTCGTCCACCTCGCGACGCGCGAACGAGCCGATCGCCGGGTCCTCGCCGGCCACGGCCTGGCGCGCGGCCTGCTTGGCCAGGGTCCAGTTCACGGGGCCCTCGGAGCCGGGGCCGGGGTTCATCATCGCCTGGAACTGCGCCATGGCCTGCTGCATCATCGCGGGGTCCAGCTGCGAGGGGTCGAAGGGCATCCCGCCGGGGCCGCCCATGCCCTCCATGGCGCGGCGGATCTCGTCCGGGTCGGGGCCGTTGCCGCCGAAGAGCTGCCGGAGCATCTCCTCCAGCGGGTCTCGGCCGTCGTCGGATCCGGGAGTGCGCGGGTCGTTGCTCATGGCCCCAGCGTATCCGCGCGGCCCCGGGGTGCACCCGCCCTCCCGACGCCGCGGCGGCCCGGTTCGCCCTCGGCGCACGCCCGCGCCCGAGCGGGGCCCGGGGTCCGCGTAGACTGGGACGACCGTCGCCGTGCGGCACGTGCCCGGCGGCGAGGACGGCCCCTGACCAGGACCAGCAGGAAAGTCGGTGTCGCGTGCGCGCAGTGCCCCCGAGGACCACCCGTGCCCCGCGCCTGCCCGCGTCCGGATGGCTCGCCCTCGGCAGCGCCGGCCTGGCCCTGCTGCTTCCCACCCCCTACATCCTCGAGAGCCCCGGCCCCGCCGTGGACCTGCTGGGGGAGCGCGAGGGCGCCGAGGTGCTCCGCGTGGAGGGCGGGACGCCGGACGAGGGCGAGGGGACGCTGGACATGACCACCGTGATGGTCGGCGGCCCGCCCATCAGCACCACCTCCGTCATCGACCTCGCCGGGGCCCTGGCGGACCCTGCCGTGGACGTCGTCCCGCGCGAGCTGATGTACCCCACCGGCATGAGCTCCGAGGAGGTCGGCGCGGCCAACACCGCCGCCATGTCCGACTCGCAGGACACCGCCGCGGCCGCCGCCCTCCACGCGCTCGGCCGCCCCGTGCCCAGCACCCTCGTGGTGCACGAGCTGGTGCCCGGCGGCCCCTCCGAGGGCGTCCTGCGCCCCGGGGACGAGGTGATCGCCGCCGCGGGCGAGCCCGCCGAGGACCTGGAGGACCTGCGCGCCGCCGTCGGGTCCGCGGGCCCGGACCCGGTGACGCTCACCGTGCGCCGGGACGGCGCGGTGACGGAGCTGCGCGTGCCCGTGGCGGCCGCCCCGGAGGGCGCGCCGCAGCCGTGGCAGATGGGCGCGCTCATCGAGACCGTCGTCGACGTCCCCCTGGACGTCGAGCTGACCGTGCCGGACATCGGCGGCCCCTCCGCGGGCCTGATGTTCGCGCTCACCGTCCTCGAGCGGCTCACGCCCGGCGCCATGACCGGCGGCGCGCCGATCGCGGGGACGGGCACCATCACCCCCGACGGGGTCGTCGGGCCCATCGGCGGCATCCCGCAGAAGGTGCGCGGCGCGGCGCAGGCTGGGGCGACGACGTTCCTCGCCCCCACCGCCAACTGCGGCGAGCTGGACGGCCGGGTGCCCGAGGGGCTCCAGGTGTACGCCGTGGACACGCTCGCCCAGGCCCGGGAGATCGTCGAGGCCGTCGGCCGGGGCGAACCCCCCGAATCCGCCCGCACCTGCGGCTGAGCGCGCCGGAGCGCGCCGGCCGGCACGAGACCGCAGAACCAGACCACGAGACCCATCGTCTCGGCCGCGGGGCGCAGCGCCCCCGGCCGGCAGCAGATCCCCGCGGACGCGGGAGGGAAGAGGACAGAGCAGTGAGCTTCGGACAGGGAGGCGGCGGGCCCTTCGGCGGCCCGCCCCGGGACGGCGGCGGATCCGCCGGGGGCTCCTCCGGCCCGTTCGGGGCGTTCGGCCCCTTCGGCGGCGCGCCGCAGGGACCGGGCGGCGACGGCCGTGACGGCGGCCAGGGCGGCGGGCCCTTCGGCCCGTTCGGCGGGGGAGCCGGGGGCTCCTCGGCCGCAGACCGGCCCCGCTCCGGCCGGCCCGGGCGCCCCAGCGCGCTCGTGCTCACCGTCATCGCGGTGGCCATCCTCGTGGGGCTGTTCGTGCTCTTCACGAACGTCTACACCGAGGTCCTCTGGTTCTCCCAGCTGGGCTTCACCGAGGTGTTCTGGACCGAGGTCCTCGCCAAGGCCGCGCTGTTCCTGCTCGGCGCCCTGGGCATGGCCCTGGCCGTGTGGCTGGCCATCCGCACCGCGTGGCGGCACCGTCCGTCGGACGCCTCGGCGGCCGGGCGCGACTCGCTGAGCCAGGCGCAGCGCCAGCTCGAGCCGATCCGGCGCCTCGTGTTCCTGGGCGTGCCCGTGGTGCTCGGCCTCTTTGCCGGCTCCGCGGCCATGAACGGCTGGGACACGGTCCTGCTGTTCCTCAACCAGGTGCCCTACGGCCAGGCGGACCCGGAGTTCGGCCTGGACATGATGTTCTTCATGGCCACGCTGCCGTTCCTGAGCCTCGTGGCCGGGTACCTGACCTCCGTGGTCCTCGTGGCCGGCATCGCCGGCGTGCTCGTGCACTACCTGTACGGCTCCGTGCGGGTGGAGGAGGGCGGCGGCATCCGCGTCGCCCCGGCCGCGCGCGTGCACGTCGGCGTGGTCCTCGCCCTGTTCCTGCTCCTGCAGGCCGTGAACTTCTGGCTCAACCGGTACCGCACCGCCCAGTCCCAGTCCGGGTCCTGGGCCGGCGCCCTGTACACGGACGTGAACGCCGTGATCCCGACCTCGGCCATCCTCGCGGTGACCGCGGTGATCGTGGCCGGCCTGTTCGTGTGGACCGTGTTCTCCGGCAAGTGGCGCCTGTCCCTGATCGGCACCGCGGTGCTCGTGATCACCGCGCTCGTGGTGGGCACCGCCTACCCGTTCGTGGTGCAGGAGTACCAGGTCAAGCCGTCCGAGCGCACGCTCGAGGCCGAGTACATCAGCCGCAACATCGAGCTGACGCGTGAGGCCTACGGCCTGGACGCCGTCGAGGTGACCAACTACGAGGGCGTCACCGAGACCGAGGCCGGCGCCCTGGCGGGGGAGGAGGCCAACACGGCCAACGTCCGCCTCATGGACCCGAACCTGATCTCCCAGACCTTCGGCCAGCTCCAGCAGTTCCGCCCCTACTACGCGTTCCCGAACACCCTGCACGTGGACCGCTATGAGGTGGACGGGCAGACCCGCGACACCATCCTCGCCGCGCGCGACGTGAACGTGGACGAAACCCAGTCCTGGGTTAACCGCCACACCATCTACACGCACGGCTACGGCATGGTGGTCGCGGACGCGTCCGAGGTGGCCGCCGGCGGCCGCCCGCAGTGGCTGCTCTCCGAGATCCCGACGCGCGGCCCGCTCGCCTCGGACGAGGACTACGAGCCGCGCATCTACTTCGGCCAGAATTCGCCGTCCTACTCCGTGGTCGGCGCGCCCGAGGGCGCCCCGGCCGTGGAGCGCGACCGCCCGCAGACGGCGGACTCGCAGGACGACACCGCGTACACCTTCTCCGGTGACGGCGGCCCCTCCGTGGGCGGCCTGTTCAACCGGCTGGCCTACGCCGTGAAGTTCGGCTCGCCCGAGCTCGTGCTCTCCTCGGACGTCAACGAGGCCTCCCAGATCCTCTACGACCGCGACCCCGCGGACCGCGTGAGCAAGGTGGCCCCGTACCTGACCGTGGACACCTCGCCGTACCCGGCGATCGTGGACGGCCGCGTGCAGTGGATCGTGGACGCCTACACCACCTCGGACCAGTTCCCGTACTCCACCGCCCAGCAGCTGGGCGAGGTGACCGTGGACTCGCTGAGCCAGGGCCCGAACGCCGCCCTGCAGGGCCGGGTGAACTACATCCGCAACTCCGTGAAGGCCACCGTGGACGCCTACGACGGCTCCGTGACCCTCTACGCGTGGGACGACCAGGACCCGCTGCTGCAGGCCTGGCAGAAGGTGTACCCGAGCTCCCTGCGTCCGTACTCCGAGATGAGCGCGGCGCTGATGGACCACGTCCGCTACCCGGAGGACATGTTCAAGGTCCAGCGCGAGCTGCTCGGCCGCTACCACGTGACCGACGCCGACGACTTCTACGAGAACAACGACGCATGGTCCGTCCCCTCGGACCCCACGCGCGACGGCGACGTCAAGCAGCCCCCGTACTACATGACGCTGCAGATGCCCGGCCAGGAGGAGCCCGCCTTCTCCCTGACGAGCAACTACATCCCGCAGATCACGCAGGGCACCCAGCAGCGCAACGTGCTCTACGGCTTCCTCTCCGCCGCCGGCGACGCCGGCACGGGCGAGGACGGCGTGAAGGCGGAGGACTACGGCACGCTGCGCCTGCTCGAGCTGCCGCGCTCCACCACGGTTCCCGGCCCCGGCCAGGCGCAGGCGAACTTCGACTCGAACGCCACCGTCTCCCGCGAGCTGAACCTGCTGCGCCAGGGCGCCTCCGAGGTGCTCAACGGCAACATGATCACCCTGCCGGTCGCGGGGGGCGTGCTCTACGTGCAGCCCGTGTACGTCCGCTCCTCGGGCGGCACCACCTACCCGACGCTGCGCAAGGTCCTCGTGTCCTTCGGCGACAAGGTGGGCTTCGCGGACACCCTCCAGGAGGCCCTGGACCAGGTGTTCGACGGCGACTCCGGGGCCGTCACCCCGGAGGAGGGCCAGGCCGGCGACCCGCCGCAGGGCGAGGACGGCGCCGCCCCGGCGCCGGGATCGGTCGAGGAGGAGCTCTCTGCCGCCCTGGCCGAGGCCCAGGACGCGCTGACCCGCGGCCAGGAGCGCCTGGCCGAGGGCGACTGGGCCGGGTACGGCGAGCAGCAGGACCGCCTCAACGAGGCCCTGCGCCGCGCCACCGCCGCGGACGACGCCCTCGACGGGGACGCCCCGGCCGACGGCGAGGCCCCGGCGGAGGGCGAGGCCCCGGCGGAGGGCCAGCCCCCGGCCGAGGGCTCCGAGGCGCCCAGCCCGGCGCCCGAGGGCTGACCGCAGGGACCGGCCCCGCTCCACGGGGCCGGTCCCTCCCGGCCGGTCCGAGCATCACGAGGCGGGCCGCCCCCCACGCCGAGCGCGCGGGAGGCGGCCCGCCTTCGTCGTCGGGGGTGGGGCCCGGACCGCCTCGGGGGCCGATTTGGACTCCGTCCGGAAGGTGTGTATAGTTCTATGAGTCGCCGCGGGGTGGAGCAGTTCGGTAGCTCGCCGGGCTCATAACCCGGAGGTCGCAGGTTCAAATCCTGCCCCCGCAACGAGAAGAGAAGGCCCCCAGCATATGCTGGGGGCCTTCTCGCATGTCCGGGCCCGTGTCGACCGCCCCGATGCCACCTCGCCGAGGCCGGTCCCGCCACACCGCCGGCCCGCTCCTTCGCCGCCGGCCCGCCTCTCCTCGCACCGCCCGGCCGGCCACCCCGCCGCCGGCAGGAGCCCCGCAACGCCCGAGGGCGGCCGCCCCGGCCGCCGGCACGGGGCCGGGCCGCGGGGCGACCGCCCTCGGGCGATCGGTGCGGGGACGGGTCAGCGGCTGGCGGCCCGGACCGCCTGCTGGGCGGGGGAGCGCACGCCCGGGTCGGTGCGGCGCAGCCAGATCGCGGCGAGGATCGCGGCGATCGCGATCGCGCCCCAGATCCCGACGACCGCCCAGGACAGGCCGGCGATGAGCAGCAGGGGCACGAAGGACACGGCGGCGATCTCCACCGGGACCACGGGGATGTAGGCGACGCCGAACTGCTCCATGGTCCCGGACTTCAGCTTGGGGTCCACGATGCGGAGCATGGCCACGCCCGTGGCGACGGCGCCGGTGGCCCAGCCCCACGTGAACAGCTGCTTCTCGAACCACGCGTCGGTCATCACGCGCGGAGCCACCACGAGGCCGAGGAACAGGGCGAGGGCGAGGCCGATGACGAACAGCACCAGCAGCGGCTGCCAGTAGTCGACCACCACGGTGGGGGCGATCGAGGCGATGCCGCACACGATGAGGATGTCCGTGGCGGTGCCGGACACGGAGTTCAGAGACCCGGGGTCGAGAAACTTCGCGGTCTTCGTGGCCTGGAAGACCACGCGGCCGATCAGGCCGAGGATGAACGCGACGGCGAAGGCGGGGATGATCAGCTTCGGGCCGTCCTCGCCCACGATGTTCGGCCACACGGCGGTGATCCACGTGACCACGCCGTGCGCGGCGGCGGCGATCATCGCCACGACGCCGACCTGGAAGGCGAGGGACTCCACCGAGGCGGCGGAGAAGGTGTGGCGGCCGATCACGGGGCGCTCCTGGACCTGGTCCAGCACGCCGGTGCGCAGCTCGTCCGGGATGGAGGTCAGCCCGGCGAACTCCTTCGCGTGGCCGCGCTTGGCGCCGATCTTGGCCTGGATGATGCCGCCGACCACGCCGACGATCATGCCGACCGTGGCGGAGGTGTACGCCAGGGAGGTGACGGTCATGTCCCCGTTGGCGGCGTAGGCCTGGCCCACGGCCGCGGCGGAGCCGAAGCCGCCCGCCCAGCCGGCGAACAGCAGCGCGGCGAACGAGTCCGGCGTGGAGAACAGCGGCTGCAGCACGAGCAGCGCCACGAGCGCGCCGATCGCCACCTGCGAGGCGTAGATGAGCACGCCGTAGGAGGCGAAGGAGCCCACGGGGCGGCCGATCTTGCGGACGTCGAAGTCGTCGGTCAGCGCGATGCAGACGAACACGATCACGATCAGGATCGAGCCGTAGGTGCCCAGCTGGGTGCTGAACGGCAGCCAGCCCAGGACGTTGGGGCCCAGGACGAGGCCCAGGATGCCGGCGATCACGGAGGCCGGGATCATGAGCGTCTGGAGCGGCTTGATGACGGCGCGTGCCAGCGTGCCGACGGCCAGCAGGGCGCCGATCAGGCCGGCGTCGACCAGCACGGACCAGGCCGTGAACTGCTCTTGCATGGGGTTCTCCCTCTGTGCGGAGGCGGATGCGAGGCGCCCCCGTGGGTCGGCCCGGGGACCCAGGGACACTAGCAGAGGGCGCGCGCACGCTCCGCGCCGCCCGGGGCCGGGCACGACGACGGCCCGCCGCTCCGGCAGGTGCCGGGCGACGGGCCGTCGGGGAGGGGGAGGGTCAGCCGCGCTCGACGCGGGTCTGCTCGGCGCCCTGCTCCGCGGTGGTCTCGACGCCGTAGTCCAGCGCCAGGTCCGAGTCCTCGGAACCGCCGGCGGTCAGGGCGGACTGGCCGGCGCCGCCGGACTTCAGGGCGGCCAGGCGGGCCTCCACCTCGGTCTTCTCGCCGAGGTCCTCGAGGGACTCGAACTGGGCGTCCAGGGAGGAGGCGGCGAGCTCCTGCTGGCCGCGGACGCGGGCCTCCTCGCGGCGCACCTTCTCCTCGAAGCGGGACACCTCGGAGGTCGGGTCGAGCAGGTCGATCGACTTCACGGCGTCGGCGACGGCGGACTGCGCGTGCGCGGACTTGGCGCGCGCGGTCAGCTCGTCGCGCTTGGACACGAGCTGCTGGCGCTTGACCTTCATCTGGTCCAGGCCGGTCTTCAGGCGCTCCACGATCTCCCGCTGGGAGGTGATGGTCGGCTCGGCCGACTTGGCCTGGCGCTCGGAGTCCATCTGACGCTCGATGGCCACCTTGGCGAGGTTGTCGAACTTGTCCGCGGAGGCGGCGTCGCCCTTGGTGCGGAAGTCGTCCGCCTTCTGGGAGGCGGCGATCGCCTTCTGGCCCCAGCTGCGGGCGGCGTCCTGGTCCTCGCGGTAGTCGTCCTCGATCATCCGCAGGTTGCCGATCGTCTGGGCGACGGCGGCCTCGGCCTCGGCGATGTTGTTGGTGTAGTCCCGGACCATCTGGTCCAGCATCTTCTGGGGGTCCTCCGCCTTGTCCAGCATCGCGTTGATGTTGGCCTTCGCCAGCGTGCTGATGCGGCCGAAGATGGACTGCTTGACCATGATGTCTGCCTTTCGTCGGTCTTTCACGTCAGCGCAGACCGTCGGCCTGCGTCCGTCCCGTCCCGCCTCCGCGGGCCGGGCCCCGGCCGGGTGAGCGGTCCGGGCCGATGCGCCGTGCACCGGAGTCGTAGGGGGCGTCGGTCAGAAGCCGCCGCCCGAGATGTCGCCGAACCCGCCGAAGTCGCCTCCGCCGAGCCCGCCGCCGTCGAAGCCGCCGAAGCCGCCGCCGCCCCAGCTGCCGCCGCCGCTGTTGAACATGGAGTTCATCAGGATACCGCCGAGCAGCGCGCCGCCCAGGCCGCCGCCGAAGCTGGCACCGGCGCCGCTGCGCTGGCGGCCGCCGTACATGCCGCCCATGCCGGGGCCGTACATGCCGCCGCCGTAGCCGAAGCCCTCCACGTCCTGGCGGGCGAGCTCGGAGGCGCGCTCCGCGAGCTGGGAGGCGCGCTGGGCCTGCTGCAGGGCGGTGACCGGGTCCGTGCGGGACAGGTCGATCGCGGCGCGCAGGGTGTGGTCCGCCTCGGCGAGGCGGGTGCGGGCCTCGGAGCCGACGGCGCCGCGGCGGGCGCCGATGAAGTCGGCGGTGCCGTCGATCTGGGCCTGGGCCTGGGCGATCGCCGAGTTGAGCATCTGCGAGGCCTGGCGGGCCTGCTCGCGGGCGTCGCGCACGCCGGACAGCGGCGTGTTGAGCTGCCGGTGCGCCGCCTCGAGCTGGTGCAGCAGGTCGAGGGGGTCGGGGCGGCCGCCCGAGAGGGAGCGGCGCACGGCGGCCAGGGTGCTCTTCATGCCCGCCACGGGGCCGGCCAGCTCGGGGTGCGAGCCGTTGGCCACGAGGGTCTCGGCCTCGGCGAGGTCCTGCTCCGACTGGGCGAGGCCGGTCTGGAGGTTGCCCACGATGGTGCGCAGCGAGCCCTCCGCCTTGCCGACCGCCTCGGTGAGCGTGTCCACCTGGCTGAGGGACTCCTCCGCGGCGCGGACGGCCAGGGCCGCGGTGGAGCGGTCCTGGCTCTCCCAGGCCTGGCGGGCCTTGGCCTCGGCGGTCTCCACGAACTCGAGGCGCTCGCGCGCCTGGGCCGCGTTGTCCGCGACCTCGGCCAGCGCTGACTCGGCGTACTGGCCGTGGAGCGCGGAGATCGAGGACTCGGCCTGCTGGACCCGAGCGCGGGTCTCGGGCAGCCGCGCGTCGATCCGCTCGAGGGCCTCGGGCACCTTGTTCTCGAGGTCGCGCAGCGAGTCGAAGTCCTTCTGGTGGGAGGCCAGGGCGGCGCCGACGGCGTCGCTGCGCTGGATGATCTCCTTGAGCCAGGAGCGCTGGTCCTCCTCGGTGTCCGGGATGTGGTCGTCCAGCTGGTGCTGCAGCTGGAACGAGGCCCGCATGTGCTCCTTGGCCTGGTCGATGTCCTCGCGGAACGTCCGCACGGCGTCCTCGCCGTACGAGGCCATCGCGAAGCCCAGCTCCTGCTCGGAGGAGCGGATCGCGTCGTCCGCCGCCACGAGCTTCGAGCCGGCACGGGTGCGCAGGTCCTCCAGGCTCATCTCGTCCAGGGGGTCGCGCTCCACGGGGCGGGCGTCCCGGCCCGAGCGCTCGACGGCGCCGCCGTCCTTCTTCCGCCGGTTCCGGGCCACGAGCACGCCGCCGCCGACCGCGGCCGCCACGGCGCCCGCCCCGAGCACGGCGGTCAGGGCGCCGCCGCCGGAGGACTCCTGGCCGGCCGAGCCGGCCCCGCGGCCCTCATCCCGCGCCGCGCGGCCGGGCAGCGTGCCGGCGGGGTCGTACTCGGCGCCGGAGGCGCCCACGCCGTCCAGCTCGCCGTCCGCGGCGTCGTCCACGCCCTGGACGGCCGCCAGCGCCGGGCCCAGCCAGCCCGTCCGGGAGGCGTCCTGCAGGGCGGGGCGGATGTAGGTGGCCGTGACGTCGTCCTGCAGGGCCGTGTCCCGCGCCCCGGCGTCGAAGCCGAAGGAGCGCTGCTCCACGGCGATCGCCAGGATCGAGTCGGTCGTGCCGAGCCCGCGCTGGTCCGCGACGTCCTGCGCCAGGTCCTGCGCGTTCGTCTCGAACTCGTCCACGTAGACCACGTACAGCCCCTGGCCGGTCTCGCGGCCGAGCGCGGTGATCTCGTTCGTCAGCCGCTGCTCCTCGGCCGGGGTGAGCACCTGAGCCTCGTCCACCACGTACACGCCCGGGGGCACCGTCACGGCGCCCGCCGCCGGGGCGGCGAGCAGGAGGCCCGCGCCTCCCAGGCCCGCGGCGGTCACGGCGCGGGCCAGGCGGCCGGCGGCGGCGGGGCGGGCGGTGGGGGTCATGCGGGGGCTCCTTCGACGGCGGAGGCGGGCCGCCCTCTCGAGGCGGTCCGCCGGATCCTGCGGTCGAGTGTAGGGCGGTCGCCGAGCCGGAGAGAAGGGATCCGGGCCGCCGTCCTGGGGGAGAGGGCGCGCGGCCCGGGCCCCGCCCCGGCGCGGGGAGCGTTCCCGGCGGACGTTCAGAGGACGCCCAGGATCAGGGGCCAGCATGGTCCCGCCCCGGGACGCGCGTCCGCCGCCCGTGACGTCCGCGTCGACCGCCCGGGGCATCCGATGCGAAGCGAGGACACCGTGGCCCACACCCCGACGGACCAGACCCCGACGGACCAGACCCTGACGGATCAGACCCCGGCACCCGCCCGGCCCGCCGCGGAGGCGCGGCACCCCGGTCGACGCGCCCCGCGCGCCCGAGCCGGACTCGGCCTGCTCGCCTCCGCCGTGCTCGTGACCGGACTGGCCGGCTGCGGCGTCGCGGCAGAGCCGGGGGCCGACGCCTCCGGCTCCGCGCCGGACTCCTCCACGTCCTCGGGCCCGGCCTCCGCCGACCCCGGCCAGGACGTGGCGGACACCGCCGTCGGCACGGCCGCCAAGACCGCGCTGCCCTCCGTGGTGACCATCTCCGCGACCTCCGGGCAGGGCTCCGGCTCGGGCTCCGGCTCGATCCTGGACGAGGAGGGGCACATCCTCACCAACACGCACGTGGTCACCCTGGGCGGCCAGACCTCGGACGCGGAGCTGACCGTGCGCACCTCAGACGGCACGGTGTACGCCGCCACCGTCGTCGGCACCGACCCGCTCTCGGACCTGGCCGTCATCAAGATCGACGCCCCGGACCTCACCCCCATCCAGATGGGGCGCTCGGCGGACCTGAAGGTCGGCGACGACGCGATCGCCATCGGCGCCCCGCTCGGCCTGCCGAACACCGTCACCGACGGCATCATCTCCACCCTGGACCGCACCATCGCCGTCGCCTCCTCCGAGGCGCCCCGGCAGCAGGAGTCCGGGCAGGGCCAGGGCCCCGGCCAGGGCTCGTCCTCCGGACCGGAGCGCTTCCGGTTCGAGCTGCCCGGCGCCCAGCAGAGCCCCCAGGGCGAGGTCTACATCAACGTGCTGCAGACCGACGCGGCCATCAACCCCGGCAACTCCGGCGGCCCCCTCGTGGACGGGCAGGGCCGGCTCGTGGGCGTGAACGTCGCCATCGCCTCGGCCGGGCAGGGCCAGGGCGAGGCCGGCAACATCGGCGTGGGCTTCGCCATCCCCGTGGACTACGCCCAGCGCGTGGCCCAGGACCTGATCGAGCACGGGGAGGCCACCCACGCGGTCCTCGGCGTCAGCGTCACCCCCGAGCCGGCCGAGGTGCAGGGCGGGGACGCGCAGGCCCGGACCGTGTTCAGCGACGGCGCCCGCGTCCACGAGGTCGTCGCCGACTCGCCGGCCGCGCAGGCCGGGCTGCGGGAGGGCGACGTGATCACCGCGGTGGGCGAGCGCGCCGTCATCGACTCCGAGTCCCTCACGGCCGTGGTCCGCGAGCACCGCGTGGGAGACTCGGCCGAGATCACCTATCTCCGCGACGGCGCGGAGCAGAAGGCCCAGGTCGAGTTCCAGGAGGACACCAGCCAGTGACGACCCCGATCACCCCCGCCGCGCTCGCGGCCGAGCACGGCTGGCGCACCGTCCTGGCCGTCGGCGCCCACCCCGACGACCTGGACTTCGGCGCCGCCGCCACCCTGGCCGGCCTCAGCGCGGCGGGGCTGCGCGTCGAGCTCTGCGTCGTCACCGACGGCGACGCCGGCGGCTTCGACTCCGAGGGCCCCGAGGCGATGACCGCCCGCCGCCACGCGGAGCAGCGGGCCGCGGCCGCCGTCGTCGGCGCCCACGAGGTCCACTTCCTCGGCGAGCGCGACGGCCACCTCGAGCCGGACCACGGCGTGCGCCGCAAGCTCGTGGCCCTCATGCGCCGAGTGCGCCCGGACGTGGTGCTCAGCACCCACCCCGAGCGCGACTGGGAGCTCATGCAGGCCGCCCACCCGGACCACCTGGCGTGCGGGGAGGCCGTGGTGCGCGCCGCGTACCCGGCCGTGGAGAACCCCTACGCCTACCCCGAGCTCGCCGCCGAGGGCCTCGAGGCCTTCAAGATCCGCCACCTGCTGCTCTACAGCGCACCCGCGGCGCGGCGGAACACGGTCGTGGACGTCACCGGCCTGGAGGACGTGAAGCTGCGGGCCCTGGACGCCCACATCTCCCAGCACCCGGACGTGGCCGCCATGCGCCGGCACGTGCACGCGCAGATGACGGAGCACCACCGGCACGCCGCCGGCCCCGCCGCCGCGCCGGGCCTCGCCGAGGCCTTCCACCTGGTCACCGTCAACGGGCCGGGCACCATCTCCGGGTTCTGAGCCCGGGGCCTGAGCCGCCGCGGGACAGCGAAGGGGCCGGCGACGTCATCCGTCGCCGGCCCCTTCGCCGTGTGAGCCTCAGTTGGTGCTGGGCCGCCCGCCGTAGCGGGGGCCCGTGTGCGCGGTCGGGTCGAGGTCCACACCCACGAGCGTGTCCGTGGTCGGCACCTCGGAGCCCGAGCTCGGCTCCACGGTGATCCCGACAGCGGCGAACCGGTCCAGGCCGCGGAAGGTGACGGGCTCGCCGAAGCCGTTGGCGTCGAAGGTGCCCAGCGAGGCGGGGGCGGTGCCGTCGTCGGGGTACAGCCACACCTGGTAGGCCTGGCCGTCCGGCAGCTGCGGCATGCCGCTGACCGTCACGTAGCCGCTGTTCTGGTCGCGGGAGAGGAAGGCCTGCGCGGTGCCTCCGTCGCGGGCCGGGTTCTCCGAGGTGGTGAATAGGTCCTCGGACTGGTCCACGCGGTGCACGATGCCCGGGCGGGTGAACTGGCTCCAGACCGTCCACGCGCCGACGCCGAGCACCAGCGCGGCCAGCAGGACCATGGCGGTGATCTTGAGCCAGCGCAGCCGGTCCTTCGGCGGGCGGGCGGGCGCGGCCTCCTCGCCGATCAGGTCCATGCCCACGTCCTGGGCGGGCAGGCGGCGCAGGACGTCGTCCAGCATGGCCGAGGGGGGCTCGGCGGTCACGGAGCGGAAGGCCCAGGCCACCGCCTGGCGCGCGCCGTCCACCCGGGAGCGCCAGCGGGGCAGGTCCCCGCCGCGGCGCTGCACCGCCGAGACCGCCGCGGTGTGGCCGGCGGTCTCCAGGGCGTGGACGGCCGAGAGGTCGGCCAGCTCCAGGGCGTGGCCCGCCTCGACGTCCTCGCGGACGGAGGTGGCCAGCGCCGGGCGCGCGGACGTCGCCGGGGAGCGGTCCGCCGCGTCGCGGGTCAGCGCGCGGTGCGCCTCGACGACCTGCCGGACGCCGTCGCGCAGCAGCGTGCGGGACTCGGCCACCGGGCGGCCCATCCGCTCGGCGACCTGCCGGTCCGTGAGCCCGCCCAGCCAGGCCAGGCGCACGGCCTCGAACGCAGCCGGGTCCACCCGGGAGTCCAGGTCCTCGGGCCGCTCGGCGGGTCCGGCCGAGCCGGGCCCGGCGCGGTCCGGGAGCAGCCCGTGCCCGGCCTCGGGGAGGCCGTCCGTGCGCAGGAGCGTGGTCATCACGCGGTGCGCCAGGACCTCGAGCCACGTGAACACCTGGCGCTCGCGGTGGGAGGCGGCGTCGTGCTCGCTCAGGTCCAGCCCGGCCTCGGACGCCTCCTCCCACGCGGTCAGGTAGGTGCGGGTCGTGGCCTCCGCGGCGTCGTCCGCGGAGCGGAACATCGCCGAGGCCAGGCCGTGCACCCACGGCACCGTGGCGTCGTAGAACGCGGAGAAGGCCGCGCGGTCGCCCTCGGCGCTGCGGCGGAGCAGGGTGTCCAGGGCGGGCGCGCCGGCCGCTGCGGAGCGGTCGGCCCGGGGCTCGGACGCGTCAGGAGTCTGCATGGTGGCCTCAGTCTAGGGAATCGGTCGCGGACGCCGCACCGGCGAACCCGTGTTGACGCCACGCCTCGTAGACGGCGACGGACACGGCGTTCGCGAGGTTCAGCGAGCGCCGCGAGGGCTGCATGGGCAGCGCGACGGTCTCGGCGACGCGGGGGTCGGCGACGACCTCCTCGGGCAGCCCCGTCGACTCGCGGCCGAAGAGCAGCACGTCCCCGGGCCGGTAGTCGACCCGGTCGTGCCGCACCCGCCCGCGCGCCGTGAACGCCAGCACGCGGGCCGGGGCGAGCGCGGCCAGGGCGGCGTCCAGGTCCGGGTGCACGGTGACCACGGCGAGGTCGTGGTAGTCCAGGCCGGCGCGCCGCAGGTGCGCGTCCTCGAAGCCAAAGCCCAGCGGCTCCACCAGGTGCAGCTCGGCCCCGGTGATCGCGGCGAGCCGGATCGCGTTGCCGGTGTTGCCGGGGATCTCGGGCGTCAGCAGCAGGATGCGGAAGCGGGGGGTGCCGGGCGCGGGCGCGCGCTCGGCGCCCTCATGGGGGTTCGGGCGGGGCGGGGCGGGGGAGTCGGACACGCGCTCAGCCTAGTGGCGCGGCGCCTCCGCGGCCCGGAGCACGGGGACCGGGACGCGGACCCGGGTCAGTGCAGCCGCTCGACGAGGGTGCCGAGCACGCGGCGGTCCACCAGGTCCGGGTCCTCGCCCGTGCCGAGGAACAGGAGCATGTCGCGGACGAACTGCAGGCCGGGGGCGGGCGGGGCGGTGAGCAGGTCGGCCCGGGCGCCGGGGTCGTCGGCCCCGCGAGCGTGGCGGATCACGGGCCCGTGGAGGGCGTCGCGGTCCGTCATCACGTGCACGAATCCGCCCACCGTGACCTGGGGGAGCACCTGCTGCCAGGCCATCATGGCGGGCCCCAGCAACGGGGGCGCCACCGGCCGCCCGCGCGAGCGCAGGTCGGACCCGTCCCACGTGTAGGCGCCCTCCGGGACCATCACGGAGCCCACGAGCGCCAGGCGGTGCCCGCACAGCACGGCATGGTCGACGTCGAGGGGCCGGCCCCAGCGGCCGGCCAGGCGCAGCCCGGTGAGCACGCGCGCGGCCGGCAGCGCGTCGGCCACGTGGCGCAGCAGGAGGTCCAGGGTGCGGGCCTGGCGGAGCACCCGGTGCTCGTCCGGGAGGATCCCGCGGGGCCGCGGCGCGCCGTGCACGCGCTGGCTGGAACGGGGCAGGTCCAGGACGGCGGCGTCGGACTCGCCCTCGCCGGGCGGCGGCTCGTACCGCACGGTGCGCGCCGGGCGGCCGGCGGCGCCCCGGGCCGGTCTCGACGCCGCGGCCCGCCCCGGTCGGGCAGCGCCGCAGGAGGCGGGGGCCCGGCCGGCGCCGGGGGCCGGCAGGGACAGGTCGTAGCGGCGGCGGGCGTCGGCGTCGCCGAGGACCTGCCAGGCCCGGGAGACGGCGCGGAACGCCGCGGGATCGCCGCCGGCGTCGGGGTGGGTGCGGCGGGCGGCGGCCCGGTAGGCGCGGCGCACGGCCGCGTCGTCGGCGTCGCGGTCCACGCCGAGGACCTCGTAGGCCGTGCGGTGCTCGTCTGCGGCGCTCATCGACCCGTGCCCGCCCGTCCGTCGAGCACGGGCGCGTCGGCCAGCAGGGCCGCGTGGCGCTCGTGGAGCAGGCGCAGGTAGAGGTCCCCGTCCTGGGTGAGCACGTGGTGGGGGAGCATCCGCGCCGGCAGCCCGATCCCCTCCACGACGGGGACCAGGCGCGGCCCCGCCCCGCCGGCCAGCAGGGAGGACAGGGTGAGGAGCAGCTCGTCCACGGCGCCGGCGGCGGCGAGGGCGCCGAACAGGGTCGGCCCGCCCTCGCAGTGGACGACGCGCACGCCGCGGCCGGCCAGGAGCGCCAGCAGCTCCCGCGGCTCGACGTCCCGGACGCCGGCGGTCAGCACGTCGGCGACCTCCGCCAGCGCCGCGGCGCGCTCCGGCCGGGCCGCGACGGCCCGCTCGGAGGCGATCACCCACGGGCGCACGGGGGCGGCGCGGAAGAACTCGCCGTCCGGGTCCAGGTCCAGCGAGCCGGTCACGACGGCCACGGCCGGGTGCTCCGGCAGGCCCCGGGCGGCGCGGCGGGCCCGGGCGGCGGCGTCCACGAGGGGGCCGGCGTAGCCCTCGGCGCGCACGGTGCCGGCGCCCACGAGGATCACGTCCGCGTCCGTGCGGGCGAGCGCGAACTGCCGCCGGTCCGCCGGCGAGCCGAGCGTGCCCGAGCGGCCGTCCAGGGCGGTGGCCCCGTCCAGGGAGGACACGAACACGGCGCGCACCCACGGCCCCGGGGCGTCCTGAGGGGAGGGGGCGCGGCGCAGGGCGAGCAGGTCCTCGTCCGAGAGCTCCGGGCCGACGGCGGCCAGGCGCCTCACCGCGTCCCTCCGGCCCGGACGCGGCCGGCACGGTGCTCGGCCAGGGAGGTGCGGTCCGGGGCGGGGTTGGCCTCGCCCATGTTGTGCACCAGGCGGGCGGGCTCGCGCCAGCCGAACACGCACTCGAGCAGGCGGGCGGCGGAGACGGACGCGGCGGCGTCGTGCATGCGCAGGATCCGGGCGCCGCCGTGCACGCAGGCCACGGCGGCGGCGAGCGAGCCGGCGAGGCGCTCATGGCGGTGCTGGTCCAGGCTCTCGCCGATGAAGTCCTTGTTGGACACGGCGGCCAGGACGGGGAGCCCGAGCGCGGCGATCTCGTCCAGCCGCCGCGTGATCTCGAGCGTGTGCAGGGTGTTCTTGTTCAGGTCGTGCCCCGGGTCCACGATGATCCGCTCCTCGGGGACGCCCAGGGCGACGGCCCGCTCCACGGTGCGCAGCAGGTACTCGCGGACCTCCGCGACGACGTCGTCGTACCGGGGCTGCGGCGCCACCGCCCGGGGGCCGTGGACGTGCGCCAGCGAGTGGGTGACCACGAGGTGGGCCTGCGAGGCGGCCACCACGCGGCCCAGGTCCGCGTGAACGAGGCCGGAGGTGTCGTTGACGACGTCGGCGCCCGCCGCGATGGCCGCCTCGGCGACGGCGGGCTCGAACGTGTCCGCGGAGAGGATCAGCCCGGCCACGGCCTCGGAGCGCTCGGCGGCCTCCCCGCGCAGGGCCGCGATGAGCGGCACCACCCGCCGGGCCTCCTCGCCGGGGTCCAGGGCGGGGCCGGGCGCGAACGGGACCCCGCCCACGTCCACCCACTCCGCGCCGGCCTCGGCGGCCGCCCGGGCCTGGTCCACGGCGGCCTCGAGGGCGAACGCCGCGCCGTCGTCGTAGAAGGAGTCCGGGGTGCGGTTCACCACGGCCATCGTCAGGATGCGACGGCGGAAGTCCACCTCGCGGCGGGCGAAGCGGCGGACGGGGTGGCGCAGGGCGGGCTCGGTCAGGGTCATGGCGACATTCTGGCGCATCGGACGGACCCGGGATCGCCGCACCCCTGGGCAGGCGGGCGGCACAGGAGCACCGTCCCGCTTCGTGCGCACCGCCGAGGCCGGACGGTGCGTGCGGGCGGCTCGTACACTGGTCCGATGCCCTCCGCCGCGACCCCGCGCCCCCTCGGGGAGCGCGTGCACCTGGACCACGCCGCCACCACGGTGGTGCGTCCGAGCGCGCTCGCGGCCCTGGCCGAGGCGGCCGCGCTGCCCGGCAACCCGGCCTCGCTGCACGCCTCCGGGCGGCGCGCGAAGCTGGCGCTCGAGCAGGCGCGCGAGGCGGTCGCCGCGGCCCTCGGCGCGCACCCCAGCGAGGTGGTGCTCACCTCCGGCGGCACCGAGGCGGACAACCTCGCCGTCCAGGGCCTGTTCCGCGCTCGGCGGGCCGCCGACCCGCAGCGGCGGCGGATCGTGCTCACCGGCGCCGAGCACCACGCCGTCCTGGACGCCGTGGACTGGCTCGCCGCCCACGAGGGTGCCGAGCCGGTGATCGTCCCCGTGGACGCCGACGGCGTCGTGGACCTCGCCGCGTGGGATTCCGCGCTCGCCGCGGCCTCCGAGCGCACCGCCCTGGCGGCGCTGATGTGGGCCAACAACGAGATCGGCACCGTCCAGCCCGTGGCCGAGGCCGCGCGGATCGCCGCCGCCCACGGCGTGCCCCTGCACACGGACGCCGTGCAGGCGGTCGGCGCCGTGCCGGTGGACTTCGCCGCCTCCGGGGCGGCCACCCTCGCGGTGTCCGGGCACAAGGCCGGCGCCCCGGTGGGCGTGGGTGCCCTGCTGGTGCGCCGCGACGTGGCCCTGACGCCCGTGGTCCACGGCGGCGGCCAGGAGCGCCGGCTGCGCTCGGGCACCGTCTCCGTGGCGCTGGCCGCCGCGCTCGCGGCCGCCCTCACCGAGGCCGTGGCCGAGCAGCCGGCCGAGGCAGTGCGGCTCGGGGCGCTGCGGGACCGGGTGATCGACGCCGTCGAGGCCCTGGAGACCGTGGCGCTGACCGGGCCGCGGGACGCGGACCCGGCCACGGGGGAGCCCCTGCCGCCGGGCACCCGGCGCCTGCCTGGCAACGTGCACGTCACGGTGCCCGGCCGCACCGCCGACGCGCTGCTGTTCACGTTCGACACCGCCGGCCTGGACACGTCCTCCGGCTCGGCCTGCACCGCCGGGGTGGCCGAGCCCTCCCACGTGGTGGCCGCCCTGCCCGGGCGCACCGAGGCCGACGCGCGGGCCACCCAGCGCTTCACCCTGGGGCGCACGAGCACCCCGGCGGACGTGGACGCGCTGATCACCGCGCTGCGCGCCCTCGCCCCCGCGCCGCGCCGCGGCGCACCGACGCCGAAGGGCGCACCGACCACGAAGGAGGAGAGCCGATGAAGGTCCTGGCTGCCATGTCCGGAGGAGTGGACTCCGCCGTCGCCGCCGCGCGCGCCGTGGAGGCGGGGCACGACGTCGTCGGGGTGCACCTGGCACTGTCCCGGATGCCCGGCACGCTGCGCACCGGCTCGCGGGGTTGCTGCACCATCGAGGACGCCTCGGACGCGTGGCGCGCCTGCGAGCGCCTGGGCATCCCCTTCTACACGTGGGACTTCTCCGAGCGCTTCGCCGAGGACGTGGTGGAGGACTTCGTCGCCGAGTACGCGGCCGGGCGCACGCCGAACCCGTGCATGCGCTGCAACGAGCGCATCAAGTTCGCCGCCCTGCTGGAGCGCGCCCTCGAGCTCGGCTTCGACGCCGTGTGCACCGGCCACTACGCCGCTGTGCGCCCCGGCCCGGACGGCGGCCTCGAGCTGCACCGGGCCGCCGACGATGCCAAGGACCAGTCCTACGTCCTCGGCGTGCTCACCGCGGACCAGCTCGCCCACTGCCTCTTCCCCCTCGCGGACACGCCCTCCAAGGAGCTCGTGCGCGCCGAGGCGGCCGAGCGCGGCCTGTCCGTGGCCGCCAAGCCAGACTCCCACGACATCTGCTTCATCCCGGACGGGGACACCCGCGGCTGGCTCGCCGAGCGCATCGACCTGACGCCCGGCCCGATCGTGGACGCGGACGGCCGCGCCGTGGGCGAGCACGCCGGCGCGCAGGCGTTCACGGTGGGCCAGCGCAAGGGCCTGGCCATCGGCCGCCCCGCCCCGGACGGCCGGCCGCGGTTCGTGCTCGAGGTGCGGCCCAAGGAGAACACCGTGGTGGTGGGCGGCCGGGAGCTGCTGGACGTGGACCGCATCACCGGCATCCGCCCCACGTGGGCCGGCGCCGCGCTGCCCGAGGCGCGGACGGGGGAGTGGTTCGACTGCGCCCTGCAGTTCCGCGCCCACGGGGAGATCGTCGACGCGCGGGCCCGGCAGCTCGAGGACGAGGCCGGCGGTCCGCGCTGGGAGATCGAGCCGGCCCGGGCGCTGCGGGGCGTGGCGCCGGGGCAGACCGCCGTGCTCTACCGCGGCACCCGCGTGCTGGGCCAGGCCACCATCGACACCGCCCGCAATGCCCGACTCGCCGCCGGATCCGATGCGTAGGCTTCGGCCATGAGCCCGGACTACGACCCCCACGCCAGCTCGCTCACCGGCCGGACGGACCCCGAGGTCCTGGCGGAGCTGTACGCGATCCGCGGGAGCATCGACAACATCGACGCCTCGCTCGTCTACCTGCTCGCCGAGCGGTTCAAGTTCACGCAGCGGGTCGGGGCGCTGAAGGCGCGCCACGAGCTGCCGCCCTCGGACCCGGGCCGCGAGGCCGCCCAGATCGAGCGCCTGCACCGGCTCGCCATCGAGGCCGACCTCGAGCCCGCGTTCGCCGAGAAGTTCCTGAACTTCATCATCGCCGAGGTGATCCGCCACCACCGCGCCCTCGCCGCGGGGGCGGGGCCCGAGGCGCCCGCCGGGGACCCGGCGGCCGATGCGGCGCCGGACCGGACGCGGACGGACGCCGGGGACGACCCTCGGCGCGGCGGCGCCGATGCCTGAGGCGCACGACGACGGCGCCCGCCCGGTGGCGCTCGGCGGCTCCCCGTGGGCCGGCACGGACGCCGCCGAGGCCCAGCGGGTGACCCTGGGCGAGCTCGGGGCCGAGCACTGGCCGGTCCTGCCCGAGCTGCCCGCCCGCGGCCCCGGCGCCGACGCCACCGGCCGCTCCGCCGCGCTGCTGTCCGAGCTGGCCGTGGACCTGCAGCCCCACGGCTGGCGGGTGAGTCCGCCCGGGGCCGCCGGCTCCGGCATGGACCGGCGGCGCGCCGCGTCCTTCTGGCGCGAGGACGCGCACCGCTGGGCGGACACCGCCGGGGCCGAGGGCGCCGTCGTCGAGCGGCTGGCCGTGCGCGTGCGCGGCCCGCTGAGCCTGCTGGGCGGGCTGTGGCTGCCCGGCGGCGAGCGCGTGCTCGCCGACCACGGCGCGCGCCGCGACGTCGCCGCCTCCTACCTCGAGGGGCTGCTCGAGGCGGTCCCGCGTCTGCGCGCGGCCACCGGGGCCGCGGGCCTCGGCCTGCTGGTGGACGAGCCGTGGGCCGCCGCCGTCCTGGCCGGCGCCCTGCCCACCGCGAGCGGCTACCGCACCGTGCGCTCGCTGCCCCGCGACGAGGCCCGCGGCCTGTGGCGCGAGCTGCTCGCCGCCCTCACCGCCCTGCCCGGTGTGGCGTCCGTGTGGCTGGCCCCCGGCCGCCGGACCGCCTCCGCGGCGGACGTGCCCGCCACGGCCGAGCTCGCCGCGCTCGCGGGGGAGTGCCTGCCCGCCGCGGGCGGGGAGGACGACGACGGAGGCGCCCCGGTCCGCCTCGTGGTGCCGGTGGGCGACCTCGACGACGGCCCGGACGGCGCCGCCGGCACCCGCGCCGCCTGGGAGAGCGCCGCCGGCTGGGCCGACGCCGGCCGCGGCCTCACCCTGAGCCCGGCGGCGCACCTGCGCCCGGCCGACGTGGTGACCACGTGGGAGCGCCTCGGCGCGGACCCGGCGCACCTGCGCGGGACGGGCCTGACGGCGCCGGGCCGCCACGACGCGACCGTGCTGCGGCGGCTGCGCACGGACGCGGCGGAGCTGGCCGCGCGACTCGACGACGTGCTGGGGTGAGCCCGGCGGACGGGGGCGTCCCGGGCGGCCGCTATCATCGGTCTGAACCTGCAGGATCCCTGTGCCCGGGCCGCGTGACGCCCGTGGTGCCGGACCGCGCGCGGACGAGGAGGGCACGATGAGCAGGGCCAAGATCCTGGTGGTGGACGACGACGAGGCGCTGGCCGAGATGATCGGCATCGTCCTGCGCAACGACGGCTTCGAGGCCGCGTTCGCCGCGGACGGCACCGCCGCCCTGCCGGCCTTCCACCGCGAGCGCCCGGACCTCGTGCTCCTGGACCTCATGCTGCCCGGCATGGACGGCATCGAGGTCTGCAAGCTGCTGCGCTCCGAGTCGGACGTGCCGATCGTGATGCTCACCGCCAAGTCGGACACGGCGGACGTGGTCCGCGGCCTGGAGTCCGGCGCCGACGACTACGTGCCCAAACCGTTCAAGCCCGCCGAGCTCGTCGCCCGCGTCCGGGCCCGGCTGCGCGAGGGCGAGGCCAAGCCGGCCGAGGTGCTGCAGATCGGCGACCTCGAGATCGACGTCGCCGGCCACCAGGTCACCCGCGACGGCGCCGCCATCTCGCTCACGCCGCTGGAGTTCGACCTCCTCGTCGCCCTCGCCCGGCGCCCCCGTCACGTCTTCACCCGCGAGATGCTGCTGGAGGAGGTCTGGGGCTACCGCCACCAGGCGGACACCCGCCTCGTGAACGTCCACGTCCAGCGGCTGCGCTCCAAGGTGGAGCCGGACCCGGAGAACCCGTGCGTCGTCCTGACCGTCCGCGGCGTGGGCTACAAGGCCGGCCAGGGCTGAGCGCATGACCGTCTCCGGCGCCGGCTCCGCTGCGGCCCCCGGGCCGGACGCCGGCCCGGGCGGGTCCGCGCCCCCGCCGTCCGGCGCTCGGCGCCGCCCGTGGACCCCGGTCCGCGGCTGGCGCGGGCTGCGCCGCCGCTGGGGCCGGTCCCTGCAGCTGCGCACCGCCGTGCTGGCCGGGCTGCTCACCCTCCTGGCCGGGCTGGCGTTCTCCGGACTGCTCACCCAGCAGATCACGCAGGCCCTCTTCGACTCCCGCTACGAGCAGGTCCAGGCCGAGGCCCGCCGCGGCCTGAGCCAGGTGCGGGACACGTTCGCGCAGACCTCCGCCACGGACGCCCAGAGCACGGACGCGCTCGTCACCCAGACGCTGCGCGCCCTCGAGGGCGACTCCGGCACCACCATCCGCCGCCGCTACCACCTGGCGCCGCTGCCGGACTCGGAGTCCGCCTACGTGGGCACGATCTCCTCGACCGGCCTGGACCCCGGCGTGATCCCGGCGGACCTGCAGGAGGCCGTCGCCTCCGGCCCCGGCGTCTACGACGCCAGCGTGGCCCTGCCCGATGCCTCCGGCGCCACGCGGCCCGGCCTCGTCTTCGGCGCCCAGGTGGTGCTCCCGCCGGGCGCCGCCTACGGCCTCTACCTCGTCTACGACCTCTCCGACGTGCAGGAGTCCCTCGACTCCGTGCTGCGGGTGCTGCTCGTGTTCGGCGCCGGGTTCCTGCTGGTCAACGTGCTCGTGTCCTGGTGGGCCTCGCGGCGCGTGGTGCGGCCCGTGCAGCAGGCCGCCCGGGCCGCCGAGTCCATCTCCGGCGGCAACCTGGCCGTGCGCATGCCGGTGCGCGGCGAGGACGAGATGGCTCGCCTGGGCACCTCGTTCAACCGGATGGCGGACAGCATCCAGGACCAGATCGGCCAGCTCGCGCAGCTCTCCCAGATGCAGCAGCGGTTCGTCTCGGACGTCTCCCACGAGCTGCGCACCCCGCTGACCACCGTGCGGATGGCCGCGGACGTGCTCTACGGCTCCCGCGACGACTTCGATCCCGTCAACCGCCGCTCCACCGAGCTGCTCTACCACCAGGTCGACCGCTTCCAGGCCATGCTCGCCGACCTGCTCGAGATCACCCGGTTCGACGCCGGCGCCGCCACCCCGGCCCTCGAGGAGACCGACATGCTCGAGCTCGCCCGCGACGTCGTTCTCACCGCCCAGCCGCTGGCGGACCAGATCGGCGTGCCCGTCTACCTGGTGCCGATGGACCGGGATCGCCCGGACGGCTACGGGGCCCGCGTGGACCCGCGCCGCATCGAGCGCATCCTGCGCAACCTGGTGAACAACGCGATCGAGCACGCCGAGGGCCGACCCGTGGACGTGCTCGTGGCCGCCGACGAGGAGGCCGTCAGTCTGGCCGTGGTGGACTACGGCATCGGCATGAGCCCCGAGGAGGTGCAGCGCGTGTTCGACCGGTTCTGGCGCGCCGACCCCTCGCGCAAGCGCACCACGGGCGGCTCCGGGCTCGGCCTGGCGATCGCCACCGAGGACACCCGCCTGCACGGCGGACGGCTCGAGGCCTGGGGCGAGCTGGGGGAGGGCTCCACCTTCATGGTGACCCTGCCGCGGCAGCCGCGCGAGACCGCCCCGGGCGCCGAGGCGCCCGAGCCGATCGGCCGGTCGGTGCTGCCCATGCCTCCGCAGTACAGCACCGCGGACCGTCGGTTCGCCGAGGACCTCACCCGGCCCGTGCCGCAGGACCCCGACGTCGACGGGTTCGACGTCGTCGACCCCGACGCCGCGGCGGGGACGGACGGCGCCGGCGGGCCCGCGGAGGCCGCGGAGCCGGCGTCCTCGGCGCGCCACGCCGAGCAGGCGCTGCTCCCGCCCTCCCGCCTCCTGGGCGCGCCGGCCGCGCAGGGGGACGACGGCGGACGGTCCGGCCGCGACCCCGGAGAGGACGACCGATGAGCCCGACCCGCCCGACCCGCCCGACCGGTCCCCGCCGCGCACGCCGCCTGGCCGGCGTCGGCCTGGCCGCCGCCCTGGCCCTCGCCCTGGGCGGCTGCACGCAGATCCCGCAGTCCTCCGACGTGCGCAGCGCCGGGCCCCTCGACGGCGCCACGGCCGCCCCGGAGGCCCCGCAGTTCCGGCCGCCGGGCCCCTCCGCGGACGACACGGCGGAGGACGTCATCCGCGGCTTCCTGCTGGCCGGCACGAGTCCGCAGGACGACTACGCGGTGGCCCGCGAGTTCCTCGACGGGCCGGCCGCCGCCCGGTGGACGCCGGGTCAGCGGACGGTGGTGTACTCCGCCCAGCCGCGCATCACCCGCGGCGAGGGGACCGGCAACTACCAGGTCCAGGTGGAGGTGGACTCCGAGATCGACGAGTTCGGCCTGCGCACCATCGCCCCGCAGGGCACCACGCGGGCCTGGCAGGTGAGCGTCCAGGAGCGGCCGGAGGGCATGCGTATCACCGCCACCGAGAACGGCACGCTCCTGTCCCAGTCCCAGTTCGGCCAGCTCTTCGCCCCCCACGAGCTCGCCTTCTACGACACGGCCCAGCGCTACGCCGTCCCGGACGTGCGGTGGTTCGTCAACCGCGGCACCACCGTGACCGCGGTGACCCGCGCCCTGCTGCGCGGGCCCGCCCCGTACCTCACGGGCGCCGTCGAGACGGCCTTCCCGCTGCGCACCGGCGCCGACCTCACCGGCCCCACCGTGCCCGTGGACGAGGACGGGGTGGCCCACGTGGACCTCACCGAGGCCGCCGCGGAGGGCGCCGACGCCGACCGCCGCCATCGCATGCGCGAGCAGCTCGAGATCACGCTCCTGGGCCTGCAGTCGGTGAGCGACGTGCGGGTCACCGTCGACGGGGCCGAGCTCTCCGCCTCCGGCGAGAACCCGCCTCCGCCGGTCCAGGACGAGCCCACGACCGGCTCCGTGCAGGTGGGCATCGACTCCGCCACGGGCGACCTCGCGTACTTCCAGGGCATGAGCGTCGGCCCCGTGGGCGGCGCGCCGGACGTCTCGGCCCTCGACCCGGTGGACCCCACGATGTCCCGCGACCGCAGCCGGTTCGCGTTCGTCACCCGGGACCGCACCGCCGTCCACGTGGCCGGCACGGACGGCTCCCTGCGGGAGGCCATGCGAGGGACGGGGCTGACCTCGCCGTCGATCGACGGCTTGGGCTGGGTGTGGGCGGCCGACGGCGCCGAGACCTCGCGCGTGCGCGCCGTGCCCGCCGAGCCCGGCCAGGAGGCGCGCATCGTCACGGCCACCTGGCTGCGGCCGGCCGAGCGCATCGTGGACTTGCGCGTCTCGCGCAGCGGGGCGCGGGCCGCCCTCCTCGTCGACGACGGCGACCGGCGGACCGTGCGGGTGGCCGGCATCGTCCGGGGCTCGGACGGGGTGCCGAGCGCGCTCACGGAGCCGATCCTGCTGCCCTCCACCGGCAGGGCCGCCTCCGTGGAGTGGGCCGGCGACACCAACCTCCTCGTCTCGCCGCGCGCGGCGACCCTGGACGAGCGGGTGGTGCCCCGGATCGTGTCCATCGACGGCACCGTGCGCGAGCTCAACCCCCTCGGCGGGCTCACCGGGGTGTCCGCGGGCGACGGCGGCGCCCTGTACGCCGAGACGGACGAGCTGGTGTTCCTGCTGGTCGGCTCCTCCTGGCGCGCCCAGGAGCTCGAGCGCGGCGTGCGGGACCTCTCCTTCCCCGGCTGAGCCGGGCGCGCGGTCCGGTCCGGCGGTGGCCGCTCCTGCACAGCGGGCCGGCCCCGCACATCGGCCCCGGTGCCCCGCCGAGGCGCGGCGCGCGCGGTGGACTGGGGCCATGCCGCACGCCCGCGCCGCCGAGCCCCTCCTCGAGTCCGACTCCGGCCTGCCCGCTGCGCGGCGGGCGATCGCCGCGCTCGGCGCGGCGTTCGTCGACCTCGTCCTGCCGGCCGAGTGCGCCGTGTGCGCCGCCCCCGGCCACCGGCTCTGTGCGCCCTGCCGTCTCGACCTCGACGCCGCCCTCGCACGGCCGTTCCGCGCCGAGCACGGCGCCGCGGCGCTCCCGCTCGGACCCGGCGGAGTGCCGCTGCCCGTCGTCGCCGCCGGCCGCTACGCTGACGCGCTGGCTGCCGCCGTGCTCGCCTTCAAGGACCACCACGGCCTGCACCTGCGCGCCGTCCTCGGCGAGGCCCTGTGCCGGTCCGCCGCCGTCGCGCGCCTGGCGCCCGACGTGCCCGAGGCGGCCCACGCGCTCCTCGTCCCCGTCCCCGGCGGCGCGGCCGGCTTCCGGCGCCGCGGCTACGACCCGCTGGCCGAGCTCGTGCGCGCCCTGCCCGCCCCGTGGGTGGTCTCCGACGCGGTGCGGGCGCCCCGCGGCCCCGGCCGAGCTCGACGCGTGGGCCCCTCCCACGCCGGGGCGGGCTCGGCCCAGCGGCGCCGTCGCGCGCGCCGCTGGCGGCCCGTGCCCGGGCGGCTGCCCGCCGGCGCCCCGGTGCTGCTCGTGGACGACGTGCTCACCACCGGGGCCACGCTGGGCGCGCTCGCGGAGGCGGTGCGCCGGGCCGGCGGGCGGCCGGTCGGGGCCGTGGTCCTGGCCGCCGTGGCCCCGCCCGCTGACGACCCTGGTCCCGTCACGGGGGCGGGGGTAGGGTGACTCGCACGGAGCCGGAACCCGGCTCCGGTCCCGCCGACGGTGGAAGGAGGCCCCCCTCGGACCCCCGCCGTCCTGCGGACGTCGAGACGGACGAGGCGCAGCCCCCTCCCTCCCGAGGCCGGACCCGTGAGAGTCGGATCAGGAGGACGCCATGACCATGGATGTCAGCTACATCGCCCGCAACCTCAGCCTCCCGGAGAGCTTCCGGGACCATGTCGCCGAGCGCACGGAGCGCCTCCACACGCTCGCCGAGGGGGCCGAGACCCTCGAGGTGCGCGTCACCAAGTCCTCGCACCACAAGCACTCCGACGAGACGGTCCGCGTGGAGCTCACGGCCCGCGGCCCCCGCGAGGTGGTGCGCGCCGAGGCGGACGCGGACGACAAGCAGGTCGCCTTCGACATGGCCGTCACCCGCCTGGCCGAGCGGCTGCGCCGCATGCGCGACCGCCGCAAGGACCGCCGGCACGGCAAGCTCGGCGCCTCCCGCGGTGCGGGCGAGGTCGGCTTCGTCCCGCCGCTGCCGCCCAACGGCGCGCAGATGGCCGCGGAGGACGCCGCCCGCGAGCAGGACATCCCGGAGGAGGGCACCCCGGTGCGCATCCGCGAGAAGGCCTTCCCGGCGACCCCGATGACCGTGGACGAGGCCGTCGACGCCATGGAGCTGGTCGGCCACGACTTCTTCCTCTTCCAGAACGTGGAGACGGGCGTGCCCTCCGTGGTCTACCGCCGCCGCGGCTGGAGCTACGGCGTCATCCGCCTCGACGAGTCCCTCCCGGCGGACCACGTCTCCGCCACCGAGGGCGAGCGGGCCTACCAGGCGCGCGAGGCCTGAGCACCCGGGGCCGACGCGCGGCGTCGGCCCCGACCAGACGCGGCGCCCGTCCGAGCGGACGGGCGCCGCGGCGCGTGCGGCCTCGGCCCGTACACTGTCCCGGAGACCGCGCCACGGCCGTGCGGGAGGGGCACCCGGCCCCACCCCGGCCACACCGCAAGGGAGCAGAGAACCAGTGCCTTCGATCATCGACCGCGTCCTGAAGATCTCGGACAACCGCGTCCTGCGCCGCATGCAGGGCACGGTGGACGCCGTGAACCTCCTGGAGGAGGACTTCCGGGCGCTGAGCGACGCCGAGCTGCGCGCCGAGACGGACACGCTCAAGGCGCGCCACGCCGACGGCGAGTCCCTGGATCTGCTCCTGCCCGAGGCGTTTGCCGCCGTCCGCGAGGCGGCGGGCCGCACCCTCGGCCAGCGCCACTACGACGTGCAGCTGCTCGGCGGCATCGCCCTGCACCAGGGCAACATCGCGGAGATGAAGACCGGCGAGGGCAAGACCCTCGTGGCCACCGCCCCGGCGTACCTCAACGCGCTGACCGGCCGCGGCGTCCACGTGATCACCGTCAACGACTTCCTGGCCTCCTACCAGGCCGAGCTCATGGGCCGCGTCTTCCGCTTCCTCGGGATGGAGACCGGCGTGGTCGTGGCCGGCCAGCTGCCCGCCGTGCGCCGCGAGCAGTACGCCGCGGACATCACCTACGGCACGAACAACGAGTTCGGCTTCGACTTCCTGCGGGACAACATGGCCTGGTCCCTGGACGAGCTGGTCCAGCGCGAGCACCACTACGCCATCGTCGACGAGGTGGACTCCATCCTCATCGACGAGGCCCGCACGCCGCTGATCATCTCCGGCCCGGCCCAGGGCGAGGCCAACCGCTGGTACGGCGAGTTCGCCCGCCTCGTCCGCCGCCTCGAGGAGGGCTCGGACTACGAGGTGGACCACAAGAAGCGCACCGTGGGCGTGCTCGGTCCGGGCATCGAGAAGGTGGAGGACCACCTCGGCATCGCCAACCTGTACGAGACGCAGAACACCACCCTCATCCAGTTCCTCAACAACGCCGTGAAGGCCAAGGAGCTGTTCAAGCGGGACAAGGACTACGTGGTCCTCGACGGCGAGGTGCAGATCGTCGACGAGCACACCGGCCGCGTGCTCAAGGGCCGCCGCTACAACGAGGGGCTCCACCAGGCCATCGAGGCCAAGGAGGGCGTGGAGGTCAAGCCGGAGAACCAGACGCTGGCCACCGTCACCCTGCAGAACTACTTCCGCGGGTACGACAAGCTCGCCGGCATGACCGGCACCGCCGAGACGGAGGCCGCGGAGTTCACGTCCACGTACGGCCTCGGCGTCGTCGTGATCCCCCCGAACCGCGAGCGCCAGCGCGTGGACCACAACGACGTGGTCTACAAGAACGAGAAGGTGAAGTTCGACGCCGTCGTCGAGGACATCGCCGAGCGCCACGAGCGCCGCCAGCCGGTGCTGGTGGGCACCACCTCCGTGGAGAAGTCGGAGTACCTGTCCACCCTGCTGGCCAAGCGGGGCATCCGCCACGAGGTCCTCAATGCCAAGAACCACGCCCGCGAGGCCGCGATCGTGGCCCAGGCGGGCCGTCCGGGCGCCGTCACCGTGGCCACCAACATGGCCGGCCGCGGCACCGACATCATGCTGGGCGGCAACGCCGAGTTCACGGCAGTCGCCCGCATGCAGGAGCTCGGCCTCGACGCCGCGGAGGACCCGGAGGCCTACGAGGCCCGCTGGCCGCAGGTGCTCGCCGAGGCGGAGGCCGCCGTCGCGGACGCCAACCGCGAGGTGCTCGAGGCCGGCGGCCTCTACGTGGTGGGCACCGAGCGCCACGACTCCCGCCGCATCGACAACCAGCTGCGCGGCCGTTCCGGCCGCCAGGGCGACCCGGGCGAGTCCCGCTTCTACCTGTCCCTCACGGACGAGCTGATGCGCAACTTCAACCCCGGCGTGGCGCAGCGGATCATGAACAGCCCGTCCATTCCGGACGACATGGCGCTCGAGTTCGGGTTCGTGTCCAAGGCGATCCAGAACGCGCAGGCGCAGGTCGAGGGCCGCAACGCCGAGCAGCGCAAGAACGTGCTCAAGTACGACGACGTGATGAACCGCCAGCGCGAGGCCATCTACGCGGACCGCCGCTCCATCCTCGAGGGCGAGGATCTCAAGGACCGCGTGCGCCGCTTCGTGGAGGACGCGGTGGGGAACATCGTGGACGCCACCACCGAGGAGGGCCACGCCGCCGACTGGGACCTGGACCAGCTGTGGCGGGACCTGTCCGAGCTGTACCCGGTGGGCATCACCCAGGAGGACGTGCTCGAGGAGGTCGGCGGCCGCGGCCGGCTCAAGGCCGAGGACCTGCGGCGCGAGCTCGTCTCGGACGCCCTGCTCGCCTATGAGGACCGGGAGGCCCAGGTGGGCTCCGAGGCCCTGCGCGAGGCCGAGCGCCGGGTGGTGCTCTCCGCGATCGGGCGCCGCTGGCAGGAGCACCTCTACGAGATGGACTACCTCAAGGAGGGCATCGGCCTGCGCGCGATGGCCCAGCGCGAGCCCCTCGTGGAGTACCAGCGCGAGGGCTACACGATGTTCCAGAACATGCTGGCCGGCATCCGCGAGGACTCCGTGCGCACGCTGTTCAAGGCCCAGATCACCGCGGCCCCCGCGCCGACGTCGCTGCCCGGCATCAAGGACGCCCGCGGCCTGACGATGACCCCGCAGATCTCCGTGGAGGGCGTCGAGGCCCCGCAGCGGCCCTCGCAGCTGCGCTTCACCGGCCCCGCCGAGGACGGTCAGGGCGCCGTCACCCGCGCGGGCACGGAGACCGGCGCGACCGTGGAGGCCGGCACCAACCGCCGGTCCCGTCGCGAGGCCGAGCGCCGCGAGCGCCGGAGCTGACCCCGGCGGGCGAGGCCCCGCCGCACACGTCCGAGGCCCGGTGACGATCGTCGTCACCGGGCCTCGGCCGTCCCCGCGCGCGCCCGGACGGAGGCCGAGAGCGGAGGCGGGGCTCAGCCGATCTCCACGGAGGTCACCTTCCAGCGGCTGATCCGCCGCTCGAGCCGCAGGGCGAAGGCCCGGGCGCGGCCGTCGCAGAGCACGGTGGCGCTGGCCTCCACCCGTCCAGGGGCGACCTCGCAGACGCGCGCGCCCACGGGCCGGGGAGCGGCGGCCGGGGCCCGGGAGACACCGGCGGCCGCGGACCGCGCCCGGGGCCGGTCCTGCTCGGCGAGCCCGAGCAGGTCCATCCGCCGGGTCATCTTGTCCAGGACCTCGGGCGAGAGCCACGCCGAGAGGTCCCGCAGCGCGCGGCGCCCGGTCTCGACCTCCACGCAGGCCACCGCGATCACGGCGGCCAGGGAGCGGACCCGACGCAGCTCCTCCCGGCCCTGCTCGACGGCGGCCCGGCGGGCGATCTCCTCGCCGCGGGGCAGCACGGCCGGGCCGTGGGCGGGACCGTGCAGCAGCGCGGCGGCGGGACGGTCGGCGCGACGGTCCGCGTGCCGAGCGAGACCGCGGGCGCTGCCGTGGACGGTGGACTGGGGGCGGGCGGCGAGGGCGGGCATGGCGGGCTCCTGCGGTCGGGTCGTGGTCGGGGTGGTCCGGGAACGGGGCGTCATGGCCGGCCCTGCTGGGGTGCGGCGTGGGGGCTGAACACCGGGGCCGTGAGGACGGTGCCCGGGAGCAGCAGGTGCGGATCGTCGCCGATCACCCGCCGGTTGGCCTCGTGCCAGCGGCGCCAGCGGGCGTCGATCTCCCGCGGGGTGGCGTCCGGGCCGAGCTCGGCGGCGGCGATGTCCCAGAGGCAGTCCCCGCGGCGGACGGTCACGGTCGGCCGGTCCGAGAGGTCCCGGGCGGCGCTGGCGCCGGGCGGTGCCGGGACGGGCGTCCGCGGGGTCCACCCGGCCTCGGGCACTGCGGCGGGCGCCGACGCCGTCGTGGAGGCGGGTGCGGCGTGGGAGACGGCCCAGCCGGCGACGGGCACGGGGCCGACGGCGGGCTGCTCGGCCCAGGCGGCCGGGGCGGCCAGCATGTGCGCCCCGAGGACGGCGCCGGCCACCCGGCCCAGCAGCGCGGGGGTCAGCCGCGCACCGAGCCGGGCGAAGCCGGGACGTCCGATGCGCCGACCCACGGTCGCGAGGACCAGGCCGAGCAGGCCCACGGCCCACCAGGCGACCAGGCCGAGGCCGGCGATTCCGGCGCCCAGCCCGAGCAGGCGCACGAGCTCGGACGAGGCGGCGCCCTCACCGGGCTCCAGCAGGGCGGCGGCGCCGATGAGCAGGGCCGGCGCCGCCAGGGCCAGGACCACCAGGCCCGCCGCGTCCACGGCGTCCACCCGGTGACCGTCCGCCCGGGGGCCGTCCGCCTCCGGGAGTGCTGCCCGGCCCCGGCGGGCCGGTTCGGTGATGCGCTGCATGACGTCCCCTCCTGCGCGTCGCGTCGGTGTGGTCCCCGTGACCTCACCGGTGTCGATGGTCACAGTGAACTGCAAGGCATGGATGGATGTCAACAGTGATGTTTGATGATGTTTGATCATCGTCGACGCAGAGTCGGCCTGCTCCTAAGCTGGCCGCATGCGGTGGGACGGACTCTTCGACGATCTCGAGGCCCGGTGGGCCGACCTGGGCTGGCGCCAGAGCGAGGCGGAGGCGGCCGAGCTGACGCGCGCCGAGTGGATGGCACTGACCCTGGCCGACCGCCTCCGCGGCGAGCGGGGGAGGCCGGTGCGCCTGCACTTGGCCTGGGGCGAGGCCCTGGACGGCGTGCTGCACGCAGTGGGGGAGGACTGGGCGGGGCTCCACCTGAGCGGGGGCGGCTCCGCGGTGGTGCCGCTGCCCGGCGTCGCGGCCGTGGAGGCCGGGCTGCACCGGGCCGTGACCGCGCCCACCGGCCCCGCGACGGGGCTGGGAGCGGTGCTGCGGGGGATCGCGCGCGAGCGCGTGCCCGTCGTCGTCACGGGGACCCGGGGTGCGACGCTCGTGGAGGGCACGGTGGACCGGGTGGGGCGGGACCACCTCGACGTGTCCCGCCACCCGCGTGACGAGGCGCGGCGGGCCGCGGCCGTGCGGGGCCGCCTCGTGGTGCCCTTCACCGCGCTCGGCGTGGTCCGGACGGCCTCGCGGCTCGCCTGAGCCGGCACGGCCGGCGCGGGGTCGACGGGTCAGCGGCGCAGCAGGCCAGCGACGCAACTGGTCGGCGACTCGACCGGTCGGCGACTCGGCCGGCCGGTGGCCCGACTGGTCAGCGGCTCTTGGCGTCGGCCTCGGCCCACTCCTGGACGCGCGCCCGGGTGGCCTGGCGCTGCCGGTCCACGTACTCCTGGAGCCAGGACTCCTCGATGCGCCACTGCCCGCGGCCGCCCACCTGGATGGCCTGCAGCTCGCCGGAGCGGATGAGGGCGCGCGCGGCCTGCCCGGAGATGTTCAGCGTCTCCGCGACGTCGGTCAGGGTGAGGAAGCGCTGCACGGTGCTCCTTCGGCGGCTCGGCACGGGCGGGGAGGGCCGGGGCGGCGCCCCGGCGTGGACCCATTCAACCCCGAGACGGGCCCCGTCCGACACTTTTCCACACCTGCGCGCCGGACCGGGGGCCGGGCGGCCGCGCTGGCTACCCTGGATGCAGCGCGGAGGGGGCCGGCACCGACGGGGTGCCGGGGCCGCGCCGGCCCGGCCGGGCCGGTCCGAAGGGGGAGCATCCGGTGTCCACATCCACGTCCGCATCCGCTGAAGGCGGCCGCCTGCGCCGCCCGCGCTGGCGCGATCCCCGGCTGCTGGTCGGGCTCGTCCTCGTCCTCGCCTCGGTCGCCGGAGTCGTCGCGCTCGTCGCCTCCTCCCAGCGGACCTCCGCCTACTGGGCCGCCGCCGTGGACCTGCCCCCGGGCACGCCGCTCGAGGCGGGCCAGCTGCGGGCCGTGGAGGTCAACCTCGCCGACGCGGAGGGGAAGTACCTGGCGGCCGCCCCGGACTCGGCGCCGTCGGGCCGGATGGTCGCGAGCACGGTGCGCGCCGGGGAGCTCCTGCCCGCCGCCGCCCTGGTCGACGCCGACCCCGAGGGACGGCGACCCGTGGGCGTTCGCCTCCGCGAGCCGCTCGCGGGCGGCGTCGGGGTGGGGGACCGGGTGGACGTCTGGGTGGCGATGCCCGCCGAGGGCGGCCGCGGCCACGCCGACCCCGAGCGGCTCGCCGAGGCCCTGGAGATCGCCGAGGTGGCCACGGAGCAGGGCTCGATCGGCGGATCCGGGGAGACCCGCGTGCAGCTGCTCGCCCCCGAGGCCACGCTGCCGCGTGTGGTGGACGCCCAGGTGAAGGACGCCCGCATCACGCTGGTGCCCGCCCACGGGGTGCGGTGACCGTGCGGATCGCGCTCGCCACCACCGTCCTGCCCGGCCTCGACCACATCGGGCCGCTGGAGCGCCATCAGACGCGGATCACCGTGGTCCGGCGGGCCGAGGACCTGGCCGAGCTGCTGGCGATCGCCCGGTCCGGCCTGGTGGACGCCGTCCTCGTGGCGGGCGCCACCGAGGCCGTCACCGGGGCGTTCCTGGAGGAGCTCGCCCGGCTGCCCCGGCCCGTGGGCGCGGCCGCGATCAGCGAGGTGCGCGCCGAGCGCCGTCGGCTGCGGGCGCTCGGGGTGCCGTGCGTCCGGGCCGACGCCGGGCCCGAACCGCTCGCCGCCGCCGTCGTGGAGGCCGCGCTCGCGGCGGCCGAGGGGCGGCGTGCCCGCGCCGACGCCATGGCGGAGGACGAGGACGGCGAGGACCCCGTCGACGGTCTGGACGGGATCGAGCTGACCTACGGGGTGCTCGACGACGGCCCCCGCCTCGGCCCGCCCCTGCTCGGAGGGGACCCGGAGCGGTCCGCGGCGAGCGCCGCGCGGCCGGGGGCGGGCGCCGGCGACGAGGCCGTGGACGACGGCCGACGCGGCGGCCGGGCGGGGGACGACCTCGTGCCGGCCGACGCCGCCCAGGGCGGTGTCACCCGGGACGGTGTCGCGCAGGACCGCGCGCAGGACGGCTCCGCTCCGGGCTCCGCTCGGGACGACGCGCAGGACTCCGCGGCGTGGGACGCCGATGCGGCGGGCCGGTCCGTGCCGGACGTCGACCGCCCCGACCCGCGGGACCCGAACGGCGACGCGGCGGAGCACGCCGAAGACCGGCCGGACGTGGAGGCCTCCGGGACGCCCGGGGACGCGCGCGTCATCGCGGTGTGGGGGCCCACCGGCGCCCCCGGACGCACGACCGTCGCCGTGAACCTGGCGGCCGAGCACGCCGTCGCGGGCCGGAGCACGCTGCTGGTGGACCTGGACACGTACGGCCCGTCGGTGGGCGCGCACCTCGGCCTGACTGAGGAGTCGGCGGGCGTGGCCCGGGCGATCCGGCGCGCCGACCACGGGCCGCTGGGCCCCGCGGACCTGGAGGCCGCGGGCGTGCGCGTCCGCGTCGCCGGCGCCGAGCTCACCGTGCTGACGGGGCTGACCCGCGTGGACCGCTGGCCCGAGCTGCGCCCCGCCGCCCTCACATCCCTGCTGGCCGCCGCCCGGGAGCGCTGGGAGCGGGTGGTGGTGGACGTCGGGTTCGGCCTGGAGCAGGACGAGGAGCTCTCCTTCGACGTCCCGGCGCCGCAGCGCAACGGCGCCACCCTGGCGGCGCTGGCCGCCGCGGACGAGGTCCTCGCCGTCGGCGGCCCGGACGCCGTCTCCCTGCCGCGGCTCGTCCGGGGCACCGAGGAGCTCGCCGAGGCGGCCCCCGAGGCCCGGCTGCGCGTGGTGGTCAATCGCCTGCGCCCCGCGGCGGCGGGCGTCTCTCCCCGGTCCCAGGTGGAGGCCGTCTGGTCCCGCTACGCGTCCGCCGGCATCCCGCTGGCCGCGTTCCTGCCGTGGGACCCCGCGGCGGCCGACCGCGCCCTGCTCGGCGGCCAGGTGCTCGCCGAGGCCGCCCCGAACAGCGCCCTGCGCCGGGCGCTGGCGGAGCTGGCCGACGTCGACCCGCGCGGGGCCCGCCGGACCGGGCGCCGCCGTCGCCCGACCGGGCAGGGGCCCGCCGGCGCCGCGCGACGACACCCGCAGGACGAGGGCGCGGCGCGGCCCTCCCGCCGCCGTACCCTGATGCCATGGTCAGCTCGCTCGCGCAGGACCCCCTGACGTCCCACCCGGACCTGGCGGACGAGGACCGCTCGTGGCTGCAGCTCCTGGTGGGGGACTGGCAGCTCGTGGCGGACCTCGCCCTCGCCGACCTCGTGCTGTGGTGCCCCGCCCCGCGGCCGGACCCGGCCGAGGGCTTCGTCGCGGTCGCCCAGGTGCGCCCGTTCACCGCCCCCACGCTGTTCCACCGGGACATCGTGGGCTCGCGCGCCCGCGCGGACCTGCGCGCCGTCGTCGCGAGCACGTGGTCCGGCGGGGAGCGCCCCGAGGGCGCGGGCCCGGTCGAGACGCCGGACGGCACGCTGCAGGTGCGGCTGTGGCCCGTGGTGCGGCGCGGCCGGGTGGTGGCCGTCCTGTCCGCGCACGGCGATCCCAACGGCCGGCCCTCCCGCTCGGTGATCGAGGAGAACTACATCCGCACGGCGGACAGCCTGCTGGACATGATGCAGCACGGGCGGTGGCCGGCCCCCGAGGAGTCGGCGGGCCTGTGGGCCGGCGGCACCCCGCGCGTCGGCGACGGCCTCGTGGTGCTCGGCCCGGACTCTGTGGCCCGGTTCACCAGCCCCAACGCGGTCTCGGCCCTGCGCCGCCTGGGCATCGCGGCCACCCTGGAGGGGCACCGCCTCACGGACGTGCTCGCGGGGACGGACGCCGCCCGCCAGCCGAGCGAGGAGGGCACCTGGGCGGTGCTCACGGGCCTGCGGGCCGGGCGCCGCGAGGTGCAGTCCCGGGGTGCGTCCCTCACGGTGCGCTCCGTGCCGCTCCTGGGCCCCGCCGGCTGGCACGGGGCCCTCCTGCTGCTGCGCGACGTCACCGAGCTGCGCCGCCAGGAGCAACGGCTGGTCTCCAAGGACGCGACGATCCGCGAGATCCACCATCGCGTGAAGAACAACCTCCAGACGGTCGGCTCCCTGCTGCGCATGCAGGCCCGCCGGACCTCCTCGCCGGAGGCCGATCGCGCGCTGCGCCAGGCGATGCGGCGCGTGGACACCATCGCGCTCGTGCATCAGACCCTGAGCGAGGAGATCGACGGGCAGGTCCCCGTGGACGACCTGCTCAAGCGTCAGTTCCGGCTCGCCGTGGAGGTCTCCGGCGACGGGCGGCCCCTCGAGGCGGCCGCCTCGGGGGAGTTCGGGGAGCTGCCCTCGCACGTGACCACCCCGCTCGCGCTCGTGCTCAACGAGCTCGCCGCCAACGCCGTGGAGCACGGCACGGCCCCGGCCGGCGGACGGGTGGAGCTGCACGCCGAGCGCGAGCTCACGCCCGCCGGATCGGTCCTGGTCGTCTCCGTCACGGACGGCGGGTCCGGCGTCCAGGACGGCTGGTCCCCGGGGGAGTTCCAGCCGGCCGCGGACGGGGCGGGGCTGGGGCTGCGAATCGTCCAGACGATGGTGGAGGGGGACCTGCGCGGCACCCTGCGGTGGGAGCGGCTGCCCGACGGCGGCACGCGGGTGGTGCTGCGCATCCCGACCGCCTGATCCGGGCCGGGCAGGACGAAGGCCCCGCCGAGTGATCGGCGGGGCCTGTCCGAGGGGCTCCGAGACGGCGGGGCGTCAGGAGGCGCGGCGGGCGCGCGCGGCGCGGCGCTTCATGGCCCGGCGCTCGTCCTCGCTCATGCCGCCCCAGACGCCGGAGTCCTGCCCGGACTCCATGGCCCACTTCAGGCACGTGTCCACGACCTCGCACGAGCGGCACACGGCCTTGGCCTCCTCGATCTGCAGGAGGGCCGGGCCCGTGTTGCCCACGGGGAAGAAGAGCTCCGGATCCTTGTCCAGGCAGGCTGCCTTGCTACGCCAATCCATCGGTCCGCTCACTTTCTGTCGGGAAGCCGGAGCCCGGAGGCGCCGGTGGTCGCGGCCTCCACCGGCGGCGGGTCCGGGGGACCGGCGCGGGCGACGCGCGGCACAGCCGGAACGGGAGGGCGACCCTGGTCATTGCAACGGGGACCGCCTTCATGCGAATGCGGCCCCCGGAAATCTCTTGCGTGTCATCCTCGCACGGCCCCCGCGCGGGAACAAGAGGGGTGCTGGTCCGCGCCCGGCCTGCGGCGTGAGTCATTCGTCACACCGACCTCGGTCTTCTCGGCGGGCCCGGGTCCGCCGGCCGCGGCACGACCGCCGCCCGACGTACCGTGGAGTCACGTCCGCGCTCCCGAGGAAGAGGCACCCCATGGCGCAGTCCCGCCGCCCCGATCCCGTCGATCCCCGCGAGGCCCCAGCCGCTCCCGCGCCGGAGGGCCCCCGCACGGGCGGCCGCGCGCCCGTCGCCGCGCTCGTGGTGGCGGCCGCGCTCGCGCTGCAGGCCGCCGCCCTGCTCTGGCTCGCCGGCGACGCGATCGCGCACCTGGGGGACGGGGTGCTGCCCGCCGGGGCGCGGGTGATGCTCATCGTGATCTACGTGCTGCTGGGCCTGTGGGTCCTGGTGACGTCCGTGGCCCTGCTGCGCGGCCGGGCATGGAGCCGGGGCGCCGCCACCGCGGTGCAGCTCTTCGGCGTCCTGCTCTCCTCCTGGCTGTTCAGCGTGGGGGAACCGGTGGTCGGCGGCGTGCTGCTCGCCGTCTCCGGCATCGCCCTGGTCACCCTGTTCTCGCGGCCGGTGACCGCCCACCTGTCCTCGGCGGCGCGGGAGCCCTCCGCCGAGTGACCGGTGCGGCCCCCGAGCCCCCGGCCCCGACGACGACGGCGCGCCCGCTGCGGACAGGGGGCGCGCCGTCGTCGTGGTGCGGGTCCGCCGCGCGGACCGCGCGGGTCAGTTGACCGGGCCGGTGAACTTCTCGCCGGGGCCCTTGCCCGGGGCGTCCGGGAAGGGGGAGGCCTCGCGGAAGGCCAGCTGCAGGGAGCGGAGCCCGTCGCGCAGCGGACCGGCGTGCTGGCTGCCGATCTCGGGGGCGGCCGCGGTCACCAGGCCGGCGAGGGCCGTGATCAGCTTGCGCGCCTCGTCGAGGTCCACCAGCTCGCGGGCGTCGGGGGAGTCGGCCAGGCCGCACTTCACGGCGGCGGCCGTCATGAGGTGCACGGCGGTGGTGGTGATGACCTCCACCGCGGGGACCTCGTGGATGTCGCGGACCTCCGCGGGGGAGTCCTGGTCGTTGGCGTCGTGGGCCTGACGTTCGTCTGTCATGGTGGTAAGCTTCCCATAGACCACTCCTGGTCTGCGCCCGTTGCGTCCTCCGGTGAACCCGGCGGCCGGCGGACATGGCCCGGGAGCAGCAAAGTGGAGGCCTCTCTCCCACCCGCGTCAGCAGCATGTCCGGTTCGCCCCGGGCCGAGTTGCCGGGTCACCGGTCGGGACGATCGCCCTCGTGGCGCGCGTCCTGCGCCGAGGGTCCCGCCCGTCGGGATCGTGTCGAGGCCTCCGTCCGCGTCCACGCGGGGAGGCCTTCCTCATTTCCGGGGGCCTGTCCGGCGGACGCGGGTGAACCCGTCGCCTCAACACAGGAGTAGCACCATCAGCGATCCCCGCATCAACGAGCGTATTCGCGTTCCGGAAGTCCGCCTGGTCGGTCCGAACGGCGAGCAGGTCGGCATCGTCCGCGTCGAGGACGCCCTCCGTCTCGCCGCCGAGGCGGACCTGGATCTCGTGGAGGTGGCCCCCACGGCCAAGCCTCCGGTGTGCAAGCTGATGGACTTCGGCAAGTACAAGTACGAGGCCGCGGTCAAGGCTCGCGAGTCGCGCAAGAACCAGGTGAACACGGTCCTCAAGGAGGTCCGCTTCCGCCTGAAGATCGACAAGCACGACTACGAGACCAAGACCGGCCACGCCAAGAAGTTCCTGAGCCAGGGCGACAAGGTCAAGGCCATCATCCAGTTCCGCGGCCGTGAGCAGCAGCGCCCCGAGCTCGGCATCAAGCTGCTCCAGCAGTTCGCCGAGGACGTGGCGGAGCTGGGCACCGTGGAGTCGCAGCCCCGTCAGGACGGCCGCAACATGGTGATGGTCATCGGCCCGCTGCGCACCAAGGCGGACGCCCGTGCGGACCAGCGCAAGAACTCGGAGGACAGCCACCGTGAGCGTCAGGGCGGCGGCTCGCGCCGCGACCAGGCCGCCCGCGAGGCCAAGGCGCGCGCCGCCGAGAAGGCCGCGGCCAACGCCGCCCCGGTGAAGAACTCGGTCGGGGACGCGTTCCCGGAGCAGCTCAAGGCCATGGCGGCCCGCACGCAGGAGTCCGCTCCCGCCGCGCCGGCCGCCTCCGTCGAGCCGAAGCAGGCGCCGAAGGCCCCCGCGAGGCCGGCGGCCAAGGCCGCGCCGAAGCAGGCACCCAAGGCCCCGGCCAAGCCGGCGGCTGCGGCGAAGCCCGCCGCGAAGCCGGCGGCGGCTCCCAAGCCCGCTGCGGCGTCGAAGCCGGCGTCCTCAGGCAAGCCGGCCGCTCCGGCGTCGGCCCCCAAGCCGGCGGCGAAGCCCATGCCGGCTCCGCCGAAGCCCGTAGCCCCGCGCGGCGGCGCCCCCAAGCCCGGCCCCCGGGCCTGACCCCTCGGGGTCGCACCAGACCAGCCCGGTCCGCACGGACCGGGTGACCAGCACTGCCGCGTGCGCCGCGCACGGCAGCGATGAGTGAAGGAGAACGGCAGCCATGCCGAAGATGAAGACCCACAGCGGTGCCAAGAAGCGCTTCCGCGTGACCGGCTCCGGCAAGATCATGCGCCAGCAGGCCAACCGCCGCCACTACCTGGAGCACAAGTCCTCGCGGCTGACCCGCCGCCTGAAGGGCGACAAGCTCGTCTCCAAGGGCAGCCTGAAGCAGATCAAGCGGATGCTCGGCATCTGATCATCCCTCCGGCCCTGCCGGAACCCCCTCCTTCCCGGCTGTGACGCGCCAGTCCGCGCCCCGGGGACCACACAGATTGGAGTACGCACGTGGCACGTGTGAAGCGGGCAGTGAACGCCCACAAGAAGCGTCGGACCATGCTGGAGCTCGCCTCCGGCTACCGCGGTCAGCGGTCTCGCCTGTACCGCAAGGCGAAGGAGCAGATGCTCCACTCGTTCACCTACAACTACCAGCACCGCCACAAGCGCAAGGGTGACTTCCGTCGCCTGTGGATCACCCGCATCAACGCGGCCGCCCGCGCCAACGGCATGACCTACAACCGCTTCATGCAGGGCCTGAAGCTGGCCGGCGTCGAGGTGGACCGCCGCATGCTCGCCGAGATCGCCGTCTCGGACGCCGCGACCTTCGCCGTGCTGGTGAAGACCGCCCGCGAGGCCCTGCCCGCGGACGTCAACGCCCCCGCCGCCTCCCGCTGAGCCGGCCCAGGGACCCCCGGGTCCCCGCCACGTGTCAGACGTGGACACCGCCGCCGACGGGGCGGGCCCTCCGATGAGGAGGCCCGCCCCGTCGGCGTCTGCGCACCCGCGCCCCGCCGAACCCGACCAGGAGAGCCCATGACCCCGCCCGCCGAGCCGCTGACCCACCCCCGCGCCGAGCGCGTCCGCGCCGTCGCCGCCCTGGCCGGCCGGCCCGCGCGACGCCGGACCGGCACGTTCCTGGTGGAGGGCCCGCAGGCGTGCCGCGAGGCGCTGCGCGCGCACCTGGGGGAGGGGCCGGCGGGCGCGGCGCGGCAGTGGCCGGCCGGTCGCGTCCTCACCCAGGTCTACGTCTCCGCCGGGCTCGCCGAGCGGGACCCGGACCTGGCCGCCCTCGTGGAGCGGGTGGCCGACGGCGGGCCCGGCGGCGGCGAGCAAGTGTTCGTGCGGGAGGCCTCGGACGAGGTGCTCACCGCCATGGCGGACGCCGTGACGGGGCAGGGGATCGTGGCCGTGGCCCGCATCCCGGAGCAGCCGCCGCTGGCGCAGGTCTTCGAGGGTGCGGCGCTGGCGGCGGTGCTGTGCCGGGTGCAGGACCCGGGCAACGCCGGAACGGTGCTGCGCGCCGCGGACGCCGCCGGCGCGGACGCGGTGGTGCTCACCGCCTGGTCCGTGGACCCGTTCAATCCCAAGGTGGTGCGCTCCACCGCGGGCTCGCTGTTCCACCTGCCCGTGCTCACCGGCGCGGAGGCGGCCGCCGTCGCGGATGCGTCCCGCGGGGCCGGCCTGCAGGTGTGGGCGGCCGACGGCTACGGCGACGACCGCCTCGACGCGCTCGCCCCGGAGACGACGGCGGCGCCCACGGCCTGGCTGTTCGGCAACGAGGCGCAGGGACTGGATGAGGCGGAGCTCGCCCTGGCGGACCGCCGGGTGGCCGTGCCGCTCTACGGCGCCGCGGAGTCTCTGAACGTGGGGACGGCGGCCACCGTCTGCCTCTACGCCTCGGCCATGGCGGCCGCGGTCCGTCGGGACGGCTGATCCGGCCGCCGGGCTCGCGCGGCGCCGTCCGTGATCGGCGTGCGCGTGGCCGGTCGTGGGGGAGCCGGGCATGCGGAAAGGGCGGGGATCCGTGAGGATCCCCGCCCTTTCAAGCGGTCCCGGCCGAAGCCGGGTCACGTCTCAGCTCAGACGCGGGTGCCGCGACGGCCGGTGATGGCCTGCCAGATGAAGGCCACGATGACACCGCCGATGATCGCGAAGATCCAGGTGGCGAGGTCGAAGAAGCCGTCGTTGGTGGAGAAGCCCATCAGGCGGCCGATCCAGCCGCCCAGGAGGGCGCCCAGCACACCGGTGATGAGAGCGCCGAGCCAGCCGGTGCCCTGACGGCCCGGGAGGATGGCGCGAGCGATGGCGCCGGCGATGAGACCGAGGACGATCCAAGCGATGAAGCCCATGATGATGTTCCTTTCAAGTGCGAACTCTGACTTACGGGAAAGAAGCTAGCAAGGGGTTTCGCGGAAGCGCCACCTCTGATCTCCCGACTTTCCGGGGTTCCTGTCCTCTGTGCACAAGGCCACAGCAGGGGGGCGGCCGGCGGCTCGTGCCGCGCTCAGCGGGCGTCGGCCGCCGTCGCCGCCGAGGTCGGGGAGGCGCGTCGCACCAGCATGAACGCGAGGACCAGGCCCGCGAGGGCGATGGCCGCCCCCACGAGCGGGGGCGTGCGCAGGGAGGCGCCCGCCCCGATCGCCGCGGCCCCGACCCAGGCGCCCATCGCGTTCGCCATGTTGAGGGCGGAGTGGTTCAGGGAGCCGGCCAGCTGCGGCGCGCCGGGGGCCGAGTCCACGAGCAGCACCTGCAGGGAGGGGGCGATCCCGGATCCGCTCACGGCCACGCAGAACAGCAGGAGGACCATCACCGGCGCCCACTGGGCGGTCAGGCCCACGGCCAGGAGGGAGACGGCGCTGAGCCCGAAGCTCAGGCGCAGGGTGCCCACGGGGTCGCGGTCCGTCAGGGCGCCGCTCACGAGCGTGCCCACGACCATGCCGATCCCGTACAGGGCGAGGACGGCGGGGACCCATCGCTCGTCCAGGCCGGCCACCTCGGTGAGCAGCGGGGCGATGTAGGTGTAGAGGGCGAACATCCCGGCGAAGCCGATCACGCCCACGGCCACCGTGGCCCAGAGCCGGCCGGAGGCCAGGCCCCGCAGCTCGCGGCGCACGGACGCGCCCGCGGGGGCGGGGACCGGCGGCACGAGCCACGCGGTGGCGGCCACGCAGGCGAGCGCGCAGGCGGCGACGATCACGAACATCCAGCGCCAGCCGGCGGCCTGGCCGATCGCCGTCGCGGCCGGCACGCCCACCACGTTGGCCACGGACAGGCCCGCCATCACCCACGCGACGGCCTGACCTCGCCGCGCGGGCCCCGCCAGGTCGGCGGCGGCGAGGGCGGCGGCGGAGAAGTAGGCGCCGTGGGGCAGCCCGGAGACGAACCGCGCGGCCATCATGGTGGCCGTGTCCGGGGCGAGGAACGCGCCCGCGTGGCCGACGGTGAACAGCAGCATCAGCACGATGCCGGTGGTCCGCCGGTCCACCCGGGCGAACGCGGCGGCCAGCAGCGGGGCGCCGACCACCACTCCGAGGGCGTACATGGAGATGAGCACGCCGCCGGCCTCGAGGCCGATGCCGAGGTCCGCCACCGCCTGCGGCAGCAGGCCCATGATGGCGAACTCGGTGGTGCCGATCGCGAAGCTGCCGAGGGCGAGCGCGAGGATCGCCGGCAGCAGCCGGACCCGTCGCCCGCCCAGCAGGGCCTGGGGTCCCACGGCGCCGGCGGCCGGGGAGCCCGCGGCGCCGGCCGGGTCGGGGCGGGCGGGCATGGACGGGGACGCGGCGGGGTCGCCGGAGGCGGGGCTGGGCATGGGCACCGGCCCAGCCTACGGACCGGGTCCGGGAGCGCGGCGCGCCGTCGCTAGCCTGGGCCCATGACTTCTGCCACATCCCCGTCCGCCGGGACTGCCTCCCGCCCGACGACACCCCGGGGCCCCGGAGCGCGGTCGCGGCTCGTGGTGGGGCTGGCGCTGCTCGACGACGCGGCGGCGCCGAGCCGCTTGCTGGCCGCCCGGCGCAGCGCCCCCGCCGTGCTGCGAGGCCTGTGGGAGTTCCCGGGCGGGAAGGTGGAGACGGGGGAGGGCCCGCGGGAGGCGCTGGCCCGGGAGGTCCGCGAGGAGCTGGGTGTGGCCGTGCGGCTCGGCGCCGAGGTGCCGTCCCCGGACCCGGAGGGGTGGGAGCTGGCCAACGGGGCCCGGATGCGCGTGCTCTGGGGCGTCCTCGCCGAGGAGGGGGCCGAGCCGGCCGCCCTCGAGGACCACGATCTGCTCGCCTGGGTGCCCCTGTCCGGGGCCGGCGCGCACCACCTGGACTGGATCCCCGCGGACCGCCCGATCGTGTCCGCCGTGGTGGCGGGGGCGGCCACGGCCTTCGCCGCCGCGCCCTGAGCCCTGAACACTGAGCCGCCGATCGGCGGGCCGACGCCGCGGCGCGGGATCTCAGAACAGCGCCGGCTGGGCGGGGGCCGCCGGGGCCGGGACGGCCACGGGCGTGGAGCGCGGGACGGGCCGGGCGACGGGCCCGTCCTCGCGGCGGATGCCGTGGGCGCCCCCGCGGGTCAGCCCGTGTCGGGCGGCGGCCTCGCCGGCCGCGCGGGCCAGCGTGCGCCGGTAGGACTCGGGCGCGTAGGCGGAGCGGGCGTACATCTGCTCGTAGCCGGCCAGCAGGTCCGGGTGCTCCTGCCGGATCCAGCGCAGGTACCACTCCTTCGCGCCGGGGCGCAGGTGGAGGGCGCCGGGCATCACGCGGGCCGCCCCCGCCGCGGCGAGGGCGCGCATGAGCGCGTCGAGGTCCCGGTCCCCGTCCGTGAGCCAGGGCAGCAGGGGCATGGCCATCACGGTGACGTCCGCCCCCGCGGCGGCCAGGCGCTCGATCAGGCGCAGGCGAGCGGCCGGGGACGGGGTGCCGGGCTCCACGGCGGCGGCGACCGTGGGGTCGAGCATCGCCAGGGACAGGGACACCTGCACGGGGACGCTGCGCGAGGCGGCCTGCAGCAGCGGCACGTCCCGCGCCAGCAGCGTGCCCTTGGTGAGCACGGAGAACGGGGTGCCGGAGTCCGCGAGCGCCTCGATGATCCCCGGCATGAGGGAGTACCGGCCCTCGGCCCGCTGGTACGGGTCCGTGTTGGTCCCCAGGGCCACGGCCTCCCGGCCCCACGTGGGCCGGGCCAGCTCGGCGCGGAGCACCTGGGCCACGTTGACCTTCACCACGATCTGCCGGTCGAAGTCCTCGCCCGCGTCCAGGTCGAGGAAGGAGTGGGTGCTGCGCGCGTAGCAGTAGCGGCACGCGTGCGTGCAGCCGCGGTACGGGTTGACGGTCCAGCGGAACGGCATGGCCGAGGCGGCGGGGACGGCGTTGAGCGCGGTCTTGGCCAGCACCTCGTGGAACGTCACGCCGGCGAACTCGGGCGTGGTGACGCTCCGCTGCAGGTCCGAGAGCGGCAGCAGGGCGGCGGAGCCGGCCGGTGTGCCGGCCGCCTCCCGCTGGGCTCCGCTCTCGGACCGCAGGGTCTGCGCTTCCCATCGCATGCCCAAAAGTAGAACACATGTTCGAGTACGCCCGCAAACGTGTTCGATCCCGGGCGTGGCGTGGCCCGCCCCGCCCGCTACCGTGGTCGCCATGACGACCCCCGCCTTCGCGTCCGCCGTCCGCGTGCTGCTCACCGGCTTCGAGCCGTTCGGCGGGGACGGGCACAACCCCTCGATCGTCGCCGCCCGCGACGCCGTGGCGCTCCTGGCGGAGCGGGGGGTGGCCGCCGAGGCCGTGGAGCTGCCGTGCGCGTTCGCCGCCGCCGGCCCCGCACTGGCCGCCGCCCTCGAGCGGACCCGGCCCGAGGCGGCGGTCGCCGTCGGACTGGCCGGCGGGACGGGTGCCGTCCGGGTGGAGCGGATCGCCGTGAACCTGCAGGACGCCCGCATCCCGGACAACGCGGGGGACCAGCCCGTGGACCGCCCGGTGCGCGCCGAGGGCCCCGCCGCCCACTTCGCCACCCTGCCGGTGAAGCGCGCCGTCGAGGCGGTTCGGGCGGCCGGCGTCCCGGCCGAGCCGTCGCTCTCGGCCGGCGCGTTCGTGTGCAACCACGTGATGTACGCGCTGCTGGACGCCCCGGGGACGGCCCGCGCCGCCGGCTTCGTGCACGTGCCGTGGGACCTGGCGCATCGCCCGCAGCCGGACACCCCGGCCCTGCCGGCCGAGGACCTCGCCCGCGCGGTCGCGGAGGTCGCGCTCGTGGCCCTCGAGGGCGGCGCCGACCTCGACGTGCCCGGCGGCACCCTCCACTGAGGCCCCCTGCGGCGCCCGCCTCAGCGGCGCCGTCGGGGTCCGCGGCGCACGGGCCGCTCGACGTACCCGCCCAGCACCAGCCCGGCGCCGCGCTCGAACGGGTTGCGGGAGGCTGGGTCCCCGGTCCGCCAGGACGACCACGCCGCCGCCGCGGCGTACGCCGGCAGGAACGGCAGCCCCAGCATCCCGGCGTACTGGGCCGCGTGCCCGGCCTCGTGCCGCCACAGGTCCTCGGTCATCCGCAGTCCGGGCCGGGTGAACACCACGTCGCCCACGGTGAAGGCCGCGCCGCCGGGGAAGGAGTGCCGCCAGCCGCGGGCCTCGATCAGCCCGTGCGGACCGGGCCGCAGCGCGCAGCCGCTGACGACGGCGCCCACCAGCCCCAGCGGCGTGGACAGGTTGACGAGGTTCCACAGGCCCCGGGCGCGGGTGCGCCGGCGCAGGGGCGGGGGCCCGGCGCCCACGCCGGCGGGGGAGTCCGGGGCGGTCATGCGCCTCAGCCTAGGCCTGACGCGTCCGGCGCGGACACTAGACTGGCGGGCGTCCCACCGTCCCCCATGCGAAGGTCGTTGCCCCGATGACACCCAGCCCCGAGACCGGCGCGGAGCCCACGGCGCCCGCGGCGGAGATCTCCCCCGTGGACGCGGAGGCGGTGGACGCCGCCGTGCAGGACGCGCTCGCCGCGTTCGACGCCGCGGCCGACCTGGACGAGCTCAAGGCCGCCCGCCTGGCCCACACCGGCGACCGCGCCCCCCTGACCCTCGCGAACAAGGGGATCGGCGCCCTGCCCAAGGAGCGCAAGGCCGAGGCCGGCAAGCTCATGGGCGGCGCCCGCGGCCGCCTGAACAAGGCCCTGGCCGCCCGCACGGAGGTGCTCGAGGCCGAGCAGGCCGAGCGCATCCTGCGCGAGGAGACCGTGGACGTCACCGCGGCCGTCCGCCGCCGCCGCGTGGGCGCTCGCCACCCGCTGTCCCTGACGATGGACCGCGTGTCCGAGATCTTCGTGGGGATGGGCTGGGAGATCGCGGAGGGCCCCGAGCTCGAGTCCGAGTGGTTCAACTTCGACTCCCTGAACTTCGCCCCGGACCACCCGGCCCGCGAGATGCAGGACACCTTCTTCGTGGAGCCCTCCGAGGCCCACCTGCTGCTGCGCACCCACACCTCCCCGGTGCAGATGCGCTCCCTGCTCGAGCGCGGTGCGCCCACCTACGTGCTCTGCCCGGGCCGCACCTTCCGCACGGACGAGCTGGACGCCACCCACACCCCGGTGTTCCATCAGTTCGAGGGCCTGGCCGTGGACCGCGGGCTGACCATGGCCCACCTGCGCGGCACCCTCGAGTACTTCGCCCGGCAGATGTTCGGCGAGGAGGCGGCCATCCGCCTGCGCCCGAACTTCTTCCCCTTCACGGAGCCCAGCGCCGAGCTGGACATCTGGCACCCGGGCGCCAAGGGCGGGCCCCGCTGGATCGAGTGGGGCGGCTGCGGCATGGTCCACCCGAACGTGCTCCGCGCCGCCGGCCTGGACCCGGAGGAGTTCTCCGGCTTCGCGTTCGGCATGGGCGTGGAGCGCACGCTCATGTTCCGCAACGAGGTCCCGGACATGCGGGACATGATCGAGGGCGACGTCCGCTTCTCCCAGCACTTCGGAATGGAGGTCTGATCCATGCGCATCCCCCTGGACTGGCTGCGGGAGTTCGTGCCCGTGCCCGCCGAGCATCGCGCCGAGGACGTCATGGCGGACCTCGTCCGCGTGGGCCTCGAGGAGGAGGACGTCCACCGACCCTCCGACGAGCTGCGCGGCCCGATCGTCGTCGGGCAGGTGCTCTCCAAGGAGCCCGAGCCCCAGAAGAACGGCAAGACCATCAACTGGTGCACCGTCCGCGTGGTGCCCGAGGGCGCCGAGCAGACGCTCACCGGCGAGGGCATCGACCCGAGCGGCGTGCAGGGCGTGGTCTGCGGCGCCCACAACTTCGAGGTCGGGGACAAGGTCGTCGTGACCCTGCCCGGCGCCGTGCTGCCCGGGGACTTCCGGATCAGCCCGCGCAAGACTTACGGCCACGTCTCGGCCGGCATGATCGCCTCGGTGCGCGAGCTGGGCATTGGCGACGACCACGACGGCATCCTCGTGCTCTCCACCCTCGGCCTGGACCCCGAGCCCGGCACGGACGCCCTCGAGGTGCTGGACCTGCAGGGCGAGGCCGCCGAGATCAACGTGACCCCGGACCGCGGCTACGCGTTCTCGATGCGCGGCGTGGCCCGCGAGTACGCCCACGCGACGGGCGTGCCGTTTACGGACCCGGCCGCGGCGCTCACCCCGCCCGCCGCGGACGACGCCGGCCACCCGGTCCGGATCGCCGACGACGCCCCGATCTACGGCGCCCCCGGCGCCACGCGCTTCGTGGCGCGCACGGTCTCCGGCGTGGACGCCTCGCGTCCGACGCCGCCGTGGATGGCGGCGCGCCTGCGCCTGGCCGGCATCCGCTCCATCTCCCTGCCCGTGGACATCTCCAACTACGTGATGTGGGAGCTCGGCCAGCCGCTGCACTTCTACGACGCGCAGAAGCTCGCGGGCGAGATCGTGGTCCGCCGGGCCCGGGCGGGGGAGACCCTGCGCACCCTGGACGACAAGGAGCGCACGCTCGACCCCGAGGACCTGCTCATCACCGACGACTCCGGGCCCATCGGCCTCGCCGGCGTCATGGGCGGGCTGGCCACCGAGGTCACGGACGCGACCACGACGATCGTCATCGAGTCGGCGAACTTCGACCCCATCTCGATCGCCCGCACCCGCCGTCGCCACCGCCTGCCCTCCGAGGCCTCGAAGCGCAACGAGCGCGGCGTGGACTGGGAGATCGCGGACGAGGCGGCCGAGCGGGCCGTGCAGCTGCTCGTGGAGCTGGCCGGCGGCACCGCCGAGCCCGGCGTCACGGACGTCGGCACGCGCCCCGAGCCGGCCGTCGTCGAGATGGCCGCGGACTTCCCCACGGCCCTGGTGGGCGTGGAGTACACCGCGGACGAGGTCGCCGAGACCTTGCGCGCCCTGGGCGCGCAGGTGGAGGCCGCCGAGGCCGCCGACGGCGCCGCCCCCCGCCTGCGCGTGACCGCGCCCTCGTGGCGCACCGACCTGCGGATCCCCGAGGACCTCGTGGAGGAGGTCGCGCGCCTGCGCGGCTACGACGCGATCCCGTCCGTGGTGCCGGTGGCCCCGCCCGGGCGCGGCTTCACCCGCCGCCAGGCGCAGCGCCGCCGCGTGTCCGCCGCGCTCGCGGCCGCCGGGCACACCGAGGTGCTCGCCTACCCGTTCGTCTCCGCGGAGCAGAACCGCCGCTTCGGCGTGGACTCCGAGGAGCAGGGCGTGGCGCTGGAGATGGTGGCCCTGGCCAACCCGATCTCCTCGCAGTACCGGTACATGCGCCTGTCCCTGCTGCCCGGGCTCGTGGAGATCGCGCGCCGCAACCTGGGCCGCGGGTTCCGCGACCTCGCCCTGTACGAGGCGGGCCTCGTGTTCCTGCCCGGCACGCAGCTGGGCTCCGCGTCCATCCCGCCGCGCGCCGCGCACCCGGCCCCGGAGGTCCTCGCCGACCTCGAGGCCGGGATCCCGGCCCAGCCGTGGCGCGTGGCCGGCCTGTACGCCGGCCACGACTCGGCGCCCGGCCCGGACCACGCCCCGCGCCCCGTGGACTGGCAGGACGCCGTCTCCGGCGCCCTCGCCGTCGCCGACGTGCTCGGCGTCGAGCTCGCGGTCCGCCAGGGCCGCCACCACGCGTTCCATCCGGGCCGCGTGGCCGAGCTCGTCGTCCTCGGCGAGCGCGGGGACCAGGTGGTCGGCGTCGCCGGCGAGCTGCACCCGCAGTGGCTCGAGGCCGAGGATCTGCCCGCGCGCACCAGCGTGTGGGAGCTGGACCTCGACGCGCTGTGCGCCGCGGCCCCGCCGGCCGTGGTGGCCGCGCCGCTGTCCACGTACCCGATGAGCACCCAGGACGTGGCGCTCGTGGTGGAGGAGGCGGTCGTCGCCGGCGACGTGCGCGCGAGCCTCGCCGAGGGCGCGGGCGAGCTGCTGGAGTCCGTCGAGCTGTTCGACGTCTACCGCGGCCCCGGGGTCCCCGAGGGGAGCAAGTCGCTCGCGTTCTCGCTGCGCTTCCGCGCCCCGGACCGCACCCTCACCGCGGAGGAGGCCTCGGAGGCCCGGGCCGCGGCGACGGCGCTCGCCGCCCAGCGGCACGGGGCGGTCCAGCGCTGACCCCGCACCCCGCCGTCCGCGCCGGGATCCCCGGCGCGTGGGGCCTGACGTCGGCCGTCCCCGCTGAGGCGGGGGCGGCCGACGCCGCGTCCGGGGCCATCCTCGGACAGGTTGCGGCGGCGCTCGGCCGGCTCTGGGACGAGCCGGTCGGCCCCCTCGCGCTGGAGCGCCGCTGCCCGGGGTGCGCCGGCACGGACCACGGGGCCCCGCGGCTGCGGGGGCTGCCGGCCGGCCGGCGCGCGCTCGTCTCGTTCTCCCGAGTCACGGATCCGCGCACCGGCGTCCGGCTGCGGGTCGGCGCCTGGTGGGCGCCGGGCGGCGACGGTGACGGCGCCGAGGACGCTGCGGGGCCCGACGACGGTCCCGCCGCCGCGCAGGGCCTCGGCCTCGACGTGGAGCGGGTGGACGCGCCCGCGTTCGCCGATCCTGGCGCGCTCGGCGAGGTCGGCTTCTCGCCGGCGGAGCGCGGGTGGGCGGCCGCGCTGCCGCGGTCCGAGCGGCCCGCGGCGCGGGCCCGGCTCTGGACGCGCAAGGAGGCGCTCGTGAAGGCGGCCGGCACCGGCTTCACGGGGGACCCGGCCGACGTCGCCGCGCTGCACCCGCCGCCCGGCGTCGTGCTCCTCGACGTGGCCGCCGGGCTGCCGGACGGGATCGTCGGCTCCGTCGCCCTTCGCCGCGCCTGAGGGCCGCGCCGCCGCTCCGGTCCGGAGGGTCGCAGCGCCGCGCCGCCGCTCCGGTCCGGAGGGTCGCAGCGCCGCGCCGCCGGCCGGCCTCTCCTCAGCCGGGGAAGGGCGGCAGCTCGGACCGCCGGGTCCACGTCTCGAAGAGCTCGTCGACCTGCTCGGGCGTGACCTGGGCCCGCGGGGCCCACGCGTGGACGTGGGCGCGCAGGCCGGCGGTGTCCACGGTGCCGAAGCGGTGCTCGTCCACCCACGCGCGCAGCATCGAGCCGAAGACCTCCCGGCCGAGCAGCACGCGCAGCGCCTCCACGGTGAGGGCGCCGCGCTTGTAGACCCAGTCTTCGAACATCTCGGCGGCGCCGGGCTCGGTGAGCACGTGCTCCACGGGGTCCTCGGCCAGCCGCTGCCAGGCCCGTCGCGCCATGGAGGCGATGCTCGAGCGCCCGGACGCCTCCGCCCAGAGCCACTCGGACCAGCAGGCGAAGCCCTCGTGCAGCCACAGGTCCGCCCAGCGGCCCAGGGTCACGGCGTTGCCGAACCACTGGTGGGCCATCTCGTGGGCGATCAGCCGCTCGGACTCCCACGAGCCGTCCAGGTGGTTGGTGCCGAACAGGGACATGCCGGCCGCCTCGAGCGGGATCTCCAGGACGTCGTCCGCCACCACGGCGGTGTACTCCTCGAACGGGTAGGGGCCGTAGGCGGCGATGAAGGCCGCCATCATGGCCGGCTGGGCGGCGAGGGCCGCGCGTGCCCGCTGCTCGGTGCGCGTCGAGGCCACGAGCCGCAGCGGCGGCAGGCCGTCGGCGGGCGCGGCGGCGTCCACGAGCCGGTAGCGCCCGATCTGCACCGTCAGCAGGTAGGCGGGCACGGGCTGGGTCAGGCGCCACCGCCAGGTCACCCGTGAGCCGCGGGTGCGCACGGGCGCGCCCACGCCGTTGGCGACGGGCAGGTAGCCGGCGTCGCAGGTCAGGGTGATGTCCGCCGTCGAGCGGGAGACGGGGGAGTCCACGCACGGCAGCCACGTGGAGGCGCCGTGGGGCTGGCCGGCCACGAGGACGCCGTCGGTCAGCTCCTCCCAGCCGATGGTGCCCCAGGGGCTGCGCCGGGGCGTGGGCGTGCCCGCGTAGGCCACGGTGAGCTCCACGAGCGTCCCCTCGGGCCGGCTCTCGCCCAGGTCCACCACGAGACGGCTCGGCCAGCGGCGGGGCTGGGAGAAGGAGGCGGGCAGCGCGCGGCCGTCGACGGCGGCGCCCACCTTCGACACGCGCAGGCGGTGCAGGTCCAGCTCGATCCGCCGGCTCTGGCGCGTCAGGCGCACGGACAGGACGGCCGTGCCGGAGACCCGGTTCGCGGCGAGGCGGACGTCGAGGTCCAGCACCACGTGCTCGATCACGGCGGCGTCGGTGCCGACGCCGGGGACGTAGGGGTCGGTGCTCATGCTGCCTCTCGGGACGGTGCGGGGGGCGGGTCGGGCACGCCGTCGGGGCGGCGCCAGGGGGAGACGGGGTTGCCGAGCCACCAGGTGCCGGCGGGCAGCTCCTCGCCGCGCATCACGAGGGAGCCGGCGCCGACGGTGGTGCCACGGCCCAGCCGCGCCGCGGGCAGCACCACCGAGTTCGGGCCGAGCGTGGCGCCGTCGGCGAGGACGACCTCGTCCAGGGACATCACGCGGTCGTGGAACAGGTGCGTCTGGACGACGCAGCCGCGGTTCACGGTGGCGCCGTCGCCGAGGGTGACGAGGTCGGCCTCGGGCAGCCAGTAGGACTCCACCCAGGCGCCGCGGCCGATCCGGGCGCCCATGGCGCGCAGGAACCACACGAGGGCGGGGGTGCCGGCGGCGGCGCGGGCGAACCAGGGCGCCGCCAGGAACTCGGTGAACGTGTCCGCCACCTCGTTGCGCCAGATGAACGAGGACCACAGCGGGTGTTCGCCGGGGCGCACGCGGCCCACGAAGGCCTTCTTGGCCAGGACGGTCAGCGTGGCCGCCGCGGCGCCGGCGGCCAGGAGCACGGCGCCGCCCAGGACGGCGGCCAGCGCCCATGTGCCCACGGCGGTGAGCGCGGCCAGGGCGGCGCCCGTCGCGATGGTCAGGGCCACGTGCAGCCACACGGGGATCGCGCGCAGCAGCTCCCAGCCGGTGCGCGCGGCCTTCAGGCGGGCGGTGGGGGCGTAGGTCACGGAGGCGTCCGCGGCCACCTCGGTGCGGCGCAGGCGCACGGGCGGGGAGCCCATCCACGAGGTCCCGGCCTTGGTCTTGGCCGGGGTGGTGGAGAGCACGGCCACGAGCGAGTCGCGGCGCAGGGTGCGCCCGGCGGGCACCATGCCGGAGTTGCCCACGAAGGCGCGCTTGCCCACCTTCGCGGGGGCCACGTGCATCCAGCCGCCCTCGAGCGAGTAGGAGGAGACCATCGTGTCGTCGGCGAGGAAGGCGCCGTCGCCCACGCGGGTCATCCCCGGCAGCAGCACCACGGTGGAGGCCTCGACGCCGCGGCCGACCTCCGCACCGAGCAGGCGCAGCCACACGGGGGTGAATCGGGAGGCGTAGAGCGGGAACAGCTGGTCGCGGGCCGCGTCGAGGATCCGCTCCGTGGCCCAGATCTGCCAGCCCACGCGGGAGCGCACGGGATGGTGGCCCTCCGTGATCCCCACGGAGAGCAGGCGCACCGCGCCCAGCACGAGCAGCATCTGCGCCCCGAACCAGACCGCGGCGATCAGCGGGCTGGCCGCGAGCAGCCGCAGCGCCGTGACGCCCACGGCGGCCGCGGGGCCGGCGGGGTCCGCCGGCGGCCACCAGGTCAGGGACCAGGAGCCCACGGCGGCCGCGGCGCCGGCCGCCACGAGTCCCAGCAGGGCGACGAGCGTGGAGAGCACCGTCGAGACGGCCCGCCAGCCGGTGGCCCGGGGCGGGGCCACGTTGGGCCCGTCCGCGCGGACCTTGCCCACCTTGGCGGCGGGGGAGCCGGCGTGCCGCTGGCCGCCGCGCAGGCGCCCGGCCACCGTGGACCCGGCCTCCACGTGGGCCCCGGCGCCCACGCGGGCGCCGGGCAGCAGGGTGCTGCGGGCCCCCACCACGGCGCCGGCGCCGATGCGCACCTCACCGATCCGGACGACGTCGCCGTCCACCCAGTATCCGGACAGGTCCACCTCGGGCTCGATCGAGGCGCCCTCGCCCACCGTGAGCAGGCCGGTCACCGGCGGGACGCTGTGCAGGTCCACGTCCGCCCCGATGCGGTTGCCGAGCAGCCGCGCGTAGGCGGGCACCCACATCGCGCCGGCCAGGGAGTAGGGGTCCACGACGTCCGTGATCTGCTGGGCCAGCCACAGGCGCAGGTGCACCCGGCCGCCGCGGGGGTGGGAGCCGGGCTCCACGCCGCGCAGCAGCAGGCGCGCCGCCAGGGCCGTCACGAGCATGCGCCCGGGCACCGTGACCACGAGCAGCCCGGCGACCGCCAGGACCCACCAGGGGACGGTCGGCAGCCCGGGGGCCAGCCCCGTGAGGGCGAGCAGGTTCAGCGCCAGCCCCGTCCACACGCCCAGGCGCAGCGCGGGCAGCACGAACACGGGCAGGCCCACGAGGGTCTGGGCCCACTGGGTGCGGTGACGGGTGCTCGCCACGTGCCGGTCGTGCACCTCGATGCCGCCGTCCTCGCCGACGACGGCGGCCGCCAGCGCCGAGGCGGTGGGGCTGCGGTAGACGTCCTGGACCGTCACGGCGGGGTGGCGCAGCCGCAGGCGGGCCACGAGCTGCGCGGCGGCGAGGGAGCCGCCGCCGGCCTCGAAGAAGTCGGCGTCCGGGCCGGACGGCGGCGCGCCGAGCACGTCCGCCCACTGGCGCAGCACCCAGCCGTGCGGGGAGGCCTCGTCCGGCTGGGGCGCCTCGTCGTCCGGCTCGGCGCCGGGCAGCGGCCAGGGCAGGGCGTGGCGGTCCACCTTGCCGGAGGTCTTCGTGGGCAGGGCGTCCATGAGGGCGAGGCGGGGCACGAGGGCGGCCGGCAGCTCCTCGGCGAGGCGTTCGCGGGCCAGGTGCAGGTCGAGGTCCGCCTCCGGGTCGGCGGACACGAGGTAGCCGACGAGGATCTGGTGGCCGGCCGGCGTCGTCTGCACGGCGGCCGCGCCGCCGTGCACGCCGGGCAGCGCCTGGAGGGCGGCGTCGACCTCGCCGAGCTCGATGCGCCGCCCGCCCAGCTTCACCTGGTCGTCGGCGCGGCCCACGAACAGCAGGCCCTCGGGCTCGAACACCACCAGGTCGCCGGAGCGGTAGGCCCGCTCCCAGCCGAGGGTCGGCATCGGGGCGTACTTCTCGGTGTCCTTGGCCGGGTCCAGGTAGCGGGCCAGCCCCACGCCGCCGATGATCAGCTCGCCCGTGGCGCCCTCGGCCACCGGCACCCCGGTGGCGGGGTCGACGACGGCCAGGTCCCAGCCGTCCAGCGGCAGGCCGATCCGGACGGGGCCGACGCCGGTCAGCGGCGCGGCGCACGCCACCACGGTGGCCTCGGTGGGACCGTAGGTGTTCCAGACCTCGCGGCCGTCCTCGGCGAGGCGGGCGGCGAGCTCGGGCGGGCACGCCTCGCCGCCGAAGATCAGCAGGCGCACGTTGTCCAGCGCCTCGGTGGGCCACATGGCGGCGAGGGTGGGCACGGTGGAGACGGCGGTGATCCGCCGCTCCGCCAGCCACGGGCCGAGGTCCATGCCGGAGCGCACCAGGGAGCGCGGGGCCGGGACGAGGCAGGCGCCGTGCCGCCAGGCCAGCCACATCTCCTCGCACGAGGCGTCGAAGGCCACGGAGAGGCCGGCGAGCACGCGGTCGCCGGGGGCCAGGGGGTCCTCGGAGAGGAAGATCCGCGCCTCCGCGTCCACGAAGGCCGCGGCCGAGCGGTGGCTCACGGCCACGCCCTTGGGGGTGCCGGTGGAGCCGGAGGTGAAGATGATCCACGCGTCGTCCTCGAGCCCGGGGGCGCGGTCCTCCGCGTCCGGGCGGGGCGCGTGGACGGCGGCGGGGGCGTAGACGCGCTCGTCCGTGAGCACGCCGGCCACGCGGGCCTCGCCGAAGACGAGCCGGGCGCGCTCCTCGGGGTCGTCCGCGTCCACCGGCACGTAAGCGGCGCCGGCGGCGAGCACGCCCAGGATGGACACGTAGAGGGCGGCGGTGCCGGAGGCGATCCGCACGCCCACCCGGTCCCCGGTCCGCACGCCGGCGGCCCACAGGTGCCGTGCGGTCTCGTCGACGCGCGCCTGCAGCTCGGCGTAGGTCAGCGGCTCCACGCCGTCGTCGAGGGCGGGGGCGTCAGGGTGCTCGCGCGCCGTCGCGTCGAACAGCTCGACGAGCGTGCGCGCGGGCGGGGTGCGCAGCGCGCCGGGCAGCTGAGGCGGGTGGACCGCGGCGGCGTCGTCGGCGGGATCGACGGGGTCGGGCGGCGGGACGGGCGCGACGGACGGATGGGACACGGGGCCTCCGGGGGACGAGGGCGGCGCGACGGGGAAGGGGCGATCGGCGCGGACCGGGCCGCCGGGGGTCAGTCTAGGCCCGCACCGCAGGCCGGGGTCCGTGGTGAGGGGGTCCGTGCGGCGGGGCCGCCCGCGGCGCCCCGCCGCGCCGCGGCCGCGGGCGGAAGGCCGGCCGGGCGCGCGGCTCAGCCGAGGGTGAGCAGCACCTTGCCTGTGGTCGCCCGGGACTCGAGGGCGGCGTGGGCGGCGGCGGCCTCGGCCAGCGGGATGCGCTCGCCGATCCGCACGTCCAGCTCCCCGGCGGCCCACGCGGCGAACAGCTCGTCGCTGCGGCCGCGGGTCTCCTCCTCGGTGCGCGTGTAGTGCACGAGGGAGGGGCGGGTGACGTACAGCCCGCCCGCGGCGTTGAGCCGCTGCAGGTCGAAGGGCGGCACCTGCCCGGAGGCGCCTCCGAAGAGCACGAGCGTGCCCCGCACCCGCAGCACCCGCAAGGACGTCTCGAAGGTGTCCTTGCCGACGCCGTCGAACACCGCGTGCGCGCCGTGCCCGTCGGTGAGGCGGTCGACGGTCGCGGCCAGCTCCGGGTAGTCCACGGCCGCGGCGGCACCCGCCGCGCGGGACAGCTCCCGCTTCGCCTCGGTGGACGCCGTGGTGATCACCCGGGCCCCGCGCGCGGCGGCCAGCTGCGTCAGCAGCAGCCCGACGCCGCCGGCGCCGGCCGTCACCACCACGGTCTGGCCCTCCTCGACGGGGAAGGTCGAGCGGCACAGGTAGTGCGCCGTCATGCCCTGCAGCGGCAGCGCCGCGGCGTCGGCGAGGTCCACGCCCTCGGGCACGGTCAGCAGCCGGTCCGCGGGCGCGGTGAAGTGCTCGGCGTACGCGCCCTGCGCCGTCGCGGTGGCGACCCGGGCGCCGAGCAGGGTCGGGTCCACGCCCTCGCCGAGCCCGACCACGGTGCCGGAGGCCTCGGTGCCGGGGACGAAGGGCAGGTCCATCGGGTACACGCCGGCGCGCTGGTAGGTCTCGATGTAGTTCAGGCCGACGGCGGCCGTGCGCACCAGGACCCGGCCCGGGCCGGGGGCGGGGACGTCGGCCTGCGTCCACCGCAGGACCTCGGGGCCGCCGGTCTCGGCGACGACGACGGCGTGGTGGGTGCGGGGGACGGCGGGGCTGCTGGCGTGGGGCATGGCCTCAGTCTACGATCGGGGCACCGGCGGCGACGGGTTACGCATACATATGCCGCACGTTGCATATATCGGCTAGGGTGGGTGCATGACTCACACCGTCGCCGTCTCCGGGGCCAGCGGATACGCCGGGGGAGAGGCCCTGCGCCTGCTCGCCGGCCATCCCGACGTCGCCGTCGGGGCCATCACCGCCCACTCCAACGCGGGCGAGCGCCTGGGCGCCCTCCAGCCCCATCTGCACTCCCTCGCCGACCGCGTCCTCGAGGAGACCACCGCGGACGTGCTCGCCGGGCACGACGTCGTGATCCTCGCCCTGCCCCACGGGGCCTCCGGCGCGCTCGCGGCCCAGATCGCCGAGCGCTCGCCCGAGACCCTCGTGATCGACGCCGGCGCCGACCACCGCCTCGAGTCGGCCGCGGACTGGGAGGCCTTCTACGGCTCCGAGCACGCCGGCACGTGGCCGTACGGCCTGCCCGAGCTGCCGGGCCAGCGCGAGCGCCTGGCCGGCACGCGGCGCATCGCCGTCCCCGGCTGCTACCCCACCACCTCGATCCTCGCCCTGGCCCCCGGCTTCGCGGCCGGGCTGCTGGAGCCGCAGGACGTGGTGATCGTCGCGGCCTCGGGCACCTCCGGCGCCGGCAAGGCCGCCAAGCCCCACCTGCTCGGCTCCGAGGTCATGGGCGGCATGAGCCCCTACGGCGTGGGCGGCGGCCACCGCCACACCCCCGAGATCGAGCAGGGGCTCACCCAGGCCGCGGGGGAGCGGGTGCAGATCAGCTTCACCCCGACCCTGGCCCCCATGGCCCGCGGCATCCTCGCCACGGCGACGGCGCGGCTGCGGCCCGGCGCGGACCCGGCGGCGGTGCGCGGCGCCTGGGAGCGGGCGTACGCGGACGAGCGCTTCGTCCACCTCCTGCCCGAGGGGCTGTGGCCGGCGACGAAGTCCGTCCTGGGCTCCAACCACGTGCAGATGCAGCTGGCCGTGGACGAGCGGGCCGGCCGCGTGATCGTCACCGCGGCCCTCGACAACCTCACCAAGGGCACCGCCGGAGGCGCCGTGCAGTCCATGAACATCGCCCTGGGCCTGCCGGAGCAGGCGGGGCTCGAGCAGCAGGGGGTCGCACCGTGAGCGTCACCGCAGCCCAGGGATTCCGCGCCGCCGGCGTCACCGCCGGCCTCAAGGCCTCCGGCACGCCGGACGTGGCCGTCGTCGTCAACGACGGCCCGCGCCGGGCGGCCGCCGCCGTCTTCACCGCCAACCGCGTGGCCGCCGCCCCCGTGCTGTGGTCGCGCCAGGCCGTCTCGGACGGCCGCGCGGACGCGGTGGTGCTCAACTCCGGCGGCGCGAACGCGGCCACCGGCACCCCCGGCTTCCAGGACGCGCACGCGACCGCGGAGCACGCGGCCGAGGCCCTCGGAGTCTCCTCCGGGGACGTGCTCGTGTGCTCCACGGGGCTGATCGGCGAGCGCCTCGACCGCGAGCGGCTCTTCGCGGGCGTCGCCGCGGCGGCGGGCGCCCTGTCCGCGGACGGCGGCGAGGACGCCGCCGTGGCCATCAAGACCACGGACACGGTGGCCAAGACCGCCCAGGCCCGCGGCGAGGGCTTCATCGTGGGCGGCATGGCCAAGGGCGCGGGCATGCTCGCCCCCGGCATGGCCACCATGCTCTGCGTGATCACCACGGACGCGGACGTGCCCGCCGCCGTGCTCGACGCCGCCCTCAAGGACGCCGTGCGCACCACCTTCAACCGGGTGGACTCGGACGGCTGCATGTCCACCAACGACACGGTGATCCTGCTGGCCTCGGGCGCCGCCGGTGTCGCCCCGGACCCCGAGGCCTTCGCCGCGACCCTGCACGAGGTGTGCGCGGACCTGTCCCGCCAGCTCGTCGCGGACGCCGAGGGCGCCGCGCACGACGTCGCCGTGCGCGTGCACGGGGCGCAGACGGAGGACGCCGCCGAGGCCGTGGCCCGGGCCGTCACCCGCTCCAACCTGTTCAAGGCCGCGATCTTCGGCCAGGACCCCAACTGGGGCCGCGTCATCGCCGCCGTCGGCACCGTCCCCGAGGAGGTCGCCGCCTTCGACCCCTATGCGCTGGACGTCTCCTTCAACGGCGTCCAGGTGTGCCGCGCCTCCGGCGTGGGGGAGGACCGCGCCCTCGTGGACCTGTCCGCGCGGGAGGTGCTGGTGGAGGTGGACCTGCACGCCGGCGACGCCGAGGCGACCGTCTGGACGAACGACCTGACGCACGACTACGTGCACGAGAACTCCGCCTACTCCACGTGAGGACCGCCCCCATGAGCCAGTCATCGAGCCCTCAGCCCGACCCCGTCACGACGGCCGCCGCACCCGTCCTCTCCGCCGCCGACCGGCTCGACCGTGCCGAGTCCAAGGCGGAGGTCCTCATCGAGGCGCTGCCGTGGATCCAGCGCTTCGCCGGCTCGGTCATGGTGATCAAGTACGGCGGCAACGCGATGGTCTCGGACGAGCTGCGCCGGGCCTTCGCCGAGGACGTCGTCTTCCTGCACCACGTGGGCGTGCACCCCGTGGTGGTGCACGGCGGCGGCCCGCAGATCAACGCGATGCTGGACCGGCTCGGCATCGAGTCCGAGTTCCGCGGCGGGCTGCGCGTCACCACCGAGGAGGCCATGGACGTGGTCCGCATGGTCCTCACCGGCCAGGTGGGCCGCGAGCTCGTGGGCCTCGTGAACTCCCACGGCCCCTACGCCGTCGGCTTCTCCGGCGAGGACGCGGGGCTGCTGCGCGCCCGCCGCACCGGTGCCGTGGTGGACGGGCAGGAGGTGGACCTCGGCCTCGTGGGCGAGGTCACCGGCGTCGACCCGACCGCGATCCTCGACGTGGTCCGCTCCGGGCGGATCCCCGTGGTCTCGTCGGTCGCCCCCGAGATCGACGACGACGGCGAGCCCACCGGGCAGGTGCTCAACGTCAACGCGGACACCGCGGCCGCCGCGCTCGCCTCCGCCCTCGGCGCCGCCAAGCTCGTGCTCCTCACGGACGTGGAGGGCCTCTACGCGGACTGGCCGGACCGCGATTCGCTCATCAGCTCTCTGACGGCGGGCCAGCTGCGGGCGCTGCTGCCCTCCCTGGCCTCCGGGATGATCCCCAAGATGGCCGCCTGCCTGGCCGCCGTGGACGCCGGCGTGCAGCGCGCCCACGTGGTGGACGGGCGCCGCCCCCACTCGATGCTGCTGGAGGTCTTCACCTCGGCCGGCGTCGGCACCCAGGTGGTGCCCGACGCCGACACGGCCGGCCGCCCCGCCCCCACGACCGTGCAGGAGGACGCATGAGCACCACCCAGGACGCGCTGCTGGCGCGCTACGCGGACTCCCTGACCGGGGTGTTCGGCCGTCCCGCTCGCGTGCTGGTGCGCGGGGAGGGCGTGCACGTGTGGGACGCCGACGGGCGCCGGTACACGGACCTGCTCGCCGGAATCGCCGTGAACTCCCTCGGGCACGCCCACCCGGCGGTGGTGCGCGCCGTGAGGGAGCAGATCGCCGGCCTCGGGCACGTGTCCAACCTGTTCACGTCCGAGCCCCAGATCCGGCTCGCCGAGGAGTTGCTCGCCGTCGCCGACGCCCCCGCCGGCTCCACCGTGTTCTTCGCGAACTCGGGCACGGAGGCCAACGAGGCCGCGTTCAAGCTCGCGCGGCGCCACGGCGGGCAGGACCCGTTTGGCCGCCGCACCCGTGTCATCGCCCTCGAGCGGGCGTTCCACGGGCGCACCATGGGCGCGCTCGCCCTCACCCACAAGGAGGCCTATCGGGCGCCCTTCGAGCCGCTGCCCGGGGGCGTCGAGCACGTGCCCGGCGGCGACGTCGACGCCCTGCGGGCCGCCCTCGCCCCGGACGCCTCCGGCGCCACCGTGGCCGCCGTGGTCCTCGAGCCCGTCCAGGGCGAGGCCGGCGTGCACGGCTGGCCCGTCGGCTACCTGGCCCAGGTCCGCGCCCTCACCCGCGAGGCCGGGGCCCTCATGATCCTGGACGAGGTCCAGTCCGGCATGGGCCGCACCGGCACCTGGTTCGGCTTCCAGAACCCCTCCGTGACCGGCTCGGATGACCCCGTGCTGCCGGACGCCTTCACCCTGGCCAAGGGCCTGGGCGGCGGCGTGCCGATCGGCGCCCTGGTGTGCGTCGGCCCCGAGGTGTCCGGTCTGCTTTCGGCGGGCCAGCACGGCACCACCTTCGGCGGCAACCCGCTGGCCACCGCCGCGGGGCTGGCCGTCCTGGAGACGATCCGCTCCGAGGGCCTGCTCGAGCACGTGCGGGCCGCCGGCGAGCGCGCCGCGAAGCTGCTGGCCGACCTGCCCGAGGTGGCCGCCGTGCGCGCCCACGGGCTGTGGATCGGCGTGGACCTCGCCGCGCCGCGCGGCCCCGTGCCCGACGGCGGACTGGCGCCCGCCGTCGTCGCCGCGGGCCTCGAGGCGGGTTGGATCCTCAACGCCACGGGCCCGGACACCCTGCGCCTGGCCCCGCCTCTCGTCATCGCGGCCGAGGATCTGGAGCGGTTCGTCGAGCTGCTGCCCGCCCTCGTGGCCGCCGCCACCACCGAAGGAGACCCCTCGTGACCCCCGCCCCGACCCCCGCCCCCGCCGCCGTGCGCCACTTCCTCGTGGACACGGACCTCACCCCGGGGGAGCAGGCCGAGGTCCTGGACCTGGCCGCGCAGATGAAGACCGACCGGTTCGCGCACCGGCCGCTGGCCGGCCCCCGCACGGGCGTGGTGTTCTTCGACAAGACCTCCACGCGCACGCGCGTCTCGTTCGCGGCCGGCATCGCCGAGCTCGGCGGCAGCCCCCTGATCGTGAACCCGGGGGAGTCGCAGCTGGGCCACAAGGAGTCCGTGGCGGACACCGCCCGCGTGCTCGAGCGCATGGTCGGGATCATCGTGTGGCGCACGTTCGCCCAGTCCGGCCTCGAGGAGATGGCCGCCCACTCCCGCGTGCCGGTCGTCAACGCCCTGAGCGACGACTACCACCCGTGCCAGATCCTCGCCGACCTGCTCACCGTCCGTGAGCACCTGGGCGGCACGCAGGGCCGCGTGCTGGCCTACCTCGGGGACGCCGCGAACAACATGGCCCACTCCTACCTGCTGGGCTGCGCCACGGCGGGCATGCATGTGCGCATCGCCGGGCCCGCCGGGCACCTGCCGGCCGAGCACGTGGTGGCGGCGGCGCAGGAGCGGGCCGCCGAGACCGGCGGCTCGGTCCTGGTGACCACGGACGCGGCGGAGGCGCTGGACGGCGCCGACGTCGTCGTGACGGACACGTGGGTCTCCATGGGCCAGGAGGACGAGAAGGAGGCGCGCCTGGCCCTGTTCCGGGACTACCAGGTGGACGCGGCCGCCATGGCCCGCGCGGGGAGCGACGCGATCTTCCTGCACTGCCTGCCTGCGTACCGCGGCTACGAGGTGAGCGCGGAGGTGATCGACGGCCCGCAGTCCGTGGTGTTCGACGAGGCCGAGAACCGCCTGCACGCCCAGAAGGCGCTGATGGCCTGGCTGCTCTACCGCTCCGGCCTCGCCGAGGATCCGCGCTGATGGCGGTCCCCACCACCAAGACGGCCCGGCAGGCGGCCATCCGGGAGATCCTGGCCACGCGCGGCATCCGGTCCCAGGCCGAGCTCTCGGACGCCCTGGGCGACCGCGGGCTCTCCGTCACGCAGGGCACGCTCTCGCGCGACCTCGTGGACCTCGGCGCGGTGCGGACGCGCGGGCCCGGGGGGATGGTCTACGCGCTGCCCGCCGAGGGCGACGACGGCGCCCTGCCCGGCCGCGGCTCCGACGCCCAGCTCAGCCGGCTGTCCAGCATGGCCCGGGAGCTGCTGATCTCCGCCGAGCCCACGGAGAACCTCGTGGTGCTGCACACCCCGCCCGGGGCCGCGCAGTTCCTCGCCAGCGTCATCGACCAGGCGCGCGTGGAGAACGTCATGGGCACGATCGCCGGCGACGACACCATCCTGCTCATCACCACCGGCGTGTCCGCCGCGCCGGTCGTCGCGGCGCACCTGCTCGGCCTGGCCGGCTGAGCCCGCGTCCGGCGGTCCAGGCCGCCGGACGCCGTGGTCGGCGCGTCGTCCAGGGCGACGGTCAGAGCCCGGGCCGGTCCCAGACGTCCGCGGCCGGCGGGGCGACCACCGGCGGGACCGCGTCCCAGTCGTCGAAGTCGACCGACTCGACGCGCGGCAGCAGGGCGCCCGCCGGGTCCGGGGAGGCGTTCGAGGTGGGTGCCGCACCAGACCTTGAGCTCGGAGCCGCCGTGGCGTCGGCCGTCGCATCGGCGGACCGCGCGACGCGCGCCAGCCGTCCCCGGGCGTCCAGATAGAGGTCGACCGGCCCGGCGCCGTCGAGACGGACCCCCGAGAACAGCTCGAGCCGCTCGCCGTCCACGGTGACCTCGCGTCCCTCGACGGCCGCGTCCTCCGGGGCGAGCGTGTCGGGCAGCTCCGCGCGCACCTGCGCGATGAGCTCCGCGGGGGAGACCAGGTCCTGCGCCGGCCCCGGGAGGGCGAGCCACCGCCCGGGGTCCACCCCGTCCAGCGCGTCCCCGGCGCCCTCGCCGCGCAGGTAGGTGACGCCGTCGGCGTGCACCGCCTCCACGGCCCCCTCGGCTCCCGTCGATGTCCCCCGGTAGGCGCCGTCGGCCTCGAGCGAGCCCGCGAGCGTGACGACGGCGGCGGGCCGGGCCCATCGGGCCGTCACGGCCACGGAGCGGGCGGAGTCCAGCGACTCGTTCAGCTCCGTCCACCGCCCCCCGAGCGTGTCCGGGTCTTCCCCGGCCGGCACCCCGGGCGCGGCGCAGCCGGCCAGCGCCAGGCAGAGGGCGGCCCCCACGGCCAGCGGGCGGCGCCGGGCGCGAGGGCCGGCGACGGCGGAACGGGGCACGGCGAGGGCGGGGGCGGACATGGGGCGCTCCTCTCGGCGTGCTCGGCGTGCTCGGCGTGCTCTGCTGCTGGGCGGACCTGCGGACCTGCGGCACTGGGGCCAGCGGCACTGGGGCCAGCGGCACTGTGGCTCAGGGGCCTGCGGCACTGGGGTCTGCACCCCGTCGGCGGGTCGGTCGGTGCACCAGCCTAGCCGCCGCCCCTCGTGGACTGGCGCGATGCCGGCCGGGCATGACGAAGGCCCCCGCCGTGGCGGGGGCCTTCATCGTGGACCGGTGACGACCGGTCAGGCGTCTCAGGCCTGGGGCAGGACGAGCTCCTGGCCGACGTAGATCATGGCGGCGTCGGAGACGGTGTCCTTGTTGGCCTCGTAGAGGGCGGTCCAGCCACCCTCGACCTCGTGCTCGGCGGCGAGCTTCCACAGGGAGTCACCGGCCTTGACGACGATGGTCTCGGCCTCGGCGACGACGGCCTGCTCGGCGGCGGCCTGATGGGCAGCGGCGCGCTCGGCGGCGGCGGCCTTCTTGGCGGCGGCCTTCTCGGCGGCGGCGGCACGCTTGGCCTCGGCACGCTCGGCGGCGGCCTGCTCGGCGGCGGCCTGCTCAGCGGCCCACTGCTCGGCGGCGGCCTGCTCGGCGGCGGCCTCCTCAGCGGCAGCCTGCTCGGCGGCGGCCTCCTCAGCGGCAGCCTGCTCGGCGGCGGCCTCCTCAGCGGCAGCCTGCTCGGCGGCGGCCTCCTCAGCGGCAGCCTGCTCGGCGGCGGCCTGGCGCTGCACGGAGGAGGTGCGCTCGACGGCGACCGGCGCGGCGTCGGTGGCGTCGGCGTCGGCCTGGGTCAGGCCGGCGGCGCACTTGGGCCAGGCGCCCCAGCCCTGCAGGTCCTGGAGCATCTCTGCGCGCTTGATCTGCTCGGCCTTCGAGGCCTGGTGCGGGTAGCCCTGGCCGCCCACGCCCTGCCAGGACGACAGGGTGAACTGCAGGCCGCCGTAGAAGCCGTTGCCGGTGTTGATGTCCCAGCGGTTGGTGGACTCGCAGAACGCGATGGCGTCCCAGGTCTCCTCGGTCGCGGCCTGGGCCGGAGCGGAGAAGCCCACGGCGGCGGCGCCCATGAGGGTCATGCCGGCGGCGACGGAGGCGGTGGTGCGGCGAGTGCGGGTGGAGGTGAAGAGAGTCATGGTGTCCATGGCGAGTCCTCGCTGATCGGCGGCCGGGGCGCACCGGGGTCGTCCTTCTCCTTGGTCGGGTCATGTCCTCCGGCGGTTCGGGACGACCCAGCAGCGGGCGACCGTCAGAGTGAGTTCGATCTCGTGGCCGGTCCCGCTTCCCGACCTCTCGGTCAGATCACGGTTCGATCACGAATCGGCTACGGAAGAGTCAACGACGCCGACCCCCCTCGCGTCAAATCGAGCGCGGGCGATCTCTGGCCTGTCCGTCTCGAATCGGTCGTGAGAGGACATCACGTCAAGCGGATCGTCTCATCGGGGTCGATTCGTCCACCCGAGGGCCGAAATCTGCGCAGGACATCTTCCGGCGACCTGTGGACGGTCGGCGTCCCGCAGGTCACGGCGCCGTGTCCTTCCTGTGATCCAGGTCGCGATCGGCCGTGATCCGGGTGGTGGAAGAAGGTCTCGGTCAGGCCGCGGGGGAGGTTGCGGCGGCCGGTCGGGGAGCGTGGCCCGCCCAAATATTCGGAAGTTTGCATACTTATTCGAAACGCGAGTAGGATCGGCTCCGAGACCGCCTCCGCAGGCCGCCCGGCCGCTGTCGGAGACGCACCCTATATAAGAGGAGAGAACGTGAAGGAACGCATCATCCTTGCCTACTCGGGCGGCCTGGACACCTCGGTGGCCATCGGCTGGATCGCCGAAGCCACCGGCGCCGAGGTCGTGGCCGTCGCCGTGGACGTGGGCCAGGGCGGCGAGTCCCTCGAGACCATCCGCCAGCGCGCGCTGGACTGCGGCGCCGTGGAGGCGTACGTGGCGGACGCGCGCGACGAGTTCGCCGAGCAGTACTGCATGCCCACGCTCAAGGCCAACGCCCTCTACATGGACGCGTACCCGCTGGTCTCGGCCATCTCCCGGCCCGTCATCTCCCGCCACCTCGTGGCCGCGGCCCGGCAGTTCGGCGCCTCCACCGTGGCGCACGGCTGCACCGGCAAGGGCAACGACCAGGTGCGCTTCGAGGTCTCCATCCAGACGCTCGGCCCGGACCTGAAGTGCATCGCGCCCGTGCGCGACCTCGCCCTCACCCGTGACAAGGCCATCGACTACGCAGAGCGCAACGAGCTGCCGATCGTCACCACCAAGAAGAACCCCTTCTCGATCGACCAGAACGTCTGGGGCCGCGCCGTCGAGACCGGCTTCCTCGAGGACATCTGGAACGGTCCCACCAAGGACGTCTACGACTACACGGACGACCCCGCCTTCTCGCCCGCCCCGGACGTGGTGACCATCGCCTTCGAGCGCGGCGTCCCCACGGCCCTCGACGGCCGCGCGCTGAGCTCCCTGGAGATCATCGAGGAGCTCAACCGCCGCGCCGGCGCCCAGGGCGTGGGCCGCATCGACATCGTCGAGGACCGCCTCGTGGGCATCAAGTCCCGCGAGATCTACGAGGCCCCCGGCGCCATGGCGCTGATCGCCGCCCACCGTGAGCTCGAGAACGTCACCCTCGAGCGGGAGCAGGCCCGGTTCAAGAAGACCGTGGACCAGCGCTGGACCGAGCTCGTCTACGACGGCCAGTGGTTCTCGCCCCTGAAGCGGAACCTGGACACGTTCATCGACGCGACCCAGGAACACGTCAACGGCGAGATCCGCCTCGAGCTGCACGGCGGCCGGGCCACCGTCCAGGGCCGCCGCTCGGAGACCGGCCTGTACGACTTCAACCTCGCCACCTACGACGAGGGCGACTCGTTCGACCAGTCCTCCGCGCGCGGGTTCATCGACATCTTCGGCCTGTCCGCCAAGACGGCCTCGGAGCGGGACCAGCGCCTGCGCGGCGGCGACGACCTCAAGGACGTCGCCCGCCTGGCCAACAGCTGACCCGCAAGGCACCCGCGCACGACGGCGGCCCGCCCATGACCGGGCGGCCGCCGTCGTGCTGTCACCCCCGAACCTGAGGAGACCCACGATGACCGAGAACCCCGAGGCCCGGCACGGCACCAACGAGGGCGCCCTGTGGGGCGGCCGCTTCGCCGGGGGCCCCTCCGAGGCGCTCGCCGCGCTGAGCAAGTCCACGCACTTCGACTGGCGACTGGCCCCCTACGACATCGCCGGCTCGCGCGCCCACGCCCGGGTCCTGCACGCCGCCGGCCTGCTCGGCGCCGAGGACCTCGAGGGGATGATCGCCGCCCTGGACCGGCTCGAGACGGACGTGCGCTCCGGCGCCTACGCCCCGGCGGACTCCGACGAGGACGTGCACGGCTCCCTCGAGCGCGGCCTCATCGAGCGCGCCGGGCCCGAGCTGGGTGGCCGTCTGCGCGCCGGCCGGTCCCGCAACGACCAGGTGGCCACCCTCGGCCGGATGTTCCTGCGCGACCACGCGCGCATCATCGCCCGGGGCCTCGTGGCCACCGTGGACGCGCTGCTCTCCCAGGTGCAGGCGCATCCGTACGCGCCCATGCCGGGGCGCACCCACCTGCAGCACGCCCAGCCCGTGCTGCTCTCCCACCACCTGCTCGCGCACGCCTGGGCCTTCGCCCGCGACCTGCAGCGGCTCGTGGACTGGGACGCCCGGACCGCCGTCTCGCCCTACGGCTCCGGCGCCCTGGCCGGCTCCTCCCTGGGGCTGGACCCGGAGGCCGTGGCCGCGGAGCTCGGCTTCGACTCCGCCGTGTGGAACTCGATCGACGGCACCGCCTCGCGCGACGTGTACGCGGAGTTCGCGTGGGTGGCGGCCATGGTCGGCGTCGACCTCTCGCGGATCTCGGAGGAGGTCATCTTCTGGGCCACGAAGGAGGCCGGCTTCGTGAAGCTGCACGACGCCTACTCCACGGGCTCCTCGATCATGCCGCAGAAGAAGAACCCGGACGTGGCCGAGCTGGCCCGCGGCAAGTCGGGCCGCCTCATCGGCGACCTGGCGGGGCTGCTGGCGACGCTCAAGGGCATGCCGCTGGCCTACAACCGCGACCTGCAGGAGGACAAGGAGCCGGTCTTCGACGCGGCCGACACCCTCGAGCTGCTCCTGCCGGCCGTGTCCGGGATGATCGCCACCCTCGAGTTCGAGACTGAGCGCATGGCCGAGCTGGCGCCGCAGGGCTTCGCCCTCGCCACCGACGTGGCCGAGTGGCTCGTCCGCCAGGGCGTGCCGTTCCGCGAGGCTCATGAGCTCTCCGGGGAGGCCGTCAAGGCCGCCGAGGCCCGCCGCGTGGAGCTGTGGGACCTCACGGACGAGGAGTACGCGGCGATCTCGCCGGCGCTCACGCCGCAGGTGCGCGAGGTGCTCAGCACCGAGGGCTCGCTGAACTCCCGCGACGCCCAGGGCGGCACCGCCCCCGCCGCCGTCGCCGCGCAGGTCGAGGCCCTCGAGCGGACCCTGGAGCCGCTGCGCCGCTGGGCGCAGACCCCCGGCTCCGTCGTCGACGCGCGCTGAGCCCGTCCCGCAGGTCCCGCCGGGTGCGGGGATCTGCGGGACGCGGCCGCGTCACCCGCCGTTCACCGGGGTCGGCGTAGCATGGGTGGTCACTTTCCCCGGGTGCGCCGCGGCGCGGCACGCCCCCGACAGCACCGCGAGGACCTCCCGATGACAGATGCCGTGTCCGTCCGCCAGTCCGAGCTCGAGCTCGAGCGGGCCCGGGTGGCCGAGCGGTACGCCCGGCTCGACGCGCTGCGCGAGGAGAAGGAGCGCCAGCTCGCGGCGGTGCGCCGGACCGGCCTCGAGGGCTCGCTGCAGAACCACTCCGAGCGCGACGCCTTCGCGAGCCTCTACGAGGACCGCCTCGCCCAGCTCCTCGCCGTGGACGACCGGCTGGTCTTCGGACGCCTCGACCTGGACCCCGAGCGGGCCGGCGATCCGGACGAGGAGCGGTACATCGGCCGGATCGGCCTCACCACCGAGGAGCACGAGCGGCTCCTCGTCGACTGGCGGGCCGCGGAGGCCGGCGCCTTCTACCAGGCCACGGCGGCCCACCGGGGCCGCGTGCGCCGTCGTCGTCACCTGATGCTGCGCGGCCGCGAAGTGCGCGACCTCGAGGACGACGTCCTCGACCCCGACCTGCTGGGGCAGGAGGGCGTGCGCGCGGACGCGCAGGGCGCGCTCCTGGCCGCGGTGACCGCCCGACGCACGGGCCGGATGGGGGACATCGTCGCCACCATCCAGGCCGAGCAGGACGAGGTCATCCGCGCGCCCCTGGCGGGCGCCGTGGTGGTCCAGGGCGGGCCCGGCACGGGCAAGACCGCCGTCGCTCTGCACCGCGCCGCGTACCTCCTCTACACCCACCGCGAGCGGCTGGCGCGCTCCGGCGTGCTCATCGTGGGCCCGTCCACGGCGTTCATGCGCTACATCGAGCGCGTGCTGCCCTCCCTCGGCGAGACCGGCGTCATCATGGCCTCGCTCGGCACGCTCATGCCGGGCGTGCAGGCCGGTCCGGAGCGGGACCTCGACGCCGCGGCCGTGAAGGGCCGCCTCGAGATGGCGCAGGTGATCGCCCACGCGGTGGCCCAGCGCCAGCGCCTGCTCGCGCAGCCGCGCCGACTCATGATCGAGGGCACCGCCGTCAAGCTCAAGCCCGCCGCAGTCCGCCGGGCCCGGGATCGGGCGCGCGCCACGGGCAAGCCGCACAACGAGGCCCGCGTGACGTTCGTGAAGATCCTCGTGCGCGAGCTGGCGGAGAAGCTGAGCAAGAAGCTGGAGAAGTCCTCCGGCGCGCCCGTGCAGCGCGACCTGCTCCTCGAGGACGTGCGGACCTCCCGCGACGTCCGCGTCGCCCTGAACCTGTGCTGGATGCCGCTGACCCCGCAGAAGCTCGTGGGGGACCTGCTCACGCGAGAGCACCTGCTGCGCGCGGCGGCCCCGTGGCTCTCGGACGGGGAGGTCGGCGCGCTGCTGCGTCCGGCGGACGCCCCCTGGACCGAGGCGGACGTGCCGCTGCTGGACGAGGCGGCCGAGCTGCTCGGCCGGCTGGAGGCCCCCGTCAAGGGCGGCGAGTCGGCCGCCCAGCACGAGCGGAACCTGGAGAACGCGCGGGCCTCCCTGGAGAACATGCACCAGACCCTCGCGGACATGGGCGTGGACGGCGTGGTGGACGCCGAGCAGCTGGCCGCGGCCAACGAGGCCCGGGCGGTGCGGCGCACGACGGCGGAGACGGCGGCGCACGACCGCACCTGGACGTACGGCCACGTGGTGGTCGACGAGGCCCAGGAGCTCTCGCCCATGCAGTGGCGGCTGCTGGCCCGGCGCTGCCCCATGAAGTCCTTCACCATCGTGGGCGACATCGCCCAGTCCTCGCGGCGTGACGCCGCCGGCTCGTGGGCGTCGGTGCTGGAGCCCGAGTTCGGCGACCGCTGGCGGCTCGAGGAGCTCACGGTGAACTACCGCTCGCCCGCGCGCGTGATGCGCTGGGCGTCCCAGGTGGCGCAGGCCGCCGGCCTGGAGGTCTCCCGGCCGCGCGCCGTCCGCGAGGGCGAGCACGCCCCGCGGCTGACCGTCCGCCCGGGAGCCGACCTCGTCGCCCTGACGCTGGACGCCGTCGCGGGGGAGCGGGACCGGGTGCCGGAGGGGCTCGTCGCGGTCATCACCGCGGCCGCGCACGCGCCGGAGCTGCTCGCAGCGCTGCGGGAGCGCTGGGGCCGGGCCCGCGTGGACACCGCGCCGCTGCCCGGCGTCGAGATCGTGGTGGCCACGCCGTGGGAGACGAAGGGCCTGGAGTTCGACGCCGTCGTCCTGGCTGCTCCCGAGCGCCTCGTCGACGACGCGCGGGGCGTGGTCGGCGACCTCTACGTGGCGATGACCCGGGCCACCCAGTCGCTGTCCGTGGTGTCCACGGCCGCCGTCGCCGCCCTGCCCGCCGGCCTCGCCGACCCGCCGGCCTGAGCCGAGGGCCGGGACGTCGCGTGCGCGCCGCGGACCGGTCGGGCGCGTGCGCGTCGCTAGGCTGGAGCCATGGCACCCGATAACGAGGAACGCGCGGCACGGCTGCGCGCGCAGGCGAACGATCCGAGCTTCGAGAACGTGTGGCAGGAGCTGCTCTGGCGCGGCCTCGTGCACGTGTCCACGGACGAGGCGGCGCTGGAGGAGGCGCTGGCCGGGGAGCCGATCTCGTACTACTGCGGCTTCGACCCCACGGCGGCCTCCCTGCACCTGGGCCACCTCGTGCAGCTGCTCACGCTGCGGCGCCTGCAGCTCGCCGGACACCGTCCGATGGCCTTGGTGGGCGGCGCCACCGGCCTGATCGGCGACCCGCGCCAGACCTCCGAGCGCGTCCTGAACTCCCAGGAGACCGTGGCCGGCTGGGTGGAGTCCCTCCGCGAGCAGATCCAGCCCTACCTCTCCTTCGAGGGGGAGAACGCCGCGACCATGGTGAACAACCTGGACTGGACCGCCGGCATGAGCGCGCTGGACTTCCTCCGTGAGGTGGGCAAGAACTTCCGCGTGGGCACCATGATGAAGAAGGAGATCGTGGCCAAGCGCCTGAACTCCGAGGAGGGCATCTCCTACACGGAGTTCTCGTACCAGGTGCTGCAGGGCAACGACTTCCTCGAGCTGTACCGCCGCCACGGGGTGAGCCTGCAGACCGGCGGCTCGGACCAGTGGGGCAACCTCACCGCGGGCACCGAGCTGATCCGGAAGGTGGAGGGCGTGCCGGCCCACGCCCTGGGCACGCCGCTGATCACCAACGCCGACGGCACGAAGTTCGGCAAGTCCGAGGGCAACGCAATCTGGCTCGACGCCGCGATGTGCTCCCCGTACGCCTTCTACCAGTTCTGGCTCAACACGGCCGACGCCGATGTGGTGGACCGCCTCAAGGTGTTCACTTTCCTCACGCGCGCCGAGATCGAGGAGTACGCGCAGAAGGTGGCCGACGAGCCGTTCCGCCGGGAGGCCCAGAAGCGCCTGGCCTGGGAGGTCACCTCGCTCGCCCACGGCGAGGAGGCGACGACGAAGGTCATCGAGGCCTCTCAGGCCGTCTTCGGCGGGGGAGACCTGGGCGAGGTCGACGCCGAGACCCTCGGCGCGATCCTCTCCGAGCTGCCGCAGGCCGACCGCACGCAGTGGGAGGGGGAGCCGGGGACGGTGACCGCCGTTGAGTTGCTCGTGTCGACCGGGCTGGTGGGGTCCAAGTCCGAGGCGCGCCGGACCGTGAAGGAGGGCGGGGCGTCCGTGAACAACGAGCGCGTCTCCGACGCGGACCGGGTGTACACCCGTGAGGATGCGCTGGCCGGCCGGCATCTGCTCGTGCGCCGGGGCAAGAAGAACATGGCGGGCGCGGACTTCGGGTCCCAGGACGCCGACCGAGGCTGACCGGACCCGTCCGCCGCCTGTGACCGACGACACGGGACGGGGATCCGACGGCCAGGGGCCCCGAGTGAGGGACAGAGGCCCCCGCCGCCGCGTGTTTACGCGGGGGAGGGGGCCTTCCTCGTGGGGGCTTCCCCTCGATTTGGTTTTCCGCGCGGGGCAGGGGTAGAGTTCCTTCTCGTGCTCACGACGCCGACCGGGTGACCGGGAGGTGCGGTGAGGAACATGAGATCCGCGGATTCATGCCGAGAATGGCAGGTCCAGGGCGGATGGTGTTCACCGGGCACGCGGCCGGTAGTGATGCGGGTCGAGACTCCTGAAGAAGATGATCTGGTGCGAGTCACCGGTGTCTGTGCGGTGAGGTTCTGATGAACCTGTCCCGTGCGTGAGCCGGCGATGGAGCAGCCCGGCAGGAATGCAGGGTTGACAGCGACCGAGAATGTGGTAGGGTTTTCAAGCCTGATCGCGTGAACGGCGAGTGAAGGCCTCGAGAACGGGGTTGACATGGTCGCAGCGGATGGTCTAGGATGGAGAAGTTGCTCCAGAGCGAAACGGCCCGCGGAGCGGGTCGCTGAAGCTGGAAGCGCCTGTTGTTTGAGAACTCAATAGTGTGCCAAGTTTGTTGATGCCAATTGTTTTAACACATATTGGTTGATCATCGCTCACCACCCCCGTGGTGTGGTGATGGTCTGCCGGGTATTGAATTGATGTCATGGTGGTTATTTCCGGCTGCTGTGATGTTGTTCTGTAATTTTTTTACGGAGAGTTTGATCCTGGCTCAGGATGAACGCTGGCGGCGTGCTTAACACATGCAAGTCGAACGATGAAGCCCAGCTTGCTGGGTGGATTAGTGGCGAACGGGTGAGTAACACGTGAGTAACCTGCCCTTGACTCTGGGATAAGCCTGGGAAACTGGGTCTAATACCGGATAGGAACGTCCACCGCATGGTGGGTGTTGGAAAGATTTATCGGTCATGGATGGACTCGCGGCCTATCAGCTTGTTGGTGAGGTAATGGCTCACCAAGGCGACGACGGGTAGCCGGCCTGAGAGGGTGACCGGCCACACTGGGACTGAGACACGGCCCAGACTCCTACGGGAGGCAGCAGTGGGGAATATTGCACAATGGGCGAAAGCCTGATGCAGCGACGCCGCGTGAGGGATGACGGCCTTCGGGTTGTAAACCTCTTTCAGTAGGGAAGAAGCGAAAGTGACGGTACCTGCAGAAGAAGCACCGGCTAACTACGTGCCAGCAGCCGCGGTAATACGTAGGGTGCGAGCGTTATCCGGAATTATTGGGCGTAAAGAGCTCGTAGGCGGTTTGTCGCGTCTGTCGTGAAAGTCCGGGGCTTAACCCCGGATCTGCGGTGGGTACGGGCAGACTAGAGTGCAGTAGGGGAGACTGGAATTCCTGGTGTAGCGGTGGAATGCGCAGATATCAGGAGGAACACCGATGGCGAAGGCAGGTCTCTGGGCTGTAACTGACGCTGAGGAGCGAAAGCATGGGGAGCGAACAGGATTAGATACCCTGGTAGTCCATGCCGTAAACGTTGGGCACTAGGTGTGGGGACCATTCCACGGTTTCCGCGCCGCAGCTAACGCATTAAGTGCCCCGCCTGGGGAGTACGGCCGCAAGGCTAAAACTCAAAGGAATTGACGGGGGCCCGCACAAGCGGCGGAGCATGCGGATTAATTCGATGCAACGCGAAGAACCTTACCAAGGCTTGACATGTTCTCGATCGCCGTAGAGATACGGTTTCCCCTTTGGGGCGGGATCACAGGTGGTGCATGGTTGTCGTCAGCTCGTGTCGTGAGATGTTGGGTTAAGTCCCGCAACGAGCGCAACCCTCGTTCCATGTTGCCAGCACGTAATGGTGGGGACTCATGGGAGACTGCCGGGGTCAACTCGGAGGAAGGTGGGGACGACGTCAAATCATCATGCCCCTTATGTCTTGGGCTTCACGCATGCTACAATGGCCGGTACAATGGGTTGCGATACTGTGAGGTGGAGCTAATCCCAAAAAGCCGGTCTCAGTTCGGATTGGGGTCTGCAACTCGACCCCATGAAGTCGGAGTCGCTAGTAATCGCAGATCAGCAACGCTGCGGTGAATACGTTCCCGGGCCTTGTACACACCGCCCGTCAAGTCACGAAAGTCGGTAACACCCGAAGCCGGTGGCCTAACCCTTGTGGGGGGAGCTGTCGAAGGTGGGACCAGCGATTGGGACTAAGTCGTAACAAGGTAGCCGTACCGGAAGGTGCGGCTGGATCACCTCCTTTCTAAGGAGCATTAAGTGCCCGTTGCATCACCGAGTGTGTGATGGCGGGTTGCTCATGGGTGGAACATCGATGAATGGTGCCAGTGGTGGCGCCGGCAGTGCTCGAGTACGCCGAACCTCTTTGGGGGTTGGGTTGGAATGGGTGGTGTTGGTGGCTGCGAGCTGGTGTTGGCACACTGTTGGGTCCTGGAACAGCAGGCGCCCTGCCCGTGGGGGTGGGGTTGTTGTTTCTGGTCTCCGCGCCTTGTGAAGCTGCACCTTGTGGGTGAGTGGATGGGGTGTGGGTTGTTGTTTGAGAACTGCATAGTGGACGCGAGCATCTTATTTTTATTGTTGCTGCATCGTTGATCGCACTGTTCCCCCTGGGGTGGTGTGTGAGGTGTGGTGACGCCGAGAATGACATCTTAGTTATATTTTTGCTCATTTGAGGACTTTCATTGTGTGTGGAAGTTTCTAAGGGCGCATGGTGGATGCCTTGGCAACAGGAGCCGAAGAAGGACGTGGGAATCTGCGATAAGCCTGGTGGAGTCGATAACCGGACGTTGAGACCAGGATTTCCGAATGGGGAAACCCCGCACGACGTGTCGTGTGACCACCGGTTGAACACATAGACCGGTTGGAGGGAACGTGGGGAAGTGAAACATCTCAGTACCCACAGGAAGAGAAAACAAAAGTGATTCCGTTAGTAGTGGCGAGCGAACGCGGATGGGGCTAAACCGTATGTGTGTGATACCCGGCAGGGGTTGCATGTGCGGTGTTGTGGGCCCCTCCTTGTCATGTCTGCCGGCATGGCGCAGTGAGGTGCGGGCATATAGACGAACCAGTGTGGATGCTGGACCGTAGAGGGTGAGAGTCCCGTAGTCGAAATGTGTTCCGCCGCTGTTGGAGGGTCGCCCGAGTAGCACGGGGCCCGAGGAATCCCGTGTGAATCTGCCAGGACCACCTGGTAAGCCTGAATACTACCTGTTGACCGATAGCGGATCAGTACCGTGAGGGAATGGTGAAAAGTACCCCGGGAGGGGAGTGAAATAGTACCTGAAACCATGTGCCTACAAACCGTTGGAGCCTCCTTGTTGGGGTGACAGCGTGCCTTTTGAAGAATGAGCCTGCGAGTTAGTGATACGTGGCGAGGTTAACCCGTGTGGGGAAGCCGTAGCGAAAGCGAGTCTGAATAGGGCGATTGAGTCGCGTGTCCTAGACCCGAAGCGGAGTGATCTACCCATGGCCAGGTTGAAGCGCGTGTAAGAGCGCGTGGAGGACCGAACCCACTTCAGTTGAAAATGGAGGGGATGAGCTGTGGGTAGGGGTGAAAGGCCAATCAAACTCCGTGATAGCTGGTTCTCCCCGAAATGCATTTAGGTGCAGCGTCACGTGTTTCTTCCCGGAGGTAGAGCTACTGGATGGACGATGGGCCCTACAAGGTTACTGACTTCAGCCAAACTCCGAATGCCGGGAAGTGAGAGCGTGGCAGTGAGACTGTGGGGGATAAGCTTCATAGTCGAGAGGGAAACAGCCCAGACCACCGGTTAAGGCCCCTAAGCGTGTGCTAAGTGGGAAAGGATGTGGAGTTGCTGAGACAACCAGGAGGTTGGCTTAGAAGCAGCCACCCTTGAAAGAGTGCGTAATAGCTCACTGGTCAAGTGATTCCGCGCCGACAATGTAGCGGGGCTCAAGTACACCGCCGAAACCGTGGCATTCAGTTTTGCTGGATGGGTAGGGGAGCGTCGTTCACGAGGTGAAGCCAGCGGGTAACTTCTGGTGGATTGTGGACGAGTGAGAATGCAGGCATGAGTAGCGAAAGACGGGTGAGAAACCCGTCCGCCGGATGACTAAGGGTTCCAGGGTCAAGCTAATCTGCCCTGGGTAAGTCGGGACCTAAGGCGAGGCCGACAGGCGTAGTCGATGGACAACGGGTTGATATTCCCGTACCAGTGAAGAACCGTCCCTGCTGAGCCGGTGATACTAACCGCCCGAACCATCCCGAACCCCGTCTTTGACGGGGTCGGTGGTGGGGAGCGCGGGACCTGAACCGGGGAGGCAAGCGCATTAACAGGTGTGACGCAGGAAGGTAGCCGGGCCAGGCAATGGAATCGACCTGGTCTAAGGGTGTAGGGCTGCCGGTAGGTAAATCCGCCGGCTATGTGCTTGAGACCTGATGGGCGCCCACGTGGTGGGTGATCCGGTGATCCTATGCTGCCAAGAAAAGCATCGGCGCGAGGTTCAAACTGCCCGTACCCTAAACCGACACAGGTGGTCAGGTAGAGAATACTAAGGCGATCGAGAGAATCATGGTTAAGGAACTCGGCAAAATGCCCCCGTAACTTCGGGAGAAGGGGGGCCCCAACCTTGAGCACCACGTGCTGGTGTGAGGGGATCGGGGCCGCAGAGACCAGGGGGAAGCGACTGTTTATCAAAAACACAGGTCCATGCGAAGTCGTAAGACGATGTATATGGACTGACTCCTGCCCGGTGCTGGAAGGTTAAGAGGACCCGTTAGCTTCGGCGAAGCGGAGAATTTAAGCCCCAGTAAACGGCGGTGGTAACTATAACCATCCTAAGGTAGCGAAATTCCTTGTCGGGTAAGTTCCGACCTGCACGAATGGAGTAACGACTTCCCCGCTGTCTCAACCGTGAACTCGGCGAAATTGCATTACGAGTAAAGATGCTCGTTACGCGCAGAAGGACGGAAAGACCCCGTGACCTTTACTATAGTTTGGTATTGGTGTTCGGTGTGGCTTGTGTAGGATAGGTGGGAGACTGTGAAGCGGGCACGCCAGTGTTCGTGGAGTCATCGTTGAAATACCACTCTGGTCACTCTGGATATCTAACTTCGGCCCGTGATCCGGGTCAGGGACAGTGCCTGATGGGTAGTTTAACTGGGGCGGTTGCCTCCCAAAATGTAACGGAGGCGCCCAAAGGTCCCCTCAGCCTGGTTGGCAATCAGGTGTCGAGTGCAAGTGCACAAGGGGGCTTGACTGTGAGAGTGGCAGCTCGAGCAGGGACGAAAGTCGGGACTAGTGATCCGGCGGCTCGTTGTGGAACGGCCGTCGCTCAACGGATAAAAGGTACCTCGGGGATAACAGGCTGATCTTGCCCAAGAGTCCATATCGACGGCATGGTTTGGCACCTCGATGTCGGCTCGTCGCATCCTGGGGCTGGAGTAGGTCCCAAGGGTTGGGCTGTTCGCCCATTAAAGCGGTACGCGAGCTGGGTTCAGAACGTCGTGAGACAGTTCGGTCCCTATCCTCTGCGCGCGTTGGAAGTTTGAGAAGGTCTGTCCTTAGTACGAGAGGACCGGGACGGACGAACCTCTGGTATGTCAGTTGTACCGCCAGGTGCATGGCTGATTAGCTACGTTCGGGATGGATAACCGCTGAAAGCATCTAAGCGGGAAGCCGGCTTCGAGATGAGATTTCCTTGCCCCTTTGAGGGTGTGAGGCCCCCAGCTAGAACACTGGGTTGATAGGCTGGATGTGGAAGCGAGGACTGAAGACTCGTGAAGCTGACCAGTACTAATAGGCCGATGACTTACACACACTTTTTTCTTTGCTGCCCATGCTTCGGGTGGTGAGGGTGTGGTGCTTGCGTCCACTGTGCGGTTGTCTGATTGCAACCGGTCGCCCTGTTGGGGTGGTTGAGTATTGTTGAATAGTGTCACTGTTGTGTGACCCGTGATGGTTTCCCACCATGCCTGGTGTTTGTCGGGTGTGGGGTGGGATGAAGGGTTACGGCGGTCATAGCGTGGGGGAAACGCCCGGTTCCATTCCGAACCCGGAAGCTAAGGCCCACAGCGCCGATGGTACTGCAACCGGGAGGTTGTGGGAGAGTAGGTCGCCGCCGGACATTCTTTGGGGAGGGCCCTGCACTTTGGTGCGGGGCCCTTCTTGCATTCCCGGGCTCTTTCGCCGTCGCGGCGTCAGGTGCCCTCCCGTGCCGGGGCACTACCCTGGTTCTCTGATGCAGCGCGCCGCCCGATGCGGCGATCGACCACCGAGCTCTCCCGCGGACTCCCGCGCGAGACCGTCCAGGAAGGACACCATGGCTGAGGACACTCCCCGCGGACGCCGCGACGACCGTCGATCCCCGGGCGACGGAGCCGGCCGTTCCCGTGGTGGCTCCGGTGACGCCCGCCGCTTCGGCGGCCCCCGAGACGGACGCCGCTCCGGCGGCTCCGGTGAGGGCCGTTCGGGCCAGGACCGCCGCGATCGCTCGTCCGAGGGCTTCCGCGGCGGGCGATCGGGGGACGGCCCCCGGCGCGAGCGCTCGTCCGACGGCCCCCGGCGTGAGCGCTCGTCCGACGGCCCCCGGCGTGAGCGCTCATCCGACGGCTTCCGTCGGGATCGTTCCTCCGACGGCCCCCGTGGCGAGCGCAGCGGGGACGGCCCCCGTGGCCCCCGTGCCGGCGGGGATCGCCGGCAGTCCGGGGCGGGCTCGGCCCGCGGCGGCTTCGAGGGTCGTCGTGGGGGAGAGCGTCGTGAGGGCGCCGGCGGCGAGCGTCACGACCGCCGTTCCGCGTCGTCGTCGCCCCGGTGGGAGGGCCGCGGCCAGGACCGGACGGAGCGGACTGAACGCCGGGAGCGCCCCGCGCACAACCCTCGCGACCTGCGCGCGGCCAACCGCGTGGACCAGGAGCGCTCGCCGGACATCGACGCCGACGTGACCGGCCAGGAGCTGGACCGCGGCACCCTCAAGGAGGTCAAAGGCCTCGACGAGCGCCCCGCGAGCTGGGTGGCCAAGCACCTCGTCATGGCGGGCCGGTACATCGACGTCGACCCCGCCCTCGCGTTCCAGCACGCGCTGGCCGCTTCCCGCAAGGGCGGTCGCCTGTCCCGCGTGCGCGAGGCCGTCGCCCTGACCGCCTACGCGGCGGGGGAGTACGCCGACGCGCTGCGCGAGTTCCGCACGTACCGCCGGATGACCGGCGACGACACCCACGTCGCGGCGCAGGTGGACAGCGAACGCGCCCTCGGGCGACCCGCGAAGGCGCTGCAGCTCGCCGCCGAGATCGACACCGCGCGCCTGGACCGTGCCGCCCGGGTGGAGCTGGCCATGGTCGTCTCCGGCATCCGCGAGGACGCCGGCGACCTCCAGGGCGCCCACGACGCGCTCCAGATCCCCGAGCTCGACCGCCGCCGCGGATACCCGTTCTCCCCGCGGCTCTTCCAGCGCCAGGCCGACGTCCTGCTGCTGCTGGGACGCGCCGACGAGGCACGCCTGTGGGCGCGGGCCGTGCGCGTGGCCGAGAAGGCCCTGGGCATCGGCGGCTTCGCCGAGCCGGAGATCGTGGACGTGGACACCGAGCCGGTCGACGACCGACGCGAGCGGGGCCCCTCGCCGCGCGAGCGTCGCTACGCGGAGAACGCGGCCCCCGCCGCTGAGGAGGTCCCGGACACCCCGGAGGCCGATGACGAGGTCGCCGCGGACGCCGACACCGAGGCGCCGGCGTCCACCGAGTCCGAGCAGGACGCCCCGCCGGCCGCCGTGGCGCAGGCCGACGAGGTGGACCCGAACCAGATGTCGCTGTTCGACGAGCTCGACGGCGGCGAGGGCGAGGGCCGATGAGTCCCACCCTGCCGCGGGGCCACGACGGCCTGCTCTGCGACCTCGACGGCGTGGTCTACGCCGGCGGGGGCGCGGTGCCCGGCGCCGTCGAGACACTCACCGCCCTGGCCGAGCGCGGCGTGCCGGTGGGCTTCGTCACCAACAACGCGTCCCGTGCCCCGGAGTCCGTGGCCGAGCATCTGCGCTCGCTGGGCGTCCCCGCCCGCCCGGAGCAGGTCTTCGGCTCGGCACCGGCCGGTGTCGACCTGCTCGAGGAGACCCTCGGGGCCCGGACCGGCCGCGTGCTGGTGGTCGGCTCCGACTACCTGCGCCAGGTGGTCCGCGACCGCGGGTTCGAGGTCGTGGCCGCCTCGCAGGACCGCCCGGACGCGGTGATCCAGGGCTTCGACCCCGGCGTCGGCTGGGCGGAGCTGGCCCAGGCGGCGTATGCCGTCAACGCGGGCGCGGCCTGGGTGGCCACCAACCTGGACGCCTCCATCCCGCGGGCCGAGGGGATCGCCCCCGGCAACGGGGCCCTCGTCGGCGCGGTCGGGCAGGCCACCGGGACGGCCCCCGCGGCGGCCGGGAAGCCCGAGCCGCTGCTCTTCCGCACCGCGGCCCGCGCCCTGGGCCTCACCCGGCCCCTCGTGGTGGGCGACCGCCTGGACACGGACATCCGGGGCGGCAACGCGGCCGGCTTCGACACGGTCCTCGTCCTCACCGGCATCGACACCCGCGAGAACGCCGGCTCGGCGCCGGAGGCCGACCGGCCCACGTGGATCGTCGAGGACCTCCCCGCCCTGCTCTCCGAGCCGGACGGGCAGGCGGGGACCGCGGACGGGCGGCGTGGCTGAGGCGGTCCGCGCGGACGTCGCCCTCGCGGCGCGCGGCCTGGCGCGCTCGCGCACCGAGGCGTCCGCGCTGATCCGCGCCGGCCAGGTGCTCGTCGACGGCCGCCCCGTGCGGCGCGCGTCCGAGCGCGTGGCCCCGACGGCGTCCCTCACCCTGGCCGACGACGGGCCCCGCTGGGTCTCCCGCGCCGCCCACAAGCTGGTCAGCGCCCTCGAGGCGTTCCCGGACGTGGCGGTCCGGGGCCGGCGGGCCCTCGACGCGGGCGCCTCCACCGGCGGCTTCACCCAGGTGCTGCTGGAGGGCGGCGCGGCACGGGTGGCCGCCGTCGACGTGGGCCACGGGCAGCTCGTGGACCTCGTGCGCACCGATCCCCGGGTCCTCGTGCGGGAGGGCCTGAACGTCCGGGACCTCACCGTCCAGGACGTGGAGGGTGAGGTGGACCTCGTGGTCTCCGACCTCTCCTTCATCTCCCTGCGCCTGGTGATGGACGCCCTGGCCGGCGTCTGCCGTCCCGGCGCGGACCTGCTGCTCATGGTCAAACCCCAGTTCGAGGTGGGCCGCGCGGCCCTGCCGCGCACCGGCGTCGTGACCGACCCCGCGGCCCGGCGGGACGTCGTCGCGGCCGTGGCCGCGGCCGCCCTGGACTCCGGGCTGGAGCTGCGCGGCCTCGCCCGCTCCGGCCTGCCCGGCCAGGACGGCAACGTGGAGTTCTTCCTGCGGCTGCGCCGGCAGGCGGCCGACGCGGCCGGCGCGCCCGGGACGGGCCTCGACGACGACGCCCCCGCGGCCGAGGCCGTCGCGGCGGCGTGGACGGCTGCGGCCGAGGTCGACTGGGCCTGACGGGACGGCACCGCCGGGCGGGCCCCGCCCCCGCGGGACGCCGTCGTGCGTCCACGGACGACGCCGGGCCCGTTCGCGCGTCCGGCGTCGTGGCTATCCTGGACCGCAGTGCCCGGCACCCTGCCCGCGGAAGGAACCATGCCCCACAACCCCGGACGTCGCGTCCTCGTCCTCGCCCACACCGGACGCGAGGACGCCATCAGCGCGGCGCTGCAGGCCACCCGCATCCTCGAGGAGGAGGGCCTCGTCAGCGTGATGCTGGAGCAGGACGTCGCCGCGATCCGCGAGAACGCGGACGCCCCCGCCGGCTTCGCCCCGCAGACCCTCGGCGTGGACTGCGGGCTCGAGGACATCGTCCTGGGGCTGGTCCTCGGCGGCGACGGCTCCGTGCTGCGCGCGGCCGACTTCGTGCGCGGCTACGACGTCCCGCTGCTGGCCGTGAACCTCGGCCACGTGGGCTTCCTCGCCGAGTCCGAGCGCACCGACCTGCAGCGCACCGTCCAGGCGATCGCCTCCGAGGCGTACGTGGTGATCGAGCGCATGGCCCTGGACGTGGTGGTGCGGGTGGAGGACCGCGAGGTGGCCCGCACCTGGGCCCTCAACGAGGCCTCCGTGGAGAAGTCGAACCGGGAGCGGATGCTCGAGGTCGTCATCTCCGTGGACAACGCGCCGATCTCCTCCTTCGGCTGCGACGGTGTGGTGCTGGCCACCCCCACCGGGTCCACCGCCTACGCGTTCTCCGGGGGCGGGCCCGTGGTGTGGCCCTCCGTGGAGGCCCTGCTGTGCGTGCCCATCAGCGCGCACGCCCTCTTCACCCGCCCCCTCGTGGTGGGGCCGCGCTCCACGATCGGCGTCGACGTGCTCACCCGCACCCGGGAGACCGGCGTGCTGTGGTGCGACGGCCGGCGCACCGTGGAGCTGCCGCCGCAGGCCCGCATCGAGGTGTCCCGCTCCGCGGAGCCCGTGCGCCTCGCCCGCCTGAATCCCACCCCGTTCGCCGAGCGCCTGGTCCGCAAGTTCCGCCTGCCGACCGACGGCTGGCGGGGCCCGGTCACCGCCCAGGAGCGCGAGGCCGTGCTGCGCGAGGTGGAGACGGTCGAGCCCCGGCACGCCGGGCCGCGCCCCGACGTCGTGGAGCCGGCCACCATGCCGCTGTCCGTGCTCTCGGCCGCGGACATCCAGCGCTACCGCGACCGCGGTGCCCGCTACCCGGGGGAGGACGCATGATCGAGCACCTGAGGATCTCCGGGCTCGGCGTGATCGGCGAGGCCACGGTGGACCTGGACCCCGGGCTCACCGTGGTCACCGGCGAGACCGGCGCCGGCAAGACGATGGTGGTCACCGCCCTCGGCCTGCTCCTGGGCGCCCGCGCCGACGCCGGGGCGGTCCGCCGCGGCGCGGCCCGCGCCGTCGTGGACGCCGGCGTCCGCCTGCCCGAGGCGCACGCCGCGCTCGCCCTCGCCGAGGACGCCGGGGCCGTGCTGGACGAGGCGGACGACGGCGTCCGCGAGCTCGTCCTGAGCCGCAGCGTCACGGCGTCCGGGGAGGGGACCCGCTCGCGCGCCGCCGCCGGCGGGCGGACCGTGCCCGTCGGCCTGCTCGCCGAGATCGGGGCGACCCTCGTGGCCGTGCACGGCCAGAACGACCAGGTGCGCCTGCAGGGCGCCGAGGCCCAGCGCCGCGCCCTGGACGCCTTCGGCGGCGCCGAGCTCGCCGCGTCGCTGCGCGCCTACCGCGCGGACCACGCCGCAGTCAGCGCCGCGCGTCGGGAGCGGGACGAGCTGACCGCCCATCGCCAGGAGCGCGCCCGCGAGGCGGAGGCCCTGCAGCGCTCCCTCGAGGAGATCGACCTCGCCGAGCCACTCGCCGGGGAGGACGCCGAGCTGCGCGAGCTCATCCGCCGGCTGGAGGACGTCGAGGAGCTGCGGGCCGCCTCCGGCGAGGCGCACGCTCGGCTGGCCGGGGCGGAGATGGACGCCCTGGAGGAGACGCCCGGGGCCGTCAGCCTCGTGGAGGGCGCCCGGCAGGCCGTGCTGGCCGCGCCCGGGGACGACCCGGCGCTGGCTGCCGCGGCCGAGCGGCTCGCCGAGGCCGCCGTCGTGCTCACAGACATCGCCGCCGACCTCGCCCGGTACACCGCCGACCTGGACACCGACGCCGCCTCGGACCTGGACGCGGCCCAGTCCCGCCTGGCCGAGCTGACCCGCCTGCAGCGCCTCTACGGCCCGGAGCTGGAGGACGTCATCGGCTGGGCCGAGACCCAGCGTCCCCGCCTGGACGAGCTCCAGGGCGACTCCGGCCGCCTCGAGGAGCTCGAGGGCGAGCTGGAGCGCCTCGAGTCCGCCCTGCGAGAGCGCGCCGCCGCCCTCACCGCGCTGCGCACCGCCGCCGCCGGCCGGCTCGAGGAGGCCGTCACGCAGGAGCTGCACGCCCTGTTCATGCCGGACGCCTCCTTCCACGTGGACCTCGCCCCGGTGGGCGGCGACGGGCTCGGCCCCCACGGCGCCGAGGACGTGGCCCTGGCCCTGCGGCCCCACGCGGGCGTCGAGCCCCGGCCCCTGGGGCGCGGCGCCTCCGGCGGCGAGCTCTCCCGCGTGATGCTCGCCCTCGAGGTCGTCCTGGCCGCCACGGACCCCGTCCCCACCTTCGTGTTCGACGAGGTGGACGCCGGCGTGGGCGGCGAGGCGGCCGTGCGCATCGGCGCCCGTCTGGCCCGGCTGGCCCGCCACGTGCAGGTCATCGCCGTCACCCACCTGCCTCAGGTGGCCGCCTACGCGGACCGGCACGTGCGCGTGGAGAAGAACTCCGACCCCGCGGCGGGCGTGACCACCTCGGACGTCGTCACGCTCTCGGCGGAGGAGCGCGTCGAGGAGCTGGCCCGCATGCTCGCCGGCCACGGCGACTCCGCGGCCGCCCGCGAGCACGCCCGCGAGCTGCTCGAGGCCTCCGCGCGCGAGCGCGGCTGAGCCGCCACCGGGCGGGCGGCGCCGCGGGCGCGACGGGCGGGCGGCGGCCTGGCCCTGCACCGGCCCCGCCCCTCCCTCCTGCCGCGCGCTCCGGCCCATGAGAGGATCGCCCCATGCCTGAGATCTCCGCCTGCGCGGGTCGCTCGCCCCTGCGCGACCTGCACGTCCCCCGGCCGGTGAAGAAGTCGAAGACCGTCTACGAGGGCCGGGTCTGGGACATCGCCCGCGAGTCCTTCCGGATGGACCCCGAGCACAAGGGGCAGGACCCCCTCACGCGCGAGCTGATGGTGCACCCCGGCGCCGTGGCCGTCCTGGCCGTGCGCACCCAGCTGAGCACCGTGGGCCCGCGCGAGCAGGTGGCCCTCGTCCGCCAGTACCGCCACCCGGTGGGCATGGAGCTGTGGGAGGTCCCCGCCGGCCTGCGGGACGTGGACGGGGAGGACCTGCACCAGGTGGCCGTGCGCGAGCTCGCCGAGGAGGCCGACCTGCGCGCCCGCGAGTGGCACACCCTCGTGGACTACTACACGAGCCCCGGCGGCTCCACCGAGGCCATCCGCGTGTTCCTCGCCCGGCAGGTCGAGGAGATCCCCGAGGCGGAGCGGCACGCGCGCACGGACGAGGAGGCCGCCATGCCCCTGGCCTGGGTGGGCCTGGACGAGGTGACCGACGCCGTCCTGGACGGGCGCGTGCACAACCCCTCCACGGTCGTGGCGATCCTCGCCCTGGGCGCCCACCGCGCCCAGGGGTGGCGGCGCCTGCGCCCCGTGGACGCCCCCTTCGTCCCGGACCGCCACGGCCCCGGAGCGGACTGGCCCGCGTGAGCGCCGACCCGGCACCCCGGGGGAGCCGTGGGGGCCGGGGCGCGGAGTCCGCCCTCGCGGCCCCGTTCCGCCGCCACCTGGAGCATCTGGCCGTCGAGCGGGGCCTCGCCGCGAACACGCTGGCCGCCTACCGCCGCGACCTTGAGCGCTACCGCCGCTGGCTCGAGGCCCAGGGGGTGCGCGCCCCCGCCGACGTCGACCCCGGCCACGTCTCGGGCTTCCTGCGGGCGCTGGGCACCGGCGAGGACGGCGGGCGGCCCCTCGCGGTCCGCTCGGCGGCCCGCGTGCTCGCGGCCGTGCGCGGCCTGCACCGGTTCTGGGCCCTCGAGGGCCTCACGCCCGCCGACCCCGCCCGCGACGTCCACCCGCCGAAGCCGGGCGCTCGCCTGCCGAAGGCGCTCCCCGTGGAGCAGGTGACGGCGCTGCTGGAGGCCGTGCCCGTCGACACCCCCGCCGGACTGCGGGACCGCGCGCTGCTCGAGTTCCTCTACGGCACCGGCGCCCGCATCTCCGAGGTGGTCGGCCTCGACGTCGACGACGTGGTGGGGCTCGCGCAGACCGGGGACGACGGCGGCCAGCCCGTGGTCCGCCTGTTCGGCAAGGGGTCCAAGGAGCGCGTGGTGCCGATCGGCTCCTACGCGGCCGCCGCGCTCGACGCATGGCTGGTGCGGGGACGGCCCACGATCATGACGGGAGTCACACGCTCCACGCCCGCCCTGTTCGTCAACGCCCGCGGGGGCCGGCTCTCCCGGCAGTCCGCGTGGGCCGTGCTGAAGCGGGCGGCCGAGCGCGCCGGCCTCGAGGCGGACGTCTCGCCCCACACCCTGCGCCACTGCTTCGCCACGCACCTGCTGGCCGGCGGCGCGGACGTCCGCGTGGTCCAGGAGCTGCTCGGGCACGCGTCCGTGACCACCACGCAGGTGTACACCCTCGTCACCGTGGACTCCCTGCGCGAGGTCTACGCCGCCGCGCATCCGCGCGCGCGCTGAGCCCCGCACCTGATACGCTCGAGATCCGTGGTGAAACGAACTTCTCGTACTCAGACGTCCACGCGCGTCACCCGTCACGTGTTCGTGACCGGCGGTGTCGCCTCCTCCCTCGGCAAGGGGCTCACGGCCTCCTCGCTCGGCCACCTGCTCAAGGCGCGCGGGCTCAGGGTGGTGATGCAGAAGCTCGACCCCTACCTCAACGTGGACCCGGGCACCATGAACCCGTTCCAGCACGGCGAGGTGTTCGTTACCGAGGACGGCGCCGAGACGGACCTGGACATCGGCCACTACGAGCGCTTCCTCGACGAGGACCTCGACGGCCTGGACAACGTGACCACCGGCCAGGTGTACTCCACCGTGATCGCCCGCGAGCGCCGCGGCGAGTACCTCGGGGACACCGTCCAGGTCATCCCGCACATCACCGACGAGATCTGCCGCCGGATGCGCCTGCCCGCGGAGCCCCGCGGCGACCGCCCCGCCCCGGACGTGATCATCACGGAGATCGGCGGCACCGTCGGCGACATCGAGTCGCAGCCCTTCCTCGAGGCCGCCCGCCAGGTCCGCCAGGACGTCGGCCGCGACGACGTCTTCTTCCTGCACGTCTCCCTCGTGCCGTACATCGGCCCCTCGCAGGAGCTCAAGACCAAGCCCACCCAGCACTCCGTGGCCGCCCTGCGCTCGATCGGCATCCAGCCGGACGCGATCGTGCTGCGCTCGGACCGCGCCGTCCCCGACGACGTCCGCGGCAAGATCGCCCGCATGTGCGACGTCCCGCAGGACGCCGTCGTCAACTGCGCCGACGCCCCCTCCATCTACGACATCCCCCGCGTCATCCACGACCAGGGCCTCGACGCCCACGTGGTGCAGTCCCTGGACCTGAAGTTCAAGGACGTGGACTGGACCGCGTGGGACGCCCTCATGGACGCCGTGCACCACCCGGAGCACGAGCTGACGGTGGCGCTCGTGGGCAAGTACGTGGACCTGCCAGACGCCTACCTGTCCGTCACCGAGGCGCTGCGCGCCGGCGGCTTCGCCCACCGGGCCAAGGTGGGCATCCGCTGGGTGGCCGCGGACGAGTGCGCCACCCCCGAGGGCGCGGCGGCGGCGCTCGCGGACGTCGACGCCGTGTGCGTGCCCGGCGGCTTCGGCGTGCGCGGGCTCGAGGGCAAGCTCGGGGCGCTGCGGCACGCCCGCGAGCAGCGGATCCCGACGCTGGGTCTGTGCCTGGGCCTGCAGTCCATGGTCATCGAGTACGCCCGCAACGTCCTCGGCCTGGAGGACGCGGACTCCACCGAGTTCGACCCGGAGACCGCCTCGCCCGTGATCGCCACCATGGCCGAGCAGGAGCAGATCGTGGCCGGCGAGGGGGACCTCGGCGGCACCATGCGCCTGGGCGCCTTCCCCGCGACCCTGCGCCCGGGCTCCGTGGTGGCCGAGGCGTACGGCACCACCGAGGTGACCGAGCGCCACCGCCACCGCTACGAGGTGAACAACGCCTACCGCGACCGCCTCGAGGAGGCCGGCCTCGCGATCTGCGGCACCTCCCCGGACGGCGCCCTCGTGGAGTTCGTGGAGCTGCCCCGGGACGTGCACCCGTACTACGTGTCCACGCAGGCCCACCCGGAGTTCTCCTCCCGGCCGACCCGCCCGCACCCGCTGTTCGCCGGCCTCGTCGCCGCCGGCCTGGCCCGCCGCGCCGACGCGGCGGCCCGACGCTGAGGGGCTGCCGACCGGCCCGACACAGTGGTCACGACACGCCGTCGCCGCACCCGGCACGCGGCGTGTCGTGACCACTCTGCGAGGGCGTCGCACCGATGACGACACGACGACGGCGGGCCGCCCCACCCGGGGCGACCCGCCGTCGTCGTGCGCGCGGGGTGCGGGCACCGCACCGCGAGCGAATGGGGCGACTTGCCGGAGGTGATCTGCGTCTACACCTCCGACACGTCGCCCCGACCGCCCCTCACGAGGCTCAGCCCGCCGGCAGCTCCCGCTGCTCGGGGCCGTCGTAGGCCGAGAGCGGGCGGATCAGCGCGTTCGCGGCGCGCTGCTCCATGATGTGGGCGGTCCAGCCCGTGATGCGCGAGGCGATGAACAGCGGGGTGAACATCTCCGTGTCGAAGCCCATCAGGTGATAGGTCGGGCCGGCCGGGTAGTCGAGGTTCGGCTTGATCTGCTTGGCCTCGTCCATCGCGGACTGCAGGCCGTCGTACAGCCCGAGCATCTCCTCGCGGCCGTAGTGCTCGATCATGCGGTCCAGCGCAGCCTTCATGGTGGGCACGCGGGAGTCGCCGTTCTTGTACACGCGGTGGCCGAAGCCCATGACCTTCTTCTTCTGGGCCAGGGCGTCCTCCATCCACGCCTTCGCACGGGCGGCGGCGTCCTCGCGGGACTCCTCCTTGCGGATGCCGATCTCGTCGAAGGTGTGCATGACCGCCTCGTTGGCGCCGCCGTGCAGCGGGCCCTTGAGGGCGCCGATGGCGCCGGTCACGGCCGAGTGAAGGTCGGAGAGCGTGGAGGTGATCACGCGCGCCGTGAAGGTGGACGCGTTGAAGGAGTGCTCGGCGTAGAGCACCATCGAGACGCGGAACGCGTCCACGACCTCGGGGGCGGCCTCCTCGCCGAACGTCATCCACAGGAAGTTCTGCGAGTAGTCCAGGTCCTCGCGCGGCTCCACGACGTCCTGGCCGCGGCGGCGGCGCTGGTCGTAGGCGACGGCGGCCGGGAACGCCGCGAAGAGGGCCTTGGCCTTCTCGAGCTCGGCCTCGGGGGAGGAGTCCTCCGCCTTCGGGTGGTTGGCGCCCAGCACGGACACGGCGGTGCGGCCGACGTCCATCGGGTGGCAGTCGGTGGGCAGCAGGTCGATGGCCTGCTTCACTTTCGGGTCGAGGGCGCGGTGAGCGCGCTCGAAGCGCTGGAAGTCGGCCAGCTCCTCGTCGGTGGGCAGCTCGCCGTTCCACAGCAGCAGCGCGACGGACTCGAACGGCAGCCTCGCCGCGAGGTCCTGCACGGGGTAGCCGCGGTAGAGCAGGGAGTTGGTGTCCGGGTTGACCTTGGAGATCGCCGTGGTGTCCACGACGACGCCGGCCAGGCCCTTCTTGATCTCGGTCTCGGTCATGGTGTCCCTCCTGAAGGGGAGGCGGCCCGCCCGCGCACGGGCGGGCCGCGGTGACGGGTGTCAGAGGTTGGCGTTGTTCTCGTCGATGTCCAGCGTGGGGACGTCGAAGTTGAAGATGCCGGTGTCGAACGCGTTGTAGCCCTCATAGTCCACGAGTTCGTACAGGCGCGCACGGGTGAGCATCTCGTCCACCTGCGAGGCCTGGGTGCCTTCGTCCTTGATGGCGTCGAGCACCCGCTCGGCGGCGCCCATCGCGGAGCGCAGCAGGGTGACCGGGTAGATCACCATGGCCACGCCGGCGTCGGCCAGCTGCTGCCGGGTGAACAGCTCGGACTTGCCGAACTCGGTCATGTTCGCCAGCACGGGCACGCCCAGGGGCGCCAACTCCCGGCACACGGTCTCGAACTCGCCGATGTCCTTGAGGGCCTCGGGGAAGATCGCGTCCGCCCCGGCCTCCACGAGCGCCTTCATGCGGGCGATCGCGGCGTCCAGGCCCTCCACGGCGCGCAGGTCGGTGCGCGCCATGATCAGGAAGTTCGGGTCGCGGCGGGCGTCCACGGCGGCGGCGATGCGCTTGACCGCCGTGTCCAGGTCCACCATGTTCTTGCCGTCCAGGTGGCCGCAGCGCTTCGGGTTGAACTGGTCCTCGATGTGACAGCCGGCCAGGCCGGCGTTCTCGAACTCCTGCACGGTGCGGGCCACGTTCATCGGCTCGCCGAAGCCCGTGTCCGCGTCGATCAGGCAGGGCAGGTCCGTGAGCCGGGCGATCTGCCCGCCGCGCAGCGCGACCTCGGTGAGCGTGGTCAGCCCGACGTCGGGCAGGCCCAGCTCGTTGGCGAGGACGCCGCCGGAGATGTAGACGCCCGGGAAGCCCTTCTCCTGGATGAGCTTCGCGGTCAGCGGGGTGAAGGCGCCGGGGAACTGCTGGGCGCCGCCCTCGGCGAGCGCAGCGCGCAGGTCCACGCGCTTCTGCTCGGCGGTCTTGGTGGAGTACAGCATCAGAAGAGGCCCTTCGGGGCGTTGTCCAGGTCGGCCTGGGACAGGAACGCGGGGTCGGCCATCACGTTGAGCTGGTCCAGCTCGCCCGGGCCGAGCTCGGAGACGCGCTGCACGGCGTCGAGGAAGCGGTCCTGCTCCTCCTTCGTGACGATGCCCTCGGCGAGGGTGCGGAACTTCTGGATGTACTGCTCGCGGGCGAACGGCCGGGCGCCCAGCGGGTGGGCGTCCGCCACGGCGATCTCGTCGGTGATGACGGTGCCGTCCGTGAGGGTGATCTCCACGGCGCCGCCGAAGGCCTTCTCCGTGAGGTCGTTGGAGTGGTAGCGGCGGGTCCACTCGGGGTCCTCCACGGTGGTCACCTTGTGCCACAGGGCCACGGTGTCCTCGCGGGCGGCGCGCTCCGGGGCGTAGGAGTCCACGTGGTGCCACGCGCCGTCCTGCAGGGCGACGGTGAAGATGTAGGGGATCGAGTGGTCCAGGGTCTCGCGGGAGGCCGTGGGGTCGTACTTCTGCGGGTCGTTCGCGCCGGAGCCGATCACGTAGTGCGTGTGGTGCGAGGTCTTGATGAGCACGGACTCGACGTTGGCCGGGTCGGTGGCCTCCGGGTGCTCCTTGTTCAGCTTGCGGGCGAGGTCGATCCAGGCCTGGGCCTGATACTCGGCCGAGTGCTCCTTGGTGTAGGTGTCCAGGATGCCGCGCTTGGGCTCGCCGGCCTCGGGCAGCGGGACCTCGTAGGAGGCGTCCGGGCCGTCGAGCATCCAGGCGATCACGCCGTCCTCGCCCTCGTAGATCGGCACGGGGGAGGTCTGGCCGCGCATGGCGCGGTCGGCGGCCTCCACGGCCATCTTGCCGGCGAACGCGGGGGCGTGGGCCTTCCACGTGGAGATCTCGCCCTTGCGGGACTGGCGGGTGGCGGTGGTGGTGTGCAGGCCCTGTCCGATGGCCTGGAAGACGGTCTCGGTGTCGAGGCCGAGCAGGGTGCCGATGCCGGCGGAGGCGGACGGGCCGATGTGGGCCACGTGGTCGATCTTGTGCTTGTGCAGGCAGATGGACTTCACGAGGTCCACCTGGACCTCGTAGCCGGTGGCGATGCCGCGGATCAGGTCCTTGCCGGAGCGGCCGGCGTGCTGGGCGACGGCGAGGATCGGCGGGATGTTGTCACCCGGGTGGGAGTACTCCGCGGCCAGGAAGGTGTCGTGGTAGTCCAGCTCGCGGACGGCCACGCCGTTGGCCCAGGCGGCCCACTCGGGGGAGACCTTCTGCTCGACGCCGAACACGGTGGCGCCGGCGCCGCCGGTGGAGACGGGGTGGGACAGGGCCTGGGCGCGGGCGGCGACGATGGGGCCGCGCTGGAGGGAGGCGACGGCCACGGACGCGTTGTCGATGATGCGGTTGACGATCATCTCCTCGACCTCGGGCAGCACCTCGACGTCGTCGACGGCCACCTCGGCCAGCTTCCAGGCGAGCTGGTCCTTGCGCTCGAGGTTCTCCTCGGAGCGGTGCACGCGCACGTGATGGTTCTTCATGGTCGGTCTCCTTCGGTGGGGGACAGCAGGGTCGGGGTCTCGTCGGCGCGGGTGCGCCGGGTCAGGTGATGGAAGGCGTGGTGGAGGTGGACGCGGGTGGTCGCCTCGGCCAGGTCGGCGGCGCCGGAGCCGACGGCGTCCGCGATGTCCGCGTGCTCGGCGGCGGAGGTCGCCAGGCGGGCGGGGTCGTCCGCGGCGAGCCGGCGCAGCCGGGCCAGGTGCAGGCGCAGGGTGCGCAGCGTGGACACGAGGTAGGGGTTGGCCGCGGCCTCGTCGAGGCTCGCGTCCAGCTCGGCGGTCATCGCGTAGTAGTCGGCGGGGTCGGTGCCGGCGCGCAGCGCCTCCCCGGCCTCGTGGAAGCGGGCCGCCAGGGCGGTGAACCGAGCCGCGGTCTCCGGGGTGGCCCGCTGCGCGGCCCGGCGGGCCAGCAGGGACTCGAGGGCGATCCGCAGGTCGAACAGCTGGTCGGCCTGCTCCAAGGACAGGTCGGCGACGACGGTGCCCCGGCCGGGCGCCTGCTCGGCGAGGCCGTCGGCCACCAGGCGGGAGAGCGCCTCGCGCACCGGGGTGCGCGAGATGCCCAGGCGCTCGGCCTGCTCCACCTCGCCCAGTCCGGCGCCCGGGGGCAGGGACCAGTCGAGGATCTCCGCCCTCAGGGCCTGGTACGCCCGCTCACTCGCTCGCATGCCCTCAGTGTATACACACGGTCTCCTCGATGAGGAGGGGCGGATCCGCGCGCGTGTCCGCCGCGGGGGCCGCCGGTCCGGGGGAGTTGACCCACAGTTCCCCGAAGCGCCGCCGTCGGGGGCGGCGTGCCGGGGCCCTCCCCGGGTCGCCGAAATGTATACACATCTCTTGTGAAAGTGTGATGCACAGCACTACCCTGAGCGCATGGCGACCCATGATGCCCCCACCGAATCCCGCCCCTCCGGCGCCTACGCCGCCGCCCACGCCCGCTCCCTGCACGATCCCGAGGGGTTCTGGCTCGAGGCGGCCGAGGCCATCGACTGGACGGTGCCCCCGACGCGCGCCCTCGACGACTCCGCCGCGCCCCTGTACCGCTGGTTCCCGGACGGCGAGTTGAACACCGCCTTCAACTGCCTGGACCGGCACGTCGAGGCGGGCCGCGGGGACGCCGTCGCCCTGATCCACGACTCCGCGATGACCGGCGAGGTCACCCGCTTCACGTACGCCGAGCTCACGGACGCGGTGGCCCGCCTGGCCGGCGCCCTGGCCGCACGCGGCGTCGGCAAGGGCGACCGCGTCCTCGTGTACCTGCCGATGATCCCGCAGGCCCACATCGCGATGCTGGCGTGCGCCCGCCTCGGTGCGGTGCACTCCGTGGTCTTCGGCGGCTTCGCCCCGCGCGAGCTCGCCTCCCGCATCGACGACGCCACCCCCGACGTCGTGCTCACCTGCTCCGGCGGCATCGAGCCCAAGCGCCGGGTCGAATACCTGCCCGCCGTGGCCGAGGCGCTCGAAACCGCCGCGCACCCCGTGCGCACGGTGCTGGTCCACCACCGCGAGGGCTTCGAGACCTCCCTGGCGGACGTGGCCGGGCGCGGGGGCGCGAGCTGGGAGGACTGGGGCGAGGCCGTCGCGGCCGCCGAGCCGGCCGACTGCGTGCCGGTCAAGGCCACCGACCCGCTGTACGTGCTCTACACCTCGGGCACCACGGGCAAGCCGAAGGGCGTCGTCCGGGACAACGGGGGCCACGCCGTCGCCCTGCGCTGGACCATGGAGAACATCTACGACGTCGGCCCGGACCAGGCGATGTGCACGGCCTCGGACGTGGGCTGGGTGGTGGGGCACTCCTACATCGTCTACGGCCCGCTGCTGGCCGGGGCCACCACGGTCATGTACGAGGGCAAGCCCGTGGGCACCCCCGACGCCGGCGCGTTCTGGCGGCTCATCGAGGACCACGGCGTGCGCTCCTTCTTCACGGCCCCCACGGCGCTGCGCGCGATCCGCCGCGCCGACCCCGAGGGCGAGCTGCTCCAGGACCACGACCTGTCCTCCCTGCGGCACTTCTTCGCCGCGGGCGAGCGCCTGGACCCGGAGACGCAGCGGTGGATCGAGGGCCTGCTGGGCATGCCGGTGATCGACCACTGGTGGCAGACTGAGACCGGCTGGGCCATCGCGGCGAACCCGGTGGGCCTGGAGCAGCTGCCGGTGAAGACCGGGTCGTCCTCCGTGCCCTCGCCGGGCGTCGATCTCGTGGTCCTGGACGGCCTGGGCGAGCCCGTACCGGCCGGGACCGAGGGCAACATCGCCCTGCGCCTGCCGCTGCCCCCGGGCACCCTGCCCACCCTGTGGCGCGACGACCAGCGCTACATCGACTCCTACCTCAGCGCGTTCCCCGGCCACTACGCGACCGGTGACTCCGGAGTCGTGGACGAGGACGGCTACGTGTTCGTGCTCGGGCGCACCGACGACGTCATCAACGTCTCCGGCCACCGCCTGTCCACCGGCGTGCTCGAGGCCGCGCTGGCCTCCCACCCGGCCGTGGCCGAGTGCGCCGTGATCGGCGTGGCCGACCAGCTCAAGGGCCAGCGCCCCTCCGGCTACGTGGTTCTCAAGTCCGGCGTCGAGACGCCCGAGCCCGGCTCCGAGGCCGAGGGCGCGCTCCTGGACGAGCTGCGCCAGGCCGTGCGCCGCGACGTCGGCCCGGTGGCGGACTTCCGCGACGTCGTCGTGGTGGACGCGCTGCCCAAGACCCGCTCCGGCAAGATCCTGCGCAAGACCATGCGCCAGATGGCCGACGGCGAGGAGTATTCGGTGCCCTCGACCATCGAGGACTCCGCCGTGCTCGAGGCTCTGGCCGGGGTGCTGCGCCCGGCCCGCTGAGCCTCGCTCACGCGCGGCCGGCCCAGCGGTACTCCTGCTCGGGCCGGCCGCGGCCGCCGTGCCGGGCCGAGCGCCGCACCCGGCGGATCCGCTCGAGGTGCTCGAGGTAGCGCCGCGCCGTCACCCGGGAGATGCCCAGCCGCTCGCCGACCTCGGCCGCGCTGTGTCCGCGCCCGGGGTCCGCGCCGAGCAGGTCCACGACCTCGCGCAGCGTGCCTTCCGTGAGCCCCTTCGGCAGCTCCTCGGCGCGGCGCTCGCGGGAGACCCGGAACACGGCGTCCACCTGCTCCTGGCCCTCGAGCGCGCCGCCGCCGGCCAGCAGGGCGGAGGCGGCCCGGAAGCCGCCGAGCCGGGCGGCGAACTCGTCGAAGCCGAACGGCTTCACGAGGTACTGGACCACCCCGTAGGCCACGGCCCGGCGCAGCACCGGCAGGTCCGTGGCGGCCGTGAGGGCCAGGACGCCGCCGTGGAAGCCGGCGCCGCGCAGCTGCTGGAGGAAGTCCAGGCCGTGCCCGTCCGGCAGGTTCATGTCCAGCAGCACCACGTCGAAGGGGAACCGGCCGTCCGCGTGCAGGCCGGCCGCCGTCACCTTGCGCGCCTCCAGGAGGGAGCCGGCCACCGCGGCCACCTCGAACCCGGGCAGCCGGTGCGGGTGGTCCACGGACGTCTGGGCGGTGAGCGCCTCGTCCTCGACGACGAGCACGCGGTAGGGGCGCGCGCTCACGCCGTCTCCGCCTCGGGCTCCGCCGCCGGGGGCACCTCCACGGTGAACACGGTCCCCGAATCCGTGGCGACCTCGGCGACGCCGCCGGCCTCCTCGGCGATCCGCCGGGTCAGCCACAGCCCCATGCCGCGGCCCGCGGCGCCGGCGGGCTTGGTGGACCAGCCGCGCTCGAAGAGCCGCTGACGGTCCTGCGGGGCCGGGGAGGCGGGTCCGAGTGGCCCGTCGCCCCGGCCCCGCCGTCGTCCGCCCCGTGCCAGGCACTAGGGTGGGGGACGAGAAGGACACGCCGCCCGCGGCGACCGCGGGACCCCGCGGCCCACGGGCCGGGCGTGCAGACCAGCCTGGAAGGAGCCGGCGCCGCCGTGACCTCGAGAGAACCGATCCCCGTGATGACGATCCACGGCGAGCCCGTGCTCGGGCCAACCGGACGCCCCAAGCACGACTTCCCGGAGCCCGCGCCGCTGAGCTCGCACGGCCCGGCCCGGATCATCTCGATGGTGAACCAGAAGGGCGGGGTCGGAAAGACCACCTCCACCATCAACCTCGGCGCCGCGCTCGCCGGCTACGGCCGTAAGGTGCTCATGGTGGACTTCGACCCGCAGGGCGCGCTCTCCGCCGGCCTCGGCGCGAACCCGCACGACTTGGAGACCACCGTCTACAACGTGCTCATGGAGCGATCCGTCACCGCGCGGGACGCCATCCTGCCCACCCCCTTCGAGGGCATGGACCTGCTGCCGGCGAACATCGACCTGTCCGCGGCCGAGGTCCAGCTGGTCAACGAGGTGGCCCGCGAGCAGGTGCTCGAGCGGGCGCTGCGCCAGGTGCGGGACGACTACGACGTGGTCCTCATCGACTGCCAGCCCTCCCTCGGCCTGCTCACCGTGAACGCGCTGACCGCCTCCCACGGCGTGATCATCCCGCTCACCGCGGAGTTCTTCGCCCTGCGCGCGGTGGCGCTGCTCGTGGAGACCATCGAGAAGGTCCAGGACCGCCTGAACCCGGACCTGGAGATCGACGGCGTCCTGGCCACCATGTTCGACCAGCGCACCCTGCACTCCAAGGAGGTCGTGGGCTCGCTCGTGGCCGGCTTCGGGGACAAGGTGTTCGAGACCGTGATCAAGCGCTCCATCAAGTTCGCCGACGCGACCGTGGCGGCCACGCCCATCACCCTGTTCGCCGAGAACCACGACGGAGCCAAGGCCTACCGCCAGCTCGCCCGCGAGCTCATCTGCCGCGGCGGCGCGCCCTGATCCTCCAGGCGTAGGCGGCCGCGCCGCCCCGCGCACCACGGCCCGGATCCCCGCGGGGACCCGGGCCGTCGTCGTCCCCGGACCCGGCCGGAGGCGCCGCGCCGGGGGATCTGCGAGAATGGACGACGGCGCGGCCGACTCCGGCGCGCGCCCGACCCCCAGACCCGCACGACGCCGGCCCGCCGGCGTCGTCGACGCGCACCTGCAGAGAGGACGCACTCCCATGAACTCCCGCAAGCCGAGAGGCTCCGGACGCACCCCTTCCGTCGGACGACGAGGAGGCCCGTTCCAGGAGCGCGACTTCCAGCGACAGCTCGGGGCCCGCCGCGGCCCCGCCGGCCCCCGCGACGAGGCGCCCTTCGACGAGGACGCCGTGCCCCGCACCCGCGGCCGCCGCGGCCGCGGCGCCGGCGCCGCCCGCGCCAAGGCCGCGAACCTCGACCGCATCCACGACGAGTCCGGCGAGCGCCTCCAGAAGGTGCTGGCCTCCGCGGGCGTCGCCTCCCGCCGCGTCAGCGAGGACCTCATCGCCGAGGGCCGCGTGGAGGTGGACGGCGTGATCGTCACCGAGCCCGGCGTGCGCGTGGACCCCGCCCGTGCCGTGATCCGCGTGGACGGCATCTCCGTGCAGACGGACGTCACCAAGCAGTACTACGTGTTCAACAAGCCCCGCGGCGTCATCTCCACCATGGTGGACCCCGAGGGCCGGCCCTCGATCGCCACGTACCTCAAGCCCGGCCAGGAGCACCTGTTCCACGTCGGCCGCCTGGACAACGAGACCGAGGGCCTGCTGATCCTCACCAACGACGGCGAGCTGGCCAACCGCCTGACCCACCCCAGCTACGAGGTCCCCAAGACCTACGTGGTCCAGACCCGCGGCCCGCTGGCCAAGGGCGTGTCCAACCGCCTGCGCGAGGGCGTGGAGCTCGAGGACGGGGTGGCCAAGGTGGACTCCTTCAAGCTCGTGGACTCGACCCCGGGGCACGTGCTCGTGGAGGTCGTGCTGCACTCGGGCAAGAACCGGATCGTGCGCCGCATGTTCCAGGAGATCGGCCACCCCGTGGAGCGCCTCGTGCGCGTCAAGGTGGGCCCCATCCTGCTGGGCGACCAGAAGCAGGGCAGCGTCCGCGCGCTGTCCGCGCAGGAGCTGGGCCACCTCAAGGCCCTGGTCGGCCTGTGAGCGCCGCCGCCGAGACCGCCGCGGCGGTGCCCGGCGCGCTCCCGGCCGGGATCCCGCAGCCCGTGCTGGTCCGGGGGACCGGCCTGCTGGGCGCCTCCATCGGCATCGGCCTGAGCGCCGCCGGGGCGGACGTGCTCCTGCACGACCTCTCGCCGGCCGCGCTCGCGGTCGCCGCGGACATCGGTGCCGGGCGCCCGATGCGGATCGACGACGGCGGGGACGCCGGGCCGGCCCCCGCCCTCGTGGTGGTGGCCGCGCCGCCGGACGTCACCGCCGAGGTCGTGGTGGACTCCCTGCGCCGCTGGCCCGGGGCCCTCGTGCTGGACATCGCCTCCGTGAAGGAGGCGATCGCCGCGGGCGTGCGCGCCGCCGTCGACGACGGCCGGCTCGGCCCGTCCGACCCGGACCGGCACCTCGGGACCCACCCGATGGCCGGCTCGGAGCGCTCCGGGCCCGTGGCCGCCCGCGGCACCCTGTTCACGCAGGCGCCGTGGGTGCTGTGCCCCACGGACACGACGCTGCCCGCCGCGGTGCAGGCCGGGCGCGCCCTGGCCCTGGCGCTGCGGGCCACGCCGTACCGCATGGACGCCCGCGCGCACGACGAGTCCGTGGCGATGATCTCGCACCTGCCGCAGATCGCCGCCTCGCTCGTGGCCGCGCGCCTGCAGGACACCCCGGACCAGGCCCTGGCGCTGGCCGGCAATGGGCTGCGGGACACCACCCGGATCGCCGCCTCGGACCCGCAGCTGTGGGTGCAGATCCTCTCCGGCAACGCCGAGCGGATCGTGCCCGCGCTGCACGGGCTGCGCGACGACCTGGACCGGCTGATCCGCACCCTCGAGGCGCCGGGCGCCCCGGGGTCCCGGCTGGACATGGCCCGGCTGATCGCCGAGGGCAACGCCGGGCGCGCCCGCGTGCCCGGCAAGCACGGCGCCCCGCCCCAGGCGTTCGCGGTCGTCACCGTGATCGTGGACGACACCCCGGGGCAGATCGCGGCCGTCCTCGACGAGGTGGGCCGCACCGACGTGAACGTGGAGGACCTGAGGCTCGAGCACGCCTCGGGCCACCGGGCCGGCATGGTGGAGATTTCCGTGCTGCCCGGCCGCAGGGACGAACTCGTGGCGGCGCTGTCCGCCGCCGGATGGAAGGTGGTCTGAGATGACCGAGCACACCCGCGACGACGTCGCGACGACGCCCCTCGTGGTGGCCGTGGACGGGCCCTCGGGCTCGGGCAAGTCCTCCGTGTCCAAGGCCGTGGCCCGCCGCCTCGGCGCCGCCTACCTGGACACCGGCGCCATGTACCGGGCCGTGGCCTGGCACTGCCTCAACGAGGGCGTGGACCTCGCCGACGCCGACGCCGTGGCGGCCGCCGCCGTGGCCATGGAGCTCGAGCAGTCCACGGACCCGGACGTGGAGGCCGTTCGCGTGGGCGGCACCGACGTCACCGAGGCCATCCGCGGCGCCGAGGTCACGGACACGGTCTCCACCGTGGCCGTGGTGATCCCCGTGCGCGAGGAGCTTCGCCGCCGCCAGCGCGAGACGATCGCCGCCGCCGGCCGCATGGTGGCCGAGGGCCGGGACATCACCACCGTGGTGGCCCCGGACGCCCACGCCCGCGTGCTGCTCACGGCCTCCGAGGCCGTCCGCACCGCCCGCCGCTCCGGGCAGCTGGCCGCGGCGGGGGAGCCCGGCGTCGACGCCGGCACGCTGCACCGTCAGGTGGCCGGGCGGGACGCCCGCGACGCCACCGTGTCCACGTTCGACCGCCCCGCCGAGGGCGTGGCGCTCGTGGACTCCACCGAGCTCGACTTCGAGCAGACCGTGGCGGCCGTCCTGGCCGCCGTCGAGGACCAGGCCGGCACCCCGGCCGTGAAGGGAGGCCGACGATGACCGAGAACGCCCAGCACCGCTCCGGCGATGACGAGTTCGTCCCCGCCGGCGAGGACCAGGTCGCCGAGCGACTGGCGGACATGACCGAGGAGGAGGCCGAGGCGCGCGCCGCGTCGCTGCGCGCCGGCCTCGCCGACTACGAGCTCGAGGACGACGACGCCGCCCTCCTCGACGCCTGGCAGCTCGGCCCCGACGAGGACCTGGATGCGCCGGTGCCCCCGGTGCTGGCGATCGTGGGCCGGCCCAACGTCGGCAAGTCCACGCTCGTCAACCGCATCATCGGCCGCCGTGAGGCCGTGGTGGAGGACGTGCCGGGCGTGACCCGCGACCGCGTCTCCTACGACGCCGAGTGGAACGGCCGCGAGTTCACCGTGGTGGACACCGGCGGCTGGGAGCACGACGCCAAGGGCATCCACCGCCGGGTGGCCGAGCAGGCCGAGCTGGCCGTGGACGTGGCCGACGCCGTCGTGTTCGTGGTGGACGCCACCGTGGGCATGACCGCCACGGACGAGGCCGTCGTCTCGATGCTGCGCCGCAAGGACCGCCCCGTGATCGTGGCCGCCAACAAGGTGGACGACATGGTGCAGGAGGCCGACGCGGCCTCGCTGTGGTCCCTCGGCTTCGGCTACCCGTACCCCGTCTCCGCCGTGCACGGCCGCGGCGTGGCCGACCTGCTGGACGCCGCGCTCGAGGCGATGCCCGAGGAGTCCGCCCACGGCGGCCTCGTGCCCCGCGGCGGCCCCCGCCGGATCGCCCTCGTGGGCCGCCCGAACGTGGGCAAGTCCTCCCTGCTGAACCGGCTCGCCGGCTCGGACCGCGTGGTGGTGGACGACCTCGCCGGCACCACCCGCGACCCCGTGGACGAGCTCGTGGAGCTCGGCGGGCGCCTGTGGCGCTTCGTGGACACCGCCGGCATCCGCCGCCGCCAGCACATGGCGCACGGCGCGGACTACTACGCCTCCCTGCGCACCGCCTCCGCCCTGGACCGCGCCGAGGTGGCCGTGGTGTTGCTCGAGGCGCCGTCGGTGATCTCGGAGCAGGACGTGCGCATCCTGCAGATGGTGCTCGACTCCGGCCGCGCCCTGGTGATCGCATTCAACAAGTGGGACCAGGTGGACGAGGACCGCCGGCACCAGCTGGAGAAGGAGATCGATCGGGACCTGGCCCACGTGGCCTGGGCCCCGCGCGTGAACATCTCCGCGAAGACCGGCTGGCACAAGGACCGCCTCGTGCCCGCCCTGGACACCGCGCTGGACTCGTGGGACACCCGCATCCCCACGGGCAAGCTCAACGCGTTCCTCGGCGAGCTGGTGGCGGCCCACCCGCACCCGCTGCGCGGCGGCAAGCAGCCCCGCATCCTCTTCGCGACGCAGGTCTCCAGCCGGCCGCCGAAGTTCGTGCTGTTCACCACCGGGTTCCTGGACCCGGGGTACCGCCGCTTCATCGTGCGCCGCCTCCGCGAGACCTTCGGCTTCGAGGGCACGCCGCTGGAGATCGGCATGCGCGTGCGCGAGAAGCGCGGCCGGCGCCGCTGAGCGCGGCGGCCGCAGACGACGACGGCGCCCCGCGGGCCCGGAGGGGATCGACGGATCCCGCCCCGGCCGCGGGGCGTCGTCGTCCCACCCCCTCCCGGGGGAGCTCCCATGGTTTCCTCATGTTCCGCGCCTAGCGTGGGGCCATGACCACCCTGCGCCCCCGCCGTCCCGCAGTCCTGTCCCTCGCCGCGCTGGCCGCCCTGAGCCTGGCCCTGAGCGGCTGCGGTGTGGACGAGGGGGACGCGCAGGCGGCCCTGGAGAGCGCGGAGGACCGCCTCGCGCAGGCCGAGGACCGCATCAGCGAGCTCGAGGCGGACGCCTCGAACCGGGTGGACCTGGGCGAGCTGCAGCGGCAGGCCGAGGGCGCCCTGGACGGGGCGGACCAGCGGGTCGGCGAGCTCCTCGAGGACCTGCGCGGCCGGGCGGAGCCGCTGCGCGAGATCACCGAGCAGGACCTGCGCGACCTGGAGCTGCCCCGCATCGAGGGGCTGGACCTGGAGGCGGAGGCCGCCGTCGAGGACCTGATGAAGTCCCTGCCCTCCGGCCCGGACATGGCGGACGTGGAGGCGCTGCGCGAAGACGGCCGCGTGATCGTGGAGTACGCGGAGTCCGCACTCGAGGCCGATCCCCAGGTTCTCGAGGACACGATGCGGGAGGTGGCGGAGCAGGCGCGCAACGCCATCCCGGACCTGAAGGACGTCGAGTTCCGCGTGGGGGACCAGAGCTTCAGGTTCTGACCCGCCGGGCCCGCCCGGATGCGGATCCGGAGGGCTCCCGGCGTGGTACCATTCCCGGGTGCACGACTGAACCCTCGCCTGAGGGGGAGACGAGTGCAGACCATCCGTGCCGCCGGCTCTCCGGTGGGCGGGGGTCGCCGGGGGACTCACGGTCGGGTCACCCTTGGTCAAGGGATGAGGGGTTCGCGTCTGTGAAGAGGACGTGGGCCCCTTGTTCGTTCTCCAGGGTCTCGTCCACGCCCCGGAACGCAGTCGGCGCGCACCCGACGCGCCGACCGCCGATTCGCGCACGGCCGCGCCCGTGCGCTATGCTCATCGGGTGCTGAAACGCGGATGACGCGATTCGCCACGGGCTGTAGCGCAGCTTGGTAGCGCACTTGACTGGGGGTCAAGGGGTCGCAGGTTCAAATCCTGTCAGCCCGACCGAGGAAAGTCCCGGTGAGAATCTGATTCTCACCGGGACTTCATCATGTCCAGGGGTCGTTTTCCGTGGTCCCCCTCTGGTCCCCCTGGAGTGATGCCGGACGGTCGCCTGTGGACAGCCGGACCACCTCGGCCCGCTTCCCTGGGGATAAGGGGACCAGAAGGGGACCAGAACGACTGTGAGGCTGCTCGCGCGTACGCGGGCGCACATCACAGGCCCCTGGCCGAGGGGCCGCTGCGCCGGGCCTGTTTGCGCTGTCCTGCGGCGGAAAGGAAGGCGTTGGCCTGCTCGGCTGCCGACGCGAGATGCCGGTCGTCGGGGTGGAGATAGCCGCGGGTGGTTTCCATCGAGGCGTGGCCGAGGATGTCTTGCAGCACGTGCAACGGGATGCCTGCGTCGGCCATCCAGGTCGCCCCGGTGTGGCGCAAGCCGTGGCGGGTGAGGTCGGGCAGTCCGAGCCCCGCGACGATGCTGTCCCAGTCGGTGGCGTCGCGGACGGTCGCGGTGGTGAGGTAGCCGCCCTTCGGTCCAACGAGCAATGAGTCTTCCGGCTGCTTGCCCTCGGTGAGACGATCCAGGACAGGACGGAGCGGTTCGAGGATCGGCACCCGGCGCTCTTTGCGGCTCTTGGCCGGCTTGATCGCCAGGCCGCCCTTGCCGGGGAAGACCTGCCTACGGATCACGACGAGGTTCTTACCAAAGTCCACGTCCCCGACCTGCAATCCGAATACCTCCGAGGACCGTGCGGCCAGTAGCGCGGCGAGCATCACGAAGTCGCTGTAGGGCTGGTGGACCTTGCCGCACGCCTTGGCGAGCCGGTTGAGGGTCTTCATGTCTGGGATCGCGTGCGCCCGCGGGGAGGACTGCTCGGCGGACTGGCCGCGGAAGGCGTTGCGGTTCAGGCTCCGCGTGGCGCGGTTCTTCGCCGGGTTGATCTGGATTAGCCCGTCCCGGACCGCTTCATCGAGTACGCGGACCAGCGGTGCGATGGTGTTCTTGATGGTCGAGGCGCCGTGGCGCTGCTCCCACTCGTCGATGGTGCGGTCGATGATGCCTGCGGTGATCTGCGTGACGGGCAGGTGTCCGAGCGCGGGCAGCACCCGGAGTTTCAGTCCGTATCCGTAGGTCTCGCCGGTGGAGGTCGGGTCCAGGCCTCGCGCCCACCGGTCGCCGATAGAGGTGACGAACTCCAACAGCGTCATCGACACGTCCATGCCCTTGGTCGATGAGTTGCGGAGCTGGTCGAAGAAGGCGTGCGCCGCGGCCTCGTCGGGCACGATCTCCGACCGGGTGACACGTCGTTTGGTGGTCGGGTCGGTCCACCGGGCTCGGGCGCGGATGCCGTAGGAACGACGCTCCATGTCCGTGGACAGCTTCACCCCGATCGGCGGCACCGGCTTAGGCGCAGCGGTCGGCTGGGGCTCAGCTCTCCGGGGCATGGTCGTGTTCGAGCTCGGCCAGCCAGCGGTCCATCGCATCGAGCCGGTACCGGGCGATCCCGCCGAGGCGCAGGAACGGCGGTCCGGTCCCGGCGGAGCGCCACCGCGACAGCGTGGACTCCGAGACCTTCAAGTACGCTGCGACCTCGCGGCTGTGCATCAGGGGTGACACCACGAGTGGTCCGTTGTCGCTCATGACACTTCTCCGGTGTCGGGGTCGAGGTCGCGGTAGAACGCTTCCTCGGCCTCGCGGCGGGCGGTGACGTCGGCCATGACGAACTTCACGAACTCGGCGTCGCGGTCGATGATCGGGATGTCCTCGATCGGCTGGGCGGGTTCTTCGCCGGGCCAGACGGTCTGCCTGGTCGGCCGGTCGTGGTCGAGCTTGGTGCCCGACGCCGCGACCCATTCGCGGAGCCGCTGGCGGGCGTCGGCGAAGTCGCGGTGCCATCCCAGCGGTGCGCTGCCGTTCTGCTCGGGGTCGTAGGCGCAGAGCCAGTGCAGATGCAACGCGGAGAGTTCCCACAGCAGCTCGGGGTGCGTGTACCAGGCCGGCGGGATGACAGAGGCGGGAAGCCCGTAGGTGTGCCTGAGCCAGTCCACCCAGCGGTTCAGTTCCAGCCACTCGACCTCGGCGTCGTCGGGGTTCAGCAGGTTCCAGTCGATCGGGTGCGGGGGCTCGGCGATCAGCGGGTCGTCGTAGCCCTCATCCATCTCGTCCAGGTCCGGGTCGGGAACGTTGCTCGCGGTCACGTCATCGGTGGCGTCGGACATGCTGTGCTCCTGTCTGCTCACGCGAGCGGTCATCGCGGCTCGCTGTGGGAGCGAGGTGAGCCGCGAGGCGACTGGCGCCCGTTCAGTCAGTGCGGCGCAGCAGAGCCTCAATCTCGGAGCGGTCGGCGGTGAGCTGGGCGGCGTCGGGGCGCTTGGGCCACGGGTGCAGGTCGGTGACGATCGGTGGTGCGGAGCGCAGCAGCACGATCCCGGTTCCGAACGGGAGCCGGCGGATACGGTAGGGTGGGAAGATCGGCACCCGCCGAACGGACCTCTGGTTGGAGCGGGTGCCGTGATCGCCGAGGGTCACGGAGTCTGTGTACTCGTCGCGTTCCCCGACGAGCGCGGACAGGTCTTGCAGGTCGCGGCTGTTGGTGGCGCCGCCGAGGATCACCTTGACGATCGAGGCGTCCCAGATCGCGCCCGCCTGGCGCTCGTTCCACTTGTCCCTGGCTTGGGCGAGGCTTTGCAGCACCGGCATCGTCGTGATGCCCGACCCGCCCCCTGCGGCCATCAGCGTTGGAAGCGACGGCAACGGGCTGAGGTTGGCTATCTCATCCAGCGCCAGAAGCAAAGGCGGATCGAGCCTGGCGCCGGGCGAGCGGGCGGCGAGCCTGCGGACGGTCTCGATCAGGTCTTCCACGAGCGCGGCCACCAGCGCCGCGGATGCGCCGGCCCCTGATCCGGTGGCCAGCAGGAACAGGGTGCCCTTGTTCTGGATGAACTGCTCGGGGTCGAAGCCCTCGCCCGGGCCAGGTGAGACGGCATCGAGCACCCGCGGGTCGGCCAGCGAGCCAAGCGCCAGGGAGACGCCCTGCCAGATCGAGGCGCGGGTGCGCGGGTCGGAGTCGATCATCGCGTCCAACGACTCTGCCCACCCCGTCGCCGCGAGCGGAGAACTGGTCAGGATCGCCACGGCATCGGCGGCCGTGGTCGGGTCGAGGGTCCACCGGAACAGCTCGGCCGGCGGCCGGTCGTTGATCGCCGCAGCGTGCAGCCGCGATTGCAGGGCGGCCCGCGTCTTGCCCTCCCAGAACCCGCCACCATCGACTCCGCCGGCGGACAGCCCGGTGCCGGCGGCGAGCCCGGCGGCTCGGATCATCGCCGTCTGCGGCGACTCGCATCCACGGATCGGCGACCACCGCATCCCCGCAGGTAGACCCTCCGCCAAATGTTGGGGGTCGAAGATCGCGCCCGGGCCGATCCGACCCCAGGCGCGCATCGTCGCGGTCAGGTTGTCCGGGCGGGTGCTCGTGGCCACGACTGCGCCGGGAGCGTCGAGGATCGCGGGGATAACCAGGTGCAGGCCTTTGCCGCTTCGGGGCGGGCCGATGACCATGATCGAGTCCTCCACACTCGCCCACACGCCCGCGCCCTTGGAGACACCCAGCCGGTAGCCCACGTCCTGCGGACGCGGACTGTCCAGACCGGGCCGGAGGCTCCCCGCCCGGCGCAGCAGCGCCTTCTCAGACGCGGCAGTGTTGACCTCCGAGCGAGTAGCGATACCGGCCATCCGACGCGGGTCCTGATCGACCCGGTGCGTGTGCCGGCGCAGCCGCGACCACACCCCTACCGCGCACGCGACGAGCACGGCGAGCAGCAGGCTCACGACGATCCAGTAGACGACTGGGCTCAGGCCAGGCGCACCGAGCGCACTGGCGGGATCGCCGGGATCGAAAAGCACGCCGCCGCCGGTGGCGGGACCGCCGGTCGGTTGGCTCGTGCCCGTGAGCCATGCCGCAACCGATCCGGCGCCACGAAGCATAAGAGCGACGCCGAACAGCACGACCAGCCCGATCATGGCCGCGTTGGTCAGCTCGTCTCCAAAGGAGCCGGTCTGCCGACCCTGACCGTTCACGGCACCACACGCTGGACGACGACCGTGCCGGAAACGCGCCCGAACAGCAGCACTTCAACGACCCGCCGGAGGCGTCCGCGGGATTGACGAGGGCGCGAGCGGTGCCGGTCCCGGCAGCGTCAGTGTGCTCGGTGATGACGGCGACGGCCACATCCTCACACGGCACGAAGCCGTCGCCCTCGACAGCGAGGAACGCAGGCCCCGATACCGGCTTCTCAGCCTCGGGCTGCGACTGGGTTCTCCGGCGGCGGGGAGCGATGATGTCGGTGAAGATCGTGCCGTCCGCCTCGCGGACCTCGACCCGCACCGCTGTCGTCCGGTCGTTGGTGGCGCGGTCGATGATCTGCCCGAACGAGGATCGCCGCCACGGCGGCGCGAAAAGGTCGGGGTCCAACCGTCTCCCGTCTACGGTGACGGTGATCGTGCCGTCCTCGCGCACGTCGAGCACGACGAGCGGGATGGATACCGGGACGGAGTCGGGCTCGGGTTTCCTCATGGTCGCGAGGTGAGCAAAGTGCTCCCCCAAGTTAGTCCGCGCGCCTACAACAGCCGTTATGAGCCGCTCGGCACTGGCAAGGAAAGCTCGCACAGTCGGGGCCATCGCCTTCTCGGCCTCAGAAGCACCGGAACGCTAGGCTTGGGAGGGACTGGGTTGGGAGCCGCCATGTGGGCTGAGCCCCCGCTAAACGACTACCAACGGAGGTACCGCAGTGACAACGAAGAGGTACTTCATCTCCCATGCGGGTGCCGACAAGCCGTTGGCCCTGGAGCTGAAGGCGGCACTCGGAGACGATGCTTGGGTCGACCTTCACGAGATCGATGTCGGCCAACTCCTTCTGCACGAGATCAGTGCCGGGATCGAAGCATCGACCGACTTCGTATTGCTCTGGTCTAGAGCATCTTCTGAGTCCCGCTGGGTGCAGTTTGAGACAACGATGGCCTTCACGCGCTGGCTGGAGGATTCGGCAATCGCGTTGAGAATCGTGTGTCTCGACTCAACTCCTGTACCCCTGCATTTTCGGCCCTTCCTGCAAGCCAGGACGACGACTACACCTGCAGAGATTGCGTCACTCCTGGGGGGGAACACCCCAGCCCCACGACCTAGAAGAAGATTCTTCAATAGGAATACCGAAATCAACCGCATTGAGGAAGCACTCTACGACAGCACCATTTCGACACTGTGGATCTGCGGAATTCCGGGGAGCGGGAAGCGCTCCCTGGCCCGCGAGGGACTTGCGCGAATAACTACCGGATCAGGGACTGTCCTAACAATCACTGTGGACGAAGGGACAGCCGAACCGGAACTGAATCTTCGATTGAGCAGCTCCTTGCGCGTCGAGCCCGCCGAGGAAGGTGCTGCCCTCGACTCGATCGTTACGCATAGTGTGGGAATCCTCAAGACCTTCGTAGCCAACGGAGGCATTCTGGTTTTCGAGGACGCTGAACACTGGTTAGAGGACGACGGTAGTCTCGGCAGGGTTGCCAAACAGGTTGTAGACGCCGTTCATCAACCATCGAACAACACAAATCGGCTCATCGTTTTCACTTCCCGACGCAAGCCGCGTCTTGGCGCTGGGTACGAACAGTCCTCCAGCGATTTTTATCTTGACGGACTTAAGGTCCAGCACTCGCTTCCACTCTTGCGATCTCATGACGCCACAGGGACAGATGAGCAGCTAACCGCGGTCGCTCGTGAACTCGATGGCCATCCCTTAGCTCTAGAAGTGGTTGCACCCCGTTTGCCATTGAGTGCCGGGGAACTCAACGAACAGCGACACGAGATCGCAACGGATCTCATCGATCCTAATCGTATTGGCGTCACGAGTTGGAGGCTTCTAGAAATCCTATCCCTCGTCGATGGGCCACTCAGTGGCGAGGAATTGAGCGAGGTACTCGAATTAAACGCAGGATCGTACAACGAAGCTGTAGCAGAGGTCACCGAGTCAGGTCTGGTTCGGCTTGCTTCTATTGGAACACTCACGTTGCACCCGCTGTTGCGGGACTACTTCCTTCGTTCTTACCGCAAGCATTCTGGCTACCTGGAGCTTACGGACCGGCTCGCGACCTTGCTTGTTGCGCGGTTGGAGCGGATCACTCCCGCGGGGGACAGTTATGTCGAGACGTTGTTGTCTACGGTCAAAGTCCTCGGCCTGGCTGGTCGCCTGAATGAGGCGCGCGCACTACGTCAGGGGCTGATCGGCACGCTGTTCCAGACCGGCAAGGAGTTGTTCCAGGAGAAGAGGTGGGCCGAGGCTCTCGCGTATCTTGAGGAAGCTCTCACCGGGGACGACGAAGTTGACCTTCCAGCGCAGCAGATCATCATGAAGACCCTTGCCAGCCTTGGACGGATGCCCGAGGCCCGAGAACTGGGCGCCCAGCTTGTTTCAGCGCACCCCCAAAGTCCATCGGTTCTGCGGGACAGGGGGCGAGTAGAGCAGATCGACCGCAAGTGGGCTGCAGCTATCTCGTGGTATGAGAAGGCGATCCATTTCCGCCATAATAACTCGCAGCTATACGCCGATATTGCTCAAGTCAGGATTCGAATGGAGGATTGGGACGGCGCTGCGGCCGCCGCGAAGACCGCGATCGACAAGGGTGGAGATACACCCTTTGCGCTCTCGATTTATTCTCAAGCATTGGAAGCACTGGGCGAGTTCGAGGACGCTAGGACGATGATGTCTCGCGCCGTTCAACGTGAACCCAGTAACCCCCGCTACCGTCATCGGCTGGGTCGTATCGCGCTGCAACTCAACAAGCCCTCTCAGGCAATGAAAGAGTTTCAGCGTTCTGTTGAGATCGACGCCGCCTTCGTTGACTCCTGGCTGTCATTGGCGAGCGTCCAGGTTGACCTGGGAGACTTTGCCAAAGCTCGAGAGTCCCTATCGAACGCACAGGAGCTACCGGGCGCGCCGCTCGCTGTAGTTCAGAATGTCCGAGCCAAACTTGCGCTAGCGGTCAATGATCTGGATGAAGCTGACACAGCCATCGTTGCGGCCTTGGGTGAGAGGCGTGATCCACAAAACCTTGCGCTCGCTGTCCGCATCGTTATCGCACGCGCAGAAGCCGGCAAGATGACAGCCGGTCAGGGGCGGGCGCAGGCGCGTCTGTTCGCGAAAGAGCTAATGGGTATGAATCAGCTTTCGATGATTTTTGATCTGTCGCAGCGCTTTCCTCGCTATTTCGAGTGATCGCATGGATCGTGGTGGAGCGTTGCGACTCCGGCTGCGCAATTAGCAGAGATCAGGGCCGCCGCCTTTACCGGTCATGCGGGCGGTGGTGTCGAAGGCGGCCAGCTCTGCGGGGTGGAGCTGGTGCAGCACGACGAAGGAGCGGTCCTTGATGCGTCAGAGGCCCTGCCCGGTGCCGAGGCCGGGCAGGAGGCGCTGTTCGGTGCCGGTGAGGCCGAGCGCGGCTGCAGTGGGACCAAGCTGATCGGTCTCCTGCCGGTACACGATCCGGGTCTCGGCGTTCGCCAGGAGGTGTTCGCCAGTGCCCGGTTCGCTGAGCCCAGGTTGCCGACGTTCTCCAAATCGGTGAGCTTGTGGACCACCAGCAGATTCGTCAGCCTGTAGTGCCTGGCGAGCCGCCAGTGCGCGTCCATCCGGCGCAGCAGCGCCGGGTGGGACATGAGCCTCCACGCTTCGTCGTAGATCACCCAGCGGCGGCCGCCGTTTGGGTCGAGCAGCGCGGCTTCCATCCACGCCGATGAGCAGGTCATCAGCACCGAAATCAGAGTGCTGTTCTCCGTGACCCGCGACAGGTCGAGGCTGACCATCGGCAGCGACGGATCGAACTTCACCGTCGAGGGGCCATCGAACAACCCGCTGAGGTCACCAAGGACGAGGCGGCGCACGGCGTGGCCGACGAGCCGGCCATCCTCGGTGAGCCGCCCGTCCGGGTCGTCGGCCGGGTCGGGGCGCAGCAGACGATCGACCACCATCGGCAGGCTCGGCACCTCAGCATCACGCACCGCCCCCAGCAAGGGCGGTGTCGATCGCGGTGTGTTCGAGGGCCGCGAGCGGCCGGTCCAGCACGGTCTCGGTGAGCGCGCCGAGCAGATCACGGCGCCGCGCGACGACGGTCGTCGCCCACTCGTGGTCCGAGAGGCCGCCCGGCCTGTAGCCCTCGTCCAACGGGTTGAGGCGGTTGCCCATCCCGTGCCCGAGGATGATCGCCTTCCCGCCCACGGCCTCAGCGACGCCGCTGTGCTCTCCTTTCGGGTCGCCGGGGACGTAGACGCGGTATCCGAAGGGCAGGCTTCGGGTGTAAAGGCTCTTGGCGAGGCTGGACTACCCGGAGTCGACGATGCTCGCCAGGATCAGATTCGGGGCGGTGATGATGCCCCGCTGGTAGAGCACCCACGGGTCGTAGACGAACGACGAACCGGAGTAGAGGTCCTGGCCGATGAACATGCCCGCTGACCCCAGCCCGGCCGCCACGAGAAACGGGTACTGCCCGGCGAGCACGGCACTGGTGTCCTGATGCCGGGGCAGCCGGAACCGGCCCGGAGAGCGAAGCGTCGCCGGACCCGGTTCACCTGCTGAGGGGAGGTAGACGGTGGCGCGCCGCTCGGCGCGCTCGGCCTCGGTCTTGGCGCGCGCCGTCTCCTTCTCCGCCTGCCGCTGCTCGGAGACAAGCCGAGCGGCCGCCTCCTTCCGGGCCTTCCCCAACCGCCTCCGCTCCGACGCGGGAGCGACGAGGACCGCGGTGTGCAGCTTCTCGTCCCGGCTCACAGCGAGAGCCCTCGGGACTGCTTGACGGCGGCGACGCCGGGATGCTCGAACCAGCCGCCATCACCCACGGCGCTCCGCCGTGGGGTCGTCTCGCGAGCGGCAGCCGAGCGTCGCGCGGGAACGTGCGCCTCGATGGGCGGGTCGATGGCGTCTTCGGCGCGGATCAGGTGTCGCCGGTAGTGGGCGACGTGCCCGGCCTGCGGGTTGTAGGTCATCGCGTAGACGCCGGTCTCAGCCTGCCGGTCACCCGCGTAGACAGGCGCGGAGTCGTGGACATCGCCGCCCTCCATCGCCGCGTCAGTGGTCTCAGCGCCGTAGTCCCAGTGCGACAGACGCTCGATGTCCGCCTCGGCACCTTTGGCGTCGATGAGGTCGAACACCTTGTCGGCTTCCTCGCCTTGGAGGAACACAATGCCGACCTGAGCCGCCCCCTTCATTCGGTCCGGACGTTCTGTGAGTCGTCGGTTTCCATTTGATGGGTGCACTGCCGAGCGTACTCGGCTGGGGTTAGGTAGCCGAGCGAGGAGTGCCGGCGGTGGTGGTTGTACTCGTCCTTCCAGTCGCCGATGATGACCTGTGCGTGCAGCAGCGAGTAGAAGCTGTTGATGTTGAGGCACTCGTCGCGGATCCGGCTGTTGAACGACTCGACGTACCCGTTGCGCCACGGCGAGCCCGGAGGGATGTAGGACAGGCCGGTGCGGGTGCCGGCCCAGTCGGCCATCGCCTCGCTGATGAACTCCGGCCCGTTGTCCGACCTGAGCACCGCCGGGGCGCCCCGGGCGGCGACGAGGTCCTCGAGGTGGGCGGTGAGTCGGTCGGCGGTAATCGAGCGCTCCACGAGGTCGCCGATGCACTCCCGGGTGTGTTCGTCGACGATCGAGCAGATCTTGATCGGTCGTCCGTGCTCGTCGGCGTCGAACTGGAAGTCCACCGCCCACACCACGTTCGGCGCGTCCGCCGTCGGCGCGTCGACGGTCGAGGACCCGACGCGCTTGCGTCGACGCCGCTGCGGGACCCGGAGCCCTTCGTCACGCCACAGGCGTTGGATCTTCTTGTGGTTCACCACCCACCCCTCGGCGCGGGCGTCGTGATACGCCCGCCGATACCCGTAGCGGGGATGGTCCTTCGCCCAGGCGCGCAGCCACTGCCTGAGCGCCCGATCCGGGTCCGCGACCGTGTCGCCCTTGAGCGGTCGCCGGTACGCGGAGCGGCTCAGCCCGACCAGACGGCACGCCATCCGTTCGCTCACCCGCAACTTGCGCTTGAGGTGATCGACGGCGGCGCGGCGCCTGTCCGGGCTTAGAAGTTTCCCTCAGCCAGCTCCTTGAGCGCGGCCTTCTCCAGCTCCGCTTCCGCGAGCAGACGCTTCAGGGTCGCGTTCTGCTTCTCCAGCTCCTTCAGGCGCTTTGCGTCGTCGGCCTTGAGGCCGCCGTACTGGTTCCGCCACCGGTAGTACGTCTGCTCGGACACCCCGAGCTCCCGGCACACCGCCGCGACGTCCTGACCATCGGCGAGCATCCTGTCGGCCTGCCCGAGCTTACGGACGACCTGCTCCGGGGTGTGACGCTTCCTGCTGTTCGTCATGATCTGACCAGTCTCCCTGCCCGAGACCGCGGGCAACAGGACGACTCTCATAACGACTGGACCTACGAAACGGGGGCAGCCCAGACCCATCGCTCCACGAGACGATCCTGCGGGCTCCACACGATGCGGCCCGAGTGCGTCATCGCGGCATAAGACCCCACCTGTCACCTCTCGGTGCAGCAGTCCCTGACGCAGCAGGTCGCTGTGCCCCGCAGGGTAGGGACGGTCCAGACCGCCCGCGAGCACCGCGACCGTCTGCCCGCCGGCTGCGAGCACGGCGCGATGCGCGGCTCCTTCGATCCCGTAGGCGCCGCCGGCGACAACGATGCGTTCCTCGTCTGCCATCCCCGTCGCCAGGTCGCCGGTGACGTGCTCCCCGTATGACGTTGAGGCGCGGGAGCCGGTGACCGTGACGCGATCGCTCAGCGCCGCCGCCAGGAACGAGGTCGCCCCGCGCATCCACAACAGGTACGGAGCACGCTAACCCAGATCATCCAGACCGGCGGGCCATTCCTTGTCCGCCGGGATGAGAGTGCCGAACTCTCCGCCTTGCGTCTCGGCCACCCGGTCGGGCAAGTCGGGTGTGACCCGAGCAGCGAGGCGTTCGCGCCACATCAGCGCATCCGCGCGGGCAAGACCGAGCACCGGATCGTCGGACTCGACCAGCCGCAGCGTCTCGATCCCGCCGACGTGGGCGAGGACGCGGCCGCTGGCGGCGTCGTTCGGCTCGGCGATCATCGACAACGCGACCCGCGCCATCCGCTCACCCTGCATCTGCTCCGCCAGCGTCCCCATGATTCGGTGTCCTCTCGCTCCAAGGTCACCGACGAGGTACACACCGCCCACCGACGACGGGCTACCTCTGTCAGACCACGGTCGTAGACTGGACTACGAGGCAGGTTCTCCAGCTACGCGGGTCCTACGGGACAGCCCCTTCGAGGGCACTCGGTTCATAGCCGCCTCCACGACGGAACACCGTCGCGCTATGACGAGGAAAGTGAGACCCGCGATGCTTCGCACATCGGTCGCGCTCAGCGCGCGAGACTACGGCGTACTCCGCTACGCACCCGCCAACCTGCTCATCAACACCATCCGCACCAGACGCGGCCTCAAGTGGGGCATCCCCGCGATGCTCCTGGCCGTGCCCTACCTCTACGCCGCCGCGATCTGCACCACGATCATCAATGACGGCGACCCCGGCTGGCTTTACCTGCTGGTCCTGCTGCTCGTCTGGAACGCCCTCAAGCTCATCTGGATCGGACCGGTCAGCGTCGTGCTCCTCGTCCACCATCGGTGCGGCCGCCCGCACCACACGTCAGAGTCTGTGAGGTCGCCACGGTAGCCCCGATTGTGAGCGGCGGCACCCGAACTGCGGCTCCTCAGCAACATGGCTGTCCGCGTCGCCGTGTCGCGGCCTCTCGGCCATGGCGATACGGCAAGATGGGCGACATGACAGTCTGACCCGGGTCGTCGGTCCACTCGACCCTCAGCTGAGGAGGTCGATGATGAACCAACACGAGTCTTGGGGCGTTGGACCGCGGGTCGTCGCGTCGTCCGCCCGGAGCAAGATCGGCTTGACCGCATGACTAGCGAGGCGGCTCAGACTGCCGTTGACGAACAAGTGCCGTTGATCGAAGCGGTTCAGCGGCTCGTGCGGGGTGGCTGGGATGAAGTAGAGAGTTCGTTAGTCACTTACGGCGAACCGATCGCTGTTGAAGGCACGCGTTCGATTGTCCGCTGCCACTTTCTCCGAAGTGACCCTCTGGGGAACCCTCGCCTCAAGACGCTGGCGCAGCAGCTTGCGAATCAGATCGTCAACTACTGCATCCCTCGGACGGAAATTGAGAAGGTTGGACTACTATCTCCAGATCGGCAGATTCCGGAGATTACTCGCCTAGCTAACGATGCGGCACGCCTGTTCACTCAAACCCAGGTCAAGACCGGGGAGGGTGCAGAACTACTTCTATACGCGTTGCTTGAGAAAGGACTCCAGATACCGCAGGTCCTTAGCAAGATGTCTCTAAAGACGAGTACCGAGATGCAGTACCACGGCGCTGACGGAGTCCATGCGAAGCTCCTTGATAACGGGGATCTAGCTGTTTATTGGGGTGAAGCAAAACTCTATGAGTCGGTTGCTAAAGCAATGACGGATTGCATGGACAGCATCGAGCCGTATTTGACTGGTACCGCTCACGAGCAGGACGTTTTCCTGATCAGACACTACGTCGACGCTGGAAACGCGGAGGTGACGGCCCGCCTGCTCGAGTACTTCAACGACAAATCGATCCTTTCTGCGAATGTCGAGATGCGTGGCGCCTGTCTTATTGGCTTCCTGCATGAGAACTATCCAAGTCTTCCTCGTGAAGAAGCGTCCGTGAAGGCTGAACTGGACGAAGTCCTCAGTAGCTGGGCAAAATCCACAAAGACGCGCCTTGAGAATCGTTCCCTGACTAAACACGCTATTGAGGTGTTCTTCTTTCCAATGCCGTCCGTCGAGGAATTTCGAAAGGCGATCAAGGCTGAACTCCGGATCGAGGTCAAGTCGTGAGCCAGTTGTCTGACCGTGTGCTCGCCCTGAGCCGGTTCCGAGCTGGACTTGAGGAAATAGCGGTCAGTTCGGTGCAGGCGGATGTGCCTTTGCTGGACGACTCCGCGTCTCCTACACGCGAGCCTGACTGGGCCTTTCTCTTGGTGTGTGCGAGCGCCCTAACGCCTGAGGTGAATGAGGTTGCTCAGGATGCCGTGCTGCGTGTTGCGCAAGGCTGCCTTCGGTCGCGCCAAAGTACAGACGAGCAGCGGGCCGCGGCCATTCTTCTACTAGATCGTGTGGGGAATCAGCCAGCAATCGCTCTGGCGCGAGACCGTGACGAAAGCATCCTGGCGTCGATCGAAGCAAACTCGTCGACACTTGTCCTTGATGCGCTTGGCCGTCGCGCCGAACTGACGGTAACGCTGCCGAGCGGCGACGTTATCGACGTCAATCCCTTTCAAAAGGCGTTCTGGGAGCTCGCTTCCGCCAATGACTGGGTGAGTGTATCTGCGCCGACATCCGCAGGTAAGTCGTACATCATCCGCGAGTGGATGTTCTCCGAACTGCGAGGATCGACGCCTGCGCGACTTGTGTACATAGCACCCACCAGAGCCCTGGTTGAGGAGGTTAGCGAAGTCTTCCGATCCAAACTGGATGACAGCGTGGGGGTTCATACCCTCCCGTGGGACCCTGAAATTCCTGGCTTCGAACGACAGGTATTCGTCCTCACGCAAGAGCGTCTTCACCTGCTGCATCAGCGGTTGCCGCAGTTTGCACCATCGGTGATCTTTGTAGACGAAGCGCAGAAGATTGCCGATGGAACTCGCGGGATACTGCTAACGCAGGTGCTTGACGAAGCCCTTCGTCGGGACCCAACTGTTCGGTTAGTGTTCGCAAGTCCCTTGTCAGCAAACCCCGGGGTACTCCTGGATCCCGCATCCTCACAGGAGCGAAAGGCCGCGCTTGTCGGCGAGACGGTGACGGTGAATCAGAACCTTGTCTTCGTCAACCAGGTCCGTCGGAAGCCGCGCCGCTATGCGCTCTCGCTCGTGTACGAGGGTGAGGAGCGGGAGGTTGGTCAAATAGAGCTACCCCTTGCTCCAGATGGCGTTGGGCAGAAAGTTCCTCTCATCGCTGCCGCGATTGGGGGCGACTCCACTGGGAACCTTGTCTTTGCGAACGGACCAGCTGAAGCGGAGAAGTTTGCTAGAACCATATTTGATGCTCTGGGTGAAGGCCTCGCGATAGAGTCGGATGCGATCCAAGAATTGGTCGACTTCTCCAAAGGCGTCGTGCACGAGAGGTTTCAACTCGCCGAGTTCGCCAGGCGGGGTGTCGCCTTCCACTACGGTGATATGCCTCTTGTGCTCAAGGCGAAGGTAGAGGAGTTGTTCAAGCGAGGAGAACTCAGATACCTGGTATGCACTTCCACCCTTCTTGAGGGAGTGAATCTGCCGTGCCGGAACCTCTTCCTACGTGCTCCGCACAAGGGGCCCAGGATGCATATGCCCATGCCAGACTTCTGGAACCTGGCCGGAAGAGCTGGTAGATGGGGCACTGAGTTCCAGGGGAATATATTCTGCGTCGATACATCAGATTCGAAGGCCTGGCCTGAGAAGCCCGGCAGGCGAGAGCGGTCATCGATCGTGCCTGCGGCGACTACGACGCTGTCCAACGTAGCTAGCGTGATCGACTACATCGATCGTGGCGCACAAAAAGCTGATCGCGAGACGCCTCCGGAGCTCGAATCAGCCTTCAACTGGCTTGCTGGTCGTTTCATATCTGACGGGAATCTGGTTGGACTTCATGGTGTCGCCTTCAGGGCGGAAGAGACCGACCGGATTGCTGAGGCACTTGGGCGCGTTACGCCAACTCTCCGGCTTCGCTCAGACCTCGTGAAGAAGCATGCAGGCATCAGTCCGATGTCGATGCAGCGCCTCTTGGACGCCGTCTTGGCGAACGGTCACCCGGAGGAACTTGCTCTCGTTCCTCCAACTAGCGATGACGCTTTTGATGAGTACAAGATCGCGCTGGACTATGTTGCTGAGTACCTGGGCGGATCGTTCGAGCCCGAGTCTCGTCGCCTGTCGCTTGCGCGCCTCATCGTTCACTGGATGAGAGGAGTGCCTCTCAGCGTCATTATCGACAACCGCGCGAGGTGGCGACGCGATCAAGGCCAAGAAGTCTCCTATCCCGGCCTGATCCGCAAGGTGATGGCGGACGTCGAGGACATCGCGCGTTTTGAGGCGCCAAGGTACCTTTCCTGCTACGCCGACGTCGTGGCGCAAGCGGCGGGAGAACTTGGTCGGCAGATCGATGCGGATGCCGTCGATATCGAGATGATGCTTGAACTGGGAGTGCCACGGCCAACCGACATGTCCTTCATCTCGGTTGGGTTGTCAAGGGCTACTACTCGCGCGATTGCGGAGTTTGTCCTGGAGCCCTCGCTCTCTCCTGCGCAATGCACAGCTTGGATCGAGAATGTTGACGTGGAGCAGCTTGAGCTGCCTGCGTTCGCCGCACGCGAGATCGTGGCTCTACGACAACTATTCTCCGAGCGTCGCTGGCGAGCAGGCTAGTTCGTCGGCACTGTCTCGGCCCCGAGGGGGATCAGAAGGGGACCAGAGCCATGCCAAACATGCATCTTGTGACGTGCTCTGCATGATTTGAGCCCCGGAATCATGCGGATTTTGGCTCTGGCGAAGCCGTCTGGACGCCTGGGGGTCAAGGGGTCGCAGGTTCAAATCCTGTCAGCCCGACCGAGGAAAGTCCCGGTGAGAATCTGATTCTCACCGGGACTTTCGCGTTTCCGGAGGCCCGTGATCTCGGCGAGCTGTCCTGTAGACGGCCGTCATAGGCCGCGGAATCGCCCTCATCCCGGCCGTTTGCAGGTCAGCTCGGTGGGAAGTGGGCGTGTGAAGGCAGGGCCGGCATGGGGGAGAGGCGGCGCCCGGGGGCGACGACGGCGGCACGGCGGGCCGCTCGTCGACGGGGAGTCCCGCCCCCTCGTCATACGCCGATCAGCGTGTGCACGTCCGGGACCACGTCCCGACCGCCGAGGCCGTCGAGCTCGAGCAGGCACGCCGAGCCGGCGACGCTCGCCCCGCGCGCGGCCACCAGCCGGTGGGCGGCGGCGAGGGTGCCGCCGGTGGCGAGGACGTCGTCGACGACCAGCACGCGGTCGCCGGCGCCCAGGTCCTCGGACACCTCGATGCTCGCCTGGCCGTACTCGAGCACGTAGTCGGCGCGTGCGGCCGGCGCCGGCAGCCGCCCCGCCTTGCGCAGCGGGATCAGCCCGCTGCCGGTGAGGACCGCCGCGGCCCCGGCCAGCAGGAACCCGCGCGCCTCGAGGCCGGCCACCACGTCGAACCGCCCGGCGAACGGGGCCACCATCGCCTCCACGCACGCGCGCAGGGCCCGCGCGTCGGCCAGCAGGGGGGTGATGTCCTGGAAGGCGATGCCCGGCTCGGGGTGGTCGTGGACCACCCGGATCAGGCCGCGGGCACGGAGGATGTCGTCGTCGGCGGTCACGGTTCCACCCTAGTCCGCAGGGCCTCCGGGCTCCCGGCGCGGGCCTCCTTCTCGCGGATCCTCCGCGGCGAAGCCTCGGGGCGGCGCGCCGGGGCCCGTGCCCCCGTCGCCCTGCGGCGACGGACGTCGCGTTGGGTGCGACCTGCGTCACACTGCGTGGCGCCGACCGCACCTTGTCCCGTCATCACCAGGAGCGCCATGTCCACCTCCTCCCTCTCCCGCCGCTCGTTCCTCGCCCTCACCGGTGCCGCCGGCGCGGCGGGCGCGTTCGCGATGCCCGCCTGGGGCCTCGACGACGTCCGCCCGGGCGCCGCCCGCGCCCCGCGCCTGACCGGCCAGGACCGGTAGATCATCAACCAGATCCGCCCCGCCCGCGCGGTCGACCACCTCACCCTCCTCACGGAGGAGATCGGCCAGCGCTACACCGGCACCCCGGCCGAGCACCGCGCCGCGGACTACATCGCCGCGCAGCTCGAGGGCTACGGCTACGACGTGGACCTCGAGTGGTTCGACGTCCCGGACCGCCGGGTGGGCCTGCTCGAGGCGCCGGAGCTGGACGGCCGCTGGAGCTGGGGCGTGGGCTCCGCCGCCGCGGCGGCGCAGGACGTCACCGTGGCCGGCCGCGTGGTCCTCGCGCCGAGCGGCTCCGTCGCGGACCTGCCCGCGGAACTCACGGGCATGGTCCTGATGCGCGTCGTCACGGCGTCCGAGGACATCACCCCGCTGGCCGTGGCAGCCCAGGCGCGCGGCGCCGTCGCCGTCATCGCCACCCGCCGGGACTCGAACCCGCCCGGGCAGGCCTCGGCCTTCGCCCCCGTGCTCACGCGGGCGAGCCTGGACATCCCCGTGGTCGGCGTCTCGCAGGTGCAGAAGCACGCGCTGCTCGACGTGCTCGCCGCGGGCCCGCTGCGCCTCACCGTCAGCACCGTGGAGCACCGGGGCACCCGCAGCGCCAACATCGTGGGCACCCGCGCCGGCCGCAAGGGCCCGGGCGAGGGCGGCCGCGAGCGGGTCATGCTCGGCGCCCACTACGACTCCGTGATCGGCTCGAGCGGCGCCAACGACAACGCCTCCGGCACGGCGGCCTGCCTCGAGCTCGCACGCGTGATGCGCAACGCGCCCACCGCCGCGGACCTGTCCTTCGGCTTCTGGGGCTCGGAGGAGGTCGGCCTCGTCGGCTCGCGGATCCACGCCCAGGCCATGCCGGCCGACGAGCGCTCCCGCCTGCGCGGCGTCTTCAACAATGGCATGATCGCCACCAGCTGGGACCCCGCCGAGAAGTACTGGCTCCTGGACCTGCGCGGCGAGGCCAACGACGTCAACCGCGCCGTCTACGCGGCGGGGGAGCGGCTGGGCTACCGCACCTCCATGTCCGACCTGTTCACCATGGGCCGCTCCGACCACCAGTCCTTCAGCGAGATCGGCGTGCCCAGCGGCAACTTCGGCTGGCTGCACCGCGACGGCTTCATCCTCGAGCCCGAGTACCACTCCTCGGACGACACGGTGAAGGAGAACATCTCCGTGGAGCGCCTCATGGCGGCCATGGAGATCCAGGGCTGCGCCGCCTACGCGCTCGCCTCCCGCTGACGACGACGGCGCCCCGGACCGGCCGTCGTCGGCCCGGGGCGCCGCCCTCGCGCAGAGCCGAATCGCCGTCGGCGGATTTGATCGACCTCCGACAGGGGAGGACAGTGGGCCGGTGCACACCCCACAGAATCCCCCCACGGGCCACGAGCCCACCGTCGAACCGTCCGCCCGCGTGGCCGCGCCCACCGCCGCCGCGCCCGACCCCGCCGCCGCGCCCGACTGGCACGGCCGCCCCTTCCTCGGCCAGCCCGGCCCCCTGGCGAACCTCTTCTCCGTGGAGATGTGGGAGCGCTTCTCCTTCTACGGCATGCAGGCCATGCTCGTGTACTACATGTCCTGGACGCTCGCGGAGGGCGGCCTGGGCATCGACGTCGCCGTGGCCACCGGCATCGTGGGCGCCTACGGCGGCATGGTGTACGTGTTCTGCATCCTCGGCGGCTGGATCGCCGACCGCCTGCTCGGCTCCGAGCGCACCATGTTCTACAGCGCCGTGACCATCATGCTCGGCCACATCGCGCTCGCCCTGGTCCCGGGCATCCCGGGCCTGGCCCTCGGCCTGATCCTGGTGGCCGTCGGCTCGGGCGGCCTCAAGGCCAACGCCGCCAACCTCGTGGGCGCGCTGTACTCGCAGCAGGACCCCAAGCGCGACGCCGGCTTCTCCATCTTCTACATGGGCGTGAACATCGGCGCCCTCTTCGGCCCGCTGCTCACCGGCCTCGCCCGCGACAGCTGGGGCTTCCACTTCGGCTTCGGCCTCGCCGCCGTCGGCATGGCCATCGGCCTGGTCCAGTACGCCCTGACCCGCAAGAACCTGCCCTCGGACGTGCACCGGATCCCGAACCCACTGCCGCGCTCGCAGTACGGCCGCTGGGTCCTCATCGCGCTCGCCGCCGTCGCCGTCGGCGTCGTCCTGTTCCTCACCGGCATCGTCACCGTGGCCAACCTGGCCGACGCCGTCGTGGTGCTGGCCGCCGTCGCCGCCATCGGCATCTTCGCCGTGCTGCTGACCTCCAAGAAGGTCACCGAGGAGGAGCGCTCCCGCGTCAAGGCGTTCATCCCGCTGTTTATCGGCACCGCCGTGTTCTTCGCCCTGTTCCAGCAGCAGTTCACCGTGATCGCGCTGTACTCCGAGAACCGCCTCGACCGGAACCTCTTCGGCTGGGAGATGCCCATGGAGTGGGTCAACTCCATCAACCCGATCTTCATCATCGCCTTCGCGCCGGTGTTCGCGGCGCTGTGGACGAAGCTCGGCCCGCGCCAGCCCGGCACGCCCGTGAAGTTCGGCATCGGCATCGTGCTGATCGGCCTCGCGTTCCTGCTGTTCATCCCGGTGGCGGACGTGCTCGCCGTGCCGCTGCTGTGGCTCGCGCTGATCCTCTTCGTCTGCACCATGGGCGAGCTGCTCGTCTCCCCGGTGGGCCTGTCGCTGTCCACGAAGGTGGCGCCGCGCTCGTTCCCCGTGATGATGGTCTCGCTCTACAACCTCTCGGTGGCCCTGGGCACCGCGCTCGCGGGCTCGCTGGCCGGCTCGTACTCCGAGGAGAACGAGGTCGGCTACTTCGGCGTGATCGGCGCCGTCACCGTGGGCGTGGGCCTGCTCATGCTGGCCATCGCCAAGCCGGTGCGCCGCGGCATGCGCGGCGTCCTGTGACCGTGTCGGTGGCGCGAATCACGCGCCGCTCGGTAGTCTGCGAGACGACGACACTCCACCCGACCGAACGAAGGACGCGAACCCGATGAGCTCCATCCCCGAAGGACTGAAGTACTCCGCCGAGCACGAGTGGATCGCCGAGGCCGGGCAGGCCGGCACCGTCCGCATCGGCATCACCGACTTCGCGCAGGACGCACTGGGCGACGTGGTCTACGTGGACCTGCCCGAGGTCGGCTCCGAGGTCACCGCGGGCACCGCGGTGGGCGAGGTCGAGTCCACCAAGTCCGTCTCGGACATCTATGCCCCGGTGACCGGCACCGTGGCCGCCGTCAACGAGGACCTGGACGGCGAGCCCGGCCTGGTCAACTCGGCGCCCTACGAGGGCGGCTGGCTGTTCGAGGTCACCCTCGCGGACGAGGCCCAGCTCGAGGGCCTGCTGGACGCCGAGGGCTACGCCTCGCACACGAGCTGACCCCTCGTCGCCCTCGCCCCGCCGCGTGACCGGCGGGGCGTCGGCGTACCCTCCGACCCTCCCTCCGGCCGGCGACCACGGCGCCGGCCCACGCACAGGAGCCACCCATGAACCAGCCCGGACGCGAACCGGACCTCTCCACCTCCTCCATCAACCTCACCGAGCTGGCCCCGCTGGTCGCCGCCGACCTCTCCGCCGAGGAGTCGGACGCCATCCGTGCCCTCCCGGCCGGCTCGGCGCTCCTGCTGGCGGACGGCGGGCCCGAGAAGGCCGCCCGCTTCCTGCTGGACCAGGACGTGGTCACCGTCGGCCGGCACCCGGACGCGGACATCTTCCTCGACGACGTCACCGTCTCCCGCCGCCACGCGGAGTTCCGCGCCGAGGCCGGCGGCCACCGCCTCGTGGACATGAACTCCCTCAACGGGACCTTCGTGAACCACGACCGCGTGGACGACGTCCTGCTGCGCTCGGGCATGCACGTGCAGATCGGCAAGTACCGGCTCACGTACTTCACCAGCACCCAGCGGGGCTGAGCCGTCGACGCCGTGACCGAGCCGCAGCACGCCGACGCCGGCCCCCGGACCCGCCCTTCGGGCCGGCTGGGCATCGGTGAGGTCGTGGCCGCCCTCGAGTCGGACTTCCCCGGCGTGAGCGCCTCGAAGGTGCGCTTCCTCGAGGACCGTGGCCTCGTGCTGCCCGAGCGCACTCCGGCCGGGTACCGCCGCTACCGCCCCGAGGACGTGGACCGGCTGCGGTTCGTGCTCACCGTGCAGCGCGACCACTTCCTGCCGCTGAAGGTGATCGCCGCCCAGCTCGCCGCCCTGGACCGCGGCGAGGTCCCGGCGGACCTGCCCGGCGGCGTCGTGGCCCCGGGCGCCTCGGACGCCTCGCGCCTGGGGCGCGAGGTCGCCGCCGGACGGCGCGGCTGGACCCGGTCCGAGCTGGCCGAGGAGTCGGGCGCGGGGGAGGAGCTGCTGGCCGAGCTGGACCAGTACTCCCTGTTGCCGGCGGACGAGGACGGCGCCTACTCGTCGCACGCCATGGAGGTGGCCCGCGCCGCCGTCGTGCTCGCCGGCCACGGCCTGGAGCCGCGCCACCTGCGCCCCTTCCGGGCCGCCGCGGACCGCGAGCTCGGCCTCGTGGAGCGCGCCGTCGCGCCGCTGCAGGCCCGCCGCGACGCCGACACGCGGCCCCGGGTGGCCCGCTCGGCCCAGGAAATCGCCCAGGCGAGCCTGCGGCTGCACTCCGCCCTCGTGGCCGAGGGCCTGGAGCAGTGGGATGACGGAGCAGTGGGATGACTGAGCCCCGCCCCGAGGACGTGCCGGAGGCCGGCGACGTCCCGATGTCCGTGCTGGGCGTGCGCGTGGAGCTGCCGGAGCAGCACCACGTGATCCTGCTCGTGGACCCGCCCGGGCGCATCATGGTGCCCCTGTGGGTGGGGGCCCCGGAGGCGGCCGCCGCCGCGCTCGCCCTCGAGGGCGTCAGCGCGCCCCGGCCCCTCACGCACGAGCTGCTGCTCTCCACCGTGGCCGCCCTGGGCGCCGAGGTGGTCCGCGTGCGGCTCACGGAGGTCCGGAACGACGTCGTCCACGGCGAGCTCGAGCTCTCCACCGGCGCGCGCGTGGACGCCCGCGCCTCGGACGCCGTGGTGCTGGCCCTGCGCGCCGACGCCCCCGTGCTCGCCAGCCCCGCGGTGCTGGCCGAGGCCGGGATGTCCGCCCGCTCGGGGGAGGAGGACGGCCAGGAGCGCACCGTGGAGGACTTCCGGGACTTCCTGGACTCGGTCCGCCCCGAGGACTTCGCCTGAGCCGTCCGGCCGCGACACGGCCGACCGCCGACCGCCGGGTTCGTTGACCGCCCCGCGGGCCCGGCGTACCTTCGTCAGCAGAGGGTCCCGCATGTCCGGGACGTCCTCGTCGTCCTCCACACGGTCACCGGGGAGCGCCGCCACGGTCACCGGCGGCATGCGGCGGGGCCCGTCCCCTTCCTTCCCGCACCGGGGACCCCGCACCAGGAGGTTCCCCGTGACACCCACCGCAGGTTCCGGCCGGCCCCCCGCGCTCGGCGCGCAGGGCACCCTCTTCGACGAGGACGTGACCCCGGGCGACGACGTCGGCTTCCGCGGCCCCACCGCGTGCAAGGCCGCCGGCATCACCTACCGCCAGCTCGACTACTGGGCGCGCACCGACCTCGTGGTCCCCACGGTCCGCGGCGCCGCCGGCTCCGGCTCCCAGCGCCTCTACTCGTTCCGCGACATCCTCGTGCTCAAGGTGGTCAAGCGCCTCCTGGACACGGGCGTGTCCCTGCAGCAGATCCGCACCGCCGTGGGCCACCTGCGCGAGCGCGGCGTGGACGACCTCGCCCAGATCACCCTGATGAGCGACGGCGCCTCGGTCTACGAGTGCACCTCGGCGGACGAGGTCGTCGACCTGGTCCAGGGCGGCCAGGGCGTCTTCGGGATCGCCGTCGGCCGCGTGTGGCGCGAGGTCGAGGGCAGCCTCGCCGAGCTGCCGCGGGAGAGCGTGATCGTCGCCCCCGAACCGGGGGACGAGCTGGCCGGGCGGCGTCGGGCCCGCCGCTCCGCCTGAGCCTCCCCCGCGGGCGCCCCGGAGGGCCGAGCCCAGTAACCTTTCGTCTCGCAACGGTGAGTGTGCGTGACACGAGACGGAATTTGCGTGCGGTGTGACACACTCCCAACCATGACCGCACCTGTCGAGAACTTCACCCCTCCAGAGGACGCGGCCGGGTCGACCGGAGCCGGCGCCGTCTTCTCCAAGGTCTTGGTGGCGAACCGCGGCGAGATCGCCGTCCGCGCCTTCCGCGCCTGCTACGAGCTGGGCGCCCGCACCGTCGCCGTCTTCCCCTATGAGGACCGCAATTCGATCCACCGCCAGAAGGCGGACGAGGCCTACCGCATCGGCGAGGAGGGCCACCCCGTGCGCGCCTACCTCGACGTGGACGAGATCATCCGCGTGGCGAAGGACGCCGGGGCCGACGCGATCTACCCGGGCTACGGCTTCCTGTCGGAGAACGCCGGCCTGGCCCGCGCCGCGGCCGAGAACGGGATCACCTTCGTCGGCCCGCCCGCCGACGTCCTCGAGCTGACCGGCAACAAGGTCGAGGCCCTGCGCGCGGCCAAGCGTGCGGGCATCCCCACCCTGGCCTCCTCGGACCCGAGCGCCGACGTCGAGTGGCTTCTGGAGCAGGCCGAGGAGATCGGCTTCCCCATCTTCGTCAAGGCCGTCGCCGGCGGCGGCGGCCGCGGCATGCGCCGCGTCGAGCGCCGCGAGGACCTGCGCGGCTCCCTCGAGGCAGCGATGCGCGAGGCGGACACCGCCTTCGGCGACCCCACCGTGTTCCTCGAGCAGGCCGTCCTGCGGCCGCGGCACATCGAGGTGCAGATCCTCGCCGACGGCGAGGGCAACGTCGTGCACCTCTTCGAGCGGGACTGCTCGCTCCAGCGCCGCCACCAGAAGGTCATCGAGATGGCCCCGGCCCCGAACCTGGACGAGGAGATCCGGCAGGCCCTGCACCGGGACGCCGTCGCCTTCGCCAAGGAAATGGGGTACGTCAACGCGGGCACCGTCGAGTTCCTCGTGGACACGGCGGGCGAGCGTGCGGGCCAGCACGTGTTCATCGAGATGAACCCCCGCATCCAGGTGGAGCACACCGTGACCGAGGAGGTCACGGACGTGGACCTGGTGGGCGCGCAGCTGCGCATCGCCGCCGGCGCCACCCTGCCCGAGCTGGGCATCACGCAGGACGCCCTCCAGGTCCGCGGCTTCGCCATCCAGTGCCGCATCACCACTGAGGACCCGGCCAACGGCTTCCGCCCGGACACCGGCACCATCACCGCCTACCGCTCGGCCGGCGGCTCCGGTGTGCGCCTCGACGGCGGCACCATCTACGCCGGTGCGGAGATCAGCCCGCACTTCGACTCGATGCTGGTCAAGCTCACCTGCCGCGGACGCGACTACGCCACGGCCGTGCGCCGCGTGCGCCGCGCCCTGGCCGAGTTCCGCGTGCGCGGCGTGGCCACCAACATCCCGTTCCTGATGAACGTGATGGACGACCCGCAGTTCGTCAGCGGCGACGTCGCCACGGACTTCATCGACAAGCATCCCGAGCTGGCCACGGTGAACCGCTCCCAGGACCGCGGATCCAAGGCCCTGCAGTACCTCGTGGACGTCACCGTCAACCAGCCGCACGGCCCGCGCGTCGAGGGCATCGACCCCCGTGACCGCCTCCCGGAGCACCCGGGCGACAAGCACCAGGAGCCGGACCGCTCGCCGTTCGACGGCCCGAGCCGGAACGAGGACGCGGTGCCCCCGCACGGCTGGCGTCAGGTGCTGCTGGAGCAGGGCCCCGAGGGCTTCGCCCGCACCCTGCGTGAGCAGACCGCACTGGCCGTCACGGACACCACCTTCCGCGACGCCCACCAGTCCCTGCTGGCCACCCGCGTCCGCACGCGCGACCTGCTGGCTGCCGCCCCCGCCGTCGCGCACACCCTGCCGGGGCTGCTCTCGGTGGAGGCCTGGGGCGGGGCGACGTACGACGTCGCGCTGCGCTTCCTCCACGAGGACCCGTGGCAGCGCCTCGAGCTGCTGCGCGCGGAGCTGCCGAACATCCCGATCCAGATGCTGCTGCGCGGCCGCAACACGGTGGGCTACACGCCGTACCCCACCGAGGTGACGGACGCGTTCGTTGCCGAGGCCGCGGCATCCGGCGTCGACGTGTTCCGCATCTTCGACGCCCTCAACGACGTCGAGCAGATCACCCCGGCCATCGAGGCGGTGCGTGCCACGGGCACCGCCGTGGCCGAGGCGGCCCTGTGCTACACGGGCAACATGACGGACCCGAAGGAGACGCTCTACACGCTCGACTACTACCTGGACCTCGCCCGCCGGATGGTCGACGCCGGCGCCCACGTCCTGGCGATCAAGGACATGGCGGGCCTGCTGCGTCCCGCCGCCGCGCGCGAGCTGGTCACCGCCCTGCGGGCCGAGTTCGACCTGCCCGTACACCTGCACACGCACGACACCGCCGGCGGTCAGCTGGCCACCCTGCTCGCAGCGGCGGAGGCCGGCGTGGACGCCGTCGACGCGGCCACCGCGTCCATGGCGGGCACCACCAGCCAGGTGCCGCTGTCCGCCCTGGTCGCGGCGCTCGAGCACACGGAGCGGGACACCGGTCTCGGCCTCGAGGCCGCCACCGCGATGGAGCCCTACTGGGAGTCCGTCCGCGCGGCGTACGCGCCCTTCGAGGCGGGGCTGCCCGCCCCGACCGGCCGCGTGTACCACCACGAGATCCCGGGCGGCCAGCTGTCCAACCTGCGCACGCAGGCGATCGCGCTCGGCCTGGGGGAGCGGTTCGAGGCCATCGAGTCGATGTACGCCGCGGCCGACGACCTGCTCGGCCACCTCGTCAAGGTCACCCCGTCCTCCAAGGTGGTGGGCGATCTGGCGCTGCAGCTGGTCGGCTCCGGCGTGGACCCGAAGGAGTTCGCGGAGCGTCCGCAGGAGTTCGACATCCCGGACTCCGTGATCGGCTTCCTGCGCGGCGAGCTCGGTGACCCGCCCGGCGGCTGGCCGGAGCCCTTCCGGACCAAGGCCCTCCAGGGGCGCCGCGAGGGCGCAGGCATGGTGGAGATCTCCGCGGAGGACTCGACGGCCCTCGGCGAGGCCGGACAGACCCGCCGCGCGGTGCTGAACCGCCTGCTCTTCCCCGGCCCCACGAAGGAGTTCGAGGCGCACCGCGAGGAGTTCGGGGACACCGTCACCCTGCACACCCGCGACTTCCTCTACGGCCTCGTCCCCGGGCGCGAGCACGTCATCTCGCTCGGACGCGGTGTGCGGCTGCTCGCCACCCTCATGTCCGTCTCCGAGCCGGACGAGAAGGGCATGCGCACCGTGATGGTCACCCTGAACGGCCAGCTGCGCCAGATGACCGTCCGCGACCGCTCGATCGAGTCCACCGTGCGCACCGCGGAGAAGGCGGACCCCGGCACCCCCGGCCACGTCGCCGCCCCGTTCGCGGGCTCGGTCACCGTCCAGGTGGCGGAGGGCGACGCCGTGGAGGTCGGCCAGCCGGTCGCCACCATCGAGGCCATGAAGATGGAGGCCGCCATCACGGCCCAGGTGGCCGGCACCGTGCGCCGCGTCGTCACCGAGGGGGTGACCCCCGTCAACGGCGGGGACCTGCTGCTCGTGATCGAGTGAGCCGCCCGCCCGCCTGCGCGGGAGGAGCACCGGGCCCGGACGCCGTCGCGTCCGGGCCCGGCCCTATCCTGGGAGGCATGGCCACCTCCACGGAACACCACGACCTGCTCATCATCGGCTCCGGATCGGGCAACTCGCTCGTCACCGAGCACTGGGAGGGCCGCAGCGTGGCCATCGCCGACTCCGGCGTGTTCGGCGGCACCTGCCTGAACGTGGGCTGCATCCCCACGAAGATGTACGCCTACCCGGCCGGCCTCGCCGCCTCGGCCGGCGCCGAGTCCGAGCGCCTGGGCGTGGGACTGGAGTTCACCGGAGCGGACTTCCCGGCCATCCGGGACCGGATCTTCCAGCGCATCGACGCCATCAGCGAGGGCGGGCTGCGCTACCGCCGGGACGAGCTGGAGCACACCTCCGTGATCCAGGAGGAGGTCCGGTTCGTGGGCCCGCGCCGCGTGCGCACCGCCTCCGGGCGCGAGGTCACCGCGGACCAGGTGGTGATCGCCGCGGGCTCGCGGCCCACCCTGCCCCGCATCCCCGGCGTGGACCTGCCCTCCGTGCACACCTCGGACACCGTGATGCGCCTGCCCCGCCTGCCCCGACGGCTGCTCGTGATCGGCGGCGGGTTCATCGCGTGCGAGTTCGCCTCGATCTTCGCCGCCCTCGGCTCCGAGGTCATCCAGGTCAACCGCGGCCACCGCCTGCTCAAGGCCCACGACCTCAGCGTGTCCACGGCCTTCACCGAGATCGCCGCCCGCCAGTGGGACGTGCGCACGGGCTGGACCCCGGCGGGCGTCGAGCCCGCGGCGGACCCGGACCGCGCCGCCCAGGGCTGGGTGCGCGTGCGGCTCGACCGCGCCGAGGGCCAGGAGCAGACGGGCACGGTGGAGGAGGTCGTCGAGGCGGACGCGGTGCTCATGGCCATCGGGCGCACCCCCAACACGGACCGGCTCGACGTGGACGCCGCCGGCCTGGACGTCACCGAGGACGGCGTGCTCGCCACGGACCGGCACCAGCGGGTCCTCTCCGGCGGCGCCCCGGTCGAGGGCGTCTACGCGCTGGGCGACGTGGCCAACACGTGGCAGCTCAAGCACGTGGCCAACCACGAGGCCCGCGTCGTCGCCCACAACCTCGAGCACCCCGAGGACCTGCGCTCGGCCGACCTGGCCCCCGTGCCCGCCGCCGTGTTCACCCGGCCGCAGGTGGCCGCCGTCGGGCTCACCGTGGAGCAGGCCCTGGCCGAGCACGGCGCGGACGCGATCACCGTGAAGACCCAGGCCTTCGGGGACGTGGCCTACGGCTGGGCCATGGAGGACTCCGAGGGCCTGTGCACCGTGGTCGCGGAGAAGGCGACCGGGCGGATCCTGGGCGGGCACATCCTGGGCCACGACGCCGCGAACCTGATCCAGCCCCTCGTGACCGGCATGGCGTTCGGCATCGACGCGCACCGGCTCGCCCGCGGCCAGTACTGGCCGCACCCGGCGCTGACCGAGGTCGTGGAGAACGCCCTGCTCGGCCTCGACGTGCCGGACTCCGGCCTGCTCTGAGCCGGGCCCGCCCGCGGGGGCGGACCGTGGACGCGCCGCAGGGGCGGGCCCGTGACGGGCCCGCCCCTGCTCGCGTCGGATCAGCCCTGCGCGGGGGCCTCGCCGTAGATGTCCGCGATCTCCGCGGCGAAGTCCTGCATGATCACGGCGCGCTTCATCTTCAGCGACGGCGTCATGTGGCCCTCCTCCATGGAGAAGTCGCGGTCCAGGATGCGGAACTCGCGGATGCCCTCGGCGCGGGAGACCGCGCTGTTGGCCTTGTCCACGATCTCCTGGACGTGCCGGCGCACCCGGTCCTCCTTCGCGGCCGCGGCCACATCGAGGTCCTTCGGCAGGCCGTGGGCGGCCAGCCACGAGGGCAGGGTGTCCGCGTCCAGGGTGACGATCGCCGCGATGAACGGCTTGGCGTCGCCCACCACCATCACCTGGGAGATCAGCGCATCCGAGCGGATCGCGTCCTCGAGCATCGCCGGGGCCACGTTCTTGCCGCCGGCCGTGACGATGAGCTCCTTCTTGCGGCCCGTGATGGTGAGGAAGCCGTCCTCGTCCAGCGAGCCCAGGTCGCCGGTGCGGAACCAGCCGTCCTCGAAGGCCTCTTCGTTGGCCTCCGGGCGGTCGTGATAGCCGCGCATCAGCGAGGTGCCGCGGGTGAGGATCTCGCCGTCCTCCGCGATCCGCACCGCGTTGCCGCCGAGGGGCAGGCCCACCGTGCCGATCTTCAGCCGGCCCGGGCGGCCCACCGTGATGGGGGCCGTGGTCTCGGTGAGGCCGTAGCCCTCGAGGATGGTCAGGCCCACGCCGCGGAAGAAGTGCGCCAGGTCGGGGGAGAGGGGGCCGCCGCCGGAGACGGCGTACTCGAGCCGGCCGCCCATCGCCGCGCGGATGCGCCGGTAGATCAGGGCGGAGTAGAACGCCCGCTGCAGGCGCAGCGGCGCGGTCATCTTCCCCGAGTCCAGGGCGCGGGACCAGCGGACGGCCACGTCCGCGCCGCGGCGGAAGATCTTGTCCTTGCCGCCGGACTGCGCGTTGAGCAGGGCCGCGTTGTAGATCTTCTCGAACACGCGCGGCACGGCCAGCACGAAGCTCGGCTGGAAGGTCTGCAGGGAGTTGGAGAGCCGCTTGAGGTCGGTGACGTGGCCGCAGCGGGCGCCGGCGGCCACGGTGAGCACGGAGACGAAGCGGGCGAACACGTGGGCCAGCGGGATGAACAGCACCGTGGAGGTGTCCGGGCGGACGACCTCGCCGAGGGAGGAGGACAGGGTCTGGTTCACCAGCTCGGCGAAGTTCTCGTGGGTGAGCTCGCAGCCCTTGGGGCGTCCGGTGGTGCCGGAGGTGTAGATGATCGTGGCCAGGTCCTCCAGGTTCGCGGCCGAACGGCGGGCCTCGAGGTCCTCGTCGCTCACGTCCGCGCCGAGAGCCGCCAGCTCGTCGAGGCCGGAGCCCGGCTCACCGCCGGCGACGTCCATGGCCCACACGTCGCGCAGCTGGGGCAGGTGCTCCCGGTGGACGGCGTCGCGCACCGTCTTGACGAGGGACTCGTCCCCGGCGACGACGGCGCACACGTCCGCGTCCTCGACGATCCAGGCCACCTGGGTGGCCGAGGAGGTCTCGTAGATCGGCACGGTGACGGCGCCGGCGTACCAGATGGCGAAGTCCACGAGCGTCCACTCGAGCCGGGTGGCGGCCATCAGGCCCACGCGGTCGCCCGCGCCGACGCCGGCGGCGATCAGGCCCTTGGCCAGGGCGCGCACCCGCTCGCGGGCGTCCCGCGCGGAGACGTCCGTCCACTGGTCCTGCTCGTCCGCCACGGCGAAGAGGCCGTGGTCGGGGCGCTCGTCGGCCTGGCGCTCGAGGAAGTCGGTGATGTTCGACTCGGGGGACAGGCGCGGGTGGTAGGGCTCACTGATCTCTCGCATGGTGCTCCTCGGCTGAGTCGGCGGCCCGCCGTCCGACCGGGGCCGGGGATGGCGGTGCGGTCGGCATTGCGGGACGGGGCGTGATGGACGTCACGGTCACTCTACATGCGGGGAGGCGGGCCTCCGGGGCCGGGGCTCAGGCGCGCGTGGCGGCCTCCACGGCGGCCCGGCTGCGCTCGATCAGTAGGGGCAGGTCGTAGTCCAGGGTGGCGACGTGCCGGCTGCGCGGCAGGGGCACCACGTCCACCGGCGCGCGGCGCAGCCCGCGCAGCAGGGTCCGGTGGCTCGCGGCGGGCACGACGGCGTCCCGGGCGGAGCGGAAGACCGTCACCGGCGCGGTGATCCGCGGCAGGGCCCGGCGCGCAGCCCGCTGGATGCGGCCGACCGCGGCCACGCCCGCCACGGGGGTGCGCGGATAGGCCAGCTCCCGGGCGTCGGGGTCGGCGATGTCGTTCGCGATCGGGGCCACGGACGGCACGAACGGGGCCAGCGCGGGGGCCAGCGGCGCCAGCGGGCTCGCGAAGCGCAGCGCCGGGTTCACCACGATCGCCGCCGAGACCGGCCGGTGCGCCGCGGCGTCGAGGGCCAGGGCGCCGCCCATCGAGATCCCCGCCACCACCACGTGCCGGTGCCGGGTCAGCTCGCGGTCCACGGCCTCGCGCACGGCCCCGCGGATCTCGTCCGCGCCCGTGGCCGCCAGGTCCTGCCACCGGGTGCCGTGGCCGGGCAGCAGGGGGACGCTCACGTGGGAGCCGCCCGCGGCGATCCCCTCGGCCCACGCGCGCACCGAGTCGGGGCCCGAGGTGAACCCGTGCAGGACGACCACGCACCGGTCCGCGCCGGCGCCGGAGCCCGGCGCCAGGCGCACCGGCAGGTGGACGGGGTCGACGGCGGGCGCTGGCACGGCGGGGGGCGCGGGCTCGACGGGGGGCGCAGGGCGGTCCATGCTCCCAGCGTAGGGGCGGGGACCGTACGATGAGCAGGCACCCGACCCCTCGCACCGGAAGGACCGCCGTGTCCACGTTCTACTGGTCAGCCAAGACCTTCGCCGTCGCGCCCGCCACGCGCCTGCTCTTCCGGCCCTGGGTCAAGGGGCTGGGCAACGTGCCGGCCGAGGGGGCCGCGATCCTGGCCAGCAACCACCTGTCCGTGTCCGACTCCGTGTTCATGCCGGCCATGCTCAAGCGCCAAGTCCACTTCCTGGCGAAGAAGGATTACTTCACCGGCGCCGGGCCCAAGGGCTGGATCACGCGCAAGTTCTTCGAAGCCACCAACCAGCTGCCCATGGACCGCTCGGGCGGCGAGGCCTCCCTGCGCTCGCTCGACGCCGGCCTCGAGGCGCTGCGCGAGGGGCGCCTGCTGGGCATCTACCCCGAGGGCACGCGCAGCCCCGACGGCCGCCTGCACCGCGGCAAGATCGGCGTGGCCAAGCTCGCGCTGGCCTCCGGCGCCCCCGTGGTGCCCATCGCCATGATCGGCACGGACCAGGCTCAGCCGATCGGCCGCACCCTGCCGCGCATCCGCCGCATCGGCATGATCTTCGGCGAGCCCCTGGACTTCTCCGACCGCGCCGAGGGCGTCACCGACGCCCGCGTGCTGCGCGCCGTCACTGACGAGATCATGGAGGCCATCCGCCGCCTCTCCGGCCAGGAGTACGTGGACGCCTACGCCGCGGACGTGAAGTCCGGCCGGGTCCCCGCCCCGCCCCGCGCCCGCGACTGACCCGCCGGCGCCGGGCGCGCCGTCGTCATCCGGGGACGCCCGTTCTGCGAGGCGGCCCGCCGCCCCTAGGCTGGTGGCATGACAGAGGACCCCCGCGAGAAGATCCTGGCCTTCGGCACCGCCATCTCGGAGGGCGCCGCGGACATCCCCGGACTCGACCACTGGCGCTCCCTGCCGGTGGCCCAGGCGCCCTCGTGGGCCGACGAGGCCGAGCACCGCGCCGCCGTCGCCGAGCTGAGCCAGGTCCCGCCGCTCGTGTTCGCCGGCGAGGTGGACCTGCTGCGCGCCCGCCTCGCGGACGTCGCCCAGGGCCGGGCCTTCCTGCTGCAGGGCGGCGACTGCGCCGAGACCTTCGCGGGCTCCACCGCCAACCGCATCAGCTCCCGCGTGAAGACCATCCTCCAGATGGCCGCCGTGCTGACCTACGGCGCGTCCATGCCCGTGGTGAAGATGGGCCGCATCGCCGGCCAGTTCGCCAAGCCCCGCTCCTCGGACACCGAGACCCGCGACGGCGTCACCCTGCCCAGCTTCCGCGGCGAGATCGTCAACGGCTACGAGTTCACCGAGGAGGCCCGTCGCCACGACGCCCGGCGCATGGTGCAGGCGTACCACACCTCCGCCTCCACGCTGAACCTCGTCCGCGCGTTCACCCAGGGCGGCTTCGCCGACCTGCGCAGCGTCCACCAGTGGAATCAGGGCTTCATGGCCAACCCGGCCTACGCCCAGTACGAGGAGATGGCCGCGGAGATCGACCGCGCCGTCCGCTTCATGAACGCCGCCGGCGTGGACTTCGAGGCCATGCGCCGCACCGAGTTCTACTCCGCCCACGAGGCGCTGCTGCTCGACTACGAGCGCGCCCTGACCCGCGTGGACTCCCGCAGCGGCGACCCGTACGCCACGAGCGCCCACTTCCTGTGGATCGGTGAGCGCACCCGCCAGGTGGACGGCGCCCACGTGGACTACCTCTCCCGCGTCCGCAACCCCATCGGCGTGAAGCTGGGCCCCACCACCTCCGCGGCGGACGCCCTGGAGCTGGCCGAGCGCCTGGACCCGGAGCGCGAGCCCGGCCGCCTCACCTTCATCACCCGCATGGGCGCCGAGCGCATCCGCGACGTGCTGCCCGGCATCGTCGAGGGCGTGCGCGACGCCGGCCTCGAGCCCGTCTGGGTCACCGACCCGATGCACGGCAACACCGTCACCGCCGCCAACGGCTACAAGACGCGCCGCTTCGAGGACGTCATGGACGAGGTCAGCGGGTTCTTCGAGGTGCACCGCGCCCTGGGCACCCGCCCGGGCGGCATGCACGTGGAGCTCACCGGCGACGACGTGGCCGAGTGCCTCGGCGGCTCCGACCCCATCAACGAGGCCGACTTCGACGCCCGCTACGAGACCCTGTGCGACCCGCGCCTGAACCATCAGCAGTCGCTGGAGATGGCGTTCAAGGTGACCGAGGCGCTCTCCCACCCCGAGCGCGTCGCCCCGCGCCGCTGACCGGCGGGCCGCTCAGCGGCTCCAGAGCTCGACGCGGGTGCCCTCCAGCAGGGGGGTGCCCGCGGCGGGGGACTGGTGCAGCACGCGCGCCTCGTCACCGGCGGGCAGCGGCACCAGGACCCGGTGCTCGCGCACGTCCCAGCCGTCGTCCTGCAGGCTCGTCCGGGCGGCTGCCAGGCTGAGCCCAGTCACATCCGGGACCGGGCGCACCGCCCGGCCCTCCGAGAGCACCACGCGGACCACGGTGCCCGGCGTCGCCCGCTCGCCCGCGGCGGGGCGCTGCTCGAGGACGGCCCCGGCGGGCACGTGCGGGTCGGAGCGGCGCGCGTCCACCTCGACGGCGAACCGGGCGTCCCGGGCCACGCCGTGGGCGTGGCGGACGGCGACGCCGGCCAGGTCGGGCACCGGCACCGGCGCGGGCCCCGCGGAGACCGTCACCTCGACGGGCGTGCCCCGGTCCACCTGCTGACCGGCCTGCGGGCTCGTGGCCACCACGGTGCCCTCGGTGCGCAGCTCGTCGTGCCGGACGGTCACCGCGGTCGCCAGGCCGGCGGCCACGAGCCGCTCCTCGGCCGCCTCGCGGGCCAGCCCGTCCAGCTCCGGCACCACGGCCGTGGCGCCCACGCCGAGCCCGCCGGAGCCGAGCGTCCAGCCGAGCAGCAGGGCGACCCCCGTGAGCAGCAGGGTCACGGCCGCGCCGATCGCGGCGGCCCGGCCGGTGCCGCGGCCCAGGTCCAGGGCGGGGCGGCGGGCCTCCCGGCGCGCCGCGCGCCGGGACCGACGCGCCGACGGCGCCGGGGCCTCGGCGGCGTCCGCCGTCAGGGGCGCCTCCGGTGCCGGGCCGGGGGAGCGCCGGACGACGTCGTCCGCCGCGAGGGCCTCGGTGGGCAGGGCGTCCGCGGGGAGGGAGGGCAGCACACGGGTGGCGTGGTGGTCGCCGGCGTCCAGGGCCGTGGTCTCGTCGCCGTCGGCGTCGTGGAGCGGGTCGTGCGGGTCGTTCGGGTCGAGGGCGTCGAGCGTCGTGGTCTCGTCGTGCTCCGGGCCGGGGCGCCCCTCGACCGCGTCCGGGACGCGGACCGGCGGCCGGTCGAGCTCGGCCGGGCCGAGCTCCGCGGCCACGGCGTCGAGGCGGTCGAGGACCTCCCCGGCGTCCGCGGGGCGGTCGGCCGGGTCGGGCTCGGTGGACCACAGGACGAGGTCGTCGAGGGCCTCGGGCAGGCCGGGCTGGAGCGTGGAGGGCACGGGCACCCGCTCGTGCACGTGGCGGTAGGCGACCTGCAGCGCCGTGGCGGCCGTGAAGGGCTGCCGCCCCGTGAGCAGCTCGAAGAGGATGATCCCGGCGGCGTAGACGTCCGAACGGGCGTCCGCGGGAGCGCCGGCGATGTGCTCGGGCGCGAGGTAGGCGGGGGTGCCCACCACGGCCTGGCCGGCCGAGGTGTGGGCGGTGGCCGCGCGGGAGAGGCCGAAGTCGGCCACGGTGATGCGGCCGTCCGTGCGGACGAGGACGTTCTCCGGCTTCACGTCGCGGTGCACGAGCCCGGCCCGGTGCGCTGAGGCCAGACCGTCCACGAGCGGGCGCAGGTGGCGCAGGGCCTCGCGCGGCGTGAGCGGGGCCTGCTCGCGGATGACGGTGCGCAGGGTGTGGCCGGGCACGTGCTCCATGACCAGGTAGGCCAGGACCTCGCCGGACGGATCCTCGGTGTGGCCCTGGTCCAGCACGGCGACGACGTGGGGATGCGACAGCCGCGCGGCGGTCTTGGCCTCCTGCTCGAACCGGCCCACGAGGACGGGGTCCTCGGCCAGGTGCGGGTGCATGACCTTGAGGGCGACCTCGCGGTCCAACCGCGTGTCCAGGGCCAGGTAGACCGTGGACATCCCGCCCCGGGCCAGCCGGGCGAGGACCTCGTACCGGCCGTCGACGATGCCCCCCACCAGGGGGTCGCGGCGTGTGCTGCTCATCGTCCCAGCCTAGGCCAGCGCCGGGGCCCGGGGGCGGGGGTCCGCCGGGGGCGGATCAGAACATGGCCATGGCGGCGCGGACCGTGGCGACGTAGGTGCGCCCCTCCGCGCTGAGGCCGCCCTGCAGGACGCCGCCGAGGCCCTGGTAGTAGGCGCCGATGCCCGTGTCGAGCGTGGGCGTGCGGTCCTGCACGTACTTGATGTACGCGACGCCGGCGACGGCGTTGTCGTACGGGTCCAGCAGGTTCAGCTCGCGGCCCACGAGCTCGGAGGCGAACTCGCCGGTGATCGGGATGACCTGCATGGCGCCGATGGCGTTGGCGGGGGAGACGGAGGCCATGCGGAAGCGGGACTCGGTGTAGGCGTGGCCGAGGGCCAGGCGCGGGTCCACGCCCATGCGCACGGCGGTCTCGCGGACGATCTCGCGCATCTGCTCCGGCGACGGCTGCGGCACGGACCGCAGCAGGCGCAGGTTCTCGTTGGCCGAGGCGGTGACGTGCGAGGGGTAGGTGCGGCCGAGGAAGGTGTCGCCGATCGGCTGGACGTCGGAGACCGGCTCCACCTCGAGGGTGCCGTCGGAGATCACGAGGACCTGGCCCGGGTGCAGCATCGAGGAGCGGGTGAGGCCGTTGAGCTCGCGCAGGCGGGGGATGGACACCTCGAAGCGCTGGGAGATGCCCCACATGGAGTCCCCGGAGACCACGGTGTAGCGGATGACGTCCCCGGTGGCGGGAGCCGGCGCCGGCGTGGGGGCGGGGGTCGGGGCGGGGGCCGCCGCCTTCCCGGCGGTCGTCAGCACCATGCCCGGGTGCAGCATCGTGGAGGCGCTCATGCCGTTGAGGCGCTGCAGCTCGGCGGCGGAGACCCCGGTGCGGCGGGCGATGATCCACCAGCCGTCGTCGGGCTGGACGGTGTAGGTGCCGGCCGCGGCGGCGGGGGCGGCCTCGCCGGTGAGACGGATGGCGTCGCCCGGGTAGATGATCGACTCGTGGTCCAGCCCGTTCAGGCGGAAGAGGTCCACCAGGGGCACCCCGTGGGCCGCCGAGATGGCGGTGAGGGTGTCGCCCGGGCGGACGGTGTGGACCGGCGCCTCCTGGGCCTGTGCCTGCGCGGGCAGGCCGGTGAGCAGGAGCAGGGGCACGGCACCGCCGGCGAGGGCGTGGCGCAGGCGGCGGGAAGGGGTGTGGGACACGAAGGACCTCGGCATCGTCGAAGGGGACGGGACTGTGGGGAAGGGACGGGCGGAGCCCGCGGCCCCCCGGGGCCGTCCGACGTCGTCGGCGTCCGGCTGCGGAGCCTCGACGATGTTATCCGGCCGTGATCTCCGTGACCATTCCGAGATTCAAGCCGCTCTCCGCCGCGGAATCATGCGGATCTCCGGCCCGTTCTTCCCATCGGGAACGGGCCGTCCAGCAGGTCGAAGGGCGTCGAGAGTGACCCTCCTCACTGGCGAAAAAGGCGGCGCACAGCAGGTGCAGGGCACAGGCAGAGAGTCGGCGGCGCCGACGCGACGTAGTCTGGCGCACGTGAGCACCTCTTCCTCCGACACCCCGGTCCCCGCCGACGCCATCCCCGCCGAGCTGGACGCCCTCGTGGGCGACTGGCTGACGATGCCCGACGTCGCCGAGCGCCTCGACCAGCGCGTCACGCGCGTGCACAACCTCGTGAAGGACCACCGCCTGCTGGCGGTCCGCCGCCCGGACCCCGCCGTCCGCGCCGTGCCGGCGCTGTTCCTGACCGAGTCGGGGCTGCTCGAACCGCTGCAGGGCACCCTCGTGCTGCTCGCGGACGCGGGCTACTCGGACGAGGAGTCGCTGCGCTGGCTGTTCACCGAGGATCCCTCGCTGCCGGGTCGGCCCATCGACGCCCTCCGGGACGGCCGGAAGACGGAGGTGCGCCGCCGCGCCCAGGCCCTGGCCTGGTGACGCCGGCCCCCCGGGTCCCGCGGCGGCCGACGCCGCCCGGTCCAGGGCGATGGCCCGGGCGGAGCCCCGGTCAGTGCCGCCGGGTCGTGGCGGCCTGGATCAGCGCGGTGAGCTCCGCGCGCACGTCCGCGGGGACTTCGTGGGCCTCGAGCGCGCCGACGGCCTCCGCGGCCCGCGCGGACAGTGCGGCCACCCGGTCGGCCACTGCCTGACGGGCCCCGCACTCCTCGAGCGCCCGCTGCCAGTGGGCGATGCGCTCGGCGCTGAGCCCGGGGTCGCCCAGGTCCGCGTCGAGCGCCGCGGCGTCCGCGGGGGAGAGCAGCGCGACCGCACGGGCGATCAGCACCGTGCGCTTGCCCTCGCGCAGGTCGTCGCCGGCGGGCTTGCCCGTGGCGGCGGGGTCGCCGAACACGCCGAGCAGGTCGTCCTGGTACTGGAACGCCAGGCCGAACGGCAGGCTGACCTCCGCGAACGCGGCCACGAGCGCGTCGTCGGCGCCGGCCAGCAGGCCGCCCAGGGCCAGCGGGTGCACGGCCGAGTAGCGCGCGGACTTGTGCTCCACCACCGCCTCCGCGGCGGCCTCGGCCTCGGCCGGGTCCGTGGCCGGCGGCGCCATCTCGGCGGCGACGTCGAGGTACTGGCCCACCATCACCCCGAAGCGCATCCGCTCGAACTCGTCGCGGGCCCGCGCCGGCCGCCCGGCGCCCTCGAGGGCGGCGGCGAACGCGGTCTCGCTCATGCCGAGCGCCACGTCGCCGGCGAGGATGGCGGCGGACACCCCGAAGTGGCCGGCGTCGTGCCGCCAGCCCGACGCGCGGTGCTCGGCCTCGAACCGGCGGTGCACGCTGGGCATCCCGCGGCGCGTGTCCGAGCGGTCCAGGATGTCGTCGTGGATCAGCGCTGCGGCCTGGAACAGCTCGAGCGCCGCGCCGGTCCGGGCGATGCGCGGGTCCTCCGGGTCTCCGCCGGCCGCCCGCCAGCCGAGCCAGCCGAGCACGGCGCGCAGCCGCTTGCCGCCGGCGGCCAGGTCGCCCACCGCGTCCACGAGGGGGACGGTCAGGGGATGGACGGCGCGGGCGCGCTCGCGGTGCTCGTCCAGCGTGCGCGTCAGCTCCTCGGCGACGGCGGCGCGGAACCGGTCCTGGTCGGCGGGGCGGGGGCGGGTCACGGCGGCGTCGACGGGCATGGGCTCACCTTAGCCGCGCGGGCGGGGCGCGCGAGGCGGTCGGCGGGCGTGACGAGCGCGCCTGGCTAGGCTCGGGGGCATGTCCGACACCGCCGCCGCGCAGGCCCGCCCCGAGGCCTCGATCCTGCACGTGGACATGGACGCCTTCTTCCTGTCCGTGGAGCTGCGCGAACGGCCCGACCTGACGGGGCGGCCGGCCGCCGTCGCCGCGCCGAGCGGACGCTCCGTGGTGCTGTCGGCCTCCTACGAGGCCCGGGCCTACGGCGTGCGCTCGGCGATGCCCCTGGCCCACGCGCGCGCCCTGTGCCCGCCGCTCGTGGTGGTCCCGCCCCGGCAGGACGTCTACCGCTCGGTCTCGGCGGACGTGATGGCCCTGCTCGGCCAGGTCACCCCCGTGCTGGAGCAGCTCAGCGTGGACGAGGCGTTCCTCGACGTCGCCGGGGCCCGGCGCCGCCTCGGCCCGCCCGCGCGGATCGGGGGCCTGATCCGTCGGCGGGTCCGCGAGGAGCTGGGCCTGCCCTGCACCGTGGGGGCGGCGGGCGTGAAGTTCGTGGCGAAGATGGCCTCCACCGCCGCGAAGCCGGACGGGCTGCTCGTGGTGCCCCCGGAGCGCACCCTCGAGTTCCTCCACCCGCTGCCCGTGGGACGGCTCTGGGGCGTGGGCCCCAAGGCGGCCGAGGCCCTGCGGCGCCGGGGAATGGCCACCATCGGGGACCTGGCCGCCGCGGACCCGGAGCAGCTCGAGCGCGCGTTCGGGGCCGCGGGGCGCTCGTGGGTGCAGCTCTCGCGGGGGATCGACCCGCGGCCCGTCGCCCCCCGCCCCGCCGCGCGCAGCATCGGCGCCGACCACACCTTCGACGTCGACCCCCTGGACGTGGCCGGGGTCGACCTGGAGGTGCTGCGCCTGTGCCACCGCGTGGCCGCCCGGCTGCGCGCCGAGGAGGTCGCGGCGGGCGCCGTGACCGTCCGGCTCAAGGACCCCGACGGGCGAGTGCGCAGCCGGACCGCCCGCCTGGCCCGCCCCACCACCACGGCGCACGGACTGCTCGGGCCCGCCCGCCGGCTCGTCGCCGAGCTGCACGCGCAGCGCCCCCATCCGGTCCGGCTCGTGGGCGTGCGCGCCGAGCGCCTGACGGACGCCGACGAGCCGGCGCCCGAGCAGGAGGCGCTCTTCGGCGGCCCCGGGTTCGGCGACGACGACGCCGCCGAGGGCGTGGCCGGCGACTGGGCCGGCGCCGAGGCCGCGGCGGACGCCGTGGCGCGCCGCTTCCCGACGGCGGCGGTCCGGCCCGCCTCGTTGCTGCGCCGCGGTGCCGAACAGCCCGACGCCCGGCACGAGGCCCCCGGTCCGTGAGGCCCGCGCGTGTCCGCTGACAGGGGAGGACGCCGTCTGGTTGGAAGGGGTCCGGACGCCGTATCCTGGAGGACAGATCGGACGCGTGGGCGTCCCCTCCCGGTCCCGGAGGCGTCGGAGGCCGAGTTCGAAGGAGTCGCCGTGCCCCTCTCTGAGCATGAGCAGCGGATGCTGGACCAGCTGGAGCACCAGCTGCGCACCGAGGACCCCCGCCTGGCCACCCAGATGGCGGACACGCGCCGCGACCCCGTGCCGGTCAAGCGTGTGGTGCTCGGCGCGGTGCTCGCCGTCGTCGGGCTGCTCGTGATCGTCATCGGCGTCGCCAACCAGCTGGTCCCCGTGGGCGTGCTCGGCGCTCTCGTGGTGGGCGCGGGCATCTTCCTCGTGACCACCCGGCCCCGCGGGGGCCGGGCCGCCGGCGCGGACCGTCCGGGCCCCGGTCGCGGGGGACGGCCCGGCGGCGGCCGCCCCGAGGGCGGGCGACCGGGCGGCGACTTCATGGGCCGCCTCGAGCGCCGCTGGGACGCCCGGCGCGAGCAGGGCGACTGACCCCCTCCACCTTCCTCCACCGAAGGCCCCGATCCACTGCGGATCGGGGCCTTCGCCGTGCCGGGAGCCCTTTCGGCGCCCCGGGCCGCCCCCCACCCCTCCACTCCGCCCCCGCCCCTCCACTTCGCCCCACCCGGTTCCCCGACCCCGCTCAGCCGCAGGATCCTGCGGTCTGGGCGGGGTCGTCCGTGCGCGCCGCGCGACGCGCGTGAACACAGGAAGGCCAAAGGGGGTTGAAGGTGGAGGGAAGTGGGGTAATGTGGAGGACAGGAGAGAGCATGGGTCCCGACCTTGGTCGGGAGGGACCACTCGACGAGTCAGGGGGTGTGCCGTGTTCTTGGGCACGTACACCCCCCGGCTCGACGAGAAGTCCAGGCTGATCCTCCCCGCGAAGTTCCGTGAGGAGCTGGCGGAGGGGCTGGTCCTGACCCGAGGTCAGGAGCGCTGCGTGTACGTGTTCAGCGCTCGTGAGTTCGAGCGGGTCCACGAGCAGATGAGGTCGGCTCCACTGTCCTCCCGCCAGGCCCGGGACTACATCCGCGTCTTCCTCTCGGGGGCGTCGGACGAAGTGCCGGACAAGCAGGGTCGAGTGACCGTGCCGGCGCCGCTGCGGCAGTACGCGGGGCTGGACCGGGACGTGACCGTGATCGGCGCGGGGACCCGGGTGGAGATCTGGGACTCCGAGTCCTGGAACGCCTACCTCGCCGAGCAGGAGGCCGCCTTCTCCGAGACCGACGAGGACGTCCTGCCGGGCGTCTTCTGACCACCAGCGCACCGACCCCGTACGAGACCTCCAGCCGACGCCGACGCACCTGACCCGCCTTCCCCTGGGCCAGGCGCGACGGCGGACGGATGGGGATCCCGCCCGGGGTCGGCCGCGAACCAGACGCGAGCAGGAGGCCGATCGTGGACGCAGACCAGCTCCGCCCCGAGGACCGCCACGTCCCCGTCATGCGGGACCGCGTGGTCGACCTGCTCGCCCCCGCCGTCCAGGCCGCCCTCGACGCCGGCCGCGCGCCCGTCGCCGTCGACGGCACCCTGGGGATGGGCGGCCACACCGAGGCCATGCTCACCCGCTTCCCGGAGCTCACCGTCATCGGCATCGACCGCGACGCCCACGCCCAGGCCCTCGCCGCCGAGCGCCTCGGCCCGCTGGCCGAGCGCCTCGTCCCCTTCCACGGCACCTACGACCTCGTGCCCGAGGCGATGGCCGCGGCCGGCGTCGAGAAGGTGGACGCCGCCCTGTACGACCTGGGCGTCTCCTCCTACCAGCTGGACGACCGGGAGCGCGGCTTCGCCTACTCCTACGACGCGCCGCTGGACATGCGCATGGACGACACCGCCGAGCGCTCCGCCGCGACACTCGTGGCCGAGCTCGACGAGCACGAGCTGCGGCGCATCATCCGCCGCGACGGCGAGGAGCGCTTCGCCGGGCCCATCGCCCGCGCGATCGTGCGCGCCCGAGCCGAGGCGCCCATCGAGACCACCGGGCGGCTCGTCGAGGTCATCCGCACCGCCGTCCCGGTCGCCGCCGGCGCCACGGGCGGCCACCCCGCCAAGCGCACCTTCCAGGCGCTGCGCATCGCCGTGAACGAGGAGCTGGACATCCTCGACGCCGCCGTGCCGGCCATCCTGGACGCCCTCCACGTGGGCGGACGCCTCGTGGTGATGAGCTACCACTCGCTCGAGGACCGCATCGCCAAGCGCCACCTGAGCGCCTGGGCCGCCTCCACTGCCCCTCCCGGGTTCCCGGTGGTGCTGGAGGAGCACGAGCCGGTGGTGCGCACCCTCACCCGCGGCACGGAGAAGCCGACCGAGGAGGAAATCCTCGAGAACCGCCGCGCCTCCTCCGCGAAAGTGCGTGCGGTTGAGAAGATCAGGACGTCGAGGACCCCGGCATGACGCTGCACGAGGAGATGAGCATGGCCGCACACGCACGGATCGCGGAGCCCCTGCGTCACGCGGGCGCGCCCGCGCGCCCCGCCCCGCAGGAGCGCACCCCGCTGTCCGTGGTGCCCGCCCCGCTGCCGCGCTCGCGCTCCGGGATGACCGTGCTGTGCGTCGTCGTGCTGCTGGCCGCCCTGGCCGCCGTCCTCGTCATGAACATCACCATGTCCAACCGGCAGTACGCCCTCCTGGACCTGCGCCAGGAGCAGCAGGCCGTCACCGAGGTCAACGAGCGCCTCGCCGAGCAGGTCGGCTACCTCGAGGCCCCGCAGAACGTGGCCGCGCGCGCCGACGCCCTCGGCATGGTCGCGCCCGCCGGCACCGCCTCCGTGGACGCCGCCACCGGCGAGTTCCGCGGCGAGGCCCAGCCCGCCCGCGAGGGCGAGATCTCCGCGACCTACGTCGCCCCGCCGGTCAACGCGGACGCCGTCCGCCAGGGCTCCGCCGGCTCGGCCGACGCCGACCGCGGCGACATCGAGGGCCCCCGCACCCTCGCCGCGCCGGCCGCCGCCCCGGGCGCCGCCGCCTCCGACGACCGGGACGCCTCCGACCGTTGACGGACCGTCCCGCGTCCTCCTCACCCCGCGGCGGATCCACGGTCGGTCCCGCCCCCGGGCTCCCCGACGCGCGCATCCGCGGCCTCCTGCTGCTCGTGCTCGTGCTCCTCGGCGGGCTCGCGCTGCGCCTGGTGTACGTGCAGGGCGTGGACCCCACGGGCCAGGCCGCCGCGGCCATGGACAAGCGCCTGACGCATCAGGAGACCCTGCCCGAGCGCGGGTCGATCCTCGACCGGGACGGCGACGTGCTGGCCTCGAGCGTGCGCCGCTACGACATGGTGGTGGACCAGCGCCTCGTCAAGGACTTCAACGAGTGGGACCGCGAGGCCCGCAAGACGGTCCTCGTGGACGTGGACTCGCGGCTGGCCAGCCTGGCTGAGGTGCTCGAGCTGCCCGAGGAGCAGGTCCGCGAGGCCACGATCGGCTCCCGCCCGTACAACGTGGTGAAGCGCTCCGTGACCCCGGAGATGCGCGACGCCGCCATGGCGCTCAAGGTCCCCGGGCTGCTCGCCGAGCCGGTGGACCGGCGCGTGTACCCCAACGGCTCGGTGGCCGGCAGCATCGTCGGGTTCATGGGCGGGGACGGCACGCCGCTGGAGGGCCTGGAGCTCAGCCAGGACGACGTCATGACCGGCACCCCCGGCACCCGCACCTTCGAGGTCGGCGCGGACGGCATCCGCATCCCCAACGCGCCGCTCGAGGAGGTCCCCGCCGTCGACGGCGCCGACCTGCGCCTCACCCTGGACAAGGACGCCCAGTGGTTCGCCCAGGAGACGATGGGCGCCCTCGCCGCCGAGCACGACGCGGAGTGGGCCAACGCCGTCGTGCTGGACGCGAAGACGGGCGACGTGCTCGTCATGGCGGACTCCACCACCGTGGACCCCGCGGATCCGGAGGGCACCGAGCCCTACTTCCGCTCCTCGACGGTGATGAGCACCCCCTACGAGCCCGGCTCCACCGGCAAGGCCCTGCCGATCGCGGCCGCCCTCGACGCCGGGGCCGCCACGGCCACGGACGGCTACACCGTCCCCAGCAGCCAGGAGTTCGACGGGCAGACCATCCGCGACTTCGCCCCGCACGAGACCTACGACATGACGGTCGCCGGCATCTTCGCCCGCTCCTACAACACCGGCACCGTGCAGGTGGCGGAGGAGATCAGCGACGAGCTGCGCTACGAGTACATGCGCTCCTTCGGCGTCGGCAAGCCGATCGACCTGGGCCTGCCCCGCACCGCGGGCGGCGTCCTCGTGCCCCCCGGGGAGTGGGACGGACGCCAGCGGCTCACCACCGCGTTCGGCCAGGGCTACACCCAGACCACCCTGCACACCGCTCAGATGTACCAGGCGATGGCCAACGGCGGCGTCATGGAGCCCGCGCGGCTGATCGACGCCACGGTGGACGGCGACGGCGCGGAAAAGCGCTGGGAGCCGGCCGCGGAGCCGCACCGGGTGGTCTCGGAGGCCACCGCCGCCGACATGCTGCGCATGATGGAGACCGTGGTGACGCAGGGGACCAGCAAGGCCGCGGCCATCCCCGGCTACCGGGTGGGCGGCAAGTCCTCCACCGCGGAGGCCGCGAGCGACACCGGCCGCTACGACGGCTACAACTTCGGCTTCACCGCCGTCGCCCCGCTGGACGACCCGCGGTTCGTGGTCTCGGTGTCCATGCACCGGCCCCCGTCCCAGCTGGGCTCGCGCGCGGTGACGAGCGCCGCCGCGCGGATCATGGAGCACATGCTCCGCCAGGCGGACGTGCCGGCCGACGGCGCCGCCCCGCAGGACTACGACGTGTTCGTCGACGACCCCCAGGACCGACCGTGGTGACGCCTCCGAGCCCGCCGCCCAGCCCCCAGGAGCACCGCATGAGCAGCCAGCCCGCGCAGCCGGAGCCGCTGACGCCCGCCCAGCAGGACGCCGCCTTCCGGCCCTCCCGGACGCCGGCCACGCCGTGGGACGAGCTGACCCGCGCCCTGCAGGCGGCCGGCGTGGCCGCCCGGACCCACGGCCGGGGCCCCGCGGCCGGCGTGACCGGCGCGTGCCTCGACTCGCGCGTCGTGCGCCCCGGCGACCTCTATGTGGCGGTGCCGGGCGCCCGCTCCCACGGGGCGGACTTCGCCCGGGCCGCGGTCGAGGCCGGCGCGGCCGGCGTGCTGACCGACGCCGAGGGCCGCGCGCGGCTCGCGGAGCAGGGCCTGGACGGCTCCGCCGTGATCGAGGTCGACTCGGTGCGCACCGCCGCCGGCGTCGTCGCCGCCCGCGTGTACGGCGGCGGGCAGGATGCCGGGCCCCGCCTGATCGGCATCACGGGCACCAACGGCAAGACGACGACGAGCTTCCTCGCCGCCGCCCTCCTCGAGGCCCTCGACCGCCGCTCCGGCGTCATCGGGACCATCCTCATTCGCGCCGGCGGCCGGGAGGTGCCCTCCACCCTCACGACCCCCGAGTCGACCCAGCTCCACGCCCTCATGGCGCTCATGCGCGAGGAGCAGGTGGACACGGCGGTCATGGAGGTCTCCTCCCACGCCGTGGCCTACCAGCGGATCGCCGGGCTGCGCTACGCGGTGGCCGGCTTCACGAACCTGACGCGGGACCACCTGGACATGCACGGGTCCATGGAGGAGTACTTCGAGGCCAAGGCCGGGCTGTTCGACCCGGAGCGCACCGCCCGCGCCGTCATCACGGTGGACGGCGGCGCGGGCCCGCGCTGGGGCCTGGCCATGGCCCGCGCCGTGCGCACGCCGGTCACCACCCTGGCCCTGGGCCCCGCCGCCCCGCACCCGGGCGCCCTGGCCGAGGAGGACCCGGACTTCCGGGCCGACTGGGAGATCGCCGAGCTGGTCCCGGACGGCCTGGGCCACCGCTTCACGCTGCGCCACGGCGCCACCGGCCGCGCGCTGCGGGCCTCCGTCGGCCTGCCCGGCCGGTTCAACGTGGCCAACGCCGCCCTGGCCGTGCTCCTCGTGCTGCACGCCGTGGGGGAGGAGCACCTCGACGCGCTCGCCGCCGTGCTCGACGTGCCCGCGGGCGAGGGCCCCCTCGCCGCCGCCGTGCCCGGGCGCATGGAGGTCGTGGGCCGGGCCCCGGACGCCGTCGTGGACTTCGCGCACAACCCGGACGGGATGGTGCAGGCGCTGCGCTCCCTCGCCGACGCCCGTGAGGCGGCCGGCCGCTCCGGGCGCACGCTGATCGTCTTCGGCTCCGCCGGGGACCGCGACCGCGAGAAGCGCCCGATCATGGGCGAGATCGCCGCCCGCGCCGCGGACGTGGTGATCGTCACGGACGACACCCCGCACACCGAGGACCCCGCCCCCATCCGCGCGCAGATCCTCGAGGGCGCCCGCGCCGAGGCCGCGCGCCTCCTGCAGGCCGAGGGCCGCACGGTCCTCGTGGAGGAGGTCGCCGACCGGGCTGAGGCCATCCGCCGCGCCGCGGAGCTGGCCGCGCCGCAGGACGGCATCCTCGTGGCCGGCCGCGGACACGAGACCACCATGGACTACGACGGCGAGCTCGTGCCCCTGGACGACCGGCAGGCCCTGCGCGAGGCCCTCGCGGCGCGCGCCGCCGCGGCCCCGCCGCGGGCCGCGGACCCGGGCTCCGGCGCGCCGCGCGGGGGTAAGGTCGACGAGTCATGATCGCTCTCACCGCCGCCCAGATCGCCGAGGCCGTGTCCGGCACGCTCTCGCCCGCCCTCGACCCGCAGACCGTGCTGGTCCACGTCACCCCCGACTCCCGCGAGGTCGCGGCCGAGGGGACCCTCTACGTCGCCAAGCCGGGGGAGCGGGCCGACGGCCACGACTTCATCGATGCCGCCCTGGCCGCCGGCGCCGTCGCCGTGCTCGCCGAGCGACCCACGCAGGCGCCCGACGGCGCCGAGCACCCCTCGATCGTGGTGGAGGACGCGGTCCTGGCCATGGGCGCCCTCGCCCGCGAGGTCGTGCGCCGCATCCGGGAGCACTCGCCGACCACCGTCATCGGCATCACCGGCTCGGCGGGCAAGACCACCACGAAGGACCTGCTGGCCGCCCTGCTGGCCACCCAGGGCCCCACCGTGGCGCCCGTGGGCTCCTACAACGGCGAGGTCGGCGTGCCGCTGACCGTCTTCCGGGCCGAGCTCGAGACCCGCTACCTCGTGGTGGAGATGGGCGCGGACCACGTGGGCAACATCGCCTACCTGTGCGACATCGTGCGCCCGGACGTGGGCGTCGTCCTCATGGTGGGCACCGCGCACGCGGGCAGCTTCGGCGGCGTGGCGAACATCGCCGCCACCAAGGGCGAGCTCGCGGAGGCCGTGGGCCCCGAGGGCGCCGTCATCCTCAATCTCGACGACGACCGGGTGGCCGCCATGGCCTCCCGCGCCCAGGCCCCCGTCACCTGGTTCACCGCCGACGAGGCGGGCGCCGCCCGCGCCGCCCAGGACGTCGCCGCCGGGCGCGCCGCCGGCCTCGTCGCCGCGCGCGGGCTGCACGCCGACGACCACGAGCGGGCCGCCTTCGACCTGCAGATCGGCGCCGACGCGGACGCGCCCCGCCACCCGCTCACCTCCGGCCTGACCGGCCTGCACCACGCCCACAACGTGCTCGCCGCGGCCGCCGCGGCCCACGCCGCGGGCATGGCGCCGGCGGACGTCGCCCGGGTCCTGGACGGCCTCGGCCCGACCAGCCGCTTCCGCATGGAGCGCACGGACCGGCCGGACGGCGTCACGATCATCAACGACGCCTACAACGCCAACCCCGAGTCCATGCGCGCCGCCCTGCGCACCCTGGCCACCCTGGGCCGCTCCAGCGGCCGGCGCACCTGGGCCGTGCTCGGCGAGATGCTCGAGCTCGGGGACGCGCGCGTGCGCGAGCACACCCTCGTGGGCGAGTCCGTCGTGCGGCTGAACATCGCCCAGCTCCTCGTGGTGGGGGCCGGGGCCCGGCCCCTCTACATCGGCGCCCTCAACGAGGGCAGCTGGGGGGACGAAGCCCACTTCGTCGAGGACGCGGCGCAGGCCGAGGAGTTCCTCGCCGAGCACCTCGCCCCGGGTGACCTGGTCCTCGTGAAGTCCTCCAACGGCGTCGGGCTGGCCGCCCTCGGCGAGCGCCTCGCCACGGCCGGGGCCTCCGACCCCGCCCCCGCCCCGTCCGCCTGCCCGAAGGAGTCCCGACCGTGATCGGACTGCTCATCGGCGGCGTGCTCGGCCTGGTCCTCTCGGCCGCCGGCACCCCGCTGTTCATCCGGTTCCTCGTCAAGCGGGGGTACGGCCAGTTCGTCCGCGACGACGGCCCCACCACCCACAAGACCAAGCGGGGCACGCCCACCATGGGCGGTGCGGTCATCATCGGCGCGTTCGTGCTCGCCTACCTGCTGACCCACGGCATCCTGGCCCTGCTGGGAGTGGGCTTCGGCGGTCCGACGGCGTCCGGGCTGATCCTGCTGTTCCTCACCGTGGGCATGGCGTTCGTCGGGTTCGTGGACGACTTCACCAAGATCACCAAGCAGCAGTCGCTCGGCCTCACCCCGCGCGGCAAGATCATCCTGCAGGGGCTGATCGGCACGGCGTTCGCCGTCCTCGCCCTGAACTTCCCGGACGACCGGGGGCTGACCCCGGCCTCGACCACCATCTCCTTCGCCCGCGACGTGCCGTGGCTGGACCTGGCCTTCGCCGGCCCCGTGGTGGGGCTGATCCTCTTCGTGATCTGGTCCAACCTCATCACCACCGCCACCACCAACGCCGTCAACCTCACGGACGGCCTCGACGGCCTGGCCACCGGCGCCACCGCCATGATCACCGGCGCCTACGTGCTGATGTCCATCTTCCAGTCCAGCCAGGCCTGCTCCCTCGTGGACGAGCCGGGCTGCTACGAGGTCCGCGACCCCATGGACCTCGCCCTCCTCGGCGCGATCCTCACCGGCTCCCTGCTGGGCTTCCTGTGGTGGAACACCTCGCCCGCGAAGATCTTCATGGGCGACACCGGCTCCCTCGGACTCGGCGGCGCGCTCGCCGGCTTCGCGATCCTCTCCCGCACGGAGCTGCTCGTGGTGCTCCTGGCCGGCCTGATGGTCGCCATCACCGTCTCCGTGATCGTCCAGGTGGGCTGGTTCCGGATCTCCGGCGGCAAGCGCGTGTTCCTCATGGCGCCGCTGCAGCACCACTTCGAGCTCAAGGGCTGGGCCGAGGTGACCGTGGTGGTCCGCTTCTGGCTCGTGTCCCTGATGTGCGTCATCGCCGGGCTCGCCGTGTTCTACGGCGAGTGGATCGTGCGCCAGGGCGGCCTCGCGGGGGTGACCCCGTGAGCGCCTCCGAGAACACCGCCCTCGCGCCGGTGCGCCGCCCGCTCGCCGACACCGGGCGCACCGCCGCGCTGACCTCCTGGGACGCCGAGGGCTGGGCGGGCCTGCGCGTCGTCGTCGCCGGCCTGGGCGTCACCGGGTTCTCGGTGGCGGACACGCTGGCCGAGCTGGGCGCCGTCGTCGTGGTCGTGGACGGCAACGACGGCCCCGAGAACCAGGCGCGCGCCGAGACCCTGCGGATCGTGGGGGTGCACGAGGTCCTCCTGGACGCCGCGGCCACGCGCTCCCTGCCCGAGGTCGAAGGCGCCCCCGCCGAGCTCGTGGTGACCTCCCCGGGCTGGCGCCCGGACCAGCCGCTGCTGATGGCCGCGCACGCCGCCGGCCTGCCGATCTGGTCGGACGTGGAGCTGGCCTGGCGGGTGCGCGAGCGCGCCGGCCGGCCGACCGCCGACTGGGTGTGCCTGACCGGCACCAACGGCAAGACCACCACAGTGACCATGGTCGAGGCGATCCTGCGGGCGGACGGCCGCCGGGCGATCGCGTGCGGCAACGTCGGCACCCCCGTGCTCGACGCCATCCGCGACCCCGAGGGCTACGACGTCCTCGCCCTCGAGCTCTCCAGCTTCCAGCTGCACTGGACCCACCGCGTCGCCCCCGCCTCGTCGGCGGTGCTCAACCTGGCCGAGGACCACGTCGACTGGCACGGCTCCATGGAGGAGTACGCCGCGGCGAAGGGCAAGGTGTACGAGAACACCCGCGTGGCCTGCGTCTTCAACGAGCACGACCCCGTGACCCGCACGCTCGTGGAGCGGGCGGACGTCCAGGAGGGCTGCCGGGCCGTCGGGTTCACCACCGACACCCCGGGCCTGTCCGACGTCGGCGTCGTGGACGGGATCCTCGTGGACCGCGCCTTCACCGAGAACCGGCGTCACGAGGCGATCGCCCTCGCCGAGCGCACCGATCTCGGCCCCGTGGCCCCGCGGCACACCATGGCCAACGCGGCCGCCGCGGCCGCGCTCACCCGCGCCGTCGGCGTCGCGCCGGCCGCCGTGGCCGAGGGCCTGCGCTCCTACGACCGCGGCGAGCACCGCATCCAGCTCGTGGCGACCTCCCGCGACGTCATGTGGGTCAACGACTCCAAGGCCACCAACCCGCACGCCGCCGACGCCTCGCTGGCCGCCTTCACCTCCGTGGTGTGGATCGCCGGCGGGCTGCCCAAGGGCGTCACCTACGAGGAGCTCGTGGGCGCCCACGCCCACCGCCTCCGCGCCGTGGTCCTGCTCGGGACGGACGCCTCCGCCCTGCGCTCGGCCCTGGCCGCGCACGCCCCGGACGTGCCCGTGCACGCCCCGCTGGCGGACGCCGACGGGACGGGCCCGGCCGACGGCGCCGCCGTGATGGCCGAGGCCGTGCGCGTGGCCGACGGGCTCGCCCGCCCCGGCGACACCGTCCTCATGGCCCCCGCGGCCGCCTCCATGGACCAGTTCCGCTCCTACGCCCAGCGCGGCGAGGCGTTCATCGACGCCGTCGCCGCCCTGATGCGCGAGCACGGCTGGGACACGGACGCAGGCACCGCCGCCCCCTGACCCCGCCCGACCGACCCCGACCGTCCGACCGCCGCCCCGCTTCCCCCGTGAGGAGGACCATGTCCCCGACCGAGCTGCATCCGGTCCGCACGCCGGCGGACGAGGAGGAGACCGAGGCGCGCTCGCGCCCGCTGCAGCGGCTGTGGCGGCTCGTGGAGGGCCGCCGCGCCCTGGACCTGTCCGTCCTGCTCATCGGCGGCAGCACCTTCCTGCTGACGGCACTGGGCCTGGTGATGGTGCTCTCCTCCTCGTCCGTGGAGGCGATCGGCACCGGCGGCGGCTCCTACGGGCTGTTCCTGCGCCAGACCATGTGGGCGGTCGCCGGCCTGGCGGCCCTGCTCCTCTTCTCGCGCCTGCCGATCGGCTGGATCAAGGCCCTCGCATGGCCCGCGTTCGGGCTGGCGGTGGTGCTGCTCTCCCTCGTGGCGTTCACCCCGCTGGGCGTCACGGTGGGCGGCAACACCAACTGGCTGGGGATCGGCGGGTTCCGCATGCAGCCCTCCGAGGCCGCGAAGCTGGCGCTGGCCCTGTGGGCGGCGGCCGTCCTGGAGCGCAAGCACCGGCTGGTCACGCAGGTGCGGCACGCGCTCGTGCCCGTGCTGCCCGGCGGCCTGCTGCTGATCGGGCTCGTGATGGCGGGCAGCGACCTCGGCACGGCCATCATCCTGGCCCTCGTGCTCGCGGCGGTGCTCTTCGTGGCCGGCACCCACCGCGGGGTGTTCATCGCCTTCTCCGCCGTGACCGTCGTGGGCGCGATCGCCCTGACGCTGCTGGCCCCGCACCGCATGGTCCGCGTGCAGGCCTGGCTGGGCGACTGCTCGGACGCCTCGGACCCCTGCTTCCAGCCGGACCACGGCATGTACGCGCTCGCCTCGGGCGGCTGGTGGGGCGCCGGCCTGGGGCAGTCCCGCCAGAAGTGGAGCTACATCCCCGAGGCGGAGAACGACTTCATCTTCACCATCCTCGGCGAGGAGCTCGGGCTCGTGGGCACGCTCGGCGTCCTGCTGGCCTACCTGGCCCTGGCCGTGGGCATGTACCGCGTGGCCGCGGGCACCACGTCCCCGTTCATCCGGCTGGCCACGTGGGGCATCATGGCCTGGCTCGTGGGCCAGGCGTTCGTGAACATCGCCATGGTCTCGGGCGTCATCCCCGTGGTGGGCGTGCCGCTGCCGTTCATCTCCTATGGTGGTTCCGCGCTGACCCTGTCCCTGACCGCGGTGGGCATCGTGCTGGCCTTCGCCCGCCACGAGCGCCGCCGCGCCGAGGAGCCGGACGCCCGCCCGGACGCGGACGACCGGGACACCGACCCGCTCCCCGTGATCCCCGCCCCCGCATCCCAGGAGTCCTGATGCCGCAGACCCCCGATCCCGCCCGAGAGCTGCGCGTGGTGCTCGCCGGCGGCGGCACCGCCGGCCACATCTCGCCCATGCTCGCCATCGCCCGCGCCCTCGAGTCCGACGGCGCCGGCCCGGTGCGGTGCACCATGGTCGGCACGGCCTCCGGGATGGAGACCCGCCTCGTCCCCGCGGCCGGCTACGAGCTGGACCTGATCGAGCGCGTCCCGATGCCGCGCCGGCCCTCGATGGACGTCGTGCACTTCCCTGCCCGGATGCGGGCCGCCGTCGCCGCCGCCGGCCGCATCCTGGCCGAGCGCCGGGCGGACGTCGTCGTGGGCGTGGGCGGCTACGTCGCCACCCCCGTGTACCTGGCGGCCTTCCGCGCCGGCGTGCCCGTGGTGGTGCACGAGGCCAACGCCCGCCCGGGCCTGGCCAACCGCATCGGCGCCCTGCGCGCGGCCCACGTGGGCACCGCGCTGCCGGACACCCGCCTGCGCGGCGCGCGCTGGGTGGGCATGCCGATGCGCCCGGAGATCTCGGGGCTGGACCGCGCTGCGCAGCGCCGGGCGGCCCGCGCGGCCCTCGGCCTGGACCTGGGGCGCACCACCGTGGTGGTCACCGGCGGCAGCTCGGGAGCGCTGGCCGTGAACCGCACCGTCCGCGACTCCCTCGACGACCTGCTCGGCGCCGGCCTGCAGGTGTTCCACCTGACCGGCCGGGACAAGGCCCTCACCGAGGCCGACGGCACCCCGCTCCGGCGCGAGGGCTACGTCCAGCGCGAGTACCTGGACGGCATGGAGCAGGCCTACGCCGCCGCCGACCTCCTCGTGGCCCGCTCCGGCGCGGGCACCGTGTGCGAGGTCTCCGCGGTCGGTCTGCCCGCCGTGTACGTCCCCCTGCCCATCGGCAACGGCGAGCAGGCGCTCAACGCCCGCCCCGTGGTCGAGGCGGAGGGCGCCCTGACGGTCCGGGACGACGCCTTCGGGCGCGCCTGGGTGCAGCGGCAGCTGATCCCGCTCGCCACCGACCCGGAGCGCCTGGCGCGCATGGGCGAGGCGGCCGCGCGCTTCGGCGTGCGGCACGCGGACGTGACCATGGCCGGCCTCGTGCGGTCGGCCGCCGAGGAAGGAGCCCGGCGATGAGCCGAGACGAGTCGACCCGCCCCGCGGCCGAGGGCCGCTTCGACGAGCTGGGCCGCGTGCACCTGCTGGGGATCGGGGGCGTCGGCGTGTCCGGCGTGGCCCGCATCCTGCAGGACCAGGGCGTGGCCGTCTCCGGCTCCGACGCCAAGGACCTGCCGGTGATGCGCGAGCTCGCCGCCGCCGGGGCGCGGATCACCGTGGGCTACGACGCCGCCCACCTGGGCGAGGACGTCACCACGGTGATCGCCTCCTCGATCGCCGGCCCCGGCAACCCCGAGCACGACGCCGCGGTGGCCCGCGGCCTGCGGGTGCTGCACCGCTCGGAGGGGCTCGCCCTGGCCATGCGCGGGCACCGGGTGCTCGCGGTGGCCGGCACGCACGGCAAGACCACGACCTCCTCGATGGCGGCCATGGCGTTCGCCTCGGCCGGCTGGGACCCGACGTTCGCCGTGGGCGCCGCCGTGGCCGGCCTGGGCACGAACGCCCGCGCCGGACGGGGGGAGTGGTTCATCGCCGAGGCCGACGAGTCGGACGGCACGCTGGTCAACTACCCGACCACGATCGCGGTGGTCACCACCGTGGAGGCCGACCACCTCGACCACTACGGCACCGAGGAGGCCGTCCACCAGGTGTTCCGCGACTTCGCGGCGGGCCTGCCGGACGCCGCGTCCGGCGGCGTCCTCGTGGCCTGCCTCGACGACGACGGCGCGGCCGGCCTCGCCGCCTGGGCCCGCGAGCACGCCGCGGCGCGGGTGCTCACCTACGGCACCGGCCCCCGGGACGGCGTGGCACCCGACCTGCTGGTGACCGACCTCGCCGTGGAGCCGGGGGAGTCCGGCGTGGGCCAGCGCGCCACGTTCCGCCTGGCCTCCGGGCCGGAGGTGACGCTGCACCTGCAGGTCCCGGGCCGCCACAACGCCCTGAACGCGGCGGCCGTGGCGCTGGCCGCCGTGCAGGCCGGCATGGGGTTCGAGGACGCCGTGCGCGGGCTCGAGGCGTTCCGCGGCACCGCGCGCCGCTTCGAGTTCCGCGGCGCCGGACGCGGGGTCAAGGTGTTCGACGACTACGCCCACCACCCGACCGAGGTGGCGGCGGCGGTCTCCGCCGGCCGCGCCGTGGCCGGCGACGGGCGGGTGCACGTGCTGTTCCAGCCGCACCTGTTCTCCCGGACCCGCGAGTTCGCCGCCGAGTTCGCCGCGGCGCTGTCCGCGGCGGACGTGGTGCGCGTGCTGCCCGTGTACGCCGCGCGCGAGGAGCCCATGGAGGGCGTCGACTCCTCCCTCATCGCCGGCCGGCTGACCACCGCCGCCGACGCGGACCGCGCGGTGGCCGAGGACCGGGCCGCCGCCGTCCGCGAGCTGGCCGCCGGCGCCGAGTCCGGCGACGTCATCCTGACGATGGGCGCCGGCGACGTCACGGCCCTCGGCGCGGACCTCGTGGCCGCCCTGGGCCCGGACGCGGCGCCCGGCGCCGCGGGACGGTGACCCGCGGCCGCGGGGGCCGTCCGCCCCGCCCCGCCGGTCCCGCCCAGCCGCCCGCCGGCTCCACCGTGGTCCCGTTCCCGGGGCGCAGCGTGCGCCGGCGGCTGGCCGTGCGATGGGCCGTCGCGGGCGCCGTCGCCGCCCTCCTGGGCGCGCTGGCGTGGGTCCTGCTCTTCTCGCCGGTGCTCGCCGTGGACGAGGTGGACGTGACCGGCACCCGGCACGTCTCCGCCGAGGCCGTGCAGGAGCGCCTGGCGCCCCTGCACGGGGTGCCGCTGCCGCGGGTGGGCTCCTCGGCCGTGCGCGAGCTGGTCGGAGACCTTCCCGGCGTGGCCGAGGTCCGCGTCGTCGCCCACCCGCCGACCCGCGTGGAGGTGGCCGTCCGGGAGCACGAGGCACGCGCCCGCCGGGACGGAGAGGCCGGCGTCGACCTGCTCCTGGACGACGGCACCGTGCTGGCCGGAGTCCCGGCCGAGCGCGTCGAGGGGGAGTCGCTGCCGGAGTTCTCCGAGGAGCTGTCCGCCGGTCCGCGTCGGGACCGCGAGGAGGTCGCCGCCGTGCTGGCGGGGCTGCCCGCGTCGGTGGCCGAGCGGGTCGAGAGTGTGGACTCGAGCCGGGTCGGGCAGGTGCGACTGGGCCTGCGGGACGGGGTGGTCCTGGTGTGGGGCGACGCCGAGGACGCGGAGCTCAAGGGCACGGTCGCGACCGCGTTCCTGGAGGACGAGCGGCACGGCTCGCGCCCCGGCGGCGTCCGGGAGGTCGACGTCTCGGTGCCGACCCGGCCGATCACGCGCTGAGGCCGCCGACGGAGCGGGAGAGACCTTCAGGTCGAAGGTGAGGGTGAAGGTTTCCGGCGCCGCCCGCCGGATGCGTCGGGGCGAACCCGGCCCGCGGGGCAGGCTGCAACCCTCACGTGAAGGTCGAAGGTCGATCGTCATTCTTCCGCGTGGACACGCCGTTTTCTTTGCGCGCGGACGGGCCGTGCCACTACGGTGGTCCTCGAACGCGCGCGAGGCTTGCTTCACGCTGTGCTTGAAGGTGCCCGTGCGACGCGGGCGCCGATCGTCGAGGCGAGGCGCCTCGCGCTGACCTCATGGATTCCGAGCAAAGGGAATGGACACCGTGGCTGCACCCCAGAACTACCTGGCCGTCATCAAGGTCGTCGGCATCGGCGGCGGCGGCGTCAACGCCGTGAACCGCATGATCGAGGTGGGGCTCCGCGGCGTGGAGTTCATCGCCATCAACACGGACGCGCAGGCGCTGCTGATGTCGGACGCGGACGTGAAGCTGGACGTGGGCCGCGAGCTCACCCGCGGCCTGGGCGCCGGCGCCAACCCCGAGGTGGGCCGCCAGGCCGCCGAGGACCACGCCGAGGAGATCGAGGAGGTCCTGCGCGGGGCCGACATGGTCTTCGTCACCGCCGGCGAGGGCGGCGGCACCGGCACCGGCGGCGCGCCCGTCGTGGCCCGCATCGCCCGCTCGCTCGGCGCGCTGACCATCGGCGTCGTCACCCGTCCGTTCACGTTCGAGGGCCGCCGCCGCGCCGGCTCGGCCGAGGCCGGCATCGACGCGCTGCGCGACGAGGTCGACACGCTGATCGTCATCCCGAACGACCGCCTGCTCTCCATCTCGGACCGCAACGTGTCCGTCATGGACGCCTTCCGCCAGGCGGACCAGGTGCTTCTCTCGGGCGTGCAGGGCATCACCGACCTCATCACCACCCCGGGCCTGATCAACCTCGACTTCGCGGACGTGAAGTCCGTCATGCAGGGCGCCGGCTCCGCCCTCATGGGCATCGGCCACGCCCAGGGCGAGGACCGCGCCGTCAAGGCCGCCGAGCTGGCGATCGCCTCGCCGCTGCTCGAGGCCTCCATCGACGGCGCCTACGGCGTGCTGCTCTCCATCCAGGGCGGCTCCGACCTCGGCCTCTTCGAGATCAACGAGGCCGCCCGCCTGGTCCAGGAGGTCGCGCACCCCGAGGCCAACATCATCTTCGGCGCCGTCATCGACGACGCCCTGGGCGACGAGGTCCGCGTGACCGTCATCGCCGCCGGCTTCGACAAGGTCGACGCCACCTCGGCCCCCGCCTCGCCGCAGGCCGGGCAGTTCCAGCAGGCCCCGCAGCGCCCCGCGCAGCAGGCCCAGCCGCAGCAGCAGGCGCCCGCGCCGCAGCAGCACCAGGCGCAGCCCGCGCAGCAGGAGCAGCCGCAGCAGGTCCAGCCGCAGTCCGTCCGCGGCACCGTGCCGCTGGCGCCGCAGCAGCCGCAGCAGCCCGAGCAGCGCCGCCAGCAGGACCTGCCCACCGTGGTGGAGCCGGACCTCGGCGCCGGGTCCTCGGACCTGGACGTCCCGGACTTCCTGAAGTGACGGCCGCGGAGGGGCCGGTCGGGACCGTGCCGGTCCCGGCCGGCCCCTTCGTGCACCGGGAGGCCGTCGCCACGGCCGGTGGGACCGTGCACGTGGCCTGGTCTGGCGTGGCCGCCGGCAACCTGGGCCTGCACGTGGTGGCCGACGAGGACGCCGCGGGCCGCCGCGCGGTGGGCGAGGCCCGCCGTGGCCTCGAGCGGGCCATGGGCGTGCCCGAGGGCTCGACCCTCTACCTGGACCAGGTGCACTCCGCCGACGCGGTGTGGGCCGACGGCCCCGGCTGGGGCGAGGAGGCCGGGCCGACGGCCGACGCCGCCGTGAGCCGTGACGGGGGCCGCACCCTCGCGGTGATGGTCGCGGACTGCCTGCCCGTCGTCCTCGTGGACGAGGCCACCGGCGCGACCGCGGTGGCCCACGCCGGGCGCCGCGGCCTGCTCGATGGCGTCCTCGAGGCCACCGTGGACCGCCTCCTGTCCCTGCGCCCCGCGGAGCGCCGCGACGCCCCCGGCCTGCGGGCCTGGATCGGCCCGGGCGTGTGCGGGCGGTGCTACGAGGTGCCCGAGCAGATGCGCGCCGAGGCGGCCGAGCGCGTGCCCGCCACGGCCGCGACCACCGCGTGGGGCACCCCCGGCCTCGACCTGCCGGCCGGTGCCGTCGCGATCCTGCGCGGGCGCGGCGCCGACGTCGCCGTCGTCCAGGCCTGCACGCTGGAGGACGAGCGCCTGTTCTCTCACCGGCGCGCCCCCGGGCAGGGGCGGTTCGCCGGCCTCGTCTGGCGCGCGGACGAGGACGCATCGACCCCGACAGGAGCGGCATGAGCACCCCGGAGCAGCACCCGACCCCCGACGACGCGGCGGCCGAGGCCCGCACGCGGGAGATCGCCGCCGGGTTGGCGGCCGTGCGCGAGCGGATCGCCCGCGCCGCCCGCGAGGCCGGCCGTGCCGACGAGCCCGCGCTCGTGGTGGTGACCAAGACCCACCCGGCCGAGGACGTCGTGCGCCTGGCCGGGCTGGGCGTCGCCGCGGTGGGGGAGAACCGCGACCAGGAGGCCCGGCCGAAGGCGGCCGCCGTCGCCGAGGCCCTGGGCGACGCCGCCCCCCGCTGGCACTTCATCGGCCAGCTGCAGACCAACAAGGCCAAGCACGCCGTGCGCTACGCGTCGGTCGTGGAGTCCGTGGACCGCCCCGAGCTCGCCGAGGCCCTCTCGCGGGCGCTCGTGCTGCGCCGGGAGCGCGAGCCCGGCGTCGAGGTCCCCGACCTCGAGTGCCTCGTGCAGGTGGACGTGGACGACCGCGCCGACGAGGACCGGCCGGAGGGCATCGGCCCCCGCGGAGGAGCGGCCCCCGAGGACGTCCCTGCGCTGGCCGCCGCGATCGCGGCGCTGCCCGGTCTGCGCCTGGGCGGGCTGATGTGCGTCGCTCCGCGCGGCCTCGACCCCGAGGCCTCCTTCCGCCGGCTCGCCGCCCTCGGCGAGGAGCTGCGCCGCGCGCACCCGGACGCCTCGACCCTGTCCATGGGGATGAGCGCGGACCTCGAGGCCGCGGTCCGGGCGGGGGCGACACAGGTGCGGATCGGATCCGACGTCCTGGGGGCCCGCCCCGCAGTGGGCTAGCCTGGACCCCGCGCGTCCCCGCGGGACGCGCCCGGACCGTGCGGACGCACACGCACCGAGGACGAACGACGGCGGCCCCCGGCAGTGGGGGCCCGAGGACGTGGCGAAGGAAGATCCATGGCTGGTGCCCTGAAGAAGACGATGATCTACCTCGGCCTCGCCGACGGCGAGGAGTACGACGAGCAGCAGCGCGCCGCTGAGCGCGACGCCGCCGAGCGGCGGGACGTCGTCGAGGCGCGCCGTGCCGCGGAGCCCGACACCGACCCGAGCATGGAACCGGTGCGCTCCGCGACCGTCGTGCGCCCCGAGCGTGTCGAGCGCGCCGAGTCCCCGGCGCCGTCCGGGTCCACCGCGGCCGCGCCCGCCGAGCCGGCCGAGCCCCGGCGCCCCTCCCGTCCCGAGCCGGTCGACCCGGGCTACCGGGCCCCGGTCACCCCCATCAAGCGAGCCGCCGCGTCGTCGGCCGAAGGAGCCCCCGTGAGCACCCTCTCCACCGTCCACCCCCGCTCCTACAACGACGCGAAGGCGATCGGCGAGGCGTTCCGCTCCGGCATGCCCGTGATCATGAACGTCACGGAGCTCGGCGAGAACGAGGCCAAGCGCCTCGTGGACTTCGCGGCCGGCCTCGTGTTCGGCCTGCACGGCTCGATCTCCCGGATCACCAGCAAGGTGTTCCTGCTCACCCCCGCCAACGTGGACGTGGTGGGCACGGAGCAGGGCGACGCCGAGGCGTCCGGCGACCCCTACGACGGCGACTGAGGCGCCCGTGCAGCTGATCCTCGCCCTCGTCTACATCGTCCTCACCGTCGTGCTGGCGGCCCTGACGGTGCGGATCGTCCTGGACGTCACCCAGTCCTTCGCCCGCCGCTGGCGGCCGACCGGCGCCGCCCTCGTGGCGGCCAGCGCCGTGTACGCGGTCACCGACCCGCTCATGCGACCCGTGCGCCGGGCCGTGCCCCCCGTCAACTTCGGCGGGATCGGCCTCGACGTGGCCTTCCTCGTGGTCTTCCTCGGCGTGGTGCTGCTGCGCGTGCTCGTCCTGGTGCTCGCCGGAAACCTCTGAGCCTCCCCGGCGGCCTCCGCGCCCCGAGCGCGCCGACCCCCGGTGATAGTCTTCGGCTCGAGAGCCGCGACGCCCTGCGGGGCGCGGCGCGCTCGAACGTCGCGCCACCCCCGTACCGGCGCGCCGAGGCCCTGAGACGAAGAGGGAGACGGATCCATGGCGCTGTCCTGGGAAGACGTGGTCAACAAGCAGTTCCAGCCCACGAAGTTCCGCGAGGGATACGACCAGGGCGAGGTGGACGACTTCCTCGACGAGATCGTGGGGGAGCTCAAGCGCCTCCAGGGGCTCAACGAGCAGCTGACGGCCGAGAACGAGGCCCTCCGCGCCGGTGGCGCCGTCCCGGCCGTCGAGGCCGCCCCGGACGCCGACGCCGCGGTGGACGCCCCCGTGGCCGACGCGGACGCCGCCGCCGTGGTCGATGCCGGGCAGTCGCCGGCCCCCGCCGCGCTCGCCGACGCCGAGCCCGGCCTCGAGGTTGAGCCGACCCCGTCCTCCGCCGACCCGGCCAGCGCCTCGGCCGCCGGCGTGCTGGCGATGGCCCAGCGCGTCCACGACGAGCACGTGGCCGCCGGCGAGCAGCGCCGCGACGAGCTGATCTCCGAGGCCGAGGCCCGGGCCGAGGCCCTGGTGGCCGAGGCCGAGGAAACCCGGACCCGCACGCTGGAGGAGCTCGCCGCGGACAAGGCCGGCCTGGAGGCCGAGGTCGAGCAGCTGCGCGGCTTCGAGACCGACTACCGCAGCCGTCTGACCGCGTACATCGAGGGCCAGCTGCGCGAGATCCGCTCCCAGGAGCGGGTCGAGCCGGCCCAGCGTCCCGCGTGAGCGCCGCCGTCGAGGCCCCGGCACCGGCCGCAGGCCCGGGCGCGCGCCGCCGGGTCGTGCTGGCCGCGCTGCTCGTGGCCGTGCTCGCCTACGCCCTGGACCAGCTCACCAAGCTCTGGGTGGAGACCACCATGGAGCTGGGCGACTCCGTCACGGTGGTGCCCGGCCTGCTGCGCTGGCACTACATCCTCAACCCGGGCGCCGCGTTCTCGATCGGCGAGGACCACACCTGGGTGTTCACCGTCATCCAGGCGGTCGTCGCGGTGGCCGCCGTCGTCGCCATCGTCCGGGCGCGCTCCCTGCCCTGGGCCCTGGCCCTCGGCGGGCTCGTCGGCGGCGTCCTCGGCAACCTGACCGACCGGCTGTTCCGGCCGCCGTCGTTCGGCCAGGGACACGTGGTGGACATGATCTCGGTGCCCCGCTTTGCCGTGTTCAACGTGGCCGACTCGTTCATCGTGTGCTCCATCCTGGCGATCGCGTTCCTGGTGATGACCGGGCGGCGCCTCGACGGCACGCGCGAGGCGTGAGCGGCATGGAGCCGATCCCCGGCGCCATCGCGCGCATCGAGGTGACCCCGGACCGGGCCGGGCGCCGGGCCGACGCCGTCCTGGCCGAGGTGCTGGGCCTGTCCCGGTCGGCCCTGGCGGAGTGGTTCTCCCGGGGCCTGGTGCGCGCGGAGTCCCCCACGGGACGCCGGGACCGGGTCCTGGCCAAGTCCGCGAAGGCGGTGGCGGGGGAGGTCCTCGCCGTCGACGTCCCGGACGACCCCGACCCCCTGGAAGTGAGGGCTGAGCGAGTGGACGCACTGAGGATCCTGCACGAGGACGAGCACCTGATCGCCGTGGACAAGCCCACCGGGGTGGCCGCGCACCCCTCGCCGGGCTGGGCGGGCCCCACCGTGGTCGGCGCCCTCGCCGCGCTCGGGCACGACATCTCGACCTCGGGCGCGCCCGAGCGGCAGGGGATCGTGCACCGGCTCGACGTCGGCACCACCGGCGTGATGGTCGTGGCCAAGACGGAGCAGGCCTACGCCGCTCTGAAGGACCAGTTCCGCCGGCGGGTGCCGGAGAAGGTCTACCACGCCCTCGTCCAGGGCATCCCGGACCCCCTGAGCGGCACGGTGGACGCGCCCATCGGCCGCCACCCGGGGCACCACTGGAAGTTCGCCGTGCTCGACGGCGGCCGCCCCTCGGTCACCCACTACGAGACCCTCGAGGTGTTCGGCCGGGCCACGCTGCTGGAGGTCCACCTCGAGACGGGCCGCACCCACCAGATCCGCGTGCACACCTCGGCGCTGCGCCACCCGTGCGTCGGCGACCTCACCTACGGGGCGGACCCCCGCCTCGCCGCCGAGCTGGGCCTGACCCGCCAGTGGCTGCACGCCCACCGCCTCTCCTTCCCCCATCCCGTCACGGGGGAGCCGGTCTCCGTGACCTCCGAGCACCCGGACGACCTGGCCCACGCCCTGGCCCGCCTGCGCGGCGACGGATCCTGACCCGCCCCCGTCCCGAGCCGGACCGGCGGCGGGCGCGGGGGCCGCGGCTCCCAGGCGCGCCGAGTACGCTGGTCCGGCCTCGCCGTCCACCCCGCCGAAAGGTCCCGCCCGCATGACCGTGTCCGCCGACGCCCGCGCCGACGCCGTGAAGGACGGCGGCTTCGTCCACCTCCACACGCACACCGAGTATTCGATGCTCGACGGCGCCGCGAAGCTGGACGACCTCTTCGCCGAGGCCGAGCGCCTCGGCATGGACTCGCTGGCGATCACGGACCACGGGTACCTGTTCGGCGCCTACGACTTCTGGTCCAAGGCCAAGTCCGCGGGGATCCGGCCGATCATCGGCCTCGAGGCCTACGTCACGCCGGGACACCAGCACCGCACGGACAAGGAGAAGACCCGCTGGGGCGAGCCCCACCAGCGCGGGGACGACGTCTCCGGCGGCGGCGCCTACACCCACATGACGCTGCTGAGCGAGAACACCGCCGGCATGCACAACCTGTTCCGGATGAGTTCAATCGCCTCGCTGGACTCGGTCTACGCGAAGTGGCCGCGCCTGGACCGCGAGCTGCTCAGCCAGTACTCCTCGGGGCTGATCGCCACCACCGGCTGCCCCTCCGGCGAGGTCCAGACCCGCCTGCGCCTGGGCCAGTACGACGAGGCCGTGGCGGCCGCCGCCGAGTTCCGGGACATCTTCGGCAAGGACAACTACTACTGCGAGATCATGCACCACGGCCTCGACATCGAGCGCCGGGTCATGACGGACCTGCGCCGGCTGGCCAAGGACCTGGGCCTGCCGTTCGTGGCCACGAACGACCTGCACTACACGCACGAGCACGACGCCAAGGCGCATGAGGCCCTGCTGGCCCTGCAGTCCGGCTCCAAGCTCAACGAGCCCAGCTACGACCAGGGCGGCTCCCGCTTCGCGTTCTCGGGCACCGAGTACTACCTGAAGTCCCCCCGGCAGATGCGCGAGCTGTTCGCCGAGCTGCCCGAGGCCTGCGACAACACGCTGCTGATCGCCGAGCGCTGCGACGTCGAGTTCGACACCAAGGCCAACTACATGCCCGTCTTCCCCACCCCGGAGGGCGAGGACGAGACCAGCTGGCTCATCAAGGAGGTCGCCTCGGGCCTGGCCTACCGCTACCCGGACGGCGTGCCGGACCACGTGCGCAAGCAGGCCGACTACGAGCTGGACGTCATCATCTCGATGGGCTTCCCCGGCTACTTCCTCGTGGTGGCCGACTTCATCAACTGGGCCAAGGAGAACGGGATCCGCGTGGGCCCGGGCCGCGGCTCGGGCGCCGGCTCGATGGTGGCCTACGCCCTGCGCATCACGGACCTGGACCCGCTCAAGCACGGCCTGATCTTCGAGCGCTTCCTCAACCCGGACCGCGTGTCCATGCCCGACTTCGACGTCGACTTCGACGATCGCCGCCGCCCCGAGGTGATCGACTACGTCACCCGCAAGTACGGCGACGAGCGCGTCACCATGATCGTCACCTACGGCACGATCAAGACGAAGCAGGCGCTGAAGGACTCCGCGCGCGTGATGGACCAGCCCTTCTCCCTGGGCGAGTCCCTCACGAAGGCGCTGCCGCCGGCGGTGATGGCCAAGGACATCCCGCTCAAGGACATCGAGGACCCGGCCGCCCCCCGCTACGGGGAGGCCGCGCCCTTCCGCGAGCTGATCGCCACGGACCCGGTGGCCAAGGAGGTCTTCGAGACCGCCAAGGGCCTCGAGGGGCTGAAGCGGCAGTGGGGCGTGCACGCGGCCGGCGTGATCATGTCCTCGGAGCCGGTGATCGACGTCATCCCGATCATGCGCCGCCTGCAGGACGGCCAGGTGATCACCCAGTTCGACTACCCGATGGCGGAGTCGCTGGGCCTGATCAAGATGGACTTCCTGGGCCTGCGCAACCTCACGATCATCTCGGACGCGATCGAGAACGTGAAGGCCAACCAGGGGGTCGAGTTGGACCTCGAGACCCTGGACGTGGACGACGCCGCCTCGTACGACCTGCTGGCCCGCGGCGACACGCTCGGCGTGTTCCAGCTCGACGGCGGCCCGATGCGCTCGCTGCTGAAGATGATGCGCCCGGACAACTTCGAGGACATCTCGGCGACCATCGCGCTCTACCGCCCCGGCCCCATGGGCGCGAACTCCCACACGAACTATGCGCTTCGCAAGAACGGGCAGCAGGAGATCACCCCGATCCACCCGGAGCTCGAGGAGCCGCTGCGGGAGATCCTGGACACCACGTACGGCCTGATCGTGTACCAGGAGCAGGTCATGGCGATCGCCCAGAAGGTGGCCGGGTACTCGCTCGGCCAGGCGGACATCCTGCGCCGCGCCATGGGCAAGAAGAAGAAGTCCGAGCTGGACAAGCAGTACGAGGCGTTCCATCAGGGCATGCTGGACCGCGGCTACTCCGAGGCGGCGGTGAAGGCACTGTGGGACATCCTGCTGCCGTTCTCGGACTACGCGTTCAACAAGGCCCACTCGGCGGCCTACGGCCTCGTCTCCTACTGGACGGCGTACCTCAAGGCGCACTACCCGGCCGAGTACATGGCGGCGCTGCTCACCTCGGTGGGCGACGACAAGGACAAGCTCGCCATGTACCTCAACGAGTGCCGCCACATGGGCATCACCGTGCTGCCCCCGGACGTGAACGAGTCGCACCTGACCTTCACCCCGGTGGACCGGGACATCCGCTTCGGCATGGGCGCGGTGCGCAACGTGGGCGCGAACGTGGTCAAGGGCATGGTCCAGGGCCGCGAGGACAAGGGCGCCTACACCGGGTTCGGCGACTTCCTGGCCAAGGTGCCGCTCGTGGTCTGCAACAAGCGCACCATCGAGTCGATGATCAAGGCCGGCGCCTTCGACTCCCTCGGCTACGCCCGCCGGGCGCTGCTGGCCGTGCACGAGGAGGCCGTGGACGCCACGGTCTCGCAGAAGCGCAAGGAGGACCACGGCGAGTTCACGTTCGACCTGTTCGCCCTGGGCGGGCCGCAGGAGGACGAGTCGGACGCCGCGGACGGCGTCGCGGTGCCGGACCTGCCGGAGTGGGCCAAGAAGGAGAAGCTCGCGTACGAGCGCGAGATGCTCGGCCTCTACGTCTCGGACCACCCGCTGCAGGGCCTGGACGGGGTCCTGGCCCAGCACGCGGACACCCAGATCACCCGGGTCCTCGACGACGACGGGCCCGCGGACGGCTCGCAGGTCACCATCGCGGGGCTCATCACCACGCTGGAGCGCCGGATCGCGAAGTCCTCGGGCAACGCGTACGCGCGCTGCGAGATCGAGGACCTCGGCGGCTCGATGGACGTGATGTTCTTCGGCCAGGTCTACGCCCCGATCGCGATGATGCTGGCCGAGGACCTCGTCGTCGCCGTGAAGGGCCGCGTGCAGCGGCGCGACGACGGCTCCGTCTCGCTCTCGGCCATGGAGCTGACCATCCCGGAGCTCTCGGACGGCCCGGGCGGGCCCGTGCGCATCTCGATGCCCTCGTTCAAGGCCACCGAGCAGGTCGTGGGCCAGCTCGCCGACGTGCTGCGCACCCACGAGGGCTCCTCCGAGGTGCGGCTGTCCCTCGTGGGCCAGCGCGGCACGCAGGAGTTCCAGCTGGGCCCGCAGTTCCGGGTGAACCCGAACCCGGCGCTCTTCGGGGATCTGAAGATCCTGCTGGGCCCGGCCTGCCTGTCCTGAGCGGACGTAGCATGGGGGTGCCCGGCCGAGAAGGAGAGAGCTGATGCACTGCCCGTTCTGCCGCCACGAGGACTCCCGCGTGGTGGACTCGCGCTCGCTCGACGACGGCTCGGCCATCCGGCGGCGCCGCCAGTGCCAGTCCTGCGGGAAGCGGTTCACCACCATGGAGACCACGGCACTGACCGTGGTGAAGCGCTCCGGGGTGGCCGAGCCCTTCGACCGCTCCAAGGTGATCAACGGCGTCCGCAAGGCGTGCCAGGGCCGGCCCGTCACGAGCGACGACCTCGCCATGCTCGCCCAGGAGGTGGAGGAGACGGTCCGCGCCTCCGGCAACGCCGAGGTGGACGCCCACGACGTGGGGCTGGCGATCCTGGACCCCCTGCGCCGGCTCGACCAGGTGGCGTTCCTGCGCTTCGCGTCCGTGTACCGGGACTTCGAGTCCCTCGACGACTTCGCCGACGCCATCGCGGAGCTGCGCGCCGGCACGGACGAGCGCGGCCGCCCCGCCGTGCAGCCGCGCCTGTTCAGCCGCTGACCTGGGACGATGCGCCGCCGCGGGCGGTCCCGGATCCGCGGTGGTGCCGGCGGCGATCACCGGCTACAGTGTTCGTCGGGGAACGTCCTGGTGACGTCCCCCACAGACTGCCGAGGGCGGTTCCGGAGGGGAAGCCGGAACCGCCCTCGGTGCGTCTGCGCCCGGTCTCCGGGCGACCGTCCGGTCCCGGGCTCGGCGGGGCTCAGCGCGCGTCGGCGAGCGAGTCGTGCGCCGCGAGGGCGGCGCCCACGATGCCGGCGTTGTTGCGCAGCTGCGCCGGGACGATCGGGGTGCGCAGGCTCAGCAGGGGCAGGTAGTCGTCCGGGCGCTTGGAGATGCCCCCGCCCACGATGAACAGGTCGGGGGAGAAGACATGCTCCACGTGGGAGAAGAAGCGCTGCAGGCGCTGCGCGTACTCCGCCCAGCTCAGGTCCTCGCGCTCGCGGGCCTTCGCCGAGGCGCGGGTCTCCGCCATCACGCCGTCGAGCTCCAGGGAGCCGACCTCGAAGTTCGGGACGAGGACCCCGTCGTGCACCATGGCCCCGCCGATGCCGGTGCCCAGGGTGATCACGAGCACCAGCCCGGACACGCCGCGGCCGGCGCCGTAGCGGGCCTCGGCGAGGCCCGCGGCGTCGGCGTCGTTGACCACGCGGACGGGGCGGCGCAGGTGCTCCTCGAAGGCGGCCTTGAGGTCCGTGCCGATCCACGAGGGGTCGATGTTGTTCGCGGACAGGCAGACCCCGTCCTTGACGATCGAGGGGAAGCACACGCCCAGCGGCGCGGTCGGCGCCGGGGCCTTGTCCCGCGCGTCGAGCTCGGCGGTGATGGCCGCGAGCGTCGCGGCCACCGGCTCGGCCATGGCCGGCTGGGGGGTCGGGATCCGGAAGCGGTCCCCGCGCAGGGTCCCCGACTTCGGCCCGGAGCCTAGGCGGACGAGGCCGCCCTTCATGCCGGTGCCGCCGACGTCGATGCCGATCGTCGTGGGGTGCTTGGAGGAGCGCTGGGCGGTGGTGGTGTGCGTCGTCACGGCCCCCAGCTTAGTGCCACCTCAGGGCAGTGTGAGGATCTCGGCCCCGTCGTCCGTAACCACGAGCGTGTGCTCGAACTGCGCGGTGCGCCGACGGTCGCGGGTCACCACGGTCCAGCCGTCGTCCCACTGGTCCCAGTCGATCGTGCCGAGGGTGAGCATCGGCTCGATGGTGAACACCATGCCGGGCTCGAGCAGGCGGTCGTGGGCCGGGGCCGCGTCGTAGTGGGGGATCACGAGGCCGGAGTGGAAGTCCACGCCCACGCCGTGGCCGATGAAGTCACGCACCACGCCGTAGCCAAAGCGCTTGGCGTAGGACTCGATGGCGCGGCCGATCACGTTGACCTGACGGCCGGGCTTCACGGCGCGGATGCCGCGGCGCAGGGCCTCCTCGGTGCGCTCGACGAGCAGACGGGACTCTTCGTCCACGTCGCCGACCAGGTAGGTGCGGTTGTGGTCGCCGTGGACGCCGTCCAGGTACGCGGTGATGTCCAGGTTGACGATGTCCCCGTCCTCCAGGACGGTGCCGTCCGGGATGCCGTGGCAGATGACCTCGTTGATCGAGGTGCAGATGGACCGCGGGAAGCCGCGGTAGCCGAGGCACGAGGGGTAGGCGCCGTGCTCGACCAGGTAGGCGTGGGCGATCCGGTCCAGCTCGTCCGTGGTCACGCCGGGGCGGATGTAGGCGGCGGTGTGCTCCATGGCGCGGGCGGCCAGGCGGCCCGCGGCCCGGATCCGCTCGATCCCGGCTGCGTCGTAGACGTCCGAGGCGTTGCCCTCGTCCGCGGTCGCCCGGCCCACGTACTCCGGGCGGGGGATCGAGGCCGGTACAGGCGGGGCCGGCGAGGGCGCTCCCGGGGTCAGCGTCCCGACGGGCGCCAGCGACCCCGGCTGCGGTGCGGCCGGCCCCTCGGGGCGGGGGCCGTTGTGGCTGGACGGGGACGCGGTGCTCTGGCGGTGGGACATGTCCGCCAGCCTATCGGCCCCACTACTGTGGCCCGCATGAGCGAGAAGAGCGAGTACTGGTACAACGTCCGCACCCAGCAGGTGGAGGAGGGCGCGCAGTCGGACTGGTCCCAGCTGCTGGGCCCGTTCGGCACCCGCGAGGAGGCGCAGGGCGCGATGTCCCGCGTGCAGGCGAACAACGAGGCCGCCGACGCCGCCGATGAGCGCGACGACAACTGGGACAACAACCCCCTCAACGACGCGGACTGACCCCCGCCGTCCACGCCGCGGCCGCCCGGCCCGACCCCCCGCGGGGATCGGAGCGGGCGGCCGTCGTCGTGCCGGGCCGCGCGTCGTCCCCGGCGGACGACCCGGCGGCTCAGGCCTCGAAGCCGTGCTCCGGGGCCGGGAAGGCGCCGTCGAGCACGTCGCGGCGGTAGGCGCGCACGCCCTCGCCGATCACCTCGTGCAGGCGGGCGTACTGCCGCACGAAGCGGGGGGTGCGTCCCTCGCGCAGGCCGAGCATGTCCTGCCACACGAGCACCTGGCCCGTGGTGCCGGGGCCGGCGCCGATGCCCACGGTGGGCACCCGCAGCGCGGCGTCGACGGCGGCGGCGACGTCCGAGGGCACCATCTCCATCAGGACGGCGAACGCCCCGGCCGCCTCGAGGGCGCGGGCGGAGGCGGTCATCGCCTCGACGGCGCCCTCGCCGCGGCCCTGCACCCGGTAGCCGCCGAGCACGTGCTCGGACTGCGGGGTGAAGCCGATGTGGGCCATGACCGCGACGCCGGCGGCCGTCATCGCGGCCACGTGCTCGGCGAAGCGCTCGTCGCCCTCCACCTTGACGGCGTGCGCGCCGGACTCCTTCACGAGGCGCACGGCCGACTCGACGGCCTGCCGGGGGGAGGCCTCGTAGGAGCCGAAGGGCAGGTCCGCGACCACGAGGGCCCGCTCGGCACCGCGCACCACGGCCTGGGTGAACAGGATCATCTGGTCCAGGGTGACCGGGAGCGTGGAGGAGTGGCCGAGCACCGTGTTGCCCACGGAGTCGCCCACGAGCAGCACCTCGACGCCGGCCTCGTCGAACAGCGCGGCCGTCATCGCGTCGTACACGGTGAGCATCGCGAAGCGGCGGCCCTCGTCCTTGGCCCGCTGCAGGTGGACCGTGCGGTAGCGGGACGGGGCGGGCGGGCCGTAGGGGGCGGCGACGTCGTCGTTCTTCCGGGGGGAATCGGGAGCGGACATGGCCCGGAGTCTACGCGGCGCGTTCTAGAGTGGCCGCATGGATCGACAGCAGGACTACGTGCTCCGCACCATCGAGGACCGGGACGTGAGGTTCGTGCGCCTGTGGTTCACGGACGTCGTCGGGACGCTGAAGTCGGTGGCGCTGTCCCCGGCCGAGGTGGAGAACGCGTTCGCCGAGGGGCTGGGCTTCGACGGCTCCTCGATCGACGGCTACACCCGCATCTCCGAGTCGGACATGCTGCTGCAGCCGGACCCGGCCACCTTCCAGATCCTGCCCTGGCGCGGGGACAGCGGGCAGAGTTCGCGCATGTTCTGCGACGTCCTCACCCCGGACGGGCGCCCCGCCCCGGCCGACCCCCGCCACGTGCTGCGCCGCGTGCTGGAGAAGGCCTCGGACATGGGCTTCTCCTGCTTCATGCACCCGGAGATCGAGTTCTACCTGCTCACGAGCGACCAGCCCGGCCCCGACGGCCGGCCCGTGCCGGTGGACCGCGCCGGCTACTTCGACAACGTGCCCGGCTCCGACGCCGCCGACTTCCGCCGCGACGCCGTGACGCTGCTGGAGAGCATGGGCATCTCCGTGGAGTTCAGCCACCACGAGAACGGCCCGGGCCAGAACGAGATCGACCTGCGCGCCGCCGACGCGCTGACCACCGCGGACAACGTGATGACGTTCCGCACCGTGGTCAAGGAGGTGGCCGCAGCCCAGGGCACCTACGCCACCTTCATGCCCAAGCCGTTCTCCGAGCACCCCGGCTCGGGCATGCACACCCACATCTCCCTCTTCGAGGGCGACTCCAACGCCTTCTACGACCCCGCAGACGAGTTCCGGCTCTCCGTGACGGGCCGCCGGTTCATCGCCGGCCTGCTGCGCCACTCCGTGGAGATCAGCGCCGTCACCCACCAGTTCGTCAACTCCTACAAGCGCCTGTGGGGCGGCGGCGAGGCGCCCTCGTACGTCTCCTGGGGACACAACAACCGCTCCGCGCTCGTGCGCGTGCCCCTGTACAAGCCGGACAAGGCCGGCTCCGCCCGCATCGAGTACCGCGGCATCGACGCCTCGGCCAACCCGTACCTGGCCTACGCGCTGCTGCTGGCCGCCGGCCTGAAGGGCATCGAGGAGGGCTACGAGCTGCCCGAGTCCGCCGCCGAGGACGTCAGCGCGCTCACCACCCACGAGCGCCGGGTCCTCGGCCACGACCCGCTGCCCGGCACCCTGCACGACGCCCTGCGCGCCGCCGAGGAGTCCGAGTTCGTCGCCTCCGTGCTGGGCGAGCACGTCTTCGACGCCCTGCTGCGCAACAAGCGCCAGGAGTGGGACGACTACCGGGTGGAGGTCACGCCGTACGAGCTGCGGCGCTACCTCTCCGGCCTCTGAGGCGCCGGCCGTGTCCGCCCTGCCAGAGGCGGCGACCGCCGACGCCCCGGACCGCCGCGCCCTCGCGCAGGCGGGGGTCGCCGACGCCCGCCGCGTCCAGTCGCTGCTCGCCTCCCCGGAGTTCGAGGGGGCCGACGTCGCCCCCCTCGTGGAGCGGCTCGGCCACGCCGCCGACCCGGACCGCGCCCTGCTGCTCTGGGTGCGCCTCGCCGAGCGCGAGCCCCGCGTCCACCGCGCCCTGCGGGACCCGGAGACCACCGCGCGCCTGCTGCGCCTGCTCGGCGCCTCCGAGGCGCTCGGCGAGTTCCTCATCCGCCGTCCCGAGCACCTCGACCTCGTCCTCGAGCCCGAGTCCGCCGCCGCGACCGCCCCGGCGCTCGCCCAGCCGGACCCCGCGGACGGCGAGGAGTGGGCCGACGAGCCCGCGGCCCTGCGCCGCCTGCTCCTGGAGGCGGTGGAGGCCGACCCCGACGCCGACCGGCCCCGCGCCGGGCTGACCGGCACGGACGCCGCCGTCGCCCTGCGCCGCGCCTACCGACGCCAGCTCGCCGCGATCGCCCTGCGCGACCTCGACTCCGCGGATCCCGCCGCCGTCATGCCCTCCGTCGGCCGCTGGCTCGCCGACCTGGCCGGAGCCGCCGTGGACGCCGCGCTCGCGGTCTCGCGGGCCACGCTCGCCGAGCGCGAGGGCCCCGCGGTGGACCGCGTGGACCTGGCCGTGATCGGCATGGGCAAGTGCGGCGCCCGGGAGCTGAACTACATCTCCGACGTCGACGTGGTCTTCGTCCACGAGCTCCTCGACCCCGGCCCGGACGCCGCCGGGGAGGCCGGTGCGGACGGGGCCGACGGGGAGGCGTCCGACGCCGTCGACGGCACGCGCGCCGCGGTGCTGGCCGCCGAGCTCGCCGCCGGCATAGGCCGCGTCATCCAGGCCGCCGCCCCCGAGCCCGGCCTCTGGGAGGTGGACGCCAACCTGCGCCCCGAGGGCAAGGACGGCGCCCTCAGCCGCACCCTGGACTCCCACACCGAGTACTACCGCCGCTGGGCCCACGGCTGGGAGTTCCAGGCGCTGCTCAAGGCCCGCTCCATCGCCGGCTCCGCCGACCTGGGCGCCCGCTACCTCGAGCGGATCTGGCCCCGGGTCTGGGAGTCCTCGGCGCGCGAGGGCTTCGTGGACTCGGTGCGGGCCATGCGCTCGCGGGTGCTGGAGACCATCGCCCCGGCCGAGCGGGAGCGGCAGATCAAGCTCGGCTCCGGCGGGCTGCGGGACGTGGAGTTCACCGCGCAGCTGCTCCAGCTCGTGCACGGGCGCGCGGACGAGTCGATCCGCGTCCGCGGCACCCTGGACGCCGTGCGGGCGCTGCACGAGGCCTCCTACATCAGCACCCGGGACGCGGCCGCCTTCGACGAGCACTACCGGTGGCTGCGCACGCTCGAGCACCGCATCCAGCTCGTGCACCTGCGACGCACCCACCTGATGCCGGTCAAGGACGAGGCCCTCCGCATCGTCGCCCGCTCGCTGCGCGGCTCCCAGGAGACCGGGCCGGCCACCGGCGAGGACCTGCAGGCCGCGTTCACGCGGGTCCGCCGGGCCGTGCGGGGCCTGCACGAGACGGTGTTCTACCGGCCGCTGCTGTCCACCACCGCCGCCCTGTCCGACGACGAGGTGCGCCTGTCCGCCGAGGCGGTGCGCGAGCGCCTCGCGGCCCTGGGCTACCGCGACCCGAAGGGGGCGCTGCGGCACATCGAGGCGCTCACCCAGGGCGTCTCCCGCCGGGCCGCGATCCAGCGCCAGCTGCTGCCGGCCATGCTCGGCTGGTTCGCGGAGGGCGCGGACCCCGACGGCGGCCTGCTCGCCTTCCGCCGGCTGTCCGAGTCCCTGGGCGGCACGTCCTGGTACCTGCGGATGCTGCGCGACTCCTCCGACGCCGCCCGGCGGCTCTGCCTCGTGCTCGCCGCCTCGCGGTTCGTCGGGGACCTGCTGGAGCACTCGCCCGAGGCCGTGGCATGGGTGGGCGACGACCGCGAGCTCGAGCCGCGCGGCACCGTCCAGCTGTGGCGCCAGGCCGACGCCCGCCTGGACCGGCGCATTGAGGCGCAGGAGGCCCCGGCCGCCGTCCGCCACGTGCGGCAGGTGCGCCGCAGCGAGACCCTGCGCGTGGCCCTGGCGGACATCTCGGGGCTGCTGGACCTCGAGGCCGTCACCGGGGCCCTGTCGGACATCGACCAGATCACCGTGGTCGGCGCCCTGCGCGTGGCCTCGCGCGCCGTCGTCGGGGACGCCGACCCGCTCACCGACGTGCTCGTGGTGGCCATGGGCCGCCAGGGCGGCCGGGAGATCACCTACGGCTCGGACCTCGACGCCCTGTTCGTGCACCGGCCACGCCCCGGCGTCGACGAGGGGCGGGCGCGCGAGCAGGCCGAGGAGGTCGTGCGGACGCTGATGTCCCTGCTGCACCGCCCCGCGACCCCGCCGCTGCCCGGCGAGCGGCCGCTCGAGGTGGACGCCGACCTGCGCCCCGAGGGACGCCAGGGGCCGCTCGTGCGCACCCTGGACTCGTACCGGGAGTACTACGGGCGCTGGGCGGAGGTGTGGGAGCGCCAGGCGCTGCTGCGCGCCCGGCCCCTGGCCGGCGACGACGACCTCGCCACCGACTTCCGGCGGTGGGCCGACGGGGTCCGCTACGCCGGGGACCTGACCACCGCAGACGCGCGGGAGATCCGGCGCATCAAGGCCCGTGTGGAGGCCGAGCGCCTGCCCCGCGGCGCGGACCCCTCCCGGCACGTCAAGCTCGGCCGCGGCGGGCTCTCGGACGTGGAGTGGCTGGTGCAGTCCCTGCAGCTGCGCCACGCGGGCGAGGTCGAGGACCTGCGGGTCACCGGCACGCTGCCGGCCCTGCGGGCGATCGCCCGGCACGGGCTGCTGCCCGAGGCCGAGGTCGCCGTGCTGGAGGAGGCGTGGCTGCTGGCGAGCCGGATCCGCGCGGCCGTGCTGCTGTGGACCGGGAAGGTCGGGGACGTGCTGCCCACCAACATGCGCGACCTCGAGGCCATCGCCCGGCTCAGCGGCGTCGGGACCGCCGGAGGCGAGCTGGAGGAGCGCTACTTGCGCGTCACGCGGCTGGCACGGCAGGTGTTCGAGGCCCGCTTCTACGGGCTCTGAGCCCCGACGCCGGCCCGCGCGCGGCGGGGCACCGCGGACGGCCGCGGGGCCGCCGGGAGGCCCCGGCCGGGCTCAGGCCCGGACGACGTGCTCGCCGAGCAGCTCCAGGGTGCGCCGACGCACGCCGGCGTCCTGGGCCGCCGTCGTGATGATCAGCTCGTCGGCCTGGACCTTCGCGGCGAAGTCCCGCAGCCAGGTCGCGGTCTCCTCGCCGGTGCCCACGGCGGTGCACTCGAGCATGGTGAGCACCTGCTGGCCGGCGGGGGAGTGCAGCAGCATCTCCACCTCGTCGTCGCTCAGCGTGCGGCCCCGGCCGAGCATCATGCGGATCCGGGCGCGGCGGGCGGCCTCCCACTCCCGGTCGGCCTCCTCCCGCGTGTCCGCGGCGATCACGTTGGCCGCCGCGATGAAGTGCGGCTCGGCCAGCGCCTCGGAGGGCTCGAAGTGCTCGCGGTACAGGCGGGCCGCGTGCTCGAGCATCTGCGGGGCGAAGTGGCTGGCGAACGCGTAGCCCAGGCCCAGCTGGGCGGCCAGCTGGGCGCCGAACGCGGAGGAGCCGAGGATGTAGAGCGGCACGTCGGTGCCCTTGCCCGGGTACGCCTCGATGCCGGGGATGCGCGTGCGGCCCGTCAGGTAGCCCTGCAGCTCCAGGACGTCCTGCGGGAAGCGCTCGGCGGCCGAGGGGTCTCGGCGCAGCGCCTGCAGGGTGCGCTGGTCCGTGCCGGGGGCGCGGCCCACGCCCAGGTCGATGCGGCCGGGGTGCAGCTCGGCCAGGGTGCCGAACTGCTCGGCGATGACCAGCGGCGAGTGGTTGGGCAGCATGACCCCGCCGGACCCGAGCCGGATCGACTCGGTGTGCGCCGCCACATGCGCGATGAGCACGGACGTGGCCGAGGAGGCGATGGCCGGCATGTTGTGGTGCTCGGCGTACCAGACCCGGCGGAAGCCGGCCCGCTCCGCCGCCTGCGCCTGCTCGACGGACTCGGCGACGGCCTCGGCCACGCTCGCGCCGTCGCGGACGGTGGCCAGGTCCAGCAGGGACAGCGGCAGGTCGGTGGGGGCGCGGTGCTCGGTCATGGTCCTCCTCGTGGGGCGCGGGCGTCTCTCCCCGGGTCCAGCGCGGGTCCGGGCCCCGATATTCCGGGCGCGCGGTCCGGCGTGGCCCCGGCATGCCCCCGGAACGCCGACGGCCGGCACCCTCCCGCAGGGGAGGACGCCGGCCGTGGGCGGTCGGGCGCCGTGCGGACCGGGGGTCCGCGGCGCCCGGTCCGGCGGATCAGACCGAGTAGTACAGCTCGAACTCGTAGGGGTTCGGGCGCGCGGCCAGCGGGGCGATCTCCATCTCGCGCTTGTACGCGATCCAGGTCTCGATCAGCTCCTCGGTGAACACGTCGCCGGCCAGGAGGAACTCGTGGTCCTCCTCGAGGGCGTTCAGGGCCTCGTCCAGGGTGGCGGGTGCCTTCTGGATGTCGGCGGCCTCCTCGGCCGGCAGCTCGTAGAGGTCCTTGTCGATCGGCTCGGCCGGCTCGATGCGGTTGCGGATGCCGTCCAGGCCGGCCATCAGCTGCGCGGCGAACGCGAGGTACGGGTTGCCCGAGGCGTCCGGGGCGCGGAACTCGATGCGCTTGGCCTTCGGGTTGGGGCCGGTGATCGGGATGCGGATGCCCGCCGAGCGGTTGCCCTGCGAGTAGACCATGTTCACGGGGGCCTCGAAGCCCGGCACCAGGCGGCGGTAGGAGTTCACCGTGGGGTTGGTGAACGCCAGGACCGCGGAGGCGTGCTTCAGCAGGCCGCCGATGTACCAGCGGGCGGTGTCCGAGAGGTTCGCGTAGCCCTTCTCGTCGAAGAACAGCGGCTCGCCGCCGTTCCACAGGGACTGGTGGCAGTGCATGCCGGAGCCGTTGTCGCCGAAGACGGGCTTGGGCATGAAGGTGGCCGTCTTGCCGAACTGCTCGGCGACGTTCTTGACGACGTACTTGAACTTCTGCAGGTCGTCCGCCGAGTGGGTCAGCGTGTTGAAGCGGTAGTTGATCTCCGCCTGGCCCGCGGCGGCCACCTCGTGGTGGGAGCGCTCGACCTCGAGGCCGACCTCGGCCAGGACCGCGCAGATCTCGTCGCGCAGGTCGGCCTGCTTGTCCGTGGGGGAGACGGGGAAGTAGCCGCCCTTGAGGCTGGTCTTGTGGCTCAGGTTGCCGCCCTCGTCCTCGCGGGAGGCGTTCCACCAGGCCTCGTCCGAGTCCACGGCGTAGAACGAGCCGCGGGGGGAGGACTCGTAGCGGACGTCCTCGAAGATGAAAAACTCGGCCTCGGGGGCGAAGAACGCCGTGTCCGCGATGCCGGAGGAGCTCAGGTAGGCCTCCGCGCGCTGGGCCACGCCGCGCGGGTCGCGCAGGTAGGGCTCGCCGGTGCGGGGGTTCACGATGGAGAAGTTCATCGTGAGGGTCTTGCGGACGCGGAAGGGGTCCACGAAGGCCGTCGCGACGTCCGGAATGAGCTGCATGTCGGACTCGGCGATGCCGGCGAAGCCCCGGATGGAGGAGCCGTCGAACAGCTGGCCCGTGGTGAAGAAGTCCTCGTCGACCGTGGACGCGGGCACGTTGAAGTGGTGCTGCATGCCGGGGAGGTCGGTGAAGCGGATGTCGACGAACTCGATCCCCTCTTCCTTGATGTACGCGAGGACGTCCGCGGGGGAGGTGAACATGGTGCGCTCCTGTGGTCGTGACGATGGTGGCATGTCCGGCACGGCGGCGCTGGCGTGGCGGGTGTCACCACCCTACTTGCCCGGCGGCCCCCGTGGGCGTCGGTGACGCCCCACGGCGAGCCTCGCGGTTCCGCGCCGGTAGGCTGGGCCGGTGGCACGCAGAGCACCCGACCCCGCGCAAGAGCCCGAACCGACCCGCCGTGACGAGCCGCTGATCACCCGGCGCGACCTCGCCGGCTGGGTGGACGGTCCGGGCGGCGGCCTGGCCGGCGGCCGCTGGCCGGGGGACCTCCTGGGCCTGCCGGAGCACGGCCCCACCTCGATGGCCACCGCGGCCCGCCGCGCCGTCGCCCTCGTGATCGACTGGTTCCTGGCCCTGGGCGTGTCCTGGCTGCTCTTCGACTCCGACGCGATCGCCACCCTGATGGTCTTCGCGACGATGCACATCCTCGGCATCACCCTGCTGGCCACCACCGTGGGCAAGGCCGTGTGCCGCACCCAGGTGGTGCGCCTCGGCGGCCGGACCGCCCCCGTGCACCGCGTGGTGGTGCGCACGGCGCTGCTGTGCCTCGTGCTGCCGGCCGTCGTCGTCGGCCCGGACGGCCGCGGCATGCACGACAAGGTCGCCGGCACCGTCGAGATCCGCATGTGAGCACACCGGCCCGCGCCAGACGGCGCCGGGCCTGACGCGATGAAGGGGGCCGCCCCGCCGAGGATTCGGCGGGGCGGCCCCCTTTCGCGCGGGTGCGGCGGCGCTCAGCGGCCGCGCATGGCGCGCCGGCTCGGGCGGGCCTTCATGGGGTCCACACCCTTGGGGATGGGCAGGCGGTTGACGTTGAGCGCGTTCACGCGCTTGTCCACGGCCTGCACCTCCTGGGCGGTGAGCGCCTTCTTCATGGACTTCAGGGTGCGCGGCAGCTCGTGCAGCGGGACCTGGCCCTGGCCGTTGCCGGCCTCCACCACGGTCACGGGCACGCCCGGCAGGAAGCGGCGCATGGCCTTCTCCTCCTTGCCCACGAGCGCGGCGATGCGGTTCGAGGGGCCCTCGGTGACGAGCACGACGCCGGGACGGCCCACGGCGCGGTAGACCACGTCCTGGGTCTTGGGGTTCACGGCCACGGGCTGCTCGGGCACGATCCAGCCGCGGCCCAGTGTGGACAGCGCGGCGCCGGCGGCGCCCGGGCGGCCCTCGAGCTGGGCGAAGCCGGCGCGGCGGGCCTTGCGGTTGAGGATCACGACGGCGGCCAGCACGCCGAACGGGATGGCGATCAGCAGCCAGGTGATCCAGTTGTTGAGCAGCAGGCCGATGACGAGGCCGAGGACGAGCACGCCCACGAACGCCAGCAGCATCCACAGGCCGACCTTCGGGTCGTTCGCCTTGGTCATGGCGTACGCCTGCTTGAGCTGGGCGATGATGCCGGGGCCCCGGTTGGCACGCTTGTCCCGACGCTGGGCGCGGGTCTCCTCCTTGACGCGACGGCGGCGGTCGCGCTGCATGGCCTTGACCTGCTTGAGGTCGGCCGAGGTGGAGCCGGAGGAGGACGCGGGGGGCTGGCTGTTCTTCGTCATGACGGGGTCCAGTCTAGTCGGGCGGCTCAGGACATCTGGGCGACGACGGCGGAGGCCTCCTGGCGGGCCGTCTTCTCCCCGGCCAGGTGCGCCAGGTTCTCCGGCAGGGTCCGGCCGAGTCGCTGCATGGCCTGCGCGTAGAGCTTGCCCGCGCGGTACGACGAGCGCACCAGCGGGCCCGCCATGACGCCCTGGAAGCCGATCTCCTCGGCGCGCTGGGACCACTGGACGAACTCCTGCGGCTTCACCCAGCGGTCGATGGGGTGGTGCAGCTTCGAGGGCCGGACGTACTGCGTGATGGTGATGATGTCGCAGCCGGCCTCGTGCAGGTCCACCAGGGCCTGGTCGATCTCGTGGTCCTCCTCGCCCATGCCCAGGATGAGGTTGGACTTAGTGACGAGCCCGTCGGCCTTGGCCATCGTGAGCACCTTGAGGGACTTCTCGTACGTGAAGGCCGGGCGGATGCGCTTGAAGATGCGCGGCACCGTCTCCAGGTTGTGCGCGAACACCTCGGGCCGCGCGTCGAACACCTGCTGGACGAGCTCCGGCACCGCGCCGAAGTCAGGGGGCAGGATCTCCACGCCCGTGCCGGGGTTGAGCGCGTGGATGCGGCGGATGGTCTCCGCGTAGAGCCAGGCCGCGCCGTCCTTCTGGTCGTCGCGGGCGACGCCCGTGACGGTGGCGTACCGCAGGTCCATCTCGCGGATGTTCTCGGCAACCTTCTGCGGCTCCTCCATGTCCAGGGGACGCGGCTTGCCGGAGGTGATGTCGCAGAAGTCACACCGGCGGGTGCAGATGTCGCCGCCGATGAGGAACGTGGCCTCGCGGTCCTCCCAGCACTCGAAGATGTTGGGGCAGCCGGCCTCCTCGCACACGGTGTGCAGGCCGGAGGACTTGACCTTGTTCTTCAGGCCGATGTACTCGGGGCCCATGTGGACCTTGGCCTTGATCCACTCGGGCTTGCGCTCGACGGGCACCTCGGCGTTGCGCGCCTCCACGCGCAGCAGGCGGCGTCCTTCGGGGGCGAGGCTCATGCGGGGATTCCTTCCGTGGGGGTGACGGCGATGTACGCGGGCCCGAGCTCGTCCAGATGACGGGTGAGCACGGGCACGACGTCGGCCGGGGTGATGGTCCGGCCCGTCTCGACCGACAGGGTGGTGGTGGCGGCGTCCGTGATGCCGCACGCGATGATCCCCTCGTAGGGGGCCAGGGAGTTGGAGCAGTTCAGGGCGAAGCCGTGCATCGAGACGCCGTCGTGGATGGACAGGCCGATGGCGCCGACCTTGCGGTCCGGGCGGGCCGCGCCGTCGTCGTCCCGGTCCGCGAGGACCCAGATCCCCGCCCGCCCGTCCACGCGGACGGCCGTGACGCCGAACTCGGCGGCGGTGCGGATCAGCAGCTCCTCGAGGAACCACACGTAGTCCTTGACGTGGGCGCGGTCGCGCAGCCGGACCACGGGGTAGCCGACCAGCTGGCCCGGCCCGTGCCACGTGATCTTGCCGCCGCGGTCCACGTCCACGACGGGGGCGCCGTCCGTGGGGCGCTCGGCGTCCTCGGTACGGCGACCGGCCGTGTAGACGGCCTCGTGCTCCAGGAGGAGGAACTCGCCGTCGGAGCGGCCGGCGACGACGTCCGCGTGCAGGGCGCGTTGGGCGTCCCAGGCGGCGTGGTAGTCCACCAGGTCGGGCGCCAGGCCGAGCACGCGCAGGGGCGGCAGAAGGGTCTCGGGCATGACGTCCACTGTAGTCCTCGGGCCCGGACCTGTGGACAACCGCCGTGACGCCCGGGGACATGCGGCACCCTGGGATGGAACGGACGGCGCGGCGGAGAGGGGAGCCGGATGCGGGACTGGGACGAGGCGGACGACGGCGCGGTGGGACGCGTCGGCGGCGGGCCGGAGACGGAACCGGAGAGGACGTCGGAGCTGGGCACGGCTGCGCCGCGCGCCCCGGGCTGGGCACCCGTCCGGCTGCTCGGCGCGGGCGCCCAGGCGGAGGTCTGGCTCGTCGAGGACGGCCGGGGCGTCCGGGCCGCCCTGAAGGTGCCCCGTGCCGGCGCGGCGCCGGACGCCTTGGCGGCGGAGGCGCAGGCCGGACGGGTCGCGCATCCCCATCTGCTGCGCGTGCTCGGCGTGGTGGAGACGGACCGGGGCCTCGGAGTCCTCACCGAGCACCGCGCGGCCGGCACGCTGCAGGACATGGTGCAGCGGGTCGGCCCCCTGAGCCCCGGGCAGGCCGTCACCGTGCTCGTCCCGATCGCGCAGGCACTCGCGTGCCTCCACCGCGAGGGGGTGGTGCATGGCGACGTGTCCCCGGCGAACGTCCTGTTCGGCGTCGACGGCAGCCCGGCCCTCGCCGACCTCGGCGTCGCCCGCGTGGTCGGCGGGGCGTCGGGGGCCGGGGCGACGCCGGGCTTCGCGGCCCCCGAGGCGCTCGCCGCGGTGCAGGGGGCCGGGGCGGAACCGGAGGCGTCGCCCGCGGTGGGAGCGCCGAGCGACGTCCACGCGTGGGCCGCCCTGGGCTGGTACGCGCTCACCGGTCGCGCGCCGGGGGCCGCCGGGCATCGGGCGCCGCTGCCCGTCCTGGTTCCCGAAGCATCCCCCGAGCTCGCGCTGCTGCTCGATGCGGCGCTCTCCCCGGACCCGGCGGCGCGGCCGAGCGCGGAGGAGGCCGCCGCCGCCGTGTATGCGACGGCCCGGCCCGAGCCGGTCCCGCTCGGAGAGGCCGCCCCCGCCGAGGTGGCGCACCTGCTGCCCACGGTGCTGCCGGGCTCCGGGCCCACGCGGCGACGCCGACGACGCGCGGGTCCGGGACGGCGCGCGCTCGTGGGACGACGTGGGGCGGCGCCACGCCGGGGCGTCCTCCTGGCCGCAGGGCTGGCCACCGCGCTGGCCGTGGGCGGTGGCACCGCCGGGCTGTGGTGGCCGGCGGCTCCGGGCTCGGCAGCGGAGGGGGCGCCGGCGGAGGGGGCGCCGGAGCCGGCGGGCACGGAGCCGACCGGCACCCCGGTGGACGCGGCGCGCCCGGCGGACGGGACGCCGGAGAGCGGGACGCCGGCGCGGGCGACGGACACGGGCGCCCCCGGCGAGGACGCCGCCGGGGCGGACGCCGTCGACGTGGGCGAGGCGCTGGCCGCGGTCGGCCAAGCCCGGACGGCCGCGCTCACCGACCCGGAGCCCGCGCGACTGGACGCCTACGCCGTGCCCGGGGGACCGGCGTGGGAGAACGACCGGGATCTGCTGCGCCGGCTGACGGACGAGGGCTTCGCCTTCTCCGGCCTCGAGGTGACGGTGGAGCAGGCCGGACCCGCCCGGCGGGCCGGGGACGACGCGCTGCGTGTCGACGCCGTGCTCCGGACGTCGGCCCACACCGTGCTGGACCGCGCGGGACGGGTGGCGGCGCATCGGGAGGCGACGGCCGAGGAGGTCGTGCTGGTCCTGCGCAGCGGCCACGGAGAGGACCCCGAGGCGCGCGACGGCGGCGCGGCGGGTCGGACGTGGCGGGTCGAGACCGTCGATCCGCGCTGACCCCGAGCTCGGATCCAGCGCCGGAGGCCGGCGGTCCCGACGGGGGGACGCCGCGGGCCCCGGGGAAAAGCTCCCCGGGGCCCGCGGCGTGGTGCGGCGTCAGCCGCCTGGGCTGATCACTGCCAGAGGACGGCGACCAGGATGTTCACCAGGCCCAGACCGCCCACCGCGTGGGCCAGGCCCGTGGGCACGACCTCCCCGCGGTTGGACTTGCGGCGGCCGATCAGGGCGGCCACGAAGACGATGACGCCGATCAGGAACTTGACGCCCAGCTTCATGTGGTTCGGCTCCCCGCTCATGGCGAGGCCGAAAAGCACCACGCCGGAGACGATCATGCCCACGGAGCCCCACCACTGCGAGGTGGTGACGGTCGGGTTGCGGAAGTGCGCGAACCAACCGCCCACGATCGCTGCGGCGGACACGATGTGCACGGCCACCAGGATGCTGTGCAGGATATCCACAGTCCTTCTCCCTTTCCGTCAGAGACCCAGCTCGTTGGCGAACTCGCCGCCCTCGAGACGCTGACGCAGCGTCGTCAGGAAGCGGCCCGCGTCGGCCCCGTCCACCAGGCGGTGGTCGTAGGTCAGGGACAGGTACATCATGTGGCGGATGGCGATCGAGTCGTTGCCGTCCGCGTCGGTCACCACCATGGGACGCTTCACGATCGCACCGGTGCCCAGGATCGCGACCTGCGGCTGGTTGATGATCGGCGTGTCGAACAGCGCGCCCACGGAGCCGATGTTCGTGATCGAGAACGTGCCGCCCGAGAGCTCGTCCGGCGAGATCTTGTTCGTGCGGGTGCGCTCGGCCACGTCGGCGATCTTCTGGGCGAGGCCCGTCAGGTTCAGGGAGCCGGCGTCCTTGATGACGGGCACCAGCAGTCCCTTCTCCGTGTCCACGGCGATCGCGATGTCCTCGGACGCGTGGTAAGTGATCTCCTTGTTGTCCTCGGAGAACGACGCGTTCAGCTTGGGGTGCTGCTTGAGGGCCTCGGCGACCGCCTTGGTGATGAACGGCAGGTACGTCAGGTTCACGCCGGCCTGCTGCTGGAAGGAGGCCTTCGCCTTCTTGCGCAGCTGCACGATGCGGGTGACGTCCACCTCGTGCACCTGGGTCAGCTGGGTGGACAGGTCGAGGGACTCGCGCATGCGCTGGGCGATGACCTGGCGGATGCGCGGCGCCTTCTCCACCTCGCCGCGGACCGAGGGGTCCACGGAGGAGGCGACGGCCGGGGCCGAGGACGCGGCGGCGGCCTGCTCCTTCGAGCCCTGCTCCTGCGCGGGGGCGGACTCGGTGGAGCCGGCCTGCTGGGCCAGCGCGGCGGCGAGCACGTCCTGCTTGCGGATGCGGCCGCCGACGCCGGTGCCGCGGACCGTGGAGAGGTCCACGTCGTTCTGGTGGGCCAGGCGGCGCACCAGCGGGGTCACGTAGCCCTGGCCGGGCGAGGTGGCCTCGGGAGCGTCGGCCGCAGCGGCCTTCTCCTGCTCGGCGGACTCCTCGCGGGATGCGTTCTCGGAGGCGGAGGCCTCGGGGGCCTTCTCCTCCTTCTCCTCGCCGGCGTCCTGGGCCGCCTCCTCGGTCTCCTCGCCGGTCTCGGCCTCGGTGGCCTTGTCCTCGATCTCCTCGGCGGAGGCCTCGTCCGGGGCGGAGTCGTCGGAGGAGTCCGAGGAGCCGCCGGCGGAACCGGAGCCCACCAGGGCGAGCACGGCACCGACCTCGACGGTCTCGTCCTCCTCGGCGCGGATCTCCAGCAGGGTGCCGGCCACGGGGGAGGGGATCTCGGTGTCGACCTTGTCGGTGGAGACCTCGAGCAGCGGCTCGTCGACCTCGACCTCGTCGCCCACGGCCTTGAGCCAGCGGGTGACGGTGCCCTCGGTGACGGACTCGCCCAGCGCGGGCAGGGTCACCTCGGAGGCGTCGCCGCCGGACGCGCCGCCGGAGGACTTCTCCTCGGAGTCCTGCGTGGAGGAGCGCTCCTCGGGGGCGGGCTCGCCCTCGGGCTCCTGCTGCTCCTCGTCCTCCTGGGCCTCCTCGGCCGCGGGCTCCTCGGACTCCTCGGCCTGCGCGTCGTCGTCGGACTCGGAGGAGCCGCCGCCGTCGCCGTCGCCGATGGTCGCCAGCGGGGCGCCGACCTCCACGGTCTCGTCCTCCTCGGCCAGGATCTCCTGGAGCACGCCGGCCACCGGGGAGGGGATCTCGGTGTCCACCTTGTCGGTGGAGACCTCCACCAGGGGCTCGTCGACGGCGACCTCGTCGCCGACGGCCTTGAGCCAGCGGGTCACGGTGCCCTCGGTGACGGACTCACCGAGTGCGGGCAGGTTCACGGTTTCGGACATGGGACCGTCTCTCCTCACGGGGGTGGCGCGGCGGCGGTGCGGCCGCCGCGCCGGGGGTGGGTGTGATGGGGACCGACGGACGGCCCCCGGATGTGTCGGGCGGGTCGGCTCAGCCGTGCAGCGGGTGGCCGAACAGGGCCATCGCGGCCTCGCCGAGCGCCTCGTTCTGCGTCGGGTGGGCGTGCACGAACTGGGCGACGTCTTCCGGATAGGCCTCCCAGTTCACGATGAGCTGCGCCTCGCCGATCTGCTCGCCGATGCGCTTGCCGATGCCGTGGACGCCCACGATCGGGCCGTTCTTCTGGCGCACCATCTTGATGATGCCGCCGGTGCCCAGGATCGAGGACTTGCCGTTGCCGGCGAGGTTGTACTCGACGACCTCGACGTTGTCCTTGCCGAACTTCTCCTCGGCCTTGGGCTGGGTGTAGCCCACGGACATGATCTCCGGCTCGGTGAAGGTGACCTTGGGGATGTTGATGTCCTCGACCACCATCGGGGAGTTCCCGGCGATCTCCTCGGCCACGAAGATGCCCTGCTGGTAGCCGCGGTGGGCCAGCTGCAGGCCGGGGACGATGTCGCCCACGGCGTAGATGCTGCCAACGCCGGTGTGCAGGCGCTCGTCGGTGATCACGAAGCCGCGATCCATCGTGATGCCCTGCTCCTCGTAGCCGAGGCCCTCGGTGTTCGGGCCGCGGCCCACGGCGACGAGGCAGACCTCGGCCTCGAACTCCTTGCCGTCCGCCAGGGTCACCTTAACGCCCGAGTCGGTCTCCTCGACCTTGTCGAAGAAGGTGCCCAGGTTGGTCTTGATGCCCTTCTTCTTGAACTCGCGGGCGAGCACCTTGATGATCGCCGGGTCCTCGTTGGGGACCAGGGTCTCCAGGCCCTCGATGATGGTGACCTCGACGCCGAAGGAGTTCCACAGGGAGGCGAACTCGGAGCCGATGACGCCGCCGCCGAGCACGATGGCCGACTTCGGGGTGTAGTCCAGCTCGAGGGCCTCGGTGGAGGTCATGATCTTCTTCGAGATCGGCAGGCCCATGGTCTTGGCCACGGAGCCGGAGGCGAGCACGATGTTCTCGGCCTTGTAGCGGGTGCCGTCGACCTCGACCTCGTTCTTCGAGACGAGCTTGCCCTCGCCCTCGATGACCTGGACCTTGCGCATCTTCAGCAGGCCGGTCAGGCCCTTGTGCTTGCCGGCGACGATGCCGTCCTTGTAGTCGCGCACCTTGGCCATGTCCACGGACTCGAGGGTCGCGTTGACGCCGAACTTGGCGGAGTTGCGGGTCTCGTCGGCCACCTCGGCGGCGTGGAGGTAGGCCTTGGTGGGGATGCAGCCCCAGTGCAGGCAGGTGCCGCCGAGCTTGGACTTCTCCACGAGGGCCACGGACTTGCCGTATTGCACGGAACGCAGGGCTGCGGCGTACCCGGCGGAGCCACCGCCGAGGACGAGGACGTCGAATTCCTGAGCGGTTGCCGAATCGGCCACGGTGTTGCTCCTTGATGCTGGGTTCGATGGAACGTGGTGCTGCTGCTTCACCGTCGCCCCGGTCGGCCGGCGGCGGGCCGGCCGACCTCTCGGGCGACGGACATCGGGGACAACCTTACCGGCCGCGCCCCTCGATGAGACCCATCAGGGTCCGCACCATCACGCCGGTCGCGTCCTGCGGGGTGTAGCCGTGGGCGGCCGACTCGTTGAAGGACGGGCCGGCGATGTCGAGGTGGGCCCACGGGGTGCGGGGGGCGTCCTCCTCGCCGGTGCGGCCGGCGTCGACGAACTCACGGAGGAAGGCCGCGGCGGTCATCATGCCGCCGAAGCGGTCGCCCATGTTGGAGATGTCTGCGACCCGGGAGTTCAGGGACGCGCGCTGGTTCTCCGGGATGGGCATGGCCCAGGCCAGCTCGCCCACGCGGTCGGCGGCCTCGACGACCTCGGTGCGCAGGGCGTCGTCGCCCATCACGCCGGTGTAGCGGGTGCCCAGGGCGACCATCTGCGCGCCGGTGAGGGTGGCGACGTCGAGCACGGCGTCCGGGCGCTCGTCCGTGGCGGCGACGAGGGCGTCGGCCATGACCACGCGGCCCTCGGCGTCGGTGTTCATGATCTCCACCGTCTTGCCGCCATACATGGTGACGACGTCGGACGGGCGGATCGCGGTGTCCGAGGGCATGTTCTCGGCCAGCGCCAGCCAGCCGGTCACCTTGACCGGCACGTCGAGGGCGGCGGCGGCGCGGACCACGGCGAACACGGTGGCCGCGCCGGCCATGTCCGACTTCATGGTCATCATCGAGGCCGCCGGCTTCAGCGAGATGCCGCCGGTGTCGAAGGTGATGCCCTTGCCCACCAGGGCGATGTGCGCCTTCGCCTCCGCCGGGGCGTGCTCGATGCGCACGAGGCGCGGCGGGCGGGAGGAGCCCTGGCCGATGGCCAGGATGCCGCCGAAGCCCTCGGCGGTCAGGCGCTCCTCGTCCCAGACGTCCACGCTCACGGAGGAGCCGGAGAGGTCCTGCGCAACGGCGTCGGCGAAGGTGCCGGGGTACAGGTGGGAGGGGGCGGTGTTCACGAGGTCGCGCACGGCGCAGACGGCGTCGCCCAGCACGGCGGCCCGGCGCAGGGCCGCCTCGGCCTCCTCGGCGCCGAGGGCGGTGACGAACTCGAGGCCGCGGACCGGCCGGGACTTCTCCGCCTCCTCACGGGCCTTCTCGGACTTCAGGGCGGTGAACGCGTAGGCGCCCATCGACGCGCCCTCGGCCACGGCGGAGAGCCGCTGCGCGGTGTCGGCGGGCAGGGCCAGGGCGACGGCGTCCGTGCCGGCCAGGGAGCGCACGGCCGCGCCGGCCGCGCGGCGCAGGGCCTCGTCCGAGACCTCTCCGTCGTCGTCGAGCGGGCCCACGCCCACGAGGACGAGCATCGGCACCGGCGAGCCGCCCAGGCCGGGCAGGCGGTGCACCTCGTCCTGGGCGCCGCGCACGCCGAGCAGGTCGAAGGAGGCCTCGAGGGCGGAGGCGGCCGGGGCGTCCAGGGCGTCCGTCAGCAGCACGGGGCCGTCCGGGCCGGTCCCCACCCCTACCACGAGGGCCGAGGCGCTCACGTCCTCCAGGGTGCGGGCGGTCAGGGTCGGGCGGTCCAGGGTGATCACGGACGGGCCTCTCTTCCGGGGGTCTCGGGAATGCGCCCGGCGGGGTGGGCCGGGCCGTCCCGCGTCATCCTAGCCACCGGCCTCGCGCCGCGGTCCAGGGCGCGCGGGCGCGGAATAGGCGGACCCGGCCCCGTGGTTGACTGACGAGACAGGACGCGGGACGCGCCGCTGCGTCGCCCTCGCGGGGCCGCAGGCCCCCGCGGGGACAGGACCACGGACGAAGGGGACCCGACGTGCAGGACGCCGCTCCGATCTACACGCGACACGACGCCGAGGCCGTGCCGCCGGGGCTCGCCCTGCTCGTCACCCTCACCGGGCACATGGACGCGGGCCGCGTCAGCCGCCAGGTGCGCACCGCCCTGCGCGAGCACCTGGAGCACCGCACCGTGGCCTCCTTCGACGTGGACTCCATGTTCGACTACCGCGCCCGCCGCCCCCGCATGCGCTTCGACCGGGACCGCTACCGTGACCTGCGGCTGCCCACCCTGGAGGTGCAGCTCGTGGAGGACCTGATCGGCCACCCGTTCCTGCTCCTGGCCGGGCCCGAGCCCGACTTCCGCTGGCAGGCCGTCGTCGAGGCCGTGTTGGGCCTCGCCGAGGAGTGGCAGGTGGACTCCCTGACCTTCCTCGACGCCGCGCCGCTGCCCGTGCCCCACACCCGGCGGATCGGCGTGACCACGCACGGCACCCGGGCCGAGGCCGTCGAGGGCCTGTCCACGTGGAGCCCGGAGGCGGAGATCGTCTCGGGGCTGCTCCAGATGCTCGAGCTGCGCGCGGACGAGGCCGGGATCCCGACGGCCGGCTACACGGTGCACGTGCCGCACTACGTGGCCGAGGCGTCCTTCCCGCAGGCCGCGGTCGCCGCCCTCGAGTACGCCGGCGCGGCCATGGGGCTCATGCTGCCCTCGGACGACCTGCGGGACGCCTCCCGCGAGATCGAGGCCGAGCTGGAGCGGCAGGTCTCCGGCTCGGAGGAGGTCCAGCAGATGATCGCCGGGCTGGAGCGCAACTTCGACCAGAACGCCGAGGACCAGGAGCGCTCCCTCCTGGAGACGGAGGAGGGCCTGCCCGACGGCGACGAGCTCGCCTCCGCCGTGGAGGCGTACCTCGCCGGCCGGGCCGGCCCGGACGGGTCCGCTCCTGCACAGGAGGACGGACCGCCCCGCCCGTCCACCGACGACGAGCGCTGACCCGCCGCGGACGGCCCGGGCCGCCAGGGTGGCGGCATGGAACCCGCCGCCTCCCTTGACGTCCCCGTCCTCCCCGCCCGCGGCCCGGAGGACCTCCTCGCCTACGCCGGCCACGCCCTGGGCCGGCTGCCGGCCGGCAGCCTGCTGCTCATCACCCTCGCCGCGGGGCGCCTGCGCGCCGTGGTCCGCGTCGACCTGCCCGAGCCCTCCGCCGCGCCCGCCCCGCCCGATCCGGCGGAGGCGGTCGAGTGGGCCCGCGCGGTGGCCGGGGTCTGCCGCCGCGATGCCGAGGCCGACGCCGTCCTGGCCCTCGCCCTGCCCGCCGGGCCGGCGCCCGGGCTCGACGCCCCGTCCTGCGCCGCCGCGCTGACGGCGGCCCTGGCGGTGGCGGGCCGGCCCCTGGCCGGGGCCTGGACCACCGCCGGAGGCCGCGCCCGCCCGTGGAGCGGCCGGGACCGCGGGCAGGACCACGACGTCGACCCGCGCAGCGCCCCGCTGTCCCTGCACCTGATGGCCCGGGGCTCGGTGTGGGACCGCGCGGCCGCGCCCGAGCCGGTCCCGCGGGCGGGGCCCGTGCCGCGCGGTCGGCGCGCCGCGTCGTGGCGGGCGCCGGCGGCGGACGACGACGCGGCGCGCCGGGTGTGGCTCTCGCAGTGGGAGTCCGTCCTGGCGCGGGAGCGGGGCGCGGCCCGGCCCGTGACCGCCGAGGGGACCGCCCCGGTGTCCGGGACGGAGGAGCACCCGTCCGCGGATGCCGCGGTCCTGGGTGCGCCCCTGACCCTCCCCTCTTGGCGCGATGCGCTCGTGCTCCACGCCGCCGTGCGCCCCGGCGACCCGCCGCCGGAGCCCGCCGAGCGCGAGCGATTCCTCATAGCCGGCTCCGAGCAGGCCCCGCCCTGGGAGCGGCTCGACCGGCTGCGCGCGGGCCTGCGCCGCCTCGTGCCGGCCGCCCCGCCGCCGGCGGCCGCCCAGGCGCTGGCCCTGGCCGGCTGGGTGGGCTGGGCGCGCGGCCAGGGCTCGGACGCGGCGGCCCACCTGGCGGCCGCGGCCGAGCTGGCGCCGGACGACCCGTTCGTCACGCTGATGCGCCGCGTCGTCGACACGGGGTGCGTGGCCGGCTGGGCGGCGCACCCGGACACCGCGTGGCGGCCCGGGGCGTAGGCCGCGCGTGAGAGGATGGTCCGGCTCCATGTCGGCGGGCACTCCCGGGCCCGTTCCCGGGGAGGCGGAATAGATCCCGCACCGCCGGTGTTGGACACGCACGGACCCTGCAGTCTGCGGGCCCGGACGGCCGACGCCGTCCGAGGCCGGGACTTGACAGGGTCACGCGTATATGGACTGCACGGCTCCGCGGACGACCGCGGACCAGACGGAAAGGCCTCGAGTGACCACGTCGACGACCAACGGTGCGCAGGACGCCCCGGAGACCACCGACTCCGGCGCCGCCACCACGCGCTCCCGCTCCACGGCCGCGAAGAAGACGACCGCGGCGAAGAGCACCACGGCCAAGGGCACCGCCGCGCGCAAGACCGCCTCCTCCACGACGGCCGCCAAGTCGACCGCGAAGTCGGCCGCGGCCAAGGGCGCCGCCACCAAGGCGGCCGCCAAGACTGCCGCGGCAGACGGCGAGGCCCCCGCGAAGACCACCACCCGCCGGACCGCTGCGTCGAAGACGACCGCCGCCAAGTCGACCGCGACCAAGCCGGCCGCCAAGACGACCGCCCGGAAGAAGGCCGCGCCCGCCGCGACCGCCAAGGGCAAGAAGGCGACCGCGTCCGCCGCCGCCCAGGCAGAGCAGGACGAGGAGCTGGCGGACGCCGTCGAGCGCACCGACGCCGCCGACGCCGTGGACGCGGACGTGGCCGACCTCGTCGACGGCGAGGCCAAGGCCGCCACGGAGGACTCGGACGACGAGGACGCCGACGGCTCGGACGCCCCCGACGCCCCGGCCATGGACCAGGAGGCCGTGACCGGCACCAAGGCCGGCTCCGGCCAGGCCGTGGCCCAGACCAAGGGCGCGTTCGTCGTGGACGACTCCGAGGACGACGCCCCGGTCCAGCAGGTCGTGGTGGCCGGCGCCACCGCCGACCCGGTGAAGGACTACCTCAAGCAGATCGGCAAGGTCGCCCTGCTCAACGCGGAGCAGGAGGTGGACCTCGCCATGCGCATCGAGGCCGGCCTCTACGCCGAGCACGTGGTGCAGGCCGAGGCCTCCGACGACTACCGCGAGCGCCGCGACATCCAGCTGATCATCGCGGACGGCCGCAAGGCCAAGAACCACCTGCTCGAGGCCAACCTGCGCCTGGTGGTCTCGCTGGCCAAGCGCTATACCGGCCGCGGCATGCTGTTCCTGGACCTGATCCAGGAGGGCAACCTCGGCCTCATCCGCGCCGTGGAGAAGTTCGACTACACCAAGGGCTTCAAGTTCTCCACCTACGCCACGTGGTGGATCCGACAGGCCATCACCCGTGCCATGGCGGACCAGGCACGCACCATCCGCATCCCCGTGCACATGGTGGAGGTCATCAACAAGCTCGCCCGCGTGCAGCGCCAGATGCTTCAGGACCTCGGCCGCGAGCCCACCCCGGAGGAGCTGGCCAAGGAGCTGGACATGACCCCGGAGAAGGTCGTGGAGGTGCAGAAGTACGGCCGCGAGCCGATCTCGCTGCACACCCCGCTCGGCGAGGACGGCGACTCCGAGTTCGGCGACCTCATCGAGGACTCCGAGGCCGTAGTCCCCGCGGACGCCGTGTCCTTCACGCTCCTGCAGGAGCAGCTGCACTCCGTCCTGGACACGCTCTCGGAGCGCGAGGCCGGCGTGGTCGCGATGCGCTTCGGTCTCACCGACGGCCAGCCCAAGACCCTGGACGAGATCGGCAAGGTCTACGGCGTGACGCGCGAGCGCATCCGCCAGATCGAGTCCAAGACCATGTCCAAGCTGCGCCACCCGTCCCGCTCGCAGGTGCTCCGGGACTACCTGGACTGAGCCGAGGCGGCATGACGAAGGGCCGGACCCCCGCGAGGGTCCGGCCCTTCGGCTGTGCGGGGCGCCTCGCCGGCGCGCGAGGCGTGCGCCGCGGTCAGGCGCCGGCGGTCAGGCGGTCGGTCTCGTCCTGCCAGTGAGCGGCCTGGGGACGCAGCGCGTCCTCCACGGCGCGGGCGTGGTGGCCGCAGAACTGGAGGGCGCCGCCGGAGGGCAGCACCGCGCGGACGTAGGCCTGGGCTCCGCAGCGGTCGCAGCGGTCGGAACGGGTGAGGGCGGCCGGCTCGGCCACGGCGGTGATGGACATGGAGTCCTCCTCAGGTCTCTCGGGTCCGGAGGGCGGCGTCGCCGTGGGGGCGGGCCGGTCCTCCTCTTGTCCCATGGAACAGCAAGGATGGCAGGGAACTTCCCGCCCTGTCCGCACCCGGGAGCGTGTTTCGCCAGCCGCGTACGCGCCGGCCCTCGGCCGCCGCGCCGGGCCACGGGCCGGGACCCCCGCCGCGGCCCTGTCGCGTCCGGGGCGCGGAGTACGCTGGACGGGCCGTCGTCGTCCACCGAAAGGCCCCCCGTGCCCGCGAACTCCGAGTACAACGCCCGCCACCTCTCCGTCCTGGAGGGGCTCGAGGCCGTGCGCAAGCGGCCGGGCATGTACATCGGCTCCACCGACTCCCGCGGCCTCATGCACTGCCTCTGGGAGATCATCGACAACTCGGTGGACGAGGCGCTGGCCGGCTACGGCCAGTCGATCGAGATCACGCTCCACCCGGACGGCTCCGTGGAGGTCGAGGACAGCGGGCGCGGCATCCCCGTGGACGTGGAGCCGCGCACCGGCCTGTCCGGCGTCGAGGTGGTCTTCACCAAGCTGCACGCCGGCGGCAAGTTCGGCGGCGGCTCCTACGCGGCCTCCGGCGGCCTGCACGGCGTGGGCGCCTCCGTGGTCAACGCGCTCTCCTCCCGCCTGGACGTGCAGGTGCTGCGCGGCGGCAAGGTGCATCAGATGTCCTTCCGCCGCGGCGAGCCCGGCCGCTTCCAGGACGGCTCGCGCCCGTCCCCGGACGCCCCCTTCGAGCCGTCCACGGACGCCTCGCCGCTGGACGTCGTCGGCAAGGCCAAGCGCGGTCAGACCGGCACCCGCGTGCGGTACTGGGCGGACGAGCAGATCTTCATCAAGGACGCCGCGTTCTCCGCGGACGACCTGCACGCCCGCGCGCGGCAGACCGCGTACCTGATCCCCGGGCTGCGCATCACCGTCAAGGACCTGCGCCGCCGGCCGGGCACCCCCGGGGCGGAGGGACCGGTGGAGGAGGTCTTCCAGTACGACGGCGGCATCTCCGAGTTCGTGGAGCACCTCACCCCCGCCACGCCGGTCACGGACGTGTGGCGGATCCAGGGGTCCGGATCGTTCAAGGAGCGTGTCCCTGTGCTCGGCGAGGACGGGCGCACCGCCATGCAGGACGTGCAGCGCACGTGCGAGGTCGACCTCGCGCTGCGGTGGGACGTCGGCTACGACACCGTGTTCCGCTCGTTCGTGAACATCATCGCCACCCCCAAGGGCGGCACCCACCAGTCCGGGTTCGAGGCCGCGCTGCTCAAGGCGTTCCGCACCCAGGTCGAGTCCAACGCCCGCCGCCTGAAGGCCGGTTCGGACAAGGTGGAGAAGGACGACGTGCTGGCCGGCATGACGGCGGTGCTCACCGTCCGGCTCGCCGAGCCCCAGTTCGAGGGCCAGACGAAGGAGATCCTCGGCACCTCCGCCGTGCGCCGCATCGTGGCGCAGGTCGTGGAGAAGGAGCTGACTGCCCGCCTCACCGCCACGGCGCGCGCCCAGAAGCAGCAGGTGCACGTCCTGCTGGAGAAGGTCGTCGCCGAGATGAAGTCGCGCATCTCGGCCCGCACGCACAAGGAGAACCAGCGCCGCAAGAACGCGCTGGAGACCTCCACCATGCCCGCCAAGCTGGCCGACTGCCGCAGCAACGACGTCGCCTCCTCCGAGCTGTTCATCGTGGAGGGCGACTCCGCGCTGGGCACCGCCAAGCTGGCCCGCTCCTCGGACTTCCAGGCGCTGTTGCCCATCCGCGGCAAGATCCTCAACGTCCAGAAGGCCTCCGTCTCGGACATCCTGGCCAACGCCGAGTGCGCGGCCCTGATCCAGGTGGTCGGCGGCGGCGCCGGGCGCAGCTTCGACCTGGACGCCGCCCGCTACGGCAAGGTGGTGCTGATGACGGACGCGGACGTGGACGGCGCCCACATCCGCACCCTTCTGCTGACCCTGTTCTTCCGCTACATGCGCCCCATGGTGGAGGCCGGCCGCGTGTTCGCCGCCGTGCCCCCGCTGCACCGGATCGAGGCCGTGACCAAGGGCGTGAAGGAGCGCGAGGTCATCTACACGTACTCCGAGCAGGAGCTTTACGCCACGCTCGCCCGGCTGGAGAAGGAGGGGCGGTCCTACAAGGAGCCCATCCAGCGCTACAAGGGCCTGGGCGAGATGGACGCGGACCAGCTGGCGGAGACCACCATGGACCCCCGGCACCGCACCCTGCGCCGCGTGAACATCGCCGAGGTGGAGGCGGCCGAGCGGGTGTTCGACCTGCTCATGGGCTCCTCCGTGGCCCCGCGCAAGGACTTCATCGTCTCCCACGCGGACGAGCTGGACCGCGAGCGGATCGACGCCTGAACCGACCCGCTTTCGTGCGGGAAACGGGAGGCATCCCGGACGTTTTCGTGCGGGAAACGGGAGGCTTCCCGGGCGTTTTCGTGTGGGAAAAGGGAGGCTCGGGCCCTCACCCCAGGGCCCGGTCCTCAGCCGCTGTGAGAGCCTGACGGCATGCCTTCACACAGGAATGCACGAGACGCCCCGATGACACGGAGGGCGTGGCGGCTGCGCATCGTCCTGGCGTCGACGGCCTTCGGGGCGCTGGTCGTCCTGCTGACCGTCGGGCTGTCCGTGGTGCCGGCGTGGGTCATCGGGGCCCTGCCGGACCCAGCACTGCAGTATCCCGCGGCGGCCGTGCTGGCGGCCGCGGTGGCGTCGGCCGTGCACGGCGTGCTCTCCCTCACCACGACGCCGACGCCCCAGCCCGTTCCCGACGTCGTCCGGCCCGGACCGTCGACCGGCTGGCGGGAAGGCTCCCGTTTCCCGCACGAAAGCACCCCGGAAGGCTCCCGTTTCCCGCACGAAAGCGTGGGGGCGGCGGGGGAGGGGACGGGCCGGAGTCAGCGGGCGCGGTAGTACGCCGCGAGGCGGTGTAGGCCCTCGTCGATGCTCACGGACGGGGTCCAGTCGAGCACTTCGCGGGTGCGGCGCTGGTCGAACCAGTGGGCGGTGGAGAGCTGCTCGGCGAGGAACTCGGTGAGCGGGGGCTCGCCGTCGTCGGAGCCGACGCCGCGCGATCGCAGGCCGAACAGGTCCCGCTCCCAGGCGCGCTCGATCAGGGCCCCGGCCCGGCGGGCGAGGCCGGCGGGCACGTGGCGCTCGGGCTCCTCGGCGCCGCCGGCGAGGGCGATCTGGCGGACCAGCTCGCCCACGGGGCGCGGCTCGCCGTTGGTCACCACGAGTGCCTCGCCGTGGTGGTGGTCGGCCGCGGACACGGCGGCCACCACGGCCTCGACGGCGTTGCCCGTGTAGAGCGTGTCGATCAGCGGCGCGCCGGTGCCCAGCACGGGCATCCGCCCGGCGCGCGCCCGCTGCACGATGCGGTCGGTGAGCTGCATGTCCCCGGGGCCCCACATCAGGTGGGGGCGCAGCACCATCACGCGGAAGTCGTCCCGGTTCGCGGCCAGGGCGAGCCGCTCGCCCGCCGCCTTCGTGCGCGCGTACGGTCCGCGCGCGTGCTCGGGGCTGGCGGGGCCGGCGCCCTCGCCCACGATCGAGTCGCCCGCGTGGGCCACCGAGGGGGAGGAGATGTGCACGAACCGGCGCACCCCGTGCCGCTGGGCGGCGTGCAGCAGGATGCGGGTGCCCTCCACGTTCACGGCCTCGAACTCGTGCTCGGGACCGGAGACGGAGACCTTCGCGGCCACGTGCACCACGGTGTCCACCCCGGCCACGGCGCGCTCGACGGCGGCCGGGTCGGTGACCGAGCCCTGCACGTCGCGGGCGCCCGCCACGCCGGAGGGCCGGCGCTGCAGCGTCACGACGTCGTTGCCCGCGTCCGCGAGCACCCGGGCGACGCCGGCGCCGAGCAGGCCCGAGGCCCCGGTCACCAGGACGCGCCGGCTCTCAAGGCGCTCCACGAGCTCGGGCATGCCCGCCTCGTCGAGGCCGACGTCGTAGCCGAACCCGCTCACAGCGCGCCTGCCCGTCCGCCGGCCAGCACGCCCTCGGCCCAGCGGGCCACGCGGGCCCGGTCGATCTTCGAGTTGTGCCGGATGTCGGTGGGGATCTCGTCGGCCACCAGAACGGCGGCCACGGGCAGCGGCTCGAGCGCCGCGCGCACGGCGGAGGCCAGGGCGGTGGGGGCCAGGCCCTGCTTGGGTCGCCCGTCCCGGTGCTGCCCGGCGCGGCGCGCCGGCCGGGTGGCCGGGACCGCGGCCTCCACCACCACGACGACGGCCTGGGTGCCCCGCGGGCCCACACCCACCACGGCGCTGCGCCGGACGGGGCCGAGCGCGTCCACGGTCTTCTCGGGGCCGCCGGGGCCGAGCGGCCCCTCGGGGGTGGTGATGACATGCTGCAGCCGGCCCTCGAGCCAGACGCGCCCCTCGGCGTCGAAGTGGCCGATGTCCGCGGTGCGGTGCCAGACGCGGCCGTCGCGGCGCCACAGGCCGTCCCGCTTGCTCTGCTGGTCGGTGTGCCAGAGCGCGTCGTACCGGTCCTTCAGGTGCGGGGCGCTCACCACGATCTCGCCGAGCACGCCGTGGCCCTGGGCGGGGTCGAGGATGAGGTCCTCGGCGGTGCCGTCCTCGAGCAGCGGGGCGATGGCCAGGGACACCGTGGGCAGGGCGGTGCCCACGCACACGCCCTCGTCGTCGGCGCCGCGCAGCCGCTGCACGGTCTCGCCGTCGATGTCCGTGAGCAGCAGGCCCTCGGTCATGCCCCACGGCGTGTGGACCTCCGCGTTGGGCATGAGGTCCCGGACCTGTCGCATCAACTGGGGGTGCACGGGCGCGCCGGCGGAGAGCACGAGGCGCACCGCGTCCAGGGCGTCCCGACGCGCGGCGTCGAGGCCGTCGGCGGTGGCGACCACGTTGGCCAGCGCGGCGGGGGAGGCGAAGAGCACGGTGGACTGGCCGGCGATCGCGGCGTCCGCCAGGCTCCGCGCGGTCAGCGTGGCCGGCTTGGTGACGTCCATGTCCGGGGACACGGAGGCGGCGCCGAGGGCCGGGCCGAGCAGCGCGAAGGGCGCGAACCCGGCCAGGAGCGAGCCGCCGGGCCGGATGCCCAGGGTCCGGGAGATCATCGTCACGAGGCGGCCCAGGCGCTCGTGCGTGTAGACGACGCCCTTGGCCGGCCCCGTGGAGCCGGAGGTGAACAGGACGGCGGCGTCCGCGGCGAGGGCGGGCTCGGGCAGCGGGCTCCCGTGCTCGTCCACGGGCTCGCCGACGGCCGGGTCCCGATGCCGCTCGATCATGGCGTAGATCGAGTCCGAGACGTCGAGCAGCCGCTTCTGGGCTGCGCCGGGCTCGGTGACGGAGATCCGGGTGCCGGGCCAGGACTGGGCGCGGGCCAGGGTGAGGCCGGGGGTGCGCCCGATGATCCAGCGCGGCCGGGCGGACTTCATGGCACGGGTCATGCCGGCGATGCCGAGGCCCTGGTCGGCCACCACGGCCACGCCGCCCACGCGCAGCACCGCGTAGAGCGCGGCGGAGAGGTCGCGGCCCGGGGGCACGAGCATGGCGACGCGGTCGCCCGGGCGCATGCCGGCGGCCCACAGGCCGGTGGCGATCGCCGAGACGGTCTCGTGGAGCTCGCCCCAGCTCACGGCCACGGGGCGGCGGGCACCGCCCACGAGGGACCGGCCGGTCTGCGCGCCGGCCATGTCCACGAGGGCGGTGTACTCGCGGTGCTCGGAGCCGGGGGCGCCCCAGTCGCGCAGGTGGTCCCACAGGCGGGCGACGTCGTCGCCGGCGGGCGCGGCGTGCTCGCCCAGGTCCACGTGGAGCCCGTCCTCGTCCGCCGGGGACGCAGCCGACGCGTGCGGCACGGGCCCGGGCAGGCCCGAGCCGGGGTCGTCCAGCTGCCCGGCGCGCAGCAGCTGGGCCCACTGCAGCAGGGGGGCGGTGACGTCGCGGTCGTCGACCAGCAGGTGGCCGGCTTCCTCGTAGCGGTGCACGCGCGCCTGGGGCAGGCGGTCGCGCAGGTCGTCGAGGTAGCGGTCCAGGAACACGGGGTCGTCGGCGCCCCACAGGATGAGCGCGGGCGTGCCGGCCCGGCCGAGCGCGGAGACGCCCTCCCACACGCGCCGCAGCTCGGCGTGGCTGCCGTGCGAGGGCTCGGCGGGGATGTCCGCCACGAAGCCGCCGACGCCGCCGCGGCGGTCCGCGGTCTCGTAGGGCAGGTGGTAGGCGGCGCGCACGTCCGAGGCCAGGGCGGGCTTGGCCAGGGAGGTGGTCACGGAGATGAACGCGTCCGTCAGGACGGTGGAGGCGGGCAGCACGGGCCCGGCCAGGGCGGCCTGCAGGGGCGCCGGGATGGGCGCGCCCTCCGGGTGGTGCACCGCCGTGTTGAGGGTGGCCACGCCGTCCACGAGCTGCGGGTTGCGGCCCGCCCAGCCGAGGGAGACGACGCCGCCCCAGTCGTGGCCGAGGGTGATCAGCGGGTGTCCGGTCGCCGCGAGGTCCCGCAGGCCGAGCGTCTCCAGCAGGGCGTCGAGGTCGTCGATGCGCGCGCCGAGGGAGCGGTAGGTGTCGCCGTCACGGCCCATCGAGGCGGCGGCGGGGTGGCCCGGGTGGGCGAGGCGCTCGGAGAAGCCCATGTCCAGCTGGTCCGGGGCCACCACGCGCCACGCGGCCATGCCGCGCCGGGCGCGGCGGACGGTCTCGACGAGCAGGGAGCGCCACAGCCAGGACCAGGTGGGGTTGCCGTGCACCGCCACGATGGTGCCCACGATCTCGGCGCCGGCGGCCGCGAGCACGGGGCCCGTGTCCGCCACGTGCAGGGTGCGCACCGTCCCCTCCGGGTCCGCGGCCGAGCGGATCTCCACGAGGCGGGACCACGCCGGGTCCCAGCCGGGCAGGCGGTCGGCGGGGGGCAGGACGGCGGGGGCGGCGGGGATCTGCGGCATGGGTCTCCTCTGGTCCTTCAGTTCACCACTGGATCTCGAGCATGGCGGTGTTCAGGCCCGAGCCCACGCCCAGGCACACCACCGTGTCCCCGGCGGACAGCTCGTCCATCTCCCGCACGAGGGTGATGGGCAGCGAGGCCGGCCCGACGTTGCCCAGCACGGGGAACGTCGTCGGGATCCGGTCCAGGGGCAGGCCGGCGGACTCGGAGATCGCGTTGGTGTGGAGCTGGGAGACCTGGTGGGTGATGAACCGGTCCGCGTCCTTCCACGCCCACTCGGCGGGGGTGTCGTTCCACGCGTCCATGACGAGCTCGAGGCCGTCGTTGAGCAGGGCGGTGGAGTCCGTGTACATGCCGCGGTGGTCGCCGACGCACAGGTCGTGGTGGTCGGTGCCGGCGCGGGTGATGCCGCGGACGATCCGGTGGGCGTCCGGGTGGTCCTCGATGGAGCCGACGACGGCGGCCGCGGCACCGCAGCCCAGGGTGAGGGAGGCGAACTGCTCCATGAAGTTGCCGCGGTTCGTGGTGGAGGCGTGCAGGTTCTCCACGGTGGCGTCCTGGACCTTGGAGGCGTCCTCGCTGGCGACGACCACGGCGTAGTCCACCTGGCCCGCGTCCACGAGGGTGGAGGCCATCATCAGGCCGTTGACGAAGCCGAGGCAGGCGTTGGTGATGTCGAAGTTCGTGGCCGAGGTGGGCAGGCCCATCATGTGGTGGATCCGCACGGCCACGGAGGGCTCGAGGGTCGCCCGGGTCACCGAGGTGTTGATGAGCAGCCCGACGCGCTCGGGACCGATCCCGGCGGCGGCGAGGGCGGCGGTGCCGGCCTGCGCGGCGGCCTCCTGGAAGTCCTGGGAGGCGTCCCAGTTGCGCCGGGCGCGCACGCCCGCGACGCGCTGCAGCAGGTGGGGCGGGAGCTTGAGCCGCCGGAGCACGTCCGCCAGCCGCTCGTCGAGGTCGTCCGAGGTCACCTCGAGGGGCGCCTCGACCTCGGTGACCGCCAGGAGGGCGGCGCGGGAGTACTCGTAGCTGGCGTTGCCGGACACGTTCGTCACCAGGACCAATCTGCGGGAGGACGGGGGACTCACCCCGGGGTGAGGCGAGATGTCACTCTATCGGAGCGGTGCGGACGCCCGCCCGGGATGGGTGTCGCTCGGCCCGGGGCGAACACGCCCGGGGGCGCCGGCTCAGGGCAGGCCGAGCAGGGCGGCCGCGGTGGCCGCCGGCAGGGCGAGGGAGGCCGCCGCCACGAGCGCCGCCGCCGCGGCGGGCAGGGGCGCCGGCCGGGTGAGCAGCCGCGCGGCCCGGTCTCCGAGGCCCGCGGAGGTCGGCCCGGTCGCGTCGGCCTGGCCGGCCGGACCGGCGTCGGGGCCCGGGGCGGCCTGCGCGAGGGCCCGGACGAGCACGTCTGCCGGGGCACGGCGCAGGGCGGCGTCGTCGGCGAGCATCTCGGTCACCTGGACCACGGCCAGGCGCGCGGTCTCGGCGGTGGGCAGCCACGCGCACGCCCGCGCCCACGCGGCGAAGGCCAGGCGCAGCAGGCCGTGGTGCTGGTCGAGGTGGGCCCGCTCGTGGGCCACGACGGCGTCCAGCTCCTCCGGCGACAGGCGCGCCAGCAGGCCGCTCGAGACGACGGTGAGGGCCTCCCCTCCGCGCGGGGAGCCGGGCACGCAGTAGGCCAGCGGGTCGTCGACGGGCAGCTCGCGGGCCCCGCGCGCCCCGCCGGGCCACCGGCCCGCGTCGGCGGGGCCCGTGGCCACGAGCTCGACGGCGTCCCGGTGGCGGGCCCGGGCCCGCAGGGTGCGGACGGCGGTCACGGCCGTGGTGAGCAGCAGGTGCACCGCGATCCCGGCCCCGGCGCCCACCGCCATCAGGTGCAGGCCGACGGGCAGGCCGGTGGGCCGCGGCGCGGCGGCGGCGTCGCCGGCCAGGTGCGCGGCCAGCCGGGGCGCCGCCGCCACGAGGCCCTCGCCCCACGGCAGCAGGCCCCACACGAGGGGCGCGCCCAGCAGGGCGAGTCCGCCGGCGAGGGCGACGGCCTGCCAGGCGAGGGCGGCGAGCACGGGGGAGCGGGCCGGCCACGCGGCGCGCCCGAGCAGCACGGGCACGGGTCCGGCCAGGGCCACGGCGACGACGGCGAGCAGCAAGACGGGGACGGACACGGTGCCTCGGCGTCCGGGTCAGTCCAGCAGGCGGCGCAGGGCGGCGGAGTCGGTCTCCGAGATGCCGCCCACGAAGGCGGCCAGGACGGTCTCCCGGTCCGGGGCGGAGCCGAGGAGGTCCCGCAGCAGCTCCGCCGTGTGGGCCTCCCGGGTCACGGCGGCGCGGAAGCGGCGGGGGCGGCCACCCTCGGCGGGGCGCACGCGGCCCTTGGCCGCCAGCCGGGTGAGGGCCGTGTGGACGGTGGTCAGGGCGGGCGGGGCGCCCTTGCGGTGCAGGAGGGTGCGGACCTCGGCGGCCGTGAGGCCCTCGGCGTGGTCCCAGAGGAGGTCCATCACGGCGCCTTCGAGGCGGGCGCGGGTCATGGGTCCTCCTTCGTCTCACCGGTGCGTGCCCCCCGATCCTAGGCCAGGGGCGCCGGCGAGGCCCGTCGCCGTCGGTCGTTTTCTACAACGTGTAGAAAAAGTGGCTAGGGTGGACGGGACCCTCCGGTCCGTCCCCGCCGGAGCCCGCCTCGTCTCAGGAGCCGTCCGTGGATCCCCTCGACCTCGCCCGGTGGCAGTTCGGCATCACGACCGTCTACCACTTCCTCATGGTGCCCCTGACCATCGGCCTCGGCCTGGTGGTCGCCGTCATGCAGACCCTCTGGGTGCGCACCGGCCGGGAGCAGTACCTGCGCATGACGAAGTTCTGGGGCAAGCTCTTCCTGATCAACTTCATCATGGGCGTGGCCACGGGCATCGTGCAGGAGTTCCAGTTCGGCATGGCCTGGTCCGAGTACTCCCGGTTCGTGGGCGACGTCTTCGGGGCCCCGCTGGCCCTGGAGGCGCTCATCGCCTTCTTCCTGGAGTCCGTGTTCCTGGGCGTGTGGATCTTCGGCTGGGGCCGGGTGCCCCGCCGCCTGCACCTGGCGGCCATCTGGTGCGCCGTGATCGGGGCCCACCTGTCCGCGTACTTCATCATGACCGCGAATGCCTTCATGCAGCATCCGGTGGGCTACGAGGTGGTCGACGGGCGGCCCGTGCTGAACGACATCGGTGCGGTGCTGGCCAACCCCATCGTCCTCACGCACTTCCCCCACACCATCGCCGGCTCCTGGGCCGTCGCCGGAGGCTTCCTGCTCGGCATCTCCTGGTACCACCTGTGGAAGCGCCGGCGGGACGGGATCGACACCGTGGACGAGCACGGGCGCGTCGTCGTCGGCACCACGGGCTCCAAGGCCCGCGACCGCCTGGACCACCGCGTGTGGATCACGTCCCTGCGCGCCGGCGCCGCGGTGGCGATCGTCGGCTTCCTCGGCACCGCCTTCACCGGGCACGCCCAGGCGCAGCAGATGATCGAGTTCCAGCCCACGAAGATGGCCTCCGCCGAGGCCGCGTGCCACGACGGCACCGCCTTCTCCGTCCTCACCCTGGGCGACCTGGGCGCGGGCGACCGCACCACCTGCACCGACGTCACCACGGTGATCGAGCTGCCCGGGCTGCTCTCCTACCTCGCCTACGAGGACTTCACCACCCCCGTGCCCGGCCTGAACTCCCTGCTGCCGGACTTCGAGGAGCGCTACGGCACGCACCTGCCGGACGACCCGCTGTACGGCGAGCGCGCCGGAGCGCCCATCGACTACCAGCCGCTCATGGAGGTCACCTACTGGGGGTTCCGCCTCATGATCACCTTCGGCGGCCTCGGCGCGCTGGCCGGGGCGCTCACCCTCTGGATGACCCGCCGCGGCACGGTCCCCGACTCGCGGGGCTGGACGGCCACCGCCGTCGCCTCCATCGGCGCCCCCTTTGCGGCGAACGTGGCCGGCTGGGTGTTCACCGAGATGGGCCGGCAGCCCTTCGTGGTCTACCCGAACCCCGCCATGGGCGTCGACGAGGTGTACATGTTCACGGCCGCCGCGGTCTCCCCGGGCGTGAGCGCCCAGGAGGTGCTCGCCTCCCTGATCGTGCTCGTGGGGATCTACGCCGTGCTGCTCGTCGTCGAGGTGGTGCTGATGGTGCGCTACGTGCGCGGCGGCGTGCCCGCCGGCATGCCGGAGCTCACGGCGGACGAGCACCGGGACCCCGACGAGGACCGCCACGACCGCGACGACGTGCTCGCGTTCGCCTACTGACCCCCGCAGCTGAGAGGACCGAACGAGAATGGCCGAGGCCCTGCCCGTCTTCTGGTACGTGATCATCGCCGTGCTCTGGCTCGGCTACCTGGCCCTGGAGGGGTTCGACCTCGGCGCGGGCATGCTCATGCAGGCCTGGGCCCGCGACGAGCGGCGCCGCCGGGTGCTGCTGAACGTGATCGGCCCCGTGTGGGAGGGCAACGAGGTCTGGCTCATCACGGCGATCGGCGCGATGTTCGCGGCGTTCCCGTTCTGGTACGCCTCCCTGCTCTCCACGCTGTACCTGCCCATGCTGCTGCTCCTGCTCGCCCTGATCCTGCGGGCGGTCTCCATCGAGTACCGCGGCAAGGCGCGCACGGACCGCACGCGGGCGGTGTGGACCTGGTGCCTGGCCCTGGGCTCCTTCACGGCCGCCTTCGTCGTGGGCGCCTTCCTGGCCCTGACCACCACCGGGCTGCCCATCGACGCGAACGGCGACCGCGTGGGCGGGCCCTTCGCGTGGCTCAACGGCTGGGCCGTGCTGGGTGGGCTGGCCGTGGTCGGCTTCTCCATCGCCCAGGCGTGGGCGTTCATCGGGCTCAAGACCGACGGCGCCCCGCGGCAGGCGGCCGCCCGCTTCCTCTCGCGCTGGACCCCGGTGGCCCTCGTCCCGCTGCTCGTGTGGGCCGGCGCCGTCCTGCTGCGTGGCGACCGCCCCTGGACGTGGGCGCTGCTGGCCGCCGGCGTCGCGGCCGCGGCCGGGTCCGTCGTGGCCGCCCGCCGAGGCCGGGAGGGCCTCGCCCTGGCCGGCCTGACGCTGTTCCTCGTGGCGGCCTGGAGCGCCGTCATGATCGTCCAGTTCCCCGTGCTGCAGCCCTCCACCGTGGACCCGGCCTTCGACCTCACCGCCGAGATCGCGGCCTCCGGCCCGTACACGCTGGGCATCATGGCCGTCATCAGCCTCGTCTTCGTGCCGATCGTGCTGGCCTACTCCGCGTGGTCCTACTGGGTGTTCCGCCGTCGCGTGCGCGAGACCCACATCCCCGAGCCCCACGCCGTGGAGCCGGTGTGACCGACGACGGCGCGCCCCGTGGGCCAGGCCGCAAGCACGACGACGGCCCCCGGCGCCGCCGCGGCCCCGACCTGAGCCCGGCCGCGCGCCGCGCCGTCGCGGCGATGCTCGGGCTCGCCGCGCTGCGGGCCGCGGGCTGGATCCTGCTCGCCGAGTCGCTCGCCCGCCTGCTGACCCGCATGGCCGACACGCTCGACCCCGAGGGCACGGCCCAGCTCGTCGAGATGCTCTTCCTCCCGCCCGCGCCCGTCGGGCCGGTCGGTGCGGCGTCGTCGTTCGCCGGGGCCCTCGCGCTCGGCGCCGCCGGCGTGGGGCTGCGCGCCCTGGCCGACGCCGGCCAGCGGGTGTGGGGCCGCCGCGCCGCGCTCGGCGTGCAGGTGGGCGTGCGCCGCGACCTCGTGGCCCACCGCCTGGCCTCCGCGGACGGCTCGCGCCCCCGCTCGGGCGCGGACGCCGTGCTGGTCACCCACGGCCTGCAGGGCCTGGACGACTACTACACCGAGGTCCTGCCGGCCCTGGCCTCCGCCGCCGTCGTGCCCCCGGTCCTCGGCGCCTGGATCCTCACCCGGGACCCGCTCTCCGCCCTCGTGGTGCTGCTGACCGTCCCGCTCGTGCCGTTCTTCATGGTCCTCATCGGCCGGCACACCCAGGAGCGGATCGACGCCGCCCAGGACGGGCTGGACCGCCTCTCCGGCCACCTCGTGGAGCTCGCCCGCGGACTGCCCGTGCTCGTGGGGCTGCGCCGGGCCGGCGTCCAGCGCCGCGCCCTCGAGCGGGCCTCGCAGCGGTACCACGCCGCCACCCTGGGCACCCTGCGCACCGCGTTCGTCTCCGGCATGGCGCTCGAGCTGATCGCCTCGCTCTCCGTGGCCGTGATGGCCGTGTTCATCGGCCTGCGCCTCGTCTACGGGCAGATGGACCTCGGTGCCGGGCTCGTGGTCCTCGTCCTGGCCGCCGAGGTGTACCTGCCCCTGCGTGACGTCGGCAGCGCGTACCACGCCTCCGAGGACGGCCGCGAGGCCGAGGGCCGGGCCCGCGCCGCCGCGCGGGCGCCCGTGCCCGGGGCGGCCCGGGACGCGCTCGCGGACCCCACCGCCGCACCGGCGCGCGCGGCCGGCCCCGCGGCGGCCCCGCCCGGCGCGGTGGTCCTCGAGGACGTCGGCGTGGCCTTCGGGGACCGGCCCGTCCTGCAGGGCGTGGACCTGCGCGCGGCGCCGGGCACGCTCACCGTGCTCGGCTCGGCCTCCGGCACCGGCAAGTCCACCCTCCTGCACCTGCTCGCGGGACTGCTGCGCACCACGGACGCCCGCGTGCAGGGGAGGGTGAGCGGCGTGGACCCGGACCGCACCGTGTGGGTCGGCCAGCATCCGCGCCTGCTCGAGCCCACGGTGGGCGAGGAGCTCGACGCCGCGGCCGGCCGGGCGCTTGCGGACTCCGAGCGCGCCGCCGTGCTCGCCGCCGTCGCCCTGGACGGCGCGGCGCACCGGCGGCCCGTGGAGCTCAGCCCCGGCGAGCTGCGGCGCGTCGCCCTGGCCCGGGCGCTGGCGCGGCTGAGCAACGCCGGCGCGGACCGGCGCCCCTGGCTCGTCCTCCTGGACGAGCCCACCGCCCACCTGGACGACGCCGCTGCGGCCGCCGTGCGCGCCGGCGTCGTCGCGCTCGCCCGCGCGGGCGTGCCCGGCCTGGCCCTGCCGCCGTGCACTGTGGTGGCCGCCTCCCACGACCCGGCGCTGCAGCGCACCGCGGACGCCCTCGTCGACGCGCAGGGCACGCCCCTGGCCCCGGCCGGGGCCGCGGTCGGCGGCGCCGCGGATCCCGAGGCCGCCGCGGCCGGCGGCGCCGCGGATCCCGAGGCCGCCACGACGGCCGCCGTCGCCCTGCCGGCCGCGGTCGCCTCGCCGGTCGAGGCGGAGCCCGTCCCCGCCTCCGCGACCTCCACCGCGCCGTCCCCGGCGGCTGCGCGCCGTGCCCGGACGCGCGCCGCCCTGCGGATCCTGCCGTGGCGCTCGGGCCGGCTGTGGGCCGGCGTCGCGTGGGCCACGGGGACGCACCTGTCCGCGGCGCTGCTCGCGGGGCTCTCGGGCTGGCTCATCGTCACCGCGGCGGGGCGGCCGCCCGTGCTGTACCTGCTCTCCGTGATCGTGCTGGTCCGCGCCTTCGGCCTGTCCCGCGCGGTGCTCCGCTACCTGGACCGGCTGGCCACCCACGACGCCGTCCTCGGCTGGGCCTCCCGGCTGCGGCTGTGGCTGTGGGACGCCCTGGGTCGCCGGCCCGCCCTGTGGGGGCGCCTGAGCCGCGCCGACGGGGCGCTGTCCGTGCTCGTCGCGGACGTGGACGCCCTGCGGGACGCCGCGCCGCGCGTGATGGTGCCCGTGCCGGCGGCCGTGCTCGCGTGGCTCGTGAGCGCCGGGGCCGTGGCCCTGCTGGCCCCGGAGCTGGCCGTGGCCGCCCTCGTGCCCGGCGCCCTGGGGCTCGTGGCGATCCCCGTCGTCGTCGCGGCGCTCGACCGGCGCCAGACCCAGGCGGCCGTGCGCCACCGCGCTGGGATGCTGGACCGGGTCGCGGCCGTGCTCGCCGCCGCCCCGGACCTGCATGGCCTCGGCCGGGCCCGGGCGGCCGCCGACCGGCTCGCGGAGGCGGACGCCGCCCTGCAGGCGCCCCAGCGCCGGGCGGCGTGGGCCGCGGGCGCCGGCCGGGCGCTGGCGGTCCTCGTCTCCGGGGGCACCGCGCTGGCCGTGGCCCTGACGGCCACCCAGACCGGCACCGCCGCGGCCGTCGCCGCCTTAGCGGTGCTGCTCGTCCTGTCCTGGGCGGAGCCCTACGGGGCCCTCGCCCAGTCCGCCCAGGAGCTGGGCACCCTGGCGTCCCAGGCGCGCGCCGCGGCCGACCTGCTGGGCGAGGACGAGCCCGGCACCGCGGTCCCGGACGCAGCGGACCCGGGCCGGGCCTCGGCCACGCCCGACCCGACGTCCGCCTCGATGTCCGCCGACTCGGAGCCGGCGGCGCCCGTGCGCGTCACGGGCCTGGTCCTGCGCGGCGCGGCCGTCCGCTTCGAGGGCGCGGACGCGCCGCTCTGGAGCGGCGTCGACCTGCGCGTCGAGCCGGGGCAGACCGCCGTCGTCACCGGTCCCTCCGGCGCGGGCAAGTCCACCCTGCTGGCCGTGCTGCTGGGGTTCCAGCCGCTGGCCGAGGGCGCCTACCTGCTGCGCACCGAGTCGGACGGGCGCCGCGTCGAGGCACCCGCGGACGCGGCGGCGCTGGCGCGCGTGGCGTGGACGCCGCAGGACGCGCTCCTGTTCGACTCCAGCCTGCGCGGCAACCTGGCGCTCGCCCGGGATCCCGAGGACGCCCCGGACGACGCGGAGCTCACCGCGGTGCTCGAGCGCGTCGGCCTCGGCCCCTGGCTGGCCGCGGCCCCGGAGGGACTGGACACGCCCGTGGGCGCCGGCGGCCGCGTGCTCTCGGGAGGCCAGCGCCAGCGCCTGGCCGTGGCGCGCGCCCTCGTGGCCCGGGCCGACGTCGTGCTCCTGGACGAGCCCACCGCGCACGTGGGCCAGGACGAGGCCCTGGCCCTGATGGCGGACCTGCGCGCGGCCCTGGCCGGGCGGATCGCCGTGGTGGTCACCCACGACGAACGCCTGGCCGCGGAGGCCGACGTGCGGCTGCGCCTGGGCGTCAGTCCGCCGAGACCGTCACGGGGTCGTCCGCGACCGGCAGCGCGCTGAGCAGCTCGGGGGAGGCCCCGGCGCCGACGGCCTCGATGCGCTGGTCCACGGGCACGCCCGAGCCGTCGCGGCGCCCGTACTCGACCGGCAGCGCCCGGGCCACGCCGGCCTTCGAGGCGGCCAGCGCGGGGCCGGCGCCCACCCAGCCGAGCACGAGGGACGTCTCGCCCTTGAGCAGCCGGTGCGCGCGCACGCCGCCGGTGCCGCGCCCCTTGGCCGGGTACTCGCCCAGGGGCGTGACCTTCACGGAGCCGCCGGCGGAGCCGAGCAGATCGCCCTCGCCGTCCGTCACCGTCACCACGACGGCGGGGCGCGGGTGGGCGGCCGCGTCGTCGCCGGAGCCGGTGAGGGAGGCGGCGGGGGCCACGCCGAAGGTGAGGACCGCGTCGTCGGCGGCCACCCGCAGGCCGGCCACGCCGCCGGCGGCCGGACCCTGGGGGCGGACCGCGGACGCGGCGTAGCGCAGCAGCTGCCCGGCGCGGGTGAGGAAGACCAACTGGTCCTCGTCGTCCACGGCTGGGGCGGCGCCGACCACCGCGTCGCCGTCCTTGAGGGCGATCGCCTCCGCCACCTCGCGGTTCAACGGCCACTCGGGGCGCACCCGCTTGACCACGCCCTGGGCGGTGCCGAGGGCGATCACGGCGTCCAGGGGCACGAGCGCCACGAGGCTCTCGCCCTTGCCGAGGGGCACCAGCTCCTTGGCGGGGACGGACCCGGTCATCGCCGGGGCCGCGGAGGGCTCGGGCGCGGCGGGCAGGTCCACGGCCTGGATCCGGTGCAGCGCGCCCGTGGAGGTGAGGGCGCCGATCTCACCGCGGGCCGTCGTCGCCACCACGGAGGCGAAGGCGTCGTGCTTGCGGCGCCGCCCCTGCGAGGCGATCGGGGTGCGGTCGGCGGTGCGCAGCAGGCGCCCGGAGGTGGTGAGCACGGCCCAGCAGGCGGTGTCCGGGACCATGAGGTCCGCCCCGGCCTGGGCGGCCCCGGCGGGGGTGGGCCCGCCGGCGGTCGAGGCGGCGGGGGCGGCCACGGTCTCGGCCTCGAGCAGGACGGTGCGGCGGTCGTCGCCGAACTCGTCGGCCACGGCCTGCAGCTCGGCGGAGACCACCTCGCGCAGGCGCGCCTCCGAGCCGAGGATCGCCTCGAGCTCGGCGATGGCGGCCTGCAGCTCGTCCCGCTCGGCCTCGAGCTCGATCCGGGAGAACTTCGTGAGCTGGCGCAGGCGCAGCTCGAGGATGTGGTCCGCCTGCACCTGGGTGAGGTCGAAGACCCCCATCAGCCGGGTGCGCGCGGCGGCCGTGTCGTCCGAGGAGCGGATGATCTCGATGACCTCGTCGATGTCCACGAGGGCGAGCAGCAGGCCCTCCACGAGGTGGAGGCGGTCCTGGCGGCGCTGCAGCCGGTGGGCGGTGCGGCGGCGGACCACGTCGAGGCGGTGGTCCACGTAGACGCGCAGCAGCGGCAGCAGGCCCAGGGTCTGCGGCTGGCCGTCCACGAGGGCGACGTTGTTGATGCCGAAGGTCTCCTCGAGCGGCGTGTGCCGGTAGAGGGCGGCGAGCACGGCCTGCGGGTTGAAGCCCGACTTCAGCTCGATCTGCAGGCGCAGCCCGTTCTTGCGGTCCGTGAGGTCCACGACGTCGGCGATGCCGCTGAGCTTCTTCGCGTCGACGCCGGCCTTGATCCGCTCGATGACCTTCTCCGGACCCACGGCGTACGGCAGCTCGGTGACCACGAGCCCGGTCCGGCGCGCCGAGACCTGCTCCACGGCGACGGCGGCGCGCATCCGGAAGGTGCCCCGGCCGGTGGCGTAGGCGTCGCGCACCCCGTCCAGCCCCACGATCCGGCCGCCCGAGGGCAGGTCGGGGCCCGGGATGTGCGCCATGATCGCCTCGAGGTCGGCCTCGGGGTCGGCGAGCAGGTGGCGGGCGGCCGCCACCACCTCGCGCAGGTTGTGCGGGGCCATGTTCGTGGCCATGCCGACGGCGATGCCCGTGGTGCCGTTGACCAGCAGGTTCGGGTACGCGGCGGGCAGGACGGCGGGCTGCTGGAACTGGTTGTCGTAGTTGGGGACGAAGTCCACCGTGTCCTCGTCGAGGTCCGCGGTGAGCGCCAGGGCGGCCGGCGCCATGCGGGCCTCCGTGTAGCGCGGGGCCGCGGGGCCGTCGTCGAGCGAGCCGAAGTTGCCGTGCCCGTCCACCACGGGCAGGCGCAGGGAGAACGGCTGGGCCAGGCGGACCATCGCGTCGTAGATCGCGGCGTCGCCGTGGGGGTGCAGCTTGCCCATCACCTCGCCCACCACGCGGGCGGACTTCACGTGGCCGCGGTCCGGGCGCAGCCCCATCCGGGACATCATGTAGAGGATGCGCCGCTGCACCGGCTTGAGCCCGTCGCGGGCGTCCGGCAGGGCGCGGGAGTAGATCACCGAGTAGGCGTACTCGAGGAACGAGGCCTCCATCTCCTCGGAGACGTCGACGTCGACGATGTTCTCCTGCTCCAGCGGGAGCGGGCGCGCGACGTCCTGCTCGGAGGGGCGGGAACGGGAAGAACGGGACATCATGGTGCTCGGGGAGTCCTCACGGCGTCGGGGATTGTCTAGGGTGAATCCTATGGGTGACACCGAACCGGTCCGCGACTATCCGAGCCACTGGGAGGCCGACGTCGTCCTCCGCGACGGCGCCACGGCGCGTCTGCGCCCCATCACCCCGGAGGACGCGGACGAGCTGAAGCGCATGCACGCCGGGCAGTCCGAGACCTCGATCTACCTGCGCTACTTCACCTACAAGTCCGAGCTCAGCGCCAAGGACCTGGACCGGTTCACGCACGTGGACCACAAGGACCGGGTGGCGTTCGTGATCACGCGCGGCGGCCGCCTGCTCGGCGTGGGCCGGTACGACCGCTACGGGGACTCCGACGCCGCCGAGGTCGCGTTCAACATCTCCGACGCCGCGCAGGGCCGCGGCCTGGGCTCCATCCTCATGGAGCACCTGGCGGTCGCCGCCCGCGAGCACGGCATCCGGCGGTTCACCGCGGAGGTGCTGCCGGAGAACCGCAAGATGCTCTCCGTGTTCCAGGAGTCCGGCTTCGAGGTCACCCGGCGCTTCGAGGACGGCGTCGTGGCCGTCGAGTTCCCCATCGACCCCACCGCCCGCTGGCGCGCCGTGGTCGAGTCCCGCGAGCACCGCGCCGAGGCCCGCAGCGTCGCCGAGCTCGTGGCTCCGGAGTCCGTGGCCGTCGTCGGCGCCTCCCGCGACCCCCAGGCCGTCGGCTCCATGGTGCTGCGCCACATCCTCGAGGGCGGGTTCACCGGCCCCGTGCACGCCGTGAACCGCGCCGCCGGCGAGGTGCAGGGCCTCACCGCCCACGCCTCGCTCGCCGAGATCGGCGAGGAGGTCGAGCTCGTGGTGGTCGCGGTCCCCGTGGACCAGGTGGAGGCGCTCGTCCCCGAGGCCGCCGCCGCCGGCGCCGCCGGACTGCTGGTCCTCACCTCCGGCTACGCCGACGCCGGCGCGGAGGGCCTCGAGGCCCAGCGCCGGCTCGTCTCCCTCGCCCGCGCCCACGGCATGCGCGTGATCGGTCCCGCCTCGGCCGGGCTCGTCCGCACCGACCCCGCCGTGCGGCTCAACGCCTCGCCCTACCCGGGCCTGGCCCAGCGCGGTCCCGTCGGCCTGTTCAGCCAGTCCGGCGCCGTGGGCGCCATGGTCTCCGCCGGCGCCAAGCGCCGCGGGGTGGGCGTGTCCACCTCGATCAGCGCCGGCAACCGCGCCGACGTCTCCGGCAACGACGCCATGCAGTTCTTCGAGGCCGACCCGCACACCGCCGCCGTCGGCGTCTACCTCGAGTCCTTCGGCAACCCGCGCAAGTTCACCCGCATCACCCGGCGCCTGTCCCGCACCAAGCCCGTCGTGGTGGTCCGCTCCGACGTCACCGGCCGGTTCCTGCCCCCCGGGCACGAGACCCGCACCACCCAGGCCCCCGAGGGCGCCGTGGACTCGATGCTGGACCAGACCGGCGTGCTCGAGGTCCACACCCACGAGGCCATGCTCGACCTGCTCATGGCCGTGGCCAGCCAGCCCCTGCCCACCGGCCGCCGCGTGGTGCTCGTGGCCGACTCCCTCGCCGTGGACCGGCTCGCCCGGGACGCCGCCGCCGAGGCCGGCCTCGACGTCGTCGCCACGGTGGGCCTGGCCGGCAGCGAACAGGGCGTGGCACCGCCCGCCGAGACCCTCGTCGCCTCGGTCCGCGAGGCCGTCGCCCACGAGCAGGCCGACGCCGTCGTGGTGGTGGGCCGCCTGGGCCTGCACCAGGAGGACGACGACCCCGAGACCGTGGCCCGCGCCCTGGCCGAGGCCACGGCCGGCGCGCGGATGCCCGTGCTCGTCTGCCTCACCGACGTCGTCTCCCCGCGCTACGCCGGGGCCACCCTCGGCGCCTCGGGCCCCGTGGCCGACGACGCCGAGCCCGGCTCCTTGCAGCCCGGCGTGCCCTTCTACCCCTCGCCCCAGCAGGCCATGAGCGTGCTCGGCGCGCTCGCGGACTATGTCCGGTGGCGCGGGGAGGACGCCGGCGAGCCGCTCGAGCCGGCCGACGTGCGCCTGCACGCCGCCGAGGACCTGGTGGAGGCGGCCGCCGCGCGCGCCGAGGGCACCGAGCTGGTGCGTCTGAGCCCGGCCGAGACCGAGGAGCTCCTCGGGCACTACGGGATCGCCGTGCTGCCCTCGGCCCGCTTCGAGACGGCGGACGAGGCCGTGGCCGCCGCCGAGAGGCTCGGCTTCCCGGTGGCCGTCAAGGCCGTGGACCCGCACCTGCGCCACCGGCTGGACCTGGGCGGCGTGCGGCTGAACGTGGTGGACGCCGACTCGCTGCGGCGCAACGTGGAGCAGATGCGGCGCGTCCTTGCGCCCTTCGGGGTCACCGAGCTCGAGGTCCAGGCCATGGCCCCGGCCGGGCAGGCCTGCATGGTCACGGCGCTGGAGGACCCGCTGCTGGGCCCCGTGGTGTCCTTCGGCATCGCCGGCGACGCGACCGACCTGCTGGGGGACTGGGTGCACCGGGTGCCCCCGCTGACAGACCGCGACGTCGCCCGCATGGTCCGCGCCCCGCGCGCGGCGGCCAAGCTGGAGGGCGGCGGCGGGGTGCCCGCTGTGGACCTCGCCGCCCTCGAGGACCTCGTGGGCCGGGTCAGCGTCCTCAAGGACGACCTGCCCCAGGTGGCCCGGCTGCGCTTCTCGCCCGTGCTCGCCTCCCCGGAGGGCGTCACCGTCCTCCAGGCCGAGGTGGACGTGGCGAACGCCGCCGGCCGCACCGACTCCGCCCGCCGCGCCCTGCGCGGCAGCTGAGCGGGCCGTCCCCAGGCACCGGTCGCCCGGCGCGGGCGGCCCGTAGCATGGAGCCCATGAGCCCGTTCCGCAGGAGTCACGAGTCCGGCCGTCCCGAGCACCGCCCCGGCGCCCCGGCGTCGGGGGAGCACCGGCACGAGGCCCGCACGCTGGAGGGCGCCGGCGGGCTCGGCGCCTCGCTCGCGCGCGCCGGCTTCTACCCGGAGCTGGTGGCGCACGCGATCGCCGTCGAGCTGGGGGAGCGCACCCCGGACGCGCACCTGGTCCACGTGGACACGCACTTCGACTACGAGGAGATCCACCGGCACATCACCGTGCTCGTGCTCGCCCAGGACGCGCTGCTGGCCGTCCACCTGGACGACCACGCCGCGGACGCCGCCGGCCAGGCCGTGCTCGCGCAGGTCTCCACCGAGATGGTCCCGGTGCGGGCCCTGGGCTCGGTGGTGCTCACCACCGGCCACGCCGACCCGGCCCGCTTCAGCCCCGCGGACCCCGTGGCGGAGATGACCCTCGGCCTGATCTGGGCCGGCGGCCAGCGCCTTGACCTGCAGCCCGCGGGCTGCGCGGACCCGCAGTGCGACCTCGACCACGGCTACACCGGCACCGCCACCCGCGAGGACCTCGTGATCCGCGTCGCCGCGGACGCCGACGGGCAGGGCGCCGTGGACGGCGCGCTCGCCTTCGCCCGTGCCCTGCGCCGGGCCCACCTGGCGGCCACCGCGTGAGCGGACCCGCCGTCCCCGTCGGCGTCGTGCCCCCGGAGCGGGCGCTGCGCTCGGTCCTGACCTCCGCGGCCGCCGCGCTCGGCGTCCCCGGCTGCGAGAACGCGCTGGGGGTGCCCGCGAGCCGCCGCGTCGTCGTCGCCCTCGTGGACGGGCTCGGCCGATCCGTGCTCAAGCGCTTCGGCGGGCACGCGCCCACGCTGCGCGCGGCGATGGCCGACAGCGGCCGGGTGCTGCAGGCCGCCGTGCCCACCACCACCGCCGCGTCGCTGACGAGCCTGGGCACCGGTCTGGACGTCGGCGAGCACGGGGTGGCCGGCTACGACGTGCTCGACCCTGAGCGGGACGCCGTGGTCAACCAGCTCGGCGGCTGGGACGAGGCCACGGACCCCGTGGCCTGGCAGCCGCGGCCCACCGTGTTCGAGCGGGCCGGGGCGGCCGGCGTGGACGCCGTGACCGTCTCCCTGCCGGCGTTCGAGCACTCCGGGCTCACCCGGGCGGGGCTGCGCGGCGGGCGGTTCGTGGCCGGCCGCGGCCTGCTGGCCCGCGCGCAGGCGGCCGAGCGGGTGCTCAAGGACGCCCGCGAGCCCACCCTCGTGTACTTCTACGTCAACGAGCTGGACAAGGCGGGGCACCGGGACGGCGTCGGCTCGGACCGCTGGCTGCACGCGCTGGAGGAGATCGACGGCGCCCTGCGCCGCCTGGTGGACCGCGTCCCCGCCGGCACCGTGGTGCTCGCCACCGGCGACCACGGGATGGTGGACGTGCCGCCGACGCGGCGCGTGGACTACGCGGCCGCCGACGAGTCCGGCGCGCTCGCCGACCCCGCCCTGCTCGAGGGGATCGCGCACACGGCGGGGGAGCCGCGCCTCGTGCAGCTGCACTTCCGGCCCGACGCCGACGCCGACGTGCGCGCGCGGGTGCGGAGGGCCTGGGAGGACCGCTTCGGCGCCCACGCGTGGGTGCTCACCCGCGACGAGGCCGTGGCGGCCGGCTGGTTCGGGACCGTGGTGGAGGAGCGGGTGTGCGGGCGCATCGGCGAGCTGCTCGTCGCGGTGCACGGCGACCTCGCGCTCTACGACGGCCGCCGCGTGGCCCCGCACGCCTTCGAGATGGTGGGCCAGCACGGCTCGCCCACCCGCGCCGAGCGCGAGGTCCCGCTGCTCACCTGGCGGCGCTGAGCCGCGGGATCCGGCGCCTCCGGCAGCGGGGATGCGGCGGCGACCTGCGGGGACGGCGACGGCCCGCGACCGGATCGGTCGCGGGCCGTCTGCGCGGCGGCTGCTCAGTCGCCCTTGCGGCCGAACACGATCTCGTCCCAGCTCGGCACGGACGCCCGGCGCGCCGCGGAGCGGGCGCGGGGCCGCGGGGTCACCACGGGCATCGCCGGACGATCGCGGGCCGCGGGCGCCTCGGCCTTCCGGGCCTCCTCGTCGTCCGCGTCCTCCGCCGCGTCCGAGGGGGTGTCGGCGGGGACGTCGTCGTCGGCGGCGTCGGTCGGAGCGGCCTCGGAGGCGTCGGCTACCTCGGCCGCGGGGTCCGCGGTCGTCTCCGGCGTCTCGTCCGCCCGGTCGACGACGGCCTGGACCTCGGCGGGGGTCGCGGCATCGGCGCCGACACCGGCCGGGCGCTCGTGCGGGGAATCCTCTCCGGAGCCGGCCTCGTCCGCTGCGGCTCGGCGGCCCTCCGCGTCCACGGGGGCGAGGCGGCGCGGGGCGTCGTCCTCGCGGGCCTGGCGGTCGGCGTGCTCGCGGGCGATCAGGTGGGCCAGGGCGTCGTCGGACTCCACGTCCGCGCCCACGCGCTGGCCGCGGCGCACCCGCAGGATCTCCAGCAGGTCGGCGTCCCGGTCCGTCCTCGCGGAGGCGGCGCCCGCCGGGGTGACGGACTCCGGCGCGTCGGCCGCGACCTCGGCATCCACGGACTCCAGCGGGGCGTCGGCGGGGGCGCCGGCCTCGGCGCGGGAGAACACGTCCCAGGCCTCGGCCTCGGAGAGGACGCGGGCCCACGCGTTCCGGGGCTCCAGGTGGCGGCCGGCCGGGCGGAAGGACCACAGGGCGGGCGGCTGCTCGCGCGTGGGCAGGCCGGTCAGCCCCGCCACGGAGAAGCGGGCGGCCACGGTCCAGCCGCCCTGCTCGCCGCGCCAGGCGTCCCACTCCAGGGAGGAGCCGTCCACGCCGATCTCGGCGAGGCGGTGGCCGGCGAGGAGGCCGAGGGTGCTGGGCCCGCCGTCCTCGACGACGTCGGAGTAGAGGTCCGGGCCGCCGACCCAGACCTCCACGGCCTGGGCCTGCTGGGCCATCCAGCCGCGCTCGGCCAGCACCGGGTAGCCGTAGGTGCGGATGCGGGAGAACGCGTTGCCGCTCTCCCGGGCCACCTGCTCCACCGAGGCGCCGGCGCGGATGCGCTGCTGGATCTCGCGGGGGGAGAGGGGTTCCGCCTCCTGGGTGGCGGCGGCCTTCACGGACTCCTGGTCCGTGAGCGCGGCGGGGGAGGCGGCAGCGGGGGCCGTGTCGTCGTCCTCGGCGTCGGCCGCGGGCTGCGGGGTCTGCGTCGGGGCCGGCTCGGGGTCGATGCGCGGGGTCAGGGACAGCTCCTCGTCCGGACGGGTGGGGCCGGGGGCGTCCTCGCTCTGGCCGGCCGCGTCATCGTCGTCCGACGGTTCCTCGCCCCCGGGCGAGTCCTCCTCGGCGGCCTCGTCCATCTCCGCCAGGTCGTACCAGGAGGAGGATGCGGGGGCGGCGTCGTCGTCGCCCGCCCGCTCGGCGTCCTCGAGCACGAGGCGGCGCAGGTAGGGGGTCAGGGGGAGCGCGTGCTCGGCGCCGTCGGGATCCAGCAGGCGCAGGGCGTCGCCGTCCTCGGTGGGTCCGGTCAGTCGCAGCTCTGCCATGGCGGTGGTCCCTCCCACGTCGTGTTCTCGTCACCGGGCGCGCGGCCGCCCGGCCGGGCATTCCCCGATCCTAGCGGCCGGGCCGCGCGGCGGACCCCGACCGGCGCCCGCCGGGACCCGCGCGTCCGCCGTCGGCGAGACGGCCCGTCATCATTTGGCAGGGCGGAGGTCATGGTGCACAATCTACGCGCAACGGCGCAGGCCGGTCCCGTGTGCTCCGGCCACGGGCCAGTCCCGCCACTGCCCGGCACCGGTCCCGGTGCCGTCCCCCACCAGCGGAGCGTGAGAACCCCATGGCCACCGACTACGACGCCCCTCGGAAGAACGAGGAAGAGCTGAGCCAGAACTCCATCGAGGAGCTGAAGGCGCGGCGCACGGACACGCAGTCCGCCGTGGTGGACGAGGACGAGACCGAGGCGGCGGAGGGCTTCGAGCTGCCCGGCGCGGACCTCTCCGGCGAGGAGCTCTTGGTGCGGGTGCTGCCCGCACAGTCGGACGAGTTCACCTGCGCCTCGTGCTTCCTGGTCCGCCACCGCTCGCAGGCCGCCCGCGAGAAGAACGGCATGACCTACTGCACCGACTGCGAGGGCTGAGCCCGGCGCAGCCTCCCGGTCAGCGGTCCTCGTCCGCCGTGTCCTCCTGGACCATGGTGCCGCCGAGGGCCGCGACCAGCTCCTCGGGGCGCCGCGTGCTGGTGAGCCAGTAGGGCGTGCGGTCCCGCTCGTCCGTCAGCTGGATGCGGACCACGGGGGAGATCCAGCCGCGGACCACCACGAAGGCCAGGCCGTGCAGCAGGGGGCCGCGCTGCCGGCGGGCGTCCTCGCCGCGGTGGCCGGTGACCTCGCCGACGTGCCGGCGCTCGATCGAGGCCCGGCCCACCTGCAGCGTGCGCTCGCGCACCACGATGCGCGGCGTCGTCGTCAGCAGCAGGAGCGCCTCGAGGCCGAAGAAGACGACGGCCGCGGCCACCCCGACCCACAGGTCGATCGGCGCGAACACCAGGATCGTCAGCGACGCCAGCATCAGCGCCACCACCCACACGCCCGCCGAGGGCGTCAGCCGCTCCTCGAACAGGACCCGGTCCGACCCCTGGGCGGGGTCCTGGGGGCGGTCGACGGGCGCATCGGAGACGGGGTGCTGCTGGGGTTCACGCATGGATCCCAGCTTCCCACATCCCGGGCCCCACGACGGCGCGACGGCGCCGCGGACGGCGGCCGCGGCGCACCGCGCGCACCGCCCGTGGGGGCGCGGGGCTCGTGTAGGGTCGGGCCTCGTGACCGACTCCGCCGAGCTGCCCGTGCCCCTGCACGCCCTGGACCCGGCCCTGGCGCCGCCCGCCTACGCCCAGCCCGGCGACGCGGGCGCCGACCTGCGCGCCGCCGTCGACGTGACGCTCGCCCCCGGCGAGCGGGCCCTCGTCCCCACCGGCGTGGCCCTGGCCATCCCGGAGGGCTTCGCCGGCTTCGTGCACCCCCGCTCGGGCCTGGCCGTGCGCCACGGCCTCAGCGTGGTCAACGCCCCCGGCACCATCGACGCGGGCTACCGCGGCGAGATCAAGGTGCCCCTGATCAACCTGGACCCGACCGACGCCGTCGAACTGCGCCGCGGCGACCGCATCGCCCAGCTGGTGATCCAGCCGGTGGTGCGGGCCCGCTTCGAGCCCGTCGACGCGCTGCCCGGCTCGGAGCGCGGCGCGGCCGGCTTCGGCTCGACCGGCGGGTTCGGCACCGAGAACGCCCCTGGGAGGACATCGTGATCTTCGGACGGAACCGCAAGGTGCGCCACGAGCAGGTGAGCCTGCCCGAGGAGCTGCTGGAGGAGCGCGACCACGAGGTCGCGGCCCTCCCCGAGGCCGCCGAGACCGGCCCGCACGACGTCGCCACCCGCCCCGACCCGGCCGGCGCCATCGACCTGGGCTCGTTGCGCGTGCGCGCGGTGCAGGGCATGAAGCTGCGCCTGGACGTGGAGGACTCCACCAAGCGCATCGTCGCGGCCACCATCACCCTGGGTCGCTCCGCGCTGCAGGTGCAGGCGTTCAGCGCCCCGCGCCGCGCGGGCCTGTGGGACGAGGTGCGCGAGGAGCTGCGCGACTCCCTGGACACCACCCCGAACGCGACCGTGCAGGAGCAGGCCGGCCGCTTCGGCACCGAGATCCTCACCCGCGTCCCCGCGGCCCTGCCGGACGGCTCGCCCGGCTGGAACGTCGTCCGGTTCGTGGGCGTGGACGGCCCGCGCTGGTTCGTGCGCGGCGCGTTCCAGGGCGAGGCAGCCTTCCAGCCCGACGCCGCCGCCCAGCTCGAGCAGGTGTTCTCCGACATCGTGGTGGTGCGCGGCGATGAGCCGATGCCCCCGCGCGAGCTGCTGCCCCTGCGCCCGCCGGCCAACGCCCGCCCTGTCCAGCGCCGCCGCCCCGGCGCCGCGCCCGACGCCGGCCGTGACGTGCTCGCGGACACCGAGCGCGGCCCGCAGGAGGCCCCCGCTCTGCCCGAGCGCGGCCCGGAGATCACGGAGATCCGGTGAGCCCCGCCGCCGGGGAGCGGGCCGACGCCGGCCCCGGCGACCTGATCGAGCGCCGAGGCGTCGTCGCCTCGGTGACCCTGCCGGGCGCCGACGACGCCACCGTCTTCCGCGCCACCCTGACCGACCGCCTGCCGGAGCCCGGCAGCGTCACGCCGACGGAGTCCCTCCAGCTGGTCTGGCACGGCCGACGCCGGGTGCCCGGGGTGATGCCCGGCCAGTGGCTGGCCGTGCGCGGGCGCCTGACGCGACCGGACGGCGTCCTCACCCTGCACAACCCCGCGTTCGACCTGATCGACGCACCCGAGGCCGCGCTGCGCGCGCGCCCGCCCCGAGAGGAGAGCCCGTGACCGAGCCCCGCGGACCCGAGAGCCCCGCCCCGGACGTCGCCGGAGCGCTGCCGTCCCGGGCCCGCGTGGACGAGCAGGGCCGCCTGGACGCGCTGGCGAGCGTGGGCGGCTGGCGCGGCATCGTCGAGGCCTCCCTGCCCACACTCGTGTTCATGGCCGCCTACGTCGTCAGCCAGCAGGTCTGGCCCTCGGGCGTCGCGGCGGTCGCGGTGGCGCTCGTGCTCGGCGTCGTGCGCCTGGTCCAGCGGCAGTCGCCGGTGCAGGTGCTGGCCGGCCTGGCCGTCGTCGTGCTCTCCGTGGTGGTGGCCCTGACCACCGGGCAGGCCCGCGACTACTACCTGTGGGGCTTCGTGACGAACGCCGCCTACGGGCTGGCCTTCGCGCTCTCCGTGGCCGTCGGCTGGCCCGCCGCGGGCCTCGTGCTGGGGCTCGTCCGCGGCGAGGGCATGCACTGGCGCCGGAGCCCGCGCCGGCGCCGCGCCTACGCGACGGCCACGTGGATCCTCGTAGCGGTCTTCGCGCTGCGCCTGGCCGTGCAGGTGCCGCTCTACCTCGCGGACGCGGTCACCGCCCTGGGCGTGGCCCGGCTGGTGATGGGCCTGCCGCTCTACGCCCTCGGGCTCTGGCTCGCCTGGTCGGTGAGCGCGCCGGCGCCGGGAGAGGACGACGGCCTGCGCCCGGCGGCGGAGGACGAGCCGGCCCCCGGGCGGGCCTGAGCGCGGTCCTCGCCGACCAACAGGCGGCGCAGGGCCGTCTCGGCCGCGGCCGCGGCCAGGAAGAACAGCTCGTCCCCGGCCTCGAGCACCTCGTCCGCCGTGGCGTGGCGTGGCGCGCCGTCGCGGACGACGGCCACGAGCGGGGCGTCCTGCGGCCACGAGACGGTGCCCACGCGGCGCCCGGCCAGCCAGTGCTCCGCCGGCACGCGGAACTCCGAGAGCGCCGTGCCGCCGGCCTCGAGCCTCAGCAGCCGCACGAGGTCGCCGGTCTCCACGGCCTCCTCGACGAGCGCCGTCATGATCGACGGCGTGGACACCGCGACGTCCACGCCCCAGGACTCGTCGAAGAGCCAGTCGTTGAGCGGGTTGTTCACGCGGGCCACGGTGCGGCCCACCCCGAACTCGGATCGGGCCAGCAGCGAGCACACGAGGTTGGCGCGGTCGTCGCCGGTGGCGGCCACGAGCACGTCCGCCTCCATGGCGCCGCACCGCTCGAGGAGCGCGAGGTCGCACGCGTCCCCGAGCACGAGCTTCGCCCCGCCCACGTCCGCCTTGCGCGCGGCATCCGGGCGGATCTCGAAGACGACCACCTCGTGGCCGTGCGCGTGCAGCTCCCGGGCCACGGAGGCGCCCACGGCGCCGGCCCCGGCGATGACGGCCCTCATGCCCGTCCCTCCTCGTCCTCGTCCTCGGCGTCCCGGTCCGGTCGGACGGCCTCGCCCTGCAGGGCGGCCTCCACCTGGTCCCGGCGGTCCACGGGGTACACGGCGTGCAGCAGGTCGCCCTCCTGGAGCCGGTCGCCCGGCTGGGGGAGCAGCCCCTCGCCGCGCCGCGTGAGATACGCGATGCGCAGCCCGGCCCCGGACTCGACGTCCGTGAGGCGCCGGCCCCACCACGAGGGGTGGGGGACGAGCCCGGTGACGAGCAGCCGTCCCGAGGCGTCCCGGCGCTCGACGTCGGCGGTGCCGGCCGGCAGCAGGCGGTGCAGCACCTGGTCCGCCGTCCACTGGACGGAGGCGACCGTGGGGATCCCCAGGCGCTGGTACACCTTCGCCTGGTCGGCGTCGTAGATGCGGGCCACCACGTGCTCCACGTGGAAGGTCTCCCGGGCCACGCGCGCGGCGATGATGTTGGTGTTGTCCTCCGCCGTCACGGCCGCCAGGCCCTGGGCGCGGTCCACGCCCGCGGCCAGCAGGGCCGCGCGGTCGAAGCCGACGCCGGCCACGAGCTCGCCGGAGAAGCCGGGGACGAGCCCGTCCACGGTGCGCGGGTCGCGGTCCACAAGCGCCACGGAGTGCCCGGCCGCGTCGAGCGCGCAGGCCAGGCGGGTGCCCACCCGGCCGCCGCCGACGATCACGTAATGGGCCATGCCCGCTCCTGCCTCTCGTGCCGAATGCCGCGCGTCGGGGAGCCGGCGCGCGGGCACCATCCTCGCACCCGGCGGCCCCGCCGGGGAGCATCCCGCCCCGTGGGACGGGAGGCCGGGCGGGGCCCGGCGCGGAGTACCGTGGTCCGGTGGCCACGCTGTCCTCCCTCCTGCGCCGCGGCCTGCTCGGCCGCCCCGTGGCGTCGCACGACGTCGCCGAGCCCCGGATGAGCCGGTGGCAGGCCCTGCCGGTGACGTCCTCGAACGCCCTGTCCTCGCTGGCCTACGCGCCGGACGAGATCGTGCTCACCCTCGTGGCGGCGGGCACCGCGGCGCTCGCGCTCGGCCCGCTGGTGGGCTGGGGCGTCGTCGTGGTCATGCTGCTGATCGTGGCGTCCTTCCGGGCCGCCGTGGCGGCGGTGCCGCAGGGGGGCATCTACCAGATGGCCCGCACCAAGCTGGGCCCCCGCGCCGGCGTGGTGGCCTCGGCCGCCCTGCTGCTGGACTTCGTCTTCACGGCGGCCGTGTCCGTGGCCGCCTTCGCCCACTTCGCCGCTGCGCTGCTGCCGGGCCTGGGCCTGGAGAGCCGCGTGCTGGTGGCCTGCGCGGCCCTCGTGGGCGTGCTGCTGGCCTCGCTGCGCAGCGCGCGGCTCTCCCGCTGGGCCCTGCCCGTGCTGGTGAGCGCCTTCGTGGCGCTGACGGCGCTGCTCGTGGCGGCCGGCCTGTGGCAGGAGGGCCAGGGCCTGCTGGGCCGGGCGGCCACGTCCGGCTGGACCCAGGAGGGCGCCGGGATCGGCGGCACGGTGGGCGCGGTCGCGACGGCGCTGCTCGCCCTGCGCGCGTTCAGCGCCGGCTCGGTGCTGCTCACCGGCGTCGAGGTGCCGGTCTCCAGCAGCTCCGCCATGGCCCGCCCCGCCGTGGCCACCGTGCGCTGGGTGCTCGCCGTCATGGCCCTGACCCTGGGCGCGCTGACGCTCGGCGTCATGCACCTGGCCCAGCGCACCGGCGTCGTCGTCGCCCTGGACCCCGCCCGCCTGCGCGACGCGGCCGGCCGGCCGGTCGCCGAGGCCGACACTCCGGCGCCCGTCATCGCCCAGCTCGCGGACACCGTCTTCGGCCCGGGCAGCGTGCTGTCCCTGGCGACGATCGCGGCGACCGCCCTGCTGCTGCTCTTCGCCGCCCGCTCCGCGTTCCGCTCGTTCCCCGCCCTGGCCTCCCGGCTCGCGGAGGACGGCTACCTGCCGCGCCAGCTGCGCGTGCGCGGCGACCGGCTCGTGCACACGTGGGGCGTGCTCGCCCTCGGGGCGGCCGCCCTCGCGCTGGTGCTGCTGTTCCGCGCCCAGACCGCGCTGCTCGTGCAGCTCTACGTGATCGGCGTGCTGCTGGCCTTCACCCTGGCGCAGGCCGGGATGCTGCGCCTGTGGCGCCGCCGCCTGGCCCAGACCCCCGGCGCCCGGGCGCGGGCGGCCGTGCGCCTGCGGCTGACGATCACGGCCGTCGCGTGGGTGGTGACGGCGCTGGCCGGCGTGGTGGTGCTGGTCACCCGGTTCGCGCAGGGGGCGTGGGTGGCGCTGCTGGCGATCGTGCTCGGCTCCCTCGTGATGGGCCGCATCCACCGGCACTACGAGGACGTGGGCCGCGAGCTCGCCCCCGACCCCGAGGACGACGCGCGGGCCCTGCCCTCCCGGGTGCACGTGGTGGTCGTGGTCAGCACCCTCAACCGGCCCGCGCTGCGGGCCCTCGCCTACGCCCGAGCCACGCGGCCCTCCTCGCTCGAGGCCGTGGTGGTCGACGCCGACCGGGCCGTCACCGAGGACGTGATCGACGCGTGGTCCCGCGCCGGGCTCCCGGTGCCCCTGACCGTCGTCGCCGCGCCCTACCGCGACACGGTGGTCCCGCTCGTGCGGCACCTGCGCGAGCGGCGCCGCCGCTCGCCGCGCGACCTGACCATGGTCTTCATCCCCGAGTACGTGGTGCGTCCCGGCTGGCGCACCCTGATGCACAACCGGACCGCCACCCGGCAGAAGCGGCGCCTGCAGCGCGAGGCCGGCGTGATGATCGGCTCGGTCCCGTGGCAGATCCACGAGGGCCAGGGGGACGGCGATCGGTCCACGACGGTGTGATCTTCAAGTGATCCAGCTGTGAGACGCGCCGACATCCGAGGCGACACGAGGGCACCTCGTCTGGGAGGATGGGGGAGAGGATCAGACCAGACGACGCGATGGGCAAGACCTGACGCGCGCTGAGATCCGAGAGGAGTCGGAAATGGCAGTCATCGACACATCCACGGGCGTCACGGGCATCGGGGGCACGATCGAGGTGGAGGTCGGGGCCATGGCCCACGGCGGCCACTGCGTCGCCCGCCACGAGGGCCGGGTCGTCTTCGTCCGCCACGCCGTCCCGGGCGAGAAGGTCCGCGTGGCCCTCACCGAGGCCGAGGAGGGCGCCCGCTTCTGGCGCGGGGACGTCGTCGAGGTGCTCCGGCCCTCCGAGTTCCGCCGCATCCACCAGTGGAAGCTCGCGGACATGCTGCGCGCCCACGCCTCCGGCCGTCCGCCGGTGGGCGGCGCCGAGTTCGGCCACATCGTGGTGCCCCATCAGCGCCGCCTCAAGGCCCAGGTCTTCCGGGACACCGTGCACCGCATCGCCGGCCTGACGGTCGAGCCCGAGGTCTGCTTCGCCGGCCCCGAGGACGAGCCCACGGGCCAGCGCTGGCGCACCCGCAACGCGTTCACCGTCACGCCGCAGGGCCACATCGCCATGCACGCGTACCGCTCCGCCACCCTGCTGCCCGTGCGCAACATGCCCCTGGGCGTGCCCGCGCTGGACGCCCTCGCCCTGTGGGACTGGGACTTCACCGGCGCCGCCCGCGTGGACGTCGCGACGCCGGCCTCCGGGTCCCGGCCGCTCGTGCTCGTCACCCCCACGCCGCAGACCCGCGCGGACGAGGCCAAGCTCGGCCGCCTGCGCACGCGCATCCGCCAGGCCGCCAACGCGTGCGGCGTGGACGTCTCCACCGGCCTGGCCCTGCCCGGCCCGAAGCGGCACTCCCCGGTCAAGGTGGAGCGCATCACCGGCAAGACCTGGGTCGAGGAGACCGTGGAGTCCGAGCGCGGCGGCACCAAGCGGTTCCGCGTCACGGGCGACGGCTTCTGGCAGGTCCACCGCCACGCCCCCGCCACCCTCGTGGACGCCGTCCTCGAGGACGCGCGGATCGAGCCCGGCCAGACCGTCGCGGACCTATACGGCGGCGCCGGCCTGTTCAGCGCCTACCTGGCCGACGCGGTCGGCCCCGAGGGTCGGGTCTTCTCCGTGGAGGCCGCCGGGCAGGCGTCCAAGGACGCGCGCCGCAACCTGCACGGCCAGCCGCAGGCCACCGTGCTCAACGGCCCCACGGACAAGGTCCTGGGCAGCTGGCTCAAGTACCCGGAGCGCACGGTCGCCGACGGCGGCCTCGAGGGCGCCTCGCTGGACACCGTCGTGCTGGACCCGCCCCGCGCGGGCGCCGGCCGCCGGGCGATCGAGCGCCTCCTCGCCCTGGAGCCCGGCCGCATCGTCTACGTCTCGTGCGACCCGGCGTCGTTCGCCCGGGACCTGGCCTGGCTGCGCGACGGCGGCTACGAGGTCGAGCGCGCCCGCGTGTTCGACCTGTACCCGGACACGCACCACCTCGAGTCGGTGACCGTGCTGGTCCCGGCCACTCAGCTCGCCGCGGTCCCGGCCATCGTCGAGATCTGACCCGCAGGGCGTGCGGCGGGATGCTCCCCGCCGCGCGCCATGCCGCCGTCACACGCGAGCGGCGCGGTACCCTGGGAGGCAGTGCGGCACCTGTGACGCAGACGACGCCCGTCCCGGACGGACCGTCGCCCGCGTAGGACGGGTGACCACCCCCCCCCACTGGACGAACGCCCGGAGGAACCGGGCGGGAAGAGGAGTCCTCTCGTGACCACCGTCGACAGCTTCGGCTCCAAGGGCGTCCTGGACGTCAAGGGCGCCGAGTATGAGATCTTCCGCCTGAACAAGGTCGAGGGCGCGGAGAAGCTGCCCTACTCCCTGAAGGTGCTGCTGGAGAACCTCCTGCGCACCGAGGACGGCGCCAACGTGACCGCCGAGCAGATCAAGGCCCTGGCCTCCTGGAACCCGGACGCGCAGCCGGACACCGAGATCCAGTTCACGCCCGCCCGCGTGATCATGCAGGACTTCACCGGCGTCCCCTGCGTCGTGGACCTCGCCACCATGCGCGAGGCCATCCAGGACCTCGGCGGCGACCCCGAGCGCGTGAACCCGCTCTCCCCGGCCGAGCTCGTGATCGACCACTCCGTGCAGATCGACTCCTTCGGCAACGACGCCGCCATCGAGCGCAACATGGAGATCGAGTACGAGCGCAACGGCGAGCGCTACAAGTTCCTGCGCTGGGGCCAGACCGCGTTCGACGACTTCAAGGTCGTCCCCCCGGGCATGGGCATCGTGCACCAGGTCAACATCGAAAACCTGGCCCGCACCGTCATGACCCGCGAGGTCGACGGCGTGCTGCGCGCCTACCCCGACTCCTGCGTCGGCACCGACTCGCACACCACCATGGTCAACGGCCTGGGCGTGCTGGGCTGGGGCGTCGGCGGCATCGAGGCCGAGGCCGCCATGCTCGGCCAGCCGGTGTCCATGCTGATCCCGCGCGTCGTGGGCTTCAAGCTGACCGGCTCCATCCCGGCCGGCGCCACCGCGACCGACGTGGTGCTCACCATCACCGAGATGCTCCGCCAGCACGGCGTGGTCGGCAAGTTCGTCGAGTTCTACGGCGAGGGCGTCGGCTCCGTGCCGCTGGCCAACCGCGCCACCATCGGCAACATGTCCCCGGAGTTCGGCTCCACCGCCGCCATGTTCCCGATCGACGAGGTCACCCTCGACTACCTGCGCCTCACCGGCCGCACCGCCGAGCAGGTCGACCTGGTGGAGGCCTACACCAAGGAGCAGGGGATGTGGCACGACCCGTCCTCCGAGGTGAAGTACTCCGAGTACCTCGAGCTGGACCTGTCCACCGTGGTGCCCTCCATCTCCGGCCCCAAGCGCCCCCAGGACCGCATCGAGCTGTCCGACTCCAAGCACCAGTTCCGCAAGGACCTGCACAACTACGCCACGCAGGACGAGGCCGGCGAGGGCCGCCCGTCCAAGCTCGTGGACGTGTCCATGGAGGACGGCCGTCAGTTCCAGCTGGACCACGGCGCCGTCTCGATCGCGTCGATCACCTCGTGCACCAACACGTCCAACCCGTCCGTGATGATGGCCGCCGGCGTGCTGGCCCGCAACGCGGTCGCCAAGGGCCTGAAGTCCAAGCCGTGGGTGAAGACCTCCGTGGCCCCGGGCTCCCGCGTGGTGACCGACTACTACGAGAAGTCCGGGCTGCGCGAGTCCCTGAACGACCTCGGCTTCAACGTGGTCGGCTACGGCTGCACCACCTGCATCGGCAACTCCGGCCCGCTGGAGTCCGAGATCTCCGAGGCCATCCAGGAGAACGACCTGTCCGTGACCGCGGTGCTCTCCGGCAACCGCAACTTCGAGGGCCGCATCAACCCGGACGTGAAGATGAACTACCTGGCCTCCCCGCCGCTGGTGGTCGCCTACGCCCTGGCCGGCACCATGGACTTCGACTTCGAGAACGAGGCCCTGGGCCAGGACGCCGAAGGCAACGACGTCTTCCTCAAGGACATCTGGCCGGACCCGACCGAGGTCCAGAAGATCATCGACGAGTCCATCGACACGGAGATGTTCACCTCCCAGTACGGGACCATCTTCGACGGCGACGAGCGCTGGCAGTCCCTCGAGACCCCCTCGGGCTCCACCTTCGAGTGGGACGAGCAGTCCACCTACGTGCGCAAGCCCCCGTACTTCGAGGGCATGACCATGCAGCCGGACGCGGTCTCGGACATCTCCGGCGCCCGCGTGCTGCTCAAGCTGGGCGACTCCGTCACCACGGACCACATCTCCCCGGCCGGCTCCTTCAAGTCGGACACCCCGGCGGGCAAGTACCTGCTGGAGAACGGCGTGGAGCGCAAGGACTTCAACTCCTACGGCTCCCGCCGCGGCAACCACGAGGTGATGATCCGCGGCACGTTCGCGAACATCCGCATCAAGAACCAGCTGCTGGACGGCGTCGAGGGCGGCTTCACCCGCGACTTCACCCAGGACGGCGCCCCGCAGGCCTACGTGTACGACGCGGCGCAGAACTACGCCGCGGCCGGCACCCCGCTGGTCGTGCTGGGCGGCAAGGAGTACGGCTCCGGCTCCTCCCGCGACTGGGCGGCCAAGGGCACCGCGCTCCTGGGCGTCAAGGCCGTGATCACCGAGTCCTTCGAGCGCATCCACCGCTCGAACCTCATCGGCATGGGCGTGCTGCCGCTGCAGTTCCCCGAGGGCGAGAACGCCGACTCGCTGGGCCTGACCGGCACCGAGACCTTCGACATCTCCGGCATCACCGCCCTCAACGAGGGCACCACGCCGAAGACCGTCAAGGTCACGGCCACCGGCGAGGACGGCAAGGTCACCGAGTTCGACGCGGTCGTCCGCATCGACACCCCCGGTGAGGCCGAGTACTACCGCAACGGCGGCATCCTGCAGTACGTGCTCCGTCAGATCGCCTCCAAGGCCTGATCCACGGGACACCGCCCGCTCGCGGGCACCACGACGGCGGCCCGTCGTCCTCCACGCGGAGGGCGGCGGGCCGCCGTCGTCGTCGGGCCCGGGCGGGCGCGGTGCGGGGAGGCGCAGGCCACGTCCGCGCGTCCCGGCTCCGGGGGATGATGCGGAGTACTCTGGACGGACCATGGAACATCTGCCCCCCACGAGCCCCGGCGCCCCGCTGCTGCCGCAGATCGCCTCCCCGGCCGACCTCGCGGACCTCTCTGAGGAGCAGCTCATCGCGCTGGCGGCGGAGATCCGCGAGTACCTCATCGCCCACGTCTCGAAGACGGGCGGCCACCTCGGGCCCAACCTGGGCGTCGTCGAGCTCACGCTCGCCGTGCACCGCGTGTTCGAGTCCCCGAAGGACGCGGTGCTCTTCGACACGGGCCACCAGTCCTACGTCCACAAACTGCTCACCGGGCGGCAGGACTTCACCACCCTGCGCCAGGAGGGCGGGCTCTCCGGCTACGGGGACCGCGCCGAGTCCGAGCACGACGTGGTGGAGTCCTCCCACGCCTCGAGCTCGCTGTCCTGGGCGGACGGCATCGCCCGCGCCTGGCACCAGACCGGCCAGGGCGACCGCACGGTGGTGGCCGTAATCGGCGACGGCGCCCTCACCGGCGGCATGGCCTGGGAGGCCGTGAACAACATCGCCGCCGGCCGGGACCGCCGCGTGGTGATCGTGGTCAACGACAACGGCCGCTCCTACGCGCCCACCGTGGGCGGGATCGCCGACCACCTGGACGGGCTGCGCCGCGGGGTGCTGGACAAGGTCCGCACCCACCACCGCTACGAGCAGACCCTGGACTTCCTCAAGCGGCGCCTCCAGGAGGCCGGGACCGCGGGGGAAATGGTCTACCGCCCGCTGCACGCGGCGAAGAAGGGCCTCAAGGACCTGTGGGCCCCGCAGGGCCTCTTTGAGGACCTGGGCATGAAGTACATCGGACCCGTGGACGGCCACGACCTCGGCGAGCTCGAGGAGGCGCTGGAGGACGCGAATGCCTACGGCGGCCCGGTGATCGTGCACGCGCTCACCGAGAAGGGCCACGGCTACGCCCCGGCCCGCGCCCACGAGGACGACCAGTTCCACGCCATCGGCGTGATCGACCCGTCCACGGGCGAGCCCGTCACCTCCTCCACGGCCCAGTCCTGGACCTCCGTGTTCGGCGAGGAGATGCTCGCCATCGCGGACGAGCGCCCGGACGTCGTCGCGATCACCGCCGCCATGCGCAACCCCGTGGGCCTGGCGCCCATGGCCCTGGCGCACCCGGACCGCGTGTTCGACGTGGGCATCGCCGAGCAGCACGCCGTGGCCTCCGCCGCCGGAATGGCCTTCGGCGGGCTGCACCCGGTGGTGGCCGTCTACGCCACGTTCCTCAACCGCGCCTACGACCAGGTGCTCATGGACGTGGGCCTGCACCGCGCCGGCGTCACCTTCGTCCTGGACCGCGCCGGCGTGACCGGCCCGGACGGGCCCAGCCACCACGGCATGTGGGACCTGGCGCTGCTGCAGTCCGTGCCCGGGCTGCGGATCGCCGCCCCGCGCGACGCCGAGACGCTGCGCGAGGAGCTGCGCGAGGCCGTGGTCGTGGAGGACGCCCCCACCGTGGTGCGCTTCGCCAAGGGCTCCGTGGGCGAGCCGGTGCGCGCGATCGAGCGGCTCGCCGACGGCACGGACGTCCTGGCCCGCCGCGGCGAGGCCGGGGCCCGCGACGGCGCCGAGCGGGACGTGCTGATCGTGGCCGTGGGCGCGCTGGCCGAGCTGGGCCTGGACGTGGCCGAGCGGCTCGAGCGGCACGGGATCTCCTCCACCGTGGTCGACCCGCGCTGGGTGCTGCCCGTGGCCGAGTCCGTCATCGAGGCGGCCGCCCGCCACCGGATCGTCGTGTGCCTCGAGGACGGGGTGCGGGCCGGCGGCGTCGGCTCGCGGATCCGCCAGGAGATGCGCGCCGCCGGCGTGGACACCGCCCTCAACGAGGTCGGCCTGCCCGTCGAGTTCCTCGCCCACGGCAGCCGGGAGCAGGTCCTCGCCCGCGTCGGCCTCACCGCCCAGCGCGTCACCCAGGACACGGTCGCCCAGGTCCTGGGCGCCAAGGTCCCCTACGCCCGCCCCGTCCCGCAGGACGAGGCCGCCCGCCACCCGCAGGAGCACGCATGAGCATCGTGAGGCTGTACCGCGAGACCACGAACGAGGACGGCTCCCGGCTGTTCGAGTACCGGGAGGCGTGGGCCGATGTCGAGGGGGGCGAGTTCGTCGTCCACCACGGCCGCGTCGGCCACCCCGGCACCGTGGGGGAGCAGCCTCTCGCGGACGAGGCCGAGGGCGAGGAGCTGCTCGCCGCGTTCCTCGCCCAGGGCGCCGAGGAGGGCTTCGCCGAGGCGGACCCCGCCGGCTTCGCGCTCCTGCCCGTCGCCTACCGCCTGCGCGGGCGCGAGGCCTCGGACATCGAGCGGCGCAACGTGGAGCACCTGCGCGTGGAGGTCACGCATCAGCTGGCCTGGCGCGGCCTCGGCGAGGTCGAGGACGTCACGGAGGAGCCGGGCGCGCTCGTGCTCGCCGTGCGCACCCCGCACGCCCGCAAGGCCGCCGCGGAGATCCCCGTCGCCGCCCGGCGCGCCGACGGCGTGCAGCCCAACAAGGTGGAGGTCCGCTCCGCCGTCCAGGAGGACTGATCCCGTGCGCCACACCCGCCTCGGCCGCTCCGGCCTGACCGTCTCCGTCGTCGGCCTCGGCTGCAACAACCTCGGCCGCCCCGGCACCGCCACCCTCGAGCAGGACGGCACGGACGCCGTCGTGCACGCCGCCCTGGACGCGGGCATCACCTTCTTCGACGTCGCGGACATCTACGGCGCGCAGCCCGGCCTGTCCGAGGAGCGGCTGGGCCGTGCCCTCGGCGCGCGCCGCGACGACGTGGTGATCGGCACCAAGTTCGGCATGGACATGGCCGGTGCGAACGGGGTGGACCACGACGCGCGGGGCTCGCGCCGGTACATCGTGCGGGCCGTGGAGGCCTCGCTGCGCCGTCTCGGCACGGACTGGATCGACCTGTACCAGTTCCACACGCCGGACCCGGCCACCCCGATCGACGAGACCCTGCGCGCGCTCGACGACCTCGTGCGCGACGGCAAGGTCCGCTACGTGGGCCACTCCAACCGGACCGGCTGGCAGATCGCGCAGGCCGAGTACGTGGCCCGCGAGCTGGGCACGGAGCGGTTCGTCTCCGCCCAGAACCACTACAACCTCCTGGACCGGCGCGCCGAGCTGGAGGTGGTCCCCGCCGCCGCCGAGTTCGGCCTGGGCGTGCTGCCCTACTTCCCGCTGGCCAACGGCCTGCTCACGGGCAAGTACTCGCAGGGCGCCGCGCCCGAGGGCTCGCGCCTGTCCCACGTGCGCCAGCAGATGGTGGCCGACGCGGACCTCGAGCAGCTGGCCGCCTTCGGGGAGTTCGCCCGGGCCCGGGGGATCACCGAGGTGCAGGCGGCCATCGGCTGGCTCGCCGCGCAGGGGCCGGTGTCCTCCGTGATCGCCGGGGCCACCCGCACCGGGCAGGTCGCCGAGAACGCCCGCGCCGCCGACTGGGAGGCCACCGAGGCCGACCTGGCCGAGCTGGACGCCCTGTTCCCCGGCCCCGAGAAGGTGGCGCTGTTCTGATGGGCGAGTGCTGATGGGCGGGGCCGCGGCGGCCGCCCTGGCGGCGGCCGCGAATCCGCTCATGCCGACGCCCGTGGAGGCCGTCCTCGGCTGGGGCCTGTCCCTGGCCGCCGGGGCGCTGTGGCTCGCCGGGTTCGTCTCGCTCTCGCGCGGGCCCCTCGATGCCCGCGGCCGGCTGCCGTGGGCCGGGGCCATGCTGCTGCTGCCCGTGCTGGGCGCCCTCATCTGGTTCTGGTGGCGGCACCGGTACTACCCGGCCCGCCGCCGGGAGCAGCCCGGATGGGACCCGAACGACCGCGGCGCCGTCGTCGTGCCCCCGCGCCGGGGCCGACCGGTGCCCAGCGGCATCGGCCGGCCGGACCCGTACGCAGGCGTGGCCGCGCCCAAGGGGCTCGCCCCGCGCCGGCGCTACGGCGCCGAGCGGGACTGAGCCCGGGCGGAGGAGCCGGCGGTCCGGCTCAGAGCTTGACGACGATGCGGTCGCCGTCCACGACCGCCTCGTAGTCCATCAGGGGCTGGCGGGCCGGGCCGCCGAAGGGCTTGCCGGTCTGCACGTCGAAGTGCGAGCCGTGGCACGGGCACGCGAACGAGGGGCCCTCCGCGCGGTCCACGACCTGCAGCAGGCAGCCCTGGTGGGTGCACACGTTGGTGAAGGCGGTCACCGTGGTCTCGTCCACGCGGTGCATCATCAGCGTGCGGCCCTCGACCTCGACCTCGCGGGCCGCGCCCACCGGCAGGTCGGCCGCGGGCAGGGCCTCGACGGCGTCGGCCCCGGCGAAGTGGTCCTGCGCGTTCTCCTTCTCGCGCAGCTGCTCGGTGCAGCCGGACAGTGCCAGGGCGCCGGCGCCCGCAGCGGCGACGGCGGCCCCGCGGCCCAGGACGGTGCGGCGGGAGGCCTCGGGGCGGGCGGCGTCCGCGGCGGCGCGGCCGCCGCAGCAGCCGGCGGGAGCGGCGGCCGAGGGATCGGGGGTGGGGGTGGAGTCCTGTGCGGTCATCTGCCCATTGTCCCCCGGATCGCGGCGGGTGCGACCCGGGCGCGCGGGTGCGAGGATCGGAGGGAGCAACCCGCCACGCCCGGAGCGCACGACGCCCCGGGCCTCCACCAACCCCTAGGAGCGCTGTCGTGACCGATACGGCCCCCGTCCGCCCGTCCCTCGACCTCACCCCCTTCGAGCGCTGGGAGGCCGTGACCCTCGACGGCGAGCACGTCGGGTTCCTGCACCGCGTCCTGGACGGGACGCTGCTCACGACGCGCATGGGCTTCGCGCCGACGCCCGCGCAGCGGCGTGCCCGCCCCGAGCTGCCGGAGCGCTACCTCGCCCAGAGCCAGGTGAGCTTCACCGCGGACGGGACGAGCTGGGACTGGACCTCGCACGAGGACTCCGCCGGTGCGCAGCGCGTGCGGATCGACCGCGAGCGCGCCGGCCTCGACGCGGACGTGCTGCCCTCCTATGCCGAGTATCTGCTGCTGGCCGTCGCCGCGGCGGACGGGCCCGTCGTCGTCGCCGCGCGGCTGGAGGAGTCCTCGCCGCTGCAGGGCGGCCTGCGGATGCCGCGGGCCGAGCTGCGCCCGGCGGACGCCGGGGACGGCGACGTGTCGGTGACCGTGGTGGCCGACGGGGCCCCGCTGGGCGCCCACCTGGTGCGCGACGGCGCGGTGGTCGCCTCGGACTGGGGCGGCGGCACGGCGTCGACACCCGTGGCAGGGCGCGCCGAGGCGACCGAGGGGCTGGACGAGCACGTGGTCACCTTCTCGGGGATGCCCCTCGTCTGACCACGCGTCCTGACGTCTCGCGTTTCGGGTGACTTGTCGGAGGTGTTCGGGCGCCCGACCCCCGACAAGTCACCCCAAACGCCTGACGTGGGGGTCGGGCGGGCCGTGGCCTAGATTCGGGGCATGATCCTGCACATCGCCCTCCCGGAGGACTGGGCGGCCGCCCGGGCCGCCGGGCACTACACCGTCTCGACGCGCGGGGCCACGGTCGATCGCGTCGGCTTCCTGCACGCCTCGGAGGACGCCGCGCAGGTCGGGATCGTGGGCCCGGCCGTCTACGCGGACCGGCCGGACGCCGTCGTGCTGGCGATGGACGAGGCGGCCCTCGAGGCGGCGGGGCTGACCGTGCGCCGTGAGCGCGGCGTGCCGGGCGACCCGCACTCGCCCCTGTTCCCGCACGTGTACGGCGGGCCCGTGCCCGTGGGGCTGATGACGCCGCTGCCGCGGGCCGACGTCGACCCGCGCGTCGTGCGCGAGGACGATGCCGAGGCCCTCCGCCTCCAGGACGCCGGCTGGACCCCGGCCTCCACCTCCTGGGGTGCCCGGCTGCGCCTGGCCGACGATGCCGACCTCGCCCCGTACGAGCGGCGCGTTGCGGCCGTGCGGGCGGCCGGATTCCAGGTCCGCCGCCTCACGCCCGACGACGTGGGACAGGTGCGTCGCCTGGATGGTGAGACGGCTGCGGACTATCCGGCCACGGCCGCCTCATCCCATTCCCCGTTGCCCGAGGACCTGGCCGTCCGCCTGACCCTCCCCGGGCATCGCGGCTACGGCGCGTTCCAGGACGGCGTGCTGGCGGGCTTCACCCTGCTGGACCGGCTCGACGATCGCTGGGACGTCGACCGCACGGCCGTGCACCCGACCGGACGACGGCGAGGCCTCGCCGCGGCCGTGAAGGCCCTCTCCGTCCTCGAGACGCACCGCGAGGACGGCGCGCGCACGTGGGGGACCGGGGGAGCCGGGGCGAACGCCGGCTCCCTGGCCATGAACCGGACGCTCGGCTTCGAGCTCGAGCCCCTCTGGCTCGCCCTCGTCCCTGCCCTCACCTGGCCCGAGGCGGCGGCGACGTCGGGCACCCCCTGAGCCGGCCGCCGTCGGGACGCCGCGCACCCGCCCCTGAGGCCCTTACCCACGCGTTTCGGGCGACTTGTCGGAGGTCCAAACTGCCCTGACCTCCGACAAGTCGCCCGAAACGCGCCCGGTGGGAACGCGCCCGGTGGGAACGCGCCCGCTGTGGGGATGACCGGCGGCGGGACCAGCCCGCTGGCGGAACAACCGGCCGGCGGCGGGGCGGGCGTCAGCTGTGGAAGCGCTTGCCGTTGACCCGCTCGGCGGCGCCGCAGTCGTCCAGGTACGGGGTGATCCCGCCCAGGTGCAGCGGCCAGCCGGCGCCGAGGATCATGCACAGGTCCACGTCCTCCGGGGCGGCGACCACGCCCTCGGCCAGGAGCAGGCCGATCTCCTCGGCCAGGGCGTCCTCCACGCGGCGGCGCAGCTCCTCCGCGGTCTGCGGGGACGAGCCCTGCTCGATCAGGGCGGCGGTGCCGGCGGGGATGGTCTCGCCCGTGGCGCCCGCGGCCTCCTCCTCGACCTTGTCCCGGCGGACGTCCTTGGCCCAGATGGCGGTCTTGCCGGCGTCGATGAGGCGCTGCAGGTTCGCGGAGACCGGGAACCGCTCGGCGCCGAAGGCGGCCTGCAGGGACTCGGAGACGTGCTGGGCCACGGGGATGCCCACCATCGCCAGGAGCGTGAACGGGGTCATGGGAAGCGCCAGCGGGTCGAGGGCGTGGTCGGCGGTGTGCGCGTCCGTGCCCTCGTCGAAGGAGGCCTGGACCTCGCCCATCATGCGCAGCAGCACCCGGTTCACCACGAACGCGGCGGCGTCGTGCACCAGCACGCCGGTCTTGCGCAGCCGCCGGGAGAGCTCGAAGGCGGTGGCCACGGCCTCGTCCGAGGTCTCGGCGACGCGGACCACCTCGATCAGCGGCATCTGCGCCACGGGGTTGAAGAAGTGGAAGCCCACGAGGCGCTCGGGGTGCTCGAGGGCCTCGGCCATCGCGGCCACGGACAGGCTCGAGGTGTTCGTCATGAGGATGGCGTCCTCGCGGACGATCGGCTCGAGCTCGCGGAACACGGTCCGCTTGACCTCGAGCTCCTCGAACACGGCCTCGATGACCACGTCCGCGTCCGCGTAGACGGACTTGTCCGTGCTCGCGGTGATCAGCCCGGCCAGGGCCTCGCCCTGCTCGGCGGTGATCCGGCCGCGGGAGACCATCTTCTCCACCTGCCCGCGCACGCCGGCCAGGCCGCGGTCCACGCGCTCCTGGTCCATGTCCGTCATCACCACGGGCACCCGCAGGTGCTGGGCGAACACGAGGGCGAGCTGGCCGGCCATCAGGCCCGCGCCCACGACGCCGACCTTCGTCACCTCGCGCGCGAGCTCCTTGCCGGGATCCCCGACGGGCCGCTTGGCGCGGCGCTGCAGCAGGTCCAGGAAGGCGTAGACGGTGCGGCGGAACTCGTCGCTGCCGATCAGCCCGTGCAGGGCCTCGGCCTCGGCCTCCGCGGACTCCTCGCGGGTGCGCGTGCGGGCACCGGCGAACAGCTCCTGCAGGGCACGACGCGCGGGCAGGTCGCGTCCGGGGCGCCCGGCCTGCAGGGCCTCGATCGCCTCCAGGGCGCGGTCCCACGCGGCGTCCGAGACGTCCCGGTCCCGGTGGTCGCGCGCGGCGGCGAGCGCCGCGTCGTCGCCGGCCACGATCCGCGCGGCGAACGCCAGCCCGGCCTCCAGGAGGTCGCCCTCGGCCACCTCGTCCATCAGGCCGAGCCCGTGGGCGGTGCGCGCGTCCAGCATGCGGTTGTTGTCCAGCGGGTTCTTCAGCACGACCTTGACGGCGGCCTCGGGGCCGATCAGGTGGGGCACCCGCCACACGCCGGACCAGCCGGGGATGAGGCCGAGCCGCACCTCGGGCAGGCCGAAGCCCCGGGCGTCCGCGGCGACCACCCGGTGGTCCGCGGCCAGGGCCAGCTCGAGGCCGCCGCCGAGGGCGGTGCCGTTGACGAGGGCGAGGGTCGGAGCGGGGAACGCGTCGATCCGGTCGTAGACGGCGTGGCCGAGGCGGGCGAGGTCGCGGCCCACGGTGCGGTCCTCGATCCCGGCGATCAGGGACAGGTCCGCGCCGGCCGCGAAGGTGCCCTCCACGCCCGTGAGGGCGAGCGCCTGGACCTCGCCGGCGCGGGCGCGCTCGGCCTGGGCGTCCACGGCCCGGCCCAGCTCGAGCAGGGAGGCGGGGCCGAGGGTCGCCGGGCGGCGCGGGCCCTGGCCGTTGTCCAGGGTGAGCAGCACGAGCGTGCCGGCGCCGCCGGGCAGGACGTGGTCCGTGGCGGCCACGTGCGTGAGGACCTCGTCCGGGACGAGGGGGAGCAGGGACTCGAACGGCGCCAGGGGAGCGGGGGTGAAGGTCATGGAGGTCACATTACCGAGGAGTAGGCCCCCGGCCAACGGCGGCGTCGGCGCGCCGCCCGCCCCGGCTCAGGCCTCGGCGGGGTCCGGGTCCAGCAGGGCCACGGTGACCACCGCGCCCACCTGGTCCACCTGCCAGGGCCGGGCCCCGCGCTCGAGGAGGAACGCGTCCACGGCCTCGGGCGTCAGCGGCTGCGGCGGCGCCCAGCAGAGCCGGCGCAGGGTGTCCGGGGTGAGCAGGTTCTCCGTGGGCAGGCCCAGCTGCTCCGCGCGCCGGGCCACGCGCGCCTTGGCGGTCTTCAGGCGGCGGTCTGCGAGCGGGTCGCGGTCCTTCCACGCCCGGGGCGGGGGCGGGCCGTCCCCGCCGCGCACCTGGGCGGGCGGGGCGTCGCCTCGCTCGGCGTCCTCGACGCCGGCGCGGATCGCGGTGATCCAGCGGGGGGCCTCACGGGAGGCCGCGCGGCCGTGGAAGCCGGAGGTCTGGCGCAGGGCCGGGACGGTGCGCGGCTGGGACTCGGCGGCGGCGATGAGCGAGCGGTCCGGGATCAGCCGGCCCGGGGCGACGTCGCGGTGGCGGGCCAGGTCCTCGCGGGCCTCCCACAGGCGCTTGAGGACGGCGCGCTGCACGGGACGGCGCAGGGTCTGCGAGCCGGAGGTGCGCCGCCACGGGTCGGCGCGGGGCCCGGGCGCGGGCGCGGTGCGCACGTGCTCGAACTCCTGCTCGGCCCACTCGCGCTTGCCCTCGGCCTCGAGCAGCTCCAGCATCGCCGCGCGCAGCGGCACGAGCAGCTCCACGTCCAGCGCGGCGTAGGCGAGCATCGCCTCGGGCAGCGGGCGCACGGACCAGTCGGCGGCGGAGTGCTCCTTGGCCAGGGTGACGCCCAGCATCGACTCCAGGACGGCGGCCAGGCCGACGCGCGGCAGCCCGGCCACGCGGGCGGCGAGCTCGGTGTCGAACAGCCGGTCCGGGCGCAGGCCCTGCTCGGCCAGGCACGGCAGGTCCTGGCTGGCGGCGTGCAGGATCCACTCCACGCCGGAGAGGGCCTCCTGGAGGGGCTCCAGCCCGTCGAGGGCCTCGGGGTCCACGAGCCAGATGCCGGCGCCCTCGCGCTTGAGCTGCACGAGCATGGCGCGCTGGCCGTAGCGGATGCCGGAGGCGCGCTCGGCGTCGACGGCGACGGGCCCGGTGCCGGCGGCCAGGGCCGCGGCGCAGGCCTCGAGGCCGGCGGGGGTGTCCGTGACGCGCGGGACGCCGTCCGCCGGCTCGGCGATCAGCCGCGGGGTGGCGTCCGGCTCTGCCGGCTCGGGGACGTCGGTCATGGTGCTCCTGTTCGGGACGGGTCTGCGGGGGCCGGGCGGTGCTCGGCCCGGGGTGCCGCGCGCGGCGGCGCGGCGCGGGGGCGGCTCGGGTCAGGGGCCGGGGGCGGCGGGGGCGTCGTCGCCGGCCTCGGGGGGCAGCCCGGCGAACGCGCAGATCATGTCCGACCACGCCTCCAGGTGCGCGCCGAGGTCCCGCGGGGCGGGGGTCCAGGAGGCGCGCAGCTCGATGTCCGTCGCATCGGGGGCCGTGCCCAGGGTGCCGAACCCCTCGGCGATGCTGCGGGTGGCGGTGCCCCCGGCCTGGGTGTGCTCCGCGTGGCGGCGCTCGAGGGCCTCCACGAGCCACGTCCAGGCGACGGCCCCGGCCAGCTGGTCCAGGGCGACGTCCGGCTCGAGGCTGGCGCGGATCCAGGTGACGGCCCGGAACCCGCCGGGCCAGCGGGCGGCCGGGGAAGGGTCGTGCAGGAGCACGAACCGCCCGGTGGCCAGGACGTCGTCCGCGCCGGGGCTCCCGCACACCTCCGCGGCGAGGGCCACGGCGTGCGGGGCCTGCCCCGCCGGCGCCGCGATCTCCCGCAGCCGCACTTCGGGCCGCGGCCGCGCGGTGCGCAGGTCCGCCAGGGCCCGGCGGAACGCCGCCGGCAGCGGGGCCGGGGCCGGCGCGACGGCGCCGCGCGGCCCGGTGACGGGCGCGAGGCGACGGGGGCCGATGACGGTCATGGACGCCAGCCTAGGCCGCCGGGCCCGGCCGACGCCGGTGGCGCGCCGTGCCGGCTCCGGAGCACCGGGCTCACCGGCGCCGGCCGTGGGAGAGCGCCTCTCCCAGGGCCGCGGCGAACGAGTCCACGTCCGCGGCCGTGGTGTCCCACGAGGTCATCCAGCGCACCTCGTGGCGGGCCGCGTCCCAGTCGTAGAACGGGTGCCGGACCCGGGCGCGGTCGGCGGCCTGCGGGTCCAGCACTGCGAACACGGCGTTCGCCTCCGGGGCGCGGGTCACCTCGACGCCGTCGATCGCGGCCACCCGCCCGGCCAGCTCGCGGGCCATCGCGTTGGCGTGGGCGGCCAGGCGGCTCCCGAGGTCGCCCTCGAGCAGGGCGGTGAGCTGGGCCGAGACGTAGCGCATCTTCGAGGACAGCTGCATGGAGGACTTGCGCACGTACTCCACCGCCAGCCGTGCCCGCTCCCGGGGCCCCGCGTCGGCGGGCAGGTCCCGCTCGGGCACCAGGGACGCGAGCGTCACGGCCTCGGGGCGCAGCACGACGACGGCCTCCGCGCCCAGCGCGCCGGCCTTCGTCCCGCCCAGGGAGACGACGTCGACGCCGGCGTGCGTGGTGAAGGCGGACAGGGGCAGCTCCAGGGCCGCGGCTGCGTTGAACAGCCGCGCCCCGTCCATGTACAGGCCCATGCCGTGGCCGTGTGCGTGGTCGGCCAGGGCGCGCACCTGCTCGGGCGTGTAGACGGTGCCCAGCTCGGTGACCTGGGCGATCTCCACCACGGCCGGCTGCGCCCGGTGGACGAAGCCCCAGCCGTGGGCCTCGCGGTCCACGAGCTCCGGGGTGAGCCGCCCGTCCGGGGTGGGCACGGTGAACAGCTTGGTGCGGCCCATGCGCTCGGGGGCGCCGCCCTCGTCATGGTGGATGTGGGAGGTGTCCGCGGCCACCACCGCGCCCCACGGCGGGAGCATGGACTGGAGGGCGACCACGTTGGCACCGGTGCCGTTGAACACCGGCAGCGCGACGGCGTCGGGGGCGTCGAACGCCTCCCGCACGGCCTCCTGGAGCCGCTCGGTGTGCGGGTCGGCCCCGTACGCGGGCGCGTGGTCCGCGTCCACGTCGGCCAGCGCCGCCCAGACGTCCGGGTGGACGCCCGCGTAGTTGTCCGACGCGAAGGCGCGCAGCCCCGCGGCGGGGGCGCCGGCGCTCACGCGCGGCCCGCGGCGTCGTCGTCGGAGCCCGCGCCGGACGCGTCGGCCGGGGCCAGGCGCAGGGAGATCGAGTTGATGCAGTAGCGCAGGTCCGTGGGCGTGTCGTAACCCTCGCCGGCGAACACGTGGCCCATGTGGGAGCCGCACGCGGCGCAGCGCACCTCCACCCGCTCCATGCCCAGGGTGGTGTCCTTGAGGTACTCCACCCGGTCCTCGGCCAGGGGCGCGAAGAACGAGGGCCAGCCGCAGTGCGAGTCGAACTTCTCGTCCGAGCGGAACAGCTCCGCCCCGCACGCGCGGCACGCGTAGACGCCCTGCACGTGGGAGTCCCAGTACTCGCCGGTGTAGGCGCGCTCGGTGCCGGCCCGGCGCAGCACCTGGAACTCCTCCGGGGTCAGGCGGCGGGCCCACTCCTCGTCCGTGAGTCGGGCGCCGCGCGGGGCGCCCGCGCCGTGCCCGACGACGGGGCTCGCCTGGGCGGCGTCGGTGCGGTCCGGGTCCTGGGGGGTCTGTGGGGTGTCGGTCATGGCCGGTACAACGGCGCAGGAGCGCGGCGTGTTCCCCTGGGCGGAGGCGTTGGCGGGCACGCCCGCCCGTGGGTGAGAATGGCCCGCATGGCCGCACCACGACGCCGCTTCCCCGCCCGCCCCTCCGACCGCCGCCGCGGCGGACGGCCCGCGCTGGCCGCCGCCGTCCTGGCCCCGGCCCAGGCGGACGGCGACTCCCGGACGCGGCGCGCTGGCCGGCTGGTGCGCGGCTCCGTGCGCACCGGCGTCAAGGCGGCCTCGCCCCTGGCCCGCTGGACTCCGCCCGTGCTCAGCGTCCTCGCCTCCTCCGCCTTCGTGCTCGCCGGGGCCAGCTCCGCGCTCGCGGGCGTGTTCGCCCGCACCGTGGTGACCCCGGTGCGCCGCCACACCGAGACGACGGCGGTGCTCGCCGTCGTCGACACCCCCACCGGGCCCGAGGTGATCCTGAAGGCTGACGAGTACACCACCGTCCCCGGCGTGTACTCGCTGACCTTCGACGGCGGCGCCGGCTGCGCGCGCATCGGGAGGATCTCCTCCTTCGACCCGCGCGACGGCACCGTGCAGCGCGTGGTCGAGGAGGTCTACTTCGGCGACCTGGCCGCGGCGACCCGCGGGCGGCTCACCGGATTCGTCTACCCCACGCCCGCCGACGCCGGCCTCGACGCCGAGGAGGTGCTCGTGCCCGTGCCCGGCGGCCACGCGCCCGCCTGGCTCGTGGGCCCCGACCCCGACGACGACGGCGCCGCCCGGCCCGCCGCGGGGATGTGGGCGATCATGGTCCACGGCCGCGGCGCCCGCCGCAACGAGGGCATCCGCACCGTCCCCACCGCGCAGCGCCTCGGCATGACCTCGCTGCTGATCTCCTACCGCAACGACGGCGACGCCCCCGACGCCGCCGACTCCCGGTACGGCCTGGGCACCACCGAGTGGGAGGACGTGGAGGCGGCGATCCGGTACGCCCTGGAGAACGGGGCGAGCGACGTCGTGCTGTTCGGCTGGTCCATGGGCGGGGCCGTGGTCCTGCAGGCCGTGGACCGCTCCGACCTGGCCCCCCACGTGCGCGGCGTGGTCCTCACCGGCCCCGTGGTGGACTGGGTGGACGTGCTGCAGCACCAGGCGCGGCTCAACCGCATTCCCGAGGCCGTGGGCGTGCTCGGGCAGTGGCTGCTCTCCAACCGGGCCGGCCGCTTCATCACCGGCCTGGCCGCCCCCGTGGACCTCAAGTCCCTCGACTGGGTGACCCGGGCCGAGCACGTGCGCGTGCCCACCCTGATCATCCACTCCGAGGACGACGAGTACGTGCCCGTCGGCCCCTCCCAGGACCTCGCCGAGCGCAACCCCGGGCTCGTGCGGTTCGTCCGCTTCCACCAGGCCCGGCACACCCGCGAGCAGAACGTCGACCCCAAGCGCTGGGACACCACCGTGCGCGGCTGGCTGCGCGCGGTGCTGAACGCGGACCGCCCCGGCGCCGCGGAGCGCTGACGCCGGGGCCCGCGCTCGCGGACGTGCCCGGGCGAGGGGCCGACGTCGCCCGTCAGGCGGCCGCTTCCACCAGCCCGCGACGGCGCAGCAGCGGCTCCAGCTCCGCATCCCGGCCGCGGAACGCTCGGTAGGACTCCAGCAGGTCGCGGGTCTCGCCCCGGGAGAGCAGCTCCTCGGCGAAGCGGCGGCCGTTCTGGCGGGTCATGCCGCCGTGCTCCCGGAACCACTCCACGGCGTCGGCGTCCAGCACCTCCGCCCAGATGTACGAGTAGTAGCCGGCCGCGTAGTCGTTGCCGAAGATGTGCTTGAAGTAGCCCGTGCCGTAGCGCGGCGGCACCAGCTCCGGGTCGATCCCCGCCTCGGTCAGCACGCGGCGCTCGAACGCCGCCGGGTCCGCGGTGGCCGCCTCCACGGTGTCCTCGGTCAGGCTGTGCCAGGCCCAGTCCACGAGCGTGGCGCCCAGGTACTCCACGGTGCGGTAGCCCTCGCCCCACAGGTCCGCGGCCTCGAGCCGATCGAGGGTGCCGGCGGGCAGCGGCTCACCGGTCTCCACGTGGCGGGCGTACTCGGCCAGCAGCGCCGGCTCGCGCAGCCACACCTCGTTCACCTGGGAGGGGAACTCGACGACGTCGCGCGGCACGTGGGTGCCGGACAGCGAGACGTACTCGCCCTTCGCCAGCAGCCCGTGCAGCGCGTGGCCGAACTCGTGGAACAGGGTGGTGGCCTCGTCCAGCGTGAGCAGGGCGGGGCGGCCCGGGGCCGGGGCGGGCACGTTCATGGTGTTGAACACGACCGGGCGCTCGTCCAGGGCGTCCGCGGCGTCCCGCACGGTGTGCATCCACGCGCCGCCGGACTTCGTGGACCGGGCGAACAGGTCCGCCACGAACAGCCCGACGCCGGCGCCGTCCTCGTCCCGCACCTCGAACACCCGGATCCCCGGCCGGTACAGGCGCCCGGCCAGCTCGGGGCGCTCCTCGAAGGTGATCCCGTACAGCGCCGTGGCCGCGGCGAACACGCCCGCGTGCAGCACCCGGTCCAGCTCGAAGTGCGGGCGCAGGGCGCCGGCGTCCACCGCGAAGCGCTCCCGCGCGTACGCCGCGGACAGCGCCGGCCAGTCCCACGGGGCCACGGCGCCGCCGACCCGACCGGCGTGCGCGGACGCCGTCGCCGCGTCCGTCCGGGCGTTGGCCATCGCGCGCGGGGCCATCGTGGCCAGCAGCTCCTCCACCGCCGTCGTCGACGGGGCGGCGCGGTCCTTCAGCGCGTGCTCCGCCCACGACGCCGAGCCCAGCAGCCGGGCCTTGCGCAGGCGCAGCCGCACGACCTCCATCGCAGTGGAGAGGGTCTCGTGCTCCCCGGCGGCGCCGCGGCCCACCGAGGCCTCGAACACCTCGCGGCGCAGCGACTCGTCCTCCAGGGACGCCAGCCACGGCTGGGAGGTGAACAGGGACAGCGTCAGCAGCCACGGGCCGGCCTCGTCCCGGCCCTCCCCGTCGGCGCCGCCGTGGCCGGCCTCCCGGGCCGCCGCCGCGGCCGAGGCCAGATCGTCCTCGGACAGGCCCGCCAGGCGCTCGCGGTCGGTGACGAGCACGGCGCGCTCGGCGGTGTCCGCCACCAGGCGACGGGTGTAGGCGGCCGTGAGCCCGGCCAGCTCCGTGTTGATCCGGCCCAGCTCGGCCCGCTCCGCCTCGCCCAGGCCGGCGCCGGCCAGATCCAGGCGGCGGCGCAGCACCTCGAGCAGGCGGGCGTCCTCGCCGGTCAGCCCGGCGCCGTCGATCGCCGCCACCCGCTCGGCCAGCCGCGGGTCCAGCAGCAGCGCGTCCTCGTGCGCCGCCAGCTCGGGGGAGAGCTCCTCGGCCAGGCCCTGGCGGGCGTCCGTGCCGTCCGCGCTCACGAGGGTGAAGAACATCGCGGCGCTGCGGCGCAGCAGCTGCCCCGAGAGCTCGAACGCGCGGACGGTGTTCTCGAAGGTCGGCGCGGTCGCTGCGCCGAGGATCTGCTCCACCTCGGCGCGCTGGGCAGCCATGCCGGCGCGCACGGCCTCGGCCAGCTGCGCGTCGGTGACGGCGGAGAAGTCGGGCAGCCCGTAGGGCAGCTCGGAGGGGGTCGCCAGCGGGTGGTCGGCGGGCAGGACGGAGGACGCGGGGGTGGGGGTCATGGGCGCGAGTGTAGTCAGCCGTGATCCGTGCCACCCGCCCGTCCGGGCCGGGGCGCCGTCGTCGTGCTCGCACGCCGGACTCTCGTGCCGCGCCCGCGCGTCGCGGTCCCGCGCCGGGCCCCGGGGGCCGCGCCCCACTAGACTGGGCCGTCGAGCCAGCAGACGACACCGAGGAGGCGTGATGGCAGGGCATTCCAAGTGGGCCACCACCAAGCACAAGAAGGCCGTCATCGACGCGCGGCGCGCGAAGGCGTTCGCGAAGTACATCAAGAACATCGAGGTCGCGGCCCGCGCCGGCGGCGCCGACCTCGCCGGCAACCCGGCCCTCGACCTGGCCGTGTCCAAGGCCAAGAAGGCCTCGGTGCCCAACGACAACATCGACCGCGCCGTCAAGCGCGGCGCCGGCCTGACCGGCGAGGTCGTGGACTACGCCGAGATCATGTACGAGGTCCGCGGCCCCCAGGGCTCCGCCGTCCTCGTGGAGTGCCTCACGGACAACAAGAACCGCGCCGCCGCCGAGGTGCGCACCGCCGTCACCCGCAACGGCGGCACCATGGCCGACTCCGGCTCCGTGTCCTTCCTGTTCACCCGCCAGGGCGTCGTCCGCCTGCCCGCCGAGGGCCGCACCGAGGACGAGCTGCTGGAGGCCGTGATCGAGGCCGGCGCCGAGGAGGTCGTGCTCTCCGGCGACGAGTTCGAGATCGTCTCCGACCCCTCCGACCTGCGCGCCGTGGCCGAGGCCCTCGACGCCGCCGGCATCGACTACGAGTCCGACGAGACGGAGTTCGTGCCCACCATGAAGGTGGAGCTCGAGGACGCCAAGGGCGCCGGCACGTTCCTCAAGCTCGCGGACGCCCTCGAGGAGCTCGACGACGTCCAGAACGTGTACTCGAACGTGGACATCTCCCCGGAGGTCCTCGCCGAGCTCGACCGGGACTGATCGCCCTGAGCGCGCGCCGGCCCGCCGACGTCGTCCGGATCCTGGGGGTCGACCCCGGGCTCACCCGCTGCGGGATCGCCGTGGTGGACGTGGACGCACGACGGCGGGCCGCGCTCGTGCACGTGGAGGTGGCCGGGACCCCGGCCACCGCCTCCCTCGACCAGCGCCTGCTGCGGATCGACGAGGCGGTCTCCGCCGCCCTGGCCGCCCACGCCCCGGACCGCGCCGCCGTGGAGCGGATGTTCGCCAACACGAACACCCCCACCGTGCTCGGCACGGCCCAGGCCGCGGGCGTGGCCATCGCCGCCGCCGCCCGCGCCGGGATCCCCGTGGGTCTGCACACCCCCTCCGAGGTCAAGGCCGCGGTGACGGGGTACGGCGACGCCGGCAAGGAGCAGGTCACCACGATGATCACGCGCATCCTCGGCCTCGACGCGCCCCCGCGGCCCGCCGACGCCGCCGACGCGCTCGCCCTGGCGATCGCCCACGGCTGGCGCGGCACCGCCCTCGGCGCCGCCGCCGGGCAGACCGGCCTGGATACCTCCGACCTCGCCTCGCGAGCCGGGCGCTCGCAGTTCGCGGCGGGGGTGAGGAGCCGCGGCGGGCGGCGCGGGGAGCTGACGGCGGCGCAGCGCGCCTGGCTGGACGCCGAGCGCTCCGCCGGCGGCGGCCGCCGGCGCTAGCGCGGCGCCGTCGTCCGTCCCCGCCGGAGTCCTTTTCGTGTGGGAGACGGGAGCCTTCAGCCTCCCGTCTCCCACACGAAAGCGGTGGGGGAGCCTCCCTTTTCCCACACGACAGCGGGGTGGGGGCGTTCGATGATATGTTCGAATGCGCGCCGACCGGCGCCCGCGCGTCCGACCCAGGAGGGCCCCTCATGATCGCCTCGCTCAGCGGCACCGTGGAGCACGTGGCCCTCGACCGGGCCGTGATCGCGGTCGGCGGCTTCGGCGTGCAGTTCTCCGCCACGCCCCAGACGCTCGCCACCCTCCACGAGGGGCGCACGGGCAGCGTGCAGACCCACCTGGTGGTCAAGGAGGACGCGCTCACCCTGTTCGGCTTCGCCGACCGCCACGAGCGCGAGGTGTTCGAGGTGCTCATCACCGCCAACGGCGTGGGCCCCCGCCTGGCGCTGGCCGTCCTGTCCGTCCACCACCCCGAGGCCGTGCGCCGCGCGGTGACCGAGGAGGACGAGAAGGCCCTCACCCGCGTGCCGGGCGTCGGCCCGAAGCTCGCCCGCAAGATCATCGTGGAGCTCTCCGGCCGGCTCGCTCCCACGGGCGAGCAGGTCCCCGCCCCGGAGGAGCCCGCCGCCCCCGAGACCCCCGAGACGGCCTGGCACGCCGACGTCGTGCAGGCCATGACCGGCCTCGGCTGGTCCGAGAAGGAGGCGCTCAAGGCGGTCGAGGCCACCGTGGCCGCCCGGCCCGAGCTGGACGAGGCCCGCGACGTCGCCGCGCTCCTGCGGGCCACGCTGCGCGACGTCGGCACGGCCGGCACGGTGCGGGGCGGACGATGAGCGCGGAGCCGTCCCCGCTGTCCGGCCTCGCGGCGGACCCGGAGGAGCGCCGCCTCGAGGCCGCCCTGCGGCCGAAGCACCTGGACGAGTTCGTCGGCCAGCGGCGCGTGCGCGAGCAGCTGGACCTCATGCTCGCCTCCGCGCGCCTGCGGGACCGCGCCGCCGACCACGTCCTGCTCTCCGGCCCGCCGGGGCTCGGCAAGACCACCCTGGCCATGATCGTGGCCGCGGAGATGAACGCGCCCCTGCGCCTGTCCTCCGGCCCGGCCATCCAGCACGCCGGCGACCTCGCGGCGATCCTCTCCTCCCTCACCGAGGGGGAGGTGCTCTTCCTCGACGAGATCCACCGCATGTCCCGGCCGGCCGAGGAGATGCTCTACATGGCTATGGAGGACTTCCGGGTGGACATCGTGGTGGGCAAGGGCGCCGGCGCGACCTCCATCCCGCTCGAGCTGCCGCCGTTCACCCTCGTGGGCGCCACCACCCGCGCCGGGCTTCTGCCGGGGCCGCTGCGCGACCGCTTCGGCTTCACCGGCCACCTGGACTTCTACGCCGAGGAGGAGCTCGAGCGGGTGCTGCGGCGCTCGGCGCTGCTGCTGGACGTGCGCCTGGCCTCGGACGGCTACCGGCAGATCGCCACGCGTTCGCGCGGCACGCCGCGCATCGCCAACCGGCTCCTGCGGCGCGTGCGCGACTGGGCGCTGGTCAAGGGCGTCGAGCAGGTCGAGTCCGACCACGCGGCGGCCGCCCTGGACATGTACGACGTCGACGCGCGCGGCCTGGACCGGCTGGACCGCTCCGTGCTCACCGCGCTGTGCACCACCTTCGGCGGGGGCCCCGTGGGCCTGACCACGCTGGCCACCGCGGTGGGGGAGGAGGCCGAGACCGTGGAGACGGTCGCGGAGCCCTTCCTGATCCGCGAGGGCATGGTGGCCCGCACCCCGCGCGGCCGCATCGCCCTGCCCGGGGCGTGGGACCATCTGGGGCTCGCCCCGCCGGAGGCGGGTCCCGGGGCCTGACATCCAGGGTCGGCCCCTACACTGGACTGGCCCGTCGACCCCGAGCACCAGGAGCACCCCATGCCCGTCGCCACCGCAGCGACCCTTCCCGTGATCGCCCAGCAGGCCCAGGGAGGCAACGGCAGCATGCTGATGCTGATCGCCTTCGCCATGCTCGCCGTCATGCTCTTCCTGTCCTTCCGCAAGGGCAAGAAGGTCCAGCAGCAGCAGGCGGAGATGCGCAGCACCCTCGCCCCCGGCGTGGAGGTCATGACCGGCGCGGGCATCTTCGGCACCGTGGTGTCGGTGGACGCCGAGAACCATCGCGTGACCATCGAGACCGCCCCGGGCACCCGCATGGACGTGCACCTGCAGGGCGTCACCAACGTCGTCGAGCCCACGGCGGCCGCCGCGGCCACCCCGTCCGAGGACGCGGCGCGCCTCGACGCCGCCCCCGGCGCCGAGTACGGCGCCCAGCAGCCCGTCGTCGAGCCTCGCGCCGACGACGCCGTCGACCCGCGGGACCGCCGCGGCGACCTGGCCTGAGCACCACCCACCCCCTTGCACACGCGGCCCCGCCTGGCGGGGCCGCTCGGATGTGACGGAAGCACCTGACCCATGGCGAAGAGAACACCCACCGGCTCGGCCCGGCGCACCCTGGCCTGGCTGGCCGCCCTCACCGTGGCCCTGACCTCGATCCTCGGCTGGGGCGTCGCCTCGGGCGCGGCCTCGTGGGCGCCCAAGCTGGCGCTGGACCTCGAGGGCGGCACCCAGATGGTCCTGGCCCCCGAGACCGCGACGGGTGAGTCCGTCACGTCCGAGCAGCTCGACCAGGCGGTGGAGATCATCCGCCAGCGCGTGGACGGCTCCGGCGTGGCCGAGGCCGAGGTCGCCACCCAGGGCGCGGAGAACGTCGTCGTCTCCCTGCCCGGCGTCCCGGACGAGGAGACCCGCCGCCTGATCCAGGCCTCCGCGGACATGCAGTTCCGCCCCGTCCTGCAGTCCGGGGCCGGCGAGGCCACCCCGGAGGACCAGCGCCTGCCGGAGGACCAGCTGCCGCAGCCCGAGGGCGAGCCCGCCGACGCCTACGACCCCAACTGGGTGACGCCGGCGCTGCTGACCCAGTACCAGGCCCTCGACTGCGCGGCCCCGCGCGACCCGGCCGCCCCGCCGCCGCCGTCCGACCAGGCGATCGTGGCCTGCGAGCCGCCCGCCGACCTCGGCGAGGGCGTCCAGACCCCGGCCCGCAAGTACATCCTGGGCCCCGTGGTCATCCCCGGCACCCAGATCGAGGGCGCCACGAACGGCCTGGCCCAGGCGCAGGGCGGCGTGTCCACCAACCAGTGGGTCGTCAACATCGACTTCGACGACGAGGGCGCCAAGACCTTCTCCGAGGTCACCCAGAAGCTCACCCCGTACCCGGACGGCGACCCGCGCAAGCAGTTCGCGATCCTGCTGGACGGGGACGTCATCTCGGCCCCGCAGTCCAACGCGGTGATCACCGCCGGCAGCGCCCAGATCAGCGGGCCCACGCTGAACGAGGAGACGACGGCGCAGCTCGCCGAGCAGCTCAACTACGGCTCGCTGCCGATCTCCTTCTCCATCGAGTCGGAGCAGCAGATCTCCGCCACGCTCGGCCAGGACCAGCTCTTCTGGGGCCTGATCGCCGGCCTCATCGGCCTCGCGCTGGTGGCCGTGTACCAGTTCTTCCAGTACCGGGCGCTGGGCCTGCTGACGTTCGCCTCGATCGTGGTGGCGGGCATCCTGACCTACCTGGCCATCGCGATCCTCGGCTGGACGGACAACTACCGCCTGTCCCTGGCGGGCATCGCGGGCCTGATCGTGGCGATCGGCCTGACGGCCGACTCGTTCATCGTCTACTTCGAGCGCATCAAGGACGAGCTGCGCGCCGGCCACAGCGTGCCGATGGCCGTCCACGAGGGCTGGAAGCGCGCCAAGCGCACGATCACCGCGTCCAAGGCCGTGAACCTGCTGGCCGCCGTCGTGCTGTACTTCGTGGCCGTCGGCAACGTGCGCGGCTTCGCGTTCACGCTCGGCCTCACCGCCATCGCGGACCTGATCGTCGTGTTCATGTTCACCCACCCGATCATGGTGCTGCTGGCGCAGACCCGGTTCGTGGGCGGGGGCCACCGGATGTCCGGGCTCGACCCGTCCCTGCTCGGCCGGCAGGCGCTCTACGAGGGCGCCGGGCGCTTCCGCGAGCCGGGCGGCGCGCGCCGCACCGGGTCCACCGCGGCCCCGGCCGCCGAGGCGGGCGCCGACGTCGCCGACGACGACGGCGCGCGCGTGCCCGTGCCCGTGGGCGCGGCGCCGGCCGACGAGGCCCCGGGCGAGGAGGGGACCGCGACGCGCGGGCTCCGCCGCCCGCGCCCCGCGCAGCCCATGACCATCGCCGAGCGACGCCGCGCCGAGCGCCGCCGCCAGGAGGAGGACCAGTGAACCGCTTCGCCGACTGGGGCAACGCCCTCTACTCGGGACGGGTCTCCTACCCGTTCGTCCAGCGCTGGCGGCTGTGGTTCGCCCTCGCGGCCCTGCTGCTCGTCCTCGCCGGCGGCCTGACCGCCCTGCGCGGCGGCTTCAACCTCGGCATCGAGTTCCGCGGCGGCTCGGAGTTCACGGTCTCGCAGACCGCCGCCACGGACATCGCCGCCGGCGAGCGGGCCGTGACCGACGTGCTGGCCGGCGGCCATGCGACCGTCACGAACATCGCCCCGGGCACCGTGCGCGTGCAGACCGAGCAGCTCGACGACGCGCAGACCCGTCAGGTGGCCGCCAACCTGCAGGACGCCTACGGCGTCGGCCAGGACCAGGTGACGTCCACGTTCGTGGGCCCGACGTGGGGCGCGGCTGTGTCCCAGCAGGCGCTGCTGGGCCTGGTGATCTTCGTGGTGCTGGTGACGCTGTTCATGGCGTTCTACTTCCGCACCTGGAAGATGTCGCTGGCCGCCGTGATCGGCATGCTCTACGTGGTGGCGCTGACCGCCGGCATCTACGGGGCCACCGGCTTCGAGATCACCCCGTCCGCGATCATCGGCTTCCTGACGATCCTGTCCTACGCGCTCTACGACACCGTGGTGGTGTTCGACAAGATCCGCGAGAACACGATCGGCCAGGAGGAGGACCCCGAGCGCACGTTCGAGCAGAACGTGAACCTGGCCGTGAACCAGACGCTGGTCCGCTCGATCACCACCTCGATCGTGGGCATCCTGCCGGTCGGCTCCATCCTGTTCATCGGCGCGGGCCTGCTGGGCGCGGGCACGCTGCGGGACATCGCGCTGGCGATCTTCGTGGGCATCATCGTGGGCACCCTGTCCACGCTGTTCATCCAGGCCCCGCTGTACGCGCTGCTGCGCCGCGGCGACGAGGACGTCCGCGACCACGACGCACGGGCCGCGGCCCGGGCCGCCCGCGAGAACCGCGGGGACACGGTCACGGACCCCGACGTCGCCCCCTGGGAGGACGGCGCCCGCCTCTGATCCGGGCACGGCGCAGCCGGGGCCGGTCGCCCGTCGTCACGACGCGCGGCCGGCCCCGTCGTCGTCCTGGGGCGGGTCGGCCGCGGCGCGGGTAGACTCGCCGATCATCCCGGCCGCGGCGGCCGGGACCGCGATCACCGAGGAAGGCGTGGGCCATGAGCGAGCACGATCCGACCCACGCCCCGGCCCGCGTCGCGGCCGTCCGCCCCCGGGGCCGCATCGCGCGGCTGACCGGCCGGCACGCCACCGAGTACTCGCCCCTGCTGGAGCCGCTGATGCGCACGGTGCGCCAGCGGGCCACGAAGGCCGAGCTGGCGGACCTGATCCGGGCCTTCGAGGTCGCCCGCGCGGCCCACGAGGGCCAGATGCGGCGCTCGGGGGACCCGTACATCACCCACCCCGTGGCCGTCGCCACGATCCTCGCCGAGATCGGCGTCAGCGGTCCCACGCTCCTGGCGGCCCTGCTGCACGACACGGTGGAGGACACCGACTACTCGCTCGAGCGTCTGCGCGCCGACTTCGGCCCCGAGGTCGCCCTGCTCGTGGACGGCGTGACCAAGCTGGACAAGGTCACCTACGGCGCGGCCGCGCAGGCCGAGACCGTGCGCAAGATGGTCATCGCCATGGCCCAGGACGTCAACGTCCTGCTCATCAAGCTCGCGGACCGCCTGCACAACGCCCGCACCTGGCGGTACGTCTCCCCGGAGTCCAGCGCCCGCAAGGCGCAGGAGACCCTGGACATCTACGCGCCCCTGGCCCACCGGCTCGGCATGAACACGGTGAAGTGGGAGCTCGAGGACCTCTCCTTCGCGGCGCTCAAGCCCAAGATGTACGCGGAGATCGTCCGCCTGGTGGGGGAGCGCAACCCCGAGCGGGAGAAGCACATCGCGGCGCTGCGCACCGTGATCGAGGACCACCTGCGCGAGCACCGGATCCGCGCGGAGGTCACCGGCCGGCCGAAGCACTACTACTCGATCTACCAGAAGATGGTGATGCGGGGGAAGGACTTCGACGACATCCACGACCTCACCGGCATCCGGGTGCTCGTGGACTCGGTGCGGGACTGCTACGCCGTGCTGGGCGTCATCCACGCCCGCTGGAACCCGGTGCCCGGGCGGTTCAAGGACTACATCGCCGTCCCGAAGCTCAACATGTACCGCTCGCTGCACACCACGGTGATGGGCCCGGGCGGGCGCCCGGTGGAGATCCAGATCCGCACACACGAGATGCACCGCCAGGCGGAGTACGGCGTGGCCGCGCACTGGCGCTACAAGGCGCAGGCCGCGGCCGAGTCCTCCTCGTCCTCGTCCGGCACGCCCGCGTGGCTGCGCTCGGTGATGGACTGGCAGAAGGACACCCGCGACCCGGACGAGTTCCTGGACTCGCTGCGCACGCAGATCGGCGCGGACGAGGTGTACGTCTTCACGCCCTCGGGGGAGATCCGCTCGCTGCCGGCCGGCTCCACCCCCGTGGACTTCGCCTACGCGATCCACACGGACGTGGGCCACCGGACCATCGGCGCGAAGGTCAACGGCAAGCTCGTGCCGCTGTCCACGCCGCTGAACCACGGCGACACGGTGGAGGCCTTCACCTCGCGCGCCGAAGACGCCGGCCCGAGCCGCGACTGGCTCGGCTTCGTGGTCTCCCCGCGGGCCCGCTCCAAGATCCGCCACCACTTCGCCACCCAGCGCCGCGACGAGCAGGCCGAGCGGGGCCGCGAGTCCCTCACCCGCCAGCTGCGCAGGGCGGGCCTGGCCGTGCAGAGCGTGCTCGGCGGCGAGGAGCTGGCCCAGGTGGCCTCGGACATGGGCTACGCGGACCTCGACGGGCTGCTCGTGGCGCTCGGCGACGGGCACGTCTCGGCGCAGGCGGTGCAGGAGCGCGTCTCCGAGCGGCTGGCACCCCCGCCGCCGGCGCGCACGGAGCCCCAGGGCGAGCTGACGGTCGGCGAGGTGGACCTGGCCGAGCTGGTCCCGGCGCAGGCGCGCCGCACCCCGGCCCGGGCCACCAACGACGCGGGCGTCCTCGTGGACGGCGACGGCGGCGTCATGGCCAAGCTTGCCCGCTGCTGCAACCCGCTGCCGCCGGACGCCATCGACGGCTTCGTCACCCGCGGCTCGGGCGTCTCGGTGCACCGGCTCGACTGCCCGAACCTCGCCACGCTGCTCGAGCAGGAGCCCGAGCGGCGCACGCCGGTGGGCTGGGCGCCGTCGCGGGACACCGTGTACCTCGTGGAGATCCAGGTGGAGGCGCTGGACCGCAAGTCCCTGCTCTCGGACGTCACCCGAGTGCTGTCCGAGAACCACGTGAACATCCTCTCGGCCTCCGTGAACACCACGCGCGACCGCGTGGCCATGAGCCGGTTCGTGTTCGAGATGGGCGACCCCCGATTCCTAGGGCACGTGATCGCGGCGGTGCGCCGGATCGACGGCGTGTTCGACGTGCACCGCACCTGAGCCCGCCGCGCGTCCGGTTCAGCCGGCCGCCTCGAGCGCCCCGAGCAGGACGTCGAGCCGGCGCCGGGCGGCCACCACGCCCGAGCGTCGGCTGTGCCGGGCCAGCCGCTCGCGCAGCCCCGCCGCCCCGTGCGCCGCGATCACGGCGGCCGCCGTGCGCGCCGCGTCCGGGTCGGGGCTGAGCAGCAGGTCCTCCACGGTGCGCTCCGGGGTGGTGACCCGCAGCGGCCCGATCCGGAGCACGTCCTCCTCCGCCGGGGCCTGCCCGTCCGGACCGGCCGCCACGTCCGACTGGGTGAGCGTCCAGGGCAGCGGCGAGCCCCCGGCGGGCAGGCGGTGGAAGTGGGGGACCGCCGCGTGCAGGCGCTCGGGCACGGCGCCGCCGGTGAGCACCCACGCGGCGGAGGAGCCGATCGCCGTCCACCCGCCCGCCAGCACCGGGCCGCCGAGCATCCACAGCGCCTCGGCCCGCACCCCGGGCCGCCGCGCCGCCTCCGGCCGGGCCCACACCCCCGGCACCAGGGGCACCACGGCCCCGCGGGACCCCAGCGCCTGCAGCTCGGCCGGGGTGAACGGCTCGCCCGCCAGGATCAGTCCTTCCATGCGGGGGAGTCTGGCAGAGACGACGCGGCCCCCGGGTCCGCCTGTGGACAGGCGGGCCGCGGGGGCCGGGTCGGCCGGCTCAGGCCGGCGGGGCGCTCGTCAGCCGGGCGCCGGTCGGCTGAGCGCCGTTCAGCTGAGCTCGGAGGCGGAGGCCTCGAGGGCCTGCTTCCACTGCAGGCGGGCGTCGAGGGCCTCCTGGGCCTTCTTCACCGCGCGCTCATCGCCCGAGGCCTGGGCCTTGGCCAGGTCGGCCTCGAGGCCGGCGATGGTCTCCTCGAGCTGGGTCAGGGCCGAGCTGGTGCGGGCCTTGGTCTCGGGGTCGGTGCGACGCCAGTGCTCGTTCTCCGCCTGCTTGAGGGCGTCCTCGAGCGAGCGGAAGCCCTCCTCCATGCGGCGGACGTCCCCGCGCGGCACACGGCCGGCGTCCTCCCAGCGGCCGCGCAGCTCGTTGAGGGCGCGACGGCCGGCCTTGACGTCCTTGAACGGCAGCAGCTTCTTGCCGTCGGCGAGGATCTGCTCCTTCACCTTGAGGTTGGCGCCGTACTCGCGGTCGATCTCCTGGTTCACGGCCTTGCGGGCGTCGAAGAAGACGTCCTGGGCGGCGCGGAAGCGGGCCCAGAGGGCGTCGTCCTCCTTGCGGGACGCCCGCGGGGCGCGCTTCCACTCGTCCATGAGGTCGCGGTACTTGCCGGCGGTCACGCCCCAGTCGGTCGAGGAGGAGAGCTCCTCGGCGCGGGCGATGAGGCGCTCCTTGACCTGCTTGGCCTCGGCCGACTTGGCGTCGAGCTGGGAGAAGTGGGCGCGGCGGGTCTTGTCGAAGGCGGTGCGGGCGCCGCGGAAGCGCTTCCACAGGCCGTCCTCGACGGACTTGGACAGGCGCGGGCCGGCCTTCTGGGCGGCCTTCCACTCCTCGAACAGGGCGGTCATGCGGGTGGAGGCGGTCTTCCACGGCATGCGCTCGGCCGGGGTGGCGGCGAACTCCTCGGCCTCGGCCACGATGGCCTCGCGGGTGGCCAGCTGCTGCGCCTGGGCGGCCTGTCGGGCCTCCTGCTCGGCGCCGCGGTAGTCGCCCAGGAGGGTCTCGAGGGCGGCCAGGCGGGTGCGCAGGGCGTCCATGTCGCCGACCATGTGGCGCTCGTTCACGGCGGAGGTCATCTGGCCGAGGGCCTTGCCGAGCTCGCTCGAGGGCGCGCCGGCGGCGATGCGCTGCTCGAACAGGGCCATCTGGGCGCGGACGTCGTCGTACTTGCGCACGAAGTAGGCCAGCGCGTCCTCGGAGCTGGCGTCCGGCACCTGGCCGACGGCGTGCTCCTCGTCGCCGTCCAGCAGCGTGACGTGGCCGTCCTCGCTCACGCGGGCGAACTTCGAGGCCTCCTCCAGCGGGGTGGGCGGGACCGTGGGCGCGACGACGGCGGCCGGCTTGGCGGTGCCCGCGGCGGGGCGCACGGTGCCCGGGGAGGCCTTCTTCATGGCCGCCGGGGACGGCGCGGCCGGCTTGGCGGCCTGGGCCTCCGGCCGAGCCTGGGCGTCCTGCGCCTCGGCGGCCTCGGGGGCCGCCGGCTCGGTCGCGGCCTGCTCCTCCTGCTCGGCCTGCTCCTGCTCGGCCTGCTCGGCGGCGGGCTGGTCGTCCCGGGCCGCGGCCTCGGGCTGAGCGGACTCGGGCGCCTCGGGGGCGGCGTCGCCCTCGGTCTCGGCCGCGGGGGCGTCCTCGCCGTGCTCGGAGGCGTCGGGCGCGACCTCGGGGAGGGGCGTCGCCTCGGCGGGCACGGTCTCCGGGGCGGCGTCCTGGGACGTCTCGACCTCGGGGGCGGGGGACTGCTGGTCGTCGGGCTGCATGTGGTTGGTCACCGCTGGAACTCTCCCTGACTGCGCCGGCGCGCGGTCGAGGGTCGATGCGGCCGGTCGGGATGGACACGAACAGGGCCAGCGTACCGGGCGGCCGCGCGCCCGCGCCTAGAATGAGCCGATGCGCCGCCGGGGGACCGTGCGGGCGCACCCCGCCGCCGTCGTCGTCTCGAAGGATCCTCATGTCCCGCAAGGCCTCCCTGTCCGGTTTCCACGAGTGGCTGCCCGCCGAGCGCCTCGTGGAGCAGCACGTGCTCGACACGCTGCGACGGACGTTCGAGCTGCACGGGTTCGCGGGCATCGAGACGCGCGCCGTCGAGACCCTGGGCCAGCTGCTGCGCAAGGGCGAGGTGGACAAGGAGGTCTACGCGGTCTCCCGCCTGGCCGAGGACGAGGAGGTGGCCGCCGGCCGCCGTGAGGCCAAGGACCCCGCCGACCCCAAGCGGCTCGCCCTGCACTTCGACCTGACCGTGCCCTTCGCCCGCTACGTGGTGGAGAACGCCGGCCACCTGGCCTTCCCGTTCCGCCGCTACCAGATGCAGAAGGTCTGGCGCGGCGAGCGCCCGCAGGAGGGCCGCGCCCGCGAGTTCACGCAGGCGGACATCGACGTGGTCGGCGACGGCGAGCTCTCGCCCCGCCACGACGCCGACGTCGCGCTCGTGATGGCCGAGGCGCTCGGCGCCCTGCCGATCGGCGACTTCCTCATCCGCGTGAACAACCGCAAGCTCGCCGAGGGCTTCTACCGGGGCATTGGCCTGACCGACGCCGCCGGCGTCCTGCGCAGCATCGACAAGCTCGAGAAGATCGGCGCCGACGAGGTGGCCCGCCTGCTCCAGGAGGAGGTCGGCGCGAGCCCCGAGCAGGCCCGGCAGGCCCTGGCGCTCGCCGCGATCCGCACCGAGGACGTCTCCTTCGTCGAGCAGGTGCGCGCCCTCGGCGTCTCGGACCCGCTCCTGGAGGAGGGACTGGCCGAGCTGGCCGACGTCGTCGAGACCCTGCACCGCCGCGCCCCCGGGCGCGCCGTGGCGGACCTGTCCATCGCCCGCGGCCTCGACTACTACACCGGCACCGTCTACGAGACCGTGCTGGTGGGCCACGAGCAGCTCGGCTCCATCTGCTCCGGCGGCCGCTACGACGCGCTGGCGTCCAAGGGCAACCGCGTGTTCCCGGGCGTGGGCCTGTCCATCGGCGTGACCCGCCTCGTGATGCGCATGCTCTCCCAGGAGATGGCGCAGGCGTCCCGGTCCGTGCCGACGGCGGTGTACGTGGCCCTCACCGCGGACGAGGACTGGTCCGAGGCCCAGGACGTCGCGGCGCTGCTGCGCGAGCGCGGCATCCCCGCCGAGGTGGCGGTGTCCGCGGAGAAGTTCGGCAAGCAGATCAAGTACGCGGACCGCCGGGGCATCCCGTTCGTTTGGTTCCTGGGCCGTGACGACGCCGGCGCGCGCGTCCACGAGGTCAAGGACATCCGCTCGGGCGAGCAGCACCCGGCGGACCCCGCCGACTGGACCCCGCCGGCCGAGGACCTGCTGCCGCAGGTGACCCGCACGGAGTCCACTGAGGGTTGAGCCCGGGGACTCCGTGGGGCCGGGCGCCGCGGCTCAGGCCGTGAGCAGGAGCGTCGCCAGGGTGGCCACCACCAAGGAGTTGAAGCCGAACGCCACGAGGCGATCACGAGGCCCACGCAGACCATGCGCAGCCGGCGCACGAGGCCGCGGTGGTCGTGGCGGGAGTAGGTCCATCACGTCAGCGCGATGTACCCGGCGGACATCAGGGGGCGACGGCGCCACGCCGGCCGGGCCGTCCGCGTCCGGCGAGCACGAACGCGCGCCCGCCCACGCCCACGAGGAACACGGCCAGCATGGCGACCACGGCCATCGGCGGCAGCGTGGCCGCGAGGACGGCGCACAGCACCAGGCCGAGCACGTTGACCGCGCGCGGCACGCGGAGGGGACGGGGGAGCGCCGGATCCCGGCCGTCCTCGCCGCCGCGCAGGGTGGCCGCGGCCAGGTTCGCCACGGCGTAGTAGACGAGCACGCCGAACGAGCTGAACCCCACCACCGTGAGGATGTCCGTGGTGAGCAGCAGCAGGATCACCGCCACGGCGATCGTGAGCTGGCCGACCCACGGGGTGCCCGTGCGCGCGTTGACCCGGGCCAGGGGACGCGGCAGGTCCGACTCGCGGGCCATGGCCAGCGCGGTGCGGGAGATCCCCGTGAGCAGGTTCAGCGCCGCGCCCGCGGCGGCCAGCGCGGCGCCGGCGAGGGCCGCCCAGCCCCAGGCGGTCCCGAGGGTGGTCTCGAGCAGCTCGCGCACGGGCGCGGGTGACAGGGCCAGGCCGGTGGGGCCGAGCCCGGCGAGCAGCGCCGCCGTCAGCAGCACGTAGAGGCCGGCGGTGAGGCCGAGGGCGATCAGGATGGCCCGGGGGATGCTGCGGCGGGGGTCGATGACCTCCTCGCCCATCGTGGCCACGCGCGCGTAGCCGGCGAACGCGAAGAACAGGATGCCCGCGCCCATCAGCACCCCGGTCACGGGGGAGTCCGCGACGCCGGCGAACGCGTCCGCCTCGGACGGCGCGCCCAGCGCCAGCCCGGCGCCGATCGCCAGCGCGAGCACGGCCGCCACCGGCACGAGGATCGCCATCGTGGCCTGCGCCGTGCGGGTCACGCCCGCCATGGCCACGGCCGTGAGCACCACTACGGCGGCCACACCGGTGAGCCGGGCCGGCGCGGCGTCGTCGGGGAACAGGTACAGGCCGATCGTGGCCGCCATGGCGGCCACCGAGGCCGTCTTGCCGGTGACGAAGCCCCAGCCGGCCACGAAGCCGGCGAGCGGGTGCAGCTGCCGCCGCCCGTACACGTAGGCGCCGCCGGACTCGGGGTGGACCGTGGCCAGCTGCGCCGTGGACAGCGCATTGCACAGGGCGGTGAGCAGGGCCAGGGCGAGGGCGGCGTAGAGCAGGCCGGGGTGCCCGCCGGTCAGGGCGGCGGCCAGGCCGATCGCGGTGAACACGCCCGCGCCGATCATCGAGCCCAGGCCGATCACGACGGCGTGGGTCAGGGTCAGGCGGCGCTGCAGCACGGGGTCTCCTCATCGGGGGCGTGGGGCGGGCCGCCGACGCGTCTCTCGCGCGCGGCCGGAGCCGCCCGGGGCCGGGGCGGGGGCCCGTGAGTGAGTAGACTCGCCCACGACGGTCCGCGCCCATCCCCGCATGGGTATCACATCGGGCCGAATCCGACATGAACCCCACGATCTCGTCCGGGCGATCCCCGGACGGAGAGGACGCCTTCGTGCTGCGCACACACCAGCTCGGCGAGCTCAACGCCTCGCTCATCGGCCAGACCGTCACCGTCACCGGCTGGGTGGCGCGGCGTCGCGATCACGGCGGCGTGGCCTTCGTGGACCTGCGGGACGCGACGGGCTTCGCCCAGGTCGTGGTGCGCGACGAGGCCGATTTCGATCCGCTGCGCAACGAGTGGGTGCTGCAGGTGAGCGGCGTCGTCGAGCGCCGACCCGAGGGCAACGAGAATCCGAACCTGCCCTCCGGCGAGATCGAGCTGATCGCCGAGACCGTCACCGTGCTGAACACCGCGGCCGCCCTGCCGTTCCAGGTGGACGAGCACGTGGAGGTCGGCGAGGAGGCGCGCCTGCGCCACCGCTACCTGGACCTGCGCCGCCCCGAGCCCTCCCGCATCATGCGCCTGCGCTCTGAGGTCAACCGCACCGCCCGCGAGATGCTGCACGGCGAGGGCTTCACCGAGGTGGAGACCCCCACGCTCACCCGCTCCACCCCCGAGGGCGCGCGCGACTTCCTCGTGCCGGCCCGCCTGGCCCCCGGCTCCTGGTACGCGCTGCCCCAGTCCCCGCAGCTGTTCAAGCAGCTCCTGCAGGTCGGCGGGATCGAGAAGTACTACCAGATCGCTCGCTGCTACCGCGACGAGGACTTCCGCGCCGACCGCCAGCCCGAGTTCACCCAGCTGGACATCGAGGCCTCCTTCGTGGAGCAGGACGACGTGATCGCCCTCGGCGAGAAGATCGTCAAGGCCGTGTGGGCGCTCGTGGGCGTGGACGTGCCCACCCCCATCCGCCGCATGACCTACGCCGAGGCCATGGAGAAGTACGGCTCGGACAAGCCGGACCTGCGCTTCGGCCTCGAGCTGACGGACCTCACCGAGTACTTCAAGGACACCCCCTTCCGCGTGTTCCAGAACGAGTACGTGGGCGCCGTCGTGATGCCCGGCGGCGCGTCCCAGGCCCGCCGCACCCTGGACGCCTGGCAGGAGTGGGCCAAGCAGCGCGGCGCCAAGGGCCTGGCCTACGTGCTCATCCAGGAGGACGGCTCGCTCACCGGCCCCGTGTCCAAGAACATCTCGGATGAGGAGAAGGCCGGCCTGGCCGCCGCCGTCGGCGCGAACCCGGGCGACTGCGTGTTCTTCGCCGCCGGCAAGCCCAAGGAGTCCCGCGCCCTGCTGGGCGCCGCCCGCGTGGAGATCGGCCGCCGCTGCGAGCTGTTCACGGACGCCGGGAACGGCGTCGAGGCCAAGGACGCCGACTGGGCGTTCGTGTGGGTCGTCGACGCCCCCATGTTCGAGCCGGCCGCGGACGCCGTGGCCTCCGGCGACGTGGCCGTGGGCTCCGGCGCCTGGACCGCCGTGCACCACGCCTTCACGTCCCCCAAGCCGGAGTTCGCGGACACCTTCGACACCGACCCGGGCTCCGCGCTGGCCTACGCCTACGACATCGTGTGCAACGGCAACGAGATCGGCGGCGGCTCCATCCGCATCCACCGCCAGGACATGCAGGAGCGCGTGTTCTCCGTGATGGGCCTGTCCCAGGAGGACGCCCAGGAGAAGTTCGGCTTCCTGCTCGAGGGCTTCAAGTACGGCGCCCCGCCGCACGGCGGCATCGCCTTCGGCTGGGACCGCGTGGTGGCGCTGCTCGCCGGCACCGAGTCCATCCGCGAGGTCATCGCCTTCCCGAAGACCGGCGGCGGCTTCGACCCGCTCACCGCCGCGCCCGCGCCCATCACCGCGCAGCAGCGCAAGGAGGCCGGCGTCGACGCGAAGCCCGAGCCGAAGAAGGCCGAGGGCGAGAAGGCCGAGGCCGCCGGGCAGCCGCAGGCGTGATCTCGCCGGGGACCGGCCGCACGGCCGCCGACGCTCGGACTCCCCGGGCGCGGCGGCGGTGCGGCCGGTCCCCGCAGCCGGGCGGGCGGACCTGGCCGCCCGCCGTCCTTCTCGGCCTGCTCGCCGCGGGGCTGCTCGCCCTGACCGGGTGCGCCGACTCCGCCCCCACGGCGCCGTCCCCCGGCGCGGCCGCGTCCGAGGGTCCCGCGCACGAGAGCGAGGCGGCGCCCGGGGTGGACGAGCCGGACGACCGGCCGGTCGTGCCCTTCGCCGCCCTCGACGACGACGCCCGGCGGGCGCTGCTGCGGCTTCCCGCCTCGGACGCCGGCGGGGAGGGCGCCTGCGGGCCGGCGGACGTGCGGGCGGCGCTGGTCTTCGAGGACGCGGCCCTGGGGCACCGCTACGGGACCATCACCATCACGAACGCCGGCGCCGAGCCGTGCTCCCTGCGCGGGTACCCCGGCCTCGGCGCCCGGGGCGCGTACGGCCACCGCTTCACCCCCGAGGTCCAGCAGCTGCCCTTCACCGAGGGGTTCCAGCACGGCGACGAGGGGGCCGTCGCCACGGACCTGCGGGTCCCGGCGGGCGGCGCGGCGCAGGTGCGGATCGAGTGGTCGGGGGCCCTCGGCGGGGCCGAGAGCGAGCCCCTGGGCGACCTCGTGCTGCAGCTGCACGCCGACCAGCCGCCCTTGCGCGTCGAGGACGCCGAGCGCGAGGCCGCCGACATCGGGGCGTTCACGAGCCTGCGGGTGGGGCAGTTCTCGCTCAGGTGAGCCCGGCGGCCTGCAGGTCCGCGGCGATGCGCTCGGCCTGCGCGCGATCCTCGGTCACCACCGTCCACCGCCGCCCCGGTCGACCTCGACGCGCAGCCGAGCGCGCAGGAAGCCGGCCTGCAGGAGGACGACCAGGACCGCCAGCGCAGCCAGGGAGGCGATCGCGGTGCCCGGGGTGCGCGGCGGCCTCCGACGCCGGCCGGGCGGCGCCGGCGCGCTGCTCCGTGCGCGCCCGGGCTGCGGAGGGGCGGGGGTCGCCGCTCATCCGCGCCGCGGCCCGGCGAGGTCGGCGGTGTCCACGACGAGTGTGAAGGGGCCGTCGTTGACGAGGGTGACGTCCATCTGCGCCCCGAACACCCCCCGCTCCACGCGCACGCCCTCCGCCTCGAGCCCCGCGGCGAACCGCTCGTACAGCGGCTCGGCGTGCTCCGGGCGGGCGGCGCCGGTCCAGGAGGGGCGACGGCCCTTGCGGACGTCCCCGTAGAGCGTGAACTGGCTGACCACGAGCGCGGGCGCGCCGGCGCTGACGAGCGAGGCCTCGCCGTCGAGCATGCGCAGGGTGGCCACCTTGGCCGCCAGGGCGTCGGCCTCGGCGCCGGTGTCCTGCGTGCTCACCCCGAGCAGGATCACCAGCCCGGCGCCCTCGAAGGTGCCGACCACCTCCCCGGCGACGGTGACGGAGGCGGATCGGGCGCGCTGCAGGACGGCTCTCATGGGGTCATTCTGCCCCGAGCCGTCCCGCAGCGCGCCTGTGCGATGAGCGCCAGGCCCGCGTCAGAGGGTCACTTGCGCTTGCCGCCCCTCACCGGGTCCACCTCGTACACCGTGGTGGAGCCCGAGACCTCGTTGGCCACGATCAGCAGGGCGGTGCCCGAGGGGGAGTCGGAGGCCGGCACGAAGGCCAGGCCCTCCGCGCCCATGTCGCCCAGACCGGCGTCACCGTTCTCGCCCACGGCGTCCCAGGTCCGCTCGTTGACGTAGTCCACGTAACGGGCGTCGGTGGGATCGGTGATGTCGAAGACCATCACGCCGCCGATGCGCTCGAGGCCCACGAACGCGTACTGGCGCCCCTGCACCTCGCCGACCACCACCGACTCGGGCTCCACGCCCTTGTCGTCGGAGCGGGAGTCGAAGCTCGGGGTCTCGTCGTTGTTCGCGTTGAAGGCGTGCGCGGGCAGCTCGCCCGCGGCGATCAGGCGGGCGATCTGCTCCTCGAGCATCCCGGACGAGTCGAAGAGCCGCTGCCCGTCCGCGGTGTAGATAGAGAAGCCGCGGCCGCCCAGGGCGTGCAGCTCGGTGTGGCAGCCGCGCTCGGCGTCGTAGCCGAGGTCGGTCAGGACGTTCAGACGGCCGAGGGCCTCGTTCTTCTGCAGGGCCTTCGCGTGGGGGAACACGTCGGCGCAGAGGTCGAGGTCCTTCACCCGCTCGGCGTCCACGAAGTCGCCCCACTCACGGGAGTCGCCTTCGTTGGCGGTGACCACGAGGATCTGGCCGCGGTACTTGTACGTGGCCAGGCCGTCGGGCATCGGCACACCCAGCACGGGCTGGTGCGCCAGGGAGATCGCGCCGTCCTTGTCGGAGACGTCGAGCACGCCCTCGGTGGACCAGTCGGTCAGCTGCAGGGCCCAGAAGTCCGCGAGGGAGGCGGACGCCAGGTCCACCGCCACCACGGCGTTCGCCTCCTGCACGGAGACGTACGCGGTGCGGCCGGTCGGGTCGATGGAGACGTACTCCGGCTCGAGGTTGCGGGCGATGCGGCCGGCCTCCTCGTGGCCGGCGGGGACGGCCACGTCCGGGCCGACGACGCGCACGCCCGCGGGCAGGGCGGCGCCCTCGTCGTCGGCGCGGAAGTCCACGGTGCGCACAGCGTCCTGGCCCAGACGGGCGAACTGCCGGGCGTTCTTCGGGACGGACACCACGGAGATCGTGCCCTCGGGGTCCGCGGAGAAGTCGTCCGCCGGCTCGCCCTCGTTCGCGACCACGGCGTACGCCCCGTTCGGGGCGAGGGCCACGGAGTCCGGCAGGGCGCCCACGCGGACGCCGCCGAGGAACCCGAGGGTCCGGGTGTCGAAGAAGACGAGCCAGCCGTGGCCCGTCTTGTCCTCGGCCTCGACGGTCGCGGCCATGACGCCGCCGGCCACCGCCACCGAGTTCACCACGGCGCCGGCGTCCGTCACCGAGCCGTCCGCGGCGGGCAGTCCGGCCACGGAGAGCACGGTCTCGGCGGCGGGCGCGGCGTCCTCGCCCACGATCAGCACGTCGATCGCGCCCTTCTGCGCGTTCACCACGAACAGGCGGCCGGTGGTCTTGTCGAAGGCCGGGATCTCGGCGGCGGCGGCGTCGAACACGCCGGTCTCGTGGGTGCCGGCGGCCGTGAGCTCGATGCTCCTGCCGGACGGGTTCGCGGCGGGCGCGGCCACGGTCAGCGGGGCGACGACGGCGGCGGACAGGGCGACCATCGAGGTCGCGGCGGCCAGGCGGGACAGGGTGCGCATGGGGATGCTCCTGGGGCGGGGGACGGGGATGCGCCCTCGAGCACACGCCACGCGGATGAACGGGATCCGTGCGGCCGGTCAACGCCCGGCCAACCCCGGGTGACCCCCGGGGCACGCGCGTCGGGGCGGGCGACGGGGCCGCGCGCCGCCGTCGTACGCCGTGGTCGTGTCCGGGGCGGGGCCTAGGCTGGGGGCACCATGGCTGACCTCTTCTCCGCGGCGCACGAGTCCGACGACGACGGCCCCTCCGGCACGGTCGCGGCGCCGCGCGCCTCGGCCCCCCTGGCGGTGCGGATGCGCCCGCGCACCCTCGAGGAGGTGCTGGGCCAGCGCCACCTGATGCGACCCGGATCGCCGCTGCGCAAGCTCGCGGAGCCGGACCCGGGCTCGCCCGCCGGCCCGAGCTCCGTGATCCTCTATGGGCCGCCGGGCATCGGCAAGACCACCCTCGCGCACGTGATCGCGCGCGCCCCGGGGCGCACGTTCACCGAGCTCTCGGCCATCACCGCCGGCGTCAAGGACGTGCGCCAGGTGATGGAGCAGGCCCAGCGGGAGCGGGACCTGTACGACCGCACCACCGTCCTGTTCCTCGACGAGATCCACCGCTTCTCCAAGGCCCAGCAGGACGCGCTGCTGCCCGGCGTCGAGAACCGCTGGGTCGTGCTCGTGGCCGCCACCACGGAGAACCCGAGCTTCTCGGTGATCGCCCCGCTGCTCTCGCGCTCGCTGCTGCTCACCCTGCGCCCGCTCACGGACGAGGACATCGTGGGCCTCGTGGAGCGGGCCGTGGTGGACGAGCGCGGGCTGAACGGGGCCGTGGACCTCGACGACGACGCGCGGGACTACGTGGTCCGCATGGCCGGCGGCGACGCCCGTCGGGCGCTCACCGTGCTCGAGGCCGCCGCGGGCGTGGCCCTCGACAAGGCGCGGCAGGCCGGGGCCGACGAGGACGCCGGGGGAGACGGCGGGGCGCGTGCGGGGGCGGCCGCCCCGGTGACGGTGACGGAGGAGGACGCCGCGCAGGCGATGGACCACCACGTCCAGCGCTACGACAAGGACGGCGACCAGCACTACGACGTCATCAGCGCGTTCATCAAGTCGATCCGCGGCTCGGACGTGGACGCGGCCCTGCACTGGCTGGCCCGCATGCTGGAGGCGGGGGAGGACCCGCGGTTCATCGCACGGCGCCTGATCATCTCGGCCTCCGAGGACGTCGGGATGGCGGACCCCACCGCGCTGCAGACCGCGGTGGCCGCCGCGCAGGCGGTGCAGCTCATCGGCATGCCGGAGGGGCGGATCATCCTGGGCCAGGCGGTCACGCACCTGGCCACGGCGCCCAAGTCGAACGCCTCGTACGCGGCGGTGAACGAGGCGCTGGCGGACGTGCGGGCCGGCGGCACGGGGCAGGTCCCGCCGCACCTGCGCGACGCCCACTACCCGGGGGCCGCCGCGCTCGGCCACGGCAAGGGCTACGTGTACAGCCACGACGAGCCGCACGCCGTCGCCCGGCAGCAGTACGCGCCGGACCCGCTGGTGGGCAAGGACTACTACCGCCCCAAGCCGATCGGCGCCGAGAAGCGCCTCGTGGACCAGGTGGCGGCGCTGCGCAGGATCACCCGCGGGGAATGAGCGAGGTGGCCGCGCACCGTGCGCGGCGCGGGGGAGTGAGGCGGGGCACAGTCCCGCCGGCGGGGAACACGCAGGTCAGCGGCCGGGTTGTCTCCAGGGGAGAGGACGGCGGAGCCGCTCCGCCGTCTCGACCATTCGAGACCGAAGGAGCCCCGCCATGTCCCAGCAGCAGCCCTACGCCCAGGACCCCCGCAGCACCGTCCCCGCCACGACCGCCGACGCCGCCTACGCGGGCGGCCCGCTGGGCGCGGCCGACCACCGCGTCCTGGAGTCCGTGCCGGACTACGCCCGCGCGCAGGCGATCGTGGACCAGCTCTCCGACGCCGGCTTCCCCGTCGAGCACGTGCGGATCGTCGGCACGGGGCTGCGCACCGTGGAGCAGGTCCTCGGCCGGATGACCACCGGGAAGGCCGCCGGTCGCGGCGCCGTGCAGGGCCTCTGGTTCGGCCTGCTGCTCGGCCTGCTCTTCTCGATCTTCTCCCCGGGCTTCGGGTTCCTCTGGATCCTGCTCATCTCCCTGGGCCTCGGCGCCCTGTGGGGTGCCGTCTTCGGGGCGATCGGCCACGCCGCGACCCGCGGCCGCCGCGACTTCAGCTCCCTGCAGACCCTGGACGCCGCCTCGTACGAGGTGCAGGTGGAGGCCGCCCACCTCGATCGGGCCCGCCAGACCCTGGGCGCCGGCCCGGCCGCCCCGCGCGCCTGACCCGTCCGCCGGAGGGGCCGGTCCGCGCCGTCCGGTCTGGACAGGCCCCGCACCCCGCCCCGGCCCGCACAGGCCCCGAGCCGAGCGGCCCGCATCCCTCGCGTTGCGCTCACGACACGCCGTCGTCGTCGAGTGCAGGCGGCGAGTCGTGAGCGCAACGGGGGTGGCACCGCCCCGGACACACCGCCCCCGTCCGTTTCGGGCCGACGCCGGACGCTCTGGTAGGATGGACCGGTCTGGCAGGCGCTGCGCCCCGGACGCATCCCCCTCGAACGGATCCCGCGGACACCCGCGTGCCCGGACGGGGGTCGCGCAGCGCATCAGTGGATGACGGGCGGCGGCACGCCCCTCAGCTCTCCTCAGGATCGCGGGGAGGCCAGGTTCGAGTCCCCTTGACCCGTGCGCGAGCACGGAGACGGACCCTCGAGACAAACCCCATCCGTGCCGCACGTCAAGGAAAGTGAGGACCACCATGAGTGGCAACCTTCGCACCCGCCGCACCGTCCGGCACTCGCGCGCCCTGGGCATCGCCCTGACCCCCAAGGCCGAGAAGTACATGGAGCGCCGCCCGTACGGCCCCGGCCAGCACGGCCGCGCCCGTCGCAAGCAGGACTCCGACTACGCGGTGCGCCTGAAGGAGAAGCAGCGTCTGCGCGCTCAGTACAACATCCGCGAGGCGCAGATGCGTCGCTACTTCGAGGAGGCCAAGCGCACCGCCGGCCTGACCGGTGAGAACCTGGTCGAGCTCCTCGAGATGCGCCTGGACGCCCTCGTGCTGCGCGCCGGCTTCGCCCGCACCATCCAGCAGGCCCGCCAGCTCGTCGTGCACCGCCACATCATGGTGGACGGCAAGCGCGTGGACATCCCCTCGTTCCGCGTGAAGGAGGGCCAGATGATCCACGTGCACGAGCGCTCGGAGAAGATGGTGCCCTTCCAGCTGGCCGCCGCCGGCGCGCACCAGCAGGTCCTGCCCGCCACCCCGGGCTACCTGACCGTGGAGATCGATAAGCTCCGCGCCACCCTGACGCGTCGCCCGAAGCGCTCCGAGGTCCCCGTGACCTGCGAGGAGCAGCTCGTGGTCGAGTACTACGCGCGCTGATCCGTCCCGCCGGGGCTCGCCCCGGACGACGGCGCCGCGTGCGTCCCGCAGGCCCGGTCCCCTTCACGGGGGGCCGGGCCTGCGGCGTTCCTGGGACCGGCGGCATCGCCGGGCCCGGACCCCGTGTCCCGTCCGCCCCGGCGGCTACGGTGGCGCCATGAGCACCGGCAGCACCCCCAGCGACCCCTCCGAGCAGCGAGACCAGTCCAACCGGACCGCCCCCTCCGACCACCCCAGCTCGCGGGGCGGCGGTCCGCACGCGGCCGCGGCGGCCCTCGCGCGCCTGGCGGAGAGCCCGGCCCGAGTCGGCCTCGTCCGCGACGTCCGCCCGTGGGGCGGGCCCCGCGTGGACCTGCGCCTGCAGGACGGGCGCGTGGCCGCCGTCGTGCCCCACGACCCCGCCGCGCACGCCGCCCCCATTGCACCCCACGCCTCGGAGACCGACGACGGCCTCGTCGTGGAGGGACACGGGGCCCTGTGCGTGCCGACCCTCGCGGACGCCCACGCCCACCTGGACTCCGTCCGGCTCGGCCTGCCCTTCCGTCCGCACACCGGCCGCCCCGGCGTGTGGGGGATGATGTCCAACGACCGCGAGAACTGGCGGCACGCCGAGGCCCCGATCGGGGAGCGGGTGGAGACCGCGCTGGGCATGATGATCGCCCGCGGCACCACCCACGTGCGGACCTACGCGCAGGTGGACGTCGACGCCGGGCTCGAGCGCCTCGAGGCCGTCCTCGCCGCCCGGGAGCGGTTCGCGGACGCCGCCGACGTCGAGGTCGTCGCGTTCCCGCAGGCCGGCCTGCTCCTGGAGGCGGGCAGCGCGGACGTGCTCGCCGCCGCCATGGACGCCGGCGCGGACGTCGTGGGAGGGATCGACCCCTGCCAGCTGGACCGGGACCCCGTGCGCCACCTCGACGCCGTGTTCGGGCTCGCCGAGCGGCACGGCGCCCCCGTGGACGTCCACCTGCACGAGCAGGGCAGCCTGGGCGCGTTCTCCCTCGAGCTGATCGCCGAGCGGGTCCGCGCGCTGGGCATGCAGGGGCGGGTCACGGTGGCCCACGCGTTCGCGCTGGGCACCCTCCCGGACGCGCGCCGGGACGCGTTGCTCGCCACGCTGGCCGAGCTCGACGTCGCCCTCACCACGATCGCGCCGGCCGGCGCCGGGACGCTACCCCTGGACCGGATCCTCCAGGCCGGGGTCCGCCTCGGCCTCGGCGAGGACGGCCAGCGTGACTACTGGTCGCCCTACGGCAACGCGGACCTGGTGGACCGGGCGTGGCAGTTGGCCTTCACCCAGGGGTTCCGTGCGGACGACGACGTCGCGCGCTGCCTCGAGGTCGCCGCGGTGGGCGGGCGCTCGGTCCGGGACCCCGCGGCGCCGCGGATCTCGGCGGACCGGCCCGCGACGGCGCGGACGATCACGGCTGGCGACGCCGCCGACCTGCTGCTGGTGCCGGCCGAGACCCTCGCCTCCGCCGTGATGGACCGTCCCGCCGAGCGCACGGTGATCCACCGCGGGCGGCTGGTCGCCGCCGGGGAACCCGACGCCGGGCGGTAGGCTGGGCGGGCACCCCACCGTCTCCAGGAGGCCCCGTCATGCTCCGCTCGCTGCTGCTTGTGACCGCCGGCGCCGCGTCCGGCTGGCTCGCGCACCGCGCGCTCGGCGACCGCGCCGCCGCGGACGCGGCCCCGGGCCGCTCCGACGCCGGCCCGCAGGCCCGCCCCGGCCGCGCCCGTCTGGACCCGGAGCACCTGGCCCGCCAGGCGGGCCAGGCCGCCGGGGACGCCGCCGCGGCGGCCCTGAACGAGGGGGCGCGCCGGCTCGCCGACCGCGTCCGTGCCGAGGCCCCGTGGGCGGCGCAGTTCCTGCCCCACACCGGGCCGATCATCGAGGGAGAGACGGTGGAGCCGCCGTCGCCCTCCGGCCCGGGCGGCCCCCGCCCCCAGACCACCATCCCGACCACCACCACGCAGAAGGACACGCACGCATGAAGTCCCAGGAGATCGCCCGCCGCTGGATCGCCTTCTTCGAGTCCAAGGGGCATCAGCACGTGCCCTCGGCGTCGCTCGTCTCGCCGGACCCGTCGCTGCTGTTCACGGTGGCCGGCATGGTTCCGTTCATCCCGTACTTCCTGGGCGAGCAGACCCCGCCGAGCCCCCGCGCCGTGTCCGTGCAGAAGTGCATCCGCACCGCGGACATCGAGGAGGTCGGCAAGACCGTGCGCCACGGCACCTTCTTCCAGATGTGCGGCAACTTCTCCTTCGGCGACTATTTCAAGGAGAAGGCGATCCCCATGGCCTGGGAGCTGCTGACCACGTCCGTGGAGGACGGCGGCTACGGCCTGGACCCGGAGCGCCTGTGGGTCACCGTCTACGAGGAGGACGACGAGGCCGCCCGCATCTGGGAGGAGTCCGTGGGGGTCCGCCCCGAGCGCATCCAGCGCATGGGCAAGGACGACAACTACTGGAACACCGGCCAGCCCGGCCCCGGCGGCCCCTGCTCGGAGATCTTCTACGACCGCGGCCCGGAGTACGGCGCCGACGGCGGCCCGGCCGCGGACGACACGCGCTACATCGAGATCTGGAACCTGGTGTTCATGCAGTACCGCCTCTCCGCGGTGCGCTCGAAGGACGACTTCGACGTGGCCGGCGAGCTGGAGAACAAGAACATCGACACCGGCCTCGGCCTCGAGCGCCTCGCGATGCTCCTGCAGGGCGTGGAGAACATGTACGAGACGGACCAGGTCCGCCCCGTGCTGGACCGCGCCGCCGAGCTCTCCGGCCGCGAGTACACCTCCACCGAGGACCCGACCGACCCGCACTACGAGGACGACGTGCGCCTGCGCATGGTGGCGGACCACGTCCGCTCGGCGCTGATGCTCATCGGCGACGGCGTGCGCCCCGGCAACGAGGGCCGCGGCTACGTGCTGCGCCGCCTGATCCGCCGCGTCATCCGGGCCCTGCGCCTGATGGGCGTGACGGAGCCGGCGCTGCCTGAGCTGCTGCCCGTCTCCCGCGACGCCATGAAGGGCACCTACCCCGTGGTCGCGGACGAGTTCGAGCGCATCTCCCGCATCGCCTACGCCGAGGAGAAGGCGTTCCTGCGCACCATCGTCGCCGGCACCGCGCGCCTGGACGCCGCGGTCGGCCAGGCCCGCACCGCGGGCGGCGGCATCGCCGGCGCGGACGCCTTCGAGCTGCACGACACCTACGGCTTCCCGATCGAGCTGACCCTGGAGATCGCCGAGGAGGCCGGCGTCGCCGTGGACGAGGCGGGCTTCCGCGCCCTGATGGCCGAGCAGCGCGACCGCGCCCGCGCGGACGCCAAGGCCAAGAAGTCCGGCCACACGGACACGGCGCTCTACCAGCGCCTGCGCGCCGAGGGGCAGACCCACTTCACCGGCTACACCGAGCACACCACGGAGTCCGTGGTGCGCGGCCTGCTGCTCGACGGCGAGGAGGTCGCCTCCGCCTCTGCAGGCACCGAGCTCGAGGTCATCCTCGACGCCACCCCGTTCTACGCCGAGTCCGGAGGCCAGGCCGCCGACACCGGCCTCATCACCGGCGACGGCTTCCGCCTCGAGGTGCTCGACGTGCAGGCGCCCGTGCGCGGCCTGTCCGTGCACCGGGTGAAGGTCCTCGACGGCGAGGTGCCCGCGGGCGCCGAGGCGCTCGGCGCGATCGACCTGCAGCGCCGCCTCGACGGCGAGAAGGCCCACTCCGGCACGCACCTCGTGCACGCGGCCCTGCACCAGGTCCTCGGCCCGGAGGCCACGCAGTCCGGCTCCTTCAACAAGGAGGGCTACCTGCGCTTCGACTTCCGCTGGGCCGAGTCGCTCTCGGCCGGGGCCCGCTCCGAGGTCGAGGACGTGGTGAACATCGCCATCCGCGACGACCACACCGTGCTCACTCAGGAGATGAGCCTCGAGGAGGCGCGCGCACTCGGCGCGATGAGCCTGTTCGGCGAGAAGTACGGCGACCGGGTGCGCGTCGTGGAGATCGACGGCGCCTGGTCCCGCGAGCTGTGCGGCGGCACCCACGTGGGCCGCACCGCGCAGATCGGCTCGCTGACCCTGCTCGGCGAGCAGTCCGTGGGCTCGGGCAACCGGCGCGTCGAGGCCCTCGTCGGCCTGGACTCGTTCCGCCACCTCGCCGCAGAGCGCACCCTGGTCTCCGAGCTGTCCGAGATGTTCAAGGCTCCCGCCGAGGAGCTCAAGGACCGCATCGCCGCCAGCATGGACCGCCTCAAGGCGGCGGAGAAGCAGATCGCCGAGCTGCAGGCGAAGGCGCTGCAGGCCCAGGCGGGCGCGCTGGCCGCCCAGGCGCAGGACGTCACCACCGCCTCGGGCGCCTCCGTGCGCGTCCTGGCCCACCACGCCGGCAATGTGGCCGGGGACCAGCTGCGTTCCCTCGCGCTGGACCTGCGCTCGCGCATCGAGTCGGCCGGCGGCAACGCGGTCGGCACCCCGGTGCTCGTCGCCCTCACGGGCGAGGCCAAGGGCCGTCCGCTCGTCGTCGTCGCCACCAACGAGGCCGCCCGCGCGGCGGGCCTCAAGGCCGGCGCCATGGTCAAGACGGCCACGGGCGTGCTCGGCGGCGGGGGCGGCGGCAAGGACGACGTCGCCCAGGGCGGCGGCCAGGACGTCACGCGCGTCGGGGATGCCCTCGACGCCGTCGTTGCCGCGGTGCGCGCGGCCTGAGGCGGACGTGAGCGCAGGTCAGGACGGGGCCGCCACGGCGACCGACGCCGTGCGCCGGGGCCGCACCCTCGGCGTCGACGTCGGCCGGGCCCGTGTGGGCCTGGCCACGGCGGACCCGGACGGGCTGATCGCCACCCCGGTGGCCACCCTGGCCCGGGACGCCCGGCGCGGGCGCGACGTCGGCGAGCTCGTGGCGCACGCGCTCGAGCTGGACGTCGTGGCGGTCTACGTCGGGCTGCCGGTGAACCTGCGCGGGGAGCACACGCCCTCCACGCAGGACGCCCTGGACTACGCCCGCTCCGTGGCCCGCGCCCTCGCGGACGCGGGCCACGCCGTCCCGGTGCGGCTCGTGGACGAGCGCCTGAGCACCGTCTCGGCCCAGGCCGGGCTGCGCGCGGCGGGGCGCACCGTCAAGGACAGCCGCGGCGTCATCGACCAGGCGGCGGCCGTCGCCATCCTGCAGGCCGCCGTGGACGAGCAGCGCCGCACCGGCCGGTGGGCGGGGCAGGACCCGGAGGAGATTGCGTGAACCGGCCCCCCGAGCACGACTGGGACGACCTGCCCGGCGACGAGGCGGACCCGGACGACGACCTCGACGTCTTCGGCTTCGTGCACGAGGATGCCGACGACGACCCCGACGAGGCCCGCCGGCTCGGCGCCCCGGCGGCCGCGGCCGGCGGCCGGCGGCGCGGGCTGCTGCGCCGCCGCGGCACCGGGTCGCACCCGGCCGCGCCCGGCCGGTCCCGCCGCGGCTCCCGCCTGCGGGGCGGCATCGCCCTCGGCGCGGCGGCGCTGGCGTTCCTGGCCGTTGTCGTGCTGGTCGTCCAGGGGTTCCTGGGCGGCGCGGACCACGACGGGATCGAGGGCGAGGAGCTGACCTTCTCCGTGGAGCCGGGGGAGGACCTGGCCTCCGTGGCCCGCCGCCTCGACTCTGCGGGCGTCGTCGCCTCCGCCCGCGCGTTCGAGCGCGCCGCCGAGGACTCGGCGTCCGGCGTCGTGCGCGCCGGCGACTTCGTGATGCGCGAGCGCATGCCCGCCGCGGACGCCCTGGCCGTCCTGCAGGGCACCGCGGACGGCGCCGTGCACTACGTGCTGGTGGAGCGCGGCCGGCGCCTCACCGAGGTGCTGGACGCCCTCGCCGAGTCCACCGGCCTGCCGCGGGAGGAGCTCGCGGCCGCCACGCAGGACCCCGCCCGCTACGGCGTCCCCGCCGAGGCGCAGACCCTCGAGGGGTGGCTGGACCCGGGGGAGTACCGCCTGCCCGTGGAGGCGAGCGCCGAGGAGGTCGTCGACGCACTGGTGCGGCCCGTGCTCGCGGACCTCGCCGAGCTCGGCGTCGACGACCCGGACGAGCAGCGCCGCGTGCTCACCGTCGCCTCCCTGCTCGAGGCCGAGGCGCTGCCGCGGGACTACCGCACGGTCGCCGGGGTCATCGAGAACCGCCTGGCCCCGGACAACACGGAGACCCGCGGGCTGCTGCAGATCGACGCCGCCGTCACCTACGGCCTGGGCGTGCGCAGTCTCAGCTTCAGCGCCGGCCAGCGCCAGGACGCCTCCAACCCGTACAACACCTACGTGCACCCGGGCCTGCCCCCGGGACCGATCGGCATGCCCTCGGACGCCGCCGTCGCCGCCGCCCTCGACCCGGCGGACACCGACGCCTACTACTGGGTGACCACGGACATCGCCACGGGCCACACCGAGTTCTCCCGCACGTACGAGGAGCACCAGGAGCACGTGCGCACCCTGCAGCGCTACTGCGCCTCGAACCCGGGGGTGTGCTGATGGGCGCGCCCTCGGACGTGCGGGCGGAGGCGAGCGCGGGCGCGCCGGCCGCCCCGCGGCTGCGCGCGGCGGTGCTGGGCCGGCCGATCGCCCACTCCCTCTCCCCGGTGCTGCACGGCGCCGCCTACGGGGTCCTGGGCCTGGACGTGGACTACGGGCGCCGGGACCTCGGCGAGGACGAGGTCGGCGCCTTCGTGGCCGGGCGCCTCGGCGCGCCCCGGACCGCTGACGGCGGGGACGCCGCCGCGCGCGGGGAGGACTGGCTGGGCTGCTCGGTGACGATGCCCCTCAAGCGCGCCGTGGTGGGCTGCGCCGGCCGCGTGAGCGAGCGGGTCCGGCTCCTGGGCACGGCCAACACACTGGTCCGCGACCACCCGGAGCACCCGGGGCTCGTCTCCGCCGAGAACACGGACGTGGACGGCATCCTCGGTGCCCTCGCCTCCGCCGGCCTCGCGGAGCGGGGCTCCGGCGGCGCGGTCGGGATCCTCGGCAACGGGGGGACGGCGACGGCGGCCGTCCTCGCCGCCGCCACGCTCGGCGCGGACGAGGTCGTCTTCGGGGTGCGGGACGCCGCCCGCGCGGCCGAGGTAACCGCCCTGGCGGACGCCCTCGGCCTGGCGTGGCGGACGGTGGGCCAGCCGGAGCTGGCGGCCGCCGCCCCCGGCCTGCGCGCCGTCGTCGCGACCCTGCCGCCGCGGGCCGCGGACCCGCTCGCCGCGCACGTGCCCGTGGGCGCGGCCCTGCCGCCGCTGCTGGACGCGGCGTACGACCCGTGGCCGTCCGCGCTGGCCTCGGCCTGGACGGAGGCGGGCGGCGCCGTCGCCTCGGGGCTGTCCATGCTGCTGCACCAGGGCGTCGAGCAGGTGCGCCTGTTCACCGCGCGGCCCCGCGCGGCCGCCGGGATGCCGGAGCCCGACTGGGCGGCCGTGACCCGCGCCGCCGCCCGGGCGCTCGGACCGGCGGCGGGCTGAGCCGCCCCCGGCGCGTCCCGGCCGGTCACACGGTGCGGGAGCGGGTGGGGCGCGTGAGAGACTGCACGCCATGGTGCGCTGGTTGACAGCGGGGGAGTCTCACGGCCCCGCGCTCACAGGAATCGTCGAGGGACTGCCGGCCGGAATCCCGGTCACGACGCAGGACGTGCAGGACGCGCTCGCGCGCCGCCGCCTGGGGTACGGCCGCGGTGCCCGGATGAAGTTCGAGCAGGACGCGGTGACGATCCTCGGCGGCGTCCGCCACGGTCTGACCCTGGGCTCTCCGGTGGCCATCCAGGTGGGCAACACCGAGTGGCCCAAGTGGGAGAAGGTCATGGCCGCGGACCCGGTGCCGGCCGAGGAGCTCGAGGGCCTGGCGCGCAACGCCGCCCTCACCCGCCCCCGCCCCGGCCACGCGGACCTCACCGGCATGCAGAAGTACGGCTTCGACGACGCCCGGCCGCTGCTCGAGCGCGCCTCCGCTCGCGAGACCGCCGCCCGCGTGGCCCTGGGCACGGTGGCCCGCGCGTTCCTGGCTCAGCTGGGCGTGCGGATCGTCTCCCACACCACCGCGTTTGGCGAGGCGGCCCTGCCCGAGGGCCATCCCTTCCCGCTCCCCGAGGACCAGGACCGGCTCGACGCGGACCCCGTGCGCTGCCTGGACCCGGAGACCTCCGCGGCGATGGTCGCCGAGGTCGACGACGCCCACAAGGCCGGGGAGACCCTCGGCGGCGTCGTGGAGGTGCTCGCCTACGGGGTGCCCATCGGCCTGGGCTCGCACGTGCACTGGGACCGGCGCCTGGACGCGCGCCTGGCCGGCGCGCTCATGGGCATCCAGGCCATCAAGGGCGTGCAGGTGGGCGACGGGTTCGCGACGGCGGCCCGTCGGGGCTCGGCCGCCCACGACGGCATCGTCCGCGGCGAGGACGGCCGCCCGCGGCGCACGAGCGACCGGGCCGGCGGCATCGAGGCGGGGATGTCCACGGGCGAGGTGCTGCGGGTCAGCGCCGCCATGAAGCCGATCGCGACCGTGCCGCGGGCCCTGCCCACGGTGGACGTGGCCACCGGCGCCGAGACCACAGCGCACCACCAGCGCTCCGACGTCGCGGCCGTGCCCGCCGCGGGCATCGTCGCCGAGGCCATGGTGGCCCTCGTGCTGGCGGACGCCGTGCTGGAGAAGTTCGGCGGCGACTCCGTGGGCGAGACGCGCCGGAACATGGCCGCCTTCCAGGCCGCGGTGCCCGCCCTGCCCGAGCCCTCGGCCGACGCCGACGCCTCGGGCCACATGGGGGACCCGCTGCAGTGAGCGACGCATCCGGTCCCGGGCCGGTCCCGGGCCCGGAGGAGGCCGCGCGGCCCGTGCCCGGGCCCGTGTCCCTGTGCGCGTGGGAGGCCATGACAGGCGCCCTCGAGGCGCGCCTGGCCACGGCGGCGGCGGCGGCGGACGGGGCGCACGCGCCGCGCATCGTCCTCGTGGGGCCCATGGGCGCCGGCAAGACGACCGTCGGCCGGGCCCTGGCCGCGACCACGGGCCTGCCCTTCGTGGACGCCGACGAGCTGTTCGTGCAGGTGCACGGCCCCATCCCCGAGTTCTTCGCCGCCCGCGGCGAGGCAGCCTTCCGCGAGGAGGAGGCCCGCGTGATCGCCCACGTGCTCGGCCGGCCGAGCCCCTGCGTGCTCTCGTGCGGCGGCGGCGCGGTGCTGCACCCAGCCACCCGGCGGGCCCTGCGCGGGCCGGGCTCCGACGTCGTGCACCTGGCGGTGGACGAGGCGGAGGCGCTGCGCCGCGTGGGCGGCGGCGCCGGCCGGCCTGTGCTGGCCGGGGATCCGGCGGGCACGTGGCGCAGCATCCTCGCCGAGCGCGAGCCGTTCTACCGCGAGGTCGCCGACCTCGTGGTGGACACCACAGGGCTGACGGCCGCCGAGGCCGCCTGGCGTATCGTGGAGGGCGTCCACCGCCCCCGAAGGAGTGAGTCACACCCATGACGGACCGTCATCCGGACCCCGCCGAGCCCGAGATCCCGGGGGAGCCGCCCGCGGCCGAGCCCGCCGCGGCGGGACAGGAGGACGTGACCGTCATCCCCGTCTCCGGGGGACAGGAGGCCGCCGCCCACGGCGGCTACGACGTGGTGGTGGGCCGCGGCCTGCTGGCCCGCCTGCCCGAGATGCTCGGCCCCGGCGTGCAGCGGGTGCTCGTCATCCACCCCCGCGCCCTGCGCGCGACCGGCGACGTGGTGAAGAACGACCTCGAGGCCGTGGGCCTCACCGCCCTGACCGCCGAGATCCCGGACGCCGAGGAGGGCAAGCACCTCCAGGTCGCCGGCTTCTGCTGGCAGGTCCTGGGCCAGAACGACTTCACCCGCTCGGACGCCGTGGTCTCCGTGGGCGGCGGCGCCGTCTCCGACCTGGCCGGCTTCGTGGCCGCCACGTGGCTGCGCGGCGTGCGCGTGGTGCACATGCCCACCACGCTGCTGGGCATGGTGGACGCCGCCGTGGGCGGCAAGACCGGCATCAACACCTCCGAGGGCAAGAACCTCGTGGGCGCGTTCCACCCGCCGGCCGGCGTGCTGGCCGACCTGGACACGCTGCTGACCCTGCCCGCCAACGAGCTGATCTCCGGCCTCGCCGAGGTCGTCAAGTGCGGCTTCATCGCGGACCCGGCCATCCTCGACCTCATCGAGCAGGACCCGGCCCAGTCCCAGAACCCCCACTCGGCCCGCCTGCGCGAGCTGATCGAGCGCTCCATCCGCGTGAAGGCGGACATCGTCTCCCGCGACCTGCGGGAGTCGGGGGAGCGGGAGGCCCTGAACTACGGCCACACCATGGGCCACGCGATCGAGCTGGCCGAGCGCTACCAGTGGCGTCACGGCGCCGCCGTGTCCGTGGGCCTGGTCTTCGCGGCCGAGCTCGCCCGCTCGCTGGGCCGGCTCGACGACGCCACCGCGGACCGCCACTGGTCCGTGCTGACCGCCCTCGGCCTGCCCGTCTCCTACCGGGGCGACCGCTGGCAGACCCTCCTCGAGGGGATCCGCCGGGACAAGAAGAACCGCGGCGACCAGCTGCGCTTCGTCCTGCTGGACGGGCTCGCGCAGCCGTCCACCGTGGACATCCCGGACCCCTCCCTGCTCTTCGCGGCGTACCAGGAGATCGCCGAGTGAGCCCGCGCTGAGCGCGGACCGCGCGGCCGGCCGCGAAGTAGACTGGCCCGCGCACCTCAAGACCCCACCACTGACGGCGGACCCGCGACGGTCCGCGACACCGATCGGGAGCACACACGTGGCAACGAGCAACGACATCAAGAACGGCGCCGTCCTCAAGCTGGAGGGCCAGCTCTGGAACGTCATCGAGTTCCAGCACGTCAAGCCGGGCAAGGGCGGCGCGTTCGTCCGCACCAAGATGAAGAACATCACCACCGGCAAGGTCGTGGACAAGACCTTCAACGCCGGCGCCAAGGTGGAGTTCGCCACCGTGGACCGCTCCGACTACCAGTACCTGTACCAGGACGGCTCGGACTACGTGTTCATGGACGTCAAGGACTACGACCAGATCACGGTCTCGGAGTCCGTCGTGGGCGACGCCGCCAAGTACATGCTGGAGAACACCCAGGTGGTCATCGCGCTCAACGAGGGCACCCCGCTGTACCTCGAGATGCCGGCCTCCGTGGTCCTGGAGATCACCTACACCGAGCCGGGCCTGCAGGGCGACCGCTCCTCCGCCGGCACCAAGCCCGCCACCGTGGAGACCGGCGCCGAGATCCAGGTGCCGCTGTTCGTGGAGCAGGGCACCCGCGTCAAGGTGGACACCCGCACCGGCGACTACCTCGGCCGCGTCAATGACTGAGCCGGCCTCCGCCGCCTCCGGTGCCAAGCGGGGGACCACGGCGCGCAGCCGCTCCCGGCAGCGTGCGGTGGAGATCCTCTTCGAGGCGGAGCAGCGCGGGGCCACGGTCGCCGAGGGCATCCGCACCCGCCGGGAGAGCACCGACCTGCAGGTCAACGCCTACACCCAGCGCCTCGTGGAGGGCGTCATCGCGGACCAGGAGCGTCTCGACGAGGCCCTGAGCTCCTACTCCCGCGGCTGGTCCCTGGACCGCATGCCCGCCGTGGACCGCGCGATCCTGCGCGTGGGCGCGTGGGAGCTGCTGTTCCAGGACGACGTCCCGGACGCCGTCGCCGTCTCGGAGGCCGTGGCCCTGGCCGCGCAGCTCTCCACGGACGACTCCCCGGAGTTCGTCAACGGCCTCCTCGGCCGCCTGCAGCAGGTCAAGCCGACCCTGCTCGCCTGAAGCGGGGCCGCCCCCCGCACGAGCCGTACGAGACCTTCGTCACGAGGCCTGTCCCGACGCGTCATCCGCGTCCCGGGACGGGCCTCGCTGGTAGAGTCGGGCGCGTCCGGACCGGCCCGCCACGGGCCCGTCGGGACCAGACCACGCATCCTTTAAGAGCCGTCCTGTGAGGCGGGGAAGGAGGCGCCGGCATGGGAGCAGACCCCGCCGCACCTCGTGCTGCCCGAACCGTCCTGTCCGCGTCCGAGATCGACCGGGCGCTGACCCGGATCGCCCACGAGATCCTCGAGTCCAACAAGGGCGCCGAGGGCCTCGTCCTGATGGGGATCCCGCGACGCGGCGCCCCCCTCGCCCGCCGCCTCGGCGCGCTGCTGGCCCGCATCGAGCCCGCCTTCGACCCGGAGGCCGCCGTCGGCGAGGTCGACGTCACCCTGTACCGGGACGACCTGCGCCGCAGCGCCGCCCGCACCCCCATGCCCACCCGCCTGCCCGCCGTCCCGCTCGACGGCGCCGTGGTGGTCCTCGTGGACGACGTCCTCTTCTCCGGCCGCACCGTGCGCGCCGCCCTCGACGCCATCTCCGAGCTCGGCCGCCCTGCCGCCGTGCGCCTGGCGGTCCTCGTGGACCGCGGCCACCGCGAGCTGCCCGTCCGCGCCGACTTCGTGGGCAAGAACCTGCCCACCTCCACTTCCGAGCGCGTCCAGGTGCGCCTCGTGGAGGTGGACGGCCCCGAGGGCACCGGCGAGGTGTTCGAGGACGCGGTGAGCATCGCCGACCAGGCCGACCGGCCCGAGCAGCGGGAGGCCTGAGACCGTGCGCCACCTGCTCTCCACCGCCGGGCTCTCCCGGGCCGACGCCCTCGCCGTGCTGGACACGGCCGAGGAGATGGACGCGGTCAACCGCCGCGAGATCAAGAAGCTGCCCGCCCTGCGCGGCCGCACCGTGGTGAACCTCTTCTTCGAGGACTCCACCCGCACCCGCATCTCCTTCGAGGCCGCCGCCAAGCGCCTGTCCGCGGACGTCATCAACTTCTCCGCCAAGGGCTCCTCCGTGTCCAAGGGCGAGTCGCTCAAGGACACCGTGCAGACCCTCGAGGCCATCGGCGCGGACGCCATCGTGATGCGCCACTGGTCCTCCGGGGCCGCCCGCCAGCTGGCGGACTCCGGCTGGGTGCGCTCCGCCGTCGTCAACGCCGGCGACGGCACCCACGAGCACCCCACGCAGGCCCTGCTGGACGCCTTCACCCTGCGCCGCCGCCTCGCGGCCGCCACCGGCGAGGACCTCGTGGGCCGGGACCTGGCCGGCATGCACGTGGTGATCGTGGGGGACATCCTGCACTCGCGCGTGGCCCGCTCCAACGTGTGGCTGCTGGCCACCCTCGGCGCCAAGGTCACCCTCGCGGCGCCGCCCACCCTGCTGCCCGTCGGGGTCTCCGCCTGGCCGTGCGAGGTCACCTACTCGCTGGACGAGGCCCTCGACGCCCGCCCGGACGCCGTGATGATGCTGCGCGTGCAGGCCGAGCGCATGGGCGGGGCCTTCTTCCCCTCCGCCGGCGAGTACACCCGCACCTGGGGCCTGACGGACGAGCGGTTCGCCCGCCTCACCGCCGGCTCCGGCGCGCTGCTGTCCGAGCCCGTCGTCATGCACCCCGGCCCTATGAACCGCGGCCTGGAGATCAGCCCGGCCGCCGCGGACTCGCCCCGCAACACCGCCCTCGAGCAGGTCGCGAACGGCGTGTCCGTGCGCATGGCCGTGCTGCACCTCGTCCTCAACCACGACCAGGAGGTCCGCCCGTGAGCGCCCCCACCCCCGCCCCCCTGCTGCTGCGCGGCGCGCGCCTGACCACGGGCGAGACCGCCGATGTGCTCGTGGCCGAGGGCCGGATCGCCGCCCTCGGCGCGGAGGCCGCGGCGCAGGCGGCCGGCCTGGACCCGGCCCCCGAGGAGGTCGACTGCGCCGGCCTGGTGCTGCTGCCCGGCCTCGTGGACCTGCACACCCACCTGCGCCAGCCCGGCAAGGAGGACGCGGAGACGGTGGAGACCGGCACCCGCGCCGCCGCCATGGGCGGGTTCACCTCGGTGCACGCCATGGCCAACTCCACGCCCACCGCGGACACCGCGGGCGTCGTCGAGCAGGTCTGGCGTCTGGGCCGTGACGCCGGCTGGTGCGACGTGCACCCCGTGGGCGCCGTGACCGTCGGCCTGGCCGGGGAGGCCCTGGCCGACCTCGGCGCCATGGCCGACTCCCAGGCCCGGGTGCGGATGTTCTCCGACGACGGCATGTGCGTCCACGACGCCGTGCTGATGCGCCGCGCCCTCGAGTACGTGAAGTCCTTCGGCGGCTTCGTGGCCCAGCACGCGCAGGAGCCCAAGCTCACCGCCGGCGCCCAGATGAACGAGTCCGAGCTCTCGGGCGTGCTCGGCCTGGCCGGCTGGCCCGCCGTGGCCGAGGAGGCGATCATCGCCCGCGACGTGCTGCTCGCCCAGCACGTGGACTCACAGCTGCACGTCTGCCACGTCTCCACCGCCGGCTCGGTCCGCCTCATCCGCTGGGCCAAGGAGCAGGGCGTGCGCGTCACCGCCGAGGTCACCCCGCACCACCTGCTGCTCACCGAGGAGCTCGTGCGCTCCTACGACCCGGTGTTCAAGGTCAACCCGCCCCTGCGCCGCGAGTCCGACGTCATGGCCCTGCGCGAGGCCCTCGCGGACGGCACCATCGACACCGTGGGCACCGATCACGCGCCCCACACCGCCGAGACCAAGCAGTGCGAGTGGACCGTGGCCGCCATGGGCATGACCGGGCTGGAGACCGCCCTGTCCGTCGTCCAGCACGCCATGGTGGACACCGGCCTGATGGACTGGGCCGGCGTCGCCCGCGTGATGTCCGTGACCCCCGCGAGCATCGCCGGCCTGGAGGACCAGGGCCAGGCGGACGAGCGCGGCGTGCCGCGCGTCGGCGCCGTGGCCAACCTCGTGCTCGTCGACCCCGAGGCCCGCCGCACGGTGGACCCGGAGCAGCACCTCACGAAGTCCCGCAACAGCCCGTACCGGGGCATGGAGCTGCCCGGCGCGGTCCGGCACACCGTCTACCGCGGCGCCCGCGTGGTGGCCGACGGCGCGCCGGCGCAGCCGTACCGCCACCCGGCCGTGGCCGAGGCGGGGGGCCGGGCGTGAACGCGCTCGCCCTCGCGGCGGCGACCCTGGCCTCCCGCCCCGTCGCCCCGCAGACGCCCGGCAAGGACTACTCGGACGTGTGGCTGCCGATCACCCTCGGCACCCTCGCCGTGATCCTCGTGCTCGTGGGCCTGTTCGCCCTCGGCTGGCGCGCCCGCCGCCGCTCCCAGGCCGACCTCCCCGCACCCGCCGCCGTGCCCGCCGCGCTCTACGAGCAGGAGCCGGCCGCGTCCGCCTCCGGCATGCACGTGGGCACCGTCCGCGGCGAGCACCGCCTGGACCGCGTGGCCGTGCACCAGCTCGGCCTGCGCTCGCACGCGGTGCTCGAGGTGCACGACGCCGGCGAGCACCGCGGCCTGCTCGTGCTGCGCCCCGACGTCGCCAACCTGTACATCCCGGCGGCCGACCTCCTGGAAGCCGGGCTGTCCGCCGGCATCGCCGGGAAGTTCGTGGAGCCCGGCGGGCTCGTCGCCTGGGGCTGGCGCCTCGGCGACGCCGAGCTGACCTCCGCCTTCCGCCCCGACCGCGCCGAGGACCGCGACCGCCTCCTCGCCGCCCTGCAGACCCTGATCGACCCCGCACCGGCCCGCTCGGCCGGCCGCGCTGGAGAAGGAGACCTCCGATGAGCACCCCCACCGACGACCTCGCCCTGCTCGTCCTCGAGGACGGCACCGTGCACCGCGGCCGCGCCTACGGGGCCCGCGGCCGCACCCTCGGCGAGGCCGTGTTCACCACGGGCATGACCGGCTACCAGGAGACCCTCACGGATCCCTCCTACGCGGGGCAGATCATCGTGCAGACCTCCCCGCACATCGGCAACACCGGCGTCAACGACACGGACCGGGAGTCCCGGGCGATCTTCGCCGCGGGCTACGTGGTCCGGGACGCCGCCCGCCGGCCCTCGAACTGGCGCGCCGAGCGCACCCTCGACGAGGAGCTCGAGGCGTTCGGCGTCGTCGGGATCCGCGAGGTGGACACCCGCGTGATCACCCGGCGCCTGCGCACCGAGGGCTCCATGCGCGCCGGCGTGTACTCCGGCGAGCACGCGGGGCGCCCGGAGGCCGAGCTGCTGGCCGAGGTCCGCGAGCAGCCGTCCATGGCCGGCGCCCGCCTGGCCGAGACGGTCACCACCGAGCAGCCCTACGTGATCGAGCCGGCCGCCCACGGCTGGGAGGGCGAGCCCCTCGCCGAGATCGCCGCCCTGGACCTCGGCATCAAGGCAGCGACCCCGCGCCACCTCGCCTCCCGCGGCATCCGCGTGCACGTGCTGCCCGCCACCGCCGGCCTCGAGGAAATCCGCGCGGTGAGCCCGGACGGCGTGTTCCTCTCCAACGGCCCCGGCGACCCCGCCACCGCGGACGCCCAGGTGGCGCTGCTGCGCGAGGTGCTCGACGCCGGCCTGCCGTTCTTCGGCATCTGCTTCGGCAACCAGATCTTCGGCCGCGCCCTCGGCTTCGACACCTACAAGCTCAAGTTCGGCCACCGCGGCCCGAACCAGCCGGTGATGGACAATGCCACCGGCCGCGTGGCCATCACCTCCCAGAACCACGGGTTCGCGGTGGACGCGCCCCTCGGGGAGCCCGTCGAGGCGCCCGAGACCCGCTACGGCCGGGTGGAGGTCTCGCACTGGTCGCTGAACGACCAGGTGGTCGAGGGCCTGCGCCTGCTGGACCGCCCCGCCTTCTCCGTCCAGTTCCACCCCGAGTCCGCCGCCGGGCCCAACGACACGCTGGACCTGTTCGACCGCTTCGTGCGGATGCTCACCGAGCACCGCGACGCCGCCGCCCCCGCCGCCACCGAAGGAGCCTGATCCATGCCCAAGCGCCCCGACCTGAAGTCCGTCCTGGTCATCGGCTCCGGCCCCATCGTGATCGGGCAGGCCGCCGAGTTCGACTACTCCGGCACGCAGGCCATCCGCGTGCTCAAGGAGGAGGGCGTCCGCGTCGTCCTCGTCAACTCCAACCCGGCCACGATCATGACCGACCCGGAGCTGGCCGACGCCACCTACGTCGAGCCCATCACCCCCGCCGTGGTCGCCAAGATCATCGAGAAGGAGCGCCCCGACGCCCTGCTGCCCACCCTCGGCGGGCAGACCGCGCTGAACACCGCCATCGCCCTGGACAAGGACGGCGTGCTCGAGCGCTTCGGCGTCGAGCTGATCGGCGCGAACATCGAGGCCATCGAGCTCGGCGAGAACCGGGAGCTGTTCAAGGGCGTCGTGGAGCGCGCCGGCGGGGAGTCCGCCCGCTCCCACATCGTGCACACCATGGAGGAGGCCCTCGCCGCCGTCGAGGACCTGAAGTACCCCGTCGTGGTGCGCCCCTCGTTCACGATGGGCGGCCTCGGCTCCGGCATGGCCTACGACGAGGCCGACCTGCACCGCATCTGCGGCGCCGGCCTGCAGTACAGCCCGACCTCCGAGGTCCTGCTCGAGGAGTCCATCCTCGGCTGGAAGGAGTACGAGCTGGAGATGATGCGCGACAAGAACGACAACGTCGTGGTCGTCTGCTCCATCGAGAACGTGGACCCCGTGGGCGTGCACACCGGCGACTCCATCACCGTGGCCCCGGCCATGACGCTGACCGACCGCGAGTACCAGAAGCTGCGCGACATCTCGATCAACGTCATCCGCGAGGTCGGCGTGGACACCGGCGGCTGCAACATCCAGTTCGCGGTGAACCCCGCGGACGGCCGCGTCGTCGTCATCGAGATGAACCCGCGCGTCTCGCGCTCCTCAGCCCTGGCCTCGAAGGCCACCGGCTTCGCGATCGCCAAGATCGCCACCAAGCTGGCCCTCGGCTACACGATGGACGAGATCCCCAACGACATCACGCAGAAGACGCCGGCCTCCTTCGAGCCCGTCCTCGACTACGTGGTGGTGAAGGTCCCGCGCTTCGCGTTCGAGAAGTTCCCGGCCGCCGACCCCACGCTCACCACCACCATGAAGTCGGTGGGCGAGGCCATGGCGATCGGCCGCAACTTCACCGAGGCGCTCCAGAAGGCGCTGCGCTCCCTCGAGCAGAAGGGCTCCGAGCTGGCGTTCCCGCAGAACGCGGACCCGCGCGAGCTGCTGCGGCGCGCGCGGACCGCCACCACCGACCGCCTCGCCCAGACCCAGCAGGCCCTGTACGCCGGCGGCACGATCGAGGAGGCCTTCGAGGCCACCGCGATCGACCCCTGGTTCCTGGACCAGTTCGTGCTGATCAACGAGGTCGCCGACCAGATCCGCGACGCCGAGGTCCTCGACGAGTCCCTCCTGCGCCACGCCAAGCGCCACGGCTTCTCGGACGCCCAGATCGGCTCGCTGCGCCACATGGGCGCGGACGTCGTGCGCGGCGTGCGCCACGCCCTGGGCGTGCGCCCCGTGTACAAGACCGTGGACACCTGCGCCGCCGAGTTCGAGGCGTTCACCCCCTACCGCTACTCCAGCTACGACCTGGAGACGGAGGTGGCCCCGCACGAGGGCCGCTCGGTGATCATCCTCGGCTCCGGCCCCAACCGCATCGGCCAGGGCATCGAGTTCGACTACTCGTGCGTCCACGCCACCATGGCGCTGCGCGAGGCCGGCTACGAGACCGTCATGGTCAACTGCAACCCGGAGACGGTCTCCACCGACTACGACATCTCGGACCGCCTCTACTTCGAGCCGCTCACCCTCGAGGACGTCCTCGAGGTCATCGCGGCCGAGGAGGCCTCCGGCGGCGTGCTCGGCGTCTACGTGCAGCTCGGCGGCCAGACCCCGCTGAAGCTGGCCCAGCAGCTGGCCGACGCGGGCGTGCCGATCCTGGGCACCTCCCCGGAGGCCATCGACCTGGCCGAGCACCGCGGCGAGTTCGCCCGCGTGCTCGACCGCGCCGGCCTCGTGGCCCCGAAGAACGGCACCGCCGTCTCTTTCGAGGACGCCAAGCGCGTGGCGGACGAGATCGGCTACCCCGTGCTCGTGCGCCCCTCGTACGTGCTCGGTGGCCGCGGCATGGAGATCGTCTACTCCGAGGAGGCGCTGGCCCACTACGTGGAGCACGCCACGGAGATCACCCCGGACCAGCCGATGCTCGTGGACCGCTTCCTCGAGGACGCCATCGAGATCGACGTGGACGCCCTCTACGACGGCGAGCGCATGTACCTCGGCGGCGTGATGGAGCACATCGAGGAGGCCGGCATCCACTCCGGCGACTCGGCGTGCGTGCTGCCCCCGGTCACCCTCGGCCCGGACGTGCTCGAGCGCGTGCACCGCGCCACCGAGCAGATCGCCGCCGGCGTCGGCGTGCGCGGCCTGATCAACATCCAGTTCGCCCTCGCCTCGGACGTGCTGTACGTGATCGAGGCCAACCCGCGCGCCTCCCGCACGGTGCCGTTCGTCTCCAAGGCCACCGGCGTGCAGCTGGCCAAGGCGGCGGCGATGATCGGCGTCGGGAAGTCCATTGCGGACCTGCAGGCCGAGGGCGTGCTGCCCACGGCCTACGACGGCGCCACCCTGCCGCTCGGCGCCCCCGTGGCGGTCAAGGAGGCCGTGCTGCCCTTCACCCGCTTCCGCACCGCCGAGGGCCGCGTCGTGGACTCGCTGCTGGGCCCGGAGATGCGCTCCACCGGCGAGGTCATGGGCATCGACCGGCACTACGACACGGCCTTCGCGAAGTCCCAGGCCGCCGCCGGCGGTCCGCTGCCCACCTCGGGCCGCGTGTTCGTCTCGGTGGCCAACCGGGACAAGCGCACCCTCGTGGGCCAGGCCAAGCGCCTCGTGGACCTGGGCTTCCAGATCGTCTCCACGGGCGGCACCGCGGAGGTGCTGCGCCGCAACGGCATCCCGGCCGAGACGGTCGCGAAGATCGCCGAGGCCGGGGGAGAGGACGGCGCCGGCACCGTGCTCGAGCAGCTGCACGCCGGCACCGTGGACCTCGTGCTGAATACCCCCTCGGGTGGCGACGCCCGCACGGACGGCTACGAGATCCGTGCGGCGGCCACCTCCCTGGGCGTGCCGGTGATCACCACCACCGCCGAGTTCGGCGCCTGCCTGCAGGCGATCGAGGCCATGCGCGCCTACGAGTGGTCCGTCACCTCCCTCCAGGAGCACGACGCGCGGCTGCAGCAGGCCGTCGAGGCCTCGGCGTGAGCGCGGCGGCCCCGGCCCGGGCGCCCTTCGGCCGCCGGCTGAGGTCGGCGATGGCCCAGGCGGGGCCGCTGTGCCTCGGCGTGGACCCGCACCCGTCCCTGCTGCGGCAGTGGGGGCTGCCGGACACCCCGGCCGGCCTCGAGGCGTTCTCCCTGACCGGTCTCGAGGCCGCCGTGGGGCCCGACGGTCCCCGGGTGGCCGCGATCAAGCCGCAGGTGGCGCTCTACGAGCGGCACGGCTCGGCCGGGCTCGCGGCCCTGGAGCGCCTCCTCGCCGAGGCGCGGGACGCGGGCGTGCTGACGATCGCCGACGCCAAGCGCGGGGACATCGGCTCCACGATGGACGGCTACGCCGCCGCGTGGACCTCGGACGCCTCGCCCCTGGCGGCCGACGCCGTCACTCTCAGCCCGTACCTCGGCTTCGGCACCCTGGTGCCCACGATCGAGGCGGCCCACGCGGCCGGCCGCGGTGTGTTCGTCCTCGCGCTCACCTCCAACCCGGAGGGGCGCGAGGTCCAGCACGTGGGCCGGGACGCGGGCGAGGGCGCGGTGGCCCGGCGGATCGCCGCCGCGGCCGCGGACCTCAACGCCGCGCTGCGCGCCGAGGACGAGTGGGGCCCGGTGGGCCTGGTGCTCGGCGCCACGGTGGCCGAGGACGCGGAGCGGCTCGGCCTGGACCTGCCCGGTCTCGCCGGGCCTCTGCTGGCCCCCGGCTTCGGGGCCCAGGGCGCGACGGCGGCCGGCATGCGGGAGGGGTTCGGACGGGCCTGGCCCCAGGTGCTGGCCACCTCCTCCCGGGGCATCCTCGCCGGCGGGCCCACGGTGGCGGGGCTCGTGGAGCGCATCGAGCGCGACAGGGCTGACCTGGGCTGACGGGGGGGGGGGGGGGGGGGGGCGCGCAACAGCGTTTCCCGCCCCTCCGGTGGGGATGGTATTTTCCTTTCCAATCGGCCCCGAAAAGATTCGTTGAATCTGGAACGGATCGGTCGGACAGGTTGAGGGACGAGAGACATGAGGGCACGGACATGGCGTTGCGACAGCTGAGCGTGGAGGAGCGGGCGGAGGCCCGCTCGAAGGCACTCGCGGCCCGTCAGGAGCGCGCCGCGCTGAAGGCGGACTTCGCCGCCGGACAGGTGTCCTTCGCCGAGGTCTTCTCCCGCGCGGACGCCGAGGACGCCATCGGCCGCCTGCGCACGGTGGACCTGCTGCAGGCGCTGCCCGGCGTCGGCGAGGTGCGCGCCCGCGAGGCCATGGCCGGCTGCGGGATCTCGCCCCGCCGCCGGCTCCGCGGCCTCGGCCGTCGTCAGCGCGAGGCGCTGATCGCCTATATTGGCCGGTGACCCGCCCCGCCCCGGCGGGTCCGCGCCGTCCCCGCTGAGGGGCGGACCGTGCCCGTCCCAGCAGGAGGAAGCGTGACCGACGCGTTCGACCACGGCCCCGCCCCGGCCGTCCCCGTGGCCCGCACCGCCGCCCAGGAGCGCCGCCCCGGCCCCGGCGTCACGGTGCTCGCCGGACCCACCGCGGTCGGCAAGGGGACCGTCTCGGCCTACGTGCGCGAGCACTACCCGCAGGCCTGGCTCTCCGTCTCCGCCACCACCCGGCCGGCCCGGCCGGGGGAGGAGGACGGCGTCCACTACTACTTCACCACCCCCGAGGAGTTCGACTCCCTCGTGGCGGCGGACGAGATGCTCGAGTGGGCCGTGGTGCACGGGGTGCACCGGTACGGCACGCGCCGGGACCGGGTCATGGAGGCCGTGGCCCAGGGCCGGCACGTGCTGCTGGAGATCGACCTGCAGGGCGCGCGCCAGGTGCGCGAGTCCCTGCCGGAGGCGACCTTCGTGTTCCTGGCCCCGCCGAGCTGGGAGGAGCTGGTCTCCCGGCTGGTCGGACGCGGCACGGAGGGGCCAGAGGAACAGCGCCGTCGCCTCGATACGGCTAGACTGGAGCTCGCCGCGGAACCCGAGTTCGACGCCGTCGTCGTGAACGACCGCGTGGAGCGGGCCGCCGAGGAGCTGGTGAGGCTCATGGGGCTGGACCCCGAGCACAGCTCGCCCGAGGCCTGAGGACCGGCCGGATCCGGTGCCGCACCCGGCACCGACGAGACAGTGAGACGAAGACTTTGGAGACACCCGTGACCGAACAGTACGACGGCATCGTCAACCCGCCCATCGACTCCCTGCTGGAGCGGGTGGACTCGAAGTACGCCCTGGTGCTCTTCGCCGCCAAGCGGGCCCGTCAGATCAACGCCTACTACTCGCAGCTCCACGAGGGCCTGTTCGAGTACGTCGGCCCGCTCGTGGACACCCAGCTCAACGAGAAGCCGCTGTCCATCGCCCTGCGCGAGATCGAGACGGACCTGCTCGAGTCCCACGAGGCCGTGGAGGCCACCCCGGAGGCCGACCTGGCCGCCGAGGACTTCGGCGACTTCTCCCTGCCGGGCGAGGACGACCCGTTCGCCACGCTCGAGCCCTCCGACGCCGGCCAGCCGGTCGGCGACCCCGAGGCCATCGAGGAGGCCGCCGAGGCCGTGCGCGCCGAGGAGGGCACCTCCGAGGACGCCCCGGAGGCCTGATCCCGCCATGGAGATCGTCCTCGGCGTCGGCGGAGGCATCGCGGCCTACAAGGCCGCCCTGTTGCTGCGCCTGATGACCGAGGCCGGTCACGGCGTGACGGTGGTCCCCACCGCCAACGCCCTCGAGTTCGTGGGCACGGCGACGTGGGAGGCGCTGTCCGGCCGGCCCGTGCGCACGGGCACCTTCGAGGCCGTCGACGAGGTCAACCACGTCCGCCTGGGCCGGCAGGCCGACCTCGTGGTCGTCGCCCCGGCCACCGCCGACCTGCTCGCCCGCACGGCCGCGGGCATGGCCCCGGACCTGCTCGGCAACGTGCTGCTGACGGCCACGTGCCCCGTGGTCCTGGCACCGGCCATGCACACCGAGATGTGGCACCATCCCGCCACGGTCGCCAACGTCGCCCTGCTGCGCGAGCGCGGGGTCACCGTCGTGGAGCCCGCCGTGGGGCGGCTGACCGGCGCCGACTCAGGCGCCGGCCGCCTGCCCGAGCCCGACGAGATCTGGGAGCTCGCGCAGGCCGCCGCCGCCGACCCCGCCGCTCGCCGCCCGCGCGCGACGACGTCGCGGCCCGGCCCGGCCGCGGCCGGCGCGGCCCCGGGTCCGCTCGCGGGGCGCACCGTGGTGATCACCGCCGGCGGCACCCGCGAGGCACTCGACCCGGTCCGCTACCTCGGCAACCGCTCCTCCGGCAAGCAGGGCGTCGCCCTGGCCCGGGCGGCCCTGGCCGCCGGCGCCCGGGTGCGCTTCATCGCCGGGTCGATGTCCGTCCCCGTGCCCGAGGGCGTGGAGCGCGCGGTGCACGTGGAGTCCACCGCCGAGCTGCTGACGGCCGTGCTCGAGCAGGCCGCGGACGCCGACGTGCTCGTGATGGCCGCCGCCGTCGCCGACTTCCGCCCCGCCGAGGCCTCCGAGTCCAAGATGAAGAAGGGTGACGACGGCTCCTCGCCCGTCATCGTCCTGGAGCGCACCGAGGACGTGCTCGCCACGGCGGTGCGCACCCGCGCCGCCGGCGGGCCCATGGCGCCGCTGATCGTCGGCTTCGCCGCCGAGACCGGGGACGCCGAGTCCTCCGTGCTCGAGTACGGCCGCGCCAAGCTCGCCCGTAAGGGGTGCGAGATGCTGGTGGTCAACGAGGTCGGCCGGGACAAGGTGTTCGGCCGGGATGAGACCGCCGTCACCATCCTCTTCGCGGACGGCAGCCCGGCCGTCGAGGCCGCCGGGTCCAAGGACGAGGCCGCCGCCGCCGTGGTGGGCGCCGTCGTCGACCGGCTCGCCGCGTCCGCCCCGGGAAGCGCGTCCGCCCGCTGACCTAGACTGTGCGGCATGACCGACGCCGCCCAGCCGAGCCCTGCCCGCCACGCCGACCCGTACACGGGCGTGGGCGGCGGCGAGCTCCGCCTCTTCACCTCCGAGTCCGTCACCGAGGGCCATCCGGACAAGATCTGCGACCAGATCTCGGACGCCATCCTGGACGCGATCCTCGCTGCGGACCCCGCCGCGAAGGTGGCCGTGGAGACCCTCACCACCACCGGCCTCGTGCAGGTGGCCGGCGAGGTGAACACGTCCGCCTACGTCGAGATCCCGCGGATCGTGCGAGAGACCATCCTGGACATCGGCTACGACTCCTCCGCCAACGGGTTCGACGGCGCCCAGTGCGGCGTGAACATCTCCATCGGCCAGCAGTCCTCGGACATCTTCGCCGGCGTGACCCGCTCCCTCGAGGCCCGCGAGTACGGCTCGGCGGACGAGGTGGACGAGCAGGGCGCCGGGGACCAGGGCATCATGTTCGGCTACGCCACGGACGAGACCCCTGCGTACATGCCCATGCCCATCTACCTGGCCCACCGGCTCTCGGAGCGACTCACCGCCGTGCGCCGCCAGGAGAACACCCCCATGCCGTACCTGCTGCCGGACGGCAAGACGCAGGTGACGATCGGCTACGCCCCCGGGCACGTGCCCACCACGGTCGAGGCCGTCGTGGTCTCCACCCAGCACCACGACTGGGTGGGCCAGGAGCAGCTGCGCAAGGACGTGGAGGAGCACGTGATCCGTCCCGTGATCGAGCGCTCCGGCCTGGACACCTCGGGCATGCGCGTCATCATCAACCCGGGCGGCAAGTTCGTCATCGGCGGCCCCGTGGGCGACGCCGGCCTCACCGGCCGCAAGATCATCGTGGACACCTACGGGGGCATGGCCCGGCACGGCGGCGGCGCCTTCTCCGGCAAGGACCCGTCCAAGGTGGACCGCTCCGCCGCGTACATGCTGCGCTGGGTGGCCAAGAACGTGGTGGCCGCCGGCCTGGCCTCCCGCGCGGAGTTCCAGGTGGCCTACGCGATCGGCTCCGCCCGCCCCGTGGGCCTGTACGTGGACACCTTCGGCACCGCCGTGGTGCCCGAGGAGCGCATCATCCAGGCCGTCAACGAGGTGTTCGACCTGCGCCCGGCCGCGATCGTCAAGGAGCTGAACCTGCTGCGCCCCATCTACCGCAAGACCGCGGCGAACGGCCACTTCGGCCGGGACGACGCGGACTTCACGTGGGAGCGCACGGACCGGGTGGAGCGGCTGCGCGCCGCCGCCGGCCTCTGACCGGAGGCGGGCCATCACGGACGCGCTGTTCGCCCTGCCGGAGCCCCCGGACCGGCCCCGGCTGCCCGAGAACCCGGATGGCTGGCCCGAGCGGCCAGTGGCGCGCGTCCTGCTCGACTCCCCGGTGCCGCACCTGGACCGGGAGTTCGACTACCTGATCCCCGTCACGCTCGACGAGCGGGCCCGGCCCGGCTCCCGCGTGGCCGTCCGCTTCGGCGGCCGGCCCATGACCGGGTGGCTGGTGTCCCGGGAGGACGAGCCGGCCACGGGTGCCCAGCTCACGGAGCTCACCGCCGTGCTCACCTCGGTGCCGCCCCTGACGGAGGAGGTCCTCGCCTCGGCGCGCGCCGTGGCCCGGCGGCAGGCCGGCGTCGTCACGGACGTGCTGCGGGCCGCCGTGCCCCCGCGCGTCGCGCAGGTGGAGAAGGCGGCCCTGGCCGAGGACGCCGGCGCCGCGGCGGACCACCCCGTGACCCTGGCGGTGGAGGAGGCCCCGGAGGGCGAGCCGGTCGGAGCCGGCGAGGGGATTGCGCCCACCGTGTGGGAGTCTCTCGAGGGCGGCCGGGCCTTCGTGGCGGCCGTCCTGGCCGGGGACGGGCCGCGGGCGGCCGCCGTGGTCCCCTCGCGCCTGCTCGAGTGGGACGAGGCCGCCGCGATGGCGCACCTGGCCCGCGCGGTCGCCGCCGGCGGGGGTGGCGTGCTGCTGCTCGTGCCGGACCACCGCGACCTGGACCGGCTGTGCGCGGCCCTCGACGACGCCGTGGGGGAGGAGGCCTACGCGCGCATCGGCTCGGAGGACGGGAACACCCCCCGGTACCGGGCCCACCTGGCCGCCCTGCGAGGCACCCGCCGCATCGTGGCCGGGACCCGCGCGGCGGCGTGGGCGCCGGTGCGCGACCTGCGGCTGACGGTGCTCTGGGACGACGGCGACGACGCCTGGGCCGAGCCCCGCGCCCCCTACTTCCACGCCCGCGAGGTGGTGCTCGAGCGGACGCGCCGCACCGGCTCGGCGCTGCTGTTCGCCGGGCCCTCCCGGTCCGTGCCCGTGCAGCGGCTGGTCGAGTCCGGATGGCTGCTGCATTTGGGCCCGTCCCGGGCGGCCCAGCGCGAGATCGGACCGCGGATCGTCTCGACCGCGGACGCGTGGGAGACCGCGCGGGACCCCTTCGCCCAGCGGGCGCGGCTGCCGCAGGCGGCCTGGGGCGCGGCGCGGGCGGCGCTGCTCGGCGAGCGGCCGGGCCCGGTGCTCGTCCAGGTGGCCCGGGCCGGGTTCATCCCCGCCTTGGTCTGCGACCGGTGCCGCACCCCCGCTCGCTGCCGGCGCTGCGCGGGGCCGCTGGGCTTCCGCGACGCGCGGGCCGCCCGGCTCGGCGAGGTCGCCTGCCGCTGGTGCGGCACCCGCGAGCGGGGCTTCCGCTGCACCGAGTGCGGGGCGGGCGCCCTGCGCGCCGGGGCGCGCGGCGTGGACCGCACGGCCGAGGAGCTCGGCCGCGCCTTCCCCCGCATCCCCGTGCACTCCTCCTCCGCCCAGCACCGGCTCGGCACGATCCCGCCGGGGCCGTCGCTGGTGGTCGCCACCGTGGGCGCCGAGCCCGTGGCCGAGGACGGCTACGCGGCGGCCCTGCTGCTCGACGGCGACGCCCAGCTCCAGCGCGAGGGCCTGGACGTGCCGGGCCGGGTGCTGGCCCGCTGGCTCGCGGCCGCGTGCCTCGTGCGCCCCGCCGCGGACGGGGGAGTCGTGGTGGTCACCGCGGACGCCGGGGAGGCGGTGAACGCCCTGGTGCGCCGGGACCCGGACGGGTTCGCCGCCCACCAGGTCGCCGAGCGCAGGGAGCTGCACCTGCCGCCGGCCGGCCGGCTGGCCGAGGTGACCGGGGAGGCGTCCGCCGTGCGCGAGTACCTGGACCTCGTGGAGGCGGCCCGGCGGGAGCGGCCCGAGGAGGACGTGCACGAGGACCCGCACTCGGCCCCGCTCGACGGCGGCCCCGCCCGGCTGCCGTGGATCGGCCCGGTGCCGGACGCCGCGGACGAGACCCGGTCCCGGGCCCTGCTGCTCTTCCCCTACGCGGCCGCGGACGCGACCGTCGCCGCGCTGCGCGCCGCCCGCTCTGCTGCGTCGGCGCGCCGGGAGACGTCCCCCGTGCGGGTGCGGCTGGACCCCGCCGGCGTCCTCTGACCCGGCGTCCTCCGACCCTTCTGGCCCCGACCCGGCGCGCGGCCTCTGACCTCGCGCGCCCGCTGACCTGACGAGCCCGGGCGCAGCTCAGCGGCCGCGGGCCGCCCCGGCGCGCAGCAGGGCCGCGCATTCGCCCGGCCGCTCGTAGTGCAGCAGGTGCCCGACGCCGTCGAGCACGTGCAGCTCGGCCCGCCCGCCGCCGGCCTCGATGGCGGCCGCCAGCGCCTCCTGCGCGGGCACTGAGCCGAGCGGGTCCTCGCGGCCGGCGACGAGCAGCACCGGCAGGCGCAGCCGGTCGGCCGCGTCGGCCACGGTCCCCGTGCTGGACGCCCGGTAGGACTCGGAGAGCATGCGCGCGGACGCGAACCGGGAGAAGTACCGCCGGTGCTGGTCATGGGTGTACGCCAGGACGCGCCGGTCCGGCGTGCGCGACATGGCGAGGGTGGTCACCCACACCACGGGCGCCGCGCCGAGCACGAGGCGGCCGGCCCGCTCGGGCAGCCGCGCCGCGAGCTCGTAGTAGCCCCGGGCGAGCGCGGCGAGGCCGCGGCTTGTCCAGGACGCGGAGGCGTCCAGGGCGGGCTCGGCGATGGGGTTGAGCAGGGCCAGGCGGTCCCAGCGGCCGGGGTCGCGGGCCACGAGCTCGGCCCCCACCACCGTGCCGTAGGAGTGGGCCACGAGCACCGGCCGCTGCGAGGGAGGCATCGCGGCGAGGACGGCGGCCACCGCGTCCGCGTGGTGGGCCACGGTGTGCTCCGCGTCCGGGAACGGCTCGGAGTCCCCGAAGCCGGGCAGCTCGATCGAGGTGATCGCGCGCTCGGGCAGGGCGTCGGCGAGCAGGGCCAGCCCGTGGTGGTCCCCGCGGAAGCCGTGCACGAACACCGTCCGGGGCGGGGCGGCGGCATCGCGGTGGGCGGGGGCGACCTCCGGCTCGTACTCCCACACGGCCACGCGCAGGGGGCGCCCGCTCACGGGGTCGGCCACGGCGACCTCGCGGCGCCGCGGGGTCCGGACCGGATGCCCGGTGAGGACAGCGGGGGAGCCCGACGGACGCGGGATGCGGACGCGGTCGCGCCAGCGCACGGGCGGCGCGTCGCGGTGCGGGCGGGGGCCGGCGTCGTCAGAGAGAGCCACGCGCCCACCCTAGCCAGGGCCGCTCGGGTCGTGCGCATCAGCGCAGCGCAGGCCGTCGTCGTCATCGTCCCCGCCTTCTCCGGGCTCGACGCGCCGCACTGGCGGCCGGACGCGCGCGGGGTCATCGCGGGGCTGACGGGCTACGCCGGGCGCGGGCACCTGGCGCGCGCCGCCGTCGAGGCCACGGCCTACCAGAGTCGGGACCTGCTCGAGGCGCTCACCGCGGACACGGGCCGGCGGATCGAGGCGCTGCGCGTGGACGGCGGCATGACGGTGAACGAGTCCCTGCTCCAGTTCCAGGCGGACATCCTCGGGGTGCCCGTGGTGTGCCCCCGCGTCACCGAGACCACCGTGCAGGGGGCCGCGGGAGGGGTCGCCGGCCCTGGCCGCGCCGCGCGGAGGGCCCGTAGGGTGCTCCGGTCCCTTCCCGACCCCGTGCGCGGCCGGGCGGACCGTCCCGTCCCCCACGAGAGGCCCCTGCATGCGGCACTCCGCCATCCTGAGATCCGTCAAGATCGCCCTCGCCTTCGTCGGTCTGCTGGTCGGCGCCGGCTTCGCCACCGGCGCCGAGGTCATCCAGTACTTCGTGGGCTTCGGCTGGATCGGGATCCTGGGGGCGGGCCTGGCCGGTGTGCTCGTGGCCCTCGGCGGCGCCGTCATCCTCCAGCTGGGCAGCGTGTTCCTCGCCGCCGACCACAAGGTGGTCTTCCGCAGCGTCTCCCACCCGGTGATGGCGCGCATCCTGGACGTCACCGTGACCGTCACGCTCTTCGCGATCGGCTTCGTCATGCTGGCCGGCGCCGGCTCCACCCTCGCCCAGCAGCTCGGCTGGCCCACCTGGGCGGGCGCGGGGCTGATGACGGCCCTCGCGCTGGTCACGGGCATGCTGGACGTGGAGAAGGTCTCGGCGATCATCTCCCTCATCACGCCGCTGATCATCCTCGCCGTGGTGGCCGGGTTCGTCCACGTGCTCCTCACGCACGAGGGCTCCTTCACCGCGAACGAGGCCCTCGCCGTGCAGGCCGCCACGCCGGTGGCGCCCTGGTGGCTGTCCTCCGTGAACTACTTCGGCCTCGTCGTCGTGATGGCCGTGTCCATGTGCCTGGTGATCGGCGGGTCCATCACCAACCCCCGCGAGGCGTTCGCCGGCGGCCTCACCGGCGGCGTGCTCTACACCGTCCTGCTGCTGCTGGCCTCGGTGCTGCTCTACCTCGGCTACGCCGAGATCGGCCGGGCCGACGTGCCCATGCTCCAGCTGTTCGCCTCGATCGCCCCGTGGCTGGGCTGGACGATGGTCGTGGTCATCTACCTGATGATCTACAACACGGCGATCGGCATGTTCTACGCCCTGGGCCGCCGCCTCACCGCCGAGCGCCCCGGGCGCTACCGTCCCGTGTTCATCGGCGTCACCCTGCTGGCCTTCGCCGTCAGCTTCGTGGGCTTCGGCGACCTCATGAACGTCGTGTACCCGGCCCTGGGCTACCTCGGCATCGTCCTGGCCCTCGTGCTGATCGCCTGGTGGGTCCTGCACCGCCGCCAGATCTCCGCCGAGTCCGGCCTGCGCCTGCGCCTGCGCGCCCTCCTGCGGCTGCGCGAGCACCCCGAGAAGACCTTCACCGCCCAGCACGCCGTCCTGCTGCAGGAGGCCGCCGACGAGTCCGTGGCCGCCACGGCCGTGGTGACCGAGGCCGTGGAGGAGGAGGTCGTCCAGGCCATCGAGGCGGACGAGCCGGACGGGGACCCACGCCGGTCCTGACCGGCCCCGGGGCGCCGTCGCCGTAGGATGGCAGTGCCGGCCGCCGTCGCCGGCCCCTTTGCGCGCCGCCCGTCCGGGCGGGCGCGCCCGCCATCCCGACCCCCGACTGCGTGAGGACACGAACCGCCGTGAGCCAGACCCCCCAGAGCGCCGCACCGGCCACCCCCCGGATCCCCGCCGACGCGGAGTACTCCTTCCGCGAAGTCGAGGCCCGCTGGGCCGGGTACTGGGAGCAGGCGGGCACCTTCGCCCCCCTCGAGGACGGCTCCGAGACGCGCACCGTGGTGGACATGTTCCCCTACCCCTCCGGCGACCTGCACATGGGCCACGCCGAGGCGTTCGCGATGGGCGACGTCGTCGCCCGCCACTGGATGCAGCGCGGCTACGACGTGCTGCACCCCATCGGCTGGGACTCCTTCGGCCTGCCCGCCGAGAACGCCGCCATCAAGCGGGACGCGCACCCGGCCGAGTGGACCTACGCCAACATCGAGACGCAGAAGCGCTCCTTCCAGCGCTACGGCATCGCCGTCGACTGGTCCCGCGAGCTGCACACCTCCGACCCCGAGTACTACCGGTGGACGCAGTGGCTGTTCCAGCAGCTGTACCGCCAGGGCCTGGCCTACCGGAAGGACTCCCCGGTCAACTGGTGCCCGCAGGACCAGACCGTGCTCGCGAACGAGCAGGTCGTGGACGGGCGCTGCGAGCGCTGCGGCACCGAGGTCACCAAGCGCACCCTGAACCAGTGGTACTTCCGCATCACCGAGTACGCGGACGCCCTGCTCGACGACATGGACCAGCTCACCGGCCACTGGCCCGAGCGGGTGCTGGCGATGCAGCGCAACTGGATCGGCCGCTCCGAGGGCGCCCACGTGGACTTCCAGATCGAGGACGGTCCCCAGGTCACGGTGTTCACCACCCGCCCGGACACCCTGCACGGCGCCACCTTCATGGTGGTGGCCGCGGACGCCCCCCTCGCCGCCGAGCTCGCCGACGAGTCCGTGCGCGCCGAGCTCGAGGCGTACCGCGAGGAGCTCAAGAAGGTCTCGGACATCGACCGCCAGGCCACCGACCGCCCGAAGACCGGCGTGTTCCTGGGCCGCCACGCGATCAACCCGCTCAACGGCGAGCGCCTGCCAGTGTGGGCCTCGGACTACGTGCTGGCCGACTACGGCACCGGCGCCATCATGGCCGTGCCCGCCCACGACCAGCGCGACCTCGACTTCGCCCGCGCCATGGGCCTGCCCGTGCGCGCCGTGCTGGACACCGGCGAGGAGGACCCCGCCGTCTCGGGCGTGGCCACCACCGGCGACGGCACCCTCGTGAACTCCGGCGAGCTGGACGGCCTGGACAAGACCGCGGCGATCGCCCGCGCCATCGAGATCGTCGAGGGCCGGGGCACCGGCCGCGGCACCACCACGTACCGTCTGCGTGACTGGCTGCTCTCCCGCCAGCGCTTCTGGGGCACCCCCATCCCCGTGGTGCACTGCGAGGCCTGCGGCGAGGTCCTCGTCCCCGAGGACCAGCTGCCCGTCACCCTGCCCACCGACCTCAAGGGCGAGCAGCTCGCCCCCAAGGGCCAGTCGCCCCTGGCCGCGGCGACGTCGTGGGTCGAGGTCGCCTGCCCCGACTGCGGCGGCCCCGCCCGCCGGGACACCGACACCATGGACACCTTCGTGGACTCGTCCTGGTACATGCTGCGCTACGCCTCCCCGAACGACGACACGCAGGTCTTCGACCCGGAGGCCGTGCGCCGCTGGCTGCCCGTGGACCAGTACGTGGGCGGCGTGGAGCACGCCATCCTGCACCTGCTCTACGCCCGCTTCTTCACCAAGGCCCTGCACGACCTGGGCCTCGTGCCGTTCACCGAGCCCTTCCGCGCCCTGCTGAACCAGGGCCAGGTGCTCAACGGCGGCCGGGCCATGTCCAAGTCGCTGGGCAACGGCGTGGACCTGGGCGCGCAGCTCAACGAGTTCGGCGTGGACGCCGTCCGCCTCACCATGGTGTTCGCCTCCCCGCCGGAGGACGACGTGGACTGGGCCGACGTCGCCCCCGGCGCCGCCGGCAAGTTCCTGGCCCGCGCCTGGCGCCTGGCCCGCGACGTCCGCGAGGCCGGCACCCCGGCCGACGCCGACCCGGCGACCGGCTCCGCTGCCCTGCGCCGCGTGACCCACCGCAGCGTGCACGAGGCCGGCCAGCTCCTGGACGACGGCAAGTTCAACGTGGTGATCGCCAAGACCATGGAGCTGGTCAACGCGGCCCGCAAGGAGATCGACGGCGGCGCCGGCGCGGCGGACCCCGCCGTCCGCGAGGCCGCCGAGGCCGTCGCCGTGCTGCTCTCCCTCGTGGCCCCCTACACCGCCGAGGACATGTGGGTGATGCTCGGCCACGAGCCCTCCGTGGTGCGCGCCGGCTGGCCGGCCGTGGACGAGTCCCTGCTGGTCGAGGACACCGTCACCGCGGTCGTCCAGGTCAAGGGCAAGGTCCGCGACACCCTCGAGGTCCCCGCGGACATCACCGCCGAGGACCTCGAGGCCCGTGCCCGCGCGTCGCAGAAGGTCCTCACCTTCATCGGCGACGCCGAGATCGTCAAGGTGATCGTGCGCGAGCCCAAGCTCGTGAACCTCGTGATCCGCTGACCGCGCGCGAGCGCGCGGAGAGGAGGCCGGCCGTGGCGACCATCGAGCAGTGGCGCGACGACGCCCTCGTGCGCCTGCGCTCCCGTCGGTCCCAGCTGGTCGGCCGCGCCCGGTACGGGCTGAAGCCGCCGCGCCGGGACCGGACGGCCGTGGTCACGGACTCCGCGGCCGCCCTGCCGGCCGCCGTGCTCGGCCACTCCCTGGCCGCCGGCATCCGGCAGGTGCCGCTGCCCGTGATGGTGGGGGACCAGATCCACGCCGAGGGCACGGACGACCTCGCCCTCGAGCTGCCGCTGGCCCTCGCGGCGGGCACCGCGCTGCGCACCTCGCGCCCCTCGCCCGGCGCGTTCCGCAGCGTCTACGCGCAGCTGGCGCGGGAGGGGTACGCCCGGATCCTCTCCGTGCACCTGTCCGGGGAGCTCTCCGGCACCGTGGAGGCTGCACGGCTCGCCGCCGCGGACGCCGAGCGGCCCGTGACCGTGGTGGACTCGCGGACCGTGGGCTTCGCGCTCGGCATGGCCGTGGTGGACGCGGCCGTGGACGCCGGGGTGGGCATGCCCGTGGCCCGGATCCGCGAGCGGCTCGAGGCCACCGTGGACTCCAGCCACGTGCTGTTCACGGTGCCGAGCCTGGAGCAGCTGCGCCGCGGCGGGCGGATCAGCGGGCTCGCCTCGCTGATCGGCACGCTGCTGCACGTGCGCCCCGTCCTGGCCGTCGACGACGGCGCCATCAGCCTCGTGGACCGGCCCCGGTCCGCGGCCCGCGCCGTGGACCGGCTCGTCGAGCTGGCCACCGAGCGCGCCGGAGACGTCCCGGTGCGGATCGCCGTGCACGAGTACGGCGACCCCGAGACCGCCGCCGCCCTCGCCGAGCGGCTCACGCCCGTGTCCACCACGCCGGTCCCCGTGGTGGAGCTGCCCGCCGTGCTCGCCGCGCACCTCGGTCTCGGGGCGCTCGGCGTGGTGGTGTGCCCGTTGGAGTCGCCCACGGGGGGCTCCGGGGACTGACGCCGGCGACGGCTCCTGCACAGGCGCCCGCGACGGGTCGGCCGTCCCCAGGCACGGCCGCCGGCCGTGGCGCGGCCGGGGGACCGGCGCAGACTCCCGGCATGAGCCACCCCCACCGCCTCGCCCCGGACGCCGCCCTCTCCGACGACCCCGCCGAGGACGCCCCGCGTCCGACCTGGTCCCGTTCCGCCGGCCCCGCCGCGCGCGGGCCCTCCGCGTGGGAGCGCGTGCCCCCGCGCGGGCGCGTCCTGCGCTGGCGCCCCGCCCTCCTGGCCGTCACCGTGCTGCTCGTGGCGGCCGCGGCCTGGTGGGCGGTCGCCTGGCTGACCAGCCCCGCACCGCCGTCCCCGGCGCCCGCCGCCTCGGCCGTCGAGGCCCGGGTGGAACCGGAGACCGAGGACGGGCCGGACGCGGCCGATGCCGCGCCCCCCTCCGACGGTGCCGGACCCGCCGCGGAGCCGTCGGGCGGGTCCGGGCCGGTGGCCACGCTGCTGCGGGTGCACGTGGTGGGGGAGGTGGAGCGGCCCGGGGTGGTCAGCCTGGCCCCCGGCGCGCGCGTGGCCGACGCCGTGCGGGCCGCCGGCGGGGCAACGCGGGAGGCCCGGACCGAGCGCATCAACCTGGCGGCGCCCCTGGCGGACGGGCGGCAGGTGCTCGTCCCCTCCGCCCGCACCCCGGAGGAGGACCTCGCCCGAGTGGCCGGCGGCCAGGACGGACCGGGCGGTGCGGAGGGTGGCGCGGCCGGGACAGCGCCGGACGCGGCGGCGTCGGCGCCGGCGGGACCCGCTCGGGCAGGCGGGTCGGGCGGCGCGGGGGCCGGCCCCGTGGACCTCAACGCGGCCGACGCCGTCGCCCTGCAGACCCTGCCCGGGGTGGGACCGGCCACGGCGGAGAAGATCATCGCCCACCGCGAGACGGTCGGCCCGTTCACGGGCCTGCAGGACCTCGACGCCGTCCCGGGCGTCGGCCCGGCCGCGCTGGAGCGGCTGCGGGACCGCGTCACGTGGTGAGCGCCCCGGCCGGCTCCCGGCCGCCGGAGGCCCCCGGGGCCCGGACCGACCCGGCGGCGCGGCGCGGCGACGTCCCCGGCCCCCTCGACGCCCGCTGGGTGCCCGCCCTCCTGGCCTGCCTGACGCTCGGCATCGTCTCCGACGGCTGGGAGGCGGCCACCCGGACGACCGTGGCCCTCGCCTGCCTGGGGGCGGCGGCCGCGGCCGTGCTGCTCGCCGCGCGGGCGCCCACCCCGGCCTGGATCCGGGGCGCGGGCACCGCAGTCGCCCTGGCGGGGGTCGCCGTCGCCCTGATGCTCCAGCACTCGGCCGTCCCGGCGGCGGCCCTCGAGCGCACGGGCTGGGCGGACGTGGTCCGGGAGCAGGCCGCGGTGCGGGTCGAGCTGGCGGTGACCGGCGCGGCCGTGGAGACCGCAGGGACCTTCGGCCCCCGGTGGAGCGCCCCCGTGCGCGTGCGCGCCTTCGGCCACCCCGCCCGAGCTCCGGAGGCGGCGGTCGCCGCCCGCCTGTCGGGCCCCGGCACCGTCCCGTCCGCGCTGGGCGCCGCTCCGGACTCCGAGCCCGCCCCGGGAGGACGGGTCGTCGGCCCGCCGGCCGCGACCGTGCTGTGCGTCGTCGTCACCCCGGACACCGGCGACGGCACGGTGTTCCTCACCGCGGCCGCGGCGCCCACCCCGGGGCCGTGCCCGGCGGCGGACGCCGCCCACGGTGCCGCCTCCGTCGAGGACGAGCCGCCCCCGCGGCGGGAGGCCCTGCGCGCCGCGTTCCGGGCCGCGGCCGCGGGCACCGCCGGCACGGCCCCCGAGCTCATCCCGGGGCTCGTCCTGGGCGACCGCTCCGCCCAGGGGCGGCCGCTCGACGCGGCAATGAAGGCGTCCGGGCTCTCCCATCTCTCCGCGGTCTCCGGAGCGAACGTCGCCCTGCTGCTCGGGTTCACCGCCGTGGCCCTGCGGTCCCTGCGCGTGCACCGCGCCGTGGTGATCGCCGCCGGGCTGGGCCTCCTGGCGGTCTTCGTCGTCGTGGTAGGGCCCGAGCCCTCGGTGCTGCGGGCGGCCGTCATGGGCGCGCTCGGCGCCGTCGCCGTGTTCCTCGGCCGCGGGCGCCAGGCCTTCGCGCTCCTGGCCGTCGGCGGGACCGCCCTGCTGGTGGCCGTGCCGTCCCTCTCCGTCGAGCCGGCCTTCCACCTCTCCCTCGCGGCCACCGCCGGGATCGTCCTGGCCGGGTCCTGGGGCGACCGCACCCTGCACGGGCCCCTGCGCCGCGTCCTGCCCGACGCCGCGGCCCGCTGGCTGTCCGCGTCGCTCGCGGTGACCCTCGCCGCTCACCTGGCGTGCCAGCCGGTCCTGCTGGCGATGACCGGGGAGCTCTCCGCCTACGCCGTCCTGGCCAACCTCGTGGCGGCGCCCGCGGTGGCCCCGGTGACGGTGCTGGGCACCCTCGCCGCCGCCCTCGTGCTGCCGGCCCCCGCCGTGGCGGCCGCGCTCGTGTGGCTCGTCCAGTGGCCCTCGGCTTGGATCGGGGTGGTGGCGCACGCCGCCGCTGGGCTGCCCGGCGCGCTGCGGCCCTGGCCGTCCGGGGCCCTCGGCGTGGGCCTCGGGGCGCTCCTGACCGCCGCCACGCTCGCGGGCTTCGCGGCCGTGCTCGTGCTGGAGCGCCGCCGCCACGCCCGGGTCCGCCGGGTGGGGGCGGGCGCACCCCTGCCCCCGGAGCGCACGCCCGCGCTGGTGCTGCTCGCCGCCGTGCTCGTCGCGGCGGCCGTGGGCAGCGTGGGCGCGGTCCTCGTGCCCCGGCCGCCCGGCGCGGCCCCGCCGGACTGGGCGGTGGCCTTCTGCGACGTCGGCCAGGGGGACATGGCGGTGTTCCGCTCCGGGTCGCGGGCCGGCGTCGTGGTGGACGTGGGGCGCGAGCCCGAGGCCGCCCGGCGCTGCCTCGAGGACCTCGGGGTGGACCGCGTGGAGGCCGTGCTGCTCACCCACCTGCACGCCGACCACGCCGGCGGCCTCGCGGGAGTCGCCGACCGGGCCGTCCCCGGGGCGGTGCGCTACGCCACCCGGGACGCCGCCGGCGTCGGCCGCTCCGGGGCGACGGCGGGGGAGGCCCCCGGGGTCGCCCCGCCCGCCGGGGGCGCCCGGCTCGTCACGGGCGAGCGGGGCGCGGCGGGTCAGGCGCGCTGGGAGGTGCTGCTCGCCGACGCGCGGGCGGCCGAGGAGAACGACGCCTCGGCCCAGCTCCTCGTCACCGTCGACGCCCCGGCCGGTCCGGTGACCACGCTCGTCACGGGGGACATGGAGGAGGAGGCCTCCGGCGTCTGGGCCGCCGGGCGGCGCTCCGACGCGGCCGGGCCGCCGTCCGTGGACGTGCTCAAGGTGGCCCACCACGGCGCCCGCAATGGCGGCACGGCGGTGCCGCGCGCGGTCCGGGCGCGCCTGCACGTCGTCTCGGTCGGCGCGGAGAACACGTACGGGCACCCGCACCCGGCGACCCTGGACGCCCTGCACCGGCTGGGGCCGGTCGCGCGCACGGACCTGCACGGCACGATCGCCCTCGTGGCCGAGGGGCCGGACGGCGCGGCCGGGGCCGGGGAGATCGGCGTGTACACCGTCCGCCCGCCCTCGGCCGTCCGCACCGCGCCCTAGGATGGGGGCATGTCCGCCGCCCGCAGCCCCCGTTCCGGCCGAGCCGGCCGCGTCGACCCCCTGGCCTGGCGGAAGGCCGAGCCCGCCCCGCTCATGCTGCTGAAGGGCCCCGAGGACCACGCCGCCCGCTGGGTCACGGACAAGGTCACCGCCGCGCTGCGCGAGCGCCACGGCGAGCTCGAGGTCCACAGCCTGCGCGCGGGGGAGTACCAGGCCGGCCAGCTGGCCACCGCCGCGAGCCCCTCGCTGTTCGCCGAGCCCACCCTCATCAAGGTGGACGGGCTGGAGTCCATGAACGACGCGTTCCTCGAGGACGCCCTGCGCCTGGTGCAGCAGGGCCCCGGGGCCGACGACGTCACGCTCGTGCTGCGCCACGCCGGCGGCAGCCGGGGCAAGCGGCTGCTGGACGCCGTCGCGAAGGCGGGCACCGTGGTGGACTGCGTGCCTCTGAAGAAGGACGAGGAGCGCCTCGCCTTCGTCCTGGCCGAGTTCCGGGACCGCCGCCGGCGGATCGAGGAGGACGCCGCCCGCGCCCTGCTGCGCGCCACCGGCGCCTCCCTCACCGAGCTGGCCGCGGCGTGCGCCCAGCTCGTGGACGACACCGAGGGCACCGTCACCGCCGCCATGGTGGACACCTACTACGGCGGCCGGGTCGAGGCCACGAGCTTCGCCGTCGCCGATGCCGCCCTGGAGGGACACGCCGCCCGAGCCGTCTCCCTCGTGCGGCACGCGATGGCCACCGGGGTGCACCCCGTGATGGTCACCGCGGCCCTCGCCCTCAAGGCGCGGCAGGTGGCCCGGATGATCGACGCCCACCGCCCGGCGGGAGAGCTGGCGGCGCTGCTGGGCGTCGCCCCTTTCCAGGTGCGCTACATCCAGCAGGCCGCCCGCCACTGGACGCCCGCCGGCATCGCGCAGGCCATGGAGTGGATCGCCCAGGCCGACGCCGAGGCCAAGGGCGCCTCCCGCAACCCCGAGTTTGCCGTCGAGCGCGCGGTCATCCGCGTCGCCACCGCCGTCAGCCGCTGAACGCGACGCGGCCCCCGCTCCGAGCGATCGGAGCGGGGGCCGCGGTCACAGCCGTGCGGCGTGGATCAGCCGAGGAGGGCCTTCACGCGGGCGGCGATGCCGGACTTGCGGTTCGCGGCCTGGTTCTTGTGGATGACGCCCTTGGAGGCGGCCTTGTCCAGCTTGCGGGAGGCGGTGCGCAGGGCGGCGGCGGCGGCCTCGGCCTCGCCGGCGGCGACGGCCTTGTCCACGGCGCGGATGGCGGTCTTCAGCTCGGACTTCACCGCGACGTTGCGCTGGCGCGCCTTCTCGTTGGTGAGGATGCGCTTCTTCTGGGACTTGATGTTAGCCAAATCGGGTCCTTCGTCGTCGGCGGCGCGGACGAGACGTCCGTGCGCCGCATGAACAGGGGGGTCGTGGAGGGTGCCCGGATCCGTGGACTGAGCGGCGTGGGGAACACCGATGATGACCCGTTCCGGGGGTGCCCGTCGACCGGCGGACACAATGCGCACGATCCTACCACCGCGTCGCCGGGCACGCGGTCACCGGGCGGGCCCCGTGTCGGCCGGGAGGGCCGGACCCGTCGCCGCGGGGACGGCGGGGGCAACGGGAGCGCAGCGGGCCAGCGCCCGGATCAGCGGCGCCAGCCCTGGGCGCGGGCCAGCGCGTCGCCGACCCGCTCGAAGGCAGCCAGGTCCAGCACGCCGCCCTCGCGGCGCACCGCGGCGGGGTCCACGCGCAGCACGCGGTCCAGCTTGGCCTCGGACGGGCGGCCGGCGCGGTCCCACGGGCCGGAGCCCACGTCCACGTAGTCCTCGTCGCGCACGCGGGCGTTGTTGCGGTCGCGGCTGGTCAGCATCAGGCCCAGCAGCAGGTCCCCGTCGCGGCCCACGAGCAGCACGGGCCGGTCCTTGCCGCGGCCGTCCATCTCCTCGTACGGCACCCAGGTCCACACGACCTCGCCGGGACCGGCCGCCGGGCCGGGCACGGGCGCGTACTCCACGCGGCCCATGCCGGTGAAGTCCGCCAGCAGGGCGCGGCCCTGCGGGTCCGTGGCGCCCGACGCCGGCCGCGTCCGGTCCTGCCCGCCCCGGGGCCGGCCGTCGTGGCCCCGGTCGGGGAAAGGCCAGGAGTCGGTCGGCTTCTTCGGGTCCCACGCGCGGCCGGCGGGGCCGGGAGGACCGGGGAACGGGGCGGCGCCGGAGCCCCGCCCGCCGGCGTCGCCGGTCCAGGAGCGGCGGGCGTCGTCGTCGCGGAGGGAGCCGATCAGGCGGATCGCCCGGCGGCCGAGGGCGAGGGCGCGGTTCAGGTCGAAGGCCATGCAGGGGAATCTAGTGGACGCGCGGGGCCCACGGCGCGGGGCCGGGCCCCGTCGGGGCCATGAGAGACTAGGCGGTCAGAGTCCTGATCCCTTCACCCGTAGAGGAAGTGCCCGTGTCGCCCCTGGCGTCGAACCCCCCGGTGCCCGCTGCCACCGAGCCCTCGGTGATCCGCAACTTCTGCATCATCGCCCACATCGACCACGGCAAGTCCACGCTGGCCGACCGCATGCTGCAGGCCACCGGCGTGGTGCAGCCGCGGGACATGAAGGCCCAGTACCTGGACCGCATGGACATCGAGCGCGAGCGCGGCATCACCATCAAGTCGCAGGCCGTGCGCATGCCGTGGGAGCTGGACGGCGTGGACTACGCGCTGAACATGATCGACACGCCCGGCCACGTGGACTTCACCTACGAGGTCTCCCGCTCGCTCGCCGCGTGCGAGGGCGCCATCCTCCTCGTGGACGCCGCACAGGGCATCGAGGCGCAGACGCTGGCGAACCTCTACCTCGCCATGGAGCACGAGCTGGAGATCATCCCCGTGCTCAACAAGATCGACCTGCCCGCCGCGGATCCGGACCGCTACGCGGCCGAGCTGGCGACCCTGATCGGCTGCGAGCCCGAGGACGTGCTGCGCGTGTCCGGCAAGACGGGCGTCGGCGTCGAGGACCTGCTGGACCGTGTGGTCCGGTCCATCCCCGCCCCCGAGGGCGAGGCGGACGCCCCGGCGCGCGCCATGATCTTCGACTCGGTGTACGACACCTACCGCGGCGTGGTCACCTACGTCCGCGTGGTGGACGGCCGGCTCTCCCCGCGCGAGAAGATCCGCATGATGTCCACGGGCGCCACCCACGAGCTCCTCGAGATCGGCGTGTCCTCCCCGGAGCCGACGCCCACGAAGGGCCTGGCCGTGGGCGAGGTGGGCTACCTCATCACCGGCGTGAAGGACGTGCGCCAGTCGAAGGTGGGCGACACGGTCACCAACCACGCCAAGCCGGCGGCGGAGGAGCTCGGCGGCTACGAGGACCCCAAGCCGATGGTGTTCTCCGGCCTGTACCCGATCGACGGCTCGGACTACCCCGTGCTGCGTGACGCCCTGGACAAGCTCAAGCTCAACGACGCCGCGCTGGTCTACGAGCCCGAGACCTCCGTGGCGCTCGGCTTCGGGTTCCGCGTGGGCTTCCTGGGCCTGCTGCACCTGGAGATCGTGCGCGAACGCCTCGAGCGCGAGTTCAACCTGGACCTGATCTCCACCGCCCCCAACGTGGTCTACGAGGTCACCCGGGAGGACCGCGAGGTGGTCACCGTGACCAACCCCTCCGAGTTCCCCGAGGGCAAGATCCACGAGGTGCGCGAGCCCATGGCCTCGGCCACGATCATCGTGCCCGCCGAGTTCATCGGTGCCGTCATGGAGCTGTGCCAGGCCAAGCGCGGCAACCTGCGCGGCATGGACTACCTCTCCGAGGAGCGCGTGGAGATCCGCTACTGGATCCCGCTCGCGGAGATCGTGTTCGACTTCTTCGACCAGCTCAAGTCCCGCACCAAGGGCTACGCCTCGCTGGACTGGAAGGCCGACGGCGACCAGGTGGCGGACCTCGTCAAGGTGGACATCCTCCTGCAGGGCGAGCAGGTGGACGCCTTCTCCTCGATCACCCACAAGGACAACGCCTACTCCTACGGCGTGATGATGACGGGCAAGCTCAAGGAGCTCATCCCGCGCCAGCAGTTCGAGGTGCCGATCCAGGCCGCCATCGGCTCGCGCGTCATCGCCCGCGAGAACATCCGCGCGATCCGCAAGGACGTGCTCTCCAAGTGCTACGGCGGTGACATCTCCCGCAAGCGCAAGCTGCTCGAGAAGCAGAAGGAGGGCAAGAAGCGCATGAAGATGGTCGGCCGCGTGGAGGTGCCCCAGGAGGCGTTCATCGCCGCCCTGTCCTCCGACGGCGCCGGCGCCGACTCGGCCGCGAAGAAGTAAGTGCCCGCCCTGCCCCTGGGCGCGCCCGTGCCCGACGACGGCCGGCTGCCGGCCGCCGTCGGCGAGCGGGTGCGCGCGGCCGAGGACGGCGCGGCGCGCACCTTCAGCCTGTACGTCCACGTGCCCTTCTGCACCGTGCGGTGCGGCTACTGCGACTTCAACACGTACACGGCCGTGGACCTCGGCCCCGGCGCCGGCCGCGGCGACTACTGGGAGTCCGCCGTGGCGGAGCTGGGCTTCGCGCAGCGCGCCCTCGAGGCGTCGGCCGTGCCGGCCCGCCCGCTGCACACGGTGTTCTTCGGCGGCGGCACGCCCACGCTGCTGCCCGCGGCGGACCTCGTGCGGATCCTGCGCGAGGCCGTGGAGCGGTTCGGGATCGTCCCCGGGGCCGAGGTGACCACCGAGGCCAACCCGGACACCGTCACCCCGGAGTACGCCCGGGAGCTCGCCGCGGGCGGCTTCACGCGCCTGTCCCTGGGCATGCAGTCGGCGGCGCCTCACGTGCTGGCCACGCTGGAGCGCACCCACCGCCCCGAGTCCGTGCCGGCCGCCGTCGCCGCGGCCCGCGACGCAGGGCTCGAGGTGTCCCTGGACCTGATCTACGGCACCGCGGGAGAGTCCCTGCAGGACTGGCGGGACACCCTGCACGCCGCCGTCGAGCTGGCCCCCGACCACGTGAGCGCGTACTCGCTGATCGTGGAGGAGGGCACGAAGCTCGGCGCCCAGGTGGCCCGCGGCGAGGTCGCGGACGTGGACCCGGACGACCAGGCGGACAAGTACCTGCTCGCCGAGGAGGTCCTGGGCGCGGCGGGGTTCCGCTGGTACGAGGTCTCCAACTGGGCGCACGACCCGGAGGGCGCCGGCGTCCACCGGGCCCGGCACAACGTGGCCTACTGGGAGGACCAGGACTGGTGGGGGATCGGCCCCGGCGCGCACTCGCACGTGGCCGGCGTCCGCTTCTGGAACGCCAAGCACCCCGCCGCCTACGCGCAGCGCCTGGCCACCGGGGTGACGCCCGCCGTGGGGCGGGAGCAGCCCGACGCCGCGGCGCGCCGGCTCGAGCGGATCATGCTGGCGGCGCGGACCTCGGAGGGGCTGCCGGCCGCGGAGGCGGTCTCGGACGAGCCCGGCGACGGCGAGCGTGTCCGCCGGGTCACGGCCGAGCTGATCGCCGCGGGGCTGCTGGACGGCCGCGCGGCGCTGGCCGGGCGGCTGGTGCCCACGCTGCAGGGCCGGCTGCGCAACGACGCGATCGTGCGCGCGCTGGCCGGGTTCTGAGCGGCGGGACCCCGCTCGGCCCGACCCCACCCGGGGGCCCGAGCGTCGCCGCGTTCGCGCGGCGCGGGCCGGAGGTCAGCGCAGGATGCGCAGGTTGAACGGGTAGCGGAAGGGCCGGCCCTTGGACACGTTCGAGGCGCCCATGACGCCGTACACGGCCATGACGGCCCAGGAGAGCGCGCCGAGGATCGCGAAGATCGCGCCGATCACGGGCAGCAGCGCGAGGAAGAAGAACAGCGTGGTGATCAGGGTCGGCGGCCCGGAGAAGTTCAGGGCCTCCTTGGACTCCTGGGAGGTGAACGGCCCGCGGTCCCGGTAGAGCAGCCACACCACGAGCGGGCCGAGGACGCCGAACGCGAGGCTCAGGTGGGCCAGGGCCGCGCGGTCCCGGTCCTGTTTGGCCGTGAGCGGGGTGGCCCGGCCGCCGGCGGAGGCCAGCCAGGCGGGCGGCTCGTGGCCGGGGCGGCCGGCGTCGGGCTGCGCGCTGGGGTTCACGAGGGGCTCCTGATCGGTCGCGTGGCCCGGTCCGCGTGGGCCGGGCTCGGGGCATGGGTCAGCATAGCGTGGCGCCCGGACCGGGCGCGGGAGCCGGGGGCCGCTCAGCGCTCCGGCTCGGCGGTGAGGAAGTCGATGAGCTCCTCCACCCGGCCCAGCAGCGAGGGCTCGAGGTCGGCGTAGCTGCCCACGTGGGACAGCAGCCGCTTCCAGCCCAGGCCCGTGGCCTCCTTCGTGCCGTGGGGCCAGCCGAGGCCCTGGAGCACGCCGGTCTTCCAGTCCTGGCCCTTGGGGACCACGGGCCAGGTCGGGATGCCCAGGACGGCCGGCTTGATGACCTGCCACACGTCCACGTAGGGGTGGCCGAGGATGAGCACGTTGCCGGCGGCGCCGGGCACGCGCATGGCCTCGGCGGCGATACGCTCCTCCTTGGAGCCGGGGACGAGGTGGTCCACGAGGATGCCCAGCCGACGTCGGGGTCCGGGGTCGAAGGCGGCGATCGCGCCGGCGAGGTCGTCGACGCCGTGCAGGGGCTCGACGACGATCCCCTCCAGGCGCAGGTCCTCGCCCCAGACCTTCTCCACCAGCTCGGCGTCGTGCACGCCCTCGACCCAGATGCGGGAGGCGCGTGCGGTGCGGGCCCGGACGCCCTCGACCCGGCGGGAGCCGGAGGCGGTGCGGGCGGGCGGGCGCGGGGCGGAGGCGACGTGGGGGACCAGGGTGACGGGCTCGCCGTCGATCCAGAAGCCGCCGCCGAGGGGGAAGCCCCGGCGCACGCCCCGGCGGTCCTCCAGCACCACCGTGTGCACGCCGCCGGCGCGCTCCACGCGGATCACGGCGCCGGTGAACCCGGAGGCCACGTCCTCCACCACGGTGCCCGGCGCGGCGGGCACGTCCCGCGCGGGGCGCCCGGGACGCCGCGTCATCTCCTCGTGGCCCGCGGGGCCCCAGCTGCTCCAGTCCATGGGAGAGCACGGTAGCAACGGGCCGGGGCGATCACCGTGAGCGAAGCCGCCTCCGGGACGCGGGCGCCCGGCGTGGACCGGGCGATAGGATCAGCACTTGACTGGCCGGAGTGCCAGTCGTGAGCCGCCGGCGCCCGGCCGGGACCGCGAAGACAGAGGAGGACCGAGATGACGGAGCAGCCCCGCCGCCTCCAGGTGCTCCAGGCGATCGTGGAGGAGTACGTGGCCCGCCGTGAGCCCGTGGGCTCCAAGGCCCTGGTGGAGCGGCACGCCCTCGGCGTGTCCTCGGCCACCGTGCGCAACGACATGGCCGCCCTCGAGGAGGAGGGGCTCATCGTGGCCCCGCACACCTCGGCCGGACGGGTCCCCACGGACAAGGGGTACCGCGTGTTCGTGGACCGGCTCTCCGAGGTCAAGCCGCTCTCCCCGGCCGAGCGCCGGGCCGTGCGCACCCTGCTGGACCCCTCCACCGACACCGAGCACATGATGGAGACCACGGTGCGCCTGCTGGCGCAGCTGACCCAGCAGGTCGCGGTGGCGCAGTTCCCCCACGAGGACGGCTCCACGGTGCGCCACCTCGAGCTCGTCCCGCTGACCCCGGCCCGCGTGCTCGTGGTGCTCATCCTCTCCACCGGGCGCGTGGACCAGCGCCACGTGGTGCTGGAGACGCCCCTGCCCGAGGCGGACCTCGCCGTGCTGCGCGGGCTGCTGCTGGAGGCCGTGCTCGGCCTGGGCCCCGCCCAGGCCGCCGCCGTGGTGGACGCCGCGGTGGTCCGCATGCGCCCCGAGCACCGCGAGGCCGCGGCCCTGGTGGCCGGGGCCGTGCACGCGCTGCTCGAGGCCGGCCGCCAGGACCGGATCGTGATGGCCGGCACCGCGAACCTGGCCCGCTCCACCGGGGACTTCGGCGCGTCCATCGGGCCCATCCTCGAGGCGCTCGAAGAGCAGGTGGTGCTGCTGCGCCTGCTCACGGAGATGGAGCACGACGCGCACGGGGTGTCCGTGCGCATCGGCTCCGAGAACGCCGGATCCCTCGCGGACACCTCGGTGGTGGCCGCCGCCTACGGACCCGGCGCCGTGGCCAAGGTCGGCGTCGTCGGCCCCACCCGGATGGACTACCCGGGCACCATGGCCGCCGTCCGCGCCATCGCCCGGTATCTCTCCCGCATCCTGACCACCTGAGGGGCGCCCCGCCGCGTCCCGCCCGCCGGGCCCGAGCCCGAGCCCGCACCCCCTGCACGTCCCGCTCGTCCTGAGAGGAAGACCCCACCGTGACCGACCACTACGCGACCCTCGGCGTCAGCCGCGACGCCAGCACCGAGGAGATCCGCCGGGCCTACCGCAAGCTCGCCCGCACCCACCACCCGGACGTGAACCCGGACCCGGAGTCCGCCGAGCAGTTCAAGCGCATCTCCCACGCCTACGAGGTCCTCTCGGACGAGGGCCGCCGTCGCGCCTACGACACCACCGGCAACGAGAACGGCCAGTCCGGCTTCCCCGGCGGGTTCGGCGGGGGCGGGGGCTTCGGCGGCTTCGCCGACATCTTCGAGACGTTCATGAACGCCGCCGGCCAGGGCGGCCGCGGCGGTCCGGCCAGCCGCGCGCGCCGGGGCCAGGACGCGCTCGTGACCGCCCCGATCGATCTCGAGGACGCCGTGTTCGGCGGCGAGCAGACCATCACCCTGGACACGGCCGTGCGCTGCGAGCGCTGCGAGGGCTCGTGCTGCGAGCCCGGCACCGAGCCCGAGACCTGCCAGACCTGCCAGGGCCACGGCATGATCCAGCGCCCCATGCGCTCCCTGCTGGGCACCGTGATGGCCACGGAGGCCTGCCCCGCCTGCCAGGGGTTCGGCACCGTCATCCCCGACCCCTGCCACGAGTGCGCCGGCCAGGGCCGCGTGCGCACCCGCACCCCGCTCACCCTGCGCATCCCCGCCGGCGTGGACGACGGCACCCGCATCCACCTCGCCGGCCGCGGCGAGGCCGGCCCCGGCGGCGGCCCGAACGGCGACCTCTACGTGGAGATCGCTGTGCGCCCGCACGAGACGTTCCGCCGCGAGGGCGACCACCTGGCCACCACGGTCACCGTGCCCATGGCCGCGGCCGCCCTCGGCACCACGGTCACCCTGGCGACCCTCGACGGCGAGCAGACCGTCCGCCTCGAGCCGGGCGTGCAGTCCGGCCACGTCGAGACTCTCGCCGGCCTCGGCGTGGGGCGGCTGCGCGGGCAGGGCCGCGGCGACCTCAAGGTGGACGTCGTCGTCACCACGCCGACCGACCTCGACGACGAGCAGCGCGAGCTGCTCGAGCGCCTGGCCGAGCTGCGCGGCGAGGAGGTCGTGCACGGCACGCCCCCGGCCCGCGGCATGTTCGCCCGGCTGCGGGAGAACCTGAGGAACCTGTGACCGCGCCCCTGTTCCACCTCGAGCCGGGCGCGCTGACCGGCGCGGCGCCGGGCGCCGAGGTCTCCTTCGGCGGCCCCGAGGCTCGGCACGCGGCCGCCTCGATGCGGCTCGCGCCGGGGGAGTCGGTCCTGCTCGCGGACGGCTCCGGGGTCCGCGGCCACGGCACCGTGCTCGCCGCCGCCCCCGACGCGGTGACGGTGCGCCTGGACGCGGTCGACGAGGAGCCCGCCGCCGTCCCGGCCCTCGTGCTCGTGCAGGCCCTGGCCAAGGGCGACCGGGACCTCATGGCCGTCCAGGCCGCCGTCGAGCTCGGCGTGGACGCCGTGGTGCCGTGGGAGGCCGAGCGCTCCATCGTGCGCTGGAAGGGCTCCAAGGCCGAGAAGGCGCGGCAGAAGTGGGCGGACACGGCGCGCGCGGCCGCCAAGCAGGCCCGCCGCGCCCGCGTCCCCGAGGTCCGCGGCCACGTCTCCGGGACCGGCGTGGCCGGCCTGGCCTCCGCGCCCGACGACGGCGCCCGGCTCGTCCTCGTCCTCCACGAGGACGCGGAGCGGGGGCTGTCCGAGGTGCCCGTCGAGCGGCTGCGCGAGGCGGGGGAGATCGCCGTCGTCGTGGGCCCCGAGGGCGGCGTCGGCCCCGCCGAGCTGGAGGCCTGCACCGCCGCCGGCGCGGTGCCGGTCCGCCTCGGTCCCCACGTGCTGCGCGCCTCCACGGCCGGCCCGGCGGCCCTCGCCGTGCTGGCCCACCGGCTCGGCCGCTGGTGAGACCCGGCGCGTCCGGCGCCACCACGCCTAGACTGGACCCGGCATTCCGTCCCCGACACCCCGAGGTGATCCGACCCATCGTGACCGTCCCCGCCACCCCCCTGACGCCGCCCGCCTCCGCCCACGAGGGCGTCTCGTTCGAGTCCGCCGACCTCATGGTCCGCACCCTCGGCCCGCAGGACGCCCTCCTGCGGATCCTCGGCGGCGTGTTCCCCGCGGTGGACCTGACGGTGCGCGACCAGCGGCTGGAGATGGCCGGCCCCGTGCCGGACGTCGCCTCGGTGCGCCGCGTCGTCGAGGACCTGCGCTCGATCGCCCGCCGGGACCAGGCCGTCACCCCCGAGGTGATGGAGCAGGTCGTCACCCACGTGCGCGGGGCCGCCGCCGGCCGCGGCGCCGGTCAGCTGCACCTGGACTCGATCCTCTCCGGGCGCGGCCGCCGCATCCGGGCCAAGACCCTCCACCAGCAGGACTACGTGGAGGCCATCGACCGCTCCACCGTGGTCTTCGGCATCGGCCCCGCCGGCACCGGCAAGACCTACCTGGCCATGGCCAAGGCCGTGCAGGCCCTCCAGGCCAAGGAGGTCAACCGGATCATCCTCACCCGCCCGGCGGTCGAGGCCGGCGAGCGGCTCGGCTTCCTGCCCGGCGGGCTCAGCGAGAAGATCGACCCCTACCTGCGCCCGCTCTACGACGCGCTGCACGACATGATCGAGCCCGAGTCCATCCCGCGGCTCATGGAGGCCGGCACCATCGAGGTCGCCCCGCTCGCCTACATGCGCGGGCGCACGCTCAACGACGCCTTCGTCATCCTCGACGAGGCCCAGAACACCACCGGCGAGCAGATGAAGATGTTCCTCACCCGCCTCGGCTTCGGCGCGCGCATGGTGGTCACCGGGGACACCTCTCAGGTGGACCTGCCGCGCGGCACCCGCTCCGGCCTGTCCCAGGCGGTGGAGGTCCTCGAGGGGATCGAGGGCCTGGAGATGGTGCGCTTCGACTCCTCGGACGTGGTCCGCCACTCCCTGGTCAGCGCCATCGTGGACGCCTACGACGCCGCCCGCGGCGCCGAGCCCGCCCCGCGCGGAGGAAGGGGCCACCGTGGCCGTTGAGATCCTGAACGAGTCGGGGATCGAGGTCCCCGAGGACGAGCTGCTGCGCATGGCACGGCACGTCTACGCCTCCCTGCACGTCCACGAGCGCACCGAGACCGCGGTCACCGTGGTGGCCGCCGCCCGCATGGCCGAGCTCCACGAGGAGTGGATGGACCTGCCCGGGCCCACCGACGTGATGAGCCTGCCCATGGACGAGCTCACCCCCGGCACCGCCGAGGCCCCCGCGGAGGGGATGCTCGGCGACGTCGTGCTCTGCCCCGAGGTGGCCGCCGAGCAGGCCGCCCGCGGCGGCCACAGCCGTGACGACGAGCTGATGCTGCTGCTCACCCACGGCATGCTGCACCTGCTGGGCTACGACCACATGGACGACGCCGACCGGCTGGAGATGTTCGCCCTGCAGGACCGCCTCGTCTCCGAGGTGCTCGGCAGGCCGGCCCCGGCCCCCACCATCGAGGACTGACCGCCCCGCCATGCTCACCCCCGCCGTGCTCTTCGCACTGTTCCTCGTCTTCCTCGCGCTGGTGTGGACGCTCTCCCTGGCCGAGTCGGCCTTCACCTACCTCTCCCGCCGGGACGCGGAGGACATCGTCCGCCGCCGCCCCGGCTCCCGGGTCCTGGACGTCACCGCCGAGCGGGACAGCCACCTGGGCGCGCTGCGCGTGTGGCGGTTCGTGGCCGAGGCGCTGTCCGCCGTGTGCCTCACCGCGGCTGCGGACGCCGTCGTGGACAACACCTGGCTCGCCGTGCTCATCGCCGCCGCCGTCCTCGTGGGCGTGGCCGCGCTGCTGGGCGTGTGGAGCCCGCGGCCGTTCGGCTCGCGCAACGAGGCCGCCGTGGCCCGCCGCCTCGGCGGGCTCGTGTGGGGCCTGCGCAGGGCCCTGGGCCCGCTGGCCGACCGCCTCGGCCGGGACCGGCGCCGCCGCGAGGACGAGCTCGAGGAGGAGGACGACTTCCAGGAGCGCCACCTGCGCGAGGTCGTCGCCCGCGCCCACGACGCGGACGTGCTCGCCGACTCCGAGGCCGAGCTCATCCAGTCCGTGTTCTCCATGAACGACACCATCGTCCGCTCCGTGATGGTGCCGCGCACCGACGTCGTCACCATCGACGCGGACCACACCCTCGGCCAGGCCATGGCCCTGTTCCTGCGCTCCGGCAACTCCCGCATCCCCGTGATCGGCGAGGACGCCGACGACATCCGCGGCATGCTGCACCTCAAGGACGTCACCCGCGCGCTGCACCAGGACGGCGCGGCGCAGTCCGGCCCGGTCACCGCGGCCATGCGCGATGTGCGCTTCGTCCCCGAGTCCAAGTCCGTGGCCGCCCTCCTGCAGGAGCTGCAGCGCGAGTCCACGCACGTGGCCGTGGTGGTGGACGAGTACGGCGGCACCGCCGGCCTCGTCACGCTCGAGGACCTCATCGAGGAGATCGTCGGCGAGATCTACGACGAGGACGACCTGCCCGACCGCGCCGAGGTCGAGATGATCGAGCCCGGCGTGTACTCCGTGGACGCCCGGATGGGCCTCCACCACTTCCGCGAGGAGTTCGAGCTCCCCGAGGAGGAGGACGAGGACGACGACGTCGACACCGTCGGCGGCCTGCTCGCCAAGGAGCTCGGCCGCGTGCCGATCCAGGGCTCCCGCGTGGTGGTGCAGGGCCTCGAGCTGCTCGCCGACACGCTCGAGCCCCGCCGCAACCGCGTCGCCCGCCTCCGCGTCTCCGAGACCCCGGACCGCCCCGCCCGGCTGCGCCGCCGCGACGAGGAGCCGCACGGCTCCTCCGCCGCGGAGACCGTGGCCTGACCCCGCGCCGACGCGCACCGACCGACCCCGCCCGCCGTCCCGCCCCGCGAAGGATGACCCCCATGACCGACCTCGTCGACCCGGCCCGCGCCGCGGACGGACACCGCTCCGGCTTCGTCTCGCTCGTCGGACGCCCCAACGCGGGCAAGTCCACCCTCACCAACGCGCTCGTGGGGGAGAAGGTGGCCATCACCTCCTCCAAGCCCCAGACCACGCGCCACACCATCCGCGGAATCGTGCACCGCGAGGACTTCCAGCTCGTCCTCGTGGACACCCCCGGCCTGCACCGGCCCCGCACGCTGCTGGGCCAGCGCCTCAACGACCTCGTGGCCGAGACCCTCGGCGAGGTGGACGCGGTGGGCTTCTGCCTGCCCGCGGACGAGGCGATCGGCCCCGGCGACCGGTTCATCGCCCAGCAGCTCGCCCACCTGCACCGCACCCCCGTGGTGGCCGTCGTGACCAAGACCGACAAGGTCGGCCCCGAGCAGCTCATGGCGCAGCTGCTCGCCGTGACCGCGCTCGGAGAGGAGGTCCTCGGTCCGGAGAACGGCGGCGAGGGCTTCGCGGCCGTCGTGCCGGTCTCCGCCGTGGCCGGCCGCCAGGTGGACGACGTCCTGGAGGTGCTGCGCGGCCTGCTCCCCGAGGGCCCGCCGCTGTACCCGGACGGCGAGCTCACCGACGAGCCCGAGGCCGTCATGATCGCCGAGCTCATCCGCGAGGCCGCCCTCGAAGGCGTCCGCGACGAGCTGCCCCACTCGGTGGCTGTGGTGGTCGAGGAGATGGCGCTGCGCGAGGGACGTCCCGACGACCGTCCCCTGATGGACGTGTGGGCCAACCTCTTCGTGGAGCGCGACAGCCAGAAGGGCATCATCATCGGCAAGGGCGGCTCCCGCCTGCGCGAGATCGGCGTCCGGGCCCGCGCCGGCATCGAGAGGATGCTCGGCACCAAGGTGCACCTGGACCTGCGGGTCAAGGTCGCCAAGGAGTGGCAGCGCGACCCGAAGCAGCTCGGCCGCCTCGGGTTCTGACGGCCGTCGTCGAGCGTCACACGGGCGCGCAGGCCTGAGGCGGGCCGGGGCCCGGTGCTAGGGTCGGGCACATGTCCCGTCGCCCCCACCCGACGGCGCCGCACGCGGCCCGCCTGCTACTTCCCGGCCGCACGGGGTCCCCGTGCCAGGCCGCGATCGTCGCCGCCTGAGCGCGAGCGGAGGCAGGACGCCTCCCACCGGACCGGACGCCCCGTGCGGAGCAGCCGTCCCTCCGGCCCGGCACCCGACCATCCACCGTTCGCGCGCATCGAGCGCGCACGTCGAGGGAGAACACGCATGAGCGCCCATCTGCAGAAGCCGTCCGGGATGAAGGTCCACAAGTACGTCCCGTACCAGGACCAGATCCAGGTCTCGCTGCCGGACCGCACCTGGCCGGACAAGGTCATCGAGAAGGCGCCCCTGTGGTGCGCCGTGGATCTGCGCGACGGCAACCAGGCCCTCATCGACCCGATGGGCCCCGAGCGCAAGCTGCGCATGTTCCAGCTGCTCGTGGGGATGGGCTTCAAGGAGATCGAGGTGGGCTTCCCCTCCGCCTCGCAGACCGACTACGACTTCGTCCGCCAGCTCATCGAGGGCGACCACATCCCGGACGACGTGACCATCCAGGTCCTCACCCAGTCCCGCGAGCACCTGATCGAGCGCACCTTCGAGTCCCTCGAGGGCGCCGACCGGGCCATCGTGCACTTGTACAACTCCACGTCCGTGCTGCAGCGCCGCGTCGTCTTCCGCCAGGACGAGGACGGCATCGTGGACATCGCCACCTCCGGCGCGCGCCTCGTGAAGAAGTTCGAGGAGCAGCTCAAGGGCACGCAGATCACCTACGAGTACTCGCCCGAGTCCTACACCGGCACCGAGCTGGAGTTCGCCCGCCGCATCTCGGACGAGGTCGCCCAGGTGCTGGAGGCCTCCACGGACCGCAAGATGATCCTGAACCTGCCGGCCACCGTCGAGATGGCCACCCCCAACGTCTACGCCGACTCGATCGAGTGGATGCACCGCAACCTGGAGCACCGGGACTCGCTGATCCTGTCCCTGCACCCGCACAACGACCGCGGCACCGGCGTGGCCGCCGCCGAGCTCGGCTACCTGGCCGGCGCCGACCGCATCGAGGGCTGCCTGTTCGGCAACGGCGAGCGCACCGGCAACGTGGACCTGGTGACCCTGGGCATGAACCTGTTCTCCCAGGGCATCGACCCCATGATCGACTTCTCGGACATGGACCACATCAAGCGCACCGTGGAGTACTGCAACCAGCTCCCCGTGCCCGAGCGCTCGCCCTGGGGCGGCGACCTCGTGTTCACCGCCTTCTCCGGCTCCCATCAGGACGCCATCAAGAAGGGCTTCGAGGCCATGGAGGCCGACGCGAAGGCCGCGGGCAAGACCGTGGACGAGATCGACTGGGCGGTGCCGTACCTGCCCATCGACCCGAAGGACATCGGCCGCTCCTACGAGGCCGTGATCCGCGTGAACTCGCAGTCCGGCAAGGGCGGCGTGGCCTACCTGCTCAAGTCCGAGCACAACCTGGACCTGCCGCGCCGCGCGCAGATCGAGTTCTCCCACGCCATCCAGGAGATGGCCGACGCCCAGGGCGGCGAGGTCTCCGGCGCCGACCTGTGGACCGCGTTCCAGGACGAGTACCTGCCGGCGGAGGCCAAGGACGAGCAGTGGGGCCGCTACCGGCTGCGCTCCGTCACCTCCGCCTCCGGCGAGGACGGCGCGTTCCGCATGGAGGCCGAGCTCGAGGTCGACGGCGTCACCCAGACGCGCACCGCGCAGGGCAACGGCCCCATCGACGCATTCCTGCGCATGCTGGGCGAGGACGACATGGACGTCCGGGTGCTCGACTACACCGAGCACGCCCTGTCCGAGGGCGGCGCCGCCATGGCCGCCGCCTACGTGGAGGCCGCCGTCGGCGACCGCGTGCTCTGGGGCGTGGGCCTGGACCACAACACCACCACCGCCTCCCTGAAGGCCGTGGTCTCCGCGGTGAACCGCGCCGTGCGCGCGTGAGCGGATCCGGCCCCTCCCGGCGGGGTGCGCGGCACGGCGGCTACGCGGCGAACTCGTTTCGCACCGAGGCCATCGTGCTGCGCACCCATCGGCTGGGGGAGGCCGACCGGATCGTCGAGGCCCTCACCCCCGAGCACGGGCTCGTGCGGGCCGTGGCCAAGGGCGTGCGCAAGACGTCCTCCCGGCTGGGCTCCACGGTGGAGCCGTTCATGCACACCACGCTGCAGCTCGCGCGCGGGCGGGGGGAGCTGCTCACCGTCACCCAGGCGCAGCTGCTGCACCCCTACGCCACGATGCTCGCCGCGGACTACGACGCGTACGCGGTCGCCGGGGCGCTGGCCGAGGCCGTCGAGCGCATCCCGGCGGTGGACGAGGCCGGCCGCCGCGCCCAGTACCGCCTGCTCCACGGGGCCCTGGCCGCCCTGGCCCGCCGCCGGCACGACCCGCGGCTGATCCTGCACTCCTTCCTGCTGCGCACCCTGGCCCAGGCCGGCTGGGCGCCGACCTTCGACCGGTGCGCCCGCTGCGGTGCCCCGGGCCCGCATTCGGCGGTGCACGTGGCGCTCGGCGGGGCGGTGTGCCCCGAGTGCCGCCCGCCCGGCGCCGCCCACCCCGCCCCGCAGACCCTCGCCCTGCTCGCCGCCCTCGCCGCGGGGGACTGGGCGACCGCGGACGCCTCCGACGCCGCCGCCCGGCGGGAGGCGGCCGGTATCGTGGCCGCGTACCTGCAGTTCCACGCCGAGCGGCGCCTGGTGTCCCTGTCCGTCCTGGACCAGGACCTCGGCCTCCCCGCCCCGCGCGTCGAGAGGAGACCATGAGCGCCGACCGTGCCCCGCAGTCCCCGCCGCCGCACCCCTCCGGTGCGGTCGCCCCCCGGATCGACCCGCGGTTCGTCCCCCGACACGTGGCGATCGTGATGGACGGCAACGGGCGCTGGGCCAACCAGCGCGGTCTGCCCCGCACCGAGGGCCACCGGGCCGGCGAGGCGGCGCTGCTGGACGTCGTCGCCGGCGCCGTGGAGCTGGGCGTGGGGCACGTGTCCGCGTACGCGTTCTCCACGGAGAACTGGCGACGCTCCGCCGAGGAGGTGCGCTTCCTGATGGGCTTCTCCCGGGACGTGCTGCGCCGCCAGCGGGACACCCTGCACTCGTGGAACGTGCGCATCCGCTGGAACGGGCGCGCCCCGCGGCTGTGGACCCCCGTGATCCGCGAGCTGCAGGAGGCCGAGGAGCTCACGCGGTACAACACCGGCACCACGCTGCACATGTGCGTGAACTACGGCAGCCGCGCGGAGATCCAGGACGGCGTGCAGGCCCTCGCCGAGGAGGTCCGGGCCGGGCGGATGCGGCCGTCGGACATCACCGAGGACGTCATCACGCGCTACCTGGACCGCGGCTTCCGCGCCGGCCAGGACGTCGACGTCGTCCCGGACGTGGACCTGTTCCTGCGGACCTCGGGGGAGCAGCGCCTGTCCAACTACCTGCTCTGGCAGTCCGCCTACGCGGAGCTGCTCTTCCTCGACGTGCTGTGGCCGGACGTGGACCGCCGCACGCTCTGGGAGGCCATCGAGACCTACGCCCGGCGGGACCGCCGGTACGGCGGGGCCGTGGACACCCCTCAGCCGGCGCCGTCGTCCGGCGCGCCGGACTCGGCCTCGGACGCCGACGGCGGCGCGTAGGCTCCCAGCCACGTGAGCGTCGCGGCGCCGGCCGCCTCGCGCACCGACGCGGGGGAGGCGAACACGTCGTGCAGGGCGTCGGGGAGCCGGTGGACCGTGACCCGATCGCCCAGCCGCAGGGACCTGCGGGCCATGGCGTCCGGGTCCAGCACGATGTCCGAGGCGAGCATCGCCTCGTCGTAGGAGGTGCCGCGGTGGCCGCGCGCGGAGACCAGCACGAGGATCGGGGCGTTGACCTGCAGGCGCCGGGCCACCGTGCGGTGCCCCTTGAGGACGGCGCTGAGCCAGGCCGCGGGCACCTGGAAGGCGTGGGTGGGCCGCCACAGCGGATGCAGGTCCCACTCGCCCTCGGCCTGGTCGGAGAGGGTGCGCCAGTAGTAGTCGATGCGGGGCAGGGTGAGCATCGCGTACGGCTTGAGGGCGGAGACCGGGTCCACGATCGTCTTGGCCAGCAGCCGCACGCCCGCGCTGCCCTGCATCTCCAGCCAGGGGCTGTTCAGCACGAGGGCGGAGATCCGGCCCGGATTGCGGTGCGCCCACAGGGAGGCGATGAGGCCGCCCGTGGAGTGGCCCATGAGCACGGGCGGCAGGGGATGGTCCTCGGCGATCGTGGCCAGGGCTGCCTCGAGGTCGGCGTCGTAGCGGGCGAGGTCGTCCGTCCAGCCGGGGGTCTGCCCCTCGCGCAGCGAGCGGCCGTAGTGGCGCAGGTCCACGGCGTGGAAGGCGTAGCCGGCCTCCTCGAACGCGCGCGCCAGGGGCGCGTTGTAGAAGTAGTCGCTCCAGCCGTGGACGGAGAGGATGGCGCGCCGGGTCCGGTCCCGCGGGCCCGTGGCCTGCGGCCGCACCACTGTGACAAGGTTCTGGCCTTGTTCGTCCGTGTCGAGGCCGAGGGTGAGGCGCTCGAAACCGGCCATCCCGTCCTCCACCCAGCCCAGGCCCGGGGGGTCGTGCAGCAGCGGGCGGGTGTCCTCGTCGGTGGGCCCGCCCTCGGGGGGCCGGCTCGGCTCCGACTTGTCGGCGGGGATGGGCTGCTCGGCCGGCACGATGGACATGCGTCCCACTCTAGGAGCGCACCGTGACCCCGGGCACGCGCGTGGGAGGATGGGCCCATGCAGCTGCCCGATCCCAAGGCCGCCGTCGACGGCGTGCTCACCTCCCGTGCCCCCCGCCTCTACCCGCCCTTCTTCCGCGCCGTGTTCGGCGGCATGGACGCCGAACAGGCGCACCACCGCGGCTTCGACGCGATCCGGCTCGCCGAGCGCACGGGCGCCTCGGCGGCCCTGCGCGCGGCCTTCCGCCCGGACCCGCTGCTGGCCCGCACCGTCATGGGGCTGCGGTTCCCCACGCCGTTCGGCCTCGCCGCCGGCTTCGACAAGGAGGGGCGGGGGACCGCCGCCCTGGCGGACCTGGGCTTCGGCCACATCGAGGTCGGCACCATCACCGCCCAGGCACAGCCGGGCAACCCGCAGCCGCGCCTGTTCCGCCTGGTGGAGGACCGCGCCCTGGTGAACCGGATGGGCTTCAACAACGACGGCGCCGCCGCGGTGGCCCCCCGCCTGGCGCGCACGCGCGCCGTCTTGGAGCGCCGCTTCGGCGCCGTGCGCCCCGTGCTCGGCGTGAACATCGGCAAGACCAAGGTCGTCGCGCTCGAGGACGCGGCCGAGGACTACCGCGCCTCCACGCGGCTGCTCGCTCCGCACGCGGACTACCTCACGGTGAACGTGTCCTCGCCCAACACGCCCGGCCTGCGCCAGCTCCAGGAGATCGACGCCCTCGAGCCGATCCTCACCGCCGTCCGCGAGGAGGCGGACCGCGTGGTGACCGGACGCCGGGTGCCCCTGACCGTGAAGATCGCCCCGGACCTCACGGACGAGGACGTGCGCGCCGTCGCCGCCCTGGCCGAGCGCCTCGGGCTCGACGGGGTGATCGCCACCAACACCACGATCTCCCGGGAGGGTCTGGCCACGCCCCGCGCCGACGTCGACGCCCTGGGCGCCGGCGGCCTCTCCGGCGCGCCCCTGAAGGAGCGTTCGACGGAGGTGTTGCGGGAGCTGCGGGCGGCCCTGCCCGCCGGCACCGCCGTGATCAGCGTGGGCGGCGTGACCGACGCCGACGACGTCCAGGCCCGGCTGGACGCCGGCGCGGACCTCGTCCAGGGGTACACGGCCTTCCTCTACGAGGGTCCGTTCTGGGCCGGGCGCATCTCCGCCGGCCTGGCGCGCACGCTGCGCGGCTGACCGCGGCACGCACCCGCATGCGATGAGGCCCGGACCCCTGCGGGTCCGGGCCTCATCGCAGAGTCGCCCGGCGGACGGGCGGGGCTCAGGCGGGGAACTGGCCGCGCTTGACCTGGGGCTTGGGCAGGCGCAGGCGGCGGAACTGCAGGGCGCGCATCACGCCGTAGAAGCCGGTGCCCGACTCGGGCTCCCCGAAGCGCTCCGTGAGGCCCTTCTTGATGCGGCGGGCCACGATGAGGCTCTCGATCACCACGAGCGCGACGAGCGCGTAGAGGCTGATCATGAGGAACAGCTGGACCTCCCGGCCGGGGAGGAACATCAGCAGCACGTAGGCGAAGACCACGGGCATGAGCCACTCGCCGATGCCGGTGCGGGCGTCCACGTAGTCGCGCACCCAGCGCTTCTGGGGGCCGCGGTCGCGCAGGGGCAGGCCGCGCTCGTCGCCGGTCTCGAGGGCCACGCGCTGGCGCATGCGGTCCCGGGCGGCCGCCTCGCGCGCGGCCTTGCGGGCCGCCTTGCGGTCCTCGGGGACCATCGTGCGGCGGCGCGCCGCCTCCTGGTCGCGGCGGCGGGGGGTGGGGCCCTGCTTGCCCTGTGCCCGGTCGCGGGGCGCCTCCGGGTCCGCGGCGGGGCCGTCGGCGCGGACGGCGGTGGAGCCGTGGGTCGAGGGGGCGGGCGCGGTCTCGGGGGTCTTGTCTCGCTTGAACACCCGCCCAGTCTAGTCGGGCCGCGAGGCGCGGGGCCGGGAGGGGGCGGGTCCGGACGTCTAGGCTGGCGGGCATGACTGAGACCACACCCCCCGTGCGGGACGACGCCGCCCTCGTGGCGGCCGTGCGCGACGCCGTCGACGCCCGCTTCCCCCAGACCCTGCAGACCCTGACCGACCTGGTGGCGATCCCGGGCATCGCGTGGGACTCCGCCGACCGCGCCCAGCTCGAGCGCTCGTCCGAGGCCGTCGCGGCCCTGCTGCGCCAGGCCGGCCTGCAGGGCGTGGAGATCGTGACGGAGACCCGTGAGGACGGACGCCCCGGCGGCCCAGCGGTCATCGGCGAGAAGCCCGGCGCGTCCGACAAGCCCACCGTCTTGTTGTACGCCCATCACGACGTGCAGCCCATCGGTGACGAGGCGCTGTGGGACACCGAGCCCCTCGTGGCCACCGAGAAGGGCGGCCGCCTCTACGGCCGCGGCGCCGCCGACGACAAGGCGGGCATCATGGTCCACCTCGCGGCCCTGGCCGCCCTGAAGGACGTGCTGCCCGACGCCGGCGTCGGCGTGCGCGTGTTCATCGAGGGCGAGGAGGAGGCCGGCTCCCCGACCTTCCGCACCTTCCTCGAGAACCACCGCGCCCGACTGGAGGCCGACGCCATCGTCGTCGCCGACTCCTCGAACTGGGCCGTGGGGGAGCCGGCGCTCACCACCTCCCTGCGCGGGCTCGTGGACGGCACCGTGACCGTGCGCGTGCTCGACCACGCCGTGCACTCCGGCATGTTCGGCGGCCCCGTGCTGGATGCCGTCGTCCTGCTCTCGCGTCTCATCGCCACCCTGCACGACGCCGACGGCGCCGTGGCCGTCCCCGGCCTCGAGCCGCGGCGCTCCGCGAGCCTGGACTACCCGGAGGACGTCTTCCGCGCCGACGCCGGCGTCCTGGACTCGGTCACCCTCGCCGGGCGCGGCCCCGTGGCCGACCGGCTCTGGAACGCCCCGGCGCTGAGCGTGATCGGCATCGACGTGCCCTCCGTCGCGGAGTCCTCGAACACCATCCAGCCGCAGGCCCGCGCCAAGTTCTCGCTCCGCCTGGGCCCCGGGATGGACCCGGCCGAGGCGTTCGAGGCGCTCAAGGCCCACCTCGAGGCGCAGTCCGCGGCCGTGCTCGGCGCCGAGATCACCGTGGAGGCGGGGGAGTTCGGGCAGCCGTTCGACACCGACACCTCGGACCCGCTCGCCGCCGCCATGATGGGCGCCCTCGGGGACGCGTGGGGCGTGGCCCCCAAGGAGGCCGGCATGGGCGGATCCATCCCGTTCACCGCGGACCTCGCCGAGGTATTCCCGGACGCCACCATCCTCATCACCGGCGTGGAGGACCCGGACTCGCGCGCCCACTCGGCCAACGAGTCCCTGCACATCGAGGACTTCCGGCGCGCCGTCGTCGCCGAGGCCCTCTGGCTCGCCCGCCTCGCCGGCTGAGACGGACCCGGCCCGCCGCGACCTCGCGCGCGGGCCGGGAATGGCCGCCGCGGGGATAGTGTTGAGCAGACGACACCGCGCGCGACGGGCCCGGCCCGCCGGCGCGCCCCCCCTGATCCTCAAGGAGGTCACGATGGCTCTGTCCGCGGACGAGACCGGCGTCGAGATCGGCGCCACCCAGGATGCCGAGGGCCTGCCCCCGCACGAGGTCGAGCTGACCGACGTCGCGGCCGGCAAGGTGCGCTCGCTGCTCGAGCAGGAGGGCCGCACCGACCTGCGCCTGCGCGTGGCCGTGCAGCCTGGCGGCTGCTCCGGCCTCATCTACCAGCTCTACTTCGACGAGCGCGTGCTCGACGGGGACACCGTGCGCGACTACGACGGCGTCCAGGTGATCGTCGACAAGATGAGCGTGCCCTACCTCATGGGCGCCACCATCGACTTCGAGGACACCATCTCGAAGCAGGGCTTCACGATCGACAACCCCAACGCCGTCGGCTCCTGCGCCTGCGGCGACTCCTTCCACTGACGCGCGGGGGCGCATCCGCCCCGCCCGTGAGGCGACCCGGCGGGTCGGCCCCAGGCCGGCCCGCCGTCGTCGTGCCCGGGGGAGCAGGCCCCGCCGGCGCGTCCAGGAGGCTCGGACCCGACTCCCAGACACGATCCTGACGTGTCACGGTGCGGCGAAACGGCCCACGTCGGCTTAGACTGGCTGACGAATCATCAGGGCATACCCGCGCTCCCTGCGTGGCACCTGCGAGAACTCGCGGAACCACCGGGGTGACGGGCCCGCCCCTCGTACACGAGATGAAGAGGAAGGCCGTCTGTGAGAGCACAGAATGACGCCGGACGTCGGACTCGCCGCCGCTGGACCGCCGGTGCCGTGGGCACCACGGCGCTCCTGGTGCTGACCGGCTGCTCGGCAGAGGTCCAGCGCGGCTGGTACCCCGGCACCCGGGAGACCACCAACCACAACGCCCAGCTCACCGACCTGTGGGTGAACTCCTGGATCGCGGCCCTGGTCGTGGGCCTGCTCGCCTGGGGCGCCATGATCTGGTGCATGGTCGCGTACCGTCGCCGCAAGAACGACCAGGGCTTCCCCAAGCAGACGGCGTACAACGTGCCGCTCGAGACCATGTTCACGATCATCCCGATCCTGATGGTCTTCACCCTCTGGGGCTTCACCGACCGCGTGCAGACCGAGGTGGACCGTCCCGTGGACGACTCGCCGCTGACGGTCACCGTCTACGGCAAGCAGTGGTCCTGGGACTTCAACTACTCCTACGAGCAGGAGAACGGCGAGGTCGTGGAGGCCCACTACTCGGGCATCCAGGCTCAGCTGGACGGCTCCGAGGGCGTCCGTGACACCCTGCCCGTCCTCTACCTGCCGAAGGACGTGCCGGTGCACTTCGAGCTGAAGTCCCGCGACGTGGCGCACTCCTTCTGGATCCCGCAGTTCCTCCAGAAGCGCGACCTGATCCCCGGCAAGACCAACCACCTCTACCTGACCCCCCAGGAGCTGGGCAGCTACGACGGCAAGTGCGCCGAGCTGTGCGGCGAGTTCCACTCCGAGATGCTCTTCAACGTGGAGGTCGTCGACGAGGCGGAGTTCGTCCAGCGCCTCGAGGAGATGGAGCCGGGTCAGGTGGGCGACGAGTACAGCCGCAATCCCAACAACAACCCTGACGGCGCCGGGACGATGGAGCGCGATCTCCAGACCCCCCGCGGTGGAGGTAGCCACTGATGACCACTTACGAGTACGCAACGGATGAGGTGCGCTCACAGGCGCAGCCTCGTGTGGTGCCCCGTTCGCTGGGCAAGATCGTCGTCAGCTGGCTGACGACGACCGACCACAAGGTGCTCGGGTACATGTACCTGATCACGTCCTTCGTCTTCTTCTGCATCGGCGGCGTCATGGCCCTCATGATCCGCGCGGAGCTCTTCGAGCCCGGCATGCAGATCCTGCAGACGAAGGAGCAGTACAACCAGCTGTTCACCATGCACGGCACGCTCATGCTGCTCATGTTCGCGACCCCGCTCTTCGTGGGCTTCGCCAACGTGCTGGTGCCGCTGCAGATCGGTGCTCCGGACGTGTCCTTCCCGCGTCTGAACGCCTTGGCGTTCTGGTTCTTCCTGTTCGGCTCGCTCATCGCGACCGCCGGCTTCCTCACCCCGCAGGGTGCGGCCTCGTTCGGCTGGTTCGCCTACGCCCCGCTCTCCAACACCACGTACTCGCCGGGCGTCGGCGGTGACCTCTGGGTGTTCGGTCTGGTCCTCCAGGGCTTCGGCACGATCATGGGCGGCGTCAACTTCATCACCACGATCCTGACGATGCGTGCTCCTGGCATGACGATGTGGCGCATGCCGATCTTCACCTGGAACACGCTCATCACCGGCATCCTGATCATGATGGCGTTCCCGCCGCTGGCCGCGGCCCTGTTCGCCCTGGGCCTGGACCGTCGCTTCGGCGGCCACATCTTCAACCCGGAGAACGGCGGCGCCATCCTGTGGCAGCACCTCTTCTGGTTCTTCGGCCACCCCGAGGTGTACATCATCGCCCTGCCGTTCTTCGGCGTCGTGTCGGAGATCATCCCGGTGTTCTCCCGCAAGCCGATCTTCGGCTACAAGTCCCTGGTCTTCGCGACGACGTCGATCGCCGCGCTCTCCGTGACGGTGTGGGCGCACCACATGTACGTGACCGGCGCCGTGCTCCTGCCGTTCTTCTCCGTGATGACCATGCTCATCGCGGTCCCGACCGGCGTGAAGTTCGTGAACTGGATCGGCACCATGTGGCGCGGTTCGATCACCTTCGAGACCCCGATGCTGTGGACGCTCGGCTTCATGGTCACCTTCCTGTTCGGTGGCCTGACCGGCGTCATCCTGGCGTCGCCGCCCCTGGACTTCCAGGTGTCCGACACCTACTTCGTCGTGGCGCACTTCCACTACGTCATCTTCGGCACCGTGGTGTTCGCGATGTTCGCCGGCTTCTTCTTCTGGTGGCCCAAGTTCACCGGCAAGATGCTGAACGAGCGTCTCGGCAAGATCCAGTTCTGGCTGCTGTTCGTGGGCTTCCACGGCACGTTCCTGGTGCAGCACTGGCTGGGCGTCATCGGCATGCCGCGTCGCTACGCGGACTACATGATCGAGGACGGCTTCACCGCGATGAACGCGTTCTCCACCGTGTTCTCCTTCATCCTGGGCGCCTCGCTGATCCCGTTCTTCTGGAACGTGTACGTGACCGCCCGCTACGGCAAGAAGGTCACCGTGGACGATCCGTGGGGCTTCGGGGCCTCGCTCGAGTGGGCCACTTCGTGCCCGCCGCCGCGGCACAACTTCCACTCCCTGCCGCGCATCCGCTCCGAGCGTCCGGCGCTGGATCTGCACCACCCGGAGCTCTTCCCGCACTCGCCTCAGAACACGTCTGAGGCCTTCGGAGAGAAGGTCGCACAGTGAAGGTCGCAGCCAACATCTTCTGGATCATCGGCCTGTTCTTCATCGCGGCCGGACTCCTCTACGGGTTCTGGGTCGAGTGGACCGAGTGGGCCGGCATCCCGGCCATCCTCGCCGTCGGCGCGATGTCCTGGATGATCGCCTGGTACCTGCAGGCCACGGACAAGAAGTTCGGCCTCGGCCCCTCGGATGACGAGGACGGCGAGATCACCGACTACGCGGGCACCTACGGCACCTTCGCTCCCTGGAGCTGGTGGCCGCTGGGCCTCGGCCTGGCCTGCGCGATCATCGTGACCGGCCTCGCGGTCGGCTGGTGGGTCTTCATCATCGGTGTGGTCGCCGCGGCGTACTTCACCTTCGGCTGGGTCTACGAGTTCTCTCGGGGCAAGTACGCCCACTGACCTCGGGTCGATCACGCAGCGCCACCGGCGCTGACGACGACGGCGGGCCGGTCCTCTTCGGAGGGCCGGCCCGCCGTCGTCGTGCCCCCCGGACGCTGAGCCCCGGCGCTTTCGTGCGGGAAACGGGAGCCTTCCCGAACGCTTTCGTCCGGGAAACGGGAGCCTCTCCAGGCCCCTCTGGCTGGGAAGCGAGTATCGAGCGGCCCGAACCCGCCGAGGCCGGGGGAGAGCTCCCAGGGCGCCGACCACGACGGCACGGGGTCTGGGCGGTGGCGGGGGCGTGGACCGGGCGCAACTCTCGACCACACGGTCTTCCCGTGTGTGGATCGGCCGACGACGTCGCGTGGGCACGTCCCGCAGCCTCTTCACCGTCACCAGCGGGCGGCCCGGCGCCGAGTCCCGTCCGGCAGCATCGGTCGATCAGCTCGTGCAGGCCCTCGTTGGCCTCGACCTCATATGGACCCGGCCGAGGAACGACGCGATCACGCGGCCCTGGTCGGCACGGTGGCGGCCGCGAAGTAGTGGCAGTGGAGCCCGACGGAGAAGGACGTGCTGGCAACGCACCCGAGCATCCGTGCGGTCCTGAGACCGGTGACCGAGCATGGGCTGGGCTCAGAGCAGGCCCACCACTGGGCCCACCCGTGGGCGGGCTCCCAGTGGGTGATCGGCTGGTGGGTACGAGAAGGCCGGGAGTCCGCTGCCCCAGGACCCCCGAGGCGTCCTCGAGGCCTGGGCACGGAACTAGGAGCGGGAGGAACCCCGCGCAGCGGCAGGACGGCCCGCAGGCCCCACGGCGACCCGGTCCGGGGCCCGCTGGTCGATCCCGGTGGGCATCACCGCAGCCGTCACGCAGGTGCCTGAGGGGTTGGATCTCATCGAAGACGATTCCGGGGCGGGGGCGGCTTCCGTGACCCCGGGGAACGACGTCGGACGTACGTACGAGGTGACCAGCCCGGGTGACCGGGCCCGGCTATGCCGTAGCGTCCCTCTGGACGTGAGTGCCTCCAGGGGCCACGACTGGCACCGGGTGACCGGGTGACCGGGTGAGCGGGTGAACGGGAGGGTCGGGCGATGGGTGATCCCGGGTTGCGATTGTGTGGCCCAGGATTGGGATGCGCTCCACCTGACGGCACTCGGCTGCCCCGCCTCCGCCACACGCTGTCTGCCCGTCGGCGAGGGCGACGCGACCGTGCTCGCCGGGTGGAACCCGGACACGACGCTGTGGCTGACCGACGTCATCCGACCCGCGCATGCACCCGTGCAGGGGTGGCGCCGGGACCCCGACGACGGCGCGTGGGTCTGGCGAACAGATGCACCGGACGACGCTCCCAGGGGAGGAGAACGGCCGGTTCGGCTTGACCCGGTCGGAGGGCGAGAGCTCGAAGCCTCCCGTTTCCCAAACGAAAGCTCCGTGGGAGACTCCCGTTTCCCGGACGAAAGTGTCCAGACGACAGGGGACGCGAAGGGGCGTGAGTCCGGACAGCGGAAGGCCCCGCACACCGAGAGGTGTGCGGGGCCTTCTGAGTCCCAGGGGATCGAAGGTCAGCCGTCGATCTTCGGGTTGTGCGAGCTCGGGTCGGCGCCCAGCTCGCGGTGGCCGGCGTCCTCGACGCCGTGGTGGCCGTGGGTGCGGGCCTCGACCAGCTCCTCGCGGGTCACCGGGGCGACGCGGTCCTGGTAGAACATGCGGTTCAGGCCGGCGCGGGCCTTCTCGATCATGCCCACCTTGCCGGAGCGGTTGGGGAGGGCCGGCACGGGGCGACGGTCCTCGAAGGACACGAGACGGTACAGCTCGTGATCGGTGAGCTGGCGATGGCGCTCGTGGAAACCGCCGTCGGGGGACATCTCGATCACGCCGGCCTCGTGGCCGTGGAGCACGAGCTCACGGTCCTTGCGCTGCAGCGACAGGCAGATGCGGCGCGTCACGATGAAACCGATCACCGGGCCCAGGAAGAACAGCGTGCGCAGGGCGTAGAGCACGTCGTTCAGGGACAGGTGGAAGTGCGTGGCGATGAGGTCCGAGGACGCCGCCGCCCACATCACGCAGTACCAGATGACCGCGGCGACGCCGATGCCCGTGCGGGTCGGGGCGTTGCGCGGACGGTCGAGCAGGTGGTGCTCGGTGTCGTCCTTGGTGATCCAGCGCTCGACCCACGGCCAGGCGCACATGCCCACGATCAGCACGCCGACCGGGATCAGCGGGACGAGGACGCCCATCGGCAGCGAGACCGAGGAGCCCCACGGCATGGGGATGTTCCACAGGAAGGAGAAGTCGCCGATCATGCCCGGCATCAGGCGCAGGGCGCCGTCGAACACGCCGATGTACCAGTCGGGCTGGGTGCCGGCCTGGACGGGGGACGGGTCGTAGGGACCGTAGTTCCAATTGGCGTTGATCGTGACGGTGGAGGCGATGAGGGCGAGGACGCCGAACACGATGAAGAAGAAGCCGCCGGCCTTGGCCGCGTACACCGGGCCGACCGGGTAGCCGACCACGTTGTTCTCGGTGCGGCCCGGGCCCGGGTACTGGGTGTGCTTGTGCACGACCACCATGAACAGGTGGATGCCGATCAGCAGCAGGATGGCCGCGGGCACGATCATGATGTGCAGCGCGTACAGACGGCCGATGATCGAGTAGCCGGGGAACTCGCCGCCGAAGAAGAAGGCGGAGAGGTAGGTGCCCACGAGGGGCAGCGACTTCAGGATGCCGTCGATGATGCGCAGGCCGTTGCCGGAGAGCACCTCGTCGGGCAGGGAGTAGCCGGTGAAGCCGGCGGCCCAGCCGGCCATCAGCAGGAAGCAGCCGACCAGCCAGTTCAGCTCACGCGGGCGACGGAACGCGCCGGTGAAGAACACGCGCAGCATGTGCACGGACATCGCGGCCACGAAGAGCAGCGCAGCCCAGTGGTGCAGCTGGCGCATGAACAGGCCGCCACGGACGTCGAACGAGATGTCGAGCGTCGAAGCGTAGGCCGCGGACATCTCGATGCCGCGCAGCGGGGCGTAGGCGCCGTTGTAGGTCACGTGCGACATCGACGGGTCGAAGAAGAACGTGAGGAACGCGCCCGACAGCAGCAGGATGACGAAGCTGTAGAGGGCGACCTCGCCGAACATGAACGTCCAGTGGTCAGGGAAGATCTTCCGACCGAAGAACTTCACGATGGGGGACATCCCCATGCGGGTGTCGACGAAGTTCGCGATGCGGCCGGTCGAGGTCGCCGGCTGGAACTCTTTCACGGTGGTGCTCATAGGTGTCAGCCACGCTCCCAGTAGACAGGCCCGACGGGCTCATGGAAATCGCTCTGGGCCACGAGGAAGCCCTCGTCGTCCACGGTGATCGGCAGCTGCGGCAGCGCGTGGCTGGCCGGGCCGAAGATGACCTTGCACTCCTGCGTGAGGTCGAAGGTCGACTGGTGGCAGGGGCAGAGCAGGTGGTGGGTGTGCTGCTCGTACAGGGCGATCGGGCAGCCCACGTGCGTGCAGACCTTGGAGTAGGCGAAGATGCCGTCCACGTTCCAGTCCTCGCGGCCCGGGGTGATCTGCACCTTGGCGGGATCCAGGCGCATGAGCAGCACGACGGCCTTGGCCTTCTCGTTGAGCTTGCCGTAGCTCATGTCGTTCAGGCCGTCCGGGATGACGTGCACGGCGGAGCCGAGGGTCACGTCCGAGGCCTTGATGGGGGAGCCGGTGGGGTCGCGCACGAGGCGCACGCCCTCGGCCCACATGGTGTGGCGCAGGCGCTCGGGGCCGAAGTTGTGGATCTCCTCGTCCGAGAAGTTGTCCGTGTTGTCCAGGTCGCGGAACACGGCGATGAACGGGAGCGGGGCCAGCAGGGCCGCACCGATGAGGGTGTTGCGCAGCAGGGGGCGACGCTTGATCTGCGACTCGTCCAGGATCTCCGAGATCATGTTGGTCGCGGCGACGCGGTCGGCCTCGGTGCGGACCTCGTGGCGCTCCTCGATCGTCTCGTGGTCGGGCATCAGGGTCTTGGCCCAGTGCACGACGCCGATGCCGATGCCGAACATGGCCAGGGCGGTGCCGAGGCCGAGCAGCAGGTTCTGCAGGTAGATCTTGCTGAACGCCTCGTCGTTGCCGATCTGTCCGACTCCGAAGTAGCCGATGAAGAACAGCACGGTGCCCACGATGGAGATGAGGAACATGACCGAGACCTGGCGCTCGGCGCGCTTCGCGGCCTTCGGATCCTCATCGGCCAGACGCGGACGGTGCGGCGGGAGGCCCGGGTTGTCGATCGCGTACCGGGGCGCGTCCTCGCCGGCGTGCTCGAGGGCGTCCGAGCGGTGCCCGGTCCCTTCAAAGCCTTTCTCGCCCATATGACCTGTTTCCTTTACTCGAGTGATGAATGTCGATGACGGGTGGCCGGCGTCGAGACGCCGACGAGATCAGGAGGACCGGCTGGTCAGCCAGACCATGAAGCCGATGATCAGCGCGAGGCCCGCGGTCCAGATGAACAGGCCCTCGGAGACGGGGCCGAGCGAGCCGAGCTGCAGGCCGCCGGGGGAGCCCTGGTTCTCGATGGTCTTGAGGTAGGCGATGATGTCGCGCTTGTCCTCGGGCTTGACGTTCGCGTCCGAGAAGACGGGCATGTTCTGCGGGCCGGTCTCCATGGCCTCGTAGATGTGCTTCTCCTCGACGCCCTGCAGCGACGGGGCGTACTTGCCGCGGGTCAGCGCACCGCCGGCGGCGGCGGCGTTGTGGCACATCGCGCAGTTGATGCGGAACAGGTCGCCGCCGCGGGTGATGTCCACGTCCTCGTTGTTGATGTCGAGGTACTCGTCCTCGGGGATGGCCGGGCCGGCGCCGAGGGAGGCGACGTAGGCGGCGAGCTGAGCGGTCTGCTCCTCGTTGAACTGGTTCGGCTTGGCCGGGGCCTGCGGGCCGTTCATCTGCATGGGCATGCGGCCGGTGCCGACCTGGAAGTCGACGGACGCGGCGCCGACGCCGATCAGGGACGGGCCGGAGGGGCCCCCCGCGGCGCCCATGCCGTGGCAGGTGGCGCAGTTGGCGTTGAAGAGCTTCTCGCCCTCGGTGATGTCATCAGCCGAGGCGGCCGCGGTGACCTGCGTGGCCGCCTGTGCCTGGTTCACGGTGCTCGCGACGGAGTACAGTCCGCCGGTCACCAGGAGTCCCAGCAGGAGGAGCGCCAGCCCCATCAGTGGATGGCGTCGGTTCTGCGAAAGTGCCTTCACGGGGGTTTCCTATCGTTCTCTTACGGGCCGGACCGCTGCGTGCCCCCGGCCCGTACCTGACGTCGGTGCGGTGAGTGAGGGTCGTCTTACTTCAGGAAGTAGACGATGAAGAACAGGGCGATCCAGACGACGTCCACGAAGTGCCAGTAGTAGGACACGACGATCGCGGACGTGGCCTCGTGATGGCCGAACCGGCGGGCCATGTAGGCGCGGCCGATGATGAAGAGGAACGCGATGAGGCCACCGGTCACGTGGATGGCGTGGAAGCCGGTGGTGATGTAGAAGGCCGAGCCGTACGCGTTCGCCGCGATGGTCACGCCCTCGGAGACGAGCACCGCGTACTCGTAGGACTGCACCGCCACGAAGATCGAGCCCATGATGAAGGTCAGGATGAACCACTCGACCATGCCCCACTTCCCGAACTGCAGGAAGCCGCCGGTGCGGCGGGGCTGGAGGCGCTCGGCGGCGAGGACGCCGAACTGGGCGGTGACGGAGGAGAGCACCAGGATCAGCGTGTTCGCCGCGGCGAGCGGGACGTTGAGGATCGCGGTGTTCTCGGCCCAGAGCTCCGGAGACGTGGAGCGGAGGGTGAAGTACATGGCGAAGAGCCCACCGAAGAACATGAGCTCGCTGGCGAGCCACACCATGGTCCCGACCTGCACCATGTTCGGCCGGCTCGGGAGGCCCGTGGTGGGCTGATGGAGAGTGGGGTTAGCTGTGGTCACCCGATCATTATGGCCCCAAACACGGCCCAGGGGGTAAATCGAAACTACCGTGTCGCGAGAGGGCTCGTCAGCCGGATGGAGATGATTCAGCGGCAGTCAACGGCTGACCATCAGAAGACGTCCAGTTTCGCGTCGGTCGGAACGTGACGCGGCAGAGGACGTCGCCGCGATCCAGGCGGATAGGCTCGCGGCGTGAGCATCCCGAACACCACCGCAGCAGCCCCTGAGACCACGTGGCCGGACGTGTTCCGCGCCCTGACCTTCGGCGAGGACCTCTCGGACGAGGCCGCGGCGTGGGCGATGGGGGAGATGATGGCCGGCGACGCGACCGAGGGCCAGGTGGGCGGCTTCCTGCTGGCCCTGGCCGCCAAGGGCGTGACCGTCCCGGAGCTGCGCGGCCTCACCGAGGCGATGGTGCAGGCGGCGCGTCCGGTGCAGGTGACGGGGGAGACCCTCGACATCGTCGGCACGGGCGGCGACCGGCTCGGCACCGTCAACCTGTCCACCATGTCCTCGCTGGTCGCGGCCGGCGCCGGTGCGCGGATCGTCAAGCACGGCAACCGCGGCGCCTCGTCCACCGCGGGCGCGGCCGACGTCATCGAGGCCCTGGGCGTGGACCTGTCCATGCCGCGCGAGAAGGCCGAGGAGTGCGCCGAGGCGGTCGGCATCACCTTCCTCTTCGCCCAGAACTACCACCCGTCGATGAAGTACGTGGCCCCCGTGCGCAAGCAGCTCGGCGTGCCCACCGTCTTCAACTTCCTGGGCCCGCTCAGCAACCCCGCCCAGGTCTCCGCCCAGGCGCTCGGCTGCTCGAGCGAGGTCATGGTGCCCCTGCTGGCCCGGGTCCTCGCCGACCGCGGCGTCCGCGGCTTCGTCTTCCGCGGCTCGGACGGCCGGGACAAGATCACCACCTCGGGCCCCTCCACCGTCATCGAGGTCCGTCACGAGGTGACCGCCCACGAGCTCGACCCGCGCGACTTCGGCATCGAGCTGGCCCCCGTGGAGGCGCTCGCCGGCCGGGACGGCGCCTACAACGCCACCCTCGTCCATGCCCTGCTGGCGGGGGAGAAGGGGCCGATCCGCGACGCCGTCCTGCTGAACGCCGCCACCGGCCTCACCGCGTGGGACACCGAGGCCCAGGGTCCGCTGGCGGACCGGCTCGCCGCGAACATGGCCCGCGCGGCGGAGTCGCTGGACTCCGGCGCCGCCCGCGACGTCCTCGACCGCTGGGTCGCGTTCTCCCGCTCCTGACGCACGACGACGGGCCGGCACCTGCCTCGGTGCCGGCCCGTCGTCGTCGGGGAAGGGCGGGATTAGGGCGTGTCTGAGAATAGATGCACGAGTCAGCTGAGACCCTGGGGACATGTCCCGGTTCCAGATGCTCTCCGATGCCCAATGGGAGTTGATCGCCCCGATGCTCCCGACCCGGACCGGCAGGGCCGGCAGGCCGTTCGCCGACGCCCGCACCATGGTGGAGGCGATCATCTACCGGTACCGGTGCGGAATCGCTTGGAGGGATCTGCCCGAGGTCTACGGGCCCTGGCAGACCGTGTGGACCTGGCATCGGCGCTTGGCCGAAAAAGGCACCTGGGACACGGTGCTGGCGAGGCTGACCGCCGCCGCTGACGCCGAAGGCCTGATCGATTGGTCGGTCTCGGTGGACTCCACGATCGCCCGCGCCCACCAGCACGCGACGAACATCACCCGCCACACAGGGGGATGGATCGAACTACAAGAATCCGCGTGAGGAGCCGGCCGATCACGGCATCGGGCGCTCCCGTGGCGGGCTGAGCACGAAGATCCATCAGCTCGTCGATGGGACCGGGCTGCCGCTGGTCAGCCTGATCACCCCCGGCCAAGCCGGGGACTCCCCGATGCTGCTGCCGCTGCTGGGGCGGCTGCGCGTGGCACGGCCGGTAGGGCGGCCCCGGACCCGCCCCGAGGCGGTGCTGGGCGACAAGGCGTACTCCTCCCGGGCGATCCGCACCCACCTGCGTGCCCGCCGGATCAAAGCCGTGATCCCCGAGCCGGCGGATCAGCAGGGCCACCGCAGGCGCCGCGGCTCGGCCGGTGGCCGTCCCGTGGACCTGGACTCGCAGGCTTACAAGGGCCGGAACGTGATCGAGCGCCAGTACGCGCACCTGAAGCAATGGCGGGGCCTGGCGACCCGGTACGACAAGTACGCGATCGTCTACCGGGCCGCCGTGGTGTTGAACGCTGTGCTCGCGTGGTCCAAACGATTGTCAGACATGCCCTAGCTCTCGTTCCGTCTTCGGGAGAGGCTGGCGAGGTACTCGTTGTAAGAGTCGAGTTCGGCGTCCTCGGCTTTCTGTCGCTGTCTCGAGGTGCGCACGTCGCGGGCTCGCCAGCGGGACAGGCAGACGATGAGCACTACGAACATCGGCAGCTCCGCGTAGGTCCATACCAGCGTGCCGGCGATCGCCTGGTCGATGACGGGGTCATGGCTGCCTGTGGGGGTGGCGTATGCGCTGAACAGCGGTGTGGCGGTACGGAGCAGGATCAGGCCGAAAATGGCGTGGATCTGGATCTCGACGGCGATATCGACGAATCGTGCGGCGAAGGAGGGTTGGCGCGGTAGCGGATCGGAGGACCATAGCGGTGTTGCCGAGACGATGCCGAGGACGAGGATGACGAAGAGCAAGGCGTCCTGGCCGAAGGGGATGCGCATGATGACGCTGATCGCGTCGGTCAGGTAGAGGACCGGGTACAGCAGTATCGCAATGACGATGGCGACCACAGGGTGCAGTGCGGCGCTCCAGAATCGTGAGCGCAGTCCCCCGTGCGCGGCACGGAGCACGAGACGCCCGAGGCCGGTGTGCGGTGTGCTGCGCAGGAGCAGCAGCCCGGGTGACCCTGCGATGAGGAGCGGCGGAACGACGGTCAGCAGGGTGATCTGCTGGAACACCAGCGCTGTGATGGATTCCGTCGCGAGACGGTTCACACCGAACATCGTGATAGCGAAGATCAGGGCGCACCCGATCAGGAACGATGCTGTGCGGGCGATCGCCCAACGGCGCCTGTTTCGCCACATCCAGATCGCTCCTCGCAGATACAGTGCCGCGAACAGCAGAGCGGCGATGCCGACGGGTGAGCCGGTGAGGGGTTCGAACGTGACCCACTGGTCGATCGGCGGCATAGCGAATTTCCCTTCATCGAGGCGATCAAACGTCGGCGACTTCGGCCGCGGTGGTGGTGCCGGAGCGGGGTCAGGTGAGGCCGGAGTAGGAGTGGGGCCTTGGCCCTTGATCGTGGACACGGTGTCGGTTCGGTTATGCCGCTTCCGCAAGCGGCACCGGCTCCCAGGGCAACCAGGTACAAGGGAATCTGCCACCGCTCCAGCCAGCCGATCATGTACTTCCTTTCCGGGCGAGGACCTTGCCTCCATCCTCACGGAGCTGCCCGGTTGTCGCGACGTGGCGGTAGAGGGCCTGTTGGACAAGGAACCTACTGCCTGCCCTTCTCGGTTTCCCAACCTGTGTCCGGCTTTGCCGACAGCTCGGCTCCTCACGCCTCAGGTAGTGCCCGAGCGCCAGCCCTGCTTGGCGGGCGCCGATCACTAGCACGTCGGTCTCGGCCATGGTGTGGTTTCTCCTCGTTGCGGGCGCGTGGGCGGGCCGTAGTGCGGCTGGTGTGTCAGTAACCGGTGAGGGCCGGGAAGAAGGTCCAGAACACCGAGGCGGCCACGGCCACATAGGCGATGGCCACCAGGGTTCCGGCCCAGCCGGCGGAGAACCGCACCACCGCGGCGTGCGCGGGGATCACGCCGTGGGCGAGGTTGCGCACGGTGAGCAGGATGAACAGCGGGATCATCGCCGCCCACACGATCATGCAGTACAGGCACAGGATGTGGATCTCGAACAACGCCTGGGACCACAGCCAGATGGTGAACACCGTGCCGGCGGTGACCCCGGCCTGCAGGCCGGCCCAGTACCAGCGCCCGGGGCTCGCCCCGGAGAGGGTCACCATGGCGGTGGTGATGACCACGGCGAACGCCACGATGCCGATCAACGGGTTGGGGAAGCCGAACAGCTCGGACTGCCAGGTCCCCATCACCTTCCCGCAAGACACCCAGGGGTTGATGTCACAGCTGGTGATGTACCCGGCATCCTCGTACAGCTCCAGGCGTTCGAGCACCAGGATCGCCGAGGCCACCCAGCCGACCACCCCGGTGATCAACAGCACCAGGCCGAACGGACGGTGCCGGGCGACAGTCGGTATCCCCGCTACGTCGGAGGCCTGCCCGGTACCGGCAGGGCGGTCGGTGGTGGTCGTGGGGATCGTCACGGGTGAATTGGTGTCGGTGTCGGGGACACTCATGGGCCCGGTCAGTCCGTCGTGGCGGCGGCGTCGACCTCGGCGCGGAACTGCTCGAGGGTGTTCAGAGTGAGCATCTGTCCGTCCAGGAAGAAGGTCGGGGTGCCCTGCACGCCCAGCGCGGTCCCGTCGGCCACGTCGGCCTCGATGCGGTCGCGGGTGGCCGGGTCAGCCACCGCGGCATCGTAGGCGGCCATGTCCAGGCCGAGATCCTCGGCGTAACCGCGGAACACCGGGCTCCGGTCCTCAGTGGTATGGCTCCACTGCTCCTGGGTGTCGAACATCTGCTGATACATCGCCTCGTACTGTCCCTGCTGGCCGGCGGCTTCCACGGCTACGGCGGCGGTCATCGAGTTGGGATGTCCGGGCAGCGGGAAGTAGCGGTGCACAAAGGTCACCGTGTCGGCGTACTCGGCGCGCAGTTCTTCCACGACCGGGTAGGCGGCCTTGCAGCCCTCGCACTCGAAGTCCAGGAACTCCACCAGCACGGCCTGCTCGTTCGGGGCCTTGGACAGTACCCGGCTGTCTGGGCGCATCACCGGCGTGGCCTCCGAGGGGGCGCTCTGCCCGGTCCCGGAGGAGGCAGTTTGCCCGGAGCCCTGGGGGGCGGCGTCGCGGGGGCCGCTGGCGGCCACCACTCCGACGATCAGCCCGGCCAGCACCACAGCGGCCAGTACGACCCAGACGATGGTCTTGGCCTTGCGGGATGTGGTGCCCGGTGTTGACGGATCAGAGGGGGTCGGATTGCGGGTCGGTGTGTTCACGAAGGGATCCGTTTCGGTCGGTGGCGACGGCACCGTGCCGTCGGGGTGGGAATGAGCTGGGGCTGGGATGCAGGGGTGGGTCAGGGGTGGAGGGTCTCAGTGTGGGGGTGGGTGGCCGGTTCGATTTGGAAGGTGGAGTGTTCGATGGGTACTTGGAAATCCTGGGCCACGCACCGTTGCAGGTCGGTCAGCACAGTGCCCAGGTGCGCGGCGGTCAGGCAGCCGTTGTGCACGGTGACGTGCGCGGAGAGCACGGGGGTGTCGGAGTCGATGCGTGAAGCGTGCAGGTCATGGACCTCCAGCACGTGCGGCAGCTCCGATAGCCGGATGCGGACCGCCTCCAGGTCCAAGCCCTTGGGGGTGGTCTCCATGAGTACGTCGATGGTGTCGCGAAGCAGGATCAGGGCTCTGGGCACGATCAGTGCGGCGATCAACAGGGACACCACCGCATCGGCGCGATTCCAGCCGGTGGTGGCGATCACGATCGCCGAAACGATCACTGCGACCGATCCCAGGGCGTCGTTGAGTACCTCCAGGAACGCGGCCTTCATGTTCAGGTTCTCACCTCGGGAAGAGGCCAGGATCGCCAGACCGATGAGGTTGCCAGCCAAACCGATCACCCCGAACCAGAGCATCGCGGTGGATTCGACCTCGGGGGGTTCGATGAGCCGGCGTACGCCCTCCACGGCTACGAAGCCGCCCACGGCCAGCAGCACCGCGGCCTGCACGGCCGCGGCGATGATCTCGGCGCGCTTGTACCCCCAGGTGCGCTTGTCCGTGGCCGGGCGCAGCGCCAGGGTCGCGGCGGTCAGGGCGATCAGCAACCCGGCTGAGTCAGTAAACATGTGCCCGGCGTCGGCCAGCAGGGCCAGACTGCCCGAAGCCAGCGCGCCGATGACCTCGGCGACCATGATCGTCGCGGTGATGGAGAAGACCACGGCCAGCCGGCCCCGCCGGCCCGCCGCCGGAAGAGCATGGGAATGATCGTGTCCGCTCATACCAGGGTCTCTTCCACTCGATGAATCATCAGCTGAACGTCACCATCCTGTCCGGCGATACTGAAGGCACGCTGAATGCGCACAGCAGGCGCAATCCGCCCCGCAGCCATCGCCGTCCTTCTCGTTCTGGTCCCCGGCGATCAGCGCGGAGGCGGGGGTGCAGCAGGCATCCCCGCGCCAGGCCTCCACCCCTTCCTTGAGGGCGACGGCGGCGATCACCAGGGCCGCGACTGGGTCGGCCCAGGTCCAGCCCAGGGTGCTGTTGAGGACCAGGCCCACCAGCAGGACCGCCGAGAGGTAGGTGCAGATCAGGGTCTGTTTGGAGTCGGCCACCGCGGAGGCGGACCCGAGTTCGCGGCCAGTGCGCCGCTCGAACCAGGACACGAACGGCATGATGGCCAAGCTCACGGCGGCCAGCACGATCCCCACCGTGGAATGCTCCGGTTGCCCGGCCCCGAACAGGGTGCGCACGGCGTCGACGGTGATGAAGGCGGCCAAGCCGAAGAAGGAGAAGGCGATCAGGCGCAGCGCCACCTTCTCCCGGCGGTGCGGGTCCGGGGTGGCGAACTGCCAGGCCACCGCGGCGGCGGAGAGGACCTCCACGATGGAGTCCAAGCCGAAGCCGATCAACGCGGAGGACGAGGCCACGGTGCCGGCGGCCAGGGCGATGGCCGCCTCGATCACGTTGTAGGTGATGGTTCCGGCCACGATCCAGCGGATCCGGCGGTGCAGGACCGCACGGCGGTCGTCCGTGAGGGGCTTGGAGCTCAGCGTGAGGGTGCTCATGCGCAGGTGCATCCCGCAGCGGAGCAGCAATCCGGGTCGATGGTCAGCGTCAACTCCAGCAGCTCCCCAAGGGTCTGGCCCAGCCGGGGGTCGGCCAGGGCGTACCAGACGTTGCGGCCCTCGGCGGTAGTGGTCACCAGCCCGCAGCCGCGCAGGCAGGCCAACTGGTTGGACATCACCTGCTTGGACACCCCCAGCTCCCCGGCCAGCGCCGACGGGCGGGCCGGCCCATCACGCAGGGCCAGCAGGATCCGGGTCCGGGTGTCATCAGAGAGGGCATGGCCCAGTCGGGACAACGCCGAGACATGAGTGAGGGTCGTGGTGCTCATGCCTAGAACGGTACAGCATAACGTGTACCCTTGTCGGGGTGCCGCCCGGCAAGCGGCCGGCACCATGGCCCGATCCCAGGAGGTCCGCGCAACTAGGGCGTGTCTGAGAATAGATGCACGAGTCAGCTGAGACCCTGGGGACATGTCCCGGTTCCAGATGCTCTCCGATGCCCAATGGGAGTTGATCGCCCCGATGCTCCCGACCCGGACCGGCAGGGCCGGCAGGCCGTTCGCCGACGCCCGCACCATGGTGGAGGCGATCATCTACCGGTACCGGTGCGGAATCGCTTGGAGGGATCTGCCCGAGGTCTACGGGCCCTGGCAGACCGTGTGGACCTGGCATCGGCGCTTGGCCGAAAAAGGCACCTGGGACACGGTGCTGGCGAGGCTGACCGCCGCCGCTGACGCCGAAGGCCTGATCGATTGGTCGGTCTCGGTGGACTCCACGATCGCCCGCGCCCACCAGCACGCGACGAACATCACCCGCCACACAGGGGGATGGATCGAACTACAAGAATCCGCGTGAGGAGCCGGCCGATCACGGCATCGGGCGCTCCCGTGGCGGGCTGAGCACGAAGATCCATCAGCTCGTCGATGGGACCGGGCTGCCGCTGGTCAGCCTGATCACCCCCGGCCAAGCCGGGGACTCCCCGATGCTGCTGCCGCTGCTGGGGCGGCTGCGCGTGGCACGGCCGGTAGGGCGGCCCCGGACCCGCCCCGAGGCGGTGCTGGGCGACAAGGCGTACTCCTCCCGGGCGATCCGCACCCACCGGCGTGCCCGCCGGATCAAAGCCGTGATCCCCGAGCCGGCGGATCAGCAGGGCCACCGCAGGCGCCGCGGCTCGGCCGGTGGCCGTCCCGTGGACCTGGACTCGCAGGCTTACAAGGGCCGGAACGTGATCGAGCGCCAGTACGCGCACCTGAAGCAATGGCGGGGCCTGGCGACCCGGTACGACAAGTACGCGATCGTCTACCGGGCCGCCGTGGTGTTGAACGCTGTGCTCGCGTGGTCCAAACGATTGTCAGACATGCCCTAGTCCTCGAAGCCGAGGGCCCAGCCCTCGCCGAGGTCCTCGCTGGAGTACGTGCGGAAGGCGAGCATCGTCTCGGTGTCCTGAATGCCCTCGACCTTGGAGAGGTGGTCCGCGATGACGTCCGCCAGGTCCTCGTAACGGCGCACCTTGACCATCGCGACGAGATCCCACGCGCCGGTCACCGAGTAGACGGAGCCGATGCCCTCCAGGGCGGCGAGCGTCTCGGCGGTCTCCGGGATGCTGGACTTGTCGGTCTTGATCATCACGATGGCGGTCACCACGGTCGGTCCTCATTTCCTGGGTGCGGCGTTCGGTCCGTTCTCCGCCCGATCCTAGCCCCGGCGCATCGGCCGCCACCGCACTGCGTCATCCGGGGAGACCCTCGCTTCTGACAAGCCCGATGACTAGTCACACACTTGCGCGGCGGCGGATCACCCAGGCCGTGACCGCCCGTCGGCCCAGCAGGAAGACGCCCAGGACGCCCAGCGCCACCAGCACGAAGGAGAGGGGCGCGCCGCCCTGGTCCCACAGCACGCGCAGCGCCATGCCGACGGCCACCGTGCCGAGCCAGACGGCGACGCCGTGCGGCCACACCCGGTGCCACGTGCGGTGGCCGGCCGTGAGGACGGTGGCGGCGACCAGCCCGAGCAGAAAAGGCAACGCCGTCGCCAGCAGGCCGCCGAGGCCCCGATCGGTGGTGTGCTGGTCCTGGCCGAGCGCCACGAAGACGACGACCAGGACGGCGTCGACGGCGAGGGCGGTCGCGGCCCACAGGGGAGAGGGCGGGGACGCGGGTGAATGACGGCGAGTGGGGGAGTCGGTCATGCCTCCAGTCTGCGCCATCGTCTCGGACCGGTTTTCAGACAAGGTGTCAGCCATGTCGCAGCTAGGATGACCCCGTGATCGTGCTGCACCTGCTCCCGCTGACCGCTCCCGACGCCGCCGACGCCGCGTGGACCCGCGTCGGGGACGAGCTGAACCGCCCCGGGGCAGTGTCGAGCCTCCTGATGCCTTTCGACCGTCAGGGGGAGGGCTCGGAGGCCCGGTTGGTCGGGGGAATGGACTCCGGCGTGGAGGCCGTCGGGATCCTGCTGTCCCTGGTCCGGAGCGGGGCCTGGGCGGTCGTCGTTGAGGTCGCCGAGGGGCAGGCGGCTGGGGAGTCGCTGCTCCAGCGCGAGGCGGAGCGGGCACGGCGGGCCAACGGCCACTGCGCGGTCCTGGGCCCGAGCGGCCCCTCGGCTGCCTGGATCGAGCCGGCGCTGCAGCTGCTGGGCGCGTTGGAGCGCCGCCGGTCGGAGCCGCAGCAGGACGCGGGTCGCCGCGTGGAGGCCGGCGCCAGCCAGCGCGAGGTCGCGGCGGAGCTGCAGGTGAGCCAGCAGGCGGTCCACGCGCGCCTGCGCGGAGGGCTGTGGAACGAGACCCGGGCCCTGGCAGGCGCCACGGCAGACGCCCTCGACGTGCTGGCGCGCCGTGGTGACCGCGTCTCCGACGGCGGCGCGTCGCCGTCGACGTCCGAGCGCGGGTGACGGGTCAGGTGCGGCCCCGGCGGGGGACCCTCGTTCCTCGTTAGTTTACATAATGCACATTATCGGCCTATAAGAGACCGGCCCTGACCTGGGGTGATGCGACGCCCCCGCGGGCCGGACACGCCGCCGTTCCGCCCCGCCTGACCCGAGCCGCGCGCCGCCCGTGGCGCAACGCCACCCTGGACGGACGCATCCGGTCCCGCGCCCGAATCCTGTCGGCACCGACCCGGCGCTGGCTAGCCTGAGGTCCATGACGATCGTGACTGACAAGCGAGACCGACCGCTTCACGCGACCATCGCCATCATCCTGGCCATCCTCACGGGCGGCTACCTGGCGCCCTGGGCCGTCGCCGCCACCCGCGGCAAGTCCAACGTGTGGACCGTGTTCTGGGTCAACCTGCTCACCGGCTGGACCGTCATCGGCTGGGCCATCGCCCTGTACATGTCACTGACGAGCCACCGCACGGCCCGCGTCTGGGGTGCGCGCCGCTGACTTGACGCTCGAACGCCGCGAGGCCCACGTCGACCGGTCGGTCGACGTGGATCTCGTCGCGGTAGGTCGCCCCTGACGTCCGCCGTGCGGGTCCGGGCCGGGGCCTGTCAGGCCAGGTGGGCGACGACGGCCGTGAAGCCCTCGCCCTCGGCCACCAGGCGTCGGGGCCCGTCGCCGGACTCCTCAGCGGCATCGGCGAGCTCCACGGGCAGCTCCAGCTCGCCGCCGTCGCCCTCGCCGACGAGGCGCAGGGTCACGTCCGGCTGGCGGGTCTCGAGGTAGGTCCCCGACTCGTCGTGGAAATCCATGACGGCCTGCGGGATCTCACCGCGCAGGCCGGCGGTGAGGATGCGGCGGGCGTCGGGGTCGGTGGCGGCGTCCATGACCCAGCGCCGGCCGAGCACGGAGTGGTCGGTCTCGGCCACGATGTCCCCCTCTGTCGGGGCCTCGCCCCGGTAGGCGAACGCGGTCTGGTAGAGCCGGTCCCCCACGCGCACGATCATCGACTCGACGCCCACCTCGCCGGCCGGGTCGTCGAAGCGGTACGAGCCGACCTTCTCGGCGTCGACGTCCTCGGGCAGGCCGTGCGCGACGAGGCGGCGGCGGATCCACTCGGGCTTGTCCGGGTCCAGCTGTGCGGTGTAGATGAGGGCCATGCCCCGACCGTAGCCGCGTCCGCGCGCCGGCGGCGAGGCCCGGTCGGCCCGGCGCCCCCGTCGTCTCGTCCGCCCGCCGCCTCAGCCCTGGACGGCGCGCACGGCGTGGTCCATCGCCCGGTACGCGTCGAGCTCCCGCGCCTCGGCGGCGCCGCCCACGAGACGGACCGCCTCGGCGTGGTAGCCCGCAGCCACGAGGTCGCCCGCCAGTCCGTCCTCGGACTCCTGGCCCGCGCAGACCACCACATCCGTCACGTCCAGGGTGAGCGGGGTCCGCTCCTCGGGGCGCTCCGGGTCCGGGACCGTGACGTGCAGGCCCGCCGCGGACAGGCCCTCGTAGGCCACGCCGCTGTGCAGGCGCACGCCGTGGCGGCGCAGCTCGACGCGGTGCACCCATCCGGTGGTCGGCCGCAGGCGGGCGCCGATCGGCTCGGGGCTGCGCTGCAGCAGGTGCACCTCACGGGCGGGCGGCTCCCCCGTCGGCTCCCCCAGCTGGCCGGGCGTCGGCGAGTCCAGCGCCACGCCCCAGCGGGCCCGCCACTGCTCGGCACTCTCGGGCGTGCCGTCCGGCCGCTGCGCCCCGGCGGTCAGGGCCTCGGCGACGTCGACGCCGACTCCCCCGGCGCCGATCACCGCGACGCGCGGACCGAGCAGCGCGTGCCCCAGGACGACGTCGTCGTAGGCGTGCACGGCCGGGGCGCCGGGCTCCCCCGCGCCGGGCAGCTCGATGCGGCGGGGCCGCACCCCGGTGGTGAGCAGGACCTCGTCGAAGGCCGGCGCGCCCTCCGGTGTCAGGAGCGTCTGCACCGTGACATCTTCGCCCGTCAGGACCGTCACTCCCGACGCGCGTGCACGGGCGGCCAGGTGCTCGAGCGCCGGGCCGAACTCCTCCTTGCCGGGGATGCGCCGGGCCAGGCGGAACTGGCCGCCCGGCTCGTCGTGCCGGTCGAAGAGGGTGACCTCGTGTCCGAACCGGGCGGCGCGCTCGGCCGCCGTGAGTCCGGCCGGGCCCGCGCCCACCACGGCGACGCGCCGGCGCCGGCCGATCGCCACGGGCACCGGTCGCGCGTACGCCGGGTCGGTCTCGCGGCCGGCGCGGGGGTTCATGAGGCAGGAGACGGGCGCCCCGGTGAACACGTGGTCCAGGCACGCCTGGTTGCACGCGATGCAGGGGGTGAGCGCCGCCGCGTCGTCGACGCCGATCCCGGCCATCCAGTCGGGGTCGGCCAGCAGGGGCCGGGCCAGGCCCACGAGGGCGGCGGCGCCCGAGACGATCGCCTCCTCCGCCTCGGCGGGCGTGGTCAGGCGGTTGGCCGCGATCACGGGGATGTCGACGGCGGCGGACAGCGCCGCCGTCGCCGGCAGGAACGCCGCGCGCGGCACCGAGGTGACGATGGTCGGCACCCGGGACTCGTGCCAGCCGATGCCGGTCATGAGCACGTCCGCGCCCGCGGCCTCGAAGGCGCGCGCCGTGTCCGCGACCTCCTCGCGGGTCTGGCCGCCCGGCACCAGGTCGGCGGCGGAAGTGCGCACCGAGAGCACGCCGCGCTCCCCCAGTGCCTCGCGCACCGCTGCGACCACCGCGACCGGGAACCGGCGCCGGCGCTCGGCGTCACCCCCGTACTCGTCCACGCGTCGGTTCGTCGCCGGGGCGAGGAACTGGTTGAGGAGGTAGCCCTCCGAGGCCATGATCTCCACGCCGTCGTATCCGGCCTCCAAGGCCAACGTGGCAGCGCGTGCGAACGCGCCCACGGTCCGCTCGATGTCCGCGGTCGTCATCTCCCGGGGCGTGTGCCGCGAGATCGGGGCCCGCACCGCGGAGGCCGAGACCAGGTCGGGGCTCGGGGCGTAGCGTCCGGCGTGCAGCAGCTGGGCGAGCATCCTGCCCCCGGCTGCGTGGACGGCGTCCGTGACGACGCGATGGGCGCGCGCGTCCTCCTCGCTGGCGAGCAGCCCCCCGCCCAGCGTCACCGCGCCCTCCGGGACGACGCCCACGCCGCCGGTGACGATCAGCCCGACGCCGCCGCGTGCCCGCTCGGCGTAGAACGCGGCCAGGCGGGGCAGGTCCTCGTGGCGGTCCTCGAGCCCCAGGTGCATCGAGGCCATGACCACGCGGTTGGGCAGGGTCAGCGGGCCGAGGGTGATGGGCTCGAGCAGCGGTGAGGTGCGGGGAGGTGCGACTGTCATGGTGGTCACATTACCCACCGGTAGGACACGGCGGGACCCCGACCGGGGGACAGGCTGTGTGCGCGGCGTCTCCGTAGGGCAGGATGGGGGTCACACGCCGAGGCGCGGCCGGCAGGCCGGGCGGGCCGTCACCGAGGGGAGCGAGCGCATGGACTGGATCGAGGCGAACGCGGGCTGGCTGTGGCTGGTCGCGGCCGCGGGCCTGATCGGGGTCGAGCTGCTCACCCTGGACCTCGTGTTCCTCATGATCGCCGCCGGCGCGGGCGCCGCGGGCGTCGTCGCCCTGGCCGGCGGTCCCCTGCCGCTGCAGCTGGCCGCGTTCGCCGTCGTCGCGCTGCTCATGCTCGCCGCCGTGCGCCCCGTCGCCCTGCGCCACCTGCGCAAGGACACCGGCGCCGGCGCCTCCTACCTGGACACCCTGCCCGGGCGCCGCGTGGCGGCGCAGGGCGCCATCACCGCCGAGGCCGGCACGCTCACGGTCGACGGCGACACCTGGTCCGCCCGCGTCGAGGACGGCGTCCCGGACGCCGCCCCCGGCGCCGAGGTGACCGTGCTGCGCGTGGAGGGGGCGACCCTCGTGGTGCGCCCGCTGCCCCAGATCGACTGGGAGGACGGCCGCTCCTGAGCCGGCCGGGCCTCCCCCGTCTCCCACCCCGACCCCTACGGAGGGATCCCGATGGAAACCATCATCATCCTGGTCGTCCTCGCCGTGCTGGCGGCGGTGATCGTGGCCTCGTCGGTCAAGATCATCCCGCAGGCGCGCACGGCGAACATCGAGCGGCTCGGCAAGTACAACCGGACGGCCGGCGCCGGTCTGACGATGATCATCCCGTTCGTGGACCGCATGCTGCCCATGGTGGACATGCGCGAGCAGGTCGTCTCCTTCCCGCCGCAGCCGGTGATCACGGAGGACAACCTCGTGGTCTCGATCGACACGGTGGTCTACTTCCAGGTGACGGACGCGAAGGCCGCCACCTACGAGATCGCCAACTACATCCACGCCGTGGAGCAGCTGACCACCACCACGCTGCGCAACGTGGTCGGCGGCATGAACCTCGAGGAGGCCCTGACCTCCCGCGACTCCATCAACTCGCAGCTGCGCGGCGTCCTCGACGAGGCCACCACCCGCTGGGGCCTGCGCGTCTCGCGGGTGGAGCTCAAGGCCATCGACCCGCCCATGTCCATCCAGGACTCCATGGAGAAGCAGATGCGCGCCGAGCGGGACCGCCGCGCGGCCATCCTCACCGCCGAGGGCACCAAGCAGGCGGCCATCCTCACCGCGGAGGGCGAGCGGCAGTCCCAGATCCTCTCGGCCGAGGGCGAGGCGCAGGCCCGCGTCCTGCGCGCCAACGCCGAGGCCGAGGCCATCGAGGTGGTCTTCGACGCGATCCACAGCGGCGGCGCCGACTCCGAGGTCCTGGCCTACCAGTACCTGCAGGCCCTGCCGAAGATCGCCGACGGCGAGTCGAACACCATGTTCGTGGTCCCCGCAGAGCTCACCCGGGCCCTGCAGGGGCTCGGCGAGGCATTCTCCCCCGCCGGCGACGGCGAGTCCCGCCGCCCCTCCCCGTCCGGGGCCCGGGGCGAGGCCGCCGAGCGCGCGGGCGAGCACGGCGGCGCTTCGCCGGAGCGGCCGCGGCGTCCCCGCGGTTCCCGCCCGACGACGGCGGACGCCCTGCGCTCATCCGGCGTGATGGACGCGATGACCGCCGGCGCCGTGACGGCCCAGGAGATGCCCCAGACGTCTCTGGACGAGGCGCTGGCCACCCCGAAGGAGCTCGAGCCGGACCCCTCCGCGGGGCGCGCGCCGGGCCGACGCCCCGCGGGCGAGACCGACGGGAATGGTGTGGGACACTGAGTGGTTGCACCACTGAACATGATCTGCCGCGCCTCGGGCGCACCGCGCCCCCGCGCGGGCGCCGGCGCGGCGTGACGAGGAGGAGAACGTGAGCGATCGCAGCCTGCGGGGCATGCGCCTGGGCGCGCAGTCCCTGGAGTCCGAGGCCGGCGTCGAGCCCGCCGCGCGCCAGCGCGTGGAGTACCGCACGGAGGACGGCGAGCAGGTGTTCGTGACCTTCTCCGTGGAGGCGGACGTCCCGGCCACCTGGACCTCGAAGACCGGCAAGGAGGCGTTCCTCGTCAGCGGCGAGAAGCCCGCCGAGGCCGAGGGCAAGCCCGTGCGCACCCACTGGGACATGCTGCGCGAGCGCCGCAGCCTGGAGGAGCTCCAGGAGACCTACGCGCTCCAGCTCAACAAGCTGCGCGCCAGCCGCGGTGAGGACGTCGACGCCTGAGCGTCGCCCTCCCCCGCACACACGACGGGGCCGGATCCTCCTGGAGGATCCGGCCCCGTCGTCGTCGGTGGCGGTGGACGCCGGGCCGCCCCGTGGGGCGCGCCCGGCGCGGCGTCAGAGGCCCAGGCGGGAGCGCAGGCCCTCCCAGCGGGCGGCCAGGCCCCAGCGGGTCACGTTGACCACGGCCTCGCCGATGATGCCGCCGTTCATCTTGGACTCGCCCAGCTCGCGCTCCACGAAGGTGATGGGCACCTCGACGATGCGCTTGCCCAGGCGGGCGGTGCGGAAGGTCATGTCCACCTGGAAGCCGTAGCCCTTGGACTCGATCGCGTCGAGGTCGATGGCGCGCAGCGTCTCGGCGCGGTAGGCGCGGTAGCCGGCGGTGACGTCCGTCAGGCGCAGGCCCAGCATGATACGCGGGTAGAGGGAGCCGGCCCAGGAGATCATCTTGCGGGAGGCGGGCCAGTTGACCATCTTGCCGCCCGGCACGCGGCGCGAGCCGATCACGAGGTCGGCCGTGCGGACGGCGTCCAGCAGGCGCGGCAGCTGCTCCGGCTGGTGCGAGCCGTCCGCGTCCATCTCCACGAGCACGTCGTAGCCGCGCTCCAGCCCCCAGCGGAAGCCGGCGATGTACGCCCCGCCCAGGCCGTCCTTGGTGGTGCGGTGCAGCACGTGGACGCTCGGGTCCTGCGCGGCGCGGGCGTCCGCCCACTGGCCGGTGCCGTCCGGCGAGGCGTCGTCCACCACGAGCACGTCCGAGGTCGGGACGGCGTCCCGGAGGCGGCCGAGGGTCAACGGCAGCGACTCGATCTCGTTGTAGGTGGGGATGATGGTCAGCACGCGCATGCGTCTTACTCGCCTTCCGGCCGGGGATCGTGGGGGCGGCCAGCCGCGGGGCGGAGCCGTCTCATCCGTTCGAGTATAGGAAAGGCCGGGCTCAGGCGTGGTCGCCGGTGCCGTGCGCGTCGCCGTCGGCGGCCTCGGCTGCGATGCGGCCGCCCACCCAGGTGGCCCGCCAGCGCGGCAGCGGGGTCTGGTCGTCGAGGGCGGGCAGCAGGGGCGTGCCGGCGCGGGTGTCCGTGCTCCAGGCGGCGACGCGGCCGTCCGGGGACTGCACGGCCACGGCCTCGGCCTCCCACACCCCGAAGACGGCGGGGGCCGAGACGGCGAGGCGGGGCGCGGCGACCAGGTCGGCGTCGGCGGCGTCCGGCAGGGCGCGCAGCGGGGTGCGGGTGGCCGCGGCGAACGCGGAGCGGGCGGAGATCCGCTCCGCCTCCTCGGGGTGGGACAGGGCGGCGCGGACGGCGGCCCAGGGGTCCCGGCCGGGTCCGGCACCGAGGGCGACGGGGACGGCGTCGGCGAGCAGGCTGGCCACCGGCGCGCGCAGCGTCCCGTCCGCGGCGGGCACCACGGTGGCCGAGACGGCGACGGAGGCCAGGAACGCGCGGTCCTCGGCCGCCACCGGGGAGGTGACCACGAGGCGGTGGCGGACGCGGCCCAGGGCCGGGGCGCCCAGCTCGTCGGCCACGCGGCGCAGGGCGGCGATCGCGGCCGCCTGCGCGGCGGCCGGGGCCTCGGCGTCGCCCTGCCCGGCGGCGTCCGCGGCGGGCACGAGGTAGGCCTGCTCCCCCGCGCGCGTGGCCTCCGCCAGCGCGGCGGCGAGGTCGGCGGCGTCCACGTCGGCGGCCACGGGCAGCCACACGCCCACCGCGCCCTCGGCGGGGCCCTCGGCGTGGCGGTAGACCACGGCCTGGACGCCCTCGGCGGGCGCCACGTCCCCCGCGGGGCCGGCGAGCACGGTCACGACGGCGGTCCCCCGGGACAGCGCGTCCCGCGCGTCCTCGGGCCGGGCCAGCGGCTCCACGAAGGCGGGCACCACGACGTCCCCGTCCAGGTCCGTGCGGGCGTCCGCTGGGTCGGCCACGCGCTCGGCGGAGTCGTCCGCGCCGAGCCACGCGATCACCCCGTCCCGCACCAGGAGGGCCTGGGCGTAGGGGTCCGTGACGGAGTGGATGATGCCGGTGGTCAACAGGTGAGCGCTCACCCGCCCCACCCTAGTCCTCGTCCGCCTCCCGGGCGGTGGCGGCGGGCAGGGAGGTGGCGACGACGCCGCGAGAGACCAGGTCGGCCGCCTTGCGGCAGGCCCGGCTGCGGCGGGCGTCCCCGGGCACGTTGGCGAGCTGGTCCAGCACGTCGATCACCTGGCGCGCCCAGCGCACGAAGTCGCCGGCGGCGAGGTCCGCGCCCTCGAGGGTGCGGCGCAGGCTCGCGCCCCGCACCCAGCGGTGCATGGGCCCGACGAGGCCCGGGTCGGTGGGCGGGGTGGGCTCGAGCCGGGTCTGGGCCTCGTCCGTGCGCAGCCGCTCCTCGATGCGCTCGGCGGCGTCGGCCACCTCGGCCAGGCGTGCCGTGGGCATGGGGACGACGCCGTGGCCGGCCTCCCCCTTGCCCTGGTAGACGAGCAGCGCGGCGACGGCCGCCCACTCCTCCGGCGTGAGCCCCTGGACGGTGGGGTCCTGCAGCACGAGCGAGGTGAACAGGTCCCGCTCGCCGTAGATCCGGCGCAGTGCCTCGCCGCGGGCCGTGAGGGCCTGCCGCGGCGAGGAGGCGTCCTCGTGGACGTAGCCGTAGGAGCGCAGCAGCCCGACCACGCGGTCGAAGGTGCGGGCGATGGTGTTGGTGCGGCCGGCGATGCGCTCGCGCAGCACGGAGACCTCCCGGCGCATGCCCCACCAGCGGTCGCCCCAGCGGGCGTGCTCCTCGCGGTCCTGGCACGCGTGGCAGGGGTGGCGCTGCAGGGCGCGGCGCAGCTCCTCCACGCGGGGCGCGGCCGGGTCCTCCCGGAGCCGGAAGCCGCTGGCCCGGCGTCCGCCGCCGGAGGGCGGGCGCCCAGTGCGCACGGCCTCGCGCATGAGGGCGGCGACGTCCTTGCGCTGCGTGGGGGTCTTGACCTGGAGCACCTGGGGCAGGGCCGCGCCGGCCACGGGCTCGACCGGCCCGGCGACGTCGTCCACCGTGATGCGCCGCAGCTGCGCCTTGTCCGTCACCACGCCCACGCGCGGGTTCTGGGGGTTGCCCGCCGGGAACACGACGACGGCGCGGCCCAGCGCGCGGCCGGCGTCGAGCTCGACGACGTCGCCCACGGCGAGGTCCGCAAGGGACTCCTTCACGGCCGCGAGCTGGGCGCGGCGGCGCCCCTGTGAGCCGGACTTCTCGGCGGAGGCGAGCTCCTTGCGCAGGGCGAGGTACTCGGAGAAGTCCCCGAGGTGGCACTGCATGGCCTCCTCGTACTTCTCGAGGCTCGCCTGCTTGGAGCGCACCTCGCGGGCCAGCCCCACCACGGAGCGGTCCGCCTGGAACTGGGCGAACGAAGACTCCAGGATCCCCCGCGCCCGCTCCGCGCCCACCTGCGCGAGCAGGTTGGCGGACATGTTGTAGGTGGGCCGGAACGAGGACTTCAGCGGGTAGGTGCGGCGGGAGGCCAGGCCGGCGACGGCGGCCGGGTCCAGCCCGGGGCGCCACATCACCACGGCGTGGCCCTCGACGTCGATCCCGCGGCGGCCCGCGCGTCCGGTGAGCTGGGTGTACTCCCCCGGCGTGATGTCCACGTGGTTCTCGCCGTTGAACTTCACGAGCTTCTCGATGACCACGGAGCGCGCCGGCATGTTGATGCCCAGCGCGAGGGTCTCCGTGGCGAAAACGGCCTTGAGCGCGCCGGCGGCGAACAGGTCCTCGACGGCCTCCTTGAACGGGGGCAGCATGCCGGCGTGGTGCGCGGCGAAGCCGCGGGAGAGCCCGTCCCGCCACGCCCAGTAGCCGAGGATCTCGAGGTCCTCCACGGGCAGCAGGCGCGCGGCCTGCTCCACGCGCTCGGCCACGAGGGCCTTCTCGTGCGCGGTGGTGAGGTCGAGGCCGGCGCGCAGGCACTGCTCCACGGCGGCGTCGCAGCCGGTGCGGGAGAAGATGAAGGTGATGCACGGCAGCAGGCCCTCGCGGTCCAGCGCCCGGATCATCTCGGGGCGGGAGGTGGACAGCCGCGGCCCGCGCCGCTCGCCGTCCTCCTGGCCCCGGACGCGACCGGTGACGGGCCGCTCGCGGTCCATGGCGTGGGAGCCGTGCCGGCCGCGGCGGCCGGCGTCGCGCCCGCCCTTCCTGCCGTCCCCGCCCCGGCCTCCCCGGCCCCGCTGACCGCCGTCGCGGCCGCCGCGCCCGCGGTGCCGTCCGGGCCGGCCCCAGTCGGGGCGCTCGGAGCGGCGCTCGGCCTCCTGCCCGAGCCGCTTGAGCTCGGGGTTGAGCAGGGCCTCGCCGTCCCGGTCCGCCGTGTCCTCGAAGGCGATGTCCTCGGCGAAGAGGTCGTAGAGCCGCCCGCCGGCCATCACGTGCTGCCACAGCGGGACGGGCCGGTGCTCGGAGACGATCACGGTGGTGGCCCCGCGCACCGTGTCCAGCCAGGCGCCGAACTCCTCGGCGTTGGAGACCGTGGCGGACAGGGAGATCAGCTGCACGTGCTCGGGCAGGTGGATGATGACCTCCTCCCACACCGGGCCGCGGAACCGGTCCGCCAGGTAGTGGACCTCGTCCATCACCACGAAGCCGAGGTCCGTGAGGGTGTCCGACTGCGCGTAGAGCATGTTGCGCAGCACCTCGGTGGTCATCACCACCACGGGGGCGTCCGGGTTCACGGAGGTGTCCCCCGTCAGCAGCCCAACGTTCTCCGCGCCGTGCACCCGGGACAAGTCCGCGTGCTTCTGGTTGCTCAGCGCCTTGATGGGCGTGGTGTAGAACGCCTTCGTGCCGCGGGCCAGGGCCAGATGGACCGCGAACTCCCCCACCACGGTCTTGCCGGCACCCGTGGGCGCGGCCACGAGGACCCCGTGGCCGTCCTCGACCTCGGCGCACGCGCGCCGCTGGAAGTCGTCGAGCGGGAAGCCGAGGCGGGAGGCGAAGCGGCCCAGCTCGGAGCCGGCGTGGTGGCGGGCCGCCTTGGCGCGGGCGAAGCGCTCGGCCGGGCTGAGCTGCGGCTCCTCGGGCGGGGTCGCGGACGCGGGGGCGTGGGACATGCCCCCACCCTACTGGCGGGTCCGGACGCCGTCCCGGCCCGGGGATACGCCGTCGGCGGAGCGGGCGCGGCGCCGGTCAGATCTCGTGGAGCGGCTTCGGGCCCGAGGCGAGCTCGGTTTCGATGTCCTGCTCGCGGCGGACTGCGCGCCTGGCGCGACGCCGGTCGCCCCACAGGCACAGGGCGATCGCCACGCCGAAGAGCAGCACGAGCGGGACGGCCATGTAGACCATCGAGATCGCGTCCGCACCGGGGGCGGCGATGGCGGCGATCAGCATGATGAGGAACACCGTGATGCGCCAGTGCTTCACGATGGTGCGCCCCGGCAGGACGCCGAGCATGTTGAGGCCCACCAGCAGCACCGGCAGGACCATGGCCACGCCGAACGCCAGGTAGAGGCGCGTGACGAAGCTGATGTAGACCGACGCCGTGGGCAGGGTGGCCCCGCCCTCGGGGGTGAAGCCCACGAAGAACTGGACGGCCTGCGGCATCACGAGCCAGCCCAGGCCCATGCCGAGCAGGAAGAGCGGGACGGCGGCGGCGATGAACCCGAGCGCGTACTTCTTCTCCGCCTTCTTCAGACCCGGCACGATGAAGGCCCAGATCTGGTAGAGCCAGACCGGGCTGGAGACGATCAGACCAATGAAGAGGCTGACCTTGAGCATGAGGTCGAACGGCGAGGCCACGGTGTCGTAGGCGATCGCCGAGATGCGCCCGTCGCGGGAGAGCTCGTTGACCGGCCGGAACAGCTCGGCCATCACGGGCTGGTAGATGAGGAACCCGACCACCATGCCGAGCAGCACCGCCACGCCCGCCTTGACCACGCGGTTGCGCAGCTCGGTGAGGTGCTCGCGCAGCGGCATCTCCCCCGTGGGGTTGTCCCGGCGGCGCCGGCGCCGCGTGCGCCGGGCGACCTCCTCGACCTCGCTCATCGGGTGGGGACCCTCCGGCTCAGCGCTCGTCGCGGGGGCGGACGTCGGTCTCGTCGCGCTCGACGACGCGGCCCTCGACCGGCTCGTCGGCCGCGGTGGAGCCGCTACCGGAGCGCGCGTCCTTGCCGTCCTTGGCGCCCTTGTCCTCGGTGCGCATCTGCTTCACCTCGGAGGAGAAGATGCGCATCGACTGGCCCAGGTTGCGGGCCATCGCGGGCAGCTTCGGCGCGGCGAAGAGCAGGATCGCGAGGAGGATGATGATGACGAGCTGCCATCCCTGGAGACCGGCCATGGTGAGGTCCTTTCGATCGGGGTCCTGGGGACCAGGCTACCGCGCCGCGAGGGCGTCGACGGCGCGGTCCAGCGCGTCCTTCACATGGGCGCGCATCGCGGCCGGGGACAGCACCTCGACGGCGCCGCCGTGGCGGCCCACGAGGGCCGCGGCCACGTCCGCGTCGGTGAGGCGCACCCGGGTGAGACGGTCGCCGTCAGGCAGGTCCGCCTGCGCCTCGGGCCGGTAGCCTGCCGCGGCGTCGCGCACGCGGTGGGCCCAGCGCAGCACGGCCGGAGTGCCCGCCGCCTCGTCCGGGTGGACGCGCCAGCGGGCCGGCCGCGCGCGGGGGGCGAAGGCCTCCCCCGTCGCCGCGGCCGCGCCGATCCGGTCCACGCGGAACACCCGGTCCTCCCCGGCGGAGCGGCACCAGGCGCGCAGGTACAGGCGGGCGCCGTCCTGGACGACGGCGAGCGGCTCGACGTCGCGCTCGCTCAGCACGTCGGCGTGCACCGAGCGGTAGTCCAGTCGCAGGACGCGGCGCTCGGCGATCGCGGCCAGCAGCGTCCGGACGGTCTCCGGATCGACGGCCACGTCCCAGTGCGCGGCCACGGCCCCACCGGGCGCGGGAGTCGGCGCCGTCCCGGCCTCGGCCTCGGCCAGCGCCTCGTCGTCCGCCGCCGAGGCGGCCGCGCCGCCCGCGTCCAGGACGGCCTCGGCGATGCGCCGCTGCGCCGAGCGGGCGGCCGCGCGGTCGGCGTCGTCGAGCACGGGCAGGTCCGCCACGGTCTGCAGGGCGGCCACGAGGCTGTGCCCCTCCGGGCGCGTCAGCCGCACGGGGCCGGCGAGGTCGGCGGCGCGGCGCACGTGCACCCGACCGCCCTCCTCGTCCACCTCGAACTGGAAGCCGGGGAAGTCGCGCTCGGGCATGCCGCAGTAGCGCAGGGTCTCGAGGTCGGCGTCCAGCCGATCCTCGGTGACGCCCAGCCGGGCGCGCAGCTCGGCGCGGTCGACGCCGTCGGCCCGGTTGGCGAGCCCCACGATGTCCAGGAGCCGGCCCACGAGGTCTTCGCTCGAGTCCCGGGCGCGCCGCCGCACGGGCGGGGCCAGCGGCACCTCGAGCAGCGCGGGCGCGGCGGGCCCGGCGTGCGCCCGGGCGGCGGTGGCCAGGGCGTCGGCCACGCGCCGGGCCAGGTCCGGCTCGGCGGCAGAGGGCACCGCACGGCCCAGCAGGCCGCCGACCTCGGCGGCGAGGCCGTCCTCGTGGGTGCCGGCGGGCGCCTCCCAGAGCTCCCAGCCGTCCCCGGGCGCGGCACCGTCCTCGGCGCGGGGGTCGACCCGCTCGCCCACGGCCCGCACGCCCTGGCCGCGCCCGGGGGCGAGCCAGACGCGCACGCGCTCGGCGTCGGCCTGGCCGGCCAGGCGGGCCACCAGGTCGGCGTGGTCGTGGTCGGCGGGGCGCCCCGGCAGGGACGCGGCGCGCTCCACGCGGCGCGGCTCGCCCTCCATGCGGGTCAGGCGGAAGCTGCGCTCGGCCTCGCGGTCCGCGTCCCAGCCGGTGAGGTACCAGCGGCCGCGCACGAGCGTGAGGAACCACGCCCGCACGGTCCGCCGGCTCTCCCGGCCCCGCGCGTCGCGGTAGGGGAAGCGCAGGACGGCCTCCTCGGCGACGGCCTGGGTCAGGGCCTCGAGCCGGGGGTCCGCCCGCGGCGTGAGGGCATGGTAGCCGGCCAGCTCGTCGTCGGCGGCCAGGTCCGGGGTCGGGGCGAAGAGCAGCCCCACGGCGCGCACGACGTCGGCGCGCAGGGGCGAGTCGCCCCAGAGACGGCGGGCGCGCACGAGGGCGCGGCGCTCGTCCACGGTGAGGTCGAGGTCGCGCAGCAGCATCGCGTCGCGCACCACGCGGTGGCGGACGCCCTGCGCCTCCTCCTCGAAGGAGTCCGCCTCGAGCGTCTCCAGCGGGACCCCCACGGCGCGCAGCACGCGGCGGTCCCGCTGGAACAGCTTCTCGAAGGCGGCGTCCGAGAGCCCCTCGTAGCCGACGACCTGGCGCCGGATCCGGTCACGCTCGAGGCCGTGGGGTGCGGACAGCAGCAGCCACAGCAGCGAGATGATCCGCTCGGCGGCCTCGTCGCCGGCGCGCCGGGAGGCGGGAGGGGCCATGGACGGGACGCGGGTCAGTCGACCGAGACGAGGTCGCAGACGAAGATCAGCGTCTCGTTCGGGCCGATGGCCGAGCCGGCGCCGCGGGCGCCGTAGCCCAGGTGCGGCGGGATCTCGAGGCGGCGGCGGCCGCCCACCTGCATGCCCAGCAGGCCCTGGTCCCAGCCGGCGATGACCTGGCCGACGCCCACGGTCAGCGGCAGCGGGGTGCCGCGGTTCCACGAGGCGTCGAACTCCTCGCCGGTGGACCAGGCCACGCCCACGTAGTGGACCTGCACGCGGGAGCCGGCCTCCACGGCGGGGCCGGAGCCGGCGATCAGGTCCTCCACCACCAGCTCGGTGGGCGGGTTCTCGCCCGGGAAGTCGATCTCGGGCTTCGTGCGGTCGTAGTCGCGCTGTCCGAAGGACACGGTGCTCTCCTGAGGGGTCGTGGGTGCGGGGGTCAGTTCGCCGGCGGGGTGGACGGGGCCTGGGCGTCCAGGATGTCCACCACGAACAGCAGGGGCTCGTTCGGGCCGATGTCCGGCGGGCTGCCCTGCTCACCGTAGGCCTTCTCCGCCGGGATCGACAGCAGGACGCGCGAGCCCACGGGCTGGCCCGCCAGGCCCTCCTTCCAGCCGGGGATCACCTGGTTCAGGGAGAAGGAGATGGGGGCGCCGCGCTCCCACGAGGAGTCGAACCGGGTGCCCTCGGACCAGGTCTCGCCCACGTAGTTGACGGTCACGGAGTCGTCCGGGCCCACTTCGGGGCCCTCGCCGCGGATCAGCGGCTGGACCACCATCTCGGACGGGGCCTCGCCCTCGGCGTCGCCGATCTCCGGGGTGCCGTCGGTCACGGTGACCTCGGGCAGTCGCTCGTCGCGCTCGGCGACCTCCTCGCCCTGGGCCTGCGTGGGCAGGATCGACTCGATCTTGTACACGAAGAGCTGGGCGGGCTGGGTCTGTGTGGAGGGGGACGCGCTCGGCGAGGCGCCGTCGGCGGGCGGGGCGGGGACCTCGCGCTCGGGGCTGTAGGCAGCGACGACGGAGCCGACGCCGTTGCGCACCAGCAGGTCGTGCATCTCCGGGTTCATGCTCTTGAGCTGCTGGTCCACGGGCACGGACTCGGGGTCGCCGGTGAAGTTCTCGGCGAGCACGTCGCCGCTGGCGGGGTCCACGACGGCGATCGACATCTTCAGCACGTCGCCGTCCTGCACCTGGTCGCCCTCGCCGGCGGTGAGCACGCGGGTGGTGGGCTGGTCCGTGGCGAGCTCGCCGTCGACCTCGACGCTGGGGGCGCCGTCCTCGCCCTCGGAGAAGGACAGGCCCTCCAGGGCGTCCGGCTCGCCCTGGCCCTCGCCGACCGCGGCGCGCTCGGGCGCGGCGGACTGCGAGGCGGAGGCGGCGTCGTCGTGCGGCTCCGGCGTGTCGTCCTGGCCGGAGGCGCAGGCGGTGGCCAGGAACAGGCCGGCCACGCCCAGCGACACCAGGGGCAGGAGGCGACGGCGGCGACGCGGCGTCGTGGTCTCGGGGGTCTGGAACGAACTCATGCGCCACACCCTAGCGGCGGGCCCTGGGTGTCGGCCCGGGACCCGCCGGGCGCGCCCTGTCAGCCGATGCGCTCGAACAGCCGGTCCACGGCGTCCGAGGACGCGTCGAAGGGGTCCTTCGCCGCGATCGCGTGCAGCGGGTGGTCCGTGAGCTTGAGCGTGGTCCAGTCCACCGCGTAGCCCAGCCCCCGCTGACGGGCGCGGGCGATGAAGTCGGCGCGCACGCGGGCGCGCGTCGTGGGCGGGGCCGCGTCCACGGCCAGCCGGCCGGCGTCCTCGGGCAGCAGCCGCGCGGCCGCGCCGCGGCGCAGCAGGAGGCGGAACAGGCCCCGGTCCGGGTCGATGTCGTGGAAGGCCAAGTCCAGCTGCGCGAGCCGCGCCGAGCCCCAGTCCAGGTCCTGCCGGGCCCGGTAGTCCTCGAGCATGCGCAGCTTGATCGCCCAGTCGATGCGGTCCTCGATCCGGGAACGGTCCCCCGTGCGGACCGCCTCGATCACGTCCTCCCACAGGGTCAGGATCTCCTCCACGCGCTCGTGGTGGGCGCCCTCGGCGGCCACGAACGCCCGGGCGCGCTCGAGGTAGTGCTCCTGCAGCTCCAGGGCGGAGGCGTCCCCGTCCCGCAGCGCCACGCGGGCGGTGCCCGTGAGGTCGTGGGAGATCTGGCGGACGGCCAGGGTCGGGTGGGCGAGCACCCGGTCCCCGAGGGGGAAGCCGGCCTCGATCATGCGCAGCATCAGGTCCGTGGCCCCGAATCGGAGCAGGTGGGTGTGCTCGGAGAGGCTGGTGTCCCCCACGATCACGTGGAGGCGGCGGTACTCGGAGGCGTCCGCGTGGGGCTCGTCGCGCGTGTTGATGATCGGCCGGGACCGCGTGGTCGAGGAGGAGACCCCGTCCTGCACGAAGTCCGCCCGCTGGGAGAACGCGAAGTGCGCCGCGCCGTCACCCTCGGGCCACGTGCCGGCGGGGACCACCCGGCCGGCGCCCACGAGGATCTGGCGGGAGACGAGGAACGGCACGAGCGCCTCGGTGAGCCGGCGGTACTCGGTGCGCCGGCGCAGCAGGTAGTTCTCGTGGGAGCCGTAGGAGCTGCCCGAGGAGTCCGCGTTGTTGCGGTACAGGTGGATCCGGCCGCCGATCCCGTCCGCGGCCATGCGCTCCTGCGCCCGCGTGACGAGATCGTGGAGGATGAGGTCGCCCGCGGCGTCCGAGGCGATCAGCTCGTCCAGGGTGGAGCACTCGGCGGTGGCGTACTCGGGGTGGGAGCCCACGTCCAGGTACAGGCGGGAGCCGTTGGAGACGAACACGTTCGAGGAGTGCCCCCACTCGACGACGGGCCGGAAGAGGTAGCGGACGACCTCTTCGGGACTGAGCGGGCGCCCCTCCGGGTTCCAGTGCTGGACGCCGTACTCCGTCTCCAGCCCGAAGATCCGGCGGGCGCGGTCCGCGTCGGTCACTGGCCGCCCTTCTGGACGAAGCCCTTGACGAACTCCTCGGCATTGGACTCCAGCACCGAGTCGATCTCGTCCAGCAGGCTGTCCAGGCCCTGGTCCTGGGCCGCGGGCTTCACGTGCGCCTGGCCCGCCGCGGCGCCGGTCTCGTCGTCGCCGCCGGACGGGCGTGGGCGGATCTGCTCCTGGGACATGGTGGCCTCCTCGTGCGTCGACGCGGGTCGATGTGCTTCGTCCGCGTCCACCCATCCTGCCCCACGCACGGGCCACGTTTCAGCCCCACGTCCCCGGGTTGCCCCACCCTGGCAGGATGGGGGCATGCGCCTGTGGACCCTTCATCCCCGCCACCTCGACCGCCAGGGCCTGACGGGCGCCTGGCGCGAAGCCCTGCTCGCCCAGGCCGTCCTGGCCGGCCGCACGCGCGGGTATCGGGACCACCCGCAGCTGCTGAGGTTCCGGGAGCATCCGGACCCGTCCGGCGCCGTCGGCGCGTTCCTCTCCGGCCTCGAGGCCGAGGCCACGGCGCGCGGCTACCGCTTCGACCACTCCCGGATCGACCGGCCGTGCCCCGCCCCCGACGGCGCGGTGCGCATCCCGCCCGTCGGTCTCGCACCGATCCCGGCCACCACGGGCCAGCGCGACCTGGAGTGGCGTCACCTGTGCGCCAAGCTGGCCGCGCGCAGCCCCGCCTGGCTCGAACGGTGGTCGGACACGCCCGTCCCCGACGTGCACCCGCTGTTCACGATCGTCCCGGGGCCGGTCGCCTCCTGGGAGCGCGCCTGAGGGCGGGCCGCGGTCGGGCTCGGTCTGGCACCGTGGGGGCATGATCCGCGACGAGAGCATCGAGAGCTATCTGGGGCGCCTCGCCTCCGGCGAGCCCACCCCCGGCGGGGGCGCGACGGGCGCGCTCGCGGTCGCCGAGGGCGCCGGACTGCTGGCCATGGCGGCCCGGTTCAGCGCGTCCGAGGAGGACGCTCGGGCATCGGAGGGCTTGATCGCGGCGTGCCTCGGCCTCGCCGACGGCGACGAGCGGGGCTTCGGCGCCGTGGCCGAGGCGTTCGGGCTGCCCCGCGACACCCCGGAGGCCCGGTCCCGGCGCTCGGCCGCGATCCAGGCCGCCCTGGCCGAGGCCGTCCGGCCACCCCGTGGGATCGTCGACGCCGCCGAGCGTGCACTGGACCTGGCCGAGCGTGTGCTGGACGCAGCGAACCCGAACGTGCTCTCCGACGTCGGTGCGGCGCTCGGCTGCATCCGGGGCGGCCTCACCGCCGCCACGGTCACACTCGAGACCAACCTGGGCCCCCTCCGCGACGAGGGCGTGGAGGGCATCCTGCGCACCGACGTCGACCGGGCGGACCGTCTCGTCGCGCGGGCGGACGCCCTGCTGGGCCGCGTGCGCGCGGCCGTCACGGGCTGAGCGCCCGCCCTCGCCTCAGGCCCGCGCGCCGAACAGCGGCGGCAGCGTGGCCACGAGCGCCTCGTCGTCGGGCCGGGGCGCGGCGGCGTCCTCCCACCAGCCGGGCAGGTCCACGGCGGCGCCGACCAGCGGCTCGGCCAGGTGCAGCCGGTGCACCCGCTCCCCCGCCCCGCGCAGCAGCAGCGTCTCCCACGCGGCGCCGGCCACGCGGTCACCGTGGCGGCCCACGAGGTTGCCGCGGGTCCACGCGCGGGTGGCCCGCGGCGGCGTGGCGACGGCGGCACGGATCTCCGCCTCGTCGGCGAGCGTCCGGAGCGCGCCGGCGGCCACGAGCCGGCGGTGCAGGGAGCGGGCCGGGCGCAGGTCGGCGTACTGCAGGTCCACCATCGCGAGGCGGGGGTCGGTCCAGTCCGCACCCGCGCGGGCCCGCAGGCCCTCGAGGACGCGCAGCTTGGCCGCCCAGTCGGCGCGGTCGCTCAGGGACAGCGGATCCGCGGTGGCGTCGTCGAGGTCGATGGCCCAGGCCTCCAGCACCTCGCGCGTCTGCGGATCCGTCACCTCGAAGGCGGCGCAGTGGGCGTGGGCCGCGTCCAGGTAGGACCGCAGGATCTGCAGCCCGGTCCAGTGCCGGCGCACGGGGCCGTCCGCGGTGTGTTCGAGCAGCGACACCGTGGCCCGCAGGCCCGGGTCGTGGCTGATCGTCTGCAACGCGGCCACCGGGTCGTCCAGGGTGAGCCGGGGCGCCGTCCCGGCCTCGGCCATCGCGAGGACGAGCGCGGTCATGCCCATCCGCAGCCACGTGGCGTGCTGGCTCAGCGTCGCGTCACCGATGATCACGTGGAGTCGGCGGTAGGCCTCGGGACGGGCGTGCGGCTCGTCCCTCGTGTTGACGATCGGCCGGTGGATCGTGGTCTCCAGCCCCACGGGCTCCTCGAAGTAGTCGGCCCGCTGGGACAGCTGGAAGCCCGGCCGCTCCCCTGCCGGGCCGAGTCCCACGCGGCCCGCGCCCACGAGCACCTGCCGCGCCGCGAAGAACGGCAGCAGGACGGCGGTGAGCTCGTCGAAGTCGAGGGACCGGGCCACGAGGTAGTTCTCGTGTGCGCCGTAGGACTGGCCCTTGCCGTCCACGTTGTTCTTGTAGACCAGCACCTCCGGGGCGCCCTCGGCCTGGCCGATGTGCTCGGCCGCCGCCTGCGCGACCAGGTCCCCGGCGGCGTCCCAGACCATGGCGTCCCGCGGGGTGGTCGTCTCCGGCGAGGAGTACTCCGGGTGGGCGTGGTCCACGTACCAGCGCGCGCCGTTGGCCAGCACCGTGGAGAGCAGCAGGTGCACGGGCTCGCCGTCCGGGCCCACGAGCGCCTCGTCGGTCAGCTGCGAGGGGTGCGCCGCCGAACGCGGCAGCCGCCAGCCGCGGGCGTCCACGAGCGGCGACTCCCCCGTGTAGTCCCACTCGGTGCCGGCCACCGCCGAGCCGGTGCGGGTCACCAGGTCCGCGTAGGCGTTGACGAGCTCGACCGAGAGCACGCTGTGGTGCGCCCCCGGGTTGGCCGGCGCGTGGATGCCGAACTCGGTCTCCGTGCCCATCACCCGGTGCACGCCCCAGCCGGCGGCGTCCCGCCCGTTCGGGGGCACGGCCGCGCCGTGGAACAGCCGACGCTGGCCTTCGAAGGCCGGCGTGGCCCCCGGCTCGGCGGCACGCTCGCCGCCGAGGAGGTCCTGCCCGCCGCGGCCGAACGCGCTCACGACTGCGCCCCGCGCACCATCCGCAGCGACTGCAGGCGCGGGCCGCGCCAGCCGGAGGTGCGCGCCCACTCGGCGGGCGCGACCGTGGCCAGCAGGTCCGTCTGGTCCTCCAGCACCGCGTCCACGGCCTCGCGCAGGTGGCCCTCGCGAACGCCGCGGGCGGCCGGGTCCTGGTCGGCGCCGAGGTAGTCGCGCACGGCGTGGCGCTTGGCCCGGTCCACGACGTCGGCCACCACGGCGCCCGAGACGAGGTCGGCCAGGTGCAGGGCGCGGGTCGTGCCGGACACGTCCGTCAGCTCCGCCAGCGCGGTGCCCGTGCCGCGGTCGTAGAGGGCGGCGACCGTCCGGGCGATGAGCGTCGCGCGGGCCGCGCCGGCCGAGCCGGCCGCGGCGACGTCGTCGGGGTGCAGGGGCACGTCCGCGGTGAGGTGCTTGGCCATGATCTCCGCGGCGCCGGCCGCGTCGGGGCGGTCCACGCGGATCTTCACGTCCAGCCGGCCGGGGCGGAGCACGGCCGGGTCGATCATGTCCTCGCGGTTGGAGGCGCCGATGACGATCACGTTCTCGAGGGCCTCGACGCCGTCGATCTCGGTGAGCAGCTGCGGGACGATCGTGGTCTCCACGTCCGAGGAGACGCCGGAGCCGCGCGTGCGGAACAGCGACTCCATCTCGTCGAAGAAGATGACCACGGGGAAGCCGGCGTCGGCCTTCTCGCGGGCTCGGTCGAAGATGACGCGGATCTGCCGCTCGGTCTCGCCCACGTACTTGTTCAGCAGCTCGGGCCCCTTGACGTTGAGGAAGAACGAGCGCTCGCCGTCCGCGCTGCGGGCCGAGAGGGCGTTGGCCACAGCCTTGGCGAGCATGGTCTTGCCGGTGCCGGGCGGGCCGTACAGCATGATCCCCTTGGGGGCGCGCAGACCGTGCTCGCGGTATACCTCGGGGTGCAGGAACGGGATCTCGACGGCCTCGCGGATCCGGTCGATCTGCGGGCCGAGGCCGCCGATGTCCTCGAACGTGACGTCCGGGACCTCTTCGAGCAGCACCTCGTCCACCTCGGACAGCTCGACCCGCCGCAGCGCCCATTCGACGCGGGCGTCCACGGTGACGGCGTCCCCGTGGCGCAGCTCGACGCCCTCCAGCGCGGGCGCGCGCCGCACCACGCGCTCCTCGTCCGCCGTGCCGGCCAGGACGAGGCCGCCGTCGGGCAGCGCCTCCTTGACGCGCAGCAGCTGGCCGGATCCGGTGCCCGGGGCGACGCCCACGATCGCGCTGGACTCGTCCAGCAGCACCTGGGCGCCGGGCGTGAGGCGGGCGGCGTCGAGCAGCGGGGAGACCATCACGCGCAGCCGCCGGCCGTTCTGCACGACATCCGCTCCCCCGCGCACCACGGCGCCGGTCTCCACGCCCTCCTCGGGCTCACGCGGGGCGTGGACGGCCTCGAGGGTGGCGAAGGTGAACGGCGGATGCGTGACGGCGTCCAGGTTCTCCTTGAGCGTGGTGATCTCGGCGCGCGTGGCCTCGAGCAGCTCGACCATGCGCCGGTTGTTGCGGGCGGCCGTCTGGGTCTGGGCCTCGGCCTCCCGGCGGCGCTCGCTGAGGCGCGCGGCGTGCCGCTGGGCCGAGTCGAGCTGGTGCCGCAGCCGCTCGGCCTCGGCCTGGGACTGCCGCAGCAGCTCACGGGCCTCGCCGAGCCGGCGCTCGAGCTGCTCCGGTCCCCCCTGCGCGTCCTGGTCCACGGGCACCTCCCCTTCAGTCCTGGTCCTGCTCCTGGATCCTTCCACCGTACGCGTCCACGCCGCGCTCGGCGGCACGTGACCGGGCCGCCATGAGCCGGGCCTCCTTGGCCGCCTTGCGCGCCTTCTTGTCCGTGACGGGGCGCTCGCCGAGGGCCTCGGGGGTCCACCGGGCCTCGTCGGCCGGCTGCCAGGCCTCGACGTCCTCGGCCTTGAATTCGGAGACCTTGGAGCGCTTCTTCAGCCGCAGGGCCTCCTCGCCGGTGGCGAGGCGGCGGGCGGTGAGCAGGAACCCGGTGTGGGCGACCATCCGGTGGTCGGGGCGCACGGCGAGCCCGTCCAGGTGCCAGCCGCGCACGAGGGTCTCGTTGGCCTCCACCTGGGTGAACCGGCCGGAGTCCCGGATGGCCTCGGCCACGCGGGAGAGCTGGGTGGCGGTGGCCACGTAGTTCAGCCAGACGCCGCCGGGGGCGAGGACCTCGGCGACGGCGTCGAGGCACTCCCAGGGCGCGAGCATGTCCAGGACCACGCGGTCCACGGAGCCGGGCTCGTGGACGCGGGTCATCTGCTCCTGGGCGTCGCCGAGGTGGATGGACCAGGCGGGGTGCTCGGCGCCGAAGAACGCCTCCACGTTGGCGCGGGCCACGTCCGCGAACTCCTCGCGGCGCTCGTAGGAGTGCAGCCGGCCGTGGTCCCCCACGGCGCGCAGCAGGGACATGGACAGGGCGCCGGAGCCGACGCCGGCCTCGACCACCACGGCGCCCGGGAAGATATCCGCCTGCTGCACGATCTGGGCGGCGTCCTTGGGGTAGACCACGGTGGCCCCGCGCGGCATGGAGAGCACGAAGTCGTTGAGCAGCGGGCGCAGCACCTGGTAGGGCTGGCCGGCGGAGTTCTCCACCACCACGCCCTCGAAGCCGCCGATCAGGTCGTCGTGGCGCAGCACCCCCTGGTAGCTGTGGAACTCGCCGCCGGGCAGCAGGGTGATGGTGTTCAGGCGGCCCTTGGCGTCCTTGATCTGGACGCGCTGGCCGGCCCGCAGGGGGCCGCGGCGCGCGCTCACGCCGGTGGGTTCGGTCATCGTCGGGTGGCTCCTTCGTCGGGTCAGGGGCGCCGCGTCGCGTGGACGGCGGCGAGGATGCGTTCGCGGGGCACCACCGAGCGCACGAGTCCGCGCGCGTCGGTGAGCACCCACACGGGGGTCTCGGGGTCGGCCAGGACGGCCGCGAGCTCGGGGCCGGCCTCGGGCAGGGCCTCGCGCTCCAGCACGGCCTGCGGGGCCAGGGCGACGGCGGCGGCCGCCACGGGGGTGCCCGCGCGGGCGGCCGCGTCCAGGCGGCCCACGGCGGTGAGGTCGAGCACCCCGCGAGGCAGGCCTGCACCGTCCACGGCGACCGCAGCCCGCCGGCCGCCGTCGGCGTGGGCCAGGGCCTCGGCCACGGAGAGGTGCTCGGGGACGGCGACGGCGGCCAGCTCGAGGTCCGCCAGCCGCAGCCCGGCCAGCCGCCGGCCCCACCGCCCCCGCGCCACGGCGTCGCCGGCGCCCCGCCACAGGGTGAGCGCGGCCCAGATGAGGAGCACGGTGAACAGCACGTCCGGGGTCCGGCCCTGCAGCAGCGGCGCCAGCAGGGCGGCGGCGATGATAGCGGCGGAGATCACACGTCCGGCCCAGCCGGAGGCCTCGACGCCGCGGTCCCGGGACCCGGTGGCCGCCCACACGGCGGACTCCACCATGCGCCCGCCGTCCAGCGGGGCGCCGGGCAGGGCGTTGAAGGCCGCGAGCAGCAGGTTCGCCCACACCGTGACGTCCAGCAGCAGGGCGGCCACGGAGGGCCCGTCCACCGCGCGGGCGGCCAGGTGGGCGAGCCCGGCGAGGGCGAGGTTGGCGGCCGGGCCGGCCATCGCGGTGAACACCATGCCCAGCGGCCCGGCGTGCGCGCCGCGGAACTGGGTGTGCCCGCCCCACAGGGTGAGGGCGATCTCCTCGGCCCGCTGGCCCGCGGCGCGGCCGGCGAGCGCGTGGGCGACCTCGTGCACGAGCACGGACAGGGCCAGCAGCACGGCGTAGCCAAGGGCGACCCCGTAGGCGCCGGCGCCCAGCTCGGGCAGCGCGCGCCGGATCTGCGGGCCGAAGGCCAGGACGATCGCGGCGGCGATGAGCAGCCACGTCCAGGACAGCAGCACGGGCGCCCCGGCCACGGAGCCCAGGCGGAGGGAGCCGGTGCGCCGGGCGGCGGCGCCGCTCACGCGCGCCCGCCCGGGCCGGCGGGGGCGGGGGCGTCCTCGGCGCGGCCCGCCGCGACGTCGCGGACGGCGGCCAGGTCCGCCGGGGCGCGCCCGGCCAGGGTGTCCCACTCGACGGTGGCCGCCCCGGCCGGCAGCGGCAGGACGCTGGGCACGCCCACGGTGGGCAGGCCGGCGGCCACGGCCGCGGCGACGCCGACCGGCGAGTCCTCGACGGCGACGCAGCCGGCGGCGTCCAGGCCCGGATGCCGCGCGGCGAGCAGGTCCAGCGCGAGCAGGTAGGCCTCGGGGTCGGGCTTGCCGCGGGCCACCAGGTCTCCGGAGACGACGACGTCGAGGGCGCCCGCGGGGGCGCGCTCGGCGAGGGCGCGGGCCAGAGGGGTGTGCGACATGGTGACGAGCGCGCCGGGGACGCCGGCCTCGGCCAGGGCGGCGAGCAGCTCGCGGGCCCCGGCGCGCCAGGGGACGCGGTCCGCCACGCCGCGGGTCACGGCGCCCATGGTGCGCTCGATGATCTCGTCGACCGGCAGGTCCAGCCCTGCCGCCTGCAGGCGGCGCGCGCCCTCGTCAAGGGGGCGGCCCACGAGGGAGTCGGCCAGGGCCTCGGACCACACGCCGCCGTGCTCCGCGAGCAGGCGCCGCTGGGAGGCGTTCCACAGGGGCTCGGTGTCCACGAGGGTGCCGTCCATGTCCCAGAGGACGGCGCGCGGGAGGGCGCGGGCGCGCTCGGCCGGGCGGGCCGCGGGGGTGGAGGGCATGGGGTCCATCCTATCGAGCGCGCGGCGGGCGCCCGCACGGGGGCGGTGGCCCGCCCGTGACCGCGGTGCCGGGCCGTGCCTAGGCTGGCCGCCATGACCGACGCATCCTCCGTGGACCAGCCGGACGACGCCCTGGGGCCGCTCCGGACGCACCTGACGGCCACCGTCGACGACCTCGAGGCGGGGCTGCGCGCGCCCACGGTCCTGCTGCTGGCCTTCGAGGGCTGGAACGACGCCGGGGACGCGGCCAGCGGGGCGCTCGACGCCCTGCGCGAGCAGTGGGACGCCGCCGAGTCCGGCCGGATCTGCGACGGCGAGTTCTACGACTACCAGGTGACCCGTCCCGTGGTCCGCCGGGACGCGGACGGCATGGGCACCCTCGAGTGGCCGGCCGTGCGCCTGCACGAGGCACAGCTGGACGCGCAGGGCCGCCCGGTCGCCGGCGAGGCCGCGCCCCCGGACGGGGTGCGCGTGCTGCTGGCCGTCGGCGTCGAGCCCAACGTGCGCTGGCAGGCGTTCGCCGAGGAGCTGTTCGCGGCCGCGGCCGCGCGGCAGGTGGACGCCGTCGTCACCCTCGGGGCACTGCTGGCGGACGTGCCGCACAGTCGGCCCCTGCGGGCCCGGCCCACCTCCCCGCTCGTGGACGTCCGCGTGGCCGTGGGCGCGGACCGCCCCGCGTACGAGGGCCCCACGGGGATCGTCGGGGTCATCGCGGACGAGGCGGCCCGCCGCGGCCTGCCCAGCGTCTCCCTGTGGGGCGCGGTGCCGCACTACGTGGCCCAGGCGCCCTCCCCCAAGACCCTGCTCGGCCTCGTGGAGGCGATCGAGGACCTGTTGCACGTGAGCGTCTCCACGTGCGAGCTCGAGGACGACGCCCAGGCGTGGCAGCGCGGCGTGGACGAGCTCGCCGCCGAGGACCCCGACGTCGCCGCGTACGTCCGTCAGCTCGAGGAGGCGCAGGACACGCAGCAGCTGCCCGAGGCCTCGGGTGAGGCCATCGCCCGGGAGTTCGAGCGCTACCTGCGCGGGCGCAGCGGGCGCTGAGCCCTCCGCCGGCTCAGCGCAGGCGCAGGCCCAGCAGGGCCGAGGCGACGTCGGCCACGGCCACCGGGGCGGCGTCGTCGGCCGCGTCCAGGCCCGGCAGCGTGCCCGCGGCCCACGCGTCGAGCGCCTCGAGGGCGCGGGGGGCGTCCAGGTCGTCCGAGAGCGCGGCGTGGACCGCGTCGAGCACGGCGGAGCCGGCCTGCGCGTGCGGGCCCTCGAGGGCGGCGCGCCAGCGCGCCACGCGCTCCTGCGCGCGGGCCAGCACGTCTTCGGACCACTCCCAGTCGGAGCGGTAGTGGTGCGCGAGGATCGCGGCGCGCACGGCCACCGGCTCGACGCCGCGGGCGCGCAGCCGGGAGACGAGCTCGAGGTTGCCCAGGGACTTGGACATCTTCTGCCCGTCCAGGGCCACCATGCCGGTGTGGGCGTAGTGCCGGGCCAAGGGCCGGCCGTCCACGGCGGTGGCGTGGGCGGCGGAGAACTCGTGGTGCGGGAAGCGCAGGTCGGACCCGCCGCCCTGGACGGTGAACGGGGCGGGCAGGTGCGCGCGGGAGATCACGGAGCACTCGATGTGCCAGCCCGGCCGGCCCTCGCCGAGGGAGCGGCCGTCCCAGGCGGGCTCCCCGTCACGGTGCACGCGCCACAGCAGCGGGTCCAGCGGGTCGCGCTTGCCGGGGCGCTGCGGGTCGCCGCCGCGCTCGGGGAACACCTCGGTCATCTCGTCCAGCGGCATGGCCGAGACCTGGCCCAGCCGCCAGTCGCCGGCCGCCTCGGCGGCCCGGACGTCGAAGTAGACGTCGCCGTCGGGGGCGTCGGCCTCGCCGGGGACCCGGTAGGCCAGGCCGGCGGCCAGCATGGCCTCCACCGCGTCCACCACCAGGTCGATCGCCTCGGTGGCGCCCACGTAGTGGTCCGGGGCGAGCACCTCGAGCGCGGCCATGTCCGAGCGGAACAGGTCGGTCTGGTCGCGGGCGAGCTCCCGCCAGTCCACGCCCGTGGCGTCGGCGCGCTCGAGCAGCGGGTCGTCCACGTCCGTCACGTTCTGGACGTAGGCGACCTCGAGGCCGGCGGCGCGCCAGTAGCGGTTCAGCAGGTCGAAGGCCACATAGGTGCTGGCGTGGCCGAGGTGCGTGGCGTCGTAGGGGGTGATGCCGCAGACGTAGAGCGAGGCCTCCCGGGCGTCGTTGCCCGGGTGCCGGACGGCGCCGGTGGCAGTGTCGTGCAGGCGCAGCCGGTCCGGCCGGGTCGGCACGGCGGGCGGGACGGGGGTGGACCAGGACTTCACGGGACTCCTCGGCTTCGGGGCGGGCAGGCCCGACCGGGCCGGCGGGCGCGGTCGCGGGGGCGGGCTCAGGCGCTGATGACGCCGGTACCCAGGAGGGCGAACAGCCCCAGGCCCAGGGCGATGCGGTACCAGACGAACGGCATGTACGAGTTGGTGGTGATGTACTTCATCAGCCAGGCGATCACGGCGTAGCCGACCACGAACGCGATGACGGTGGCCAGGAAGGTCTCACCCATCCCGTAGGGGCCCTGCGTGCCGGGCTCCGCGAGGGACTGGAACAGCTTGTAGAAGCCGGAGGCGAACACGGCCGGCACGGCCAGCAAGAACGCGTAGCGGGCGGCGGCCGAGCGGGTGTAGCCCATGGCCAGGCCGGCGGTGATGGTGCCGCCGGAGCGGGAGACGCCGGGGATGAGCGCGAGGGACTGGGCGAAGCCGTAGAGGACGCCGTCGCGGACCGTGAGCCGCTCGAGGGGCTTGGTCTGCCGGCCGAGGCGGTCGGCCAGCGCCAGCAGCACGCCGAAGACGATGAGCATGGTCGCGGTGATCCAGAGGGAGCGGAACTCGGTGTCGATCCAGTCCTGCAGCAGCAGGCCGAGCACGGCGATGGGGAGGGAGCCGAGGATGATGAGCCAGCCCATGCGCACGTCCGGGTCGGAGTGCGGCAGGCGGCCGGCGAGGGCCTGGAACCAGCGGCCGATGATGCGGGTGATGTCACGCCAGAAGTAGATGAGCACGGCGAGCTCCGTGCCGATCTGGGTGATGGCCGTGAAGGCGGCGCCCGGATCCGACGCGGACGGCAGGAACTCCCCTACGATTCGGATGTGGGCGGAAGAGGAGATGGGCAGGAACTCCGTGAGGCCCTGCACCAGGCCCAGGATGATGGCTTCGATCCACGTCACGGAGAGTCACTGTACGCGACGACCCCGGGCGGGAGCCCAGGGTCGTGGGGTGGATCACGCGCGATGCGGCTCAGCCCTCGTCGTCGTCCTCCTCATCGTCGAACACCTCGAGGGGGGTGACCTCCTCGGTGTCGGCGTACAGGGCGTCCTCGTAGGCCTCGAAGGCGTCGGCGACGGCGAAGAACGCGGCCTCCACGGCGGGGTCGTCCTCGCCCCGCTTGTTCTGCGCGGCCACGAGGTGTTCGTTCAGGGCGGTGGTGAGGGCCTCCAGGGCCATGCGGGCGTCAGAGCTCATGGCTGAACGGTATCCCCCTCCCGGGAGGCCCGCCAGGGGTGGCGGGTGCTCCCCTGACCCGGGCAGCGCCCCGCCCGGGGCGCGACTCTGCCAGGATGGACGGGTGCGTGAACAGCTGATGTCCTCGACCCTGGACTCGATCGCCTGCGGCCAGAAGTGGGAGTACCTGGTGATCACGGTCTCCCCCGACGAGTCGCTGGGCGACGCCCGCCGCCGGCTCGTGGAGCACGCCGAGTACGGCCGCTGGGAGCTGCAGCGCTCCGTCCACTTCCGCGGCGGGGCCCGGCGCTACTGGCTGCGCCGCCGCGTGGTGCGCGTGGCCTCCACCCTCTCCTCCGCCTGAGCCCGCCTGGCCCCGCCTCGCCTCCACCCCAGGCGGACGGCGGACGGCCGACGACAACGGGCCGCGCCGTCGTCGTCCGCGGCCGGGCCAGCGGGTCGGCCGGTCAGCGGGGCTCGAGCATCCGCTCGAGCACGCGGCAGCCGAACTCGAGGGCGTCCACGGGCACGCGCTCGTCGATGCCGTGGAACAGCGAGGTGAACGCCAGGTCGGCGGGCAGGCGCATGGGCGCGAAGCCGTAGCCGGTGATGCCGAGGCGGGCCAGCGACTTGTTGTCCGTGCCGCCGCCGAGCATGAACGGCAGCACCTCGGCGCCCGGGTCCTCGGCCTGCAGGGAGGCGACCATGAGCTCCACGAGGTCGCCGGAGAACGGCGTCTCCAGGGCGACGTCGCGGTGCTCGGGCTCGATGGTCACGTCCGGACCGGCGAGCTCGGCGATCGTGGCCAGGGCGGCCTCCTCCTCGCCGGGCAGCAGGCGCGCGTCCACGGTGCCGGTCGCGGTGGAGGGGATCACGTTGTGCTTGTACCCCGAGGTCATCCCGGTGGGGTTCGAGGAGGTGCGCAGCGTGCCGGCCACCCACGAGCGGGCCTGGCCGAGCGCGTCGAGCTGCGGCGTCGGGTCCTGCTCGTCGAAGTCGACGCCCATGATCTCGGCGACCTGCTCGAGCAGCGCCCGCGTGGTCTTCGTGTAGACCAGGGGCCACTCGTGGCCGCCGATGCGGGTCATGGCCCCGGCCAGGCGCGTCACCGCATTGTCCGGGTGGGGCGCGGAGCCGTGGCCGGGGGCGCCCTCGGCGCGCAGGTTCAGCCAGGCGATGCCCTTCTCCGCGGTCTGCACGAGGTAGGCGCGCGAGCCGTGCACCTCGGTGGAGAAGCCGCCGACCTCGGAGATCGCCTCGGTGCAGCCGTCGAACAGCTCGGGGTGGTGCTCCACGAGCCAGCGCGCCCCGTAGACGCCGCCGGCCTCCTCGTCCGCGAAGAACGCCACGGTGAGCGGGCGCCGGGGTCGCCGGCCCGTGCGGGCCAGGTGAAGCAGGACGGAGAGCACCATCGCGTCCATGCCCTTCATGTCCACGGCGCCGCGGCCCCAGATCATGCCGTCCTTGAGCTCGGCGCCGAACGGGTCCACGCTCCACTCGTCTGCCTCGGCCGGCACCACGTCCGTGTGGCCGTGCACCACGAGCCCCGGCGCGTCCTCGTCCCAGCCGGGCAGGTGCCCGACGACGGACACGCGCCCGGGCGAGGACTCGAAGAGGCGGGGCCTCATCCCGGCCTCCTCCATGAGCCGGGCGCAAAGGGCGGCGGCCTCCGGCTCTCCCACGGAGACGTTGCCCCCACGGTTGGTGGTGTCGATGCGGATGAGGTCGCGGCAGATCTCCACGACGCGGTCCTCGGGGCGGGAGACGGGGGTGTCATGAGCGTTCTGGGTCATGGTTTTGAGCCTAGCCGCAGCGCGTGCTACAGTTCTCGAGTTGCCCGGCGAGGGAACGGCTCGAGAGAGTCGGACCGGACCAGGTGAACGGGCCTTCTCGGCCCGAGGATGAGCGCGAGTGGCGGAATTGGTAGACGCGCAGCGTTGAGGTCGCTGTGTCCGCAAGGACGTGGGGGTTCAAGTCCCCCCTCGCGCACCGCTCATCGAAGCAGTAGGAGCCCCGGTCGTCACGACCGGGGCTCCTCGCGTTCCCGCACCGCTGCGCATACTAGAGTGGAGACGTGTGACGGCAGGCGCCGTCAGCGACCGGAGACGACGGCATGGAGGACCCGATGGCCCTGGAAGCCCGCGCGCTGTTGCGCCAACTCGCCCGCGCGCACGGCGTGCAGACGGACTACGTCGGCCAGGACGGCTCGGCCCAGACCGTCCCGGACGAGGCCCTCGTGAAGGTCCTCGCCGCGCTCGGCGTCCGCGTCCGACCGGACGGCGTCGCCGGCCTGGCCGAGGCTCTCGAGGACGCCGAGACCGCCCCCTGGCGGGACGTCCTGCCGCCCACCGTCGCCGCCCGCGCCGGGCACCGGCTCTCCGTGCCGTGCCACGTCGCCGCCGGCGACACCGTCACCGCGCGGATCCACACCGAGTCCGGGCAGACCCTGGACGTGGACGTCAGCGAGCCGGTCGTCGAGGTGCGCCGCGTGGACGGCGTCGCGCGCGAGCGGCTGCACGTGCAGGTCCCCGGGGACCTGGCGCCCGGCTGGCACCGCCTCGAGGTCGTCAGCGGCTCCGGGTCCACCGCCTCCGCCGTCCTGGTGTGCGCCCCGGAGCGGCTCACCACGGCCGCCCCGTTCCTCGCCCGGCGCGGCTGGGGCGTCGCCGCCCAGGGGTACTCGGTCACCTCTGCGGACTCGTGGGGCATCGGCGACGCCGCGGACATGGCCGCCCTCGCCGAGCTGGCCGCCCCGCACGGCGCGGACTTCCTCCTGCTGCACCCGCTGCACGCCGTCGAGCCCGGCGCCGAGCCGGCCGACTCCCCCTACTCCCCCGTGTCCCGGCGCTTCCTCTCCGCGCTGCTCGTGCACGTGCCGGACATCCCCGAGTTCGCCGCGCTGCCCGCCGCCGAGCAGGACGAGCTGCGCGCGGCCGGCGCCGCCGTGCAGGCACGCCTGGAGCGCTCCGGCGCGATCGACCGCCCGGCCGTGGCCGCCGCCCTCTGGCCGGCCCTGCGCCGCGTGCACGCCGTGCCCCGCACCCCCGAGCGCGAGGCCGCCTACGCCGCCTTCCGCGCCGAGGCCGGGCCGGGCCTGGACGACTTCGCCCTCTGGTCCGCGCTGCGCACCGCCGACGACGTCCCCGGTCCGGAGCTGGCCGACCCCGCCTGGGCGCCGGGCGGGGAGCACGCCGAGCGCGTGCGCACCGAGCGCGCGGACGAGGTCGACCTGCACCGCTGGGTGCAGTGGGTGGCCGCCGAGCAGCTCGCCGCCGTGCAGCAGCGCGCCCGCGCCGCGGGCATGCGCATGGGCGTCATGGTGGACCTGGCGGTCGGGGCCACCCGCGAGACCGCGGACGCCTGGATGCTCGGGGACGTGCTCGTCCCCGGGATGTCCGTGGGCGCCCCGCCCGAGGTGTTCAATCAGCTCGGCCAGGACTGGTCCCAGCACCCGTGGCATCCGCGCCGCCTCGCCGAGACCGGCTACGCCGCGTTCCGGGACATGCTGCGCACTGTGCTGCGCAGCGCCGGCGGCATCCGCATGGACCACGTGCTCGGGCTCTTCCGCCTGTGGTGGATCCCGGTGGGCGCCGGGGCCACCCAGGGCGCCTACGTGGAGTACGACCACGAGGCGATGCTCGCCGTGCTCACCCTCGAGGCGGAGCGGGCCGGCGCCGTCGTGGTCGGCGAGGACCTGGGCACGTTCGAGCCCTGGGTGCAGCGCCGCCTGGCCGAGGCCGGCGTGCTGGGCACCTCGATCCTCTGGTTCGAGCAGCGCGACGGCGAGCCGCTGCCGCCGGAGCGGTACCGGCGCCTGGCCATGGCCGCCGTGAACACCCACGACCTGCCGCCCACGGCCGGCTACCTCGAGGGCGTCCAGGTGGACCTGCGCGAGCGGCTCGGCCTCTACACCGTGGACGTGGCGCAGGAGCGCCGCCGCTCGGCGGACGAGGTGGAGGCGTTCCTCGGCGCCGCGGTGCGACGCGGCCTGCTCGACGCGCGGGACGCCCGGGTGCGCCCCGACGACGCGGCCCAGCGCGAGGCGCAGACCGTGGCCCTGCACCGGCTCCTGGCCCAGGCGCCCTCGGCCCTGCACAGCGTCTCCCTCGTCGACGCCGTGGGCGAGCGCCGCATCCAGAACCAGCCCGGCACCACCCAGGACCAGCACCCCAACTGGACGCTGCCCCTCGGCGACCGCGAGGGGCGGATGCTGCGCGTCGAGGACTTGGCGTCCTCGGCGACGGCGACCCGCCTGTTCGACGCCGTTGAGGAGGAGCTGCGCGCCTCCGTGCCGGTCGGCATCGGCGTCAGCCTGCACACCTCGCCCCTGGCGCAGCCGGGCCGCGGGGACGCCGGCGGCCTGAACGTGTACGTGCGCCACGCCGCCCTGGCCCTGGCCCGGCGCGGGGTGCGCATGATCCTCCTCACCCGCGCCGAGGAGCCCGTGGGCCCGGAGGGCGCGCGCGTCACGCGGCTGGAGGCCGGCGGCGAGGCGCCCGCGGCGACGGTCGTGGAGCTGGCCGTGGGCCCGGCCGCGCCCCTGCCCAAGGCCGAGCTGGCCGCGCTGAGGGACGAGTTCACGGCGGCGGCCCGCGCCTGGTTGGCCTCCGACTCCGTGCCGGGCGGGCCGGTGCTGGCTCCGCAGGGGGTCGACGCGCGGGGCCTCGGCGCACCGGCCGCCCCGCCCGTCGCCTTCGTGCACGGCCACTACTGGCTCTCGGCGCCCACGGCCGCCGCCCTCGCGGCGGCGACCGGCGCCCCCCACCTGCACACCATGCACACCACCGCCGCCGTGAAGATGCTCGAGGACCCGGAGCTGCGCGAGCCGGCCGAGCGGATCGAGGCGGAGGGCGCCGTGGTCCGCGAGGCGGACCTGCTGGTGGTCAACTCCCCCGCCGAGGTCGTGGACCTGCGCGAGGCCCTCGGCGTGCCCCGGGCGCGCACCCGGGTGCTGCCCCCGGGCGCGGACCTCGCGACGTTCACCCCCGAGGGCCCGGCCCTCTGGCCGGGCGACCCCGACGACGGCGGCGCCCTGCGCGTGCTGTTCGCCGGGCGCATCCAGCGGCACAAGGGCCCGCACCTGCTGGTGGAGGCCCTGGCCGTGCTGCGCGAGCGGGCCGGCGGGCCCGGGGCCGACCCCGGCGTGCGCCTGCACGTGAACGGGGCGCCCTCCGGAGAGGAGGGGCTGGACCTGCCGGGCCTGGCCCTCGAGCGCGGCGTGGCGGACCTCGTGACCTTCTCCGAGCCGGTCCGGGCGGAGGAGCTGGCCGCGCAGCTCCGGGCGGCCGACGTCGTCGCGATGCCCAGCGCCTCCGAGTCGTACGGCCTCGTGGCCCTCGAGGCGCAGGCCTGCGGCACGCCCGTGCTCGCCCACCGGGTAGGCGGGCTGGTCCACGCCGTGATCGACGGCGCCTCCGGGCGGCTGGTGACGGAGGGCTCCCCCGAGGCCTGGGCCGACGCCCTCGCCGCCGTCCTGGCGGACCGCCCGGCGTGGGATGCCCTGGCCGCCGGCGCCGTGCGCCACGCCGCGGACCACTCGTGGGAGGCCTACGCCGACGGGCTGCTCGAGGCCGCCACCGGGCTGGCCCGCCGCCAGGACGGCGGCGGGGACGCCGGCGCCTGAGCCCGCGCGGCGCACCGCCCAGGACCGCGCCTCACCACGCAGGACCATTACGGCACAGGCCCCCGGGACGGAGCGTCCCGGGGGCCTGTGCCGTGCGGCGTCGTCCGCTCAGTCCGCGAGCGGGGCGATCCGGCCGGTGAAGTGCCGGCGGCCGCGGCGCCCGTCCCAGCCGATCACGCGGGTGCCCTGCCCGTCGGCGGGCTCGTAGCGGACGGCCACGGTGCCGGGCAGCACGACGGGCGCGTCGAACTCGATCTCCCAGCGGAACCCGCCGGCGGCGGGCTCGCGGCCCTGCAGCATGCGAGCGGCCAGCAGCATGCCGTGGGCGATCGCGCCCTTCATGCCGAACAGGCGCGCGCTCACCCCGGTGAGGTGGATGGGGTTCCAGTCCCCGGAGACGTCCGCGTAGCGGCGGCCGGCGCCGGCGCCGAGGCGCCACTCGGCGGTCCGGGCGGGGGCGGTGAACTCCTCGCGGGCCGGGCGCTCCGGCCGCAGGCCCGTGAGGTGCACGCCCTTGGCCAGGTATCGGGAGACACCCTCCCAGAGCACGGCCTCGCCGCCGGCGGGGTCCGGCCCCTCGACGGTGACGGCCACGTCCACGGCGGTGCCCGCGTGGTGCGGGACGAGCCCGACCGCGCGGGCCGTGACGCGCAGCGCCGTCTCGGCCGGCACCGGGCGGCGGTGCAGCACGGTGTTGGTCAGGTGCACCATGCCGGGCAGGGGCAGGGGGAAATCGGGGTCGGCCATGAGCTCCATGGCGGCCCCGAACACCTGCGTGTGGACGAGCACGGAGGGCAGCGCGGCCGGGTCGGCGGGGCCGACGGCGTCGCGCCATGCCGCCACCGCCGCGCGCGGGATGCGGTGGCCGGTGACCACTACCTCCCGCTCGGGCAGGACGGCGGGACGGGAGCGGCGGGTCAGCGCGTCCTTGGCGGCCTGCCCGGCGGCCCGGGCGTAGAGGCCGGCCAGCGACGGCGGCGCGGCGAGCTCGGTGGTGCGCATGCTCACGCCCCCAGCTTCGACTGGCCGCACACGCGCAGGGTGGCGCCGTTGGTGCCGCCGGCGGCGTCGGAGGCGAACCACGCGACGGCCTCGGCGACGTCCTGGGGCAGCCCGCCCTGCTGGAGCGAGTTGAGCCGGCGGCCGACCTCGCGGGTGGCCAGCGGGATCTTCGCGGTCATCTCGGTCTCGATGAAGCCGGGCGCCACGGCGTTGATCGTGCCGCCGCGCGCGGCCAGCGCCGGCGCGGAGGCGGCCGTCAGGCCGATCACGCCGGCCTTGGAGGCCGCGTAGTTGGTCTGGCCGCGGTTGCCGGCGATGCCGGAGATCGAGGCCAGGCCGATGATCCGCAGCCCCTCGCCCGTGACGTCCCGCGCGTCGTCCGCGAGGAAGGCCTCGTTCATGGCCAGCTGCGAGGCGGTGTTCACGGCGATCACCGAGTCCCAGCGCGCCGCGTCCATGTTGGCGAGCATGCGGTCCCGCGTGATGCCCGCGTTGTGCACCACCACGTCCATGCGCCCGTGACGGGCGCGGCAGTGCTCCAGGATGCGCGCGCCGGCCTCCGGGGCGGTGATGTCCAGGGCGAGGGCGGTGCCGCCCACCTCGTTCACGACGGCGGCCAGCGACTCCCCCGCCGCCGGGACGTCCACGCCCACCACGGCGGCGCCGTCGCGGGCCAGGGTGCGCACGATGGCCGCGCCGATGCCCCGGGCCGCGCCCGTGACCACGGCCACCTTGCCCGCCAGGGGGCGGGCCGCGTCCGCGGGGGTCGCGCCGTCCCGCGTGGTCACGGGGAGGAACTGGCCGGAGACGTACGCGGACCGGCCCGACAGCAGGAACGCGAGGGCGCCGGCGGCGCCGGGGGCGGTGAGGGGCACGCCCTCGCCCAGGACGATGCCGTTCGCGGTGCCGCCGCGGCGCATCTCCTGCGCGAGCGAGCGGGTCAGGCCCTGCACGCCCTGGCGGGCGGCCCGCACGGCGGGCTCGGCCGCGGCCTCGGGGTCCACGGACACCGTGACCACGCGGGAGGAGGCGCCCAGGGAGCGCAGCGCGCCGCCGATCTGCAGGACGGTCTCGCCCAGGTCGCCGGGGGCGGCGGCGTCGTCGAAGCAGGCGACGACGCCGGCGAGCCGCGCGCCCTCGCGGGGCGCGTCGGCCACCTCCAGACCCCACGAGGCCAGAAGGGTGCGGGCGTCCGCGGCGGCGGGGCCGGCGCCGAGGACGAGGACGGAGCCGTGGAGCACGGGCTCGCCGGGGGCGTGGCGGCGCAGCTCGACGGGCTGGGGCAGGCCGAGGGCGCCGGTCAGGCGGCGGCCCAGGGCGGAGGCGGCGAAGGCGCCGTAGCGGTCGGTCATGTCAGTGCCTCTCGGTTCTGTCGGGTGCTCAGCGGCCGCGCAGCAGGGCCACGATGCCCTGGCCGCCGGCGGCGCAGACGGAGACGAGGCCCAAGGAGCCCGCGCCCTTCTCGTGGAGCATCTTGGACAGCAGGGCCACGATGCGCCCGCCGGTCGCGGCGAACGGGTGGCCGGCGGCCAGGGACGAGCCGTGCACGTTGAGCTTGGCGCGGTCCACGCTGCCGAGGGCGCCGTCCAGGCCCAGGCGCTCACGGCAGTACTCCTCGTCCTCCCAGGCGGCCAGGGTGGCCAGCACGGTGCCGGCGAACGCCTCGTGGATCTCCACGAAGTCCAGGTCCTGGAGGGTGAGGCCGTGGCGGGCGAGCAGGCGGGGCACGGCGTAGGCGGGGGCCATGAGCAGGCCCTCGTCCCCGTCCACGAAGTCCACGGCGGCGTTCTCGACGTCCACGAACTCGGCGAGCACGGGCAGGCCGCGCTCGGCGGCCCAGTCCTCGGAGGAGAGGAGCACGGCGGAGGCGCCGTCGGTGAGCGGGGTGGAATTGGCCGCCGTCATCGTGGCCTCCTCGCCCAGGTGGCGGCCGAAGGCCGGCTTCAGCCCGGCCAGCTTCTCCGGGGTGGAGTCCGGGCGCAGGTTGTTGTCCCGGTCCAGGCCGCGGAACGGGGTGACGAGGTCGTCCATGTAGCCGGCGGCGTAGGCGGCGCCGAGGTTGCGGTGCGAGGCCGCGGCCAGCTCGTCCTGGGCCTGGCGGGTGATGCCCCAGCGGTGGGTGGTCAGGGCCTGGTGGTCGCCCATGGACATGCCGGTGCGGGGCTCGCCGGCGCCGGCGGGCTCGGGGGCCAGGTGGCCGGGGCGCAGGTCCTTGAGGGCCGCGAGGCGGTCCTTCATGGTCTTGGCTGCGTTGAGGCGCAGCAGGGCGCGGCGGGCGCCGTCCGAGAGGGAGACGGGGGCGTCCGAGATGGAGTCCACGCCGCCGCCGATCGCGGAGTCGATGCGGCCGAGGCGGATCTTGTCCGCGAGGGTGCCGATGGCCTCCATGCCGGTGGCGCAGGCGACCTGCAGGTCGGCGGCCGGGGTGTCGGAGGCCAGGGCGGAGCCCAGCACGGCCTCGCGGGTGAGGTTGAAGTTGCGGGGGTGCTTGAGCACGGCGCCGGCGGTGACCTGGCCGACGCGCTCCCCCTGCAGCCCGAAGCGGGCCACGAGGCCGTCGAGGGCGGCGGTGAGCATCTCCTGATTGCCGGCCTCGGCGTAGGCGGTGTTGGCGCGGGCGAAGGGGATCCGGTTGCCGCCCACGACGACGGCGGGGCGCAGGGCGCCCCCGGCGATGGCGGGACGGGCGGTGGTCTCGGGCTGGGTCATGGCGGTCCTCTCGACGGCGGGCCCGTCGCCGGGTCGGCGGGGGCGGCTCCGGCCCGGGACGATACGGACGTTCCGGGCCTGGGTGACTGTGACGCACAGTACCTGATACGCTCCGTTTCGTGAAGTCCGACACCCCCGCCCGCGACGGCCGCAGCGCCCGCTGGGACCGCCACCGGGCCGAGCGCCGCCTGGACCTGGTGCGCGCCGCCCGCGCCGCCGTGCACGCCCTCGGCGCGCAGGCCTCCATGGACGAGATCGCCTCCCACGCGGGCACCTCGAAGACGGTCTTCTACCGGTACTTCGGGGACCGCGAGGGGCTTCGCCTGGCGGTGGCCGAGCGCGTCACCGCGCACATGGAGCGCCGCCTGCTCGAGGCCGTGGACGGCCCGTCCTCCGGCGCGGACGCCCTGCACCGCATGGTCGAGGTCTACCTGACCGTGGCCGCCACCTCCCCGCAGGTCTACGCCTTCGCCGTCGCCCCCGCGCCCGCCGCCCCGGACGCCCCCGCCCCCGTCCTCGGGCCCTTCCTCGAGCGCGTCTACGGCGTGCTCGAGTCCGGGCTGGCCCGCGACCTGGCCGCGCGGGGCCGCACCACGGCCCCGGGCGACCCGCTGGCTCTGTGGCCGCGCGCCGCCGTCGGGCTGGTGCGCGCCGCCGCCGAGACCTGGCTGCGGACCCCGGCCGCCGGTCGCATCCCGGCCGAGGCGATGGCCCGTGCCATCGCCGACTGGCTGCTGACCGGCCTCACCGGCGCCGCACCCGGCGCCCCCCTCGACCCCGCGGCGGCCGACGCCGACCGCGCCCGCCCCCACTCACGAACAGGAGCATCGTCATGACCGTCCACGAGAAGCTCGCCGCCGAGGCCCCCCGCCACGCCACGGACGTCCCCTCCGACGTCGCCGAGATCGCCCCCGAGCACCCCGAGCCAGGCTCGCTGGACTCCGCCGCCCTGCAGGACGCCCTGCTGGGCGCGTGGGCCGAGGACCGCCGCACGGCGCGCGCCCTGGTGCGCGACCCCCGCCTGCACCGCGACCCCCTGCTGGGCATGGACGAGCACCGCGAGCGCGTGCTCGGGCAGCTGGGCGTGCTCGTGGAGAACGGCGCGGTGCACCGGATGTTCCCGAAGGAGTTCGGCGGCGACGACAACCACGGCGGCAACATCGCCGCCTTCGCGGACCTCGTGCTGGGCGACCCGTCGCTGCAGATCAAGGCCGGCGTGCAGTGGGGCCTGTTCGCCGCCGCCATCCTGCACCTCGGCACCGAGGAGCACCACCGCCGGTGGCTGCCCGGCGCCATGGACCTGTCCGTGCCCGGCGCGTTCGCCATGACGGAGATCGGGCACGGCTCGGACGTCGCCTCGATCGGCACCACCGCCACCTACGACGAGGCCGCCGGCGAGTTCGTCATCCATACCCCGTTCAAGGGCGCGTGGAAGGACTACCTCGGCAACGCCGCGCTGCACGGCCGGGCCGCCACCGTGTTCGCCCAGCTCATCACGAAGGGCGTCAACCACGGCGTGCACTGCTTCTACGTGCCGATCCGCGACGAGGACGGGGCCTTCCTGCCGGGGATCGGCGGCGAGGACGACGGCCTCAAGGGCGGCCTGAACGGCATCGACAACGGGCGCCTGCACTTCGACCAGGTGCGCGTGCCGCGCACGAATCTGCTGAACCGGTACGGCGACGTGGCCGAGGACGGCACGTACTCCTCCCCCATCGAGTCCCCCGGCCGGCGCTTCTTCACCATGCTCGGCACGCTCGTCCAGGGCCGCGTCTCGCTCTCGCTGGCCGCGACGACGGCCTCGTTCCTGGGCCTGCACGGCGCGATCGCCTACGGCGAGCAGCGCCGCCAGTTCAACGCCTCGGACCCGGAGCGCGAGGAGGTGCTGCTGGACTACCAGAACCACCAGCGCCGCCTCGTGGACCGGCTCGCCCGGGCCTACGCGGACGCCTTCGCCTCGAACGAGCTCCTCGAGCGCTTCGACGGCGTGTTCTCCGGCCGCGCCGACTCGGACGCGGACCGGCAGGAGCTGGAGACCCTCGCGGCCGCCATCAAGCCCCTGGCCACCTGGAACGCGCTGGACACGCTGCAGGAGACCCGCGAGGCCTGCGGCGGCGCCGGCTTCATGGCCCGCAACCGGATCCCCCAGATGCGCGCGGACCTGGACGTGTACGTCACCTTCGAGGGCGACAACAACGTCCTGCTGCAGCTGGTGGGCAAGCGCCTGCTGACGGACTACTCGCACGAGTTCGGCCGCCTCAACGTGGGCGCAGTCTCCCGGTACGTGGTGGCGCAGGCCTCGGACGCGATCCACCGCGCGGGCCTGCACAAGGCCGTGCAGTCCGTGAGCGACGGCGGCTCCGAGCGCCGGTCCGCGAACTGGTTCAAGGACCCGGAGGTGCAGCGCGACCTGCTCACCGACCGCGTGCGCGCCAAGACGGCGGACATCGCCAGCACCCTGGCCGGCGTGCGCGGCAAGACCCAGGCCGAGCAGGCCGCCGCGTTCAACACCCGCCAGCACGAGCTGATCGAGGTCGCCCGCAACCAGGGCGAGCTGCTGCAGTGGGAGGCCTTCACCCGCGCCGTGGAGGCCACCCGGGACGAGAGCACCCGCACCGTCCTGACCTGGCTGCGCAACCTCTTCGCGCTGCGCGTGCTCGAGGAGGACCTCGGCTGGCTCGTGGCCCACGGCCGCCTCTCCAGCCAGCGCGCCCGCTCCCTGCGCGGCTACGTGAACCGCCTGGCCGAGCGCCTGCGCCCCTTCGCGCTCGAGCTCGTCGAGGCGTTCGGCCTGGAGCCCGAGCACCTGCGCATGGACATCGCCACGCAGGCCGAGGCCGAGCGCCAGGCCGAGGCCCATGCCTGGTTCGAGGCCCGCCGAGCCGCCGGCGAGGAGCCGGAGGACGAGAAGGCCGTGCGCGCCCGCGAGAAGGCGACGCGAGGCCGCCGCGGCTGACCGCGGCCGTCCCCGGACGCACCGGGCCCCCGTCACCTCGCGGTGGCGGGGGCCCGTGTGCGTGGTCGGGCGGGCTCAGCGCAGCACGGCCTCGTAGACCTCGATCGTGCGCTCCGCAATGGTCTCCCACGAGAAGTGCTCGATGGCGCGGGCCCGGCCGGCCTCGCCCATCGCCGTCGCCCGTTCCGGGTCCTCGAGCACCCGGGTGAGGGCGGCCGCGAAGTCCGCGGCGAACGCGTCCTCGTCCACGGGGGCGCCGGTGCCGTCCGCGACCTGCTGGATCGGGACGAGCAGGCCCGTGACGCCGTCGTCGACGACCTCCGGGATGCCGCCCACCGCCGAGGCGACGACGGCGGTGCCGCACGCCATCGCCTCGAGGTTGACGATGCCGAGGGGCTCGTACACGGAGGGGCAGGCGAACACGGTGGCGGCCGAGAGGATCTGGGTGACCTCTCGGCGCGGGATCATGCCCTCGATGACGACGACGCCCTCGCGGGTGCGGCGCAGCTCGGCGATGAGCCCGTTGACCTCGTGGGCGAGCTCCGGGGTGTCCGGTGCGCCCACGCAGAGCACGAGCTGGACGTCTTCGGGCAGGCGCAGCGCGGCGCGCAGCGCGGCGCGCAGCAGGTGGGGCACGCCCTTCTGGCGGGTGATGCGGCCGACGAACGCCACGGAGGGACGGGTCGGGTCGATGCCGTACTTCTCCAGCGCGTCGGTCTCGGCCTGCGGGGTCCAGGCCTCGGTGTCGATTCCGTTGTGGACGGTGTGCACCTTCTCCGGGTCGACCTCCGGGTAGCAGGCGAGGATGTCCCGGCGCATGCCGTCGGAGACCGCGATCACCGCGTCGGCGCCGAGGTAGGCGGTCTTCTCCGCCCAGCTCGAGAGCGCGTAGCCGCCGCCGAGCTGCTCGGCCTTCCACGGGCGCAGCGGCTCGAGGGAGTGCGCGGAGAGCACGTGGGGGACGCCGTGCATGAGCTTGCCGAGATGCCCGGCCATGTTCGCGTACCAGGTGTGGGAGTGGATCACGTCCGCCCCCTCGAGGTCGCCGAGGATGGTGAGATCGGTGGCCAGGGTCTGCACGGCCCCGTTGGCGGCGTCGAACCCGGGCGGATTCGGGTACGTCAGGACGCGGGCCCCGTGGTAGTCCGGGTCACGCGGCTCGCCGAAGGCGTGCACCCGGACGTCGGCGCGGGAGGCGAGGACGCGGGTCAGCTCGGCGACGTGGACGCCGGCTCCGCCGTAGATGGACGGGGGGAACTCTTTGCTCACGATGTCGATGCGCACGCCCCTAACCTAGTTCAGCCCGGCTGGGGTCGATAGTCTGGCGGCACGGATGCCCCGCAACGCCCCGAGCACGCGTGCGGGACGCGACGACCCGGCTCACGAAGGAGTGACGCAGATGGTGCAGAAGAAGGTCCTCTCGGTCGTGCTGGCGGGCGGTGAGGGCAAGCGCCTGATGCCGCTGACGGCCGACCGCGCCAAGCCGGCCGTCCCGTTCGGCGGCACGTACCGCCTCATCGACTTCGCGCTGTCGAACCTGGTCAACAGCCGGTACCGCGAAATCGTCGTGCTGACGCAGTACAAGTCGCACTCGCTGGACCGCCACATCTCCGAGACGTGGCGGATGTCCACGTTGCTGAACAACTACGTGGCCTCCGTGCCGGCGCAGCAGCGCCGCGGCAAAGACTGGTTCACGGGCAGCGCGAACGCCATCTACCAGTCCATGAACCTGATCCACGACGCACGGCCGGACATCGTCGTCGTCATCGGCGCGGACCACGTGTACCACATGGACTTCCAGCAGATGGTGGATCAGCACATCGCCTCGGGCGCCAAGGCGACCGTGGCCGCGGTGCGCCAGCCGCTCGAGCTGGCCTCCTCGTTCGGGGTGATCGAGACGGACCCGCAGGACAGGACGCGGATCTCGGCGTTCGTGGAGAAGCCGCAGACCACCCCCGGCCTGCCGGACGACCCCACGCTGTTCCTGGCTTCCATGGGCAACTACGTGTTCGACACGGACGCCCTCGTGGCGGCGCTGAACCAGGACGAGGAGAACCCCGAGTCGAACAACGACATGGGCGGGGACATCATCCCGATGTTCGTGGAGCGCGGCGAGGCCGGGGTGTACGACTTCACCGCCAACGAGGTGCCCGGCGGCACGGCCGGCAAGCACTACTGGCGGGACGTCGGCACCCTGGACTCCTACTACGACGCGCACATGGACCTCGTGCAGCCGTGGCCCGAGTTCAACCTCTACAACCGCGACTGGCCGACCTACACCCGCCAGTCCGTTTCGCCGCCGGCCAAGCTGGTGCGGTCCTCCTCGGGCCGGCCCGGCTCGGCGAACGACTCGATCCTCTCCCAGGGCGTGGTCATCTCCGGGGGCACCGTGGCCCAGTCCGTGCTCTCCACGGACGTGCGCGTGGCCAACGATGCGTGGGTGGAGCAGTCCGTGCTGCTGGACTCCGTCGTGATCGGCGAGGGGGCACACGTGCGCAACGCCATCCTGGACAAGAACGTCGTGGTCCCCCCGGGCGCCCGGATCGGCTTCGACCGCGCCGAGGACGAGGCCAACGGCTACACCGTGACGGACTCCGGGCTGACGGTGCTCGCCAAGGACCAGTCCGTCCCCAAGCCGCACTGACCGCAGCGTCGTCACGCCCCCGGCGGGGCCGTCCCTCGGGCGGCCCCGCCGTCGTCTGTCGGCACGGCCCCGGCCCCGCCGCGGCCTCCCCGCCCCGGCCCCGCCGCGGGCCCGAGGCGCTACCCTCGACCGTGGCGCGCCTCACCCCGCGCGCCGGACCGCCGGCCCCGAGCCCGAGCGTCCCGCCCGCCCGTCCCGACCCCCGGAGGATCCATGCCCCGCCCCCACGCCGCCGTCGACCTCGACGCCACCAACGTCATCCGCGCGGAGGCCGCCGAGCGCTCCCGCCTGCTCACGGTGAGCGCGTACGAGGTCCACGTGGACGTGTCCGGCGCCCGCGACGAGGCGGCGGAGACCTACCCGGTGGAGGCCACGCTGCGCTTCGTGTGCGCCGAGCCGGGCGCCGCCGCGCACGTGGACTGGATCCACGCCGGCGTGGACGCCGTGGTCCTCAACGGCCGCGAGCTGGAGCCGGCCGAGGTCGTCGGCGACGCCCGGATCCTGCTGCCCGAGCTCGCCGCCGAGAACGAGCTCGTCCTGCGCGGGCGCTCGCGGTACTCGCGCTCCGGCGAGGGCCTGCACCGCTTCACCGACCCGGCCGACGGCCAGGTGTACCTCTACACGCAGTACGAGCCGGCCGACGCCCGCCGCGTGTTCCCGGACTTCGAGCAGCCCGACCTCAAGGCGGCGTTCACGTTCGCCCTCACCGGCCCCGCCGACTGGGTGCTGGCCTCGAACCGCCCCGAGGCCTCCCGCACCGAGGTGCGCCCCGGCGTCGTGCGCGTGGACTTCGAGCCGACCCTGCCGCAGTCCACCTACATCACCACCCTGCTGGCCGGGCCCTACGCGTCCTGGGAGGACCGCTGGGACGGCCACGCCGGCACCGGCGCGCCCGCCGTGCCGCTGCGCCTGTTCACCCGGCAGACCATGGCGGAGGCGTTCGACCCCGAGGCCGTGTTCGACGTGACCCGGCGCGGCCTGGACCTGTTCCACGAGCTCTTCGGCGTCCCCTACGAGTGGGGAAAGTACGACCAGGCGTTCGTGCCCGAGTACAACCTCGGCGCCATGGAGAACCCGGGCCTGGTGACGTTCACGGAGGACTTCGTGTTCACCTCGCGCGCCACCGCGGCGCAGTACGAGGGCCGGGCCAACGTGATCCTCCACGAGATGGCCCACATGTGGTTCGGCGACCTCGTGACCATGCGCTGGTGGGACGACCTGTGGCTCAAGGAGTCCTTCGCGGACTTCATGGGCACCCTCGGCGTGGACGAGGCCACGGACTTCGAGACGGCCTGGGTCACCTTCGCCTCCCGCCGCAAGGCCTGGGCGTACGTGCAGGACCAGATGCCCACCACGCACCCCATCGTGGCGGACATCGTGGACCTCGAGGCCGCCCGCCAGAACTTCGACGGCATCACCTACGCCAAGGGCGCCTCGGTGCTCAAGCAGCTCGCGGCGTACGTGGGCCGGGACGCCTTCCTCGACGCCGCGCGCCGCTACTTCCGCGCGCATGCCTGGGGCAACGCCGAGCTGACGGACTTCATGGCCGCGCTCGAGGCGGCCTCGGGCCGCGACATGGGCGCGTGGGCGGACGCGTGGCTGCACACCTCCGGCGTGCCGCGGCTGCGGGTCGAGGCCGGCGACGACGGCGCCCCCGTGCTGCACCAGGAGGGCGTGGACCCCGTGACGGGCCGGCCCGTGCTGCGCCCCCACGCGCTCAAGGTGGGCGTGTTCACCCCGGACGAGGCGGGCGTGCTGCGCCGCACCGCCCAGGTCGCGGCGGACGTGCCCGACGGGGCCGACGGCGCCGCCGTCGTGCTCGAGGGGCTGACGGTGCCGGCGGGCGTGCGGCTCGTGCTGCCCAACGACGAGGACCTCACCTACGCGGCGCTCGCCCTGGACGAGGCCTCCCTGCAGGCGGCCCTCACCCACCCCATCGCCGACCCGCTCGCCGAGGCCACCGTGTGGGCCGCCCTGTGGTCCATGACCCGGGACGGCGAGCTGCCCGCGGCCCGGTTCCTCGAGGCCGTCGAGCGGCTCTCCGCCGGGATCGAGACCGTGGGCGTGCACACCCAGGTCCTCACCCAGGCGGCCACCGCAGTCTCCCAGTTCGCGGCCGCCGCGGACCGCCCTGGCCTGCGCGCCCGCCTGGCCGAGACGCTCGCCGAGCAGGTCCGGGCCCTCGAGGCCGGCTCCGACCGGCAGCGCACCGCCGCCCGCACGTGGGCCCTCGTGGCCCGCGCCGACGCCGACCTCGCGCGTCCCCTCGCCGCGGCCCTGCTGGGCGGGACGGGGGCGGGCGCGGCCGACGACGGGGCCGGCGAGGACGCCCCCGGCCTGGCCGTGGACGCGGAGATCCGCTGGCTCGTGCTCCAGGCCCTCGCGGCCACCGGGCAGGCGGACGAGGCCCGGCTCGACGCCGAGCTGGCGGCCGGCCGCACCGCCCAGACCGTGACCTGGCACCGCCTGGCGACGGCCGCCCGGCCGGAGCCCGCCGTGAAGGCCGCCGCGTGGGAGGCCGTGATGGCCGGGCGCACCGCCGACGGGGTCGAGCTGTCCAACGACCTGCTCTCGGCCACGGCCGCGGGCTTCGCCGCCGGGGACGTGGAGCTCCTCGCCGAGCACGAGGCGGGCTTCTGGCCGCGCCTGGAGCAGGTGTGGGCCTCGCGCTCCAACGGGCTGGCGAGCCGGGCGATCGGCGGGCTCTTCCCGGGCCACCAGGACGCGGTGGCCGGCGACGCCGCCGCGCAGGAGTCCCACCCGACCCTCGCCTCGGCACAGCGCTGGCTCGACGAGCACCCCGACGCCCCCGGCGCCCTGCGCCGCCTCGTGGTGGAGCACACGGACCAGCTGCGCCGGTCCCTGCGCGTGCAGGCGGCCCAGCCGACCGCCTGACCGCCCCCGCTCCCCCGCTTTCGTGCGGGAAACGGGAGCCTCCCCCACCGCTGTCGTGCGGGAGACGGGAGGCGCCTGGGGGCGTGAGGATCCGTCAGCGGACCAGGAACCGCAGCTCGCGTCCCACGCGGCGCAGCCCCAGCTCGTTCGCCGCGCGCAGGGCGGCCCGGTCCCCCGCCGCCGCGGTCTCGACGAGGACGGGCCGCTCTCGCAGCGCGGCCACCAGGGCCGCGTGCCGGGCCAGGTGCTCCGCCCCGCCACGGGGGTTCAAGGAGAGCGCGTTCATGTCGGCGGCGAGGTTCCACCGCTCCTCGAACTGCTCGACCTCGCGGCCCAGGCGCGCGCCCAGGGCCGCGGGGTCGACCACGCGTCCGGGTCCACGCCGACCCGCTCGGCGAGCGCCCTCTGAAGTCCGACGACCGCCTCCGCGCTGAGCGCGTCCTCGGGCGGGCGGGTCCCGAGGCACTCCTCGGGCAGCCCCAGGAGGGCGGTGAGCGCCTCGGCCCGGTCCCGGCTCCGGGCCGCCAGCGCCTCGAGCGCGGCGGATGCCTCCGTCTCCAGCGGCAGCGCCCGCAGCGCGCCGGCCCGGATCGTCACGCCGGCGGCCTGCGCCAGCGCGACCAGGTGCTCCCAGTGAGCGTCCTCCTCCTGGGCGGCGGTCATCCCGGGGGCGGGCTCGTCCGGCCCGGTGACCGTCACAGCCGTCTCGGCCACCTCCGACGGGGTGAGCCCGTCCCAGCCCGCGCTCGAGCTCCACCCGCGGTCGGTCAGCAGCGGGACGCGCCGGCCGTCGGCGAGCTCCAGCTCGAGCACGCACTCCACGGCCACGGTGGTCCGCGGCCTCGCCGGGGCGTCGGAGCGCGCCACCAGGCGGACGGGCGCGGCGTCATCGTCGTTCATGCGCCGATCCTGCCACGCCGATCCTGCCACGCCGGTCCGCCGCACGCCCCGGCCGGGCCGGTCACGGCACGCGGGCGGTCCACTCCTGCGTGCCGAACTTCGTGCGCGCGAGCTCCTCGGCCTCGGCGCGCGTGGCGTCGTCGAGCTCCACGCGGCGGGCGCCGTAGCGCTCCTCGAACGTGGCCATCATGGTCTCCCAGATCTCCGGGCGCGCGACGCCGGTCTGGCGGCGCAGCGGGTCCACGCGCTTCTTCGCGGAGGCCACGCCCTTGCCCTTGAGCTTCTCGCGGCCGATGCGCAGGACCTCGAGCATCTTGTCCGCGTCGATGTCATAGCTCATGGTCACATGGTGCAGGAGACCGTCCTGCCCGACCCGCTTCTGGGCCGCCCCGCCGATCTTGCCCTGGTCCGTGGCGATGTCGTTGAGCGGCTGGTAGAACGCCTGCACGCCGAGCCGGGAGAGGGCGTCCATGGTCCACTCGTCGAGGAACGGGTAGGACTCGGCGGTCTCGAGCCCGTCCACGAGGGAGCGCGGCACGTGCAGGGAGTAGGTGACGCAGTTGTCCGCCTCCATGAACATGGCCCCGCCGCCGGAGATGCGGCGCACGACGTTGATGCCGTGGCGGCTCGCGCCCTCGGGGTCCACCTCGTTGGCCAGCGACTGGAAGGCGCCGATCACCACGGCGGGCTCGTTCCACTGCCACAGGCGCATGGTGGGACGACGGCGGCCCTCGGCCACCTGGCGCGTGAGCACCTCGTCCAGGGCGACGGTGAGCGCGATCGGCAGGGGCTCGGGCGGGATGATCTCCCACTCGTGGTCCTCCCAGGTGGTCGCCTTGCCGAGGGCGCGGCGCACCGCCGTGGCGATCGCGTGGGCGTCCACGCCGAACAGCTCGGCGTCCTCGCGCAGGCCGGCCTCGACGGCGGCCTGGATGACGCGGTGCTCGGCATCGGCCGAGAGGCCGGTGACGGCCGCGTTGAGGTCTTCGAGGGCCTCGTCCGGCTCGAGGAAGAAGTCGCCGTTGATGCTGGCCGCGGCGATGCGGCCGTCGTCGATGGTCAGGTCGGCGGCCACGAGCTTGCCGCCGACCACCTTGTACTCGCCGTGATGCGTGGTCATGCCCGCCAGACTAGGGACGACGCGCGGGCCGCGGCCAGGCGGTCCGCCGAGGGCGCAGAGGGGTCGGGTCCGTCGGACGCCGACGGACGCCGACGCGCCGCGGAAGGCTCCCGTCTCCCGCACGAAAGGGCCGGGGAAGGCTCCCGTTTCCCGCACGAAAGTGCCGGGGATGCGGACGGGCCCCGCGCCGCCCGGGATGGTCCGGGGGCGCGGGGCCCGTCGTCGTGCTGGTGTGAGAGCGGCTCAGGCCGCTGCGATCACTTGGAGCCGCCGAAGCCCTTGAAGCGCGCGTTGAAGCGCTCCACGCGGCCGGCGGTGTCCATGATGCGCTGCTTGCCCGTGTAGAACGGGTGCGAGGCGGCCGAGATCTCGACGTCGATCACCGGGTAGGTGTTGCCGTCCTCCCACTCCGCGGTCTTCTGCGAGTTCGCGGTGGTGCGGGTGAGGATCTTCTCGCCGGAGGCGAGGTCGTTGAAGATGACGTAGCGGTAATCCGGGTGGATCTCAGACTTCATGGTGCATCCTTCGTGTCAGCCGCCTGATTGGGACCAGGGGCGCGAGAGGTGGGATCGGGGGCACGCCAGACGGCGGACCGACCGCTTACTCTACCCCACGGGCGCCCGTCGCTCCCAGCGGGGCGTCCGGGGCGTGTCGCCGCGGTCCCCGACCCGCGCCGTCCCGCCCCGGCTCCGCGCCCGGCGCTCAACGGGCCCGCAACTCCCACAGCGCCACGGCCGCGGCGGCGGCCACGTTGAGCGAGTCGACGCCGTCGGGCATGGAGATGACGACGTCGGCGTCGGTGTGCTCCAGCGTCTCGGTGCGGACGCCCGGACCCTCCTGGCCCAGCACGAGCGCCAGCCGGTCGGCCGAGCGCAGCGGCTCCAGCTCCGGGCTGTCCAGGCCCACGGCCCGCTCGGTCACCTCGAGCGCGGCCACCGCGAACCCGGCCTCCCGCAGCGCGGGCACCGCCTCGGCCACGGGCCCCTCCAGCCGCGCCCAGGGCAGGCGGAACACGGTGCCCATGGACACGCGGATCGCGCGTCGGTAGAGCGGGTCGGCGGCCTGCGGGGTGAGCAGCAGCGCGTCCCAGCCCAGGGCCACGGCCGAGCGGACCACCGCCCCGAGGTTGGTGTGGTCCACGAGATCCTCGGCGATGAGGACCCGCCGGGCGCCGGCGAGCACGTCCGTCACGGGGCGCGGCGCGGGGCGGTCCATCGCGGCCAGGGCGCCGCGGTGCAGGTGGAAGCCGGTGAGGGAGGTGAGCACCTCGTCCGGGCCCGTGAACAGGGGCACGTCCGGGTGCGCGGCGAGCACGTCGGCGAACGACTCGCGGTACCGGTCCCCCAGCAGGAAGGAGCGGGGCGTGTGCCCGGCGGCCAGGGCCCGTCGCACCACCTGGGAGGACTCGGCGAGGAAGACGCCGTGCTCGGCGTCCACGCGGCGGCGCAGGGCGGCGTCCGTGAGCGTGGTGTACGGGGCGAGCCGGGGGTCCGCGAGGTCCTCGGCCCGGGCGAGCCGGACCTCGCGGCCGTCCGGCCCCGCGGACGCGGCCGGCTCAGCCACCGTCCACCAGCCGCAGGACCATGCTCACGAGCCCCGCCAGTCCCACCACCACGATCACGATGCGCAGCACCGTCGGCGAGATCCGCCGGCCGATCCGGGCGCCCACGAGGCCGCCCACCATCGAGGACGCGGCGATGAGCAGCACCGCGGTCCAGTCGATGCGGTCGAAGGCGAACAGCAGGTACGACGTCGCGGCGACGAGGTTGACCACCAGCGAGAGCCAGGTCTTGATCGCGTTGGCGTGCACGAGGGTGCCGCCCACGAGGAACACGCCGAGGATGCCCATCAGCAGCACGCCCTGGGCCGCCACGAAGTACCCGCCGTACACGCCGGCCAGGAACACGAGGACCCAGAGCACGGGGCTGACGGGCCGGCTCGGCCGGGCCGGGACGTCCACGACGCCGTCCTCGCGCGCGGCCGAGCGGCGCCGGACCCACACCTGCAGGCGCGGCTGGAGCACCACGAAGGCCAGCGCCACCACGATGAGCACGGGCGCTGCCACGCCGAACACCTCGGCCGGCAGCAGGATCAGCAGGAAGGCGCCGAGCACGCCGCCCAGCAGCGAGGCCACGGTGAGCACCGGCAACACGGCGCCGGACTCCTTGAGCTCGCGGCGGTAGCCGAACACACCGGAGAAGCCCGCGGCCACCAGGCCCATGGCGTTCGAGATCTGCGCGGTGACGGGCGGGAACCCGACCGCCACGAGGGTCGGGAAGGTGACGAGCGTGCCGGAGCCGATGACGGAGTTGATCGTGCCGGCCCAGAAGCCGGCCAGCAGCACCAGCAGGACCTGCCAGAGCTCGAGCCCGAGGACGTCCGCGCCGAGCACGCCGATCACTGGGCCACGGCGGTGTAGCGCCCGCCCGTCCGCGTCACGCGCAGGGGCGTGTCGAAGGCGGCCGAGAGGTGCCCCTCCGTGAGGGTCTGCTCGATCGGGCCCGCGGCCACCGCGTGGCCGTCGCGCAGCAGCAGCGCGTGCGTGAAGCCCGGGGGCACCTCCTCGAGGTGGTGGGTGACGAGCACGAGCGCGGGCGCGTCCTCGTCCCGGGCCAGCTCGCTGAGCTGGGCCACGAGGGCCTCGCGGCCGGCGAGGTCCAGGCCGGCGGCGGGCTCGTCGAGGAGCAGCAGCTCGGGGTCGGTCATGAGGGAGCGGGCGATCAGCACGCGCTTGCGCTCGCCCTCGGAGAGGGTGCCGAAGCGGCGGTGCGCCAGCCGGGAGAGCCCCCAGGAGGAGACCAGGCCCAGGGCCCGCATGCGGTCCTCGTCCTCGTAGCTCTCGCGCCACGTGCCGGTCACCCCGTACGCGGCCGTGACCACGGCGTCCTGCACCTTCTCCTCGTGCGGGACCTGCGCGGCCAGCTGCGCGGAGGACAGGCCGATGCGCGGGCGCAGCTCGAACACGTCGACGGCGCCGAGCACCTCCTCGAGGATCGCGACCTCGCCTCCGGTCGGGTGCAGGCGGGTGGCGGCGATCTGGAGCAGGGTGGACTTGCCGGCGCCGTTCGGCCCCATCACGATCCACCGCTCCCCCGCCCGGAGCGTCCAGTCCAGAGGGCCGAGGATGTCGGTCTGGCCGCGGCGCACGCGCACGCGGCGCATCTGCAGCACGGCGTCCTCGTCCGGGAGGAACCAGTCGTTGGAAGGCGCGGGGAGGGTCATGGGCTCCACCCTAGTCCGGCCCGCGGGACGACGCTTCAGCGACGCACGGGCCCGCCGGCCCCGTCCCCCGCCTAGGATGCGGCGCATGAGCACCCTGCGCCGACTCGTGGTCACCGCCGACCCCGCCCTCCTCGCCGACCGCACACCCCCGGCGGGCGTCCCCGACGACGCCGAGCGGCTCCTCGAGGACGGCCTGCTGGGCTGGCGGTTCGCCGCGGACGAGTGGGCCGCCGCCCCGGAGCCCGGTCCGGGCTGGGCCGTGCACACACTGCCGGCCGCCGTCGCCGAGGCGCCCGTGCCGCTCGTGGTGACGGACGTGGACTCCACGCTGATCCGGCAGGAGGTCATCGAGCTGCTCGCCGCCCACGCCGGCCGCGAGGCCGAGGTCGCCGCCGTCACCGAGCGGGCCATGCGCGGCGAGCTGGACTTCGCCGCCTCCCTCCACGCCCGCGTGGAGGCGCTCGCGGGCCTGCCGGTGGGCGTGGTGGACGACGTGGTGCGCGCGATCCGGCCCACCGCCGGCGCGCTCGCGCTGATCGAGGCGGTCACCGCGGCCGGCGGGCGGGTGTGCGCCGTCTCCGGCGGCTTCACCCAGGTGCTCGCGCCGCTCGCCCAGGCCTGGGGCGTGCACGCCTACTGCGCCAACGAGCTCGAGGTGCACGACGGGCACCTCACCGGCAGGGTGGCGGGCGACGTGGTGGACCGGGCCGCGAAGGCCGCCATGCTGCGCGCCTGGGCCGAGGACGCGGGCCTGTCCCCCGAGCAGGCCGTGGGCGTGGGCGACGGGGCCAACGACATCGACCTGCTCGACGCCGCCGGCGCCGGCGTGGCCTTGTGCGCCAAGCCGGTGCTGCGGGAGCACGCAGACGTCGTCGTCGACGTCCCCTCCTTCACCCCGCTGCGCTGGCTCCTGGGACTCTGAGCGGCCCCTGAGCGGCCCCTGACCCCGGCGGATCCGCCCGCGGACGCACGACACCCCCCCGGCCCTGACGGGTCCGGGGGGCGTCGTGCCTCGGCGCGGGGCTCAGCCCTCGCCGCGGGCGAGGAAGTCGCGGGCGCCGCCCACGAGCTCGGTGTGGCCGACCTCGAGGTCGTCCCGGCCCACGAGCGCGGCCACCTCGGCGGCGAACTCCTCCACGGAGTACAGCCGGCCGGCGGCCTCGCGGCGGGCGTCGATCGCGCCCGGCTCGGCACGGTCGAGCAGCGTGGCCGTAATGGTGCCCTCGATCATGTCGCCGGAGACGACGGCGAAGCCGACGCCCTTGGCCTCGAACGCGGGGATCCGCTCGCGCAGGGCGTCCTCGCCGGCACGCTTGGAGCGGGCCACGGGCTCGTAGGAGTCCATGGTGGCGACCTCGTCGATGAAGTGCGCCTGGTGCGAGGTGACGAACACGATCTGCCCGCCGGCGGACATGCGCTCGAGGGCGGCGTCGGCCAGCGCGGCCTGCGCGTCCCGGTTGAGCTTCATGGCGTAGTCCTCGCCGAACTGGGACTCCATGCCGCCGGAGGCGTTGAGGACGAGCACGTCCAGGGAGCCGAAGCTCTCCACCGCGGCGTCGAGCAGCGCGGCGCGGTCCTCGGCGGAGGTCACGTCCCCGCCCACGGCCACGGCGCGGCCGCCGGCCTCCTCGATCTTCTGCACCACCTTGTTCGCGCGGGGCGCCTTCTGGCGGTAGTTCACCACGACGCCCGCGCCGCGGGCGGCGAGCAGCTCGGCGGTGGCGGCGCCGATGCCGCGGGAGGATCCGGTGACGACGACGCCGCGCCCGGTGAGGTCCTTCTCAGTCATGTTCGTGTGCTTCCTGTCTGCTCTGCGATGGGCGGGAGGGCGGGTCAGTGGCCCATGCCCAGGCCGCCGTCCACGGGGATCACGGCGCCGGAGATGTAGGCGGCCTCGTCGGAGGCGAGCCAGCGCACGACGTCGGCGACCTCCTCCGGCTGCGCGAAGCGGCCGGCGGGGATCGACTTCTTGTACTGGGCCTTCAGGTCCTCGCCGAGGGACTGGGTCATCTCGGTGTCGATGTAGCCGGGGGCCACGACGTTGGCGGTCACGCCGCGGGCGCCGAGCTCGCGGGTGATCGAGCGGGCCATGCCCACGAGGCCGGACTTGGAGGCCGCGTAGTTCACCTGGCCGGGCGAGCCGAGCAGGCCCACCACGGAGGAGACGAGGACGATGCGGCCGCGCTTGAGGCGCATCATGCCCTTGGTGGCGCGCTGGACCACGCGGAAGGCGCCGGTGAGGTTGGTGTCGACGACGGAGGTGAAGTCCTCCTCGGACATGCGCAGCAGCAGCTGGTCGTTGGTGATGCCCGCGTTGGCCACGAGGACCTCCACCGGGCCGTGGGCCTCCTCCACCTCGCGGAAGGCGGCGTCCACGGACGCGGCGTCCGTCACGTCGGCCCGCACGGCGAGCACGCCCTCGGGGCCTTCGCCGGAGCGGGAGGTGACGGCCACGCGGTCGCCGTTCGCGGCGAAGGCGCGGGCGATGGCCAGGCCGATGCCGCGGTTGCCTCCGGTGACGAGGACGCTGCGGCCGGAGGCCTTCGCGTCCGCTGCGGTCGGGGTGGTCTGATCGGCCATGGGGCACCTTCCGGGCGGGATGGGACTAGACTGGAGCACCGGCGCGCCCCCGCGTCGCCGTCGTCCCGAGGGACGCCGCCGACGGGCGCGTCGGCCTGTGAACCACCACTCTACGTCCGAGGCCGCGCAGGGTCCTTCCGTGACCCGACGTGCCAGGAGGATCCGCCATGACCAGCTCCGCCGCCGGCTCCCGTGCCGGCCGTCCCGCCCGCGCCGGGTGCTCGACGGGGCCGCAGGTCCAGGGGGTGACGACCGCCTCCGCCGCCCGCAGCGAGGACCGCGAGGCGCGCATGAAGGTGTACCTCGTCCAGATGCTCATCCGCACCGTCTGCTTCGGCGCCGCCCTGTTCACCACGGGCTGGTGGCAGCTGCTGTTCATCCTCGGCGCGGTGGCCCTGCCCTACGTGGCCGTGGTCCAGGTGAACAACGCCGGCCCCCGGCAGGCCGGCAGCTTGCGCGCGGTCCCGGCGGAGGGTCCCGAGCTCACCGCCCGCCCGGCCGACGCGCCCGGCCCGGCCTCCCCCGTGGTCCTGACCGGCGACGTCGTGGACGACCCCCGCGAGGCCGGCCCCCGGGCGCTGCCCCCGGGCTCCCCTTCCGAGGGCGCCCGCCGGCTGCCCGGACGGGGCGCGGCATGAGCGGGGACGGCATGGACCTGCTCGGCGCCCTCGCCGCCGGCCGCCTGGACCCGGCCGCCGGGGCCCGCCCCGCCCCGCGTGAGGACGGCCCCGCCCCGGACGGGCCGGGCGGGCTGGTCTGCTCCCGCCGCGGCTGCACCGCCGCCGCCGACTGGGCGCTGGAGTGGAACAACCCGCGCGTCCACGCCCCCGAGCGCGTGAAGACGTGGCTCGCGTGCGCGGCGCACCGGGGCTTCTTGGACGACTTCCTGAGCGCCCGCGGCTTCCTGCGCGCGGCCCGCCCCCTCGGACCGGGCACGGCCCGCCCCGGCGGCGCCACCCGACCCGCGACCTCGAAGGAGCCCCCGCGCCCATGACCGCCCCCGCCCCCGCGACCGGCCGGCGCGATCCCGGCTCCGCGCGCCCGCCGCGCCTGCGCTTCGACTTCCTGGCCACGCCGCCGTGGATCCTCGGCTTCGTGCTGTGCATCCTGTTCGCGTTCGCGTGCCACTACCTGGCGCAGTGGCAGTGGGAGCGCCGGGTGCAGGTCCAGCACCAGGTCAACCGCGTCCTGGAGAACTACGACGACGCCCCGGTGCCCTTCGCCCAGGCCTCGCGGATGTTCACGGACTTCGACGCCCAGGACGAGTGGACCCCCGTCACGCTCTCCGGCGAGTACCTCGCCGAGGAGACCCTCGTGGTCCGCAACCGCCCCCGCGCCGGCCGCCCCGGCTACGAGGTGCTCGTGCCGTTCCGCACGGACGAGGGGCCCGTCGTCGTCGTGGACCGCGGCTGGCTGCCGGTGGGCAACACCCCCGGCCGCCCGGACGCGGTGCCCGCCCCGCCGGCGGGGCCCGCGGAGGTCGTGGTGCGCGTCAAGCCCGGCGAGCCCGCCCTGGACCGCGACGCCCCCGAGGGCCAGGTGCCTTCGATCGACCTCGCGGAGATCCGCGGGCACGTGGGCGGGCCGGTGGCGGACACCGCCTACGGGATCATGGTCGAGGAGGACCCGGCCGTGCAGGACCTCCCGCAGAAGCTGGTGGAGCCGACCCTCGACGAGGGCCCCCACCTCTCCTACGCGATCCAGTGGTACCTCTTCGCCGCCATGGGCTTCGGCGTGTGGGGCTACTCGGCGTGGATGCGCGCCCGCAACGACCGCGCCGACGCCCTCGAGGGCGTCCGCGACGACGGCATGCTGACCGCCCGCCGCGCCCCGCGCCCCAAGCCCGTGCGGCGCCGCCGGGACGGCCGCCCCACGGACGAGGAGGCCGAGGACGCGCTCTTCGACTGAGCGGACGGCTCAGGCCAGGGTGATGAGGTCCTTGTAGTCCTCGTTCCACAGGTCCTCGACGCCGTCCGGCAGCAGGACCACGCGCTCGGGGTCGAGTGCCTCGACGGCGCCCTCGTCGTGCGTGACGAGCACGACCGCGCCCTCGTACTGGCGCAGGGCGCCCAGGATCTCCTCGCGCGAGGCGGGGTCCAGGTTGTTGGTGGGCTCGTCGAGCAGCAGCACGTTGGCGCTGGAGGCCACGAGGGTGGCCAGGGCCAGGCGGGTCTTCTCGCCGCCGGAGAGGACGCGGGCGGGCTTGTCCACGTCGTCGCCCTGGAAGAGGAACGAGCCGAGGAGCGTGCGCGCCTGGGTGTCGCCGAGCTGCGGGGCGGCGTGGCGCATGTTGTCCAGCACGGAGGCGTCCTGGTCCAGCGTGTCGTGCTCCTGGGCGAAGTAGCCCAGCTTCAGGCCGTGCCCCTCCTGGACCTCGCCCGTGTCCGGGGCCTCCTCCCCCGCCAGCATGCGCAGCAGGGTGGTCTTGCCGGCGCCGTTGTAGCCGAGGATCACCACGCGGGAGCCGCGGTCGATCGCCAGGTCCACGCCGGTGAAGATCTCGAGGGAGCCGTAGGACTTGGAGAGGTTCTCGGCGCGCAGGGGCGTCTTGCCGGAGGCCTGGGGGGTGGGGAACCGGATGGCGGCCACGCGATCCGCGGCGCGCTCGCCCTCGACGCCGCGCATCAGCCGCTCGGCGCGCTTGATCATGTTCTGCGCGGCGGTGGCCTTGGTGGCCTTGGCGCGCATCTTCTCGGCCTGGGCCATCAGGGCCGAGGCCTTTTTCTCGGCGTTGGCGAACTCGCGACGGCGGCGCGCCTCGTCCTGCTGGCGCTGTGCGAGGTAGTTCTTCCACGTCATGTTGTAGACGTCCATGGTCTGCCGGTTGGCGTCCAGGTAGAGGACCTTGTTGACGGTCATCTCCATGAGCTCCACGTCGTGGGAGATCATCAGCAGGCCGCCCGGATAGGTCTTGAGGTAGTCGCGCAGCCACACGATCGAGTCGTGGTCCAGGTGGTTGGTGGGCTCGTCCAGCAGCATGATGTCCGCGTCGGAGAAGAGGATGCGGGCGAGCTCCACGCGGCGGCGCTGGCCGCCGGAGAGGGTGTGCAGCGGCTGGTCGAGCACGCGGTCCGGCAGGCCCAGGTTGGAGGTGATCCGGGCGGCCTCGGACTCGGCCGCGTAGCCGCCGCGGGCCTCGAACTCCGCCTCGAGCCGGGAGTAGCGGTCCATCGCGCGCTGGCGCTCGACGTCGTCGACGGCGGCCATGCCGGCCTCGGCCTCGCGCATGCGGCGGATGGTGTGGTCCAGGTCCCGCGCGGAGAGGATGCGGTCCCGGCCGGACTGGTCCATGTCCTCGACCTTGGGGTCCTGGGGCAGGTAGCCGATCCGGCCCGTGCGGGTCACGGAGCCGGCCGTGGGCTGGCCGCCGCCGGCGAGGATCTTGGTGAGCGTCGTCTTGCCGGCGCCGTTGCGGCCCACGAGCCCGACCTTGTCCCCCTTGTCCACGCGGAAGTTCACCTCGTCCATGAGGAGGCGGGCGCCCACGCGCAGTTCGACATCGGTGACGGTCAGCATGAGGGTGGCAGGCTCCTGGGGTCAGGGTGAGGGGGCGGGGTGGCTCGGCGGCGGTTCCGCGCGGCGGCGCAGGCGGGGCGCGGCACATCGCCGGGCCAGTCTAGTGCGTCTACACTCTGGCCCCATGAGCTTCAACGACAACGTGCAGATCGACGCCGGCCGCGCGCGCTCGGGCGGGGGCGGGATGGGCGGCCGCGGGCTGGCCATCGGCGGCGGCGGCGGCCTGCTCGCGTTGCTGCTCGCGATCTTCGCCCCCGGCCTGGCCGGGCAGCTCGGCATCGACACCGGCGGCTCCACCGGCCAGAGCCAGTACCAGCAGCAGGGCGCCGGCGGCACCCAGCCCGTGTCGGACGAGGAGTGCTCCACGGGCGCGGACGCCAACCGCAACACCGACTGCCGCGTGATCGCCGCCACCGAGGCGGCGGACCAGTTCTGGGGCGAGTACATGTCCCAGTTCTCGGACGTGGACTGGCGTCAGCCGCAGCTCACCCTCTTCGCCGGCAGCGTGAGCACCGGCTGCGGCAGCGCGTCCTCGGCCATGGGCCCGTTCTACTGCCCGGCGGACGAGTCCATGTACTTCGACACCTCGTTCTTCGAGACCCTGCAGTCGGACTTCGGCGCCGAGGGCGGCCCGCTGGCGGAGCAGTACATCGTGGCCCACGAGTACGGCCACCATGTCCAGCACGTCACCGGCTACCTGCAGTACTCGCGGGACGGCAGCACCGGCCCTGAGTCGGGCGCCGTGCGCGCCGAGCTCCAGGCCGACTGCCTCGCGGGCATGTGGGCCGGCGCCGCGACCACCACCGTGGACCCCGAGTCCGGCGAGCCCTACCTGCAGCCTATCTCCCGCGAGCAGCTGCGCCAGGCGATCGATGCCGCGGCCGCCGTGGGCGACGACCGCATCCAGGAGATGTCCACCGGCCGCGTGAACCCGGAGGCCTTCACCCACGGCTCCTCCGAGCAGCGCATGGCGTGGTTCCTGCGCGGCTACGAGACCTCCCAGCAGGAGCCGGACTTCCGCCAGTGCGACACCTTCCGCGCATCCTCGCTGGACATCTGAGCCGCACCTGCGCAGCACGACGGCGCCCCCGCCCTCCCCACGGAAGGCGGGGGCGCCGGCGTCGGTCCGGGTGCGGGGACGGGCCGCTCAGCGCTCGAGCAGCTCCTCGGTCCGGCGCTGCACGTCCGCCAGCGTGACGGCCCCGTCCGGCAGGATGAACTCCCCGTCGCCGGGCACCATCACCGTGCTCAGCGTCCCGCCGGCATCGGGCCCGATCACGCCGGACCGGCTCACCGTGAACAGGGCGTCCGGTGTGTCCGCGGGCATCAGGTACCAGAGGTACGACTCGGTGGGCGGCTCCGCTGTCGGGGCAGGGCCGGCGACCCACACCCGGACGGTGTCCCCCGCCTCCCCGGTGATCCGCTCCTCCACCCGCACGGTGAGCAGGGAGGAGGTCTGGTCACCGTCGGCCGGGGCGACGACGACGCGCCCGTCCACCTCCCGGACGCCGGCCGCCGCCATGACGGGACCGCGCACGATCACCGTCGACTTCTCCGTCAGGTCGTCGAAGCTCAACGCCGGGTCGATCTCGCTGACCATCGTGGCCTGGTAGCGCGCCCAGAAGGCCTCCTCCGCCGACGGGGAGGCGCCCGTCGAGGTCGGCGCCGGCGCGGCGGCGGAGTCCCCGTCGACGGGCCCGGCCGCCTCGGCGGCGCAGCCGGTCAGGGCGAGTGCGAGGGCCGTCGCCAGGGCGACCACGGGGCGGGCTGAGCGGGCGATCAGGACCATGCGGGGACCCCTGTCCAGGATGCACCCCTCCCGGTGAGGGGCCTGTGCCCGATTGTCCACCGACGGCCCGGCCAGCGCCACCACGCGCGTCCATCCGGACCTTCGGACCGGAATCCGGCGCCCATACCGGTCGGAAGGTCCGGATGGGCGGCAGGTGCGGGCGGGAGTCCCACCGGTCCCCCGGCATGACGACGCCGGCCCGCACCTCCCCGTGGAGGTGCGGGCCGGCGTCGTGGTCCGGGGCGCGCACGCCCGGGACGGGAGGGGTCAGATGTTGAAGCCGAGGGCCCGCATCTGGTCGCGGCCGTCCTCGGTGATCCGCTCGGGACCCCACGGCGGCATCCAGACCCAGTTCAGGCGCCACTCGTCCACCATGGTGCCGATGGCGCGCGAGACCTGGTCCTCGATCTCGTCGGTCAGCGGGCACGCCGCGGTGGTGAGGGTCATGTCCACGAGCAGCGCGCCGTCCTCGGCGTAGTGCAGCCCGTAGAGCAGGCCCAGGTCCACGACGTTGACGCCGAGCTCCGGGTCGATCACGTCCTTGAGGGCCTCACGGACGTCCTCCGTGGGCACCTGGTTCGCGGTCTCGGTCATCTCAGACCCCCGCCGCGGCCTTCTCGAAGCGGGCGTAGCCCTCGGCCTCGAGCTGCGCGGCGAGCTCCGGGCCGCCGGACTCGGCCACGCGGCCGTCCACGAGCACGTGCACGTGGTCCGGCTTGATGTAGTTGAGGATGCGCGTGTAGTGGGTGATGAGCAGGGTGCCCATCTCGTTCTGCTCGGCGGCTCGGTTCACGCCCTCGGAGACGATGCGCAGCGCGTCCACGTCGAGGCCGGAGTCGGTCTCATCGAGGATGGCGAACTTCGGCTTGAACAGCTCGAGCTGGAGGATCTCGGCGCGCTTCTTCTCGCCGCCGGAGAAGCCCTCGTTGACGTTGCGGTTCATGAACGCCGGGTCGATCTGCAGGGCCTCGAAGGCGCCCTTGACGTCCTTGGTCCAGGTGCGCAGCGAGGGGGCCTCGCCGTCGAGGGCGGTCTTGGCGGTGCGCAGGAAGTTGGTCATGGTGACGCCCGGGATCTCCACGGGGTACTGCATGGCCAGGAACAGGCCGGCCTGGGCGCGCTCGTCGACGCCCATCTCCAGCACGTCCTCGCCGTCGAGGGTGATGGAGCCGGAGGTGACCTCGTAGCGCGGGTGGCCGGCGATGGTGGAGGCCAGCGTGGACTTGCCGGAGCCGTTGGGGCCCATGATGGCGTGGGTCTGGCCGGTCTCGATGGTGAGGGAGAGACCCTTGAGGATCTCCTTGGGGCCGTTCTCGGTCTCGATCTGCACGTGCAGGTCGGTGATCTGCAGGGTTGCCATGGGTGGTTCTCCTAGTGAGGAAGCGTGGTGGGGTTCTTCGGCGGCGGTCAGAGCGCGGCGATGCGCAGCTCGTCCTCCATGACGGCGGTGAGCTCGTCCTCGACGTCGCGGACGCCGATCTTCTGGATGATCTCGTTGAGGAAGCCGCGCACGATCAGGCGGCGGGCCTCGGTCTCCGAGATGCCGCGGGCCATCAGGTAGAACAGCTGGGTCTCGTCGAAGCGGCCCGTCGCCGAGGCGTGGCCCGCCCCCTCGATCACGCCGGTCTCGATCTCCAGGTTCGGCACCGAGTCGGCGCGCGCCCCGTCGGAGAGCAGCAGGTTCTGGTTCTTCTCGTACGTGTCCGTGCCCTCGGCCTCCTTGCGGATGAGCACGTCGCCCACCCACACGGTGCGGGCGTCGGCCCCCTGCAGGGCGCCCTTGTAGAGCACGTTCGAGACGCAGCGCGGCTGGTTGTGGTCCACGAACAGCCGGTTCTCCAGGTGCTGGCCGGCGTCGGCGAAGTACAGGCCGTACATCTCGGCCTCGCCGCGCTCGGCGGCGAACCGCGAGGTCGGGGTCAGGCGCACCACGGAGCCGCCGTGCGAGACGGCCACGTGCTTGAACCGCGCGTTCGTGGCCACGGAGGCCTGCTGGGCGGACACGTGCACGGCGTCGTCCTCCCACGCCTGCAGCGAGACCACGTTGAGGCGGGCGTCGCGGCGCACGTCGAACTCGACGTTCTGGGCCAGCACGGCGGTTCCGCGGTGGGCGAGCACGACGTCGGCCTGGGCGTTCTCCTCGACGATCACGGTCAGGTGCATCGCGGCCGGCTCGGCGGAGGAGCCGACGACGTCGATGCGCACCGGCTCGGCGACCTCGCCGGAGACGGTGACCACGGTGGCCTGGGCCACGGAGTTCCAGGCGGCCGCGGACACCCGGTCGTCCGGGGTGAGGACCGAGCCGACGCGGGCGTCGTCCCGGGCCACGGTCTCCACGCGCACGCCGACCTGCTCGGCCACGGTCACGGACGGGGCGGCGCCGGTGAGGCGGGCGTCGTCGCCCTCGGGCAGGTGCAGCCCGCCGAGGCGCTTGAGCGGGGTGAAGCGCCAGTCCTCCTCGCGCCCGGTGAGCACGGGGAAGTCGGCCAGCTCGTAGGAGCTGACGCGGTCGGCGCGGGACCCGGCGGCGTTACGCTCGGGCGCGCCGGCGCGCGGGGACGACGTCTGGGCCACGGTGAGCTTCTCGCCCTCCTCGCCCATGCCGGGGATCATGCTGCCCTGGGTGTTCTCCACGGTGTCGGTCATGTCAGCCCACCGATCCTTCCATCTGCAGTTCGATCAGCTTGTTGAGCTCGAGGGCGTACTCCATGGGCAGCTCGCGCGCGATCGGCTCGATGAAGCCGCGCACGATCATGGCCATGGCCTCGTCCTCGGAGAGGCCGCGGCTCATCAGGTAGAAGAGCTGCTCCTCGGACACCTTGGAGACGGTGGCCTCGTGGCCGAGGGTCACGTCGTCCTCGCGGATGTCGATGTAGGGGTACGTGTCCGAGCGGGACACGGTGTCCACCAGCAGGGCGTCGCAGACCACGGAGTTGGCCGAGTTCTTGGCGCCCTCGGTCACCTGCACGAGGCCGCGGTAGGCGGCGCGGCCGCCGTTGCGGGCCACGGACTTGGACACGATGGAGCTCGAGGTGTTCGGCGCCATGTGGACCATCTTGGAGCCGGTGTCCTGGTGCTGGTCCTTGCCCGCGAACGCCACGGAGAGGGTCTCGCCGGTGGCGTGCTCGCCGGTGAGGTACACGGCGGGGTACTTCATGGTCACCTTGGAGCCGATGTTGCCGTCGACCCACTCCATGGTGCCGCCGGACTCGACGACGGCGCGCTTGGTCACGAGGTTGTACACGTTCGTGGACCAGTTCTGGATGGTGGTGTAGCGCACACGGGCGTTCTTCTTCACCACGATCTCCACGACCGCGGAGTGCAGCGAGTCGGAGTTGTAGATCGGGGCGGTGCAGCCCTCGATGTAGTGGACGTAGGAGTCCTCGTCCGCGATGATCAGCGTCCGCTCGAACTGGCCCATGTTCTCCGTGTTGATGCGGAAGTAGGCCTGGAGCGGGATCTCCACGTGCACGCCCTTGGGCACGTACACGAAGGAGCCGCCGGACCACACGGCCGTGTTCAGGGAGGCGAACTTGTTGTCGCCCACCGGGATCACGGTGCCGAAGTACTCCTCGAAGATCTCGGGGTGCTCCTTGAGGGCGGTGTCCGTGTCCAGGAACACGACGCCCTGCTCCTCCAGGTCCTCGCGGATCTGGTGGTAGACGACCTCGGACTCGTACTGGGCGGCGACGCCGGCCACGAGGCGCTCGCGCTCGGCCTCGGGGATGCCGAGGCGCTCGTAGGTGTTGCGGATGTCCTCGGGCAGGTCCTCCCAGGTCTTGGCCTGGCCCTCGGTGGAGCGAACGAAGTACTTGATGTTGTCGAAGTCGATCCCGGACAGGTCCGGGCCCCACGCGGGCATCGGCTTGCGCTCGAAGTACTTGAGCGCCTTCAGGCGCAGGTTCCGCATCCACTCCGGTTCGTCCTTCTTGCCGGAGATGTCGCGGACGACGTCCTCGTTGAGGCCACGGACGGCCTTCTCGCCCGCCGCGTCGGAGTCGGCCCAGCCGTACTGGTAGGCGCCGATGGCGTTCAGTTCGGGGTTCTTGTCGAGGATCTCCTGGATCACGCCGGGGTCGGCGTTCTCCACGGGGTCCCGCTGGACGATCTGGTCAGTCATCTCAGCCTCTCTCGTTGTCACTGCGGTCGATGTCGGTCTGGGTGGTCTCGGGGAGCCGGGGCGGGGCCCGCGCGGCTCAGTCTCGGCCCAGCGGCACGTGCGTGGTGCACACGTGGGCGCCGGCGGCGAGGGTGGACAGGCGGCGCACGTCCACCTGCAGCAGGCGGGCGAACAGCTCGGTCTCCTCTTCACAGAACTGCGGATGGCGCGCCGGGATTCCCTGGAAGGGGCAGTGGCCCTGGCACACCTGGTCGGCGCGCAGGGTGGGCGCCAGGCCCGCGCCGAAGTGGCGCAGCGTTCCGGCGAAGCCGGCGTCGTCCAGCACCGAGGCCAGGATGCGGGTGCGCTCCTGGAGCTCGGTGTCCCGGCCGTCGACGGCGGCGGCGAACCGCTCCTCCACGTCACGGAACGCGCGGCGGGCGGTGCGGCGGACCTCCTCGTCCCCGCCGAGCTCCTCGAGCCGGGCTAGGGAGTGCAGGGCCACGGCGAGGTGGTCCTTGGGCAGGTGCTCCTGGGCGTGGGAGGTCACGACGTAGCGGCGGGAGGGCCGGCCGGCCCCGCGCGCCGAGGTGACCCGCTTGACCTCCACGAGGGCGTCCTCCTCGAGGGCGTCCAGGTGACGTCGGACGGCCGCGGCCGTCAGCTCCAGCTCCCTGCCGATCTCCGCCGCGCTCACCGGTCCCCGGGTGAGGACCAGCTGGAGGACGCGCTCGCGCGTGCCCTCGGCGGGCGCCGGGGCGGCACGATGCGAAGGCAGGTCGGAATACACCACGCCATAATGACCTATTGATCTGGAACCGTTCAAGTGAGGCACGCCTGTCCTGGCGCGGACCCCGGCGTGGCCTCCGTCACCCCCGGCCGAGGGCGCCGTCGTCGGCCCGTCTGCGCGCGGGGCCCGGGCCTAGACTGGGATGGTGCCCCGACCTGTCCTGACCCCGGATCCCGCACCGCGCGACGAGCCCGTCCTGCGCCTGCGCGACGTCCACCGGAGCCTCGGCCGCGGCCGCGCGCGCACCCCCGTCCTGCGCGGCGTGGACCTCACGGCCCGCGCCGGCGCCGTCACCGTGCTGCTCGGCCCCAACGGCGCCGGCAAGTCCACCACGCTCGGCCTCTGCCACGGCATGGACCGCCCCGACGCCGGCGCCGTCCGGGTGTTCGGCGCGGACCCCTGGCGCGCGCCCGCGGACCTGCGCGCCCGCATCGGCGTGATGTGGCAGGAGGGCGGCCTGCCGCCCTCGGTGCCCGCCCGCCGGTTCGTGGGCCACGTGGCCTCCCTCTACCGGGACCCGATGCCCGTGGAGCCGCTGCTCGAGCGCCTGCTGATCGCCGACGTCGCCGGCCGGCCCCTGCGCCGGCTCTCCGGTGGCCAGCGCCAGCGGGTCGCCCTCGCCGCGGCCCTCGTGGGCCGCCCGGACATGCTGTTCCTGGACGAGCCCACCGCGGGCCTGGACCCCGAGACCCGCCCCGTGGTGCACGAGGTGGTCCGGGAGCAGACGGCGCGCGGCGCCGCCGTCCTCCTGACCACCCACCTGCTCGACGACGCCGAGCGGCTCGCGGACGACGTCGCCATCCTGCGCGCCGGCCGCGTGGTCCGCGCCGGCTCGCTCGCCGACCTGACCCGCGTGGCCGAGGGCGACGTGGTGGACGTGGACTTCGGCGACGCCGCCCCCGAGGCCGTGCGCGCCTGGGCGGACGCCCTCCCCGAGCCGCTGCGGGCCGCCGGCCTCGCCGAGCCCGCCCGCCTGCGGGTGGCCGGCGTCCACGGGCCCGCCGAGCTCGCCGCACTCGCCGCGAGCTGGCACCGCCACGCCCTGATGCCCACCCGCTTCGAGCGCGCCGGACTGCGCCTCGAGCAGATCCTCCGGGAGACCGCCGCATGAGCCCCCCCACCGCCCCCGGCTCCGCCGCGCAGCACGCCGCCGAGCCCCGCACCGCCGGGCAGGTCCCTGCGTCGGGCACCGCCCCCCACGCCGGGGCCGCCCCGCTGGCCACCCGCGTGCTGCGCCAGGCCGCCTACGAGACCGGCACCGCTCTGCGCAACGGCGAGCAGCTGCTCGTCACGGTGGTCCTGCCGCTGCTCGCCCTGGTGGGCGTGCACGTCACCGGCCTGCTGGACGAGCCCGGCCGCTCCGGCCTCGACGTGGCCGTCCCGGGCGTCCTGGCCCTGGCCGTCATCAGCTCCGCCTTCACCGCGACGGCGATCGCCACCGGCTTCGAGCGCCGCTACGACGTGCTCGCCGCCCTCGCCACGACGCCGCTGGGCACGCTCGGCCTCGTGGCCGGCAAGGCCCTGTCCGTGGTCGCCCTGCTGCTGGTGCAGGTCGCCGTGATCGGCGGGGTCGGCCTGGCCCTCGGCTGGCGCCCCGAGGCGGCGGGGATCCTGCCCGCCGTCGTCGCCCTCGCCCTCGGCGCGGCCGCCTTCACCGCGCTGGGCCTGCTGCTGGCCGGCACCGCGCGGCCCGAGGCCACCCTCGCGGCCGCCAACCTGCTGTGGGTGCTCTTCGGCGCCGTCGGCGGCACCGTGTTCCCCTCGCGCGTGCCCGGCGTGGACCTGCTGCCCTCCGGCGCCCTCGGCTCCGCCCTGCGCGCCGCCCTCGTGGACGGCGCGTGGGCCCCGATCCCCCTGCTCGTGCTCGCCCTGTGGTGCGCCGTGGCCGTGGCCGCGGCGCTCCGCTGGTTCCGCTGGCGGCCCTGAGCCGCCGGCGCTCCCCGCACCGACCCCACCCGACCACCGGAAGGACATCGTGTCCCCCACCCCCACCGAGGCCCGGACCTCGCAGGCCGGCCTCGCCGCCCGCCTGCCCGACCGCATCACGCGGGGCACCTTCGCCCTGGCGGTGGCGTCCCTGGCCTCCGAGATCGGCATCATCGTGACCGGCGGCGCCGTCCGCCTGACCGGCTCCGGCCTGGGCTGCCCCACCTGGCCGAAGTGCACCCCGGAGTCGCTCACCAACACGCCCGAGATGGGCATCCACGGCTACATCGAGTTCGGCAACCGCACGCTCACCTTCGTGCTGGTGGTCATCGCCGCGGCCATGTTCCTGTCCCTGTGGCGCCTGCGCCGCACCCACCGGAGCCCGTTCTGGCTCTCCGTGGGCCTGCTGGCCGGCATCCCTGCGCAGGCGATCGTCGGCGGCATCGTGGTGCTCACCGAGCTCGACCCGTGGTGGGTGGCCGGGCACTTCATCGTCTCCTCCGTCATGGTGGCCGTGGCCACGCTGCTCGTGATCCGCATCGGGGCCGAGCGCCGGGCCGGCCGGGCCGGGGTGCGGGTCGTGGACGGCGTCACCACCGGCGCCTCCCGCGCCGCCGCCTGGGCCACGTTCGCCTTCACCTGGGCGGCCGTCTACCTCGGCACCGTGGTGACCGGCACCGGCCCGCACGGCGGCGACCCGGACGCCCCGCGCCACGCCTTCGACCCGCTGCTGGTCACCCGCGTGCACGTGATCCCGGTGTACCTGCTCATCGCCGCCGCCCTCGTGCTGCTGTTCACCGTGCGCCGCGCCGAGGGCGCCTCCCGCCTCCAGCGGGCGGCCGTGCTGCGGCTGCTGCTGGCCATCGCACTCCAGGCGGCCATCGGCTACACCCAGCACTTCACGGGCCTGCCTGTGGTCCTCGTGATCCTGCACATGCTCGGCTCCGCGCTGCTCGTGGCCGCGGCCACCGAGGTCTGGGACCGCCAGCGCTCCCGGTACGTCACCGCCGGCCCCGCTGCGCTCCTCGACGCCGACCCCACGCCTGAGACCGCCAACGCGCGCTGACGTCCCCGCCGGGGGCCTCGCCGACGCCGCCGGCCCACGCGGGCCGGCCCTCGGACGGGCACGGGCCCGCGGGACTCCCCTACGAGAACGGCCCCGCCACCTCCATCGCGGAGGGGGCGGGGCCGTCCTCGTCCCGGGGTCCGGGAGAGGTGTCCGTCCTGAGCAGCGGGCGGTGGGGCCGCGGGCGCGTCAGGCGCCGAAGCGCATCAGCGGCTCTCCCACGAACGGGTCGACGGCCAGCGCGATGAACAGCAGCGTGAGGTAGGTGATGGAGAGGTGGAAGACCTTCATGGCCTTGCGGTCCTCGAAGTCCTCGCGCCGGGCCTGACCGTGCAGCACGTGCGACTCCCATACGAACCAGCCGCCGACCACGAGGGCCACGGAGGTGTAGACGATGCCGGCCCAGCCCATCGGGACGAGCAGCAGGGAGCAGACCACGGTGGCCCACGCGTACAGGACGACCTGGTTGGAGACGTGGCGCGCGGAGGCGATGGCGCCGAGCATCGGCACGTCCGCCTCCTGGTAGTCGCGCTTGTACTTCATGGACAGCGGCCAGTAGTGCGGCGGGGTCCACAGGAAGATCACCGTGAACAGCACGATGGCCGGCCACTCCACGGTCCCGCGCACGGCGGCCCACGCGATCAGCACGGGGAAGCAGCCCGCGATGCCGCCCCACACGATGTTCTGCTCGGTCCGGCGCTTGAGCACCAGCGAGTAGACGACCACGTAGAAGAAGATCGCCGCGACGCCCAGGGCGGCGGCCAGCCAGTTGGCGCCGAAGCCGAGGACGAGGATGGAGACCACCGTCTGCACCCAGGCGAACACGAGGGCCTCGCGCGGGGTGACCTCGCCGGTGACGAGCGGGCGGTTCTCCGTGCGCTTCATCACCCGGTCGATGTCCCGGTCGATGTAGCAGTTGAACGTGCCGGAGGCGCCGGCGGCCAGCGCGCCGCCCACGAGGGTGGCGGCCATGGTGAGCACGTCCGGGAACCCGCGCTGGGCGAAGATCATGGTGGGCAGCGTGGTCACGAGCAGCAGCTCGATCACCCGGGGCTTGGTCAGCTCCACGTACGCCCGCACCTTGCGGGACAGGCTCGGCTTGGACCGGTCGACGACGCCGGGCGGGGCGGTCTCGACGCGGGCGGCGGACGACGACTCCAGGGAGGATGACATCTGCTTCTCACGGTGGGGGGACGGGGGGACGCCCGTCCCGTGGGTGTGGGACCGGCGCCGGGCGCGGTCCGCCCGCGGGCGGGCCTGCAGGCCAGTCTACCCGGGCCGGGGCGTCTCCGAGGGGCCGGAGACGACGTCATGGGTCCCGCGGGGCGGGCCGGACCCGCGCCCCGCCGCTAGGCTGGGCGGGACGGCCTCTGCGCGCCGCGCCCGCCCGGCGGGCGCGCGGCGCACCGGCCCTGCCGACCACCGCTCCCGACGCGCCAGGAGAGAACACCCGTGACCGACGCCCAGCATCCGTCCACCGCCCCGGCCCTGGACCGCACGGCCCCCGCCCGCGACTTCGTCTACTCGGAGCAGGACTGCCGGATGGTGGACACCCTGAAGGTCCTCTCCGCCGAGGCGGTGGAGCAGGCCGGCCACGGCCACCCCGGCACGGCGATCTCCCTGGCCCCCGTGGCCTGGCAGATGTACCAGAACGTGATGCACCTGGACCCGCAGGACGACCGCTGGGAGGGCCGCGACCGCTTCATCCTCTCCGCCGGCCACGCCTCGCTCATCCAGTACCTGCAGCTGTTCGCCGCCGGCGCCGGGCTCGAGCTCGAGGACATCCGGGCGCTGCGCACCGAGGGCTCCAAGACCCCGGGCCACCCGGAGTACGGCCACACCCACGGCGTGGAGGTCACCACCGGCCCGCTCGGCCAGGGCCTGGCCATGGGCGTGGGCTTCGCCTACGAGCAGCGCCGCCTGCGCGGCCTGATGGACCCCGACGCCGCCCCCGGCACCTCCCCGTTCGACCACCACGTGTTCGTGCTCGCCTCCGACGGCGACATCCAGGAGGGCGTGTCCGCCGAGGCCTCCTCGCTGGCCGGCCACCAGGAGCTCGGCAACCTCGTGGTGGTGTACGACGCGAACCGCATCTCCATCGAGGACGACACGGACATCGCGTTCACCGAGGACGTCTCCGCCCGCTACGAGGCGTACGGCTGGCACGTCCAGGAGGTGGACTGGACCAATGGGGCCCTCGGCCACGCCGTCACCGAGTACACCGAGGACGTCGAGGCGCTCTACGAGGCGCTCGTCGCCGCCAAGGCCGAGACCGGCCGCCCGTCCCTGATCAAGCTGCGCACCGTGATCGGCTGGCCCTCCCCCACCAAGCAGAACACCGGCGGCGTGCACGGCTCCAAGCTGGGCGCCGAGGAGTTGGCCGGGCTCAAGGAGGGCCTCGGCTTCGACCCGGCCGAGAGCTTCGACGTCGACCCCGAGGTCCTGGCGAACTCCCGGTCCATCGCGGAGCGCTCGGCCGCCTACCGCCGCACCTGGGAGGAGGCCTTCCAGGCGTGGCGCGAGGCCCACCCGGAGAACGCCCGGCTCTACGACCGGCTCACCGGGCGCGAGCTGCCCGAGGGCTTCGCCGAGGCCTTCCCCTCGTGGGACGCGGACGAGAAGGGCCTCGCCACGCGCGCCGCCTCCGGCGAGGTGCTCACCGCACTGGCCCCCGTGATGCCCGAGCTGTGGGGCGGCTCGGCCGACCTGGCCGGCTCCAACAACACCACCATGAAGGGCGAGCCCTCCTTCATCCCCGCCCGCCGCTCCACGGCCACGTGGCAGGGCGACGAGCACGGGCGCACCCTGCACTTCGGCATCCGCGAGTTCGCCGCCGGCGCCATCGTCAACGGCATCACCATCGGCGGGCTCACCCGCGCCTACATGGGCACGTTCCTCACGTTCTCCGACTACATGCGCCCCGCCGTCCGGCTCGCCGCCCTCATGGGCACCCCCAGCGTGTACGTGTGGACCCACGACTCGATCGGCCTGGGCGAGGACGGCCCCACCCACCAGCCGGTGGAGCACCTGGCCGCGCTGCGCGCCATCCCCGGCCTCGACGTCGTGCGCCCCGCGGACGCCAACGAGACCGCGTGGGCGTGGCGGACCGTGCTCGAGAACCGGGACCGGCCGGCCGGCATGGTGCTCTCCCGCCAGAACCTGCCCGTGCTCCCCCGGGACACGGACGGCTTCGCCTCCGCCGAGGGCGTGGCCCGCGGCGCCTACGTGCTCGTGGACGCCGTCGACGGCTCCGGCGCGACCGCCCCCGCGCGCGTGCTGCTGATCGCCACCGGCTCCGAGGTCTCCGTGGCCGTGCACGCCCGCGAGCTGCTCCAGGCCGAGGGCGTGCCCACCCGCGTGGTCTCCGCCCCGTGCCTCGAGTGGTTCGCCGAGCAGGACGAGGCGTACCGCGCCGAGGTCCTGCCGGACGGCCCGGACGCGCCCGTGCGCGTCTCCGTGGAGGCCGGCATCGCCATGCCGTGGTTCGAGCACACCGTCACCGCCTCCTCCCGCGGCGCGCGCGTGAGCCTCGAGCACTACGGCGAGTCCGCCGACGGCGCCCGCCTCATGGAGAAGTACGGCTTCACCGGCGAGGCGGTGGCGCAGGCCGCCCGCGGCCTCCTCTGAGCCGGCCGGCACAGCGCGGCCCGCGCACCGCGGCCGACATCGACCCGGCGCCCCTGCGGCGCCCGCAGCACGTCCACCCCCGACGGGAAGGCAACCGAGCACCATGAGCACTCAGCAGAACCCGAACACCGCCGCGCTGGCCGAGGCCGGCGTCTCGATCTGGCTGGACGACCTGTCGCGCAAGCGCCTGGACGAGGGCACCCTCGAGGAGCTGGTGGCCACCCGCTCCGTCACCGGCGTCACCACGAACCCCTCGATCTTCGCGGTGGCCCTGGCCGACGCCGGCTCCTACGAGGGCCAGCTGCGCGAGCTCGCCGCGGCGGGGGCGAACGTGGACGAGGCCGTCACGGCGCTCACCACCCAGGACGTGCGCCGCGCCGCGGACGTCCTGGCCCCCGTGCACGAGCGCACCGGCGGGGCGGACGGCTTCGTCTCCCTCGAGGTGGACCCGCGCCTGGCCCGCGACGCCGAGGGCACCGCGCGCCAGGCGCAGGAGCTCGCCGCCGCCGTGGACCGTCCCAACCTCATGGTGAAGATCCCCGCCACCGTGGAGGGGCTCGCGGCGATCACGGACGTGCTGGCCGAGGGCATCAGCGTCAACGTGACCCTGATCTTCTCCCTGCCCCGCTACCGCCAGGTGCTCAACGCGTGGCTGGCCGGGCTCGAGAAGGCCCGGGAGAACGGGCACGACCTCTCCCGCATCCACTCCGTGGCCTCGTTCTTCGTCTCCCGCGTGGACACCGAGGTCGACGCGCGGCTGCGGGCGCTGGGCACTCCCGAGGCCGAGGCCCTCACCGGCCAGGCCGCCCTGGCCAACGCCCGCCTGGCCTACCGCGCCTTCGAGCAGGCCCTGGACTCCGAGCGCTGGCGCCTCCTCGAGGCGGCCGGCGCCCCCGTGCAGCGGCCGCTGTGGGCCTCCACGGGCGTCAAGGACCCCGCCCTGCCGGACACCCTCTACGTGACCGGGCTCGTGGCGCCCCGCACCGTCACCACGCTGCCGGAGCAGACCCTCGAGGCCGTCGCCGACCACGGCGAGGTCGCCGGCGACACCGTCACCGGCGGCTACGCCGAGGCCGACGCCCTGCTCGACGCCGTCGGCGCGGCGGGCGTGTCCTACCAGGACGTCGTGGACGTGCTGGAGACTGAGGGCCTGCAGAAGTTCGAGTCGGCGTGGGAGGAGCTGCTCGGCTCCGTCCGCGACGGCCTCGCCGCCCACCGCTGACCCGCACCGCCCCCGTCCACCCCCGCCGCCCGCACCCGCCCCCCCGGAAGGACACCCCATGAGCACCCTCGGCCTCAGCGCCACCGGATCCGCCCTCGAGGCGATCGACCGCCACTTGCCCACCCTCCTCGAGGACCGGGTCGCCTCCCGGCTCGGCGCGCAGGACGCCGGCCTGTGGGGCGAGGCGGCCCGGGAGGAGTCCGCCAGGCGCCTGGGCTGGATTGACCTGTTCGAGGACTCCCGGGCCCTCGTGCGGCACATCGACGCCCTGTCCCGCGAGCTGCGCGCCGAGGGGGTGGACCGCGTGGTGCTGGCCGGGATGGGCGGGTCCTCCCTGGCCCCCGAGGTCATCGCCGCCACGGCGGGCGTGGAGCTCGAGGTGCTCGACTCCACCGACCCCCTGCAGGTCTCCCGCGCCCTCGAGCGCGACCTCGAGCGCACCGTGCTCGTGGTCTCGTCCAAGTCCGGCTCCACCGTGGAGACCGACTCGCAGCGCCGCGTGGTGGAGGCCGCCTTCCGCGAGGCCGGCATCGACCCCCGCAGCCGCCTCGTGGCCGTGACCGACCCCGGCTCCCCGCTGCACGCCGAGTGCGAGTCCGCCGGCTGGCGCGCCGTGTTCACCGCCGACCCCACCGTGGGCGGCCGCTTCTCCGCGCTCACCGCGTTCGGCCTCGTGCCCACGGGCCTGGCCGGCGTCGACGTCGCCGCCCTGCTGGACGACGCCGAGGCGGTCCGGGACGTGCTCACCGCGGACGACGCGGACAACCCCGGCCTGCAGCTGGGCGCCGCCCTCGGCGGCACCGTGCCGCTGCGGGACAAGCTCGTCTTCACCGACCACGGCTCCGGCATCGACGGGCTGCCCGCGTGGGCCGAGCAGCTCATCGCCGAGTCCACCGGCAAGGACGGCACGGGCCTGCTGCCCGTCGTCGTGGCGGACGGGGACCCCGAGACCGGGTGGGATGCCCCGGATTTGCTCCAGGTCCAGCTGGTGGGCGAGGACGCCCCCGCGGCGCCGGCCCACGGCGTGCAGGTCTCCGGCTCGCTCGGCGCCCAGCTGCTCCTGTGGGAGGTGGCCACCGCCGTGGCCGGCCGCCTGCTGGGGATCAACCCGTTCGACCAGCCGGACGTGGAGGCCGCCAAGACGGCCGCCCGCTCCCTCCTGGACGCGCCCGCCCGGGAGCGCACGGCGGACCGCACGGTGGACGGCGTGGAGCTCTCCGGACCCGAGGCCGTCGTGTCCGCCGCCGACCTCGCCGGCGTGCTGCGCGCCGCAGCGGACCTCGTGCCCGAGGACGGCTACCTCGCGGTGCACGCCTACCTCTCGCGCCACGACGACGCGGAGCTCGAGGAGGTCCGCGCGGACCTCGCCCGCCTGGCCGGCCGCCCGGTCACCTTCGGCTGGGGGCCGCGGTTCCTCCACTCCACCGGCCAGTTCCACAAGGGCGGGCCCGCCGTCGGCGTGTTCCTCCAGGTCACCGGCGACGCCGACCTGGACGTCGAGGTGCCCGGCCGCCCGTTCTCGCTGGGCCGGCTCATCGCCGCCCAGGCCGCCGGCGACGCCCGCGTGCTCGCCGAGCACGGCCGCCCCGTCGTGACCCTGCACCTGCCCCACCGCGCCGCAGGCATCGACGCGATCCGGACCGCCGCACGTGCCCGGTGAGTCGAAGGCCGCCGCCCGCAACCCGCTGCGCGACCCCCGGGACCGGCGCCTGACCCGCATCGCCGGGCCCTCCGCGCTGGTGCTGTTCGGCGTCACGGGCGACCTGGCGAGGAAGAAGCTGCTCCCGGCCATGTACGACCTCGCGCAGCGGGGCCTGCTGCCGCCGTCGTTCTCCCTCGTGGGCTTCGGCCGCCGGGACTGGTCCGACGAGGAGTTCGCCGAGTACGTGCGCGCCGCCGTGGAGGCCTCCGCCCGCACGACGTTCGACGAGACCGTGTGGGACCAGTTCCGGGGCGGGCTGCGGTTCGTCTCCGGCGCGTTCGACGACGAGGCCGCGTACGTCCGCCTGGGCGAGGTGCTCGGCGAGCTCGAGTCCTCCCGCGGCACCCGCGGCAACACCGCCTTCTACCTGTCCATCCCGCCGGACTGGTTCGAGGACGTCTCCCGCCACCTGGCCGACCAAGGGCTCGCCGACCGCTCCCAGCCGGCGGACGGGCCGTGGCGGCGCGTGGTGATCGAGAAGCCGTTCGGCCACGACCTGGCCAGCGCGCAGGAGCTCAACGCGGTGATCGAGCGGGTGTTCCCCCCGGACGCCGTGTTCCGCATCGACCATTACCTGGGCAAGGAGACCGTCCAGAACATCCTGGCCTTCCGGTTCGCCAACCGGATGTTCGAGCCCATCTGGGACGCGGAGCACGTGGACCACGTGCAGATCACCATGGCCGAGGACATCGGCATCGGCGGCCGCGCCGGCTACTACGACGGCGTGGGCGCCGCCCGCGACGTCATCCAGAACCACCTGCTCCAGCTGCTCGCGTTCACCGCCATGGAGGAGCCGATCTCCTTCGACGCGGACCACCTGCGCACGGAGAAGGAGAAGATCCTCGAGGCGGTGCAGGTCCCGGACACGCCCGCGGGCCTCGAGGCCGCCTCGGCGCGCGGCCAGTACACCTCCGGCTGGCAGGGCGGCGAGCGGATCACCGGCTTTCTCGACGAGGAGGGCTTCAACCCGGAGTCCGTCACCGAGACCTACGCCGCGCTCAAGATGGGCATTCGGACCCGCCGCTGGCAGGGCGTGCCGTTCTACCTGCGCGCCGGCAAGCGGCTGGGCCGCCGGGTCACCGAGATCGCCGTCGTGTTCAAGAAGCCGCCGCACCTGCTGTTCCCGGTCCACGAGGGGGACGAGTTCGGGCAGAACGTGATCGTGATCCGCGTGCAGCCGGACGAGGGCGTGACCATCCGGTTCGCCTCCAAGGTGCCCGGCACGCAGTCCGAGGTCCGGGACGTCACCATGGACTTCGGCTACGGCCACGCCTTCACGGAGGACTCCCCCGAGGCGTACGAGCGCCTCATCCTGGACGTGCTGCTCGGCGAGCCGCCGCTGTTCCCCCGGCAGGCCGAGGTGGAGCTGTCCTGGCGGATCGTGGACCCGTTCGAGGAGCACTGGGCGAGCCTGGGCACCCAGCCCGAGCCGTACGCCCCCGGCACGTGGGGCCCGCCCTCGGCCGACGCCCTGATGGCCCGCGACGGACGTGCTTGGAGGCGACCGTGAAGATCCGCATGCACGACACGACCACCTCGCAGGTGGCCAAGCGCATCACCCAGCTGCGGGAGAAGGGCGGCGTGGTCGCCCTCGGCCGCGTGCTCACGCTCGTGATCAGCACGGACGACGCCGGCATCGAGGCGGCCGTCGAGGCCGCCAACGCCGCCTCGCTCGAGCACCCGTGCCGCATCGTGGTCCTCGCCCTGGGCGACCCGGCGGCCCCCACGCGCCTCGACGCCGAGATCCGGGTCGGCGGCGACGCCGGCGCCTCGGACGTGGTGGTGCTGTGGTGTGCCGGCGAGAACGCCCACGCGGACGAGTCGCTCGTCTCCGGGCTGCTGCTGCCGGACGCGCCCATCGTCGCTTGGTGGCCCGGCGTGCCCCCGGCGGTGCCCTCGGAGACCGCCCTCGGCCGCCTCGCGCACCGCCGGATCACGGACACCGCCTCCGCCGCCCGGGCCGAGCCCGCCCTGTGGACGCTGCGCCAGGGCCATCGCGACGGCGACACCGACCTCGCGTGGACCCGCCTGACGCTGTGGCGCATCCAGGTGGCCGGGATCTTCGACACCCTCGACGTCGCCGCCCTGCGCTCGGTGACCGTGGACGGGGCGCCCGACTCCCCCAGCACCATGCTCCTGGCGGCCTGGCTCACGCTGGCCCTGAAGGTGCCCGTGACGATCGCCCACTCCAAGGCCGGGCACGGCATCCGCGCCGTGCGCCTGCGCTGCCAGGACGGGGACGTGGTGCTCTCGCGCTCCCAGTCCCAGGTGGCCCGCCTCTACCAGCAGGGCCGGCCCGTGCAGCGCATCTCACTGCCGCGCCGCACGGACCAGGACTGCCTGGCCGAGGAGCTGCGCCGGCTCGACCCGGACGAGGTGTTCGGCGCGGTGCTGCACCGCGGCCTGCCGCGCACGGACCTCTCCCCCGTGCAGGCCTCCGAGCGCTGAGCGCCGCGGTCCTGCGCACGGAGGACTCGGCCGTCCCCCGGACGGCGAGAGGCCCCGCATCCCGGTCCGGGATGCGGGGCCTCTGGCGTGGGCCGGGGACCGCGGGGTGTCAGGACTCCAGGGTCAGGCGCGGGAGCACGCCGAGCGTCACGATCAGCAGGGCCCAGGCGGCCACGGTGCCCACCGTGAGGCGGGTCAGCAGGCGCTGGGCGGAGCCGGAGGAGCTCATGGAGGTGGTGACCCCGCCGCCGAACATGTCCGAGACGCCGCCGCCGCGGCCCTTGTGCAGCAGGACGAGCAGGACGATGACCACGCTCAGGACGACCACCAGGATCTGGAGGATCAGGGTCAGCATGTCCACGGGAGGGCTCCTCGGTTCGAGGTGCGGCCCCGGGGCGTGAGCTCCGGGGCCGGCACGGGAGAATTCGGTCGGTCAGGCGGGCGCGTTCAGGCCTGGTCGAACCGGACGATCTTAGCAAACTCCTCCGCGTCCAGGCTGGCGCCGCCCACGAGGGCGCCGTCCACGTCCGGCTGCGTGAGGAGCTCGGGGGCGCTGGTCGACTTCACGGAGCCGCCGTAGAGGATCCGCAGCCCGGCGGCGACGTCGTCGCCGTGCAGCTCGCCCACGCGGGCCCGCAGGGCGGCGCACATCTCCTGGGCGTCCCCGGCGCCGGCGACCTCGCCGGTGCCGATCGCCCACACGGGCTCGTAGGCGACCACGGTGCGGGCGACGTCCTCGGCGGACAGGCCGACGAGCGAGCCCTCGAGCTGGGCCACGGTGTGCGCCACATGGCGGCCGGCCTGGCGCACGTCCAGGCCCTCGCCGACGCAGACCACCGGGGACAGTCCGTGGCGCAGTGCGGCGGCGGCCTTGCGGGCCACCAGCGCGTCGTCCTCTCCGTGGATGGTGCGGCGCTCGGAGTGGCCCACGATCGCGTACCGGCAGCCCAGGGCGGCCAGGAACGCGCCGGAGACGTCGCCCGTGTAGGCGCCGGAGTCCTCGGGCGAGAGGTCCTGGGCGCCGTAGGCCACGTCCAGGCGGTCGCCCGTGACGAGGACCTGCACGGCCCGCAGGTCGGTGAAGGGCGGGAACACCGCCACCTCCACGTCCTCGTGGTCGTGGTCCGCGTCGGTGAGGAGCCACGCGAGGCGCTGCACCAGGGTGACGGCCTCGCGGTGGTCCAGGTTCATCTTCCAGTTGCCCGCGATCAGCGGGACGCGCGCGGTGGTCTCGGCCATGCTCACGCCTCACCCTCGCCGCTCAGCGCGGTGACGCCGGGCAGCTCCTTGCCCTCGAGGTACTCGAGGGAGGCGCCGCCGCCGGTAGAGATGTGGCCGAACGCGTCGTCGGCGAAGCCCAGGGTGCGCACGGCCGCGGCGGAGTCGCCGCCGCCCACCACGGACAGCCCGCCGGCGGCGGTGGCCTCGGTGAGGGCCTGCGCCACGGCGCTTGTGCCCTCGGCGAAGGCCTCGAACTCGAACACGCCCATGGGGCCGTTCCAGAACACGGTCTTGGCGCCGCGGATCTGCTCGGCGAAGGCGCGGGCGGTCTCCGGGCCGATGTCCAGGCCCATGGCGGAGGCGCCGTGGGCGCCGGAGGTCAGCGCGTCCACCGGGAGCACCTCGTGCTCGGCGTCGGCGGCGAAGCTGGAGGCCATCACGATGTCCGTGGGCAGCACGATGCGGGCGGCGCCGGCCTCGGAGCGGCGCAGGTACTCGCGCACGGTGTCCAGCTGGTCCTCCTCGAGGAGGGAGGCGCCGACCTCGTGGCCCTGGGCCTTGAGGAAGGTGAAGAGCATGCCGCCCCCGATCAGGAGGGTGTCGGCCTTGTCCAGGAGGTTGTCGATCACGGCGAGCTTGTCCGAGACCTTCGAGCCGCCGAGCACCACCGCGTAGGGGCGCTCCGGGGACTGCGTCAGGCGGGTGAGCACCTCGAGCTCGGCAGCCACGAGCGGGCCCTGGTGCGCGGGCAGCTGCGCGGCCACGTCGAACACGGAGGCGTGCTTGCGGTGCACGGCGCCGAAGGCGTCGCCCACGTAGGCTCCGTCCTCGCCGGCCAGGGCGGCCATCTCGGCGGCGAGCGCGGCGCGCTCGGCGTCGTCCTTGGAGGTCTCGCGGGCGTCGAAGCGGACGTTCTCCAGCAGGAGCACGTCGCCGTCGGCCAGGGCTTCGGCGGCGGCGCGCGCGGAGGGGCCGGTGACGTCCTCGGCCAGCGCGACGTCGGCGCCCAGCAACTCGCCCATGCGCGCGGCCACGGGCCGCAGGGAGTACTTGGGGTCCGGCTCGCCCTTGGGGCGGCCCAGGTGCGCCATCACGATCACGCGTGCACCGGCGTCGGCCAGCTGCCGGATCGCGGGCAGCGAGGCGCGGATGCGCCCGTCGTCGGTGACGGTCTCCCCGTCCAGCGGGACGTTCAGGTCGGACCGGATGAGCATGGTGCGGCCGGCGACGCCGGCCTCGAGCAGATCGTTCAGGGTTTGTGCGGGCATGATGCCTCCTGGGGTGCCGGAGCGGGGGTCGGTTCGCGCTTCAGTCTAGGCCGACGGCCCGGGCCGACGGGGGAACCGTCGGCCCGGGCCGTCGGGCGCCGTGCGGTCTCAGAGCTTCGAGCCCATGAGGTCCGCGAAGTCCACGAGCTGGGAGGTGTAGCCGTACTCGTTGTCGTACCAGCCGATGATCTTCACGGTCTGGGCGATGGACTTGGTCAGTGGGGCGTCGAAGGTGCACGCCGCCGAGGAGGTGATGATGTCCGAGGACACGATCGGGTCCTCCGAGTAGACCAGGCGGCCCTGCAGCGGACCGGACTCCGCGGCCTTCTTGAACGCCGCGTTGATCTCCTCGACCTCCACGTGGCGGGTCAGCACCACGGTCAGGTCGGTGGCCGAGCCGGTGATGGTCGGCACCCGCATGGCGAAGCCGTCGAGCTTGCCCTTCAGCTCGGGGATGACCTCGCCGATGGCCTTCGCCGCGCCCGTGTCGGTGGGCACCATGTTCTGGGCGGCGGCCCGCGCCCGACGGCGATCCTTCTTGTGCACGTTGTCGTGCAGGTTCTGGTCGCCGGTGTACGCGTGGATCGTGGTCATGATGCCGTCCACGATCCCGAATTCGTCGTTGAGGACCTTGGCCATGGGGGCCAGGCAGTTGGTGGTGCAGGAGGCGTTGGAGACGATGTCCATCGTGGCCGAGTCGTACTTCTTCTCGTTCACGCCCATCACGAAGGTGCCGTCGACCTCCTTGCCGGGGGCGGACAGGAGCACCTTCTTGGCGCCGGCGTCCAGGTGCGCCTTGGCCTTGGGGCCGGTGGTGAAGATGCCGGTGCACTCGATCACGATGTCCACGCCGAGCTCGCCCCACGGCAGCTTGGCCGGGTCGGGCTCGGAGAAGAAGGCGACGTCGCGCCCGTCGATGCGGAAGCCCGTCTCGGTGAGCTCGAGCTCGCCGGGGTAGCGGCCCAGGATGGTGTCGTACTGGGTCAGCCAGAACAGGTCCTCGTTGTCGGCGAGGTCGTTCACGGCCACCAGCTCGAGGTTCTCGTACCCGCGGTCGCGGAGCACGCGCACGATGTTGCGGCCGATGCGGCCGTAGCCGTTGATGGCGATCTTGGTCATGGGAATGCCTCTCGTTTCGGTTCTGCGTTCGGTTCAGGGCCGTTTCACGGCACGGGGCGCCGACGTCGTGGGATCACGACGTCGGCGCCCCGGTGCGCAGGTGGTGGATCAGGCCGGCAGGATCAGGCCGGAGGTGGTGGATCAGGCCGGCAGGATCAGGCCGGAGGTGGTGGATCAGGCCGGCAGGATCAGGCCGGAGGCGCCCTGGCGGGCGGCCTCGAAGCGGGCCTGTACGTCGGCCCAGTTCACAATATTCCAGATCGCCTTGACGTAGTCAGCCTTGACGTTCTGGTAGTCGAGGTAGAAGGCGTGCTCCCACATGTCCAGCTGGAACAGCGGGATGGTGGCCACGGGCACGCCGTTCTGCTGGTCGTAGAACTGCTCGATGACGAGGTTGCCGCCGATCGGCTCGTAGGCGAGCACGGCCCAGCCGGAGCCCTGGATGCCCAGCGCGGCCGCGGTGAAGTGGGCGCGGAACTTGTCGAACGAGCCGAAGTGCTCGTCGATCGCGGCGGCCAGCTCGCCGGTCGGCTTGTCGCCGCCCTCGGGCGAGAGGTTCTTCCAGAAGATGGAGTGGTTGGTGTGGCCGCCCAGGTTGAACGCGAGGTCCTTGGACAGCTGGTTCACGGCGGCGAAGTCGTCGGCGTCGCGCGCGGCGGCGAGCTTCTCGAGGGCCGTGTTGGCGCCCTTGACGTAGGTGGCGTGATGCTTGGAGTGGTGCAGCTCCATGATGCGAGCCGAGATGTGCGGCTCCAGTGCGGCATAGTCGTAGTCCAGCTCCGGAAGGGTGTACTCCGTCATGCTTCCTCCTTTGGTCAGGCGGGACGGCGGGCGGGTCGCCCGCGGCCTCGACCGGGACAACCCGGGCATCCCGCGGCGTATTCCGTACGGGTCCCATCATGGCCCTCCGGGGCCGCGCGTTGCCAGGTCCGGCCGCCCGTTGCCGGAGGCGGAGGGGCTCAGTCCTCGGCGGGCGCGTCGGTGCCGGGCACCCCGCGCTCGGCGGCGCGCTTGTCCGCCATGGCCAGCAGGCGGCGGATGCGGCCGGCGACGGCGTCCTTGGTCATGGGCGGGTCCGCGAGGCGGCCGAGCTCGTCCAGGGAGGCCTGCTTGTGTTCGAGGCGCAGCCGGCCGGCGTAGCGCAGGTGCTCGGGCACCTCGTCCCCGAGGATCTCGAGGGCCCGCTCGACCTTCGCGCCGGCGGCCACGGCGGCCTGGGCGGAGCGGCGCAGGTTCGCGTCGTCGAAGTTCGCCAGCCGGTTGGCGGTGGCGCGCACCTCCTTGCGCTCGCGGCGCTCGCGCCACAGGGCCGCGGTCTGCTCCGCGCCCACCGCGGTCAGCAGCGTGGCGATCGCCTCGCCGTCGCGCACCACCACGCGGTCCGCCTGGCGCACCTCGCGCGCCTTGGCGGCGACATCCAGGCGACGCGCGGCGCCCACGAGCGCGAGGGCGGCCTCGGGGCCCGGCGTGGTCACCTCGAGCGCGGCGGAGCGGCCGGGCTCGGTGAGGGAGCCGTGGGCGAGCAGGGCGCCGCGCCAGACCGCGGCGGTGTCCGCCGTCGTGCCGGTGACGAGCGCCGGGGCCAGCCCGCGGACGGGGCGGCCGCGCTGGTCGATGAGGCCGGTGCGGCGGGCCAGGTCCTCTCCCCCGCGCACCACCCGGATCACGTAGCGCTGCCCGCGGCGCAGGTTGCCCCCGGAGACCACGACGATCTCGGTGGCCAGGCCGTACAGCTCGGTGATGGAGGCCCTCAGGCGGCGGGCGCTGGCCCCGTGGTCCAGCTCGGCCTCGACGACCACGCGACCGGAGACCAGGTGGAGACCGCCGGCGAACCGCAGCATGGCGGCCGTCTCGGCGCGCCGCTCGGGCGTGGCGGCCACCGGCACGCGGGCCAGCTCCTCCTTGAGGGACATGGTCAGGGCCATGCGGGGCTCCTTCTCGGCGCGGGCCGCGCGGGTCAGTCGGTCATGGCCTCGTCGATCGCCACCGCGAGGCGCAGCGGGTCGTGGACCTGGGGGTCCTGGGCACTGCTCACTCTACTGAACGCCACGCGGGCCCCCATCCGGGCGGCCTCGGCCTCGACGGCGGCGCGGTCGGTGACGGCGTCCACGTCCGCGATCACCACGTCCAGGCGCAGGTCCGGGGCGTGGGAGTGCAGCACCCGCAGGTGGTCCGCGTGCGTCAGGCCCGTGGTCTCCTGGTCGCCCGTGCGCAGGTTGAGCACCATGAGGCGCCGCGCCGCGGTGGCGTCCAGCGCCTGGCGCACCTCCGGCATGAGCAGGTGCGGCAGCACCGAGGTGTAGAGCGAGCCCGGGCCGAGCACCACCCAGTCGGCGAGCTCGATGGCGGCCAGCGCCTCGGGCGTGGCGGGCGCGTCGGACGGGCTCAGCCGCACGTCCGTCACCCGGCCCTCGAAGGCGGCGACCGCGAGGGCCACCTGCCCCTCGACGCGGCGGGTGCGCAGGCCGCCGTCGGGGCCCGCGCTGAGCACGTCCCCGCCGATGGTCAGCGGGACGCGGGAGACCGGGAGCACCTCGCCGTGGGCCCGCAGCAGGGCGCCGGCCCAGCGCAGCCCGTCCACGGGGTCCCCCAGCAGCTCCCACAACGCCACGATCAGCAGGTTGCCGAGCGCGTGGTTGTCCAGGGTCGCCTCCTCCGCGTCCACCTCGGTGGAACGGAAACGGTGCTGCATGACCTGGGCCCACGTGCGCCCCCAGTCCGTGTCGTCGCACAGGGCGGCCAGCGCCATGCGCAGGTCCCCGGGCGGCAGGACCGCCATCTCGCGGCGGATCGTGCCGGAGGAGCCGCCGTCGTCGGCCACGGTGACGATCGCGGTGAGGTGCCCCGCCACGTGCCTCAGGGCCGTGAGCGAGGCGGAGAGGCCGTGTCCGCCGCCCAGGGCGGTCACCCGGATGGCGGGGCGGGTCATGCCGCCGGCGGGGCCGCGCACGGCCGTTCCGACGCCGGGGGGCAGGGGCAGCTGCCCCGTCAGCGGGGAGGTCACTCGCGCCCCATGTCCCGGTGCTGGACCTGCACCGTCACGTGGGGCACCTGCGCCAGGCGCCGCGCCAGCTCCTCGGCCACCGCCACGGAGCGGTGCTTGCCGCCCGTGCAGCCGATCGCCAGGGTCGCGTAGTGCTTGTTCTCGCGGCGGTAGCCCTCGAAGACCGGGGCGAGCATGGCCGTGTAGGAGCGCAGGAAGTCCTCCACCCCCGGCCGGGTGAGGACGTAGTCCGAGACCTCGGCCTCCGTGCCCGTGTGGGGGCGCAGCGCCGGCACCCAGTGCGGGTTGGGGATGAAGCGCATGTCCGCCACGAAGTTCGCGTCCGCGGGGACGCCGTACTTGAAGCCGAAGCTCATGAGGGTCAGGCGCAGGGTCACCGGCCCGGAGTCGGAGAACAGCTCGGTGATCTCGGTGGCCAGGCCGTGCACGTTCAGCTCGGTGGTGTCCACCACGACGTCGGCGCGCGCCTTGAGCTCGGCGAGCACGTCGCGCTCGGCGCGGATCCCGTCCAGCAGGCTCGCGTTGCCCTGCAGCGGGTGGGGCCGCCGGCCGGCCTCGAAGCGGCGCACCAGCACGTGCTCGTCCGCCTCGAGGAACACCATGCGGTACTCCACCCCGTTGTTCTCCAGCTGCTGCAGCGCGGCGTGCAGCTCGGGGAAGTAGGCGCGGGAGCGCACGTCCACCACGATCGCCAGGCGCGGGAACGCCTCGGGCGAGCGGGCCACGAGGTCGGCGAGCGTGATGAACAGCGGCGGCGGCATGTTCTCCACCACGTACCAGCCGTGGTCCTCCAGGGCGTGGGCGGCCGTGGTGCGGCCGGCTCCGGACATGCCCGTGATCACGAGCACCTCGGACGTCGGCGGCTTCTCGGGCCGCAGGCTCTCCTCGCTCATGGCTCCACTGTATCCGGCTGCTCGGCGGGGGCCAGGGCGGCGTGGACGGTCTGCGCGAGCGTGGGGCCGATGCCCGCCACCTCCGTCAGGCGCTCCACGCCGGCGGCCCGGATCTGCGCCACGGAGCCGAAGTGGTTCAGCAGGGCCGTGCGCTTGGCGGGCCCGAGCCCGGGGATCCCGTCCAGGGCGGAGGCGGTCATTGCCTTGGCCCGGCGGCCGCGGTGCCCGGCGATCGCGAACCGGTGCGACTCGTCGCGGATGCGCTGGAGCAGGTAGAGCCCCTCGGAGGTGCGCGGCAGCACCACGGGGAACTCGTCCCCGGGCAGCCAGACCTCCTCGAGGCGCTTGGCCAGGCCCACCACGGGCAGGTCGTCCAGGCCGAGCTCCTCGAGCACGGCCGCCGCGGCGGCCACCTGGGGCGGGCCGCCGTCGACGACGACGAGGGAGGGCGGGTACGCGAACCGCCGGTCCCGGCCCTCCTCCTCGCCCTCGAGCTGCCCCGAGAGCGGGGCCCCCTCGGCGCGCTCCTCGGCCAGCCGGGCGAAGCGGCGGCGCAGCACGTCCTTCATCGAGGCGGTGTCGTCCCGGGCGGCCTCCCCCGTGACGTTGAAGCGCCGGTAGTCCTTCTTCTTCGGCAGCCCGTCCTCCATGACCACCATCGAGCCGACCACGTTGGTGCCCTGCGAATGCGAGATGTCGTAGCACTCGATCCGCAGCAGCGGCTCGGGGATCTCGAGCGCCTCCTGCAGCTCGCGCAGCGCGGCCGAGCGCGTGGTGAGGTCCCCGGAGCGCCGGGACTTGTGCAGCTTCAGCGCCATCTCGGCGTTCTCGCGCACGGTCTCCATCAGGTCGGCCTTGGTCCCGCGCCGGGGCACCCGCACGTTCACCCGCGCCCCGCGCAGGCCGGAGAGCCACTCGACGAGCTGGGCGGCGTCGTCGGGCTCGGCCGGGACCAGGATCTCGTGCGGGATCCGGTCCTCACCCGCGAGGTCGCCGTAGACCTGCTGGAGCAGGTGCGTCACCATCTCCGGCTCGGAGACGTCCTCCACCCGCTCCATGACCCAGCCGCGCTGGCCCCGGATGCGGCCCTGGCGCACGTGGAACACCTGGACGGCCACCTCGAGCTCGTCCGCGTGCAGGGCGAAGATGTCCGACTCCGTGCTCTCGGGCAGCACCACGGCGTTGCGCTCGAACACGCGGCGCAGGGCCGCGATGTCGTCCCGCAGGCGGGCGGCGTCCTCGTAGCGCAGCTCCTCGACGGCGCCCTGCATCGCCCGCTCCAGCTCGCGGATGAAGCGCTGGGCGTCCCCGGCCATGAAGTCGCAGAAGTCCTGGGCCAGCTCGCGGTGCTCCGCGGGGCTGATCCGCCCCACGCACGGGGCCGAGCACTTGCCGATGTAGCCGAGCAGGCAGGGCCGGTCCTGGGCGCGGGCGCGCTTGAACACGCCCGCCGAGCACGTGCGGACCGGGAAGACGCGCAGCATCAGGTCCACCGTCTCGCGGATGGCCTTCGCGGGGTGGAACGGGCCGAAGTACTTCACCCCGGGGCGGCGGTCCCCGCGCATCACCTGCACGCGCGGGAACTGCTCGTTCATGGTGACGGCCAGGTACGGGTACGACTTGTCGTCCCGGTACATGATGTTGAACCGCGGCCGGTACTCCTTGATCCAGGTGTACTCCAGCTGCAGCGCCTCGAGCTCGGAGCCGACCACGGTCCACTCCACCGCGGCCGCGGTGAACACCATGGTCCGCGTCTTGGTGGTTAGCCGGGCGGGGTCCTGGAAGTAGGAGCCGAGGCGGGCGCGCAGGTTCTTGGCCTTGCCCACGTAGACGACGCGGCCGTCCGCGTCCCGGAACCGGTAGACGCCGGGCGAGGTGGAGATCTCGCCCGGGGCGGGGCGGTAGGAGGCGGGGTCAGCCACGGGCGCCCGGGGCGGCGTTGTACGCGTCCACGCGCTCCTGCCCCGAGAGCGCGCCGATGGCGTCCATGATCGCGGCGGTGGCGTCGCGCCGCTGCGGCAGGGTGTGGCGCCGGCCGGGGTGGCCGAAGTCCAGGGGGGCGCCCACACGCACGGCGAAGCGGTGGGGGCGGAACCCGTTGGTGTCCGGCGGCTGCAGGTGCTGGGTGTCCACGAGGCCCACGGGGACCACGGGGGCGCCCGTGGTGAGGGCCAGCCAGGCGGCGCCGGTGCGCCCGCGGTAGAGGCGGCCGTCGCGGCTGCGGGTGCCCTCCGGGTAGATCCCCACGCCCTGGCCCGAGTCGAGCAGGCCCACGAGGGACTCGAGGGCGGCGACGGAGGCCGCCTGCTCGCCACGGCGCACGGGCACGGAGCCCACGGACTCGAAGAACCACCGCTGGGCCCGGCCGCGCACGCCGGCGCCGGTGAAGTACTCCTCCTTGGCGAAGAAGTGCACGGGCCGCGGGGCCAGCGCCTGCAGGATCACGGAGTCGAAGAAGGACAGGTGGTTCGAGGCCATGATGAACGGCCCCTCGGCGGGGACCTGGTCCATGTCGGTCACCTCGGGGCGGCAGGTGAGGCGCAGCAGCGCGGCGGCGCTCCTGCGCACGGGCTCCGACGTCGCCATGTCTCTCCTTCGTGCTCGTCCGGCCTCTCCCGTCGCGGGGCGTGCCCCGCGACGCGGCCCGCGGCGGGGGCCGCGGGCTGCGCCCATGCTACGCGAGCAGCTCGGCCAGGAACCGGCCCGTGTGGCTCGCCTCCACCCGGGCGACCTCCTCGGGGGTGCCGGTGGCCACGATCGTGCCGCCGCCGGAGCCGCCCTCGGGGCCCAGGTCGATCACGTGGTCGGCGCACTTCACCACGTCCAGGTTGTGCTCGATGGTGATCACCGTGTTGCCCTTGTCCACGAGGGACTGCAGCACCTGCAGCAGCTTGCGGATGTCGTCGAAGTGCAGGCCCGTGGTGGGCTCGTCCAGCACGTAGACGCTGCGCCCGTTGGAGCGCTTCTGCAGCTCGGCGGCCAGCTTGACGCGCTGGGCCTCGCCGCCGGAGAGCGTGGTGGCCGGCTGGCCGAGGCGCACGTAGCCCAGGCCGACGTCCACGAGGGTGTCCAGGTACCGGGAGATGCGGGTGTAGGCGCTGAAGAACTGCGCCGCCTCCTCGATCGGCATGTCCAGGACCTCGGCGATGTTCTTGCCCTTGTACGTCACCTCGAGGGTCTCGCGGTTGTACCGGGCGCCGTCGCACACCTCGCAGGGCACGTACACGTCCGGCAGGAAGTTCATCTCGATCTTCAGCGTGCCGTCGCCCGAGCAGGCCTCGCACCGGCCGCCCTTGATGTTGAAGGAGAACCGGCCCTGTTGGTAGCCGCGCACCTTCGCCTCGGGGGTCTCCGCGAACAGCTTGCGGATCGCGTCGAACACGCCCGTGTACGTGGCCGGGTTCGAGCGCGGCGTGCGCCCGATCGGGCTCTGGTCCACGTGGACCACCTTGTCCAGGTGCTCCAGGCCGTCCACGGCGCGGTGCCGGCCGGGCACGAGCTTGGCGCCGTTGAGGCGGTTGGCCAGGACCTTGTAGAGGATCTCGTTGATCAGCGTGGACTTGCCGGAGCCGGAGACGCCGGTGACGGCGGTGAGCACCCCCAGCGGGATGTCCACGGACACGTCCTTCAGGTTGTTCTCCCGGGCGCCGCGCACCGTGAGCGTCCGCCCCTCCTGCGGGGCGCGGCGCGTCTCCGGCGCGGTGATGGCGCGGCGGCCGGCGAGGTAGTCGCCCGTGATCGAGGCGGTGTTGGCCTTGAGGTCCTCGAGGGAGCCGGAGTGGACCACCTCGCCGCCGTGCTCGCCGGCGCGCGGGCCGATGTCCACGATCCAGTCCGCCTCGGCGATGGTGTCCTCGTCGTGCTCCACCACGATCAGCGTGTTGCCCAGGTCCCGCAGCCGCAGCAGGGTCTCGATGAGGCGGCGGTTGTCCCGCTGGTGCAGTCCGATGGACGGCTCGTCCAGCACGTACAGCACGCCCACCAGGCCGGAGCCGATCTGGGTGGCCAGGCGGATGCGCTGGGCCTCGCCGCCGGAGAGCGTGCCGGCCGGGCGCTCGAGGTTCAGGTACTCCAGGCCCACGTCCAGCAGGAACGCCAGGCGCGCAAGGATCTCCTTGAGCACCTGGTCCGCGATCTGCCGCTCGCGCGCGGACAGCTCGAGGCCGGCGAGGAAGTCCCGCGCCTCGCGCAGGGGCAGGCGGGTGGCCTCGGCGATCGACAGCCCGCCCACGAGCACGTTCAGCACCGTGGGGTTCAGGCGCGCGCCGTGGCAGACGGGGCACGGGATCTCCCGCATGAAGGACTCGTAGCGCTCGCGGGCGCCGTCCGACTCGGTCTCCCCGTGCTTGCGCAGCACGTAGGGGACGACGCCCTCGAAGCCGGTGGTGTAGCGGCGCTCGCGGCCGAACCGGTTGCGGAACGTCACCTCGACCTTGAAGTCCTTGCCGTGCAGCACCGCCTCGCGCTGGGCCGGCTCGAGCTCGCGCCAGGGCGTGTCCAGGGAGAAGCCCATCTCCTTGGCCAGGCCGCCGAGCACGCGCAGCCAGTAGTCCGAGGTGGACTTGCCCAGCGACCACGGCACCACCGCGCCCTCGCGCAGGGACAGCTCGTCGTTGGCCACCACGAGGTCCGGGTCCACCTGCAGACGGGAGCCGATGCCGGTGCACTCGGGGCAGGCGCCGAACGGGTTGTTGAAGGAGAAGGAGCGGGGCTCGATCTCGTCCACGGTCTGCTCGTGCCCATTGGGGCAGGAGAGCTTCTCGGAGAAGGAGCGGTAGCGGGGGTTGCCCTCGGCGTCCCGGCCGCCGAACTCGGCGGTGTTCTTCTTCCCCTTCTCGGCCACGACCTCCACGTCCACGAACTCGGCGACCACGAGGCCGTCCGCGAGCTTGAGCGCGGTCTCCACGGAGTCGGTGAGGCGCTGGCGGATGCCCTCCTTCATGGCCAGGCGGTCGACGACGACGGCGATGGTGTGCTTGACCTGCTTCTTCAGCACGGGCGGGTCCGAGAGCTGGACGGTCTCCCCGTCCACCACGGCGCGGGCGAACCCCTGCGTGGACAGCTCCGCGAACAGGTCCACGAACTCGCCCTTGCGGCCGCGCACCACGGGCGCCAGCACCTGGAAGCGGGTGCGCTCGGGCAGCTCCTCGAGCTGGTCCACGATCTGCTGCGGCGTCTGGCGGCTCACCGGCTCGCCGCACTGCGGGCAGTGCGGCACGCCGACGCGAGCCCAGAGCAGGCGCAGGTAGTCGTAGACCTCGGTGATGGTGCCCACGGTGGAGCGCGGGTTGCGGTTGGTGGACTTCTGGTCGATGGACACGGCCGGGGACAGGCCCTCGATGAAGTCGACGTCCGGCTTGTCCACGCGGCCGAGGAACATGCGCGCGTAGGAGGAGAGGGACTCGACGTAGCGGCGCTGGCCCTCCGCGAAGATCGTGTCGAAGGCCAGGGAGGACTTGCCCGAGCCGGACAGCCCCGTGAACACCACCATGGCGTCCCGGGGGAAGCTGACGTCCACGTCCTTGAGGTTGTGCTCGCGCGCGCCCTGGACGACGATGCGGTCCCGCTCGCCGGAGCGCGCACCGCCGGGGCCCGAGGCGAGGCCCCCCTCGCGGGGCTCGACGGCGGCGGCGGACGGGGTGGTCGTGGAGTTCTTCGGCACCCGCCCAGCATAGGTGCGGGGGCGGACGCGTCAGGGGGCGATCGCCTCTGGGCGAACCGCTCCCCGCCCGCGGGGCGCTGGCGCGCCGGGGCCCCGTCCGTACACTGGGGCGCATGCCCGCCACCGTCGAGAACCGCCTGCTGCACGACCTGCCCGCCGTCACGGTGCGTGCCTGCTCCGTGTCGAAGATGGACAACAACGTGTACCTGCTCACCGCCAAGACGACGGGGGCGCAGGTCCTCATCGACGCTGCGGACGACGCCGAGGCGATCGAGGCCCTGCTGGCCTCCGCCGAGGGCGACACGCCCTGCGCCACCCGCCTGGCCGTCGTCGTGACGACGCACCGCCACTGGGACCACGTCCGCGCCCTCGGGACGATCGCCGCGGCCCACCCGGAGGCCGTGCTGGCCGCCGGCGAGGACGACGCCGACGCGATCGAGGAGGAGGCCGGGGTGCGCATCGGCGATCGGCTGCCCCACGGGGGTGTCGTGGCCGTGGACGGGATCGAGCTGGACGTGATCGGCCTGCGCGGCCACACCCCGGGCTCGGTGGCCCTGGCCTACCGCTCCGACGCCGAGGAGCCGGCCCTGCTGTTCACCGGGGACAGCCTGTTCCCCGGCGGCGTGGGCAACACGGAGAAGGACCCGGAGCGCTTCGCCTCGCTGATCGACGACGTCGAGGCGCGCCTGTTCGGCGAGTACGAGGACGACACGCACGTCCACCCGGGCCACGGCGCCTCCACCGTGCTCGGCGACGAGCGCCCGCAGCTGCCCGCCTGGCGCGACCGCGGCTGGTGAGCCGCCCGGCTCACTCCCCCGGCCGGCGCCCCACCACGAACAGCCGCCGCGACGGATAGATCGTCAGCGGCCCGCCGTCGGCGTCCGTGACGCCGGGCACCGGCGGATACGCCTGCGCCATGGCCCGCCGGTAGCGGGCCACGAACAGCTCCTGCAGGCCCGCGCCCTCCGCGGCGTCCTCCTCGGCGTCCCAGCGGGCCAGGGCCTGCAGGCTCGGTCGCAGGGCCGCGCCCGAGGTCCACCGGAACACCGGGTCCTCGCCCGTCAGCACCTGCTGATACTCCGTCTCCCACACCTGCGGGGACCAGCCCGCCTCGAGGAACAGCCGCGTGTACTCTTCCGGCGGCGCGACGGTCCGCGTGGTCTCCACGCCGTGCAGCGCCTCGGAGAACGCCGGGTCCTCCGCGAGCTCGACGATGGCCGTGTGCGAGGGCTGCTGGTACGGCCGCGGGATCTGCGCGGCGAACCACGCCCCCGGGCGCAGGTCCCCCAGCCAGCGGCGGATCAGGCGGCGGTGCGTGGGGATCCACTGGAGCATCGCGTTCGAGACGACGACGTCCACCAACGCGTCCGGCCGCCACTGCGAGGCGTCCACCCGCTCGAAGCGCAGGTTCTGCGGGGCGCCGGGCTCGGCCAGGCCCGCGCGGGCCCGCTCGAGCATGGCCGTCGAGTCGTCCAGGCCGAGGACCTCGGCGTCCGGCCAGCGCGCCGCGAGCGTGCGCGTCAGGGTGCCGGGCCCGCAGCCCAGGTCCACCACGACGCGCGGGGACTCGGCGTCCACGCGGGCCACCAGGTCGTGGAAGGGCCTCGCCCGGTGCTCGGCGAAGCCCTCGTAGCGCGCGGGGTCCCAGGTGAACCCGGCGGAGTCGCGGCCGGTGGCCTCGTGCTCGGTGCCCATGGCGGCACGGTACCGCGCGCACCGCGGATACGCTGGCCCTGATGACTTCCACCGCAACGAACCCGCCCTCGCTGACCGACCGCGTCGACGCCCTCCCGCCGTCCCCCGTCGCCGACGACGTCTTCAGGGCGTTCACGGCCTGGACGGACGAGCGCGGGATCGCCCTCTACCCGGCGCAGGAGGAGGCCGCCCTCGAGCTCGTCCAGGGCCGGCACGTGATCCTCGCGACCCCCACCGGCTCCGGCAAGTCCCTCGTGGCCCTCGCCGCCCACGCGGACGCCCTGGCCCACGACGCCGTCTCCTACTACACGGCCCCCATCAAGGCCCTCGTCTCGGAGAAGTTCTTCGCGCTCGTGGACGTGTTCGGCGCCCGGGGTCGTGGACGCGCCGTGGCCGGGGTGGACCACCCTCGGCGCCGAGCGCCCGCAGCTGCCCGCCTGGCGCGAACGCGGCTGGTGAGCCGCCCGGTCCGGCACCGGCGATCGACCTACTCCCCGCGCCTGCGCAGGAGAGTCGAGACAGTCGGACGCAGGATGCGGGCCGCAGCCAGCCACGAGGCGATCACCACGACCACGAGCATGCCGGTCACCAGCAGCCCGACCGTCGACAGGCTCGGCGCAGCCGTGCGCCAGGCCACGGAGGGATCCACCAGGCCCGTCTGACCTGCTCGGGAGAGCAGGAGCCACGCCCCGCCCCATCCCAGCCCGATCCCGACGGGTGCGACGGCGAGACACGTCAGGATCTGCTCGAGCGTCACCATGCCGAGGAGGCGTCTCTTCGCGGCGCCATGCACCTGCAGGTGGGCGAACTCGCGGCGCCTGGACACCACGGACCAGCGGGCACAGGCGAAGGCCACACCCGCCGCGATCACGCAGATGACGAGGGTGATGAGGCCGAGGATGCCGGTGGAGCGGGAGGCGTCCCGTGCTGCCTGCGCCTGTTCGGCCAACGTCTGGGACACGTACTGCTCGGGCAGCTCCGTTCCTGCGGGGACGGTGACGAGGATCTGCTCCGATCCCGACCGCGAGGGTGGAGTGCACGTGGAGACGACGTCGTCGGGCGTGAACAGGGGGAAGCCCCGGGGGAACACGCCGACCACCGAGGCCGTGGCGCCCGTGAGACCCGTGGCCTCCACCTCCTCTCCGAGGCGATCGGCCAGCGGGCTGTCCCGGTGGACGCCCCACTCGCAGGAGCCCTCCCGCGGACGGCGCCCCTCGACGTAGGGCACACCCAGGACGTCCATGTCCGAGTGCATCTGCACCATCTCCCCCGCCACCTCGATCAGCGCGTTCTCATCGACCTGGACCGATGTCGCTCCTGTGGCGTCCGCCAGCGCCTGGATCTCCGCGCCGGACATGGGACGGTCCGCCCCGGAGATCCCCTGCACCACATGAGTGCTCCCCCACTCCGGGGATTCGTAGAGCGACGCGGCTGCGTTCCGCGCGTCGAAGGCCGGGACGGCGACGGTCAGCACACCGCCCATGAGAATCGACAGCACCGCCCCCAGCGTGAGTGCAGTCGTGCTCCGCCCACGCAGGTTCGCCACCGCCGCCTCCGCGACGGGGATCCTCATGGCGACACCTCGGCCAGGTCCAGACGACGCGTCGCCCAGCCGTCCCACACCGGATCATGGCTGCACACCAGGACGATGCTCGACTCAGGCAGGGACTGGAAGGCGTCCAGCACGGCGTCACGATTCAGTCGATCCAGGCTGGAGGTCGGTTCGTCGGCGATGACCAGGGGCATTCCGCGCGCGATCGCGATGGCGACAGACACCCGCTGTCGCTCGCCACCGCTGAGTTGACGAGGATGCGTGCCGTCGACGGGAACGCCCCAGGAGCGCAGCAAGGCCTCGGCCTCCGGGTGTGCGTCACCGCACGCACTGCGCAGATTGCGCCGAATGCTCCAGTGGTCGATCAAGGCCGGTTCCTGCAGCACGAAGGAGCTCAACTCGCGTCTGAGCCGTACGGACGTCGCCGACTCGCCGTCGAAGAGCACCTCGCCCGACTCCGCTTCATCCAGGCCGCCCAGTGCATGCAACAGGGCGGTCTTGCCGGAGCCTGACGGTCCATGCACCCAGAGCCGCTCGCCGGAGCGGAGTTCCAGATCGAGAGGCACACGGGCGCACGTGCCGTGGCGAGTGCGCAGCCCGCGTATCTCGAGTTTGTGGTCACCCATGTCCGCCCTCATTCACGACCCATCCACATGTTGTACACCGTGTAGAGAAGGGACGCGCGAAGGTCGGGGATATCGAGCACTTCGTCCTGGGCGACAAGCCATGACACGCCCTCCGCCCCTTCCTTGATCGAGACCTCCGACGTCATCGCGTCCGCGGCCGCCAGCGCCGTCGCATACCACAACTGCTGCCGGGCGCTGACCGACGATGCAAGTGCGTCCTCAAGGAAAGCTATCTCATCACCCGTCGCTGCAACGACGAGATCCGTCGAGAGTCGAGAGGTGATCAGCCAGCTGGCGAGGGCCGCCCCGTCGCCCTCGGCTCTTGACTTCGGGATCCCGAACTGTACCGATTCCGCTCGGCCGGTGTCCCGAGCAGCCATCACGATGAAAGGATTGTAGGGGCCCTCCGGGTCCTCAAGAGCGACCGACTTCGGTTCTACTCCGAAGGGAGGTTCACTGTCGGTGAGGACATGGCAGGCGTTGGCGAGAAGTCGCATATCGGCCCCTCCGCTGTCGCCGACCGCACGGACCGCATCCAAGAGAGCCGCTTTGTCGATGTCGCCGCAATTTCCTCCCGAGAGGTGCAAGAGCGCCCATGTCGTCATGAGGTCGCCCCACACATCCGCATCACCGATGAAGATGCCCTGGACGTGATCCTGCGCGAGGCTGTCCTTCGTCATGCGCAGCACCCGGGCTTCGGCAGGGGCACGGCCCCGCGCCACGGCGGCGGCCTTCCACAGCCCGTGGGCAGCTGCGAGATACCGGTCCTCGGCCTCCAAGGAGGCGAGGGCGTCGTCGAGGATCGTGGGCTGCCCCCGTTTCGTAGGTCCAGTCGTTATGAGAGTCGTCCTGTTGCCCGCGGTCGCGGGCAGGGAGACTGGTCAGATCATGACGAACAGCAGGAAGCGTCACACCCCGGAGCAGGTCGTCCGTAAGCTCGGGCAGGCCGACAGGATGCTCGCCGATGGTCAGGACGTCGCGGCGGTGTGCCGGGAGCTCGGGGTGTCCGAGCAGACGTACTACCGGTGGCGGAACCAGTACGGCGGCCTCAAGGCCGACGACGCAAAGCGCCTGAAGGAGCTGGAGAAGCAGAACGCGACCCTGAAGCGTCTGCTCGCGGAAGCGGAGCTGGAGAAGGCCGCGCTCAAGGAGCTGGCTGAGGGAAACTTCTAAGCCCGGACAGGCGCCGCGCCGCCGTCGATCACCTCAAGCGCAAGTTGCGGGTGAGCGAACGGATGGCGTGCCGTCTGGTCGGGCTGAGCCGCTCCGCGTACCGGCGACCGCTCAAGGGCGACACGGTCGCGGACCCGGATCGGGCGCTCAGGCAGTGGCTGCGCGCCTGGGCGAAGGACCATCCCCGCTACGGGTATCGGCGGGCGTATCACGACGCCCGCGCCGAGGGGTGGGTGGTGAACCACAAGAAGATCCAACGCCTGTGGCGTGACGAAGGGCTCCGGGTCCCGCAGCGGCGTCGACGCAAGCGCGTCGGGTCCTCGACCGTCGACGCGCCGACGGCGGACGCGCCGAACGTGGTGTGGGCGGTGGACTTCCAGTTCGACGCCGACGAGCACGGACGACCGATCAAGATCTGCTCGATCGTCGACGAACACACCCGGGAGTGCATCGGCGACCTCGTGGAGCGCTCGATTACCGCCGACCGACTCACCGCCCACCTCGAGGACCTCGTCGCCGCCCGGGGCGCCCCGGCGGTGCTCAGGTCGGACAACGGGCCGGAGTTCATCAGCGAGGCGATGGCCGACTGGGCCGGCACCCGCACCGGCCTGTCCTACATCCCTCCGGGCTCGCCGTGGCGCAACGGGTACGTCGAGTCGTTCAACAGCCGGATCCGCGACGAGTGCCTCAACATCAACAGCTTCTACTCGCTGCTGCACGCACAGGTCATCATCGGCGACTGGAAGGACGAGTACAACCACCACCGCCGGCACTCCTCGCTCGGCTACCTAACCCCAGCCGAGTACGCTCGGCAGTGCACCCATCAAATGGAAACCGACGACTCACAGAACGTCCGGACCGAATGAAGGGGGCGGCTCAATCGCAGCATCGACCTCGGCGGGTCGCCCGCACGCCACCCATAGGTAGGCGTCGTCGAGGGACTCCTGCCGGTGGGGACACACGGGTTGCGGCCGTGCGGCGCCCCCGTCCCAGGTCTCGCCGTCGGACCAGTCGAAGAGGCGCGCTAGGACGCCCGCGGTGACGGCATCGTCAGCCCAGTGGTCGCCCTGACAACTGTGGGGTGGCTGCTCCGCCGCTGTGCCGGTGACGATGGCGAGCCTGGTCCACCAGGAGGGGGGCAGGTCCAACTCCGACAACATGGCCCTGGCCATGGCGAGGTCGGGAGTCTGGTACTCCACCCCGAGGTACTTCGCGGACAGGAGCCGGTCGAGGGTGAGGGTGACGTCCGGCCGCATCGTGAACGCCGCCGGGTCGGCGAGAAGGCCGTTCTTACCCAGCCAGCTCGCACGAATGGTGTCACCCGAGGAGCCGGTCCGAACCTCAGGGTCCGCGATCACCTGCACGGAGCAGGCGCTCACGGACCCTGAGATCAGACCGACGACGCCCCAAGCGAGGAATCGCCGTCGAGAAGGCATGTGGTCTACCAGAGGCCGATCTGAGTGCACTTGGCCGAGACCTCACCGTAGGAGCCCGGGCCGTTTCCGGTGAGGCACGACTTCGTGGTGATGCCTACCGCAGTCCATGACGGCGTGGCCGTCCCTCTGAGTTCCACCAGATTCGAGACATACTTGGTCCACTTGACGGTGGCCATCTTCGACTGGTTCCCCGACAGAGTCGCAGACGGCGTCTTGGAGACGTTGACAGTCGCATTGATTCCGTTGGCGGAGATGGTGGTGGTGTTCGTGATCCGGTCCATGATACGGCCGCCGTTCTTCTGCAACTGCACCTTGGTGTACCAATCACATGACTTGATGTAGGTGTTGCACTCCCACGCCGAGACATAGAGGGTGCCATAGGGCACCGTGAACGACTGGGACGACGAAGCCGCGTGAGCACCCGACGCGCCAGCGACCGCTGCCACAGCGACGGCGGATCCGGCAAGTGCCTTCTTGATGAAATGAGAACGCGTGAAACTCAACCTCCGCGAGAAAAGAAACTGCTATGAAGTGACACCCCCGGGTCCTTCGCCTGCGTCACGAGACGTGCATCACACCCACAGGGTTGCGAAGCAAGAACGAATTAGATTCACAGGATATCGATTCTGCAACGCGATGGACGCCGGGGTCGTGGAAGGGCCCTGCCCGGTGCATGGTCAAGACCACGCAGCGAGCGGGTTCCCACCTGAACTCGTCGGAGCCGCGGCCAGTGGCCCCGTGTTCGGCTCCCGTGGCCGCCGCGGCCGTCCGGGCCGGCGGATACTCTGGGGACGATGACTTCTCCCGCCACGAACCCGCCCTCGCTGACCGACCGCATCGACGCGCTCCCGCCGACCCCGGACGCCGACGACGTCTTCGGCGCCTTCGCGGCCTGGATCGAGGACCGCGGCATCTCGCTCTACCCCGCCCAGGAGGAGGCCGCCCTCGAGCTCGTCCAGGGCCGGCACGTGATCCTGGCGACGCCCACCGGCTCCGGCAAGTCCCTGGTGGCGCTGGCTGCACACGCCGACGCGCTCGCCCACGACGCCGTCTCCTACTACACGGCGCCGATCAAGGCGCTCGTCTCGGAGAAGTTCTTCGCGCTGGTGGACGTGTTCGGCGCGGAGAATGTGGGCATGGTCACGGGTGACTCCACCGTCAACGGTGACGCGCCGATCATCTGCTGCACCGCCGAGATCCTCGCCAACCGCGCGCTGCGCGAGGGCTCGGGCATGGAGATCGGCACCGTGGTGATGGACGAGTTCCACTACTACGCGGACCCCTCCCGTGGCTGGGCCTGGCAGGTCCCCCTCCTCGAGCTGCCGCAGGCCCGGTTCCTGCTGATGTCGGCCACCCTCGGCGACACGACCCGCCTCGAGGCGGACCTGTTCGAGCGCACCGGGCGGGAGGTCGCCGTCGTCGCCCACGCGGAGCGGCCGATCCCGCTGACGTTCGAGTGGTCCGAGGTGCCGCTGCAGGAGAAGGTCGAGGAGCTCGTGAGCACCCACCAGGCACCGGTGTACATCGTGCACTTCTCGCAGCTGGACGCCGTGGAGACGGCCCAGGGGCTGTCTTCGATCTCGGTGACGTCCAAGGAGGAGAAGGAGGCGATCGCCGCGCGGATCGCCGGCTTCCGGTTCTCCGCGGGCTTCGGGCACACCCTGAACCGCCTCGTCCGGGCGGGCATCGGCGTGCATCACGCGGGCATGCTGCCCAAGTACCGCCGCCTCGTGGAGAAGCTGGCCCAGGACGGGCTGCTCAAGGTCATCTGCGGCACGGACACGCTCGGCGTCGGGATCAACGTGCCGATCCGCACCGTGCTGCTCACCGCGCTGTCCAAGTTCGACGGCGAGAAGACCCGCCTGCTCCAGGCCCGCGAGTTCCACCAGATCGCCGGCCGGGCGGGCCGGGCCGGCTTCGACACCTCCGGCACCGTGGTGGTCCAGGCCCCCGAGCACGTGATCGAGAACAAGGCCGCCGAACGCAAGGCCGCGGCGAAGTTCGCGAACGTCAAGGACGAGGCCGAGCGGGCCAAGCGCATGAAGCAGTCCGTGAAGTCCGGCAAGCGCAAGAGCCCGCCCGCCGGCTTCGTCTCGTGGGGCCCGGCCACCTTCGAGCGCCTCGTGGCCGCCGAGCCCGAGCCGCTGGTCTCCCGCATGCAGATCACCCACTCCATGCTCCTGAACATCCTCGACCGGCCCGGCGACCCGGTCATCGCGGTCCGGCGCCTGCTGCGCGGCACCCACGAGACCCCGGCCCGCCAGGCGGTGCTCATGCGCCGCGCCATCGGGATCTTCCGGGAGCTGCTGGCCGCCGGCGTCGTCGAGCGTCTGCCCGAACCGGACGCCGAGGGCCGCACCGTGGACCTCACGGTGGACCTGCAGCCGGACTTCGCGCTCAACCAGCCGCTCTCCCCCTTCGCCCTCGCCGCGCTCGACCTGCTGGACCCGGCCGAGCCCGACCACGCCCTCGACGTCGTCTCCGTGATCGAGGCGACGCTCGACCCGCCGCGCCAGGTCCTCTCCGCCCAGGTGAAGAAGGCCAAGGGCGAGGCCGTCGCTGCCATGAAGGCCGAGGGCATGGACTACAACGACCGCATGCGCGCCCTCGACGAGGTCACCCACCCGCAGCCGCTGGCGGACCTGCTCGAGCAGCAGTTCGAGGTCTACCGCGCCAGCGCCCCCTGGCTCGCCGAGTTCGAGCTCACCCCCAAGTCCGTGGTCCGGGACATGTTCGAGCGGGCCATGGGCTTCGGCGACTACGTGCGCTTCTACGGGATCGCCCGCTCCGAGGGCGTGCTGCTGCGCTACCTCACCGACGCGGTGAAGGCCCTGCGCCAGACCGTGCCCGAGGCCTCCCGCACCGAGGAGCTGCAGGTGCTGCTCGACTGGCTCGACGAGATGGTCAAGCAGACCGACTCCTCCCTGCTCGAGGAGTGGGAGGACCTCGTGGCCGGGGACATCGAGGAGCTGCGCCGCGACCACGAGGCGCTCGCCCCGCAGGAGCCCGCCCGCCTCACGGACAACGGGCCGGTGTTCCGCGTGATGGTGCGCAACGCCCTGTTCCAGCGGGTCCGCCTGTTCGGCGACGAGCGCGACGAGGAACTCGCCCGCCTCTCCGGGGACCTCAGCGCGGACGACTGGGCCGACGCCCTCGACGCCTACTTCGGCGACCACGAGGACATCGACGACGGCCCCGCCGCCCGCGGGCCCGAGCTGTTCCGGGTGGCCGAGTCCCCCGACGTCGCCCCGCCCGTGGAGCTCGCCGGCTCGCGCTGGTGGGCGGTCCGGCAGGTGCTCAAGGACCCGGACGGCGTGCACGACCACGGCATCAACGCCGTGGTGGACCTGGACGCCTCCGACGGGGCCGGCCACCCCGTGATCCGCGTCGTCTCCGTGGGCGCCCCCGAGTCGGGGTGGGGCCTGTGAGCGCCCCCGCGCCCCGCGTGCCCGGCGACCCCCGCGGCTTCGCGCCCCTCGAGCCCGCCCGGCACCGGGTGGGCGAGCGCACCGAGCTCTACGACGGCACGGTCGCCGTGGACCACTGGTTCACCGTCCCCGTGGACCACGCCCTGACCCTGGCCGAGGCCGAGGCGCAGGACGCCGCCGGCACCGGCGTCGGCCCCCACGGCCGCGGCACCCTCACGGTGTTCGCCCGCGAGATCCGGGCCGCCGGGGACGCCGACGGCGCCCGCCCCTGGGCCCTCTACCTCCAGGGCGGGCCGGGCGGGGCCGGACCCCGCCCGGCGCGCGGGGGCGGCTGGATCGGCGCGCTGGCCTCGGAGCACCGCGTGCTGCTGCTGGACCAGCGCGGCACCGGGCGCTCCACCGCGGCCTCCGTCGCCGCCCTCACCGCCCCGGGCGCGTTCGCCTCGGACGAGGCCCTCGCCGAGCACCTCGTGCACCTGCGGGCCCCCTCGATCGTGCGCGACGCCGAGATGGTCCGGCTCGCCCTCGGCGCCGCCCCGTGGACCACCCTCGGCCAGAGCTTCGGCGGCTTCTGCACTCTCACCTACCTCTCCTTCCACCCCGAGGGGCTGCGACGCTGCCTGGTCACCGGCGGCCTCGCCCCGCTCACCGGCCACGCCGACCGCGTCTACCGGGCCACCTACGCGCGGATGCGCGACCGGGCGCACGAGTTCTTCGCCCGCCACACCGGGGACCGCGCCGCGTGGGCCGAGGCGGTGGCCCTGATCCGCGCCGCCGAGCAGGCCGGGGAGCCCGTGCGGCTGCCCGACGGCGGGCCCCTCACCGTGGCCCGCGCCCAGGCCCTGGGCATGCTCCTGGGCGGCAACACCCGCGTGGACCGGCTGCACTGGATCCTGGCCGAGGCCGTGGATCGCAGCGGCCCCGCCCCGCGCCTGTCCGAGACGTTCCTGGCGGCCGTGGCCGAGCACAACGACCGGCACGTCAACCCGCTCTACACCGTGCTGCACGAGTCCATCTACGCCCAGCCCGCGGAGCTGGCCGGCGGCCGCGCCGCGACCGACTGGTCCGCCGCGCGGGTGCTGGCGGAGCACCCCGACTTCGACCCGGGCGCCGCCGACGCGCCCCTGCCCACCGGCGAGCACGTCATGCCCGCCTCCCTCGAGCTCGACCCGCACCTGCGGCCGCTGCGCGGCGCCGCCCGCCTGCTCGCCGAGCGCACGGACTGGGGCCCGCTCTACGATGTCGAGGCCCTGACGCGGAACACCATCCCGGTGGCCGCGGCCGTCTACACGGACGACGTCTACGTGGACCGCGACCTGTCCCTCGAGACCGCGGGCCGCGTCCGCGGGCTGCGCGTGTGGGAGACCGACGCGTTCCACCACGACGGGCTCGCCGACGACGGCCCCGCGATCGTGCGGCGCCTGCTCGAGATGACGGGGGAGGGCGCCGCGCCGGCAGCCGCCGGGGGCGCCGAGCGCTCGGACGCCGAGCCCTCGGACTCGGCACCGGCGGCCTCGGAGACGACGACGGCCCCCGGCCCGGTCGACTGACCGGGACGAGGGCCGAGGCGGAAAGACGACGACGGCGCCGGGGCGGGGAGCATCGGCGCCGTCGTCGTCTCAGCGGGTCATCTCAGCGGGTCGCTCAGACGGTGGGCCCGTCCTGGCGGACGATCCGCTTGGAGACGCCGCGGGCGTCGTCGTCGCGCGGGTCGGCCAGCCGGGTCTCGTGGGCCGTGCGGATGATGCCGGACCAGGTGTCCTTGTGCTCGAGGAGCTCGTCGCGCCACTTCTGGTCGAGGCCCTCGGCCTTCGCCGTCCACTCGTCCATGAGGGCGGCGGCGCGGCTGCGCTCGGCCGGGTCGGCCGTCTCGTCCAGCTTGGAGTAGCGGTAGGAGAACTTCTCGGCGTTCTGCAGGGCGCGCAGGGCCTGGCCCTTGGGCGAGTACAGGGACACCACCACGGTGATCGCCAGGATGACGACGACCACCACGAGGGACAGCGTCGTGGGGATCTCGACCACGGGCACGTTCTCGCCGCCGTTGATGAACGGCAGGTTGTTCTCGTGCAGCGCGTGCAGGATGAGCTTGACGCCGATGAACGCCAGCAGCGCGGAGAGGCCGTAGGCGAGGTAGACGAGGCGGTCCAGCAGGCCGTCGATGAGGAAGTACAGCTGGCGCAGGCCCATGAGCGAGAAGGCCGTGGCGGTGAAGACGATGTACGCCTCCGTGGTCACGCCGAAGATCGCCGGGATGGAGTCGAAGGCGAAGAGGATGTCCGTGGCGCCGATGGCGATCATCACGAGCAGCATCGGGGTCATGACCCGCTTGCCGTTCTCGAGGGTGAACAACTTGTCGCCGTCGAAGCGGTCCGAGGCGGGCAGGAACCGCTTCACCATGCGGACCATGATGTTGTCCGCCTCGTCCTTGGCGTCGTCGGCGTCGCCGGCCATCTCGCCCTTGAGCTGGCCGCCCGCGATGATGATCAGGAACAGGCCGAAGAGGTAGAAGACGTCCGACCAGGCCGCGATCAAGGCGGCGCCGAGCAGGATGAAGATCGTGCGCGAGATCAGCGCGAAGGTGATGCCGAACAGCAGCACCTTCTGCTGGTACTCGCGGGGCACGCGGAAGCTGGCCATGATGACCAGGAAGACGAACAGGTTGTCGACGCTGAGCGCCTTCTCCAGCAGGTAGCCGGTGTAGTACTCGACGGCGTGCTGCGTGTCGCCCACGGCGAAGAACACGAGGCCGAAGAGGAGCGCGAGGCCCACGTAGATCCCGGACCAGATCGCGGCCTCGCGGATCGTGGGCGTGTGGGCCTTGCGGACATGGGCGAAGTAGTCGAACGCGAGCAGCCCGACGATCAATGCGATCGTCAGGCCCCACGTGAGGCCGTTGATTTCCACGGGTGCACCTTTCGGCGTCAGGGGACAGTTCTGCGCCGCAAGTCTCTCCGCCCCCCGTGGTCTCCACGGCGCCGGCCTCTGTGTCCGGCCGGTCGGCGCGCGCTCCAAAGCGGGCCCGTCCGGCGTGCTGACGTCCACAGTGTTCGGGATACTCCCCTACGTCGAGGGGAAGTCTATACCGTGCCCCCGACCCGCCCGGGGCGCGAGAACGGTGATATTCCAGGAATATCAGCATTCCTGTAGCACTGCGGCGCGGCAGAGGGCGCGGCCGACGCCGCGCTCAGGACAGGGCCGGGGCGACCAGGCCCACCCAGACCAGGACACCGCCGGCAGCCGCGATCCCCCAGCTCGCGAGGGAGCCGACGAGGAACTCCTCCGCCCGGGAGCCCTCCCCGCGGTCCGCGGAGATCTCCGGGAAGCGCACGAGGCCCTTCGCCGCCATGAGCGCGGCGACCACCGGCCACGCATGGGCCAGCCCGAGCACCACCATCAGCACGCGCTCCATCGGGCCGATGTACCGGCCGCCGCGCAGCGGCGGGGCCTCCGTCTCGTCGGCGGAGGTCTCCGGCGCCGGGACCGCCTCGACGGGCGCGTCTGATTCCGGGGCCGGAGCGGCGTCGGCGCGCCGCCCCGCGAGCAGCAGGACGGCCCGCGTGATCCGGTTGGCGGTCTCGCCCAGGGCGAGGCCCACCGCCACGACGGTGAACGCGACGGGGACGGCCGGCCCGGCGGTCCGGGCGAGCCCGATCTCCGCGACCGCGACCAGGGCGACGACGGCCGCCACGCCCAGCGTGCCCAGCGGGGCCCCCGCCCCGAGCCGCCACCACGCGGCGAGCAGGGCCAGTGCGACGAGGACGCCGCCGATCGCCAGGGCGGGGGCACCGGGGACGAGGACGACGAGCAGCACCCCGGCCAGCACGGCGGCCGCGGCGCCCGCGGCCAGGGCGAGGACCTCCCGCCGTCGAGCGGCCCAGGCCCGGGGCAGCAGCGCGGCGGCGAGGTCGTGGACCCCGAGCGCGATCAGCGTCAGCGCGATCATCCGACGTCCCCCTCGTCTCCGGCCCCCTCGCCCGCGGCGCCCGCGTGGCCGAAACTCCCAGCGGCGGCCTCAGCCAGCGCGGCGTCCAGCTCGAGCAGGCGGTCGATCCCGGAGCGCGTCACGGCCTGCGAGACCGCGGACTGGGTGATCCGCTCCGCGCGGGCCGCCTGCGTCTGCGTGGCCCCGCCCAGCAGCGCGGCGGCGAGACGGCGCTCCCGGGCCTTGAGCCGGCCGAGCACGTGGTCGCGCAGCAGGAGCACCCCGTCCACGGCGGCCGTCAGGGACGGGTCGGCCGCGACGAACGCCGTCGCCGCCCCGTCCGCGCGGGCGTGCGCCCGCTCGACCGCCGCGCGCGCCCGGTACCAGGCGGTGCCGTCCTCGATCCGGTCCCCCGCGCCGTCGTCCAGCGACCGGCGCTCCCCCACGCCGATGCCGAAGCGCAGCTCGAGGCCGGGCGGCAGCGCGAGGGACACGCGGACCACGGCGCGCACGGCTTGCGGCCACGCGCCATGGAGGGCCTGGAACTCGTCCCCCACGGTGGCCCAGGCCGCCCGCAGCGGCGGGACGTCCTTCTCGGCCACGGCGAAGGCGGCGAGGATCTGCTCCTGCGCCGCCTCCCGGTCCGCGAGGCGGCGGGAGCCCACGATGTCCGCGATGACGGCGGCGGCCTGGGGTGCACGGGTCATGACGTCACAGTATCACTGATAGGATATGCTTCATCATCGTTTTCATAACGCGAGCGGGCCCGCAGGACCCAGACCAGAAGCGCGGCGCTGAGAAGGCCGGCCGCCACGGTGAGCCCCGTGAAGCCCCACCAGGCCAGCACCAGCCCGGACAGGCCCGCCGTCACGGCCGCCGCCGCGCCCATGCCGAAGTCCGTGACCCCCTGCACCAGCACGCGCCTCGGCCCCGTGGCCACCTCGGACACCCACGCCGAGCCGGCCACGGTGACCGCGCCCCAGCCGAGGCCGAGGAGCACCAGGGCCGCCGTGACCGCGCCGGTGCTGGCGGCCCCGACCGCGCCGACGAGCGTGGCCGCCAGCAGCCCGGCGAAGCCCGCCGCGGTGACCGCCAGCCGGCCCCAGCGGTCCGCGGCCCGGCCCCAGACGGGCGAGAGCGCATACATGCCGGCGATGTGCAGGGAGATCACCACGCCGATGACCACCAGCGTGTCCGCGCCGCCCGCCCCGGCCCCGTGCGTGCGGCTGAGGTGGACCGGCGTCATGGCCATCACGCCGACCATCACGGCGTGGCCCACCACCACGGCGGCCACGCCCACCCGGATCCGCGGGTCGCCCACGACGGCACCCACCCCGGCCCGCAGCCGCGGGGGCTGCGGCGACGCGACGCCGCCGAGCCCCGCCTCCCGGCGCAGCGCCAGCGGGTCGGGGCGCAGGCCCGCCTGCAGGATCGCGACCGCCGCCAGCATGCCGGCCACGGAGAGCAGGAAGACGCCCGCGGTGTCCGCCAGCCCCACCGCCCGGGCCAGGACCACGCCCGGGCCGATGAGGTTCGGCCCCGCCACGGCGCCGATGGTGATGGACCAGACCACGAGGCCGAGGTCCCGGCCGAGGCGCGCCGGCGTCGCCAGGTCGGTGGCCGCGAACCGGGCCTGCAGGTTGCCGGCCGCGCCCAGGCCCACCCCGAACGAGCCGGCCAGCAGCAGGCCGAAGCCGCCGATCCCGGGGGCGGCGAGCATGCACGCGGCGCCAAGGGCCGCCACGAGGTATGCGACCGTCAGGGCCGTGCGGCGGCCCCGGGCCAGCGCGAGCCGGGCCAGGGGCAGCGCCGAGAGGGCGCCCGCGGCGGAGATCATCATGGTGGTGGTGCCGCCCAGGGCGGCGTTGCCCGTGAGCTCCACGGCCAGCACGGAGCCGACGGCGAGCGCCGAGCCGTTGCCGAGTCCCGAGAACACCTGGCTCGCCGCGAGGGTGCGGACCACGCGGCGCTGGCCGGCGGCCAGGGCGGCGCCCTCCTCCGCGACCTGCGCGGTGTCCGGCGCCGCCGTCACTGCTCCCGCCGCATCTGCCGCAGCTCCTTCTTGAGCTCGCCGACCTCATCGCGCAGGCGGGCCGCGAGCTCGAACTGCAGGTCCGCCGCCGCCTGGTGCATCTGCTGCGACATCTGCTCGATGAGGTCGGCCAGGTCCTTGGCCGGCAGGGAGGCCGCGTCCACGGCCGGGCCTCCGCCGGCGCGCTCCTGCCCCTCCTCGCGGTCCAGGGAGCTGAGGCCGCGGTGGCCCATGCCGTAGTCGAACCCGGACTTCACCCCGCCCATGCCCTTGAGGAAGTCCGCCGTGTCCGCGTCCTCCCGGGCGAGCTGGTCCGTGATGTCCGCGATGCGCTTGCGCAGGGGCTGGGGGTCGATCCCGTGCTCCTCGTTGTACGCGATCTGCACGGCCCGGCGCCGCTCGGTCTCCTCGATGGCCCGGCGCATGGAGTCGGTGACGTTGTCCGCGTACATGTGGACCTCGCCGGACACGTTGCGGGCCGCGCGGCCGATGGTCTGGATGAGGGAGGTGGTGGAGCGCAGGAAGCCCTCCTTGTCCGCGTCCAGGATCGCCACGAGCGAGACCTCGGGCAGGTCCAGGCCCTCGCGCAGCAGGTTGATGCCCACGAGCACGTCGAAGGTGCCCTTGCGCAGCTCGCGCAGCAGCTCCACGCGGCGCAACGTGTCCACATCCGAGTGGAGGTACTCGACCTTCACCCCCGCCTCGAGCAGGTAGTCCGTGAGGTCCTCGGCCATGCGCTTGGTCAGCGTGGTCACCAGGACGCGCTCGTCCTTGGCCGTGCGCACGCGGATCTGCTCGAGCAGGTCGTCGATCTGACCCTCGGTCGGCTTGACCACCACCTGCGGGTCCACGAGGCCGGTGGGCCGGATGATCTGCTCGACGTAGCCGTCCGCCTGGCCGAGCTCGTAGGCGCCCGGCGTCGCGGAGAGGTACACGGTCTGCCCGATCCGCTCGAGGAACTCGTCCCACTTCAGCGGGCGGTTGTCCATGGCCGAGGGCAGGCGGAAGCCGTGCTCCACGAGGGTGCGCTTGCGGGACATGTCCCCTTCGTACATGGCCCCGATCTGCGGGATGGTCACGTGGGACTCGTCCACCACGAGCAGGAAGTCGTCCGGGAAGTAGTCCAGCAGGCAGTGCGGGGCGGAGCCGGCGGGACGGCCGTCGATGTGGCGCGAGTAGTTCTCGATGCCGTTGCAGTAGCCCATCTGCTGCATCATCTCGAGGTCATACGTGGTGCGCATGCGCAGCCGCTGCGCCTCGAGGAGCCGGTCCTGGGACTCCAGCTCCTGCAGCCGCTCCCGCAGCTCGTCCTCGATGGTGGTGATCGCCCGGCCCATGCGCTCGTCGCCGGCCACGTAGTGCGAGGCCGGGAAGATGTACATCTCCGTCTCCTCGCGCACCACCTGGCCGGTGAGCGGGTGCAGGGTCTGGATGGACTCGATCTCGTCCCCGAAGAACTCGATGCGCACCGCGAGCTCCTCGTACATGGGGATGATCTCCACGGTGTCCCCGCGCACCCGGAAGGTGCCGCGGTGGAAGTCGACGTCGTTGCGCACGTACTGCATCTGCACGAATCGCCGCAGGAGCACGTCCCGGTCCATCTCCGCACCGCGGCGCAGGGTGACCATCTGCTCGATGTACTCCTCGGGTGTGCCGAGGCCGTAGATGCAGGAGACGGTGGCCACGACGATCACGTCCCGCCGGGTCAGCAGCGCGTTCGTGGCCGAGTGGCGCAGCCGCTCGACCTCCTCGTTGATGGAGGAGTCCTTCTCGATGAAGGTGTCCGTCTGCGGGACGTACGCCTCAGGCTGGTAGTAGTCGTAGTAGGAGACGAAGTACTCGACCGCATTGTTGGGCAGCAGCTCGCGGAACTCGTTGGCCAGCTGCGCCGCGAGCGTCTTGTTCTGCACCATCACCAGCGTGGGCCGCTGGAGGCGCTCGACGAGCCACGCCGTCGTCGCCGACTTGCCCGTGCCGGTGGCACCCATCAGGACGACGTCCTTCTCCCCCGCCTCCACGCGCTCGGCGAGTTCGGCGATGGCCTTCGGCTGGTCACCGGAGGGCTGGTACGGGGAGATGACCTCGAACGGGGCGACGACGCGGTTGATCTTCTGGGCCAGGCTCATGGCAGAACCCTACGTCGCGCCCCCGGACACCCCGGCGGTCAGTCCGCCGAGGGCTCAGCCGCGTCGGGGGCGAGGAACCGGTCCCACACCTGGTTCGCCACGGACGCGAGCCGCTCGAGGTCGGCGTCGTTGACGATCACCACGTCCGCGGCGGCCCGCCGCTGCTCGTCCGTGGCCTGCGCGTCGATGCGCGCCTGGGCGTCCTCGGGGGTCATGCCGCGGTCCTCGACCATGCGGCGCAGGCGCTCCTCCAGGGACGCCTCCACCACGATGACCAGATCGAACGCGTCCTGCTGGCCCGTCTCCACGAGCAGCGGCACGTCCTGGACCACGACGGCGTCCGGGCCCGCCGCCGCGACGATGCGGCGGGCGGCGGCCCGGATCCGGGGGTGCACGATGCGGTTCAGGCGCTGGCGCGCCTGCGGGTCCGAGAACACGATGCGCGCCAGGGCCACGCGGTCGAGCTCCCCGTCCGAGGAGAGCACCCGGTCGCCGAACTCGTCCTGCACCGCGGCCAGCCCGTCCGTGCCCTTCTCGAGCACGAGCCGGGCCAGGGCGTCGGAGTCCACGAGCAGCGCGCCGCGCTCCTGGAGCACGCGGGCCACGGCGGACTTGCCGGCGGCGATCCCGCCGGTCAGGCCGACGTGGACGCGGGGGCGGTCGGCGACGGGGACGGACTCGGTCATGGGCTCACTCCTCGGGCGGCCTCGATCTGAGGCTGGATCTTGGCCTCCCAGTATGCCCGCACGGCCTCGTGCAGGTCCTCGAGGGTGCCGTCGTTCTCGATCACCGTGTCGGCGATCTCGGCGCGCTCGGCGTCGAGGGCCTCCTCGTCGATGAAGGCCCACGCCTGCTCCCGGGGCAGGTCGTGGGAGTCCATGAGCCGGGCCACGCGCTGCTCGGCCGGGGCCGAGACGGCGAGCACCTGGTCGAAGTCGCCGGCGGAGCCGGTCTCGGCCAGCAGCGCCAGGTCCACCACGAGCACGGAGTCCTCGCCGATCGCCCGGGCGCGGCGGTTCGCCTCGTCGCGCACGGCCGGGGAGACGATCTCGTACATGCGGGTGCGCGCCGTCGTGCTCTCCGCCGTGAGGCGGTTGAGGGTGCGGGCGTCGAGCGTGCCGTCCGCGCGGACGACGTCGTCCCCGAACACCTCGCGCAGCTCCTCCAGCACCGGGCTGCCGGGCACGAGGATCTCGCCCATGAGGTCGTCGAACTCGACGACGACGGCGCCGAGGCGCTCGAGCTCCTCGCCCACCACGGTGCGACCCGCGGCGATGCCGCCGGTGAGGCCCACGGTGACGAGGGCCTTCGCGGCCACGGTGCGCTGCTGGTGCCACGTGTTCGGCGTGTGGGTGTCGTGCTCCGGCTCGGTGCCCACCTCGAACTCGGGGCGGATGACGTAGTCGGACACGTCCACGCCGTCCTCGCGGGCGCGGCGGTGGTACTCCTCCGCCGGCAGCACGGGCTTCCACTGGCGGGTGCGCAGGGGGCGGGCCGTGCCCGCGTCCTCGCGCAGCGCCTGCAGCAGCAGGCCCGCCTGGGTGACGGTGATCAGCAGGATGGGCAGGCCGATCACGATGATGACCTCCTGCAGCGCGGCCAGGCCGTTCTCGCCGGCGGTGAGGATGATCGCCGCGCAGACGGCGCCGATGGACACCGCCCAGATCACGGACTGCCGGCGCGGGGCCGGGTCCTCGTGGCCGTTGGCCATGGCGTCCATGACGAGGGCGCCGGAGTCGATGGACGTGATGAAGAACACGGTGATGACCACGAGCGCGAGGACGGCGGCCACGGTGTAGAGCGGCATCTCCTGCAGGTGCTGGAACAGCGCCGCCTGCACGTTGCCCTCGGTCACGATGGTCTCGGTGAGGTCGCCGCCCGTGCCCGGCCCGGCGGCCGTGGCGCGGTCCGACTGGAAGGCGGAGTAGCCGTAGATGCCCATCCAGATGATGACGAAGGCCGTGGGCAGGCCCAGGCCGGCGGCGATGAACGAGCGGATGGTGCGGCCGCGGGAGATCTTCGCGAAGAACATGCCCACGAACGGCGCCCACGTCACGGTCCAGGCCCAATAGAACACCGTCCAGTCGCCGGACCACTGGCCCGAGTTGTAGGTGTCGTTGAAGGTGGAGAGCATGGGCAGCATGGTCAGGTACTCGCCGACGGCCTGCACGGTGCCGCGGATGACGTCCATGCTGGAGACGGCCCACATCATCACGTACACGAGCAGCGCGATGGCCATCAGGATGTTCGCGTAGGACAGGCGCTTGACGCCCTTGTCCATGCCCGCCAGCACCGAGGCGGTGCCCACGGCCGTGATGACGGCCAGGATCAGCGCCTGCACCCAGCCCGCGACGGGGGTGCCGAAGACGTAGTTCATGCCGGCGTTGATCTGCAGCGCGCCCAGGCCCACGGAGACGCCGAGGCCGAACACGGTGGAGACCACGGAGACGATGTCGATGGCCTTGCCGATCGGGCCGTGGATGCGGTCGCCCAGCAGGGGCTGGAAGGCGGAGGACACGCGCGGGGGCAGCTTGCGCTTGTACGTGAAGTAGCCGAAGCACAGGCCCGGCACGAGCAGGATCGCCCACATGTGGATGCCGAAGTGGAAGTTGGCGATCGCCATGGCCTGGGAGGCCGCCTGATCGGAGAACGGCTCCGTGCCGGCCAGCGGCGGGTTGGCGTAGTGGTTCATCGGCTCGGCGATGCCCCAGAACATCAGGACCGCGCCGACGCCGGCGGCGAACATCATGCCGAACCAGGTCAGGCCCGAGTACTCCGGCACCGCGTCGTCGTCGCCCAGCTTCACCCGGCCGTACCGCGTCACCGCGAGCAGGAGCAGGAAGGCCACGAGGACGGAGAGGCTGAGCGTGTAGATCCAGCCGGCGTCGTAGCGCAGCCAGCTGGAGACGACGCCGAATCCGGCCTGCACCGGGCCCGGGAACAGGCCCATGGCGAGGGTGAAGACCACCACGACGGCGGCGGAGCCGAAGAAGATCGCCGGTGTCGTGCGCAGCCCGAGGGCGTCGTGCAGGCGGGTGAGCGGGGATGTCATGAGTCTCCCGGTACGGGGTCGCCGACGCTCCGCGGCGGCCGGTCCAAAGGGCGCGCCGAGGGGCGGGTGCCGTCGGGCACGCGGTCACGACGGTACGGGGACCCCGCCCCGGGGCGCCACCCGCGACCGTCCCCGCTCGCCGCGGCGCGGCGGGCGGGGACGGTCCGGGTCAGCCGGCGGAGGCGGGGTCCGGGGCGCCGGCCGCGCTCGCGCGCGCCGGCTCCACGACCTCGTCCCACCAGTCCCGGACGGAGCGCTCCAGCTCGGCCCGGTCCCCCTCGTTGGCCAGCACGGTGTGCGTGCCGCCCAGCGCGGGGCGGCGCTGCTCGTCCGCGTCCACCTCGGCCCACGCCTGCTCGCGGTCCAGCCCGCGCTCGTCCATGAGCCGGGCCACGCGGACCTCGGCGGGGGCGAGGACCTCGAGCACCTGGTCGAAGTCGCGGACGTCGGCGGCGTCGACCAGCAGGGCGAGGTCCACCACCAGGACGGACGACTCGCCGGCGTCCGTGGCGCGGCGGTCGGCCTCGGCGCGGACCACGGGGGCCACCACCTCGTGGAGGCGGGTGCGCGCGGCCGGGGACTCCGCGGTCAGGGCGTCGAGCGCGAGCCAGTCGACGGTGCCGTCGTCGGCCACCACCTCGGCCGTGAAGACGTCCCGCAGCTCGTCCACGGCCGGGTGGCCGGGCACGAGGATCTCGCGCATGAGGTCGTCGTAGTCCACGACGACGGCGCCGAGCCGCTCGAACTCCGCGGCCACGGCCGACTTGCCGGAGGCCACGCCGCCGGTGAGGCCGACGGACACAGCCGCGCGGCGGGCCGCCGACTGCTGGGCGTGCCACGTGTTGGGCGTGTGGGTCTCGTACTCGGGCTCGGTGCCGACCTCGAACTCCGGACGGATGGCGTACTCCTCCCGGACGGTGGCGTCCTCGCGGGCGCGGCGGTGGTACTCCTCCGGGGGCAGCACGCGCTTCCACTGGCGGGTGCGCAGGGGCCGGGCCGCGCCGGCGTCCTCGCGCAGGGCCTGGAGCAGCAGCAGCGCCTGCAGGACGGTGAGGACCATGACAGGGAAGCCGATCACGATGATGACCTCCTGGAGCGCGTTCAGCCCGTCGTCGCCCGCGGTGACGATGATCGCGGTGCAGACCGCGCCGACGGAGACGCCCCAGAACACGCGCTGGCGGCGCGGTGCGAGGTCCTCGTGGCCGTTGGCCATGGCGTCCATGACGAGCGCGCCCGAGTCGATGGAGGTGACGAAGAAGATCACGATGACGATCAGCGCGAGGACGGCGATCGGCAGGTACAGCGGCATCTCCTGCAGGAACCGGAACAGGGCGACCTGCACGTTCCCCTCCACCGCGATGGTCTGCGCGAGCGGCCCGCCGGTGCCCGCCTCCGGGGCGGCGGCGCGGTCCGCGAAGATCGCGGAGTAGCCGTAGACGCCCATCCACACGATCACGAACGCCGTGGGCAGGCCCAGGGAGGCGAACACGAACTCGCGGATGGTGCGGCCGCGGGAGATGCGGGCCACGAACATGCCCACGAACGGGGCCCAGGACACAGTCCAGGCCCAGTAGAAGACAGTCCAGTCGCCGGACCAGGTGCCGCCGCCGAGGGTGTCGTTGAAGGTGGTGAGCAGCGGCAGGGCGCCGAGGTATCGGCCGAAGGACTCGATGACGCCCCGGACCACGTCCATGCTGGAGGCGGCCCACATCAGGACCCAGAGCATCAGCGCGACGGCCAGGACGATGTTGAGGTAGGACAGGCGCTTGACGCCCTTGTCCAGGCCCGCCAGGGCGGAGGCGACGGCCACGGCCGTGATGACGGCCAGGATCAGGGCCTGCACCCAGCCGGCCACCGGCACGCCGACCACGTAGTTGACGCCCGCGTTGATCTGCAGGGCGCCCAGGCCCGTGGACACGCCCATGCCGAAGACCGTGGAGACGATCGCGATGACGTCGATGGTCTTGCCGATGGGGCCGTGGATCCGGTCCCCCAGGAGCGGCTGGAAGGCGGAGGACACGCGCGGGGGCAGGTTCCGCTTGTACGTGAAGTAGCCGAAGCACAGGCCCGGGACCACGAGGATGGCCCACATGTGCAGGCCAAAGTGGAAGTTGGCGATGTTCAGCGCCTGCACCGCGGCCTGGTCCGAATACGGCTCGGTCCCCTCCAGCGGCGGCAGCGCGTAGTGGGTCATGGGCTCGGCGATGCCCCAGAACATGAGCACGGCGCCGACGCCGGCGGCGAACATCATGCCGAACCAGGCGAGCCCGGAGTACTCGGGCGAGGCATCGTCGTCGCCGAGCCTGACGCGGCCGTAGCGCGAGACCGCGAGGATCAGGCAGACGGCCAGCAGGAGCGTGGCGGCGAGGGTGTAGAACCAGCCGACGTCGTAGCGCAGCCAGTGCGCCGCGGCGCCGAAGACCGCCTGGACGGGGCCGGGGAAGAGGCCCATCGCGACGGTGAAGAGGATGATGACGGCGGCGGCGGAGAAGAACACCGCGGGCGAGGTGCGCAGCCCCAGCCGGTCATGGAGACGGGTGAGCAGTGAGTTCACGTGAGATCACTTCGGGTCGGAGACGAAGCCCCCGGGGCCGTTCCAACGGGCCTCCGCAGGCTCCTGTGCCCGTGATGGCACGGCGAGCGACTCTACCGGAAGCGGTCATCGGCGCCCCCGCCCGCCCCCGCGGTCGCCGCCCGCCGGCGCGACCGCGTCTACGCTGGGACGCATGTCCGCCCCGCCCGCCCGCTGCACCGTCCTGCCGCGCCTCGCCGCCGGGGAGGACGGCTGGATCGTCCACGAGCTGGAGGTGCGCCGCAGCCGGTTCCTCACCGTCCTGGGGCGCGTCGCGGACGAGGCGCAGGCGCGCGCCATGATCGCCGCGCTGCGCCGCCGCCACCACGACGCCCGACACGTGTGCAGCGCGTTCGTGCTCGGCCCGGAGCGCTCCGTCGCCCGGTCCTCGGACGACGGCGAGCCGGCCGGCACCGCGGGGACGCCGATGCTGGAAGCCCTCACGGCGCGCGAGACCGCGCCCGGGCGCACCGACCTGACGGACGTGTGCGCCGTCGTCGTGCGGTGGTTCGGCGGCGTGAAGCTGGGGGCCGGCGGACTGGTGCGGGCCTACTCCGAGTCCGTCTCCGCCGCCCTGGACACCACGCCGCTCGTGACGCGCTCGCGCCGGGCGCTCCTCGCCGTCGACGCGCCCCACGCGCAGGCCGGGCGCTGGGAGAACGAGCTGCGGGCCGCCGGCGTCGCCGTCCTCGACGCCGGCTACGGCGCCGCGGGCGTGCGCCTGCGGGTGGGCGTCCCCGACTCGGACACGCAGCGGGCGGCCTTCGCCGCGCGCCTCGCGGACATCACCGCCGGCACCGGGCGCGCCGAGCCGATCGGAACGGAGTGGATCGACCATGACTGAGCCCCTGGCCCCGGGGGTCACCCCGGACGTCGCCCTGGGCGGGCTGCCGACCTCGCTGACCGAGGGCGTGGACCTCGGCGCCCTCTCCCGCTGGCCGCTGCCCGCCGAGGAAGGCCGGCAGGCGCACGACGCCGCCGACCTGCTGCTGCTCGACACGCTGGCCGGGTGGATCGCGTGCGGCCACTCCCCCGGGCCCGTCGCCGTCCTCGACGACCGCCACGGCGCCCTCACCCTGCCGCTGCTCGCCGCCGGGCACGACGTGCGCGTGCACCAGGACGAGGCCTCGCACGAGCGCTCCCTCGACGCCAACCTCGACGCGTGGCGCCGGGCCGGACGCTTCGGCCCCGACGCCGGGACGGTGCACCGCGCCGCCGCCCCCGAGGACGCGGTGCGCGGGGCCCGCACGGTGCTGCTGCCCCTGCCGCGGTCCCTCGACGAGCTCGACCGCCTCGCGCGGATCGCCGCCCGGGAGGCCGACCCCGGCGTCGTGCTGCTCGCCGCCGGGCGGGACAAGCACATGAGCCCGCGGATGAACGCGGTCCTCGGGGCCGCGTTCGCGGACGTGGTGGCCGGCCGCGGCCGCCGCAAGGCCCGCGTCCTCACCGCCCGCGGCCCCCGCCCCGACGTCGCGCCCCGCCCCGCCGAGGAAACCGAGCGCGACGTCCCGGGCCTGGGCCGGCTGCGCCTGGTCGCCCATGCCGGCACCTTCGGCGGGGCCGCCGCCGACCCCGGCTCCCGGCTGCTGCTGGCGGCGCTGGCCGAGGAGCCGCGCCCGCCCGGACGCGTCGTGGACCTGGGCTGCGGCAACGGCCTGCTCGGCGTGGGGGCGGCGCGGCTGTGGCCGCACGTGCGCGTCCTGGCCACGGACCAGTCCGCGGTGGCGGTCGCCTCCACGCTCGCCACCGCGCGGGCCAACGGCGTCGCCGACCGGCTCGAGGCCGTCCGGGACGACGCCCTCGCCGGCCGGCCGGACGCCTCGGAGGAGTGCATCCTGCTCAACCCGCCGTTCCACGACGGCAACGCGGTGGACCCCGCCGTGGCGCACCGCCTGGTCGCCGCGGCGGCCCGCGTGCTGGCCCCGGGCGGGCGCCTGTGGTGCGTGTGGAACTCCCACCTGCGCCACCGCCCCGTGCTTGAGGCCGAGGTGGGCCCCACGCGCCAGGTCGCCCGAGACCGCACCTTCACCGTGACGGTCTCCACCCGCCGCTGACGGGCCCGCGCCCCGTCGGGCCGACGTCCGGGTCGGCCGGGCAGGCCCGGCGCGGTCCGCAGACCCACCCGCAGACGACGACGCCCCGCCCCTCCGTGCAGGAGGGGCGGGGCGTCGGGATGCGTCACCGACCGTCAACGACGGTCAGGCGACGGCACTCAGTTGCCGGTGAGCTTCTCGCGCAGGGCGGCGAGGGCCTCGTCCGAGGCCAGGGTGCCGCCGTCCGAGGCCGGGGCCTCGGAGGAGTAGGACGAGCCGCCCATGCCCGCACCGGTGTCGGCGCCGGCGTTGGCCTCCTCCTCGAAGGAGCGGCGCACCTGCTCCTTGTGCTGCTCCCAGCGGGACTGGGCGTCGGCGTACTGCTGCTCCCAGGCGGCGCGCTCGGACTCGAAGCCCTCCATCCACTCGTTGGACTCGACGTCGAAGCCCTCGGGGTACTTGTAGTTGCCCTCCTCGTCGTACTCCGCGGCCATGCCGTAGAGCGCCGGGTCGAACTCGGTGCCCTCGGGGTCCACGCCCTCGTTGGCCTGCTTGAGGGACAGGGAGATGCGGCGACGCTCGAGGTCGATGTCGATGACCTTGACGAACAGCTCGTCGTTGACCGACACGACCTGCTCGGCGGTGTCGATGTGGCGGGAGGCCAGCTCGGAGATGTGCACGAGGCCCTCGATGCCGTCCTCGACGCGCACGAACGCGCCGAAGGGCACCAGCTTGGTGACCTTGCCCGGCACGACCTGGCCGAGGGCGTGGGTGCGGGCGAAGAGCTGCCACGGGTCCTCCTGGGTCGCCTTCAGCGACAGGGAGACACGCTCGCGGTCCATGTCCACCTCGAGGACCTCGACGGTGACCTCCTGGCCCACCTCGACGACCTCGGACGGGTGGTCGATGTGCTTCCAGGACAGCTCGGAGACGTGCACGAGGCCGTCCACGCCGCCCAGGTCGACGAAGGCGCCGAAGTTGACGATGGAGGACACGGTGCCGTTGCGGACCTGGCCCTTCTCCAGCTTGTGGAGGAAGTTGGAGCGGACCTCGGACTGGGTCTGCTCGAGCCAGGCGCGGCGGGAAAGCACCACGTTGTTGCGGTTCTTGTCCAGCTCGATGATCTTCGCCTCGAGCTTCTGGCCGATGTAGGGGGCCAGGTCGCGCACGCGGCGCATCTCGACGAGCGAGGCCGGGAGGAAGCCGCGCAGGCCGATGTCCAGGATGAGGCCGCCCTTGACGACCTCGATGACGGTGCCCTCGACGACGCCGTCCTCCTCCTTGATCTTCTCGATGTCGCCCCAGGCGCGCTCGTACTGGGCGCGCTTCTTCGAGAGGATCAGGCGACCCTCCTTGTCCTCCTTGGTGAGGACCAGGGCCTCGACGGTGTCGCCCACGGCCACGACCTCGTCCGGGTCCACGTCGTGCTTGATGGACAGCTCGCGGGACGGGATGACGCCCTCGGTCTTGTAGCCGATGTCGAGCAGGACCTCGTCGCGGTCCACCTTGACGACGGTGCCCTCGACGAGGTCGCCATCGTTGAAGTACTTGATGGTCGCGTCGATGGCGGCGAGCAGGTCCTCGGCGGTGCCGATGTCGTTGATGGCGACCTGCGGGGCGTTGGAAGTGGTGGTCATGTAGGAGGGACTCCGTTGGGATCAGGGGTCACGCCGGGATCCATGCCGTCGGGCGACGGCGTCCGGGCGCCTCAGGCGCCCCACCCGGCGTGGGTCGTGATGGACATGTTTCAAGTGCGCACGAATGTGCTCGACCAGCGTATCAGAAGCCCGTGAGCAGATGCACGGCGGCCGCGGGGGCCAGCAGCGCGTCCAGCCGGGCGGCCGCGCCCGGCTCCCGCTCGTCCACGACGCCGGCCCGCACGAGCGCGCCGGCGCGCACGCCGCCGAGCCACACCGCGGACAAGTGCGCGACGTCCAGGGCCAGGTCCGCCCGTGCGTCGTCGGCGAGCCGCTCGGCGCGGCCGGCCCCGTCGGCCACGCGCAGCCGCCACGTGCCGGCCGCGTGGCCAGCGGCGTCCGCCACGGCCAGCACGGCCTCGCCGGCGACCTCGGGCGCGTAGCCGCGCCCGCCCAGGCACGCCGGCACGTCCAGGACGCGCAGGTAGAGGTCGTCCCAGACCGACTTCGTGCGCACCCGCCGGCGGTCGGCGAGGACCTGCTCGAGCCCGCCGTCGTCCGGGCAGCGGGTCATGCGCAGCCTCTCGATCAGGTCCAGGCGCGTCAGGTACCGCCACAGCTGGCGGGCGGCGGCGTCCGTGGCGGCGAGGAACACCTCGACGGACACGGTGGCCGGCTCCTTCTCCCACCCGTCGAAGCGGTAGAGCGCGACGCCCTGCACGGCCCCGTCCGCGTCGCGGTGCACGGCGGCGAACAGGCCCGAGCCCCTGCCGTCGTTCTTCGCGGCGCTGCGGTCCTCCCACCGGATGACGTGCCCCGTCGGGCGGTGCACGCTGCCGGGGGTGCCGCGCCGCACGCGATCGTGCAGCGCCTCGACGACGCCGGCCAGCTCCCGCGGGTCCTCCCGCAGCACCGTCCCGGCGTCCTCGTCCGGCCGGCCGGCGGCGTCGGCCGCCAGCACGACGTCGCCGCGCACGTCCACGCGCACGCTGCGCCCGGTGCAGGCCGGGCCAAAGCCGAAGCGGCCGTAGATGGTGGCCTCCGAGGCGGTGAGGGCGGCGACGGGCATCCCGGCGGCGACGGCCTCCTCGAGCGAGGCCGTCATCATGCCGCGCAGGATCCCGCGGCGACGGTGCCCGGGCGAGACGGTCACGTTCGAGATCATCCACACCGGCAGCTCGGCCCCCGGCGAGGTGGTCAGCCGGGACGTCCAGTCCACGAACGTGCCCACGGGCTCGCGCCGCGCCGGGTCGTCCGCGGCGAGGTAGACGCCGCGCAGGACCTTCGCGTCGTCCGCGGAGACGCCCAGATCCTGGTCCGCCGCCGCCCCCTGGGGCACCTCCTCGTAGAAGCCCTTCTCCACGGCGGCGGTGTGCCGCACGTGCGCGGGGTGCTCGGCGCGGGCCGGGTCCGCGCCGTCGACGCCGCGGCTCAGCGGGGCCAGGGTGCGCAGGACGAGGCCGTGCCGGGCCAGGGCGTCCTGCGCGGCGGGGGCGTCAGCGGCGTCGGCGTCAGCGGCATGGGCAGCGGCGGCGGGATCGATGCTCATCGGGTCCTCGGGGTCCTTCGGGCGGGGCGGGCTCAGAAGCCGGTCAGCGAGTAGGGCGGGCGCGCCTGCCGCAGCAGGGTGTCCAGGTCGGCGGCGGCGCCAGGGCGGTGCGCCAGGAGGATGCCGGCCTCCCGCATCATCTCCGCCTTGACCCCGCCGAGCAGCACGGAGCCCAGCTCGGCGACGTCGAGGGTGAGCTCTGCCGCGTCCTGCGGCGCGGGCCGGACCCGCCCGACGCCGTCGGCCGCGGCGATCTCCCAGGTGCCGGCGGCATAGCCCAGGTCGTCCTCCACGGTCACCGTGACGGCGCCCTCGTGCAGGTAGGGGCGCGCCTCGAAGCACGCGGCCACGTCGAGCACCCGGTGCCACAGGTGGTGGTGGACGCCGCGGGTGTAGATGCGGGACTCGTCCAGCACGAGGAACTCGAGCAGGCGGTCGGCGGCGACCGCCGGCAGGCGCAGGCGCACCACGAGGTCCAGGTTGCCCAGGAACTCCAGCAGCGCCCGGTGCGCCTCGGGGGTGGCGGCCCACAGGGCCACCACGGTGGCGGTCACGGGGTCGTCGGCGACCAGCTCGGCCGTGGAGCCGGTCACCCGGTACACGGCCACGCCGAGGTCCTCGCCGTCCGGCGCGGAGTACACCACGGCCCGCAGGCCCTGGGGCCGGCCCTCCCCCACGCGCGGGTCCCGGTCCGTCTCGCGGGCCGCGTGGAAGCGGATGCGCTCCACCGAGCCGGCCTGCGCCTCGAAGGCCCGGCGCCACAGGCCGTCGATCAGCGCGCCGGAGGCGGTCGGCTCGACGAACCGGAAGGAGCCGTCCGGGCGGCGTCCGCGCAGCTGCACCCCGCGGGTCACGTCCAGCCACACGGAGCGGTGGTAGGTGGAGACCCCGAAGCCGAAGCGCCGGTAGAGGGTGGCCTCGGTGGCCGTGAGCAGGGCGATCGGCACCCGGGCGGCGTGGGCGCGGCGCAGCGACTCGGTCATCATGGCGCGCAGGATCCCGCGGCGCCGGTGCGTGGGCGAGACCGTCACCTCGGTGAGGCACCAGGCCGGCAGCATCCGCCCGTCCCCCACGTTGAGGTCCTTCGTGAAGTCCACCAGGGTGCCCACCGGGTCCGTGGCGGCCGGGTCCGCGCCCTGCGGGTACACCCCGCTGAGGCGGCGGCGGTCCCCCTGCTCCACGCCGATGAACCGGTCCGCGAGCGCGAAGTCGGGGTCGCCGACCTCGTGGAAGTTGCGCTGCAGCACGGCCGTGTGGCGGCGCACGGCGGGCGCGTCGGCCCAGCGGCGGGCGTGGTCGAAGGGGGCGTCGGGGTCGGCGTCGCCGGTCTCCCACGGGGAGGGCACCCGCAGCAGCTCGAGGCCGTGGGCCGCGAGCGCCTCCGCGGTGGCGGGGGCGGGGTCGAGCCAGGCGTCGGGGGCGTCAGTGCGCGGCGTCATGCCAGCTCCTCCCCTGCCCGACGTGCACGTCCAGCGGCACGGCGAGCTCGGCGGCGCGGCCCATGCGCTCCTGCAGCAGGGCGGTGGCCTGCTCGAGCTCGGCGGCGGGGACCTCGAGGATGAGCTCGTCGTGCACCTGCAGCAGCAGCCGCGAGGCCATGCCGTGCTCGGCGAGGCCGGCCTGCACGTCGAGCATGGCGCGCTTGATGATGTCCGCGGCGGAGCCCTGGATGGGGGCGTTGAGGGCGGCGCGCTCGGCCATGTCCCGCAGCTGCCGGTTGTCCGAGCTGAGGTCCGGCAGGTAGCGGCGGCGCCCCTCGATGGTGGAGGTGTAGCCGTCCTGGCGGGCCTGGGCGACGACGTCGCGCAGGTAGTCCCGCACCCCGCCGAAGCGGTCGAAGTAGCCCTTCATGAGGCCGCGGGCCTCGTCCACGGAGATCTTCAGCTGCTTGGACAGGCCGAAGGAGCTCAGTCCGTACGCCAGGCCGTAGCTCATGGCCTTGACCTTGGCGCGCTGCTCGGAGCTGACCTCGTCCGGGGCCACGCCGAACACCTGGGAGCCCACGAAGGAGTGCAGGTCCTCCCCCTCGCGGAACGCCTGGATCAGGCCCGCGTCCTCGGAGAGGTGGGCCATGATGCGCATCTCGATCTGCGAGTAGTCGGCGGAGAGCAGGACGGCGTCCTCGCCGGCGACCCGGTCGGCCACGAACACCTCGCGGATGCGGCGGCCGGCCTCGGTGCGCACGGGGATGTTCTGCAGGTTGGGGTGCAGGGAGGACAGGCGCCCGGTGGCGGCGGCGGTCTGCGAGTAGGTGGTGTGGATGCGCCCGTCCGGGGCCACGGTCTCGAGCAGGCCCTCGACGGTCTGGCGCAGCTTCGTGGCGTCGCGGTGGCGCATGAGGTTCTCGAGGAACGGGTGGCGGGTCTGCTCGAGCAGGTCCTGCAGCGAGTCGACGTCGGTGGACCAGCCGGTCTTCGTCTTGCGGGTGCGCGGCATGTCCAGGTGCTCGAACAGCACCTCCTGCAGCTGCTTGGGCGAGCCGAGGTTGACCTTCATCCCCCCGGTCTCTTCCGCCACGGAGGCCCAGGCGGACTCCTGGGCGGCGGCGGCCGCCTCGGAGAAGTCGGCGCGCAGGGTCGCGAGCGCCTGGGCGTCCACGGCGATGCCGGTGAGCTCCATGCGGGCCAGCAGGCGGGCCAGCGGGATCTCGAGCTCCTGGAGCAGGCGCTGGGCGCCGCGCTCGAGGACCTGCGGGGTGAACAGGACGGAGAGGCGGCGGACGACCCATGCCCCGCGGACGGCGTCGGCGGCCCGGGCGGCGCGCTCGGCGGCGGCCGCGCCGCCGTCGAGGTCGAAGGCCCCCTGCGCGTCGGCCTCGGCGGGCTCGCGGGGGGCGGCCAGCGGGGTGTGCAGGTGCGCCTCGGCCAGCGCCTCGAGGGAGGTGTCGCGGCGGTCCGGCTGGATGAGGTAGGCGGAGAGCAGGACGTCGTCCACGACGCCGTCCAGGGGCGTGCCGGCCTCGAGGGCGGTCGCCTCGGCGGGCTCGGCGATCGCCTTGAGGACGCGCTTGAGGTCGTGGACGGCCTTGGAGAGCCCGCCCTCGCCGAGGGCCTCCCGCAGGGCGGCCAGCAGCGCGGGGTCGGGCGCGTCGGCGTCGAGGCTGACGTGCAGGCCGGCGTGCTCGCCCACGAGGGCGACGCCCACGGCGGTGCCGAAGGTCCCCGGCACGGGCACCTTGCGCTTGGGCAGCAGGGCCGGGCCCTCCACGTCCACGTGCACGCCGAGCAGGTTCCCGGCCTCGGCGGCGAGGAAGTCGGCGACGTCCTGGGCCGTGGCGGCCTCGGTGAACTCCGGCGCCTCCTCCACCTGGGCGGCGGGCGCCGTCTCGCCGACCCGCTCGGAGAACACCTCGAACACCCGCTCGCGGATGCGGTTGAACTGCAGGGCGTCGAAGAGCTCCTCCACGGGCTCCCGCTCGGGCATCTCCAGGGCCATGGCCTCGAGGCCGATCGGCAGGTCCAGGTCCCGGACGAGGGCGTTGAGGCGGCGGTTGCGGCGCACGTCGTCCAGGTGGGCGCGCAGGGCCTCGCCCTTCTTGCCCTTGATCTCGTCCGCGTGGGCCAGGACGCCGTCGAGGTCCCCGTACTGGGTGAGCCACTTGGCGGCGAAGCCGGGGCCCACGCCGGGCACGCCGGGCAGGTTGTCCGCCGCCTCGCCCACGAGGGCGGCCAGCTCCGGGTACTGGGCCGGGGACACCCCGTACTTGGCCATCACCGCGTCGGCGTCCATCGGGGGGATGTCCGATACGCCCTTCTTCGGGTAGAGCACGGTGGTGCGCTCGGAGATCAGCTGGAACGCGTCGCGGTCGCCGGAGACGACGACGGCCTCCCAGCCGGCCTCCTCGGCGCGGGCGGAGAGGGTGGCCACGATGTCGTCCGCCTCGTAGCCCTCCAGGGTGATCGTGGGGATGCCGAGGGCCTCCATGACCTTCACGGTCAGCTCGATCTGCCCGGCGAACTCCGCGGGGGTCTCGGAGCGCCCCGCCTTGTACTCGCCGTACTCCTCGGAGCGGAACGTGGGGCCCGAGAGGTCGAACGCGACCGCCACGTGCGTGGGGCGCTGCTGGCGGATCATGGTGAGCAGCATGGCGGTGAAGCCGTACACGGCGTTGGTGTGCTGGCCCGTGTCCGTGGCGAAGTTCTCGGCGGGCAGCGCGTAGAACGCGCGGAACGCCATCGAGTGACCGTCCAGGACCAGCAGGCGCTGCGGGTCCTCCGGGGTCGGATCTGCCGCCATGGGTGCTCACGTCTCCTCTCGGCGCGCGGCGCGGTCGCGCCCGTCGCGTGTGCCAGCCTAGTGGCCATGACCGACCACGCCGAGCGCGCCGACGCCGCCCCCGCCCCGACCTCCGACCTCGTCTACCGGCCCGGGGTGACCCCCGGGCTGACCGACGCGCAGCTGGAGGCCGCGTGCGCCGCCGCGGGCCTGACGCCCGAGCTCGTGGCCGCCCTCGGCGGGGCCAACGTGAGCCCCCTGGCCCAGAAGATGGGCATCCGCTTCCTCGAGCTCACCCCCGAGCGCGCGGTCGCCACGATGCCCGTCGCCGGCAACGAGCAGCCCGCCGGCCTGCTGCACGGCGGCGCCCACCTGGTGCTCGCCGAGTCCCTCGGGTCCATGGCGGCGAAGCTGCACGCCGGACCCGAGCGCGGCGTCGTCGGGATCGAGATCGGCGCCACCCACCACCGCGCCGCCCGCTCCGGGCTGGTCACGGGCACGGCCACGGCGATCCACCTCGGCGGCACGCTCACCACCCACGAGGTGGTGATGACGGACGAGCAGGGCCGGCGCCTGTCCACCGCCCGCATCACGAACATGGTGCTGCGCGGGCGCGGCTGAGCCGCCGGGCGGGCGCCCTCAGGCGGTGCCCGCGTTCAGGCAGCGCCTGTGCTCAGGACGCGTCGGGGGTGCGCGGGGCGGGCTCGCCGTGCTCGCGGCCCGGCGTGTCCTCGGCGAGCTCGTCGTAGTGGCCCGGGTTCATGGGCACGCCCGTGAGGTACGCCGACCGGCCCAGGGCCATGGTGGCCACGGCGGCCGAGCCCAGCTGCAGGACCACGATCAGGGCGACCTTGACGACGTTTGCCACGCTCGGGGCGAGCACGAGCCCGCCCACCACGATGAGGATCATCCCCACGCCGCCGGCCGTGCCGGTCGCGGAGATGCGGGTGTACGGGTCGGGGAAGCGGATGAGGCCGAGCCCGGCGGTGACGAACACCAGGGCGCCGGCCACCACGAGCACCGAGCCGATGACGGTCAGGACGAGGTCCACGGAGTCCTCCTCAACGCTTGCCGCGCGTGAGCGCGCGGGCCAGGGACATGCCGGACAGGAACGCGACGATCGAGGCCACCAGGACGAGGTCGAAGGTGAACGGGTTGTCCATGCGCACGCCGAACAGCACCAGCATCCCGAGGATGCTGAACGTGAGCAGGTCGCCGGAGACCGCGCGGTCCGCGTCGAGTGGGCCCTTCACGATCCGGTAGGCCGAGACCAGCGCCGCCACGGCCAGCAGGGCCACGGCCACGTCGATCCCGAGGTGGGACCAGTCGTAGTCCACGGGCATCAGGCCACCCCCTGCTTCCGCATCGCGTGGAGCAGCCGGCGCTCCATATCATGGATCTCCCCGCGCAGGGCGTCCGCGTCGTCCGCGTAGAGCCCGTGCACGTAGAGCAGGCGCGTCGCGCCCGGGTCCCCCGGCTCCTCGCCGCGGGCGCCGGCCCGGCGCGTGCCGAGCGTCAGCGTGCCCGGGGTGAGCGTGATGAGCGCGGAGAGCAGGGTCACCTCCGTGTCCGTGCGGCAGTTGCTGCGGATCCGGGCGATCCCGGAGCGCGCCTGGTCGCCGGGCGTCACCAGGTCCTTGAGGACGGCCTTGGAGGAGGTGACCAGCGCCCAGGCGTACCAGCACCAGAACACCAGCCAGCGCCAGGGCCAGGACAGCGCCGAGGCGCGGCCCGGCGCCAGCACCACGGTGCCGTCGGCGGGGACGGGCCGGTCGGATGAGGGGTCGGCGTGCACGGGGACTGCTCCTCTCGAGCCGTCGGTCGGGGTGCTCGTCACGGGGCCAGCACCGCCTCGATGTACCGCGCGGGGTCCAGCAGGCCCTGCGCGGCGACGTCGGTGAGGGTCCACAGCCCCTGGCCGGCGAGGCCGAGCACCAGGGTGGCGGCCGCGAGCACGACGCCCGGCATCGCCAGGCGGACCGGGATGCGCGAGCGCGTCACGTCCTCGTCCGCGGCGAAGGTGACCGGCATGACGCCGGTGGGCGGGTCGATGGTCTGGGTGGAGGTCCACGACTCGGTCCGCTCGTGGTCCGTGCTGGAGCCCCGGCCCGAGGGCCCGGTCCGCTCCGCCCCGAGCCCCACCACGGGCAGGGCGGCGGTGGCCAGTCGCTCCCGCAGGCCGTGCGGCGATCCGGGCTGACCCCAGAACCAGGCGTCCCACACGCGCAGCAGCGCCCACAGGCTCACGAGGCTGCCCACGAGGACCACGGCGACCGTGACGAGGCGCCCGGCCTCGACGCCCGCGGTGACCAGCATGAGCTTGCCGACGAAGCCGGAGAACGGCGGGATGCCCACGATCGAGAGCAGCCCCACGAAGAAGACCACGGCGACGAGCGGCTCGCGCCGGGCCAGCCCCTGCAGGTCCGCGAGCCGCCCGGTGCCGTAGCGCACCTCGACGGCGGCCGTCGCGGCCAGCAGGCACCCCATGGCGACCATGTGGTGGACGAGGTAGAACAGGCCAGCGGACAGCCCCAGCTGCGTGGACAGCCCGAGCCCGACGAGGATGCCGCCGATGCCGCTGACCATCTGCCAGGAGAGCACGAGGCGCACGCCGTGCACGCCGACGGAGGCCAGGGCGCCCACGGCCAGCGTGAGCCCGGCCAACGCGAGCAGCAGCGGCAGGAAGCGGGCGTCGTTGTCGAAGAGCACGGAGAACACCCGGTACAGGGCGTAGACGGCGACCTTGGTGTGCAGGGCCGCGAAGATCGCGGTGACCGCGGGCGACGTCGAGGGGTAGGCCCGGGCCAGCCAGCCGTGCAGGGGCACGACGGAGGCCTTGATGGACAGGGCGAACAGCACGAGGCCGCCGGCGATCGCCACCCGCTCGTCGCGCGCCGCCGCCCCGGCCATGACGGCGAGGTTGACGGTGCCGGTGAGGGCGTAGAGGAAGCCCACGGCCACCACGAGGATCGTGGAGGTGAGCAGGTTCAGCGTCACGTACAGGCGGGCGCCGTCCACGCGGCGCAGCGGCTCGCGACGGTTCGCGGAGAGGACGTAGAGGCCGTAGCTGGGCAGCAGCATGACCTCGATGAACACGAAGAGGTTGAACAGGTCCGCGGTGAGCAGCGCCCCGTTCACGCCGGCCATCAGCACGAGCATGAGCGGGCCGAAGTACAGCGAGTTCACCACGCGGGTGCCGTGGGCCAGGTTGACGCCCACCAGGGTGAGCAGGCTCGTGAGCAGGAGCATGAGCCCCGTGAGCATGTCCGCAGCGAAGCCGATGCCGATGCCGCCCGGCCAGCCGCCCACGGAGGTGGCGAGCACGTCGCCGTCGAGGGAGCGGGCGACGATCAGCGCGCCGGCGCCCGCGGTGAGGCAGAGGACGAGCGCGACGACGAGCCGGTGCACGCGCGGCCGGTCGCCGGCGAGCGTCAGCAGGCCGGCCGTGATCAGCGGGACGGCGACGAAGAGGGGCAGCAGCTGCCCGAGCGCCTCGGGGCTCATGCGCGGCCCCCGTCCCGGGCCTCGGCCTCGCGGCCCAGCTGGGCGGCGGCGGCGCGCAGCTCCTCGCGCGGGAAGCGGGCGTCGGCGGCGGCCTGCTCGAGGGGGTCCGGCGCCTCGTGGCCGTCCGCCACGGCGTCGTCGTCGCGGCCGGTGACGGCCAGGGTGAGCAGCAGGACGGTGATCGCGAAGGCGATCACGATGGCGGTGAGCACGAACGCCTGCGGCAGCGCGTCGGCCTGGGTCTCGACGTCGCCGCGGCCGGCGAACGGCAGGCCGCGGCGGTCCGTGCCGCCGGCGGCGATGATCGCGAGGTTGGCGGCGTGCCCGAGCAGCACCATGCCCAGGATGACGCGCAGCAGCTCGCGCTTGGAGAACAGGTAGAACGCCCCGAAGGTCAGCAGTCCCACCGTGATGGCGATGGTCATCGACTCGTCTCCTCTCGTGCGGCGGCGGGGGTCGGCGCCGTGGTCTGCCCCGTGGTCTGCTCAGCGGCCGGGTCGGCGATCGGCGACGTGGGGTCGGGCTCGGCGCCCGCCTCCGTCTCCGAGCGCTCGGGTCCGAGCAGGGAGAACGCCGCCACGATCAGGCCGAGCACGGCGAGGTAGACGCCCAGGTCGAACGCGAGCGTCGTGGACAGGCCGTAGCCGAGGATCTTGACGCCGGCCGCCCCGAGGAAGCCCTTGCCCGTGAGGTAGCCGGCGACGCCGGTGAGCGCGCCCAGGGCGATGCCGCCGCCGATCAGCGTGAGGTACGGCCACTGCAGCCGGCGGTCCGTGTCGTGGTCCGCGGCGAGGTAGAGCAGGGCGTAGCCGGCGCCGGCGACGAGGGCGGCGATGAAGCCGCCGCCCGGCTCGTAGTGGCCGCGCAGCAGCAGGAGCACGGAGAGCGCGATAATCAGCATCCCGAAGACGCGGCCGAACACCCGGATGTGCACGAGGTTCTCGCGCACGTGCGCCAGGGGCGAGCGCAGGTCCACCGCCGAGCGCTGGGGCGGGGCAGGGCGGCGGTTGAGCAGCAGGGCGGCCACGGTCAGGCCCGTGGCGCCGAGGACGGTCATCTCCCCCAGCGTGTCCAGCGCGCGGAAGTCGACGAGGATCACGTTGACCACGTTCACGCCGCCCGCCTGCGCGTAGGTCTGCGTGAGGTAGAAGTGCGCGATCTCGGACATCTCGCTGCGTCCGGTGAACGCGAGCACGCCGAGGGTGGCGGCGACGCCGGCGATGGTCGCGGCGACGACGGCCTGCACCCGGTGGGGGGCCTCCTCGTCCCGGAACCGCCCCGGCAGGCGCCGCAGCAGCAGCACCATGACGCAGACGGTGAGCACCTCCACGAGCAGCTGGGTGAGCGCGACGTCCACGGCGCCGAGGGTGAAGAACCATAGGGTCACGCCGAAGCCGACCACGCCCACCACGACCATGGCGCTGATGCGCGTCTTGGCGCGGATGGTGGCCACGACGCCGGCGCCGACGAGCACCACCAGCGCCCAGTCGTGCCACCGGGAGGGGGCGCCCACCACGGCGGGCAGGTCGTCCACGGTGAGCGCACCGGCGAGGGCGAAGGCCCCGAGCACGAGGGCCGGGATCAGCAGGTGCACGCGCGGGGCGACGGAGCCGGACGCCCGGTCCACGAGGGCGCCGAGCCGGACCAGGCCGTGGCGCGCCTCATCCACCGCGCCGAGGCCGGAGACGGGCAGGGCCGCCCGGGCGGCGACCCGCTCGACGGGCCGGCGCAGCAGCACCAGCACGGCTCCCGTGGCGATCACGGCCGCGGAGACCAGCAGGGCCGGATTCACCCCGTGCCACAGGGCCAGGTGGGCGTGGTGCTCCTCGCCGGCGGCCGCGTGGGCGGCGGCGGAGACGGGGGCGTCGAGCACGTGCGGGACCAGGCCCAGCACGACGCCGGCCGCCGCGGCCAGCACGGGCATCGCCCAGAACGCGGCGGGCGCCTCGTGGACCTCCTCGCCGCGGCCGGACTCCCAGGGCTCGGGCGCGCCGGCGGGGCTCGGCCCCCACAGGCCGAGGGCGCCGAGCACGAGGCGGCCGGAGTAGGCGACCGTGAAGACGGAGGCCAGGGCGATGGCCGCCGTGACGGCCGGGCCCGCCCAGGCCGGCCCGGGGGTGCCGAGGGCGGCGTCGAGCAGGCCCTCCTTGGAGACGAAGCCGAGCAGCGGCGGGATGCCCGCCATCGACAGGGCGGCCACGGCCAGGGCGGTGCCCGTGACCGGCAGCCGGACCCGCCGGCCGGCCAGGACGCGCAGGTCCCGGGTCCCGGCCTCGTGGTCCACGACCCCGATGAGCATGAACAGGGAGCTCTTGAACAGCGCGTGCGCCACGGTGTGCACGATCGCGGCGGTCAGGGCCGCGGGGGTGCCGATGCCGATGACGGCGGTCAGCAGGCCGAGCTGGCTCATGGTGGAGTAGGCCAGCAGCCCCTTGAGGTCGTGGCGGCGGACGGCGGCCACCGCGCCGAACACCGCGGTGGTCAGGCCGGAGATGAGCAGCAGCGCGGACCAGACGGCGTGGCCGGCCAGCACGGGGCTGAACACGAGCAGCAGGAACACGCCGGCCTTCACCATCGCCGCGGCGTGCAGGTACGCCGAGACCGGGGAGATGGCCACCATGGAGTCCGGCAGCCAGGACTGGAACGGGAACTGGGCGGACTTCGTGAAGGCCGCCACGGCCAGGAGCACCGCGAGCACCGTGCTGAGCGTCGGGTCCTGCCAGATCCCGCTGTCGAGCACCCCGCTCAGGGACGCGGTGCCCGTGGTGGCGACCATGGTCGCGACCGCGGCCAGCAGGGCGAGCCCGCCGCCGACCGTCACGAGCAGCGTGCGGATCGCGGGGTCGCGGGCGTGGTCGCCTGAGCGTCCGATGAGGAAGAAGGAGGCGAAGGAGGTGAACTCCCACGCGACGAACAGGACGACGAGGTTGTCGGCGAGCACCAGCAGGAGCATGGAGGCCGCGAACGCCGTCATGAGGAGGTAGAACGTGCCGTGCCGGTGCACCGCGGGGTCGCGACCCAGGTAGCGGCTGGAGTAGGCCAGGATCGCGGCGCCGATCACGAGCACGATCATGGAGAACACGAGGGCGAGGCCGTTGAGGCGCAGGTCCAGGTCCACCCCGATCGCGGGGATCCACGGGTGGTCCTCCGCCTCGACGCCGCCGCGCCACGCGGCGGCCAGCACGCCGGCGGCGGCCAGCAGCGGCAGGGCGAGCACCCAGCCCGCGTCCCTGCCCAGCCGGCGGGAGACCGGCACGGCGGCCGCCACCGGGAGGAGGGTCAGCAGGAGGCTGGTCAGGAGCACGGGACACCCTCGGGTTCGGTCGTACGGACACGGATGCGGCGGCGCGGACCGTGGCCGCACGCCTGCGGTGCCCGAAGTGGGACTCGAACCCACACGCCTCTCGGCACCGCATTTTGAGTGCGGCGTGTCTACCGATTCCACCATTCGGGCAGGGCCGCCCGGAGGCGGGGTGTGACCACCCTATCAGCGCCCCGGAGCCCTCCGGCCGGGCGGGAACACGAACCGGCCCGCCCCGGACGGGGGCCGCGCGGGGCGGTAGCCTGGAGGCTGACCGGCGTCGCCACCCGCGGCGCGCCGCCCGGCCCTGCACGCGAAGGAGCTGACGTGTCGATGACGACGCCTGCCGAGGGGACCGGCCTGCGGGCCGTCGTCGCCGAGGACGAGACCCTGATCCGCCTAGACCTGGTGGAGGTGCTGACCGGCGCCGGCTACGAGGTGGTCGCCGAGGCCGGCGACGGCGCCGCCGCCGTGGCCGCGGTGCGCGAGCACCGCCCGGACATCGTCGTGATGGACGTGCAGATGCCCGTCATGGACGGCATCGCGGCGGCGAGCGAGATCGCGCAGGAGCGCCTGGCCCCGGTCGTCATGCTCACCGCGTTCAGCCAGCGCGACCTCGTGGAGCGCGCCCGCACGGCCGGCGCCATGGCGTACGTGGTCAAGCCGTTCACCGAGCACGACCTCGTGCCCGCAGTCGAGCTCGCCGTGGCCCGGTTCGAGGAGCTGCGCAGCCTCGAGTCCGAGGTGCGGGACCTGGGCGACCGACTCGAGACGCGCAAGCTCGTCGACCGCGCCAAGTCGGTGCTGCAGGACCGCTTGCGCCTGAGCGAGGCGGAGTCCTTCCGCTGGATCCAGAAGACCTCCATGGACCGCCGGCTGACCATGCGCGAGGTGGCCCAGGCCGTCATCGACCAGGTGCGCTGAGCCGCCCCGCGCCCGCCCCGCTCAGAGCGGGGACCGGGCCGGCCAGAAGCCCACCGGCTCCTTCTGGACCGGGCGCGCCGGGGACGAGCCGCCGCCGGCGTCGTCCCCCACGCGGTGCACGCGCAGCGTGTTCGTCGAGCCGACCATTCCGGGAGGCGAGCCGGCCGCGATCACCACGAGGTCCCCGCGCTCGGCGATGCCCTCGGAGGTGAGCGACTCCTCCACCTGGAGGGTCATCTTGTCCGTGGAGTCCTGGAAGGAGACCATCTTCGGGTAGACGCCCCACGTCAGGCACAGGATGTTGTGGGTGTGCTCGCGGTGCGTGAACGCGTAGATGGGCTGGCGCGGGCGCAGCCGGCTCAGGCGCCGGGCCGAGTCCCCGGACTCGGTGAACGTGGCCAGGAACGGGATGTCCAGCTGGTCCGCGACCTCGACGGCGGCCCGGGTGATGGCGCCGCCGCGGGTGCGCGGGCGCGAGCCGAGCGGGTGGATCATCTCGAGCCCGTGGGTCTCCGTGGACTCGATGATCCGGGCCATGGTCTGGACCGTCTCGACCGGGTAGCGGCCCACGGAGGTCTCGCCGGAGAGCATGACGGCGTCGGCGCCGTCGAGGACCGCGTTGGCGCAGTCCGAGGCCTCCGCCCGGGTGGGGCGCGGGTTCTCGATCATGGACTCGAGCACCTGGGTGGCCACGATCACGGGCTTCGCCCAGCGGCGGGCCAGGTCCACGGCGCGCTTCTGCACGACCGGCACGTCCTCCAGGGGCAGCTCGACGCCGAGGTCGCCGCGGGCCACCATGACGGCGTCGAACGCGTCCACGATCGCCTCGAGGTTGTCCACGGCCTGCGGCTTCTCGATCTTGGCGATGACGGGGATGCGGCGCTCCTCCTCGTCCATGATCGCGTGCACGCGCTCGATGTCTGCGGCGTCACGCACGAAGGACAGGGCCACCATGTCGACGCCGATGCGCAGGGCCCAGCGCAGGTCCTCCTCGTCCTTGTCCGAGAGGGCCGGCACGTCCACGGCCACGCCGGGCAGGTTGATGCCCTTGCTGTCGGACACGTCGCCGCCGACCTCGACCTCGGTGACGACGTCCGTGTCCGTCACCTCGACCGCGCGCAGGCGCACCTTGCCGTCGTCCACGAGGAGGGTGTCGCCCGGGCGGACGTCCCCGGGCAGGCCGGCGTGGGTCGTCCCCACGAGCTCCGCGGTGCCCTCGACGTCGCGCGTGGTGATGGTGAAGCGGTCCCCCGTCTCGAGGCGGTGGGGGCCGTCGGCGAAGCGGCCCAGGCGGATCTTGGGGCCCTGCAGGTCCGCGAAGATCGCGACCGGGCGCCGCTCCTCCACGCTGAGCCGGCGCACCCGCTCGAAGGAGGCCGCGTGCACCTCGTGGTCGCCGTGGCTCATGTTGAGGCGGACCACGTCCGCCCCCGCCCGGATGATCGAGCGGGTGGTCTCGTCGGAGGAGGTGGCTGGCCCGAAGGTGGCGATGATCTTTGCGTGTCGCATGGGTCCACTCTAGGCGCGGGCGCGCTCCTCGTCCGAGGGGCGCGCCCCGCCGTTCACCTCAGGACGAAACCGTGGTCGGAGGGCCGGACCGGCGCCGGGAGCATGGTGTCCCCCGTGAGGAACCGGTCCACCTCGGCCGCGACGGCGCGGCCCTCGGCGATCGCCCACACCACGAGCGAGGCGCCGCGGGAGACGTCGCCGCAGGCGAACACGCCCGGGGCCTGCGTGGCGTACGTCTCGTCGCGGACCACGAGGCCGCGCTCAAGGCTCACGGCGGAGCGGTCCACGAGCTCGTCCAGGTCCGCTCCCGTGAAGCCGAGGGCCAGCAGCACGAGGTCAGCCGGGATCTCGTGCTCGGTGCCGGCCCGCGGGCCGCGGGTGCCGTCGGCCCGGATCTCGGTCTCGGCCACCTTGAGGGCGCGCACCCGGCCGTCCGCGTCGCCGAGGAACTCGACGGTGGAGGCCAGGTAGGTGCGCTCGCCGCCCTCGGCGTGCGCGGAGGCGACCTCGAACAGGGTGGGCACGGTGGGCCAGGGCTGATGCTCGGGGCGCTGCTCCGGTGGCCGCCTGCCGATCGCCAGCGTGGTGACCGAGGCGGCCCCCTGGCGGTGGGCGGTGCCGATGCAGTCCGCGCCCGTGTCGCCGCCGCCGAGGATCACGACGTGCCGACCCTGGGCGCTGATCGGCTCGGGCGCGCCGCCGGCGACCCGCCGGTTGACGGGCACGAGGTAGTCCATGGCCAGGTGGATGCCGTCCAGGCCACGGCCCGGCAGGGGCAGCTCCCGGCCGACGGGGGCGCCGGTGGCCAGCACCACGGCGTCGTAGCGGCGCTGCAGCGCCTCCCAGCTCATGTCCGTGCCGATCCGCACGCCGGTGCGGAACCGGGTGCCCTCCTCGGTCATCTGGGCGATGCGGCGGTCGATCAGATGCTTCTCCAGCTTGAAGTCCGGGATGCCGAACCGCAGCAGCCCGCCGAGCGCCTCGTCCTTCTCGTAGACCACCACGGTGTACCCCGAGCGGGTCAGCTGCTGGGCGGCGGCCAGGCCCGCCGGGCCCGAGCCGACGACGGCGACGGTCAGCCCGTTCTGCCGCTGCGGCGGGTGCGGGGTGAGGGAGGGCGCGTCGAAGAGGTGGTCCGCGATCGACTCCTCCACCTGCTTGATGGACACGGCCGGCTGGTTGATGCCGAGCACGCACGAGGCCTCGCACGGGGCGGGGCAGATCCGGCCGGTGAACTCGGGGAAGTTGTTCGTGGCCTCGAGGCGGGCGCCGGCCTCGTCCCAGTCGTCCCGGTACACGAGGTCGTTGAACTCGGGGATGAGGTTGCCCAGGGGGCAGCCGGCGTGGCAGAAGGGCACGCCGCAGTCCATGCAGCGGGAGGCCTCCGTGCGCACGATCGCCTCGTCCTGGCGCACGTGGACGTCCTTGAAGTCCATGATGCGGACGGAGACGGGGCGCGAGGGGCGCGCGACGCGCTCGCGATGCTTCAGGAATCCGCGCGGGTCAGCCACGGGTCACCTCCAGGATTCGGGCCCAGGCGGCGTCGCCGTCGGGGTCGGTGCCGGCGTCCCGGCTCTCGGTTCGGATCTCCTGCACGGCCGCGTAGCGGCGCGGCAGGACGGTGGTGAAGCGCTCCCAGAGCGCCTCGGCGGCCTCGGCGGGGCCGTCCAGCTCGGTGAGCAGGCGCGCGGCCAGGTCCGAGCCGGTGGCGGCCCGGTGCTCCTCGAGCAGCTCGCGGATGAGCGCGCGGTCCGCACCCTCGGGGCGGCCGAGCAGCAGCTCGTCCTCCTTGACGGCGAGCGGGTTGAGCTGGGCGGGGTCCAGGTCCAGGAAGAACCCGACGCCGCCGGACATGCCGGCCGCGAGGTTGCGGCCGGTGTTCCCCAGCACGAGGGCGGTGCCGCCCGTCATGTACTCGAGGCCGTGGTCGCCGATGCCCTCGACGACGGCGACCGCCCCCGAGTTGCGGACCAGGAACCGCTCCCCCACGCGGCCGTTGAGGAACAGCCGCCCCGAGGTGGCGCCGTAGCCCACCACGTTGCCGGCGATCATGTTCTCCTCGGCCGCGAAGGGGGCCTCGGGGGCGGGTCGCAGGGCCACCGTGCCGCCGGAGAGGCCCTTGCCTACGTAGTCGTTGGCGTCCCCGGACAGGGTGATGCTCACGCCGGCCGGCAGGAAGGCGCCGAGGGACTGGCCGGCCTCGCCGGTCAGCTCGATGCGGATGGTGTCCCGGGGCAGCTCGTCGTCGAGCCGGGCCGCGGTGACGCGGTGGCCCAGCAGGGTGCCCACGGAGCGGTCGGTGTTCACGAGGCGGTCCGTGACGGTCACGGGCGTCTCGGTGACCACGGCGTCCGCCACCTGGTCCAGCCAGCGCTGGTCCGCCTGGTCCTGGAGCCGGTGGTCCTGCTCCGTGAGCCGGCGGCGCGGGGCCTCCTCGGGCACCCCGGCGTCCGAGAGCACGCCGGACAGGTCCAGGCCCTCGGTCTTGAAGTGCCCGATCGCCGCGTCCTTGTGCAGCAGGTCCTGGCGGCCGATCGCCTCGTCCAGGGAGCGCAGGCCGAGCTCGGCGAGCAGCTCGCGCACCTCCTGGGCGATGTACTCGAAGAACGTCACCACGAACTCCGGCCGGCCGGTGAAGCGGGCGCGCAGCTCGGGGTTCTGCGTGGCCACGCCCACGGGGCAGGTGTCCAGGTGGCACACGCGCATCATGATGCAGCCCGAGACCACGAGCGGCGCCGTCGCGAAGCCGAACTCCTCGGCGCCGAGCAGGGCCGCGATCACCACGTCCCGGCCAGTCTTGAGCTGGCCGTCCACCTGCACGGTCACGCGGTCGCGCAGCCCGTTGAGCCGCAGCGTCTGCTGGGCCTCGCTCAGCCCCAGCTCCCACGGGGTGCCGGCGTGCTTGAGCGAGTTCAGCGGGGAGGCGCCGGTGCCGCCGTCGTGCCCCGAGATGAGCACGACGTCGGCCTTCGCCTTGGTCACGCCGGCCGCCACCGTGCCCACGCCGGTCTCGGAGACCAGCTTGACGTGCACGCGGGCCTGCGGGTTGGCGCGCTTGAGGTCGTGGATCAGCTGGGCGAGGTCCTCGATCGAGTAGATGTCGTGGTGCGGCGGCGGGGAGACGAGGGAGACTCCCGGCGTCGAGTGCCGCGTGCGCGCCACCCACGGGTACACCTTGGCGCCCATGAGCTGGCCGCCCTCGCCGGGCTTGGCGCCCTGGGCCATCTTGATCTGCAGGTCCGTGGCGGTGGACAGGTACAGGCTCGTGACGCCGAACCGGCCCGAGGCGATCTGCTTGACGCGCGAGTTGCGCTCCGGGTCGAGCAGGCGCTCGGGGTCCTCGCCGCCCTCGCCCGAGTTCGAGCGCCCGCCGAGGCGGTTCATGGCCACCGCGAGCGTCTCGTGGGCCTCCTGGGAGATCGAGCCGTAGGACATGGCGCCGGTGGAGAACCGCTTCACGATCGACTCGACGGACTCGACCTCGGAGACCGGCACGCGCTCGCGCCCCTCCGTGGCGAGCCCGAGCAGGCCGCGCAGGGTCATCAGGTCCGCGGACTGCTCGTCCACGCGCCGCGTGTAGTCCTTGAAGATGTCGTAGCGCCGCTCGCGGGTGGCGTGCTGCAGGCGGAACACGGTCTCGGGGTTGAACAGGTGCGGCGGGCCCTCCCGGCGCCACTTGTACTCGCCGCCCACGGGCAGGCCCGAGGTGCCGCGCGGGCCCACGGTGGAGGCGGAGGAGCCGTCCACGGGGAACGCCGTGGCGTGGCGGGCCGCGGATTCGGCCGCGATCACGTCCAGCCCCACCCCGTCCATCGGCGAGCGGGTGCCCGTGAAGTAGCGGTCCACGAAGGACCGGGAGAGGCCGAGCGCCTCGAACGTCTGGGCGCCGCAGTACGAGGCCACCGTGGAGATGCCCATCTTGGACATGATCTTCTGCACGCCCTTGCCGAGCCCGTGGATCAGGTTCCGGGTGGCCTCCTGCTCGGTGACGCCGGTGAGCGTGCCGGTGCGCACGAGCTCCTCGGCCGTCTCCATGGACAGGTACGGGTTGACGGCGGAGGCGCCGTAGCCGATCAGCACGGCCACGTGGTGGACCTCGCGCACGTCGCCGGCCTCCACGAGCAGGGAGGTGCGGGTGCGCGAGGCGCTCGCCAGCAGGTGGTGGTGCACGGCCGAGGTGAGCAGCAGGGACGGGATGGGCGCCCACTGCGCGTTGGCGTCCCGGTCCGAGAGGACCACGTACTGCACGCCGCGCTGGACGGCCGCGGAGACCTGCTCGCAGATCTCCTTCAGGCGGGAGCGCATCTCCTCGGCACCGCCGGCCACGAGGTAGAGCCCCTTGACCTTGAGGGCGCGGCGCGTGCCGTCCTCGGCGCGCACCGCGGCAATGCGGGCGAGCTGCTCGTTGTCCAGCACCGGGAAGGGGATCTCGACGGCGTCCGTCGTCACCTTGCCCGCGGCGAGCAGGCTCGCCTGGGGTCCGATGCACGTGCGCATCGAGGTGACCTGCTCCTCGCGGATGGAGTCCAGCGGCGGGTTGGTCACCTGCGCGAAGTTCTGCGTGAAGTAGTCGAAGAGCAGGCGCGGGCGCGGGGAGAGCACCGCGATCGGGGTGTCCGTGCCCATCGCCCCGAGGGGCTCGGCGCCGTGCCGCGCCATGGGCTCGATGATCGTGCGCACCTCCTCGTCCGTGTAGCCGAACAGGCGCTGGCGCAGGCGGACGGAGTCGCCGTGATAGCGGACGGGCTCGCGCTCGGGCAGGTCCTCGATCCGCCGCAGCGAGTCGGCCACCCAGTCCTTCCACGGGGCGGAGGCGGCGATCTCGGCCTTGACCTCCTCGTCCTCGATGATGCGGCCCTGCTCGGTGTCCAGCAGGAACATCCGCCCGGGCTTGACCCGGCCCTTGCGGACCACGGTGGCCGGGTCGATGTCCAGGACGCCGACCTCGGACGCGAGCACCACGAGCCCGTCCCGGGTCTCCCAGTAGCGGGCGGGGCGCAGGCCGTTGCGGTCCAGCACCGAGCCGAGCTGCACGCCGTCGGTGAAGGCGATCGCGGCGGGGCCGTCCCACGGCTCCATGAGCATCGAGTGGTACTGGTAGAACGCGCGCCGGTCCTCGTCCATGGTGGTGTGGTTCTCCCACGCCTCCGGGACCATCATCATGATCGCGTGCGAGAGCGGGCGGCCGGCCAGGTGGATCAGCTCGGCCACCTCGTCGAACGACGCCGAGTCAGAGCCGGAGGCGCTCACGATGGGGAACATCTCCTCGGGCACCTCGCCGAGCAGCGGGTGGCGCAGCTCGCCCTGGCGGGCCCGCATCCAGTTGCGGTTGCCCTTGACGGTGTTGATCTCGCCGTTGTGCGCAATCGTGCGGAAGGGCTGGGCCAGCGGCCACGAGGGGAACGTGTTCGTGGAGAAGCGGGAGTGGACCACGGCCAGGCGGGTCACGTACCGCTCGTCCGAGAGGTCCGGGTAGAACGGCTCGACCTGCGCCGTCGAGAGCATGCCCTTGTAGACGAGGGTGCGCGAGGACAGGGAGGGGAAGTAGACGCCGCTGCGCTGGGCGCGGCGGCGCAGGCGCCAGGCGCGGGCGTCCAGCGACTCGCCGGGGGCCTCGACGTCCTCGCCGGCGGAGACGGCCAGGAAGAGCTGCTCGAAGACCGGCATGACGGCGCGCGAGCCCGGGCCGAGCACGGACTCGTCGGTGGGGACGGGCCGCCAGCCGAGCAGGTCCAGGCCCTCGACGACGGCGGCCTCGGCGATCGCCTCCTGCGCGGAGGTGCGGGCGGCCTCGTCCTGGGGCAGGAAGGCGGTGCCGACGGCGTACTCCCCCGCCGCGGGCAGCTCGAAGGAGACGGTGGCGCGCAGCAGGGCGTCGGGGACCTGGGTGATGATGCCCGCGCCGTCGCCGGTGCCCTCGTCCGCGCCCACGGCGCCGCGGTGCTCGAGCGCCCGCAGGGCGGTCAGCGCGTCCTGGACGATCTTGTGGGTGGCCGGGCCGCGCAGGGTGGCGACGGCGGCGAGGCCGCACGCGTCCTTCTCCTGCTCCGGGTCGTAGAGACCCGCCGCCTCCGGCTGGGCCGCGAACGCGCGGAACGGGTCGGCGTGCGGGGTCTTCGATGGGTGCTGCATGGCGCGTCCTTCTCCTGTGGCCGGCCGGAGGGCCGGGGTGAGGAGGGGACGACGTTGGCCCCTGCGATGGTGAGCGGACCCTGCCGCGGGGATCGCCCGGCGGGTCGCGTTGCGCTCGAGAGTAGCGAGGAAGGCGACTCGCGCCACATTCTCAGACGCGGATGTCCGAATGCTGGACGCTCAGCGGTCCTCGCGGACCCCCGCGGCCGTGGCTCCGGCGCCGTCGTCGGGGCCCTGCCCCGCGACCGCCGCGTCGACGGGCGCGCCCGCGCCGGCCTCGAGGGCGGGGCCGCGGCCGGGCAGCCACACGGAGTCGTCCGAGCGCGGGCCGGCGGCGGCCGGGCCGTGCTTGACCAGGATGACGGCGAGCATCACGAGCGCCAGCAGGAGCATCGCGATCGAGGTCCACACGTTCAGGCGCTGGGTGAGGCCGAACAGGGTGACCAGCTCCGCGTCGTCGATGCGCAGCGTCTCGATCCACACGCGCCCGGCGGTGTACCAGGCCACATAGGCCCAGACCATCGCTCCGCGGCGCAGCCGCCACCGGCGGTCCGCCAGAAGCAGCGCGGCCACGCCGAGCAGGCACCACAGGGACTCGTAGAGGAACGTGGGGTGGAACAGGGTGTCCGGGGCGACGCCGTCCGGGAAGTTCGGGTGGTCGGCGTCCACGCGCAGGCCCCACGGGGCCGTGGTGGGCCCGCCGAACAGCTCCTGGTTGAACCAGTTGCCCCAGCGGCCCACGGCCTGGGCCAGCAGGATGCCCGGGGCGACGACGTCGCCGAAGGCGCTCAGGCGCAGCCCGTACCGGCGGCACGCGATCCAGGCGCCCACGGCGCCCAGCGCGATGGCGCCCCAGATGCCCAGGCCGCCGTTCCACACGTGCAGGATCTGCACGGGGTCGCCCGTGCCGTCGAAGCCGGGGCCGAAGTACCGGTCCGGCGAGGAGAACACGTGGTAGAGCCGCCCGCCGACGAAGCCGAACGGGATGGCCCACAGGGCCACGTCCAGGACGCGCCCCTCGGGGCCGCCCCGGGCCTTCCAGCGGCGCTCGGCCAGCCACAGCGCCAGGACGATGCCCAGGATGATGCTCAGCGCGTACGCGTGGATCTTCACCGGGCCGATCTCGAAGCCGTCCCAGGTGGGGGCGGGGAACGCGGCCAGGGGTGCGAGGGCGGCGGGGGACGCCAGGGAGGCCAGGGCGGTCATGCTCAGCCCTCCCGGACGGCGCCGGCGGCCAGCTCATGGGCGAGGGCGCCGACGGCCTGCGGGCCGCCCTCGCCGAGGGCGCGGACCAGGGCGGTGCCCACGATGGCGCCGTCGGCGTACGCGCCGATCTCTCGCACGTGGGCCGCCTGGGAGACGCCCAGCCCGACGCACACGTGGTCGGCACCGGCCTCCTTGGCGCGGCGCACCACGGTCTCGGCCGCGGTGGAGACGGCGTCGCGGGCGCCGGTGACGCCCATGACGGACACGGCGTAGACGAAGCCGCGGGAGGACTCGACGGCCAGGCGCACCCGCTCGTCCGTGGACGAGGGGGCGGTGAGGAAGACGCGGTCCAGGCCGTGGCGGTCCGAGGCCTCGAGCCAGGCCCCGGCCTCCTCGGGCACGAGGTCCGGGGTGACGAGCCCGGCGCCGCCGGCCTCGGCCAGCCGCCGGGCGAACTCGTCCACGCCCATGCGGTCCACGAGGTTCCAGTAGGTCATCACCAGCACGGCGGCGTCCACGCGCTGCGTGACGCGCCGGATGATCTCGAACACGTCCGCCACGCGGAAGCCGGCCTGCAGCGAGGCCTGGGTGGCGGCCTGGATCACGGGGCCGTCCATCACCGGGTCGGTGTAGGGCAGGCCGAGCTCGATCACGTCCGCGCCGTTCTCGGCGGCGGCGACGACGGCCTCGACGCACTCGTCGACGCTCGGGTAGCCCGCGGGCAGGTAGGCGACGAGGCCGGTGCGGCCGGCGCGGCGGGCGGCGTCCAGGGCCGCGGCGGTCTTGGAGTGCACGGTCATCCCGGTCACTGCTCCTCTCCGGGGGTGAGCTCCTCGAGCGGGTCCTTCTCGGCGTCCGCCTGGCCGAGTCCGAACCAGGCGGCGGCGGTGGCCACGTCCTTGTCCCCGCGGCCCGAGAGGTTCACGACGATGATGCGCTCCTCGCCCTCGGGGGTGTCCGGGCCCACGAGGCCCTCGTCGAACCAGCGGCGGGCCAGGCGCAGGGCGCCGGCGAGGGCGTGCGCGGACTCGATGGCCGGCGTGATGCCCTCGGTGCGGGTCAGGCGCAGGAACGCGTCCATGCACTCGGTGTCCGTGACGGGCTCGTAGACGGCCCGGCCGGTGTCGTTGAGGAAGGCGTGCTCGGGGCCGACGGCCGGGTAGTCCAGGCCGGCGGAGATCGAGTGGGAGTCGATGGTCTGCCCGTCCTCGTCCTGCATCAGGTAGGTGCGGGCGCCGTGCAGCACGCCGGTGCGCCCGAGCGTGATGGACGCGGCGTGGCGGCCGGTCTCGAGGCCGTCGCCGCCGGCCTCGAAGCCGTACAGCTCGACTTCCGGGTCGTCCAGGAACCCGTGGAACAGGCCCATGGCGTTGGAGCCGCCGCCCACGCAGGCCGCGACGGCGTGCGGCAGGCGGCCGGTCTGGGCCAGCACCTGCTGGCGCGCCTCCTCGCCGATCACCGAGTGGAAGTAGCGGACCATGGCCGGGAACGGGTGCGGGCCCGTGACGGTGCCGAGCAGGTAGTGGGTGGTGTCCACGGAGGCGACCCAGTCCCGCAGCGCCTCGTTGATGGCGTCCTTGAGGGTCCGGGCGCCGATGGCCACGGGCACGACCTCCGCGCCGAGCATCTGCATGCGGGCCACGTTGAGGGCCTGGCGGCGGGTGTCCTCCTCGCCCATGTAGACGGTGCACTCCATGCCGAACAGGGCGGCCGCCGTCGCGGTGGCCACGCCGTGCTGGCCGGCGCCGGTCTCGGCGATCAGGCGGGTCTTGCCCATGCGGCGCGCGAGCAGCGCCTGGCCGATGACGTTGTTGATCTTGTGCGAGCCCGTGTGGTTGAGGTCCTCGCGCTTGAGCATGATCCGCACGCCCGGGGAGTCGGCGGCGAACCGCGGCACGTCGGACAGCAGCGAGGGCCGGTTCACGTAGTCGCGGAAGAGCGTGCGCAGCTCCTCCTCGAAGGCCGGGTCCTGGCGGGCCTCCTCGTAGGTGCGCTGCACCTCCTGCAGCGCGGCCATCAGCGACTCCGGCATCCACTGTCCCCCGTAGTCCCCGAAGTAGGGCCCGGACTGGCCCTGGTAGGGGCCCTCGAACTCGACGGTGGGCTCGGTGCTGGGACGGTCGGCGCTCATGGCGGCCACGCTCCTGGGGGGTCGGTGGGTCAGCGGACGGTGAGGGAGGCGGCGCGGAACGCGCGCAGCGCCTCCTCGGGCGCGCCGTGGCGCACGAGGGCCTCGCCCACGAGCACGGCGTCGGCGCCGGCGGCGGCGTAGGCCTTGATCTGCTCGTCGGACTCGACGCCGGACTCGGCCACCCGCACCACGTCCTCGGGCAGGCCGGCGGCCAGGGCCGCGTAGCGGGCCGGGTCCACGTCCAGGGTCTTGAGGTTGCGCACGTTGACGCCGAGGATGCGGGCGCCGGCGGCGACGCCGCGCTCGATCTCCTCGGGGGTGTGCGCCTCCACGAGGGCGTGCATGCCCAGGGACTCGGTGAGCTGGAGGAAGCCCGTCAGCTCCGCGTCGTCGAGGGCGGCCACGATCAGCAGCACGAGGTCGGCGCCGTGGGCGCGGGCCTCGTGGATCTGGTACTCGGTGACGGTGAAGTCCTTGCGCAGCACCGGCAGGTCGACGGCGCCGCGCACGGCGTCGAGGTCGGCCAGGCTGCCGCCGAAGCGGCGCGCCTCGGTGAGCACCGAGACGGCGGAGGCCCCGCCGCGCTCGTAGGCGCGGGCCAGGGCGGCCGGCTCGGGGATCTCCGCGAGGGCGCCCTTGGAGGGGCTGGAGCGCTTGACCTCGGAGATCACGCGGATCCCCGCCGGGTCGGTGCGCCCGCCGAGCAGGGCCGCGTGCGCGTCCCGGGGGGCGGGGGCGGCCGCCACGAGCTCGGCCAGGCGGGCCTCGGGCACGTCACGACGGCGCGGGGCGAGGTCCTCGCGGACGCCGTCGATGATCTCCTGGAGGACGGACACGCGGATCAGTGCGCGCGGTGGCCCGAGCGGGCGGAGCCGCCGCGACCGGCCACGATGCCGACGAGGACGCCGACCACCACGAGGGCGACGCCGATCCACACGACGATCATCCAGTCGGCCAGCAGGCCGATGCAGCCGGCCACGAAGCCGACCAGCACGAGGGCGACCATGGCCCAGCCGCCCGGGGTGTTGCCGTGGTCCGGCAGCTCCAGGTGGGTGGGGTCGTTGAGCACGCGGCCGTCCTCGGTGACGACGACGTCCTCGACGGCGCCGTTGCGGGCGGCTCGACGGGTGGTGTGCTCGGTGTTCGCGGTGTGGCTCATGGCTGTCCCTCACTGGTGCGTGGTGTACATGACGACTGCCCCTCATTGTGCCATGCGGCGGCGTCACGGGGCCCCGGTGACGTGCCGCGTCCGCGGGGGTCCGGCCCGGTCAGGTCGGGTCGTTGCCCCGGGAGAGCTCGTCCCAGGCGTCCATCTGCTCCGTGCGGCGGCGCTCGGCCTCCGTCCGCTCCGGCGCGGCGGCGCGGCCGGGCGCGGCCGGCTCGGCGGCGTCAGCCGCCTCCGCCTTCTCGTAGCGGCGGACCGACACCCAGCCGCGCCCGGCCAGGGCGGCGACCGCGCCGCACAGGGCGGCCAGCACTCCCCCGGCCGCGGCGACCCACGGCCACGCGGTGACCGCGTAGGAGCGCGCGTCGGCGGTGGTGCCGGTGGCCTCGGCCACGGCGGAGGCGGCGGTGCCCGCCGGGTCGAGGGCGGCGCCCGCCGCCCCCGTGACGATCATGATCCCGGCCAGGACCAGCAGCGCCCCCACGACGACGACGCCGACCCGGCGCGCGGTGGTCAGGGCGATCGCGCCGGCGAGCACCACGAGCGCCATGGCCGTGGCGCCGGGGGCGGCGGCGCCGCCGGACGTCGTCGCCTCCTCGCTCAGGCCGCCGGTCAGCCCGGAGGCGACCACCCACGTCTGCCCCGCGGCCAGCAGCACGAGGGCCCCGGCCGCCAGGGCGGCGAGCACGACGGTGCGGCGGCGCATCACGCGCGCCCCATCTCGCCGGCGGTGAGGACGGAGCGCAGGGGCGCCGTCGCCTTGGTGACGGTCTCGGCGGTCTCCGCGTCCGGGTCGGAGTCGGCGACGATGCCGGCGCCGGCCTGCACGTGGGCCTGACCGCGGTGCAGCGTGGCCGAGCGGATGTTGATGGCCATGTCCATGTTGCCCGCGAGGTCGAAGTAGCCGACCACGCCGCCGTAGGGGCCGCGCTCCGTGGGCTCCCACTCGTCCAGCAGCTGCAGGGCGCGGGGCTTGGGCGCCCCGGAGAGCGTGCCCGCCGGGAAGGCGGCGCGCAGCACGTCGAGGGCGTCCACGTCCTCGCGCATGCGACCCTCCACGTGGGAGACGAGGTGGAGGATGTGGCTGAAGGCCTCGAGCTCCATGAACTGGGTGACCTCCACGGTGCCGGGGCGGCACACGCGGGAGAGGTCGTTGCGGGAGAGGTCCACGAGCATCAGGTGCTCGGCCCGCTCCTTCTCGTCCTCCATGAGGTCCTTGCCCAGGAGCCGGTCGTCCTCGAGCGTGGCACCGCGGCGCCGCGAGCCGGCGATCGGGTGGGTGACCACGCGGCGGTCCTGCACCGTCACGAGCGCCTCCGGGGAGGAGCCGACGATCTCGTAGGGCTCCCCGTCCGGGGTCTCGAAGGAGAACAGGTACATGTAGGGGCTGGGGTTGACCATGCGCAGCACCCGGTAGACGTCCGCGCCGGTGGCGCCCGTGGTCACGGACAGGCGGCGGGAGACGACGGCCTGGAAGACCTCGCCGTCCCGGATGGCGTCCTGCGCCTTCCCCACGGCCTCGCGGAAGCCGGCGGCGCCCCAGCGGTCCTCGGCCTGCGCCGCCACCTCGTCCGCGTCGGCGTCGAGCCAGCGGCGGGGCACGGTGCTGACGGGCTCGGCGGCGGGCGCCGCGAGCTGGTCCACCATGGCGTCCAGGCGGGCGAGGGCGTCCTCGTAGGCGCCCTCCGCGCCCGTGGCCAGGCCGTTGCCGTTCACCGCGTTGGCGATCAGGGTCACGGTGCCGTCGAGGGCGTCGTGGACGGCGAGGTCGGTGACGAGGTTCATCGCCAGGTCCGGCAGGCCCAGGTCGTCCTGCGGCGGGTTCGGCAGGCGCTCCCAGGCGCGCACCGTGTTCCAGCCGAGGAAGCCGGCCATGCCCGAGACCAGGTGCGGCAGGGCGCCGTCGAGGTGGGTGCGCGCGTCGGTGCGCAGCAGCCGCAGGCACGCGGCGAGCACGTCGAGGGCGCGGCCCTCGGTGGGCAGGCCCTCGGGCGGGACGCCCTGCCAGTGGGCCTGCCCGTCCCGCGAGGTCAGGGTGACCGCCGAGCCCGCGCCCACGAAGCTGTACCGGGACCACACGGCCCCAGGGGCCGCGGACTCCATGAGGAAGGTGCCCGGGCGCGAGCCGGCCAGGCGGCGGTGGATGGCCAGCGGGGTGAGCCCGTCGGCCAGGACGGTGCGCACCACTGGGATGACGCGGGAGGTGTCCGCCAGGCGCAGGAACTCCTCGCGCGAGGGCGTGGTGGCGGCGCTCATCGGCCGGCCCCCTCAGCCTGATCTCCGGCCTGGTCCCCGGCGGGCGCGGCCGGCTCGGCCAGCAGGCGGTCGGTGAAGCACGAGCGCGTGCCGGTGTGGCACGCCGGGCCGGTCTGGTCCACGGTGAGCAGCAGCGTGTCCGCGTCGCAGTCGGCGTGGACGGCGAGCACCCGCTGCAGGTGGCCCGAGGTCTCCCCCTTGCGCCACAGCTCGCCGCGGGAGCGGGACCAGTACGTCGCCCAGCCGGTCTCGAGGGTGAGCCGTAGGGACTCGGCGTTCATCCACGCCATCATCAGCACCTCGCCCGTCCCCTCCTGCTGCGCGATGGCGGGCACGAGCCCGCGGTCGTCGAAGGCCAGCGAGGCCACGAGGTCGTGGCGGGAGGAGGTGCTCATGGTGCTCCACTATAGGAGCGGGAGGAGTACCGTGGCCGCCATGGCCGACTTCCCCGTCACCGCGGACCGGCAGGGTCCCGACTACGCGGCCGCCTCGCGCGCCGCCCTCGTGGAGGCGCTCACCGCGGCCGGGCCGGGCATGCCCACGCTGTGCGCCGGCTGGCGCACCGAGCACCTCGCCGCCCACCTCGCCCTGCGGGACTCCTCTCCCACGGCCGCCGGGCTGCTCCTGCCCCCGCTCGCCGCCGTGCTCGAGCGCCGCACCCGCGCGCTCGGGGACGCCCACGCCGGGGACCGGGGCTACGCCGAGCTCGTCGCCCGCATCGGGCGCGGGCCGCTGTCCGCGCCGGCCGACGACGGCGTCCGCGGCCGACTGCGCGGGCTCGCCGCCCGGGCCCGCGGCTCCCGGCCCGGGCGCGCCGTCGCAGGCCGGGTGCAGCTGCTGGAGTTCTTCGTCCACACCGAGGACGTGCGCCGCGCCCAGGACCGCTGGGCCCCGCGCATCCTCGCCGACGACTACGCGGACGCCCTGTTCACGCGCCTGCACGCCCGCGCCGCGCTGCTCTACCGCGGCGAGGAGACGGGCGTGGTCCTGGTCCGCCGGGCGCGGGCCGGATCCCGCACGGACAACGCCCCGCTCACCGCGCGCCGGCCCGGCCCGGACGGCGTGGGCGTGCGCGTGACGGGCCCCGCCGGGGAGCTGGTGATGCACGCGTTCGGCCGGCGCGGGGCCGCGCTCGTGACGCAGGACCGGTTCGACGCCGACCGGGCCGAGGACGGGCCCGGCGCGGCCTGAGGCGACGCCGCAGGCGTCAGCGGACCGTGTGGCCCGCCTGGCGCAGGGCGTCCTTGACGCGGGCGAGCATGTCGTCCGGGCCGAAGTGGAACATCGAGGCCGCCAGGACGGCGTCCGCGCCGGCCTCCACCGCCGGCGGGAAGTGCTCGGGCACGCCCGCGCCGCCGGAGGCGATCAGCGGCACCCGGGTCACGGCCCGCACGTCCCGGATCATCTCGAGGTCGAAGCCGTTGCGCGTGCCGTCGGCGTCGATGGAGTTGAGCAGGATCTCCCCCACACCGCGCTCCGAGGCCTCGCGGCACCACGCGACGGCGTCGATGCCGGTGCCCCGGCGTCCGCCGTGGGTGGTGACCTCGTAGCCGGAGGCGCAGCCGGGGTCCTGCGTGCGCCGTGCGTCGAGGGAGAGCACGAGCACCTGCGAGCCGAACCGGCGGGTGATCTCGGTGATCAGCTCGGGCCGGGCCACGGCCGCCGTGTTCACGGACGCCTTGTCCGCGCCCACGCGCAGCAGCCGGTCCACGTCCTCCTCGGTGCGCACGCCGCCGCCCACGGTGAGGGGGATGAAGACCTCCTCGGCGGTGCGGGTCACCACGTCGTAGGTGGTGGCGCGGTCCGCGGTGGAGGCGGTGACGTCCAGGAAGGTGATCTCGTCCGCGCCGGCCGCGTTGTAGCGGCGGGCGAGCTCGACGGGGTCGCCGGCGTCGCGCAGGTTCTCGAAGTTCACTCCCTTGACCACGCGGCCGGCGTCCACGTCGAGGCAGGGGATCACACGCACGGCGACACTCACGTCGGCTCCTTCGTCAGGGGGCGGGGTTCGGGGGCGGGACGCGGCCTGTCAGAGGCGGATCGCGTGGATGGCGGAGATCAGGATGCCGCGCGCGCCGAGGGCGTAGAGGTCGTCCATGGCGCGGTTGGCGTCCGCCTTGCGGACCATGGAGCGCACGGCCACCATCGACTCGTCGCGCAGCGGGGAGATGGTCGGGGACTCCAGGCCGGGGGTGACGGCGGTGGCCTGCTCGAGCAGCTCGCGGCGCACGTCGTAGTCGATCATCACCCAGCGGCGGGCCACGAGGACGCCCTTGAGGCGGCGCAGCAGCACGTCCAGGCCCTCGGGGCGCGCGCCCACGCGGGCGATCATCACGGCCTCGGAGTCCAGGATCGACTCGCCGAAGGTCTCCATGCCGGCGGCGCGCAGGGTGCTGCCGGTCTCCACGACGTCGGCGATCGCGTCCGCCACGCCGAGCTTCACGGAGGACTCCACGGCGCCGTCCAGGTGCACGACCTCGGCGTCCAGGCCGGTGCGCTCCAGGTAGGCGGAGAGCAGGCCGTCGTAGCTGGTGGCGATGCGCTTGCCGGACAGCTCGGTTTCGGAGGAGAAGGCGCCCACGGGGGCGGCCAGGCGGAACACGGAGCGGCCGAAGCCGAGCGCCATGATCTCCTCGGCGCCGCCGTCGACCTGGGCGTCGCGGAACAGGTCGCGGCCGGTCAGGCCGACGTCCAGGGTGCCCTGGCCCACATACACGGCGATGTCCCGGGGGCGCAGGTAGAAGAACTCCACCTGGTTCTCGGGGTCCACGAGCACCAGCTCGCGGGAGTCGCGGCGCTGGCGGTAGCCGGCCTCCTGCAGGATCTCGCGGGCGGCCTCGGCGAGGACGCCCTTGTTCGGAACGGCGATGCGCAGCACGCGTCGGCCTCCTCGGGATGCGGTGGGGGCGGAAGGGGGTGGGAGCGGGGCGCCGCTCACAGGTGGCGGTAGACGTCCTCGAGGGCGATGCCGCGGGCGATCATCATGGTCTGCACGTGGTACAGCAGCTGGGAGATCTCCTCCGCCGCCGCCTCGTCGGACTCGTACTCGGCCGCCATCCAGACCTCGGCGGCCTCCTCGACGACCTTCTTGCCGATGGCATGGACGCCGGCGTCGATCTGGGCCACGGTGCCGGAGCCCTCGGGGCGCTCCTGCACCTTGAGCGTCAGTTCCGCGTACAGCTCGTCGAAGGTCTTCACGGGGACACCCTATCCACGCGGCCCGGCCCCGCCCGCACGGGCGGCGGCAATGTGACGGTTCTCGCCCGTCCTCGCCGCCGCCCGGGGCGGGCGGCTCAGGCCTGCACGTCCCGCAGCGCGAGCTCGGTGAGCACGGCCGCCTCGAGGGACTCCCGGCCCTTGTCCTCGCGGGATCCGGGCAGTCCGGCGCGGTCCCGGGCCTGCTGCTCGGTGTCCACGGTGAGCACGCCGAAGCCGACGGGGGTGCCGGTGCGCACCGAGACCTCCGTCACGCCCTGCGTGACGGCCTGGCAGACGTAGTCGAAGTGGGGGGTGTCCCCGCGGACCACGACGCCCAGGACCACGACGGCGTCGAAGTCCTCGGCCAGGCGCGCGGCGGCCACGGTGAGCTCCACGGTGCCGGGCACACGCACGAGCACCGGCTCGAGGCCGAGGTCTGCGGCGGCCGCCCGGGCGCCGGCGATCAGGCCGTCCATGATCTCGGTGTGCCACTGCGCGGCGACGACCGCCACGCGCAGGCCGCGCGCGGCGGCGGGGTCGAGGGCGGGGGTGGGGGCTCCTGCACCGCTCATGGGGTGTCCTCCTGGTGGGTCGGGGGCTCGTGTCGGGGGTCCTCGTGGCCCGGTGCCGCCGGGTGCTCGAGCACCCGGTCGGCGAGGGCGTGGGCCATGCGGTCGCGCTTGGTGCGCAGGTAGTCAAGGTTGTGCTCCGTGACCGGCGTGGGGGCCGGCACGCGCTCGACGACGTCGATGCCCGCCGCCTGCAGCCCCGCCACCTTGGCGGGGTTGTTGGTCACGAGGCGGACGCGGGTGTGCCCGGCGGCGGCGAGCACGGCCGCGGCGCCCGCCCAGTCGCGGGCCTCCGTGGGCAGGCCGAGGGCGATGTTGGCCTCGACGGTGTCCAGGCCCTGCTCCTGCAGCCGGTAGGCGCGCACCTTGTTGGCCAGGCCGATCCCCCGGCCCTCGTGGCCGCGCAGGTAGAGGACGGCGCCGCCTTCGGACCCGGCGCGGGACAGGGCGTCCTCGAGCTGGGGCCCGCAGTCGCAGCGCAGAGAGCCCAGCACGTCGCCCGTGAGGCACTCGGAGTGCACGCGCACGGTGAGGGGGCTCTCCGGGTCGGCCTCCCCCGCCTCGCCCGCCTTCTCCGCCACGAGCAGCACGTGCTCGGCGCCGGTGACGGCGTCGGCGTGGACGCTCACCCGGAACACGCCGTGGCGCGTGGGCAGCGTGGCCTCGGCGGGGACGGGCAAGGGGGTCGGCCCCTCCTCCTCGAGGTGCCGCACGAGGTCCTCGATGGAGATGAGGACCAGCCCGTGCTCGTCCGCGAACTCGCGCAGGGCGGGCAGACGCATCATGGTGCCGTCGTCGTGGACCAGCTCGGCGATGGCCGCCACCGGGGCGACGTCCGCCAGGCGGCACAGCTCCACGCCGGCCTCGGTGTGGCCGCGGCGGGCGCGCACGCCGCCGGGCACGGCCCGCAACGGGAACACGTGGCCGGGGCGCGTGAGGTCCGCCGGCCCGGCGGCCGGGTCGGCGAGCACGCGCAGGGTGCGGGTGCGGTCGGCGGCGCTGATGCCGGTGGTGACCTCGGTGGCCGCGTCCACGCTCACAGTGTATGCGGTGCCCTTGGGGTCCTCGTTGCGCGCGGTCATGGGCGGCAGGGCGAGGCGGTCGGCCAGGTCGGCGGGCATGGGCGCGCAGATCACGCCCGAGGTGTGGCGGACGGTGAACGCCGTGACGGCGTCCGTGGCCAGGGCCGCCGCATAGACGAGGTCACCCTCGTTCTCGCGGTCGGCGTCGTCCACGACGACGACGGGACGGCCCGCGGCGAACGCGGCGATCGCGGCGGGGACGGCGTCCAGGGGGATGGAATCGCTCATGGGCGGACCTCCTCGGCGGGGGCGGCGGACGGGGACGCGGCGGGTGCCGCGGGCAGCAGGGCGAGGCGCTCGGCATAGCGGGCGAGCACGTCAGTCTCGAGGTTGACGCGGTCGCCGGGGCGCAGCGCGCCCAGGGTGGTGGCCTCGAGGGTGGCCGGGATGAGGCCGACCTCGAACCAGTGGGCGTCGGCGCCCGGCTCGGAGACGGCGGAGACGGTGAGGGAGACGCCTTGCAGCGCGATCGCCCCCTGCGCGGGGACGTAGCGCGCCAGGGCGGCAGGCAGGCCGATCCGCACCGTGGTCCACGCCCCCTGCGGGGTGACGGAGAGGACCTCCCCCACGCCGTCCACGTGCCCCTGGACCACGTGGCCGTCCAGGTGGTCCGTGGGGCGCAGGCAGCGCTCGAGGTTGACCCGGTCCCCCGGCGTGCGTCCGCCGAGGCTGGTCACGCGCAGGGTCTGCCCCATCAGGTCCGCGCGGAACACGCCCGGCTCGGCCCCGGGGCCGTCGAGGGCGGTGAGGCAGACGCCGTCGACCGCGAGGGAGCCGCCAGCGGGCAGGCCCTCGAGGGCGCCGCCGGCGTCGAGCACGAGCCGGGCGGTGTCCGCGGCGGGGTCCGGCTCGAGGGCGAGCACGGTGCCGAGGTGGGTGACGATGCCGGTGAACATTCAGTCCTCCTGGGGGTCGGGGCCCTCGGGGGCCGGGGCGGGGACGGGGGCGAGGTGGGTCCAGACGTCCTCGCCGAGGGCGCGGACGGGCCCGTCCTCGGCGGGGTCGGGATGCCAGCGCAGGCCGTCGGCGAGGGTGCCGACGTCCAGCCCTGCGACGGCGGGGCGTCCGGCCCCGAGCAGCAGCGGGGCCGTGTAGACCATGAGCTCGTCCACGAGGCCGGCGCGGATCCAGGCGCCGAGCACCCGGGGCCCGCCCTCGATCAGCACGTGGCCCGGCCGCGCCCCGCCGTGCGGCCACGGTCCGGGGCGGGCGGCCAGGGCGGCCAGCACGGCCTCGGGCTCGTGCGCGGGCACGTGCAGCGTCTCCGGGCGGGCGCGCAGGGCAGCGCCGGCCGGGATCGGGGTGCGGCCCTGGACCACGGGCACGGGCTGGGGGCCGGTCTCGGCCCCGGCCGCGTCGCGGACGGTCAGCCGGGGGTCGTCCGCGAGCACCGTGCCGGTGCCCACCACGATCGCATCCACGCGGGCGCGGACCCGGTGGGCGTGCGCCCGGGAGGCCGCGCCGGTGATCCAGCGGCTCGTGCCGTCGGCCGCGGCGGCGTGGCCGTCGAGGGACTGCGCGAGGTGGCCGGTGATCCAGGGGCGGCCGGCGTCGCGCGCCCGGCGCCACCGCTCGGTGAGGGCCAGGGCCGCCGGCTCCCCCGTCGGGCCGCTCACGCGCACCCCGTGCGCGGCCAGGCGGGCCGCGCCGCCGCCGTCGACCCCCGTGGGGTCCGCGACGGCGTAGCGCACCGCGCCGACGCCGGAGGCCAGGATCGCGCCGGAGCAGGGGCCGGTGGAGCCGGTGTGGTCGCAGGGCTCGAGGGTGACGTGCAGGGTCAGGCCCGCCGGGTCGAGCGCGGCCAGGGCCGGGTCCGCGGCGCGGGCGGCCTCCCAGCGGGCGAGGGCGTCGACCTCGGCGTGGGCGGTGCCACGCCCGCGGTGGTGGCCCGCCGCGAGGACGCGGCCGGCGTCGTCGGTGAGGACGGCCCCCACGAGGGGGTTGGCGCCGCGCACGCCGCGCAGCGCGGCGCCGACGGCCAGCGCCATGGGGTCCGGGGCGCCGCTCATCGGGCCGCGTGCTCCTCGGGCCCGTCCGGCAGCAGCGTCTCCACGGCCGGCTTGTCCCGGTCCTTGGCCCGCAGCCACACGAAGAACCCGATCAGCGTGAACGCGCCGTAGAAGGCGTACATCACGGCCGAGGCGTAGTACCCGGTGCTCCACAGCAGGGGCACGCCGACGACGTCGACCGCCACCCACACCAGCCAGAACTCCACCCAGCCGCGCGCCATGCCGTACGTGGCCAGCAGGGAGCCGACGAAGGTCCACGCATCCGCCCACACCGGCTCCCAGGAGCCGAGGGCCCGGAACACCGGGGTGAGCGCGAGGGTGCCGATCAGCATGCCCAGCACGAGGAAGGCCCGGCCGCCCAGGCCCGCCCACTCGGGGGTGATCGCGGTGGCGTGCTCGGAGCGGCCGCGGCGGGCCTCGTTCCAGCGGACCCAGCCGTACACGGAGACGGCGATGAACATCACCTGGCGGCCGGCCTGGCCGAGGAGGGTGGCGTGGTCCGCGCCGGTGAAGAGGGAGGCCAGGAAGACCGTCAGCAGGATGAGGTTGCCGAGGATGCCCACGGGCCAGGCCCAGACCTTGCGCGCCATGCCGCCGAGGGCGGAGGCGAGGCCGAAGACGTTGCCCAGCACCTCGCGCATGAGCAGGCCGCCGCCGGCGACGGGGATGGTCCAGTTGAATGCGTCGACGAGCCAGTCCATGTCCGTGACGCCACCTCCTCGGTTCGGGACTCCGAGGGGTGCGCTCCGTGGCCCTCCCGCGCGAGGGTGCGGGACGGCTCGGCCGCGTGCCTCTCCCATCCCGACTGTACGGTCGGCACCGGAATTCCACCGGTCAGGCCGCCCGGCACCGGCCTCGGGTCGAGGTCGGGCCGCGCGGTTAGCGGGCTGTCACCGCCGGTGCGGACTTCCACCGCATCTCGGAGCACGTTGCTGTCCAGCAGTATCACACGGCCGACCGTGACCCGCCGCCCAGCGGCGGCGTGCGACCGTCAGCAGCAGGCGCGGGCCGCGGCCCGGCGCAGCCCGTCGACGGCGGCGTCCGGGTCCTCGGCGCCGAACACGGCCGAGCCGGCCACGAAGACGTCCGCCCCGGCCTCGGCGGCCCGCTCGATGGTCTCGGCGTTCACGCCGCCGTCCACCTGCAGGGCCAGCGGGGCGGCGGCGCCGTCCAGGGCGCGGCGGGCGCGGCGGATCTTGGGCAGCACGACGTCGAGGAAGGCCTGGCCCCCGAAGCCGGGCTCCACGGTCATCAGCAGGAGCATGTCCAGCTCGGGGAGCATGTCCAGGTAGGGCTCCACGGGCGTGGCCGGCTTGAGGGCCATGCCCGCGCGGGCGCCCGCGGCGCGCAGCTCGCGGGCCAGGCGCACGGGGGCCGCGGAGGCCTCCGCGTGGAAGGTCACCGACTCCGCCCCGGCCTCGGCGTAGCCGGGGGCCCAGCGGTCCGCGTCCTCGATCATCAGGTGGATGTCCAGCGGCAGGTCGGTGGCCCGGCGGATGGCCTCCACCACGGGCAGGCCCAGGGTGAGGTTGGGGACGAAGTGGTTGTCCATGACGTCCACGTGCACGGCGTCCGCGCCGCGGATCCGGCCCAGCTCCTCGGCCAGGCGCGCGAAGTCCGCGGAGAGGATCGACGGGTGCAGGCGGGGGGCGCGGGGGCTCATCCTCGGGTCCTCTCGGGGCTCTCGGGGGTGTCGGACGGGGCGCGCAGCAGCGCCAGGAACATGGCGTCGGTGCCGTGGCGGTGCGGCCAGAGCTGGGCGGTGCGGGCCGCCACGTCGTCCGGGGCCGCCGCTCCGGCGGCCTCGTCGCCGCCAGGCTCGCCCTCGTCCAGGCGCAGGTCGCCGAGTGCGACCTCCGAGAGGACCGCGCCGGCGTCGAGCAGCTCCAGCTCGGGGCGACGGCGCAGCAGGTCCTGGACCTGCACCGTGGTCTCGGCCACGTGCGGGGAGCACGTGACGTAGGCCAGGACGCCGCCCGGGGCGAGCACCGCGGCGGCGGCGTCGAGCAGCTCGGACTGGAGCCCGGTCAGCTCGGCGAGGTCGGCCGGGGTGCGGCGCCAACGGGACTCGGGCCGGCGGCGCAGCGCGCCCAGGCCCGTGCAGGGGGCGTCCACGAGGACGCGGTCGAACCCGCCGGCGGCCTCGGGGGCGTCGGCGATGGCGCGGCCGTCCCCGGCGCGCACGGTCCACGCCGCGGCGGGCACGGCGCCGAGGGCCTGGCGGACCAGCTCGGCGCGGTGCTCGGCGACCTCGTTGGCCACCAGCGTGGCCCCGCGCTCGGCGGCGAGGGCGGCCAGCAGGGCCGCCTTGCCGCCGGGGCCGGCACAGAGGTCGAGCCAGCGCTCGGGCCGGCCCTGGGCCGCGGCGGCGGGGGCCGCGACGAGCGCGCGGGCGGTGAGCTGGGAGCCGGCGTCCTGGACGCGGAGCACACCCTCGCGGACGCCGGGCAGCCGTCCGGCGTCGCCGCCGGCGTGCAGGGCGGAGTCCGGGGCCAGCGGGCCCGGCTCGGCGCCGTCCTCGAGGGCGGCGGCCAGGGCCTCGCGGCCGCCGGGCACGGGCAGGGCGACGAGGTTGACGACGGGCGAGGCGTTGTCCGCCTCCAGCAGGGCGCCCAGCTCGGCGTCCCGGTCGGCCACGTGGCGCGTGCCCCGGTGGGCCGCCAGCGCCTGGCGCAGCGCCCGGACGATCCAGACGGGGTGGGAGGCGCGCACGGCCAGGGCGGCGTCCCCGCCGTCCTCCGGGGCGACGTCGGCCAGCCAGTCCTCGAGGGGGCGCTCGGCGACCCGGCGCAGCACCGCGTTGACGAAGCCGGAGGGGCCGGCGCCGATCTCGGCGCGCACGAGCGCGACGGTGGCGTCGAGGGCCGCGTGCGCGGGCACCCGCATGGCGAGCAGCTGGTGGGCGCCCAGGCGCAGGGCGTCGAGGACCGGCGGGTCGATCTTCTCCAGCGGCCGGTCCACGCAGCGGGCGAGCACAGCGTCGTAGAGGCCGATGCCGCGCAGCGTGCCGTAGGCGAGCTCGGTGGCGAAGCCGGCGTCCCGGCGGTCGAGGCGCGCATGGCGGATCCGGCCGGGCAGCACGAGGTTGGCGTAGGCGTCCTCGGCGTGCACGGCCCGGATCACCTCGAACGCGACCCGGCGGGCCGGATCCGCCGTTCGGGAGCGCTGGGCGGGCGCCTGGGCGGAGTAGCGCCGGCCCGCGCCGGAGCGGCCGCGGCTGCGGGTGCGCCCCTGGGCGTCGCGCCGCTCCTCGCCGCCGGACTCCCGGCGGGCCCCGCCGGAGCCGCCGCGCGGGCCTCCGTGGGAGCCTCCCCGGGGTCCGCCCCCGGAGCCGTTGCGAGAGCCGCCGCGCGATCCCCCGCGGGCTCCGCCCCCGGAACTGCCGCGTCCGCGGCCCTGGCCGCCCTGTCCCTCGCCGCTCATGCGTGCGCCTCCGTCTCTCGTGCGGCCTCACGCCGCGCCGCCCGTGCGGCGGCCTCCTGTCCGAGCCGCGCGGTGTGCGCGGCGAGCGCCTCGCCGGCGAGCAGGGCGGCGCCGTCGGCGGCGCCGCGGGCCCAGTCGGCGGCGGGCATGAGCTTCTTGCCGGCGGGCTGGACCCGGCCGAGCCGGACCGCCCCGTCGGCGGTGCGCAGCCAGGCGGCGCCCCCGGCCGTGCGCAGGGCGCCCGGGGGCGCCGCGTCCAGGTCGGCGGGCCAGTCCGCGTCGGCCGGGGTCGCCGGGGCGACGCCGTCGAGCTTGAACCGGGCGGGCTCGCCGCCCTCCCCGACCGTCAGCCAGCCCCACGCGCCGGGCTCGGGGGTGACGCCGTTGATGCGCGCGGCCACCTCGGCGGCGGGGCGGGCCGGGTCGACGAGGCCGTCGGCCGCCGTGAGCTTCGGGGCGTGGGAGGGCTCGCCCTCCTGGGGCCGCGCCGCGGCGGTGCCGTCCGCGATCCGCCCGAGCACCTCCAGCACGAGCGGCCCGCCGCGCTCGGCGAGGTCGGCGAGGATCTGCCCGGCGGTCTCGTCCGGGGCCACCGCGCGGGTGAGGCGGGCGTGCACGGGCCCGGTGTCCAGGCCCTCCTCGAGCTGGAATACGTCCGCGGCGATCTCGGGCTCCCCCGCCATGACGGCGCGCTGCACCGGGGCGGCCCCGCGGTAGGCGGGCAGGGCGGAGAAGTGCAGGTTGAGCCATCCGTGGCGCGGCAGGGCCAGCGCCTCGGCGGGCACGAGCGCCCCGTAGGCGACGACGACGGCCACGTCCGGCTCCAGGGCGCGCACGGCCTCGAGCGCGGGCTCGCCGGCCGGCCCGCGCAGCCGGTCGGCCTTGACGACCGGCACCCCTGCCTCCTCGGCGACGACGGCGACCGGCGAGGGGGTCAGCACCCGGCGGCGGCCGATCGGCGCGTCGGGCCGGGTGAGCACCCCCACGACCTCGTGGGGCGAGTCCAGCAGGGCGCGCAGGACGGGCACGGCCGTCTCGGGCGTGCCGGCGTAGAGCACGCGCAGGGGCGTGGTCGCGGTCATCGGGTCTCTCCTCGGGGGGCGCGGGCGGGGGTCGGCGGAGCAGCCGGTGCGGCGAACACGGAGCCGACGGCGGCGGCCCGCTCGGCGCCCACGCGACGGGCGGTGCGGTCCACCTCGCCGGCGCGCATGCGGCGACGGGCCTCGCGGCGCTCCTCGCCGTCGAGGCGGTCCACGTAGAGGATCCCGTCGAGGTGGTCGGTCTCGTGCTGCAGGCAGCGGGCGACCAGTCCGGTGCCGCGGTGCTCCACCGGACGCCCGTCCACGTCCAGGCCGCGGACGACGGCCTCGGCGGCGCGGGCCGGGTGATAGCGCAGTCCGGGGACGGACAGGCAGCCCTCGCCGGGCTCCCGCACGGTCTCCTCCCCCGTCTCGAGCACGGGGTTGACCACGTGCCCGGCGACCCCCTGGACGTCGAACACGAACACGCGCAGCCCCACGCCCACCTGGGGCGCGGCCAGGCCGACCCCGCCGACGGCGTGCATGGTCTCCACCATGTCCGCCACGAGGGCGCGCACGTCCATGCCGGCGGGCACGGGGCGCGCGGGGGTGCGCAGCACGGGATCGGGGACGGTGCGGACGGGCAGGACGCTCACGCGGTCACCCTATCGTCGCCGTCGGAGGCGGCCGGGGCGGGCTCGGACGAGCTGGCCGGGGCGGCGGGTGCGGGGTCCTTCGTCGCCGGGCCGGTCGGGGCGGGACCGGCCGGGGAGGCCGGGTCGGCGGGCGCCGGGGCCGCCGAGCCGAACGCGGCGGCGCGCACCGCCTGCAGCCCGCCGGCCGCGGCCGGCGGCACCGAGGGCGGGGGCGGGCCGATCACACGCAGCGCGGGGCCGGCGTCATCCGCGGCCTGGGCGTGCTTCCACACCTGCCGCAACGCCCAGAACTTGTGCCAGTGGCGGGGCAGCACGCCCGGGTTGGCCTGGTGCACGGCCACCTCGGTCTCCCCCAGCGCGACTCCGAGCAGCATCTCCGCCTGGCCGTGCCGCCACTCCTCCCAGGTGCCGGCCTCGGGGTCCACGAGGGACTCCTCCGCCTTCAGGCCGGCGGTCAGCTGCATGACCACCTTGGGGTCGAGCGCCTTGACCCGGCCGTCGCGGCCGGTGCCCTTGGTCTTGTAGTCGATCAGGCACAGCCGCCCGCCGATCCGGGCCACGAGGTCCAGGGTGCCGGCGTAGCCGACCGTGTGGTTCCACACCGTGATCTCCGCGGCGACGGGGCGCACGTCGTACAGGTCCCACCACTCGTCGAACCGGTCGGCGTAGGCGCCCTCCCCGTGCTCGATGAGCTTGGCCCGCGTCTCGGCCAGCGTGTGGGGCCTGCCCAGCGCGCGCTGGGCGACCTGCTCGGCGTAGTCGTGCACGCGGTCCCCGCGTTCCGCGGCCGCGTCCCGGTAGCGCGCCGCGGCGTCCGCCGACTGGCGGGCCACCTGCTTGAGCCGGGCCGCCGAGCCCACGGATTCTGCCAGGCGCGGATCCTGGGTGACGGACTGGGCGGCCATCCATCCGATCCACCCGTCCAGGTCCGTGCGCTCCATGCCGATCACCGTGGTGATGGACGGGACCTCGGGCAGGCCCGTGAGGGAGCGCGCGTACATGCGCCCGAGGGGGGTCTGGTGCGCGAGGCGTGGCTGGGTCATGGTCAGCCATTCTGGCAGGCGCCGCGGACGCCGGACGGGGCCGGCCACGACGCGCCAGGAAGCCGATTTTGCATCCGGGCGGAGATGCCCTAGAGTTCTTTCTCGTTGGAAAACGCAGTGCAGGAGCCCGAGAGGGCGGCTGAATGCGGCACCGACACGCGGATGTAGCTCAGTTGGCTAGAGCGCCACCTTGCCAAGGTGGAGGTCGCGAGTTCGAATCTCGTCATCCGCTCGCTCAACCTTCACCCCTGGTCGGGTGGCCGAGAGGCGAGGCAGCGGCCTGCAAAGCCGTATACGCGGGTTCGAATCCCGTCCCGACCTCGCAGGCTCCTCCGACCAGGAGTGGCGGCATGTTCACCACCTCCTCCGAGGTGGACGAGCGCGATTGGCGCAGCGGTAGCGCGCTTCCCTGACACGGAAGAGGTCACTGGTTCGATCCCAGTATCGCGCACGGAGAACGGTCCGTGAGGACTGATCTCATGCGGATGTAGCTCAGTTGGCTAGAGCGCCACCTTGCCAAGGTGGAGGTCGCGAGTTCGAATCTCGTCATCCGCTCCACATCGAAGGCCCCCTCCCACCGGGAGGGGGCCTTCGTCGTGTCTGCCTCGGTCGTGCCGGCGGGCAGGCGCCCGTGCGCACAGGCCTGCGGCGCGGCCGGGGATCCCCCGGCCGCGCCGACGGGTCACTTCTCCTCGGCGATGCCCAGCTGGCCCTCCCGGACGAGGGCGGTCATGCGGGAGACCGTGCGGAAGTACTTCTTCATGTACCCGCCGTGCATCATCTCCTGCGTGAACAGGTCGTCGAACGGGATGCCCGAGGCGACCACGGGCACGTCCTTGTCGTAGAGCCGGTCGGCGAACACCACGAACCGCAGGGCGGTGGCCTGCTCCGTGATGGTCTTCACGTCGTGCAGCGCGATCACGTCCACGTCCTTGACCAGCTCGCGGTACCGCGAGGGGTGCACCCGGGAGAGCATGGCGGTGAGCGCGTCGAAGTCGTCCACGGCCAGCACGCCGGCGTCCGGGAAGTTGGCCTCGGCGGTGGAGACCACCTGGTCGTCCGGCAGCGGGTCCGGGGCCGCGGAGAGGCCGCGGTGGCGGTAGTCCTCGCCGTCCACCCGGATGACCTCGAACTGCTCCGCCAGGACCTGGATCTCGCGCTGGAAATCCTGCGCGGCGAACCGGCCCTCGCCGAGCGAGCCCGGCAGGGTGTTGGAGGTGGCCACGAGATGCACGCCCGCGTCGGCGAGCTCGCGCATCAGGCGGGACATCAGCACGGTGTCCCCCGGGTCGTCCAGCTCGAACTCGTCGATGCAGACCAGCGTGTACTCCTTGAGCACGTCCACGGCCTTGCGGAAGGACAGGGCGCCCACGAGGTTCGTGTACTCCACGAACGTGCCGAAGGCCTTGGGACCCGGGGCGGCGTGCCAGGTGGAGGCCAGCAGGTGGGTCTTGCCCACGCCGAAGCCGCCGTCGAGGTAGATGCCCGCCGGGCCCGCGGCGCGCTTGCGCCCGCCGCCGAACAGGCCGCCGAGGAATCCGCCGCCGGAGCCGGAGCCGCGCCCGAGGGACGCCGCGAAGCGCCGCAGCCGCTCCACGGCCTGCGCCTGGGAGGGGTGCGCCGGGTCCGGGATGTAGGTGTCGAAGGACACCTCGCCGAAACGGTACGAGGGGTGGAAGCCGGCCAGCAGCTGGTCCGGCGTGACCTGCGGCGAACGGTCGGCGAGGTGGACGATCTGAGCCACGGGGGCGCTCCCAGGGTCGACGGAGGGGACTGAAGGGCCATGCTATCCGCCGCGGGCCCGCACCCGTATGACCTCGCGTGTCCGCGACTGAGGCCTCCCTATCCTCTTACGTGACACGGACGTGCCGTAATCTGACGCGTAGGGCACGGACGGGGCACCCCGCCGTCGTCGTGCCGCCCGACCCGACGGGCCCCGCGGGCCCGCCCCCGACGCGAAGGAAGGCAGCATCATGACCGAGACCGCCGCCGAGTTCTCCCAGTACGCGCACCCCGAGAAGCTGGTGAGCACCCAGTGGGTCGCCGACCACGTGGGCGAGGAGGGGGTGGTGGTCCTCGAGTCCAACGAGGACGCCCTCCTCTACGCCACCGGCCACATCCCCGGCGCCCAGCGCATCGACTGGCACACCGAGCTCAACGACCCGGTGACCCGCGACTTCATCGGCCCCGAGGCGTTCGCCGAGATGGCCGCCTCCAAGGGCATCTCCCGCGACACCACCGTGGTGTTCTACGGCGACAAGTCCAACTGGTGGGCCGCCTACGCCCTCTGGGTGTTCACGCTCTACGGCCACGAGGACGTGCGCCTGATGAACGGCGGCCGCGACAAGTGGATCGCCGAGGGCCGCGAGACCACCCGCGAGGTCCCGACCGCCGCCCGCGGCGAGTACCCGGTGGTCCCCCGCGACGACACCACCGAGCGCGCCGCCCGCGAGGACGTCCTCAAGGCCATCGGGACCACCCCGCTGATCGACGTCCGCTCCCGTCCCGAGTACACGGGCGAGACCACGCACATGGCCGGCTACCCGCAGGAGGGCACCCTGCGCGGCGGCCACATCCCCACGGCGGCGTCCGTGCCGTGGGCCTCCGCGGCCAACGAGGACGGCACCTTCAAGTCCCGCGCCGAGCTGGAGCAGATCTATCGCACCGACGCCGGGCTGCAGGAGGGCGACGACGTGATCGCCTACTGCCGCATCGGCGAGCGGTCCTCCCACACCTGGTTCGTGCTCAAGCACCTGCTCGGCCACGAGGACGTCCGCAACTATGACGGCTCCTGGACCGAGTGGGGCAACGCCGTGCGCCTGCCGATCGCCGTCGACGAGGAGCCCGGCGCGGCCCCGGCCCGCTGATCCGGCCCCGCACCGCGACGCGAGATCGGCCCCCGCCCGCCCGGCGGGGGCCGATCGCTGTCACTAGACTGGCTCACCATGACCCAGAACCACGCCGTGCCCGCCGCCCTGGCCGAGATCGTCGACGACTTCGCCGGGGTGCCCGACGCCGAGAAGCTCGAGCTGCTGCTCGAGTTCGCCGACGAGCTGCCCGCCCTGCCGGAGCGCTACGACGGCCACGAGGCGGAGATGGAGCAGGTCGTGGAGTGCCAGTCCCCCCTGTTCCTGGCCGTCGAGCTGGAGGGCGAGGACGAGCCCGGCCCCGAGTCGGTGGTGCGCCTGTTCATCACGGCCCCGCCCGAGGCCCCCACCACGCGCGGCTTCGCCTCCGTGCTGTCCCAGGGCCTGGACGGGCTCACCGCCCGCCAGATCGTGGACGTGCCCGAGGACATCCCCTCCCGCCTCGGCCTGGCCAAGGCCCTCACGCCGCTGCGCCTGCGCGGCATGTCCGCCATGCTCGGCCGCATCAAGCGCAACGTGCGCGAGCAGACCGGCGTCGCCTGAGCCGCCCCGTGGCGAAGACCGGACGCGGCCGCGGCAGGGCGCACGGGGCCGCCACCCCCGCCGTCACCGCCCTCGAGACGGCCGGGGTGCCCTACACGCTGCACACGTTCGAGGTGGACCTCGACGCCGGCGGCGAGCGGTTCGGCGTCCAGGTCGCCCGGGCCATGGGCGTGCCGCCGGAGCGCATGTTCAAGACGCTCATGGTGGCCGCCCCGGACGGGGGCCTCGCCGCGTGCGTGGTGCCCGTGTCCGGGCAGCTGGACCTGCGCGCCGCCGCCGCGGTGCTGGGCGTGAAGCGGCTGGCCCTGGCGGACCTCGCCCTCGTCGAGCGGCGCACCGGCTACGTGCGCGGGGGCGTCTCCCCCCTGGGCCAGCGCCACCGCCACCCGGTGCTGCTCGACTCCTCCGCCCTGGACGCCCCCGTCATGTACGTCTCCGGCGGCCAGCGCGGCCTCGACCTCGAGCTGGCCCCCGCCGACCTCGCGGCGGCGACGGACGCCGTCGTCGCGCCCATCGCCGCCCGCTGAGTCGGGCCGCGCCGGGCCCGGGGCCGCCCGGGCGGGCGGGATCACCGCCGCGTCAGGGCAGCAGCGCCTCGATCTGCTCGCCGAGCTCCGGGGCGAGGGTGCGCGCGAAGGTCGCCGTGAAGTGGTTGGTGTCGAAGAGCACGAGCGCCTCGCCGATCACGGGCGCGCACGCGTCCTCGCCGGGGCAGACGAGGTGGTTGACGTCGACCAGGCCCCACTCCGGGTCCGCCGCGGCCGAGGCGGCGGCCGCCTGCAGGGCCGGGGAGCCGGACTCCTCGATCCCCACCGCCTTGTCGTAGGCGCAGGCGGCCGGGTCGTCGCGGTGCTGCTCGAGGCAGCGCGGCATCGACGTGTCGGAGCGCGGATTGTCCATGAGCACGGCGAGGCGGCCGGCGTCCGGGGTCAGCTCCCGCCACGCCGCGGCCATCGCCGCGGCGGGGTCCTCCGCCACGGTCTCCCGCCGGGCGCCCGTGACCAGCACGAGGTCCGGGTCGAGCCCGTCCACGACGTCGGGCAGGGCGCGGTTCCACTCGTCGCACTCCGGGTAGGGCTCGCCGTCCTCCAGCACGCCCGCCGTGGTGACCACGCACGAGGCCTTGGTGTGCGAGACGACGCGCCAGCCGCGCTCCTCGGCGAGCACCTCCAGCGGGGCCGTCCACTGGCTGGCATGGGAGTCGCCCACCACGAGGATGACGGTCTCGGAGTCCGGGTCGCCGAACTCGCAGGCCTCGGGCTCGACGTCCTCGTAGCCGAGCTGGCAGCCGGCCACGTGCGCCGGCGAGCGGTCCTCCTTCGCGACCGCCGGGTCCGGCACGATCCGCATCCCGGCCGACAGAGCGGCCATCGGGTCCTGCCCGTCCACGACCGCCTGGGCGCCGGCCACGGGGGCCTCCTCCCCCGGGCGCGCGGGGGCGAGGGCCGCGCCGGCGGCGAGCACGAGGGCGCCGGCGGCGGCGACGGCGGCCATCCCGAGCCCGCCGCGGGTCAGCGCCCGACGCCGGCCGGCCAGCAGGGACCCGTGCATCGCGGGCACCTCCACCCAGCGGCGCAGCGCCCAGGCCAGCCCGACGGAGACGACGGCCAGCACCAGGCCGAGCCACAGCGGCAGCCGGCCGTCCGGGAAGCGCCAGGCGGCGAGCGTCAGCACGGGCCAGTGCACGAGGTAGAGGGAGTAGGAGAGATCGCCGACCCACTGCATGGGCCGCGTGGCCAGGAGCCGGGCGGGGTGCCCGGGGGTGCTGCCGTCCTCGTGGGCGCCGGCGAGGATCACGAGCGCCGAGCCGACGACGGGCAGCAGGGCGACGGCGCCCGGGTAGGCCATGGCCCCCGTGATGAGCACGAGGGAGACGGCGATCATGCCCAGGCCCGCCCAGCCCAGCACCGTGCGGACGGCGGGCCGGATGACGGGCAGCACGACGAGCGCCGCGGCCAGCCCGGCGCCCAGCGTGAGCTCCCACACGCGGGTGGTGGTGACGAAGTAGGCGGCGCCCGGGTCGGACGCGGAGTACGAGACGGAGTGCACGAACGAGGCCAGACCGATCACGGCCGAGGCCAGCAGCACCCGGCGCGCGGCCACCGGAGCCGAGGGCCGTCGTCGTGCGCCGGCGTCGGCGTCGGGCGCGGCGTCACCGGACCCGCGACGGCGCAGCGCGGCGACGCCCACCGTCACCAGGATCAGCAGCAGCGGCCAGACGAGGTAGAACTGCTCCTCCACGGCCAGCGACCAGTAGTGCTGGAAGGGGCTGGCGGCCTCCTCCTGCGCGAAGTAGTCCGTGCTCTCCTGGGCGAAGAGCCAGTTGACGACGCTCAGGGCCGAGGCCACGGCCACGGAGCCGAGCCGGGTCCACTCCGAGACCGGGTAGACGAGCAGGCCCGCGGCCACCGTCAGGATGATCACCGCCAGGGCCGCCGGCAGGATGCGCCGGGCGCGGCGGGCGTAGAACTCGGCCAGCCCCACCCGCCCCGTGCGGTCCACCTCCTTGAGCAGCAGGCCCGTGATGAGGAAGCCGGAGATGACGAAGAAGACGTCCACGCCCACGAAGCCGCCGGGCAGGGCCGTGACGCCCGCGTGGAAGACGAGCACGGACAGGACGGCCACGGCGCGCAGGCCCTGGATGTCGCCGCGGAAGCGGTGCAGGCCCAGTCCGGGGGTGAGGGCGCGCGGGGTGTCGGCGGGGGTCATGTCTCTCCTGGGAAAGTCGGCGCGGCTCAGGCCGCGCGCCGCGTCTGGCGGCGCACGGCAGACACGCGCTGACCGACGGTGACGAGGGAGGCCGCGGCGAGCAGCCCGAGGGTGGCGGCCAGGAAGGCAGGGGGCAGGCCGAGCCCGGTGAGGCCGGCGAGCACGAGCGCGGCCACGAGGCGTTCGGCGCGCTCGGCGATGCCCACGTTGGCCGTGAGGCCGAGGGCCTCGGCCTTGGCGCGCACGTAGGACACGAGCATGCCGAGGGCGAGGCAGACCGCCGCGAGCGTGCCCACCGCCGGCTCGCCGCCGACCCCGAAGCCCCACAGGCTCAGGCCGAGGAACACCGCGGCGTCCTGCACCCGGTCCAGGGTGGAGTCCAGGAACGCGCCCCAGCGGCCCGTGGTCCCGGCCTCGCGGGCCATGATCCCGTCCACCAGGTCCGAGAACACGAACGCCGTGATGAACAGGGTGCCCCAGAAGAGCTCGCCCAGGGGGAACAGGACGAGCGCGCCGAGGCTCACGCCGAGCGTGCCGACCACGGTGACGGCGTCCGGGCTCACCCCCGCGTGGAGGAGGGCGCGGGCCACCGGCGTGAAGACGCGGGTGGTGGCCCCGCGCGCGTGACGGTCCAGCATCAGGGGCGGTCCTCGTCCCCCCGGCCGGCGCGCTCGGCCGCGGCCCGCGCGTTCGCCTCCTGGCGCCGCGCGTGGTCCGCCGCCGCCTCGTCCCAGACCCCGGCGAGGATCTCGCGGGTCTCGCCGAGGGTCTGCGACATGTTCTTGGTCCGGGCGATGATCGGCAGGAAGTTGCCGTCGCCCGTCCACCGGGGCACGACGTGCTGGTGGAGGTGGGCGGCGATGCCCGCGCCGGCGACGGAGCCCTGGTTCATGCCCAGGTTGTAGCCGGCGGCCCGGGTGGCGTGCCCGAGGGCGAGCATGGCGGTCTGCGTCAGCTCCGCCATCTCGGCGGCCTCCTCCGCCGTGGTGTCCGTGTACAGGGGCACGTGGCGGTACGGGCAGACGAGCAGGTGGCCGGGGTTGTACGGGTACAGGTTCAGCACCACGTACGCCGTGCGCCCGCGGTGGACGATCAGGGACTCCCCGTCCGAGCGCTGCGGGGCGGCGCAGAACGGGCAGGTGTGCTCGTCCTTCACCTGGTCCGAGCCCTGGGTGACGTACGCCATCCGGTGGGCGTTCCAGAACCGCTCGAATGCGTCCGGGGCGCCGGGCAACGCGAACCCGTCCGTGGCGGACGCGTCCGCCGACGCGCGGGCGAGGTCGCGCGCGTCGGCGTCCGAGGCCTCGGGCCTGGTCACGGCGTCGCCTCACGCTCGCGCACGGCCCGCACGATGCGCTCGATCGCCTCGTCCACGGGCACGCCGTTGTCCTGCGAGCCGTCCCGGAAGCGGAAGGACACGGCGCCGGCCTCGGCGTCCTCGCCGCCGGCGATGAGCACGAACGGCACCTTCTCCTTGGAGGCCGTGCGGATCTTCTTGGGGAACCGGTCCGAGGAGTCGTCCAGGCGGGCCCGGATCCCCTCGGCGCGCAGGCGCTTCACGACGTCGCCTAGGTAGTCGGCGAACGCCTCGGCCACGGGGATCGCCACGACCTGCTCGGGGGCCAGCCAGGCCGGGAAGGCACCCGCGTAGTGCTCGGTGAGCACGCCAAGGAAGCGCTCGATGGACCCGAACAGGGCGCGGTGGATCATCACCGGGCGCTGGCGGGAGCCGTCCGGGGCCTGGTATTCGAGGTCGAAGCGCTCGGGCAGGTTGAAGTCGAGCTGGATGGTGGACATCTGCCAGGTCCGCCCGATCGCGTCCTTCGCCTGGACCGAGATCTTGGGGCCGTAGAACGCCGCGCCGCCCGGATCCGGGACCAGGTCCAGGCCGGAGGCCCGGGCCACCTCGTCGAGGGTGCGGGTGGCCTCCTCCCAGATCTCGTCCGAGCCCACGGACTTCTCGGGGTCGCGGGTGGACAGCTCCAGGTAGAAGTCGTCCAGGCCGTAGTCCTTGAGCAGGTCCAGCACGAAGTTCAGGGTGGTGGTGAGCTCGTCCTTCATCTGCTCGCGGGTGCAGTAGATGTGGGCGTCGTCCTGCGTCATGCCGCGCACGCGGGTCAGGCCGTGCACCACGCCGGACTTCTCATAGCGGTAGACGGCGCCGAACTCGAACAGGCGCAGCGGCAGCTCGCGGTACGAGCGGCCGCGGGACCGGAACACCAGGTTGTGCATGGGGCAGTTCATCGGCTTGAGGTAGTAGTTCTGCCCCTGCCGGGTGACCTCGCCGGTCTCCGGGTCGCGCTGCTCGTCGATCTGCATGGGCGGGAACATGCCATCCGCGTACCAGTCGAGGTGGCCGGAGGTCTCGTAGAGGTGCTGCTTGGTGATGTGCGGGGTGTAGACGAACTCGTAGCCGGCCTCGGTGTGGCGCCGACGGGAGTAGTCCTCCATCTCCTTGCGGATGATGCCGCCCCGCGGGTGGAACACGGGCAGGCCGGAGCCCAGCTCGTCCGGGAAGGAGAACAGGTCCAGCTCGGAGCCCAGGCGGCGGTGGTCGCGGCGCTCGGCCTCGGCCAGGCGCTCCTGGTAGGCCTTTAGGTCTGCCTTGGTGGGCCAGGCGGTGCCGTAGATGCGCTGCAGCTGCTTGTTGTCCTGGTTGCCCAGCCAGTACGCCGCGGCGGAGCGGGTGAGGGCGAACGCGTTGGAGATGAGCTTGGTCTGCGGCAGGTGGGGGCCGCGGCAGAGGTCGCACCAGACGGCGTCGCCCGACTTACGGTCCACGTTGTCGTAGATCGTGATCTCGCCGGCGCCGACCTCCACGGAGGCGCCCTCGCCGGCGGTCGCGGCGTCGTTCTTCTTGCCGAGCAGCTCGAGCTTGTAGGGCTCGTCCGCCATCTCGGCGCGGGCCTCGTCCTCGGTGACCACACGACGGCGGAAGGCCTGCCCGGAGTTGATGATCTTCTGCATCATCTTCTCGAGGGTGCGCAGGTCCTCGGGGGTGAAGGGCTCAGCGACGTCGAAGTCGAAGTAGAACCCGTCCGTGATGTACGGGCCGATGCCGAGCTTGGCGTCCGGGCGCAGCTGCTGCACGGCCTGGGCCATGACGTGGGCGGTGGAGTGGCGGAGCACGTCCAGGCCGTCCTGCTCCGTGATGGCCACGGACTCGACGGAGGCGCCGCCGGGGATCTCACGGGAGAGGTCCCAGAGCACGCCGTCCACTCGCATCACGACGGTGGTGGACTGGTCCCGGAAGAGCTCCAGGCCGGTGATGCCGTGCGCCACCTCCCGCATCTGTCCGTCCACGGTCAGCAGGATGTTGTTCGGCTCCGACACGGTGCTCCTTCGAGGTCTGGCTTCGGGATCGGTGGCATACGGGGGCCACCGTCGGCCGCGTCCCATTCTAGGGGCGCGCCGGGACCACGACGGGACGGGGCGTCACCCCGGCGGGCCGTCCGCCGTGCCGGGGGCGACGGCGGCCGGGCGGTCGCCAGGGCGGGGACAACACGGTCCACGGCGGGGGCAGCCATCGGACGGACGGGCGCGGCGGGGCGGCGGGACCCGGGCGCACCGGTTCCGTCTGCCCTGTCCGACCTGTCCGTCCTGCCCGTCCCGGCGTTTGCGGCGGTTCCACTGGCCCTGCCTGTTCCGGCGTCGTCGGCGGCGCCGGCGGTGCCACTCCCCCGGTGCCCGAGGCCGCCGCCGGGCCGTGGATCCGGTGGTGCCGGTTCCTCCGGGGCGTCTGGGCGGGGTCGAGGTGGCGCGCGGGGGTGAACCAGGGGATCCCTGCGACGACGGCGACCGTCCACCACCCGGCGTGGACGGCGTGATGATGATGTGAGCAGAGCAGGACCCCGTTGTCGACGTCCGTGCGCCCGCCGTCCTCCCAGTGGCCGATGTGGTGGATCTCGCACCAGCTGGCCGGGAGGGTGCACCCCGGCGCGGCGCAGCCGCCGTCCCGGGCCGTGACGGCCCGTCGCTGGGCTCGGGTGAAGAGTCGTCGGGACCGGCCGAGGGCCAGGATCTCGCCCTCGCCGCCGAGGACGGCCGGGATGATCTCCGCGTCGCACGCGATCCGGCGGATCTCGCGGGGGTCGATGGGGCCGGTGAACTCGGCCTCGCTCAGGACGGCCGCCGTTCCCGAGGCGGTGCGCACGCGACGCAGGAGGGTCTCGTGGTCGATCGTGACGAGCACCTGCGGCCGGTGGCCCGCCGTGGCGGGGAGGACGCCAGGGGTGGCGAGGGCGAGGGCGGCCTGCAGGGCGCTGACGAGGGTGTCGGCCTGCCGCTGGCCACGCGTCCGCGGATCGAGGTCAGGCGATCCCGCGGGGGCGTCCACCTGGCCGGACGGTCCCGCGCCCCGGGCGCGGGGATTCGTGGCTGCGGCGGCGACCGTCTGCAGCACCTCGTGCTGGGTGTCGGTCAGGTGCAGGTCCCAGCGGTGCAGGCCCCGGCGCCGGCCGCGATGGAACAGCCCCTGGGCGGCGCGGAGTTCGGCCTCGGTGGGGATGCCGCTGTCGGGCAGGACGACCGCATCGAGGTGCTGGCGCCACCGCGCGCACAGCCGGCGCATCCCGTCCGGGTCCGCGTGGTGGAGTTGCGCGGCCAGCAGCGACTCCCCCGCGGCGAGCAGCGCGTCGGCCTCGTCCTGCGGGACGGCCGCGAGCGCGAGGTCGGTCCGCGCCCGGGTGAGGGTCTCGATCACGGCGTCGCAGGCGGCCTCGTCGGCGGCGCCCTCGGACAGGACCGCGGCGACCTCCGGCAGCGCCGGATCGGCGAGGGGCGCGGTGACGAAGTCCCGCCGTGGGCGCGTGGCCGCGGCTCGGCGGAGCCGCCGCTGGGCGGTGCGCCGGTCGATCCGCACGGTGTCCCGCAGGCAGTCCGCGGCGTCCCGGTGGGGGCCCTTGCCGGGCGGGATCCCCAGCACCTCCTGGCGATCCGCCTCGTGCTCGTACGCCTCCGCGAGGTGTCCGGCCAGCGCGGTCTGGAGCGCCGCGACCGTGCGCGACAGCGTCTCCGCCTGCACGAGCAGGTCCGGGAGGAGGCCGCCGCCCGGGACGTCCTTCCAGCGCGGAGCCGCCACCGCCGCGAGGGCGTGCTCGACCGCCTCGCGTGCCCGGTCCACGTCCTCGGCGATCATGGCGCTCCCCCCTCTCCTGCGTCCGGTGCGGCCTCTGGTCTTGATGTGATCCCAGTCCATCGCACGGGGTGGACACGTTAAGAGGGATTCAATCGGGTCTGTGGACTTCCCCGGGCGTCGGTCCCGGGGCGCAGTGGACCCGGTGCTGCGTCCGGCGCCCCGGGGTGGGGGCCGCTGCCACCGCCGCCGGCGGGCGCGTCCCCGGCAGCCGTGCGCCGGGGCTGTGGGCCGACGTCGGGAGTTCCGAGGGGGCGGCTCTCGACCACCGCCGGTCCGGGGTCGGGCGGGCACCCCGGTGTTCCCACCCCTGCGCCCCAGTCCCGCTCCCCCAGCCCGGCTCTCCTCACCTCTCCGGGGTGGGCAGCAGCTCCCAGGTGTCCGGGTGGGGCACGGGGATGGGGCGGCGGTCCTCCGGCACCCCGCCGGCCCCGACGCGCGCCGCGGCGCCCTGCCCCGCCGCGCCGGGCCCGGCGCCGGCGGAGACGCCTCGGCCGGGGAGGGTTCGCGCGTCGGACGAGGGCGACGGCATCCCCGCGCCGCCGGGGGCCACCTTGACCGGCCAGCCGCCGGTGCCGTGGTGCGGGATGTCCGGCAGGCGGGGGGCGCCGGCGTCCTCCTGGCCGCGACGTCGGGCGGCGGCGGCACGGCGGTCCGCGGCGAGCCACTCCCGCCACTGCCGCCGCGTGGCGTCCAGGTAGTCGGGGTCCGGCAGGCTCTCCGGCCGGTGCAGGTCCCAGGCGCGCACGGCCTGCACCGAGACGGCCCGCGGCCCGGTGCGGCGGACGGTGCCCTCGATCAGCAGGAGCCGCGCGGAGAAGAGCATCTCCCGCGAGGCGTGCTGGGCCTCCGTGAAGAAGGAGGCGTCCACGCAGCCGGTGCCGTCGTCCACGGAGAGGAAGACGACGCGCTTGCCGCTGCGCATGGGCGGGGTCTGGGTGGCCACGCGCACCCCCGCCACGAGCACGCGGGACTGCGTGCGCAGCCCGAGCAGGTCCGCCGCCCGGGTGACCCCGAGCGCGTCCAGGTACGGCGCGTGGGAGTCCATCAGGTGGGCCGTGACGTCCAGGGCGGTGAGCTCGAGCTCGGTGCGGACCCGGGCCGCGACGGACGGGTCCGGGAAGAGCGGCGTGAGGGCGGCCAGCTCGGTGTCCGGCAGGTCCAGGGCGAGCTGGCCGTCCACCTGGCGGGGGCGGGCGGACCGCGAGCGCGCGGCGGCACGACCGGGACCGGACCCGCGGGTGGCGGAGTGCTGGAGCTCGAGGTGGTGGACCAGGTCCGTGCGCGAGGCGCCCCCCGCGGGCAGCAGGCAGTCCAGGGCGCCGAGCTGGGCGAGGCGTTCGAGGTTGCGGGCCGTGGGGCGGGCGCGGTCCCGGACGTCGGCGAGGGAGCGGTAGGGACGGCCGGCGTCGAGGCGCTCGGTCTCGGCCTCGCTCAGCCCGGAGAGGCCGGTCAGGGGCAGGCGGATGCCCCAGCGGCCCGGGCCGCGGCCGGCACCCTCGGCGCCTCCCTCGGCGAGGTCCGCCTCGCGGCCGCCCTCGGTGTGAGGCCGCGCGACGACGTCGCCCGGCTCGCCGCCGCCCGCCCCGGCGTCCTCGGCCGGGGGCCCGTCCAGCTCGGGGTGCCAGGGCACCCACTCGACCCGGACGTGGCGGGAGGAGGCGTTGACGTCCACGGGCAGCACGGGGATGCCCATGCGGCGGGCCTCGGCGACCATGAGGCGGGCCGGGTACATGCCGGGGTCGTGCTCCAGGATCGCGGCCATGAACGCCTCGGGGTGGTGCGTCTTGAGCCAGGCCGAATGGTAGGTGGGCACGGCGAAGGCCGCGCCGTGGGCCTTGCAGAACCCGAAGGAGCCGAAGGCGGCCAGCGTGGCCCAGACCTCGTCGATGACGTCCAGGGAGTAGCCCCGGGCGAGGGCGCCGGCGCGGAAGGCCTCCTCCACGCGGTGCTCCTGCGGGCCGCCGAGGAGGCGGCGGTGCTCGTCGGCGCGGGCCAGCCCGCAGCCGGTCATCACGTCCATGGTCCGCAGCACCTGCTCGTGGAAGACCGTGACCCCGTGGGTCTCGGCGAGGACGGGGCGCAGGTCCGGGTGCGGGTAGCGGGCGGGGGCCCAGCCGTGCCGCTGCTCGAGGAAGGGCCGGACCATGTCCGACTGCATGGGGCCGGGCCGGAACAGGGAGATGTCCACCGTGAGGTCGTTGAACTCGCGGGGGGCGAGCTTGCCCACGAGCTCGCGCTGGCCGGGGGACTCGATCTGGAAGCAGCCGAGGGTGTGGGTGGTGCGGATCATCGCGTAGGTGGCCGGGTCGTCGAGGGGCACCTGCTCGAGGTCCACCCGCTCCCCCGTGGTCCGCTCCACCTCGGCGAGCGTGTACGCGATGGCGGACTGCATGCGCACGCCGAGGATGTCGAGCTTGAGGAAGCCCATGGGGTCCATGTCGTGCTTGTCGAACTGGCTCATGGGCAGGCCCATCCCGGAGGGCTGGACGGGGGTGCGGTGCAGCAGGGCGGCGTCCCCCAGGATCACGCCGCAGGGGTGCATGGAGATGTGGCGGGGCAGCCGGTCGAGGCGCTCGGTGAGGTCCACGAGCAGGTCCAGCTGACGGCTGCCCTCGGCGCGGCCGGACTCGATGCGGCGGGAGAGTCCGCCGAGCTCGGGCATGCGCTCGAGCGCCTCCCGGAAGCTGGAGGCGGAGAAGCGCCAGAGCTGCTTGGCGATGCCGTCCACCTCGGGCTCGGGCATGCCGAGGGCCAGGCCGGCGTCCCGGACGGCGCCGCGGGCCCGGTAGGCGTTCTGCATGCTCATCAGGGTGGTGCGCTCGGCGCCGAAGCGCTCGAAGACGGCCCGGTAGATCTCGTGGCGGCGGGCGGACTCCACGTCGATGTCGATGTCCGGGAGGGTGGAGCGGGCGTCGGAGAGGAAGCGCTCCATGATCAGGCCGTTGGCCACGGGATCCACGTTCGAGATGCGCAGCGCGTGGTTGACGAGGGAGGACGCGCCGGAGCCGCGGGCGGCCACGCGCACGCCCATGCCCTCGATGAGGTCCACGACGGCGGCGACGGTGAGGAAGTAGGAGGAGAAGCCCAGGCGCGTGATGATGCCCAGCTCGTGCTCGGCCCGGGCCTCGAGGTCGCGGGCCTCGGCGGCGGAGGTGAGGCGGCCCCCGGCGTGGAGGCGGGGGTAGCGGGCGGCGAGGCCGGCGTAGGTGCGCTCGCGCAGCACGCGCTCCGGCGGCCCCTCGATGCCGATGACGGCGGCCTCGGGCACGCGGGGCACGCCCCAGCCGAGGTCGGCCTCGGGGTCGAGGACGCAGGCCTCGGCGAGGCGGCGGGTGGCCTCCAGCAGCGGGGCGGCGCGCTCGTCCGCGGCGCTCGCCACCTCGTGGGCGACCCGGTGCATGGCGGCGGTGGGCTTGAGCCAGCCCTGGCCGTTGGGCTGGAGGTCGTGGACGGCGTCGAGGGAGCTGAGGGCGCGCACGGCGTCGAGGACGTCGGCGGTGGCGGCCCCGTCCGGGCCCGCGTAGCGCACGGCGTTGGTGAGGACCGCGGGCACGCCGGCCCGGCGGGCGGTGCGCAGTGCCTTCACCGCGTGGCCGGCGTCGAGGCGCCGGCCGGGGGCGGAGAGGTGGGTGACGACGTCCGCGTGGAGGCTGCCGGCGGGCAGGGCCGCCTTCCAGCGGCGCAGGGCGGCGAGGCCGGCGGCGGAGCGGCGGCGGGCCAGGTGGCGGCCGACGTCCGCGTCCGGGCCGACGAGGACGAACAGCTCGGGGGTGGGCGGGTTGTCCCGGTTGGCGGCGGTGGGGACCCGGCCGGCCGCGGCGGCGGCGAGCTCGGCGACGGAGGCCCACGGGCTGCCGCCCGCCGCGCCCCCGGAGGTGCGGGCGTGCGCCGCGGAGACGACCTGGCACAGGGCGCGGTAGCCGGAGCCGTGGCAGCCGCCGCGGGCGAGGACTACCACGCGCCCGGCGTCCTCCTCCGCGCTCCAGCGCACGGCCAGGTCCACGCCCACCACCGGGGCGATGCCGTGGCGCAGGCAGGCGCCCACGTGCTTGGCCATGCCGTAGAGCCCGTCCCGGTCGGTGCAGGCCAGGACGTCCATGTCCGCGGCCGCGGCGGCGGCCACGAGGTCCTCGGGCCAGCTGACCCCGTAGTGGGCGCTGAAGGCGGAGGCCACGTGCAGATGGGCGAACGGGGCGGCGGTGCGGCCGGCCGCGGCCTCGGGGACCGGGCTCACGCGGACCGCCTCAGGTCCCGGGCCTGCTCGTGGACGCGGACGAGCCGCCAGCGCCCGGAGTCCAGGTGGTGGGCGACGTCGACGGTCTGCACCGGCGCCGACCCGGCGCGGGCCAGGCGCACCTGCAGCCGCCAGATCTCGTGGTCCACGAGGCCGGCCCCGCGGCCCTTCTCCGCCCGGACCTCCTCGGCCCACCAGCGGCGGCGCTCGAACCAGCGCACGGGCGGCTCGGCGAGGACGTAGTCCCGCCCGTTCCACCGCAGTCCCTGCGGGGTGCCGTCCGCCGCGCGCTCCACCGCCACCGACTGTGTGAGGACTCCCATGCTGCTTCTCTCCCTCTGCACTGCTGACCGAGCCGACGGCGGACGCCGTCGGGCGACGGGAGTGCGGCCCGCCCGGCGAACCGGACGCGGGGAAGAAGTGGGAAGGTGGGGCCGCACCCCCGATCGTACTCGAACATGTGTTCGAATGCGACGGGTGTGACGCTAGGGCCCCGGGCGGACACGTTAAGCGGCGCGGGGTGCGGCGGGTCCGGCGTCGTCCCCCGCCCGGGACGGGTCACCGCACGGGACGGCTCACCACGCGGGACGGCTCACCACGCGGGCAGCGTCGGCAGCGGCCCGTCGGCCTCCACCTCGGAGCCGTCCCCGCGGGCGAGCCAGGCCAGCAGGCCCTCGCGCTCGGCCTCGACGCGCAGGGCGCCGTCGCCGATCGTCCACTCGTCCCCCTCCTCGGTCACGAGGGTCATGCCCGGCGCCTGCCGCACCCGCAGGGCGCGCACCGCCGCCTCCACGGCGTTGAGCAGGGAGCCCGGGTCGGCCTCCTCCACGGTCCACGCGGTGTCCAGGTCGCCGTGGTGCACCACCACCTCCGCGATCCGCAGGGCCACGAGCGAGGTGGCCGGCACCTCCATGCCCGCCACCTCGAGCTCCTCGACGGCGAGCCCGCCGCCCAGCCGGCCGGCCCGCTCGGCGAACAGCGCCGAGGCCGACCGCAGCCGCTCGAGCAGCGCCTCGCCCAGAGCCCCCGCCTCGCCCAGAGCCCCCGCCTCGCCCAGAGCCCCCGCCTCGCCCAGAGCCTCCGCCCCGACCCGAGCCCCCGTCCCGAGTCCCCGCCGCCTCGGCCTCAGAGCAGGGTGCCCTGCGCGGGCTTCTCCGCCTGGATCAGCTCGGGGCCGTCGTTGCGGACGTTCCCCACGGCCGTGCCCACGGGCCGCAGCACCCAGCCCGCCGCGACGTCGTAGGCTCCGGCGCACACCCGCCCCACGAGCGCGTCGGCCTCCTCGGCCGAGCCGAGCCGCCCCGGGGTCAGCCAGGCGTCCATGGTCTCCGCGTCCAGGGGCACCGGGAGGCGGTCGTGCAGGTCGCCGAGCGACCCCAGGACCTCGTCCTCGTCGTCCGCGTCCGGAGCGGCCATGGTGAGGATCGTCGTCGAGAGCACCCACGGGTCGCGCCCGGCCGCCTCGGCCTCGGGGTCCTGCCACCACTCGTAGAGCCCCGCGAACCAGATGACCGGCCCCTCGCCGTCGCCGGCGCCGGCCGGGTGCACATAGTGCGGCTGCTTCTTCGCGGCCTTCCCGTCCGGGCCCTTCGCCCCCGGAGCGGGGGCCTTCCACTCGTAGTAGCCCTCGACCGGCACGGCGCACCGCCGCGCGCGCACGGCGGCCCGGAAGGTGGGCTTGGAGGCCACGGTCTCGGAGCGGGCGTTGAACGCACGCGAGCCCACGGCCAGCTCCTTGGCCCATGGCGGGACCAGGCCCCAGCGGGCCACGTGCAGCTCCCGGCGCACGGCGCCGTCCGCCTCGCGCTCCAGCAGGATCGGCACGTCCGAGGTGGGCGCCACGTTCCAGCTGCGCCGCAGCTCCAGCCGCTCGTCCGGCAGCTCCCCGCCGCCGAGCGCCACCAGGTCACCGGCCGCCCGGGCCATCACATACCGTCCGCACATGCACCCCAGTGTGCACCGCCGCGTGCCCGCGGTCACCGGGCGTCCCTCCGTGCGTGCATCCGCCGCCCCGTGGTGGAATGGAGGCAAGTCACCCCATCGACCAGGAGGTCCCCCGTGCCCCAGAAGGTCCGCGGCGTCGTCGCCATGGCGAAGGACGCCCCCGTCACCGTCGAGACCATCGTCATCCCCGACCCCGGACCCGGTGAGGCCGTCGTGGACGTGAAGACGTGCGGCGTCTGCCACACGGATCTGCACTACGTCCAGGGCGGGATCGGCGACGAGTACCCCTACCTGCTCGGCCACGAGGCCACGGGTGTGGTCTCCGCGATCGGCGAGGGCGTCGACCACGTCAAGGTCGGCGACACCGTGATCCTCAACTGGCGCGCCGTGTGCGGCGAGTGCCGCGCATGCCGCAAGGGCGAGCCAAAGTACTGCTTCAACACCCACAACGCGACCCAGAAGATGACCCTCGAGGACGGCACGGAGCTGTCCCCGGCCCTGGGCATCGGGGCGTTCGCGGACAAGACGCTCGTCCACGCCAAGCAGTGCACCAAGGTCGACGGCGTCGACACTCCCGAGGAGCAGGCCGCGGTCGGCCTCCTCGGCTGCGGGATCATGGCCGGCATCGGCGCGGCCATCAACACTGGCGAGGTCAAGCGCGGCGAGTCCGTGGCCGTGATCGGCTGCGGCGGCGTCGGCGTGGCCGCGATCGCCGGGGCGAAGCTCGCCGGCGCCACCACGATCATCGCGGTGGACATCGACGCCAAGAAGCTCGCCAAGGCTAAGGAGCTCGGCGCCACCCACACCGTGAACTCGAAGGACGAGGACCCCGTGGAGGCCATCCGCGCGGCGACCGGCGGCTTCGGCGCCGACGTGGTCATCGAGGCGGTCGGCCGCCCGGAGACCTACGAGCAGGCGTTCTACGCCCGGGACCTGGCCGGCCGCGTCGTCCTGGTGGGCGTGCCCACCCCCGGCATGGAGCTGAAGCTGCCCCTGCTGGAGGTCTTCGGTCGCGGTGGCGCGCTGAAGTCCTCGTGGTACGGAGACTGCCTGCCCGAGCGCGACTTCCCGATGCTCGTGGACCAGTACCGCCTGGGCCGCCTGCCGCTGGACGAGTTCGTCACGGAGACCGTCGCCCTCGACGAGGTGAACGAGGCCTTCGAGACGATGAAGGCCGGTGACGTCCTGCGCTCGGTGGTGGTGCTCTGATGGCGCGCATCGACCACCTGGTCACCTCCGGCACGTTCTCCCTGGACGGGGAGACGTTCGACGTGGACAACAACGTGTGGATCGTCGGCGGTGCCGAGCAGTGCATCGTCATCGACCCGGCCCACGACGCCTCGGCCGTCTGGAAGAAGGTCAACGGCCGCCAGGTGCTGGCCATCGTCCTCACCCACGGCCACGACGACCACATCCGTCAGGTCCAGGAGTTCCGCCAGATGGTGGACGCCCCAGTGCTGCTCCATCCTGCGGACCGCATGCTCTGGGACGACGTGTTCCCGGACGAGGAGCCGGACGGCGCCCTCGCCGACGGTGACGTGCTGAAGGTGGCCGGCGTCGAGCTGCGGGTGCTGCACACCCCCGGTCACTCCCCCGGCTCGGTCTGCCTGTACGCCCCCGCCCTGGGCGAGGCCGGCGACGACGGCGCCCCGACGGGCGTCGTGTTCTCCGGCGACACCCTGTTCCAGGGCGGGCCCGGCGCCACCGGCCGCTCGTACTCGGACTTCGACACGATCATCGAGTCCATCCGCGAGCGACTGTTCCCGCTGCCGGAGGCCACCGTGGTCCACACCGGCCACGGCGACTCCACCACGATCGGCACGGAGAAGGCGCACCTGCAGGAGTGGATCGACCGCGGCCACTGAGGACGCGACGAGGTGGGGAAGAATGGTCCCCCGTGACCATCCTCCCCGCCTCGCCCCGCCCGTCTGTGATCCTGCTCGGCGGCGCGTCCGGCTCCGGCAAGTCCTACCTGGCCCGCCGACACGGCCGGCCCCACCTCTCGCTCGATGCCTTCTACCGTGAGCAGTCCGACGACGGCGCCGCGGGCGGGCCCGGCCCCGTGTTCCCGCGCACCCCGTACGGCGAGATCGACTGGGACCACCCCGGAACGTGGGATGAGCAGGCGGCCGTGGACGCCGTCGTCGAATTGCTCGAAGAGGGCGCCACGCGCGTGCCCGACTACGACATCTCCACGTCCTCCGTGCGGGGGCACAGCACCGTCGCGCTCGAACCGGGCGGGGTGATCGTGGCGGAGGGCATCTTCGCCGAGCGCATGCCCGCCGCCCTGGACCGGGCCGGGGTCGACTACGCGGCCTGGTACATCGACCAGGCGCGGACCACGACGGCGGCCCGCCGGTTCGTGCGCGACGTCGCCGAGCGTCGCAAGCCGGTGCCGTTCCTCGTGCAGCGGGGCTGGTCCCTGTATCGGACGGACGCGGCGCGCCGGGCGGCGGCCGTGGCGGCCGGCTTCACCCCGCGGCGCAAGCGGGAGATCATCGCCGACCTCACGGCCTGACGGCCCGCCCGCAGCCGGGCCGCCCGTGCCCTCAGCCGGAGGTGCCCGCGCCGAGGACGGCGAGCTGCTCGTCCACGACCTCGATCCCGGCGGCGGCCGCCCACGCCGTGTACTCCTCCCGCAGGGCCGCGGCGAACGCGGGCACGCTCGCGCCGGGGCGCACGTCCTCGGCCGCGCCCGCCGTGCGCGGGTCCATGTCCAGGCCGAGCTCCCGGTAGACGTCGACGAGCACGGCCCGCAGCGGGGCGGGGTCGGACACCACCACGTGAGTGGAGAACAGGAACGCCCCCTTCACCACGCGCTGCGCGGAGCCGGCCAGCTTCACCGGGTATGTCGGCGCAGGACCCTGCACGGAGAACTCGCCCGGGCAGTACTCCCCCGGGATCTCGCCCACGGAGGCGGGCACGTCCATGCGCGCGAACGCCCGCACGAACAGGTCGGCGAATTCCGCGAACCGGGCCTGCTGCGTGAGCGCCGCGTCCTCCTGCTGGCTCAGGTGGTCCACCACCAGGCAGCCGTGGTGGTAGGCCGCCGCGCGTCCGCCGGCCCGGCGCACCGCCGGCTCGAAGCCGTGGGTCCGAGCCGCCGCGGCTGCGGCCTCGAAGCCGGGCAGCCGCGCGTCGCGCTGGCCGAACGCGACCGTCGGTTCGGGCACGTAGACGCGGATCAGATCGTCGAGGGCCCTCCCCTCGGCCGCGGCGGCGCGGAAGACGGCCAGCTCGCCCATGGCCCAGTCGAGGTCTTCGGCGGCCCCGAGGGTCCGCTCCTGCACGGCCCAGCGCAGCCGGGGAGTTGCTCTCACAGGCCGCCCTCGACCGGCCAGGAGCGCAGGGTGAGGGTCTGCTCGACGTGGGCGAAGGGGCCGTCGTCGTCGTGGAGGACGGTGCTGGTCAGGCCCACGCCGTCCGGGCCCACCGTGACCTGCCCCGCGAGGCCGAGCCAGTGGCCGGTGGGCTCGCGGTACAGGTGGATCTGCAGGTCCACGTTGGGGAAGAACCACCCGCCCGGCTTCGCCGGCAGGGCCGGGGCGATCCCGTTGGCCGCATCGGTGAGGCCGATCAGGCGCACCAGGTCGCTCGTGCTCTCCCCCGCCACCATCTCGCGGTCCGTGGTGAGCCACACCCGGCCGTGGCCCGGCCCGTGGCCGGGCAGGACGACGCCGTCGAGGGAGGCGATGTACCCGCCTGCCCATCCGTGGAGCGCGTTGTGCGCCTGCGCCTGCGAGCGCGGCGGGAGGGGCTCGTCCGGCAGCTGGGCGACGGCGGAGGTGTCCGAGGTGGACAGCAGCCAGGCGCGCAGGGTCAGCACGGTGCGGCCCCGGGCGTGGAGTACGGCCTCGACGAGCTCGATGGTGCGGCCCGGACGCAGGGTGCGCGTGACCACCTCGAGCTCGCCCGACCAGAGCGTGCCCAGGATGTCGTAGGAGAGCCGTCCCACCCGCAGCCCGGGGGTGGTCTCGTGCGCGGCCACCTCGTGCAGCAGCAGGCCCGAGACGGCGGCCATGTGCATCTCCTCTTCCCGCCATGCGCCCTGAGCGTGCACGGTGGAGCGTACGCGGGAGGTGCGGACGCCGTCGGCGTCCACGGTGGGCTCGCCGAGGCGGACGTAGAAGGCCAGGGGATCGTCGGCGACGGAAGTCGCCGGGGTGGAGGAGATGTCGGTCATGGGCCGAAGTCTGCCAGAACGACGACGACGGCCGGTGACGTCCCCGCGGGGATGTCACCGGCCGTCATGGCGTGGGCCGAGCCGGGGTTCAGCGGCGCATGACCTTGCGGGCGATGCCGTTGCCGATCAGCTGCAGCCCCTGGACGAACACGATCACCACGATCACGGCCAGCCAGGTGACCTCCGGACGGAACCGGTTGTAGCCCTCCACGATGGCGAAGTTGCCGACGCCGCCGCCGCCAATGATGCCCGCCATCGCGGACATGTCCACGAGCGCGATGATCACGAACGTGAAGCCGAGGATCAGCGGGCCGAGGGCCTCGGGCAGCACCACGGTGCGCACGATCCGCATGCGGGAGGCGCCCATCGCGCGGGCGGCCTCGATCACGCCGGGGTCGAGGGAGACGAGGTTCTGCTCCACGATGCGGGCGATGCCGAACGTGGACGCCCAGATCATGCAGAACACCACGGCGGTGTTGCCGATGCCGCTGCCGAGCACCGAGATGGTCAGCGGCTGCAGGGCGGCGATGAGGATGACGAACGGGATGGGCCGGATCAGGTTCACGACGAAGTTCGTGACCAGGTAGACGGCACGGTTGGCGAAGATGCCGCCCGGACGCGTGGTGTAGAGGACGAGCCCGATCACCAGGCCGAGGATGCCGCCGAGGATGAAGGCCCAGCCGACCATGTACAGGGTGTCCCCCATGGCGATCAGCAGCTCGGGGCCGTAGTACCCCCAGTCGAGGTTCTGGAATCGGTCGATCACTGGTGCACCTCCTGCACGTCCCCGGCGCCGGCCAGGTCCGCGACGAACGCGTCCACCGCGGCGGCCTCGCCCGTGAGCGACACGGTGAGCAGGCCGTACGCGGAGTCCTTGGTGGCGGACATGCCGCCGTGGACGATCTCGAAGCCCACGCCGCGCGTCGAGGCGGTGCCGAGCACCGCCGAGACCGCGGCGGAGTCCTTGAGCGAGACCATGATCAGCCGACCCTCGGTGCGCGCTCGGATGCGCGCCACCTCCTCGGCATTCGGCCGGTCCTTGAGCGCCGTGGCCACGAAGGACGCGGCGTCGGCGGAGTGGGCGGGCCGGGAGAAGAGGTCGTAGACCTTGCCGGACTCCACCACGCGGCCGGTGTCCATCACGGCGACGCGGTCGGCGATCGAGCGGATGACCTCCATCTCGTGGGTGATGGCCACGATCGTGACCCCGAGCTCCTCGTTGACGCGGCGCAGCACGGAGAGCACCTCGTGCGTCGTCGAGGGATCCAGGGCGCTGGTGGCCTCGTCCGCGAGCAGGATCTCCGGCTCGGCGGCCAGGGCGCGGGCGATGCCGACGCGCTGCTTCTGGCCGCCCGAGAGCTGCTCCGGGTAGTGCTTGGCCTTGTCCGCCAGGCCGACGAACTCGAGCAGCTCCGCCACGCGGGCGCGGCGCGTGGACCGCGGCCAGCCGGCCGTCTCCAGGGCGAACTCGATGTTCCCGGCCGCCGTGCGGGAGGTCAGCAGGTTGAACTGCTGAAAGACCATGCCGATGCGGGTGCGTAGCGGACGCAGCTTCGCCTCGGAGAGGTGGGAGACCTGCTGGCCCAGCACCGTGACGGTGCCCGAGGTCGGCTTCTCCAGCCCGTTGATCATGCGGATCAGGGTGGACTTGCCGGCGCCGGAGAAGCCGATGACGCCGAAGACCTCGCCGCGGTTCACGGTGAGCGAGACGTCGTCCACGGCCGTGACGCCGCGGCCCTTCTTGGCGGCGTAGACGCGGCTGACGTGGTCGAAGACGATGACCGGCTCTCCCGGGGCGCCCTCAGAATGGCGCCCCGGGGTGACCGCGTCACGGTCGGACGTATGGAAACCTGCCATGGATCAGGCGCCCTGCTTCGCGATCGCGTCCTGGTACTGCTTCAGGGTCTCGTCGATCTCGGCGGCGTCGAGCTGCACCGGCACGCTCGTGTCGGAGGAGAGCTTCGCGGACTCGTCCAGCACGGCCTGCTCGTGGTACAGGGCCGCGACCTTCTGGTAGGTCTCGTTGTCGCGGTCCGCGCGACGCACGGCGAAGCCGTTGACGAACGGCTTGGCGGAGTCGGCCTGGGGGTCGTCCTTGAACAGGGCGGTGTTCGTGTCGATGCCGGCGTCGGCCGAGAACGTGTTGTTGATGACCGAGCCCTGGACGGACTCGAGCGCGTTCACGGTCTGCTGGGCGGCCACGGGCTGGACCTTCACGGTGGAGGCGGCCTCGTCGATGTCGCGGACCTCGGGACGGATGGTGTCGTTGGACAGCGTCAACAGGCCGGCGGCGACGAGCACGTTGATGGCGCGGGCCTGGTTCACGGTGTCGTTGGGGATGGCGACCGTGTCGCCCTTCTGGAACTCGGAGACGTCGTTGTACGTCTTGGAGTACAGGGGCAGCGGGATGATCTCGGTGGTCCCGATCAGCGTCAGGTCCTTGCCGGAGGCCTGGTTGTAGTCGGCCAGGTAGGCGATGTGCTGGAACCAGTTCATGTCGATGTCGCCGTTGTCCAGCGCCGGGTTCGGCTGCGTGTACTCGGTGAAGTTGCGGATCTCGACGTCGATGCCGTGCTTCTCCTTGGCGAGCTTCACCAGGGCGCGGTGCGTCTCGTTCTCGGACACGACGCCGATGCGCACGGTCTGGGCGCCGTCGTCACTCTTATCCTCGGCCTGCGAGTTGCAGGCGGTCAGGGCGAGCGCGCCGACCGCGGCCAGGGACAGGCCGGCGAAGGAGCGGCGGGAGATGTTCGAGGCGGTCATGGGGTTCTCCTTGGAGGACAGGGCGAGGCCGCCGGCGCGGGTGGGCACGGCGGGCACGGAACGGTGCGGGGTGGGCCGTGCGGTGGGTGGTTCCCCGCGGGACAACAGCACGGCGGGCGGGGGCGAGAGACGCCCCGAGTCGGAGGCAGGGATCCTTTCGAACGCTGCTCTTGCCCGTCCCCCAGTCACCGCGGGCTCCCCTCGAGGGGTCTGCACGCAGCGGAGGCGGGCCGCTTCTCGGTCCGTTGCCACCCGTGAACATGGGGTTGGCGAGCGGCTCGTCGTGGGACCACGTGGGCCCGCCGAGGCGGGGTCCACAGCCGCTTCTCCTGAAGCTGGGCTCCAGCGTATCGCAGCGTGTGTGCTCCATCGGGCAGGGCGGTGACGCGCAGCGTCATACTCCGGGGCCTGGGCGCCGGAGTGTGGTGCATCTCGCGAAACGACGACGGCCGGGCACCTCCGTGGGGAGGCGACCGGCCGTCGTCGGGACGGAGATCAGGCGGACGGGATCAGAAGTCCCAGTCCTCGTCCTCGGTGTTCTCGGCCTTGCCGATCACGTAGGAGGAGCCGGATCCGGAGAAGAAGTCGTGGTTCTCGTCCGAGTTCGGGGACAGCGCGGAGAGGATGGCCGGGTTCACGTTGGTGGTCTCGGCCGGGAACATCGGCTCGTAGCCGAGGTTCATGAGCGCCTTGTTCGCGTTGTAGTGCAGGAACTTCTTGACGTCCTCGGACAGGCCGACGGCGTCGTAGAGGTCGTGCGTGTACTCGACCTCGTTCTCGTACAGCTCGAACAGCAGCTCGAAGGTGAAGGCCTTGAGCTCCTCGCGCTTCTCCTCGGGCAGGGTCTCGATGTTCCGCTGGTACTTGTAGCCGATGTAGTAGCCGTGCACGGCCTCGTCGCGGATGATCAGGCGGATCAGGTCCGCGGTGTTGGTCAGGCGCGCGTGGGCGGAGAGGTACATGGGCCAGTAGAAGCCCGAGTAGAACAGGAACGACTCGAGCAGGGTCGAGGCGATCTTGCGCTTGTACGGGTCCTCGCCGTCGTAGCGCTCCACGATCAGGGAGGCCTTGCGCTGCAGGCTCTCGTTCTCCCGGGACCAGCGGAACGCCTCGTCGATCTCCTTGGTGGAGGCCAGCGTGGAGAAGATCGAGGAGTACGACTTCGCGTGCACCGACTCCATGAACGCGATGTTCGTGAGGACGGCCTCCTCATGCGGGGTCATGGCGTCCGGGATCAGCGAGACGGCGCCCACGGTGCCCTGGATGGTGTCCAGGAGCGTCAGGCCGGTGAACACGCGCATGGAGAGCAGGCGCTCCTCGTCCGTGAGGTGGGACCAGGACTGGACGTCGTTGGACAGCGGCACCTTCTCGGGCAGCCAGAAGTTGTTGACGAGGCGGTTCCACACCTCCACGTCCTTGTCGTCCTGGATGCGGTTCCAGTTGATGGCCTCGACGAGGTGGTTCGTCTTCACGGTGTCGGTCACTTCGGTCATCGTTCCTTCGGGGATCGGGCGGGCGGGGGCGACGGCGGTGCTGGGGTCCGGCGGGGGGCGCCGGTCACAGCATGCAGGACACGCAGCCCTCCACCTCGGTGCCCTCGAGCGCGAGCTGGCGCAGGCGGATGTAGTAGATCGTCTTGATGCCCTTGCGCCACGCGTAGATCTGGGCGCGGTTCAGGTCGCGGGTGGTGGCCGTGTCCTTGAAGAACAGGGTCAGGGACAGGCCCTGGTCCACGTGCTGGGTGGCGGCGGCGTACGTGTCGATGATCTTCTCGTAGCCGATCTCGTACGCGTCCTCGTAGTACTCGAGGTTCTCGTTGGTGAGGTACGGCGCCGGGTAGTACACGCGGCCGAGCTTGCCCTCCTTGCGGATCTCGATCTTCGAGGCCACGGGGTGGATCGAGGAGGTCGAGTTGTTGATGTAGGAGATCGAGCCGGTCGGCGGGACGGCCTGGAGGTTGCGGTTGAAGATGCCGTGCTCCATGACGGACGCCTTGAGCTCGCGCCAGTCCTCCTGCGTGGGCAGGGTGATGCCGGCGTCGGAGAAGAGGCCGGCCACGCGCTCGGTGGCGGGCGTCCACTCCTGCTCGGTGTACTTGTCGAAGAACTCGCCGGAGGCGTACTTCGAGTCCTCGAAGCCGCCGAAGCGCTCGCCGGTCTCGATCGCGATCTTGTTCGAGGCGCGCAGCGCGTGGAACAGCACGGCGTAGAAGTACATGTTGGTGAAGTCCACGCCCTCCTCGGAGCCGTAGTGGACCCGCTCGCGGGCGAGGTAGCCGTGCAGGTTCATCTGCCCCAGGCCGATGGCGTGGGAGGCCGAGTTGCCCTTGGCGATGGACGGCACCGACTGGATGTCCGACATCACGGACACGGCGGTCAGGGCGCGGATCGCGGTCTCCACGGACTGCCCGAAGTCCGGGGAGTCCATGGTCTTGGCGATGTTCATGGAGCCGAGGTTGCAGGAGATGTCCTGGCCGATGTGGGAGTAGGTCAGGTCCTCGTTGTACTCGGACGCCTCGGAGACCTGGAGGATCTCGGAGCAGAGGTTGGACATGGTGATCCGGCCCTTGATGGGGTTGGCGCGGTTCACGGTGTCCTCGAACACGATGTATGGGTAGCCGGACTCGAACTGGATCTCGGCGAGGGTCTGGAAGAACTCGCGCGCGTTGATCTTGGTCTTCTTGATCCGCGCGTCGTCGACCATCTCGTAGTACTTCTCGGTCACGGAGATCTCGGAGAAGGGCACCCCGTAGACGCGCTGGACGTCGTAGGGCGAGAACAGGTACATGTCCTCGTTCTTCTTGGCCAGCTGGAAGGTGATGTCCGGGATCACGACGCCCAGGGAGAGGGTCTTGATGCGGATCTTCTCGTCCGCGTTCTCGCGCTTGGTGTCGAGGAAGCGGTGGATGTCCGGGTGGTGCGCGTTCAGGTAGACGGCGCCGGCGCCCTGGCGCGCGCCGAGCTGGTTGGCGTAGGAGAAGGAGTCCTCGAGGAGCTTCATCACGGGGATGACGCCGGAGGACTGGTTCTCGATCTGCTTGATGGGGGCGCCGTGCTCGCGGATGTTGGTGAGCGAGAGGGCGACGCCGCCGCCGCGCTTGGACAGCTGCAGGGCGGAGTTGATGCCGCGGGCGATCGACTCCATGTTGTCCTCGATGCGCAGCAGGAAGCAGGACACGAGCTCGCCGCGCTGCTTCTTGCCGGAGTTGAGGAAGGTGGGGGTGGCCGGCTGGAAGCGGCCGGCGATCATCTCGTCCACGAGGTGGGTGGCGAGCTCCTGGTCGCCGCGGGCGAGGTGCAGGGCGACGACGGCGACCCGGTCCTCGTAGCGCTCGAGGTAGCGCTTGCCGTCGAAGGTCTTGAGCGCGTAGGAGGTGTAGAACTTGAACGCCCCGAGGAAGGTGGGGAACCGGAACTTGGCCTTGTAGGCGCGGTCGAAGAGCCCGCGGATGAACTCGAACGGGTACTGCTCGAACGTCTCGGTCTCGTAGTAGTCGTTCTTCTGCAGGTAGTCGAGCTTCTCCTCCAGGTCGTGGAAGAACACCGTGTTGGTGTTGACGTGCTGCAGGAAGTACTGGCGCGCGGCGGCGTGGTCGGACTCGAACTGGATGCGGCCGTCCGCCCCGTAGAGGTTCAGCATCGCGTTGAGCTCGTGGTAGCCGAGGTTCTGCCACTCGGCCGGCATGTTCTTGGCCTGGCGGATGAGGTCCGCCTCGGTGGGTGCGGTGAGGGTCATGTCCACAGTCCTTCCAGGCCGCCCCGGACGCGGTCCACGTCCTCGGGGGTGCCCATGAGTTCGAATTTGTACATGAGGGGCACCTGGCACTTGCGGGCGATGATGTAGCCGGCCAGGCAGTAGGCCTCATGGAAGTTGGTGTTCCCGGATGCGATCACGCCCCGGATCCAGGTGCGGTTCCCGGGGACGTTGAGGAACTTGATCACCTGCTTGGGCACCGCCCCTGGTCCGTCGCCGCCCCCGTAGGTGGGGGTGAGGAGGACGTAGGGGGCGGTGGCGCTGAGCGTGGGCTCCCGGGTGATCAACGGCAGGCGAGCTACCCGGTCCTCGGGGAGCTCGAGCTTCTGCACGAAGCGGTGCGTGTAGTTGGAGGCGGAGGAGAAGTAGATCAGTCCCGCGTCCGTGGGGACCAGTCCCTGCGCCTCGGCCGAGCGGATGTGGCCCGGGTCCGCGGCGACGGTCACCGTCGCTCCGGTCAGGCCACCGACGCGGCGGCGGCCTCGGCGAGCTCGGCGATCTTGTCCGGGCGGAAGCCGGACCAGGAGTCGGTCTCGGTGACGACGACGGGCGCCTGCATGAAGCCGAGGCCGCGGACGCGCTCGAGGGCGGCCGGGTCCTGGGACATGTCGACGATCTCGTAGGCGATGCCCTTCTTGTCCAGTGCACGGTAGGTGGCGTTGCACTGCACGCAGGCCGGCTTGGTGTACACGGTGACGGTCATGGCGATCCCTGTTCCTTCGTGGTCTCTGATGGTCGTGCAGGTGGCGGCGCGGCGCCCGCGAGGTGAACTCCGGGCGCACGCCGAACGTCTGCGTCGATACTACATCTAGTGACGACCGACGTTGGCTGTCCCTACATGTAGTAGTGACACCCGTGTAGTTACGGATCCTCAGTCCCTCCCCACACTGTCCACATCCGGGCTCCGCGCGCGATCCGCACGGCCATGCGGGACACGCCGAGGCCGCCCCCGGATGTCCACAGTCGGTGGAGAACCCTCGTCCCCCGTTTCCGGTGCCGGAAGTCACGTGCGCCACCCCTTCTCGTCGGCGTGTCCCCCTCGCCCCGGACACTAGATGTGGACCCGGACGGGATAAGGGCCCGCCCCGCACACGCGACGACGGCGGCCACCGGACTCCGGTGACCGCCGTCGGGAGACGTGGACGCGGCCTCCCACCGCTCCCCCGCCGGGTTGTGCTCACGACTCGCCGTCCGCGCGATCTGCAGGCGGCGAGTCGTGCGCGCAACGAGGTGCGAGCAGCCGGGATCAGACCAGGCCGAGTCCCTTGCGGAAGCGGACCAGCACGCCCGCCGCGGCCGCGCCGAGGGCGGCGAGCCACCACGCGGCGCCGTCGCCGGTCTCCACGGTCTCGGGGACCTCGTGGGCGTCGTCGTCCGCGGCGTCGTCGTCACCGGGCGCCGGCGTGCCCGGGTCCTGGATGCCGGGCGAGACGGGCGGGGGCCCTGGCGGACGCCGTCCTCGTCGTCGCCGCCCAGGCCGTGGGCGCGCAGCAGGGCCCAGTCCGTGGGGCGCAGGGCGTCGCCGGGAGCTCCTCCATGGACAGGAGCGGGCCCGTCTCCATGAGGGAGTTCGTCTCCCGCGTGGTCGTGGCGACGTCAAGCCAGTGCAGGGCCGACGGGTCCGCGGGGTCGGACACCGGGATGCAGTCCGCATCAGGCGAGGTCACCAGCACGCCCGTGCCGTCGGCATTGCCCGAGTCGTTGACGCGCAGCACGGCCGCGCTCCGGCGTGCCGATCGCCTCCTGGATGTCCCGACTGCTGACGGCGCCGACCGGGTCGGCCCCGCTGCGGTGCGCCACCGTCGTCCAGGCGTCGCCGCCCTCCGGCCGCACCCGGACGTCGACGTCCTCGGCGGCGTGGGCGTCCGGCGTGGAGGCGGCGAGACGGACTCGGCGGGACGGGGCGGTGGGCGCGGTGGTCGAGGCCGTGATGGTCATGGTGATCTCCGCGGATGCTGAGTGGCAGCGACGGGACGATTCGTCCCGTCCGCGGCCCGGCCGCAGCGGGCCGCGCGCGGCTCCGCCCTCCCGTCCCGCCCCGCCCGGAACTACGGTGGACCCACGTTCCGCCGGATCGAAAGGAAGCGCCATGCCCTCCGTCCTGTTCGTCCTCTCCGCGTCCGACCACTGGACCCTGAAGGACGGCACCCGCCACGAGACCGGCTTCTGGGCCGAGGAGTTCGTGGTCCCGCACGACGTGTTCGCCGACGCCGGCTGGGACGTCGCCGTCGCCACCCCCGGCGGCGTGGCGCCCACCGTGGACCAGACCAGCCTGGGCCTGATGGGCGGCGCCCCCTGGAAGACCGACCGGCTGAAGAGGGACCTCGAGCGCCGCGGCGCGGACTACTCCTCCGCCACCCTCCCCTACCGGCCCCACGTGGTGGTGGACCGCCACCTCTACACCGGCCAGAACCCCCAGTCCTCCCGGCCGCTGGCCGAACGGATCCTCGCGGACGCGGAGGCCCGGCGATGACGGCGCGCGACGCCGCGGGCGGCCCCGCCGTCACGCGCAACGACGCCGAGTCCCGGTACGAGCTGCACGACGGCGGCACGCTGCTGGCGGTCCTGGACTATCGGGACAACGGCACCGCCGTGGCCCTGACCCGGGCCTTCACGATCCCCGTCCACCGCGGGCACGGGCACGCGGCCACGCTCACCGCGGGCGCGGTCGAGGACATCGAGGCGCGCGGCGGAGCCGCCGGAGGCCGGCAGATCGTCCCGCTGTGCTGGTACGTGGCGCAGTGGCTCGAGGAGCACCCGGAGAAGGCGCACCTGGTCGCGCCGCGCTGAGCGCCGTTCCGCTGCCGGGACGCCGCGCGCGCCCGTCAACGGCCCGGTCCGCACGTCAGCGGTTCGTGCCGCTCGGCGAGCCGGTGGTCGCGCTCGGCGAGGGGCTCGCCGCGGAGGACGGGCTCGGCGAGGGCCGGGCCGTGTCCGCAGGGGTCGGGGACGGGCTGGCCGTGGCGGAGTCGCGGCCGCGGCGGTCCTCCGCGTCGCCCGGCGAGCTCGACGTCGGCAGCACCGGGCGCTGCGTCGCCCGGAAGGACTGTACGCGCTGCAAGGGCTCGGGCACGAAGTCGGACGGGACGGGGCCGCCGTCGGCGCCCGTGCCCTCGATCTTGATGGGGCCGGTGTAGCCCGAGGGGAGGGCGGTGTGCGAGGCGTCCGCGCCGATCGCCCCCATGTCCGCGAGCACCTCCACCATGCGCTGCATGTCCTCCTGGTGGTCCGCCACCACGGAGGCGGCCAGCGCCTTGGCCTCCTCGTCGGTGCCCGACTCCGCCTCGGTGGCGGAGATCGTGAGCGCCCCCTGGTACACGCGGTGCATCTGCAGCAGGTAGATGCGGCCGGCGTCCTCCGCGTCCGCGGCGGCCAGCACGTTCTTCTCGCGCTCCGAGAGCAGCCCGGCGCGCAGCTCGTCGCCGGTGACCGGCACGGGGTCCCCGCCCTCCGAGGGCTGGGCCTCGGGGGTGGGGGTGGCCTCGGCGCCGACGCCGCGCAGGTCCTCCGTGGACACGCCCCAGCCCTCGAGCATGGCCTCCAGGCGTCCGGCGCGCTCCTCGTGCTGCGACTGGGCGCGCTCGGCCATCGAGCGGATCTCGCGGTCCACGCCGTCCGTGGCGAGCAGCTCCTCGGACTGGCCGATCACGTCGCGGTGGTTGCGCAGCAGCAGCCCGGCGAACTGGATGTCGCCGGCGAGCGGGTCCGCGGAGGTCTGGCTGGGCGTGGCCAGCACGCCGTCCAGGTAGGTGTTCCCCGCCTCGGTGCCGCTCGACTGCGCGGGCTCGTCGGCCACGCTGCAGCCGCTGACGGCGAGCGTCAGGGTCAGGAGCGCACCGCCGACGGCCACGCTCCAGCGGCGGGAGCGCGCGCGGGCGGGGGCGATGTCGGCTCGGATCATGGGCGCAGGTCCTCTCGGCGGTCGTCTCCCGGTCTACGGGGTCGGGGTCGGGGTCCACCGACGCGGTCGGCGCGTCCCCGGCCTCCCCAGGGTACCCCTCCGGCCCGGGACGGCCGGGGGTCCGGGCGGGCCCGTCAGGCCACGCGGGTGGCCTGGACGACCCAGTTGTTGAACGCGTTCCCGGCCATGCCGGTGCCGGGCACGAGGTCGCACGTGATGAGGGTGAGCCTGGCGTCGTCGCCGCCCGGCTCCCACGCCCACCGGTTCGCCGGGTCCTGCGTGAGCGCCTCCTTCTCCACGGACACGGCGTCCGCGTCCGCCTCGAAGACGGCCTGGCTGCCGTCGTCGTAGGTGAGGACGACGACGTCGCCCGCCCGCACCGCGTCGAGGTTCCAGAAGACGTCCTTCACCCCGTAGTAGACGACGTGCCCGGCCAGGATGCCGGCGTACGGGGAGCGCTCCCCCGGATCCGTGCCCCACTGGGGCGCGCCGTACCAGCCCACGGTCTGCGGGTCGGGGTCGAGCTCGCCGGCCTCGTTCATCTGCGTGTGCTCCACCGAGGCGCCCACGATCCGCTCCCCGTCCTGGTGCACCTCCACGTGCACGGGGGCGGCGTCGATCGACTCCCACGGGGCGGCCGGGCCGGTCATCAGGCCCTGCCACGCCGGCGCGTCGGCCTCCGCCGGCTTCGTGCTCGGCGCCTCGGCCTCGGCGGGCTCCGTGCTCGGCGCCTCGGCCTCGGTGGGCTCCTGCGACGGCGCCGCCTCGTCGGAGGGCTCGGCGGCAGGCTCGGACTCCTCGGCCGGCGCCTGACTCGGGGCGGCGGCCGACGCCGGCGCGGAGGTCGAGGGGGCCACCGTCGGCGCGGCGCTCTCGGGGGCGGGCGTGCCGCTCGCGGATGCGGCCGGGGACGGGGCGGCGCTGATGGGCGCCCGGCCGATCGCCAGGGTGCCGCTCAGCGCGAGCCAGACCAGGCCGGCGCAGGCCAGCAGCAGGACGGCCCATAGGGCGCGCTTGGCGGTGGTGCTCATCGGACATCTCCCCCGGTCGGGCACCGGCGCGCGGGGCGGCGGCGTGGTGGACGGCTGGATCGTGTCACTGCGAGGGCGCGGCGGACAAGGGAGACGCGCGGGTCGTCACCGGAATGTCATCTGCGGGTCCCGGCTGCGGGTAGCGGGTGCGCACGAAGTCCTGCAGCGAGGCGGCGATCCGCGCGAGCGTCGCGGCGGCGAAGTGGTCCGCGCGCCAGGCGGCGTGCAGCCCCACGGACAGGGCGCGCCCGTCGAGCAGCACGCGCAACGGGACGAGGCCGAAGGCCGGGTCCTCGGTCACCACGGCCACGCCGGCGCCGGTGGCCACGAGGGCCTGGGCGACGCGGCCGGAGTTGGCCTCGCTCAGCTCGGGGGCGGTCAGGCCCGCCACGGCCACGGCGCCGTCCAGCACGCGGCGGGCCATGAAGGACCGCGACGGCGCGACCACGCGCACGTCCACCAGCTCCTCGAGCGCCACGTCCGCGCGGTCGGCCCAGGGGTGGCCCGGGGCGACGTACGCCCACACGGGCAGGTCGATCAGGTGCAGGGCCTGCACGGTGGGCCCCGGGGCCATGGGCATCACCACGAGGTCGTGCCGGGCCAGGGCGTCCTGCAGGGAGTCGTCCAGCTGGGTCTCGGCGACGCGCGGGCGGGGGTCGTCCTCGTCCAGGGTGGCGACGAAGGGCAGGACCACGTCGATCAGCGTGGTGCCCGGCGCGGCGATCGCGACCTCGGCGAGGCTGCCGGAGGCCAGGGTGCGGGCCGCCTGCTCGGCCTGGCGGTGCGCGGCGAGCACCCGGCGGGCCACCGGCAGGAACGCCTCCCCCGCGGTGGTGAGCTCGAGGCGGCTGCCCACCCGGGCGAACAGCGGCAGGCGCAGCTCGCGCTGCAGCCGCTGCAGCTGACGGCTCAGGGCCGACTGGACCAGGTCCAGGCGCTGGGCGGCCGCCGAGACCGTCCCGGCCTCGGCCACCGTCACGAACGCCCGCAGCAGCCTCTCCTCCATGACGGCCGAGCATAGCCCCCATGCCGGATCATCACTGGACGGCATGGCCCATCGGCCCCACGATGGGAGCAGATCCATCCGCCGCTCCCCCGCGAGCCGACCCCAGGAGGCCCCTCCGTGTCCTCGACCCCCGACCTCGAGCAGAGCCGTCACCTCGCCACCGCGCTGCCCGGCCCCCGCTCCCAGGCCCTCGCCGAGCGCCAGAAGGCGGCCGTGCCCGCCGGCGTCGCCACCACCATGCCCGTCTACGCCGCGCGCGCCGCCGGGGGCATCCTCGAGGACGTGGACGGCAACCGCCTGATCGACCTGGCCTCCGGCATCGCCGTGACTTCCGTGGGCGCCGCCCACCCGCGCGTCGTGGCCGCCGTCCAGGAGCAGGTCGCGCAGTTCACCCACACCTCCTTCATGATCACCCCCTACGAGGGCTACGTGGCCGTGGCCGAGCAGCTGGACCGCACCGCGCCGATCTCCGGGCAGACCCGCACCGCCCTGTTCAACTCCGGCGCCGAGGCCGTGGAGAACGCCGTCAAGGTCGCCCGCTCCTACACCGGCAAGCAGGCCGTGGCCGCCTTCGACCACGCCTACCACGGCCGCACCACCCTCACCATGGCGCTGACCGCCAAGAACATGCCGTACAAGCACCACTTCGGCCCGTTCGCCCCCGAGATCTACCGCGTCCCCGGTTCCTACCCGCTGCGGGACGGCCTGTCCGGCGCCGAGGCGGCGCAGCACGCCATCTCCGCGCTGGAGAAGCAGATCGGCGCGGAGAACCTGGCCGCCGTCATCATGGAGCCCATCCAGGGCGAGGGCGGGTTCATCGTCCCCGCCGAGGGCTTCCTGCCCGCCGTCGTCGAGTGGTGCAAGGCCAACGACGTCCTGTTCATCGCGGACGAGGTCCAGTCCGGCGTCGCCCGCACCGGCTCCTGGTTCGCGTGCGAGGCCGAGGGCGTGGAGCCGGACCTGATGACCACCGCCAAGGGCATCGCCGGCGGCATGCCGCTCTCCGGCGTCACCGGCCGCGCCGAGGTGATGGACTCCGTGCACCCGGGCGGCCTCGGGGGCACCTACGGCGGCAACCCCGTCGCCACGGCGGCGGCGCTCGCCGTGTTCGAGGCGATCGAGGACGAGGACCTGCTGGCCAAGGCCACCCGCATCGAGCAGGTCATCCGCGAGCACTTCGATCAGAACGCCGACGACCGCATCGCCGAGGTCCGCGGCCGCGGCGCGATGATGGCGATCGAGCTCGTGGAGCCCGGCACCCGCGAGCCGGACGCGGCGCTGACCGCCGCCGTCGCCGCCGCCGTGCGCGCCACCGGCGTCATCCTGCTCACCTGCGGCACCTACGGCAACGTGATCCGCTTCCTGCCGCCGCTGACCATCGGTGAGGACCTCCTCAAGGAGGGCCTGAGCGAGGTCACGAAGGCGCTGCAGTCCGCCTGAGCCCCCGCCACCGGCGGACCGACGACGACGGCCCCGCATCCCTGCCCGGGATGCGGGGCCGTCCGCCTGTCGGCAGCAGACTCAGATGTCGTCCTCGTACGCGGGGCCGCCTTCATTCTCCAGGGCCTCGAGGCGCCGGGACTTCTCGGCGGTGAAGATCCGGCGGACCCCCGTGCCGCCGAACTCGTCCTCCGGGACCAGCCCGACGCCGTACTTCCGCAGGGCCTTCTCCAGACGCAGACGCTCGTCCACCCGCAGGTCAGCCAGCCCCTTCTCGAAGCGGCGCAGCTGCTCCTTCTCGAGGCCGGCCGCCGCGGCCAGGGCGCCCACGCCGACCTGGGCCAGGGCACGGCCGGCACGGGCGACGTCGGAGGTCAGGGGGGTGGGGTACATGGAGGGCTCGTTTCTGCAGGGTACGACGGGAATTCGGCCACCATGGTGGCCGCCGCCCGGGGGCGGGGACAAGTCCCGGACGCCCCGGGCACCGGGCCGGCCCGCCCCGCTGCCCGCGCTCAGGCGGTGAAGGAGCGGCGGACGCCCACGAGGCCCGCGCCGGCCAGCAGGGCGGCCAGGGCCGCCCACGGGCCGACGCCGACGCCGGTCTCCACGGTCGAGGGCACCACGTGCTCCTCGCCCGCCGCGGCGGTCTCGTCCCCCTCGGCGACCGGAGCGCCCGGTGCCGGCTCGGTGTCGGACCCGGCCGCCGGGAGGGTCTCATCGGACCCGAGGTCGGGGACGGAGCCGTCCTCGGCGGCCGCCAGCCACGCCTCGAACTCGGCGAGCAGCTCCGGGTCCGTGATGAGCACGCGGACCACCTGGGTCATGCCGTCCATCGTGGTCTCGATGCGCAGGGTCTCCGGGGCGGCCAGGTCGGCGGCGGTAAGGCCCTCGCACGGGACGAGGCCCGCCACGAAGGTCCACTCCGTCTCGATGGCGAGGGCCTCCTCGTCGACCTCGCGGAGCTCGCCGTGGACGACGTCGCCCAGCGTGAACACCAGGGTGTCCCCGGCGAACAGGCAGACGGAGTCGGCGTAGCGCTCGAGGGCGGCCAGCTCCTCCTCGGTGAGGCCCGCGAGGGGGTCGGTCTCCGCGTCCCAGCCGATGCGCTCCAGCAGCGCCTGCTGCTCCGGGGTGGGCTCCGCGGACGGGTCCGTCTCCCACAGCAGGAACAGCTCCTCCAGGAGCGTGACCTCCTCGTCCGTGAGCTCGGACCACGGGTCGTCGTACCAGCCGATGCGCTCCAGCAGCGCCTCCTGCTCGGCGGTGAGCTCGGCGTCCGGGTCTTCCTCCCAGAGGGCGAAGATCTCGTCGACGGCGGCCCACTCCTCCTCGGTGAGGTCATCGTCGGTGTCGAGGCCGTCACCGATCCCGGGGAACCAGCCGAAGTCCGACGTCCAGCCGAAGTCCTCGGGCAGGACGATCTCCTGGCCGTCCGGGCCGAGGACGCGGACGACGAGATCGCCGTCGGTGACCTCACCGGCGTCGTCGGCCGTCATGGCCTCGGTGAGGGCGGCACTGGCGGCGGGGAACGCGACGGCGGGGGCGGGATCGACGGCGAGGGCGGGGCCGGCGGTGACGCCGGCGGCGAGCGCGACGCCGAGCACGGCGGCGGACAGGCGCGAGGAGGTGGGGGCCATGGCGGGTCCTTCGAGCAGGGGCCCGCCGACGCGGCCGGCGGGCGGATCCGGCCCCGGGGCCGAGCGGCGGCGGGACCACGACTGTGTCGTGGGCCACATGCTACCTGGGTGCTGACTGGACGGCGACGGGCCCGCCTCCGGTCACCGGAGGCGGGCCCGTCGTCGTCGTGGGGTTGTCAGTCCTGGACGAAGTACATCTGCTTGTTGACGAACTCGTCCATGCCGAGCGGGCCGAGCTCGCGGCCGAAGTCGGAGCGCTTGACGCCGCCGAACGCCAGGCCCGGGCGCTGACCGAGTCAGTGCACTACCGGACAGTTATACAGCTTGCCCTCAGCATCGACATCCCAGCCGCCGCCGTCAATGTCATTGAAGTGCACTCGCACTATGACGGGATCGCTCATGTCTTCATCCCACAACACCGCGACGGGTTCCTCCCCACCTGGCGGTATGGGCGCAACATCCACAATCTTCTTGCCTAAGCGGTCGAAGACATACACGTTCGAGATCGCGGCTCCAGTTTGGTTTCTCACTAGAGCCTTGTACGCGAAGGGGTCACTGGCTGGCTTTCCCTCGCTGTTCTGGAGGTGGTACTTAGTTAGGGTTTGGTCAACCGATACTCCGGCCACGCGGCGACGCTGCTGCTCCACCTCGCGCTTACGTTGGTTGACACCCTGGACGAGCGCGTACCGCACTGCGGCGACAGTGCCAAACCCGGCGACCCAGTCTGGGACTGAACCCCAGTCCTGATTCCAAAGCGATTCAGACTCCCCCGCCTGCGCCGCCAGCCATACGCTCATAGGGCGCAGCATAGACGCCCCTGACCGGGTCAGGGGCCTCCTCCTCCCTCTCCGTCTCTCTCCCGCGAGCGCGGGCCCCAGGTGCGCCCGCGTCCCCTTCGATGCGGAACGTCCCCGAGAAGCGGGGAGAGGGACGGAGAGGGAGTGTTAGGCAGCTGTGACCATCTGCTCGGCCTGGGCCAGCACGCGGTCGATGGTGGAGGAGCGCCACACGCCCCCGCCTCGGGCCGTCGGCATGCCCTCCTCGGTTAGGGTGCGGGCGATGTGGGAGACGCGGACGCCCTCAGCACGCATGCGGAGGATACGCTCGCGGACCTCGTCCGGGATCTCGTTGGGGCGGCCGAACCGGACGCCCTCGGCCTTCCGCTGGGCCATGCCCTCCCGGATGCTCTGACTGATCAGCTCCCGCTCATACTGCGCGGCGGACGCAAGCACGTGCGCCGTGAAGCGGCCCGCCGGGTCAGCGGTGTCGATGTTTGGTGAGAGGAGGACCAGCGCCCCCAGCCTCGGCGCTGGCAGCGGTCGAGTAGCCCGGCGAAGTCGGCGACCGAGCGGCTGACCCGGTCGAGCCTGACGGCAAGCAGGACGTCCGTCTCCCCTCGGTCGAGGCGGGTCAGGGCGGATTGGGGGCCGGGACGTTTCAGGGACTTGCCGGACTGGCCCTCATCCGCCACCACCTCGACGTCCCAGCCTCGGCGGTCAGCCTCGGCCGCGAGCGCGGCGCGCTGGGCGTTGAGGAAGGCTCCATGCTCGGCCTGGTCCTCGGTCGAGACGCGGACGTATGCGAGGGCCAGGGGGCGGGTGCGGGGGGCAGCTTGGCGGTGGTGAGGTCGCGGCGGCGCTCAGCGAGAACGGCCGGGGAAGCCTTGGCGCGGCCGGCGCGCGCCACGTCGAAGGTCATCGGGGTGGGGTACATGGGTCCTCGATTCGCGATGAGTGGGAGGGTGTCCCGTTCATGGTGGGCGCGGGACGCCCCCGACGCAACCGTGGGGCGGCCCGCCCCGGGGCCGTCGACGTCGAGTCCGGCGACAGCCCTCAGGCGCGGCCCGCGACGGCCTCCTTCATGGCCTCGTAGGCGTCCAGGGCCTCCCGCCGAGACACCGTCAGGTCCACCACCGGCGCAGGTGGGTACCCGCTGAGCGGCTGCACGGCCTCGGGCAGCCACTGAGCCACGTAGCGGCCCTCCGGATCGAATTTCGCGGCCTGAGTGTCCGGATTGAAAATCCGGAAGTACGGGGACGCGTCCGCCCCCGAGCCGGCCACCCACTGCCACGACACCGGGTTGTTCGCCTCGTCCGCGTCTACCAGCGTGTCCCAGAACCACGCCTCCCCTTCCCACCAGGGCTGCAGGAGGTTCTTGCAGAACAGGGAGGCCGCGACCATCCGCACCCGGTTGTGCATCCAGCCGCTCTCCCAGAGCTGGCGCATGCCGGCGTCCACGAGCCGGATGCCGGTGCGGCCGCGCCGCCACGCCTCGGCGAGCTCCTCATCCTGTCGGTAGGGGAACACGGCGAACTGCGGCCGCAGTGGCCGCTCGTGCAGGTCGGGGTGGTGGAAGGTGAGGTGCCAGGAGAACTCCCGCCAGTGCAGCTGGCGGATCCAGGCCCGAGCGTCCTCGGCCGACACCTGCCCATCCACGGCCGCGCGGCGGACGGCATGCCAGGCGGTGCGCACGGACAGCTCCCCGCTGCGCAGCCGCGGGGAGAGACCGGTCGTGGAGTCCGCGTCCGCGGGGACGTCCCGGGTCGCGCCATAGTTGGCCACGCCCTGCGCCATCCGGGCCAGCCCGTCCAGGGCCGCGCGCTCCCCCGGCTCCCAGTGCAGCGCCACGGTCTCTTCCCACCAGCGGGGGCGTTCGTCCAGCAGGCCCAGAGCCGGCAATCGGAGCAGCAGACCCTCCTCGTGCAGTCGGTCCAGCGCATCTCGGACGGCAGGCCCGGGCGGGTCCACGGGCTCGGGCACCTCCAGCTCCGGTGCGATCTCCACCTCGGAGAGGGTGCGGTGGAAGGGGGTGAACACCCCGTACGGGCCGCCGACCTTCGTGGTGACCTCCCAGGGCTCCGCCAGCAGCGCCCCGGGGTGGCTGTGCGCCGCCACGCCGGCGTCCACCAGCATGGACTTGATGCGGGCGTCCAGGGCGCGGGACCGTGGCGCGTAGCGGCGACTCCACCGCACCACGTCGGCCCCGAGCCCCGCGGCCACCGCCGGCACCACCGCCGCGGCGTCCCCCCGGGCGAACACCAGCGGCACCCCGAGGGCCTCGAGCCGGGGGGCCAGGGCCTCCAAGCTGCGGTGGTTCCACCAGCGGGCGGCCGCACCGAGGGGGCGGGCACCCAGGCGGCCGCCGTCCGCGTCCACTTCCGCCTCCTCCCGAATCCACAGCCCCACCACGGCGCCGCCGGAGTCACGGACGTCCTCGCACGCGGCGGTGAGGGCCTCATGGTCGAGGGTGCGCAGGTCATCGCGCAGCCACAAGAGCGTCGTCATCGCTCCGGCACCTCCGCCCGCTGCCTCTCTTCCCGCCGGATGGCCTCACCGATCACGGCCGCCCCCATGGCGTCGACGTGGACGGCTCCTGTCGGCGTCCCCCCACCGCACCGCTCCGTCGCCCCCACCGCACCGCTCCGTCGCCCCCACCGCACCGCCCCGTCGCCGCCGGCGCAGCGGTCCGGGAGAGGGCGGGGTCTGCCGCGAGGCGTGGGTGGGGCGGGCATGCGTGTACCCCACCATGCCCGCGGCCGCTTTTCCAGCCTTCAACGTCCGACGCCGGGGACACGGTCCGGCGACGGGTGCGGGCATCCGCTCACTGCGACGAGCTCATGGCCCCACGTCAGTCCTGGACGTAGAACATCTGCTTGTTGACGAACTCGTCCATGCCGAGCGGGCCGAGCTCGCGGCCGAAGCCGGAGCGCTTGACGCCGCCGAACGGGATCTCTGCGCCCTCGCCGGCCGGCGTGTTCACGTTCGCCATGCCGACCTCGAGCTGCCGGGCGACCCGCTCGGCCTGGGCCTCGTCCTGGGAGAACACGGCGCCGCCCAGGCCGTACTGGGAGTCGTTGGCGAGGGCGAGCGCCTCGTCCGCGGACTCCACCTTGTAGACGACGGCGACGGGGCCGAAGAGCTCCTCGCGGTAGGCGTCCATCTCGGAGGTGACGCCCGTGATCACGGCCGGGGCGAAGCGGGCGCCCGCCTCGTCCGTGACGGTCCCGCCGACGTGGACGGTCGCACCCTGCTGCCGGGCCCGCTCCACCTGCTCGCCCAGGCCCTCCGCGGCACCGCGCGAGGACAGCGGGGTGAAGACCGTCGGGTCCTCGTCGGCAGCCTCCCCGGGCTTCATGGCCTCGGCCAGGGACACCAGCTCGGCCACGAAGGCGTCATGGATGTCCGCCGAGACGATCATGCGCTTGTTGGAGTTGCAGGCCTGGCCCATGTTGTACATGCGGGTCGCCCACGCGGTGCGGGCGGCCTCCGCCGGGTCCTCGGCGTCGAGCACGATGTACGGGTCCGAGCCGCCGAGCTCGAGGACGGCCTTCTTGAGGTGCTGGCCCGCGAGCGCGCCGATCACGGAGCCGGCCCGCTCGGAGCCGGTCAGGGAGACGCCGGCCACGCGCGGGTCGGCGATGAACTCGGCGATCTGGTCGTGCGTGGCGAACACGTTGGTGTACACGCCGGCCGGCACGCCGGCGTCGTCCATGATCTGCTGCACGGCCAGGGCCGAGCGCGGGCAGATCTCGGCGTGCTTGAGCACGATGGCGTTGCCGAGCATGAGGTTCGGTGCGGCGAAACGGGCGATCTGGTAGTACGGGAAGTTCCAGGGCATGACGCCCAGCAGCACACCCAGGGGCAGGTGGCGGATCATGGCGCGGCCGCCCTCGAAGGTCTCGATGGGGCGGTCCGCGGCGAAGGTGGGGCCCTTGTCCGCGAAGTAGCCGAAGATGGCCGAGCTGAACTCCGCCTCCTCGACGCCCTCGGTCACGCGCTTGCCCATCTCGGTGGCGATGATCTGCGCGAGCTCGTCCTTGCGCTCCTCGAAGAGGTCCGCGACCTTCTGCACGATGGTGGCGCGCTCCTCGATGGGGCGGGCGGCCCACGCACGCTGGGCGGTCTCGGCGGCGGCCAGCAGCTGGTCGACCTCACCGTCGGCGAGGGCGGGGAAGGTCTCCACGACCTGGTCGGTGCTGGGGTCCTGCACGCGATAGCCGGTGGGGGTGCTCATGAGTGGGTCCTCTCGTTCGGGTCCCGGACCACGGCAGTGCCGTCGTCGTCCGGACGGATGATCGGGATGGGTCGGGTCGAGTCCGTCTGCGGCAGGGTCTCGCCACGGAAGTAGGCCGGGTGGCGCAGCCGCGTCCACATCATCAGTACCACGCCGATCGCCAGCACGCCCATGCCCAGGACGAACACGGTGCCGACGCCGAACACGGAGGAGCCGGAGCCGTAGTCGGGGTCGGTGGAGTCCAGCGCGGTCACGCAGAACATCACCAGCAGCACGAGGCCGGGGAGCACCGTGAAGATCGGCTCCTGGCTGTCCGGGTTGCCCGCGCCCATGGCGGGACTCGGCGACTGACCTACGGACCGCCGGCCGCGTGTCATGCCGGTACGGACGCGCCGCCCCTCCGCGTGAGAGGGGCGGCGCGTCGAAGGATCTGTGTGCGGCGGGCTGTCAGTCGGTCAGGCCCAGACGACGGCGGGCCACGACCAGCCCCCCAGCGGCGGCGGCGCCGAGGCCGGCAAGCCACCAGCCGGTGGACTGCCCCGTCTCGACGGTGTCCGGGGTCGTGTGCTGCTCGTCGGCGTCGCCCTCGACCGGAGCGGTCTGCTCCTCCTCATCCTCCGGAGCCGGGGCGGCCTCGTCGCCCCGGAACGCGGCGAGCGCCGCAGCGGTGTCCGGGTCGGTCAGGTCGAGCGGCTTCCCGTTGAGGACGCCGTCCTCGGCATCGAGGAAGCCGTCATACGCGGCGGGGATCTCCTCGCCGACCTGCACGGTGACGGTCTGGACGTGGGCGATGCGGTCGCTGTGGAAGTCGACGGTGAAGGTGTCCGTGCCGACGAAGCCCTCCTCGGGGAGGTACCAGGCACGGAGCTCGGAGTGCTCCGAGTCACGGAACGCGAAGACCTCACCGTGGGCCGGTTCGGCCACGACCTCCGCGTAGGTGCTCTCCATCGTCGGCGCGGCGACCAGGTGGACGATCTCGGCGCCTTCCACCCCGGGTGCCAGCTGCATGGCCGAGTCCCAGACCAGGGGCCGGTCCCCGAGGTGGGCCATCTGCGGGCCGTCGACGGCGTGCACGGCCGCCCCCTGATCGTCGGTGAGGTCAGCGTCCGCCTGGAGCGTGATGCCCATGTTCAGCATCTGCCCGTCGGCCACGACGTCGTACCGCACGAGGCCTTCACCGGCCGCGCCGAGCGCGCGGCGGGTCTCCAGGACGTCCACCGCGCCGCCGTCGATGACGTCCAGGGAGGTGAACTCGACCTCCTGGCCGCCCTCCAGGCGGGTGCCGTCCTCGGCCACCGGGGTGAGCGTGAGCGTGAGGTCCTCCGGGTCGTAGCCGTCGTAGGTCTGGAAGAAGGCGGTGGTGACGTTCTCGTGGTCGACGGCCTGGAAGTAGCCGGCCTGGGGGCCATGGGCGTCGTCCCAGGCGGCGGCGGGGCCGGCGAGGGCGACGGTGGTGATGAGGCCGGCGGCGGCGACGGTGGCGGGCAGGTGACGGAGAGAGGGACGACGGGTACGGATGACGGACATGGCAGCTCCTCACTGAGTCGGCCGGACAGGGCCGGCGGCCCCCGCCTCTGCAGCACCGGTGTTCCGGGCTTCACGGGTGGGGACGCTTCGAGTCTGTCCGCTCAGAGCCTGCCGTGAAAGGGCTGTGCGACGCCGATGCCTGATCGACGCTGGACCGCAACCCGGCCGTGACCGGCGGGTCTCGACGGCGAACCGGCTGCCACGACGACGAAGGCCCGGTCCATATGGACCGGGCCTTCTGACGGGTGGAGGTAAGGGGATTCGAACCCCTGACCTTCTGCATGCCATGCAGACGCGCTACCAACTGCGCCATACCCCCAGGTGGGTGGTGACTCCGTTTCCGGCGGACCGGCCGGAGCACCTGAATAGAATACCCGAACTGCCTCAACTGTGCAAACCGGCCGGGCGGCGTCGATGGACCGCCGTGGCCCCACGGCCTAGCGTGCAGGAGACACCCCCATTCCCTCCGCCCGACCAGGAGGTCCTGCATGCCCCCCATCGACGCACCGATCCGCACCGCCCTGATCGGCTACGGGTTCGCCGGGAAGACGTTCCACGTCCCCCTGCTCCACGCCACGGAGGGACTCGCTCTCACCCATGTCGTCTCGAGCCGCCCGGACGCGGTGCACGCGGACCTGCCGGACGTCGTCGTGGTGCCCGACGTGGACGCGCTCCTGGCGCGGCACGACGTGGACGTCGTGGTGATCGCCGCCCCGAACGATCAGCACACGCCGGTCGCGCGCGCCGCTCTGAGGGCGGGCAGGCACGTGGTGGTGGACAAGCCGTTCACACTGAGTCTCGCCGAGGCGCGGGAGCTGCGCGGCCTGGCGGCCGAGACGGGGCGGGTGCTGCGGGTGTTCCAGAACCGCCGCTTCGACAGCGACTTCCTGGGCATCGCCGAGCTGGTCCGCTCCGGCCGGCTCGGGGACGTCGTCCACCTCGAGTCCCGGATCGACCGCTTCCGCCCGACCGTCCGGGACCGCTGGCGGGAAGCCGCGGTGCCCGGGGGCGGCATCTGGTTCGACCTCGGCCCGCACCTGGTCGACCAGGCGCTCCTGCTCTTCGGCGTCCCCGAACGCGTGGACGCCGACCTCGCGGCCCTGCGTCCGGGCGCCCCAGTCGAGGACTGGGCCCACTGCGTGTTGCAGTACCCGGGCCGGCGCGTGGTCCTGCAGGCGTCGATGCTCGTGGCCGGCGGCAGCCCGCGCTTCGCGGTCCACGGCACGCGCGGCACCGCGGTGAAGGAACTGCCGGACCAGCAGGAGGCTCAGCTGCGCGCGGGCCTGCTGCCCGACGCCGAGGGCTGGGGCGCCGACCCCGACCCGATCCTCCTGCACGACGGGGAGGGGAACACCGAGCGCGTCCCCGCGCCGACCGGAGCCCAGCAGCGGTCCTATGCGGGTGTGCGCGACGCGATCCTCGGCCGCCCGAACGGCGACGCCGCCACCCCCGACCAGGCCGTCGCCGTGATGGCGGTGCTCGAGGCCGCCGTCGCCTCAGCGCGGGAGGGCCGTGCGGTGGAACCCGCACTCACGTCGGTGGAGCGCGCCGCGTACCCCAGCGTGTCCCCCGCACCGACCGCGGCGGAGCGACATCACCGCAGTGCTGCAGCGCGGTGATGTCGCAGGGCGGCGGTCGCCTCCCGGGGCCGCACAGGAGCCCGACGACGACGAAGGCCCGGTCCGTATGGACCGGGCCTTCTCACTGGTGGAGGTAAGGGGATTCGAACCCCTGACCTTCTGCATGCCATGCAGACGCGCTACCAACTGCGCCATACCCCCAGATGTGGGCGTCACCCGCGATGTTCACGCGCCGTTTCCGGCCCGTTCGCCTCGCTGGCAACTCGACCAGCGTACACGGTCCCCGCGCGGGCACCAAATCGGCGTCCGGGCCGGGGCGCCCTCAGACGTTGTAGCCCTCGAGGGTCCAGTCGCCCCAGCCCTCCGTCGCGGGAGAGAACGCGCCCTGCAGCACGGCGGCGCGGGCGTTGTCGATCCTCTCCAGCGCGGCGAACGCCTCGCCCTCGTGGCGCAGCAGCAGCCCCACGGCCGCGCGGATCACGCCGCCGTGCGCCACGGCGAGCAGGGTGCGGGCACCCTGCCGGCCGTCGTCGTGAGGGTCGCCTGCCGTGCCCGCGCCGGCCGCCCAGTGCTGCGGCACGCGGCCGCGCAGCGCACCGAGCGCCCGCTCGCCGCCCCCGCGCAGAGTCTCCCCGCCCACGGGTCCGGCGTCGAGCGCCGGGACGGCGCGCCAGCTGCGGTGCTCCTCGGGCCACCGCTGCGCGATCGCCGTCAGCTCCAGCCCCTCCCAGTCCCCGCCGTGCAGCTCCATGAGCTGCTCGTCCAGGGCCAGGTCGGCCGCGCCCACGCGCGCCTCGAGGAGGATCTCGGCGGTGCGGCGGGCCCGCGCCAGCGGGGAGGCGACGGCCACCAGCTCGGCGGCCTCCTCGAGGAGGTCGCCCACGGGCCCGACCGCGGCGCGGCGGGCCTGGCGCTCCCCCACGGCGTTGAGCTCCACGTCCGTGCGGCCCTGGTAGCGGTCGCCCGCATTCCAGTCCGTCTCGCCGTGGCGCAGCAGGATCAGTCGCACTCCGTGCCCCGGGCCGCTCAGGAGGCGTGCGGGGCGGCGTCGTCCGCGGCGCCCTCGCCAGCGGCGTCCGGCCGCGTGTGCTCCTCGGCGAGGCCGAGGTCGATGGCCGGGGTGTCCTTCCACAGCCGGTCCAGCGCGTAGAATTCGCGGTCCTCGCGGTGCTGGACGTGGACCACGAAGTGGCCGTAGTCGAGCAGCACCCAGTGGCCGTCCGAGCGGCCCTCACGGCGCAGGGGCTTGAGCTGCTCCTCCTTGAGCAGGGCCTCCTCCACGCCGTCGACGATGGCATTGACCTGGCGCTCGGAGGCGCCGGAGGCGATCAGGAAGGCGTCCGTGAGGCCGAGTCGCTCGGCGACGTCGAACGCCACGATGTGGGTGCCCAGCTTGTCGGCCGCGGCGGCCGCGGCGACGGTGAGGGCGTCCAGGGTGGTCTGGGGAACGGTCAAGGGGTCTCCTCATCCGAGACGTAGAGATGATGCTTGGCGATGTACTGGACCACGCCGTCCGGCACGAGGTACCAGACGGGCCGGCCCCGGGCGACGCGCTCCCGGCAGTCCGTGGAGGAGATCGCCATGGCGGGGATCTCCATGAGGGACACGTCGTCCTTCAGGCCCATGTCCGTGAGGTCGTGGCCCGGGCGGGTGACGCCCACGAAGTGCGCCAGGTCCCAGAGCTCGTCCACGTCCTTCCACGTGAGGATCTGGCCCATGGCGTCGGCGCCGGTGATGAAGAACAGCTCGGCGTCCGGATGCAGGCGGCGCAGGTCCCGCAGGGTGTCCACGGTGTAGGTCATGCCGGGGCGGTCGATGTCCACCCGGGACACGGTGAAGCGCGGGTTGGAGGCGGTGGCCACCACGGTCATCAGGTACCGGTCCTCGGCCGGGGAGACCGAGCGGTCCGCCTTCTGCCAGGGCTGGCCGGTGGGGACGAAGATCACCTCGTCCAGCTCGAACTCGGCGGCCACCTCGGAGGCGGCCACGAGGTGCCCGTGGTGGACGGGGTCGAAGGTGCCGCCCATGATGCCCAGGCGACGACGACGGGCGCCTCCGGCGGTGGGCTCGGAGGCGGTGGCGCGGGAGGCGACGGTCATGCGCTCAGGCGGGAGTCCGCAGGACGCCGCGCCGCCCCGGGGGTCCGGGACGGCGCGGCGGTCCGATGCGGAGTCAGTGGCCGGGGGTGTGCGAGCCGTGGCCGGTGCCGTGGTGCTGCACGGCGGTGGTGGGCTCGGGCAGGCGCAGGGCGCGCGAGCGCATGGACATGGTGGCCAGCAGCGCGGCCATGAGCAGCGCGAAGACGATGATGCCGTACCAGACGGTGGGGATCGGCAGCTCGTTCACGACGTGGTGGCCCTCGGCGGCGGCCAGGACGAGAGAGGTGTTCAGCATGGGTGCTCCTCGGTGCAACGGGTCAGACGGCCGGGCCGAGGCCGGGCCGCAGGGGTCCTGTGGTCCATCCTAGCGCCGGTCAGCGACGGACCTGGCCGTCGCCGCGCAGGATCCACTTCGTGGTGGTCAGCTCCTCCAGGCCCATGGGCCCGCGGGCGTGCATCTTCTGGGTGGAGATGCCGACCTCGGCCCCGAGGCCGAGCTCGCCGCCGTCGGTGAAGCGGGTGGAGGCGTTGACGATCACGGCCGCCGCGTCCACCTGGGTGATGAACTGCTCGGCCGCCGCGAGGTCGTTGGTGACGATGGCCTCGGTGTGGCCCGTGGACCAGCGGCCGATGTGCTCGATCGCCTGGTCCAGCGAGTCGACGATCCGCACGGCCATGTCCATGTCCAGGTACTCGGTGCCCCAGTCCTCCTCGGTGGCGTCCACCGCGTCCCGGGCGTGGTCGCCGCGGTCCGTGGGGCCGGGCAGCCAGGCCTTCGCGGCCTCGTCCACGTGCAGCAGGACGCCGCTGCGCATGAGGGTGCGCAGCACCTCGCGGCCGGTCTCCTCCGCCTCGCGGTGGATCAGCAGGGTCTCGGCGGCGTTGCACACGGAGGTGCGGTGCGTCTTGGCGTTGAGGGCGATCTCCACGGCCATGTCCTTCGGGGCGGAGGCGTCCAGGTACAGGTGGACGTTGCCCTCCCCCGTCTCGATCACGGGCACGCGGGCCTCGCGGACCACGCGCTGGATGAGCTCGCGGCCGCCGCGCGGCACGAGCACGTCCACCGCGCCGCGGGTGGCCATGAGGGCGGCCACGCCGGGGCGGCCGAGGTCGTCGATGCCCTGGACCACGTTGGGGTCGAAGCCCTGGTCCGCCAGGGCCTCGCGCAGCACCTGGATCAGCACGGCGTTGGTGCTCTGGGCGGCCGAGCCGCCGCGCAGGATCACGCCGTTGCCGGACTTCAGGGCGATGCCCGCGATGTCCACGGTCACGTTGGGGCGCGCCTCGTACACGGCGCCCACCACGCCCAGGGGCACGCGGGTCTGGGTCATCCGCACGCCGTTGGGCAGGGTCCCGCCCCGCACGACGGCGCCGACGGGGTCCGGCAGGGCGGCGAGGGCCTCGAGGCCGAGCGCCAGCGCCTCGACGCGCGGCTCGTCCAGCTTCAGGCGGTCCAGCAGGGCGGCGGAGGTGCCGGCCTCGGCGCCGCGGGCGCGGTCCTCCTGGTTGGCCGTGATGATCGCGGCCGCGTTGGAGCGCAGCGACTCGGCCATGTGGCGCAGGACGGCGTCCTTGCGGGTGCGGCCCGCGGTGGCCAGCTCCGGAACGGCCAGGCGGGCCCACTCCGCGCGCTGGCGGATCGTGTCCACGACCTCCTGCGAGGGGGCCTCGGCCTCCTGGCCGGCGGACTGGTCCTGGGGTGCGGTGCTCTCCTGGTTCTCCATGCCGCCCACCCTACCGAGGGGACCGGACCCGGATCGAGGCCGCGGCGTCGTGCGACGCGCGGCGCCGTCGGGCCGCCCGCGCCCCGGGACCGGGGTCAGCGGCGCGGCGGGGCCAGGCGCACCCAGTCGTCCGCGTGCACCACCACGCCGTCGTAGCCGGCGCCGAGGTCCTCCTTGAGGTCGGACGTGGAGCGCCCGAGCATCGGGGGCAACTGGGACGAGGAGTACTGCACGAGCCCGCGTGCCAGCACGCGGCCGGTCGCGTCGAGGATCTCGACGACGTCGCCCGGCGTGAACCGGCCGCTGAGGCCGGTGATGCCCGCGGCGAGCAGGGAGCGGCCGCGGTCGATCGCGCCGGCCACCGCGCCGTCGTCGATCACGAGCTGGCCGCGCACCTCCGCGGTCAGGCCCAGCCAGGCCGCGCGGGCCGAGCGGCGGCGGCCGGTGGCCTCGAACCACGTGCCCACGTCCTCCCCCGCGAACGCCGAGCCCGCGTTCGGGGCCGAGGTGAGCAGGGTGGGGATGCCGGTGGTCGCCGCGATGCCCGCCGCGTCAACCTTGGTGACCATGCCGCCCGTGCCCACGCCGGCCGAGCCGGGCACGCGCACGTCCACGCCCTCGAGGTCCGCGTCCGTGGCGACCACGGGGATGCGCCGCGAGTCCGGGCGCGAGGGGTGGCCCGTGTAGAGCGCGTCCACGTCCGAGAGCAGCACGAGCAGGTCCGCCTTGACCAGGTTGGCGGTGAGCGCGGCGAGGCGGTCGTTGTCGCCGAACCGGATCTCGCGCGTTGCCACGGCGTCGTTCTCGTTGACGATCGGCATGACGTCGAGGGTGAGCAGCCGCGCCAGCGCGCGGTGCGCGTTGGTGTACTGCGTGCGGCGCATGAGCTCCTCGGCGGTGAGCAGCACCTGCGCGACCTCTGTCTCGTGGCGCCCGAAGCTGTGCGTGTAGTGCGCCAGGAGCCGGCCCTGGCCCACCGCGGCGGCCGCCTGCTGGGTGGCGGTGTCCTTGGGGCGGCGGTCCAGGCCGAGGTGCGGGAAGCCCGCGGCGATCGCGCCCGAGGAGACCAGCACCACCTGGGTGCCCCGCCCGCGCAGCTCCGCGATGACGTCCACGAGGCGGTCGATGGCCGCCACGTCCAGGCCGGTCGCGGTGGTGAGCGAGGACGAGCCGATCTTGATCACGACCCGGCGCGCCGCGGCCATCGTGTCCCGCGTGGTGACGGGGTTGGCCCGCGGATCTTCCGCGCCACGGGTGGCGGGGGTGGGGTAGCGGGTGACGACGGTGCGGCGTGTGCTCATGCGATCAGTCCTCTCGGTCGTACGTCTCGGTCCAGAGGCCGGAGCGGCGCTCGGCCTCCATCTCGGCGCGCGTGGCGGCGCGGGCGGCGCGGCGCTGGTCCTGCTCCGCCCGCTTCTCCGCGCGGGTGGCGCGCGTGCGCTCGTCCAGGCGCAGGTCGGTGCCGCGCGGGCCGGCCAGCAACTCGGCGCCGGCGGACAGGGTGGGCTCCCAGTCGAAGAGCACGCCCGAGGCGTCGTCGCCGATCACGACGGCGTCGCCCGGGGTGGCGCCGGCCTTGAACAGGGCGTCCTCCACGCCCACGCGCTGCAGTCGGTCGGCGAGGTAGCCGACGGCCTCGTCGTTCTGGAAGTCGGTCTGGGCGACCCAGCGCTCCGGCTTCTCGCCGCGGATGCGGAACAGCGGCTCGAGGTTGCGCTCCTCGCGGCGGACGGTGAACTCGGCGTGCTCGCCCTTGCGGCGGTGCCGGCGGGGCACCTCCACGGGGGCGGCCGGCTCGGGCTCGGGGACCCGCTCGCGGGCCTCGGTGACGAGCCCGGCCATGGCGTACTTGAGCGCCTCCAGGCCGTCGCGGGCCAGCGCGGAGATGTCGAACACGCGCAGGCCGCGGCCCTCGAGCTCGGCGCGGACCATCTCGGCCATCGCGGCGCCGTCGGGCAGGTCGGTCTTGTTCAGGGCCACCAGGCGCGGGCGCTCGTTCAGGGGCACCACGCCCTCGCCGCCCTGGGAGAACACGGGCTCCACGGCGTACGCCTCGAGCTCGGCCTCGATGGCCTCGAAGTCGGCGATCGGGTCCCGGTCCGACTCGAGGGTGCCGCAGTCCAGGACGTGCACGAGGGCCGCGCAGCGCTCCACGTGGCGAAGGAACTCCAGGCCGAGGCCGCGCCCCTCGGAGGCGCCGGGGATCAGCCCGGGCACGTCCGCCACGGTGAAGCGGACCTCGCCGGCCTGGACCACGCCGAGGTTGGGCACGAGCGTGGTGAACGGGTAGTCGGCGATCTTCGGGCGCGCCGCGGAGATCGCCGCGATGAGCGAGGACTTCCCAGCCGAGGGGAAGCCCACGAGGGCGACGTCGGCGACCGTCTTGATCTCCAGGGTGAGGTCGCGGCTCTCCCCCGGCAGGCCCAGCAGGGCGAATCCGGGGGCCTTGCGCTTGACCGAGGACAGCGCGGCGTTGCCGAGGCCGCCCTGGCCGCCGGCCGCCGCGGTGTAGGACGCGCCCTCGCCCACGAGGTCGGCCACGATGTTGCCCTGCTCATCCTTGACCACCGTGCCGTCCGGCACCGGGATCACGAGGGACTCGCCGTGCTTGCCGGCGCGGTGGTCGCCCATGCCCGGCTGCCCGTTCTCCGCCGAGCGGTGCGGGGCGTGGTGGTAGTCGAGCAGGGTGGTGGTCTGGGAGTCCACCACCAGGGTGATGTCGCCGCCGTTGCCGCCGTTGCCGCCGTCGGGACCGCCCAGGGGCTTGAACTTCTCGCGGTGCACGGAGACGCACCCGTGCCCGCCGTTGCCGGCGGTGAGGTGGAGGACCACGCGGTCCACGAAGGCTGCCATGGGAGTGCTCCTTGAGCTGGAGGGGGTCGGACGGGCGGCCACGGAGGCCGGGAACGCGAACGGCGGGGGCGGGTCCGGTGGATGCCGGGCCCGCCCCCGCCGGGGCGTCACGTGGTGCGGTGCTCCTCGCCGGGCGAGGGGCCGCACGCAGACCGCGAGAGCGTCAGATCACTCCGCGGCGGGGACGATGTCCACGACCTTGCGGCCGCGGCGCTGGCCGAAGGCCACGGAGCCGGCGGACAGCGCGAAGAGCGTGTCGTCCTTGCCGCGGCCGACGTTGCGGCCCGGGTGGAACTTGGTGCCACGCTGGCGGACGATGATCTCGCCGGCGTTGACGTCCTCGCCGCCGTAGCGCTTGACGCCGAGGTACTGGGGGTTCGAGTCGCGGCCGTTCTTGGAGGAACTGCCGGCCTTCTTATGTGCCATTGCTGTTGCCTAACCTCTCGGATGCCCGGTTTCGCTGATGCCGCGGACGGCTCAGGCGATCCCGGTGATCTTGACCGTGGAGAGCTCAGAGCGGTGGCCCTGGCGCTTCTTGTAGCCGGTCTTGTTCTTGTACTTCATGATGACGACCTTCTTGCCGCGGGAGTGGGAGACGACCTCAGCCGTCACCTTCACGCCGGCGGCGTCGGCGCCTGCCGTGACCTTGTCCCCGTCCACCAGCATCAGAGCGGGCAGCTCGACGGAGCCACCGGTCTCAGCGGGAACGCGGTCAAGGGTAACGAGGTCTCCGACGGAAACCTTCTCCTGGCGGCCGCCAGCGCGGACAATCGCGTACACCACTTGGGACTCACTTCTCTCGACGTTTTCAATGGATCAGTCCGGGTTCTGCTCGCCTCGCACCTCGACCGCGACTGCGTCCGGGTCCGGCGGTCCCTCACCGGGACATGCGGGAGCCTGCGGGCGGTGAACACCGATGGTCCAGCATACTCGGTGCCCCGCATCCGGACCAAACGGGGCGGCCACCGGCGCGTCGCCGCCGCCCGGAGGGGCCTCCGGGCGGCGACGACGAGGCGGTCAGCGGCTGCGGCGCGCCAGGTCCGCGGCCTTGACGCCCACGCCCAGCATCACGGGCGCCGAGGCGCCCTGCTCGGCGGGGGCCGTGGGCTCGGCGGCGGTCGCCGTGAAGCGTCCGCCCCGTGCCGCCCCGGAGGCGTCCTCGACCTGCACGCGCACGCCGTCCGAGGACACCGCGCGACGGGACCGACGGCGCCGGGCGACGGAGGCCTCCTCGCGCGCCGGCTCGGGCCGCGCCGCGGGGGCGGGCTCGGCCTGCTCGGCCGGGGCGGGGTCGGCCGCCACCGGCTCGACCATCAAGGCCTCCTCCGCCGGGGCGGGGGCGGCCGGGTGCTCGTGCACCTCGGTGGCGTCCGTGGACTGCTCCGCGGTGGGCTCGGTCGCCTCGACGGCGGCCTCCTCCCCGCGGGACGGGGTCGCCGGGCCGGACGACGCCGGGGCGCCGCCCTGGCCCGCGCCCGGGCGCACGACGCCGTCGCTCGAAGCGCGGCGCGAACGGCGGCGGCGCGGGGCGGCCGGCTGCTCGGCGTCCGCCGCGGCCACGGCCGGGGCCGACTCGGGCTGCACGGGCTGCACCGACTCGACCTGCGCGGCCGGCTCGGGCTCGGTCGCCGCCGGCTCCGCGTCGGCCTGGGCCGGCTCCTGCGCGGGCTGGGCGGCCTCGTCGTCCGCGTCGGCGGTCGAGGCCTCGCGGTCGGCGCCACGGCGGGAGCGGCCGCGGCCGCCCCGGCGGCGACGGGCGCGGCGCGGTCGGGCGCCCTCCTCGTCCCCGGCCGGCTCGGCCTCGCGCTCCTCGCCCCCGGACTCGGCGTCGGCCTCCGCCTCGGCCACCGCGGTGACGGCCGCCTCGGCCTGAGCGACCGGATCGGCGGCGGGGGCCTCCTCCTCGTCCGCGGCCGGGGCCTGCCCGGCGGGAGCGGCGTCGGCGTCGCGGGACCCGTCCTCGGACGCGGCCTCGGCGGCCTCGGCGGCCTCCTCCGAGCGTCCGCGGCCGCGGCGGCGGCCACGACGGCGGCGACGGCGCGGGGCCTCGTCCTCGTCCTCGGCGCCCTCACCGTCCTGCGCACCGGCCTCGCCGGTCTCCTCGGCCGCGTCCTCGCGGGCGGCCTCGACGGCCTCGGCGGCCTGGTCCTCGGCGGCGTCCGCAGCCTGCTCGGCGGGCGCGGCCTGCTCGGCCGGGTCCTCGTCCTCGCTCACCTTGCCGGAGGCCTTGGCGATCGAGTGCAGCGCGGCGCGGGCGGCCTCGGCGCGCTCGCGACGCTGGCGCTCGTCCTCCGCGTCGACCTCCTCGCCGCCGGCCGTCGTCGTCGACTCGGCGGGCTGGGCCTGCTCGCCCTCCCCGGCGCCCTTGCGGCGACGGCGACGGCGGCCCTCCCCCTCGCCGCGCGGCTCGCCGCCGGAGCGGCCCCGCTCGACCGGGGTGTCGTGGATGAGGATGCCGCGGCCGGCGCAGTGCTCGCAGGTCTCGGAGAAGACCTCGACCAGGCCGGTGCCCATGCGCTTGCGCGTCATCTGCACGAGGCCCAGGGAGGTCACCTCGGCCACCTGGTGCTTGGTGCGGTCCCGGCCGAGGCACTCGACCAGGCGACGCAGCACGAGGTCCTGGTTGGCCTCGAGCACCATGTCGATGAAGTCGATGACGATGATGCCGCCGATGTCCCGCAGGCGAAGCTGGCGGACGACCTCCTCCGCGGCCTCGAGGTTGTTCTTGGTGACGGTCTCCTCGAGGTTGCCGCCCGAGCCGGTGAACTTGCCGGTGTTGACGTCCACCACGGTCATGGCCTCGGTGCGGTCGATCACGAGGGAGCCGCCGGAGGGCAGGTACACCTTGCGCTCCAACGCCTTGTGCAGCTGCTCGTCCACTCGGTGGGTGGCGTAGAGGTCCTCGCCGTCGTGGTCCTGGGGCACCCAGTGGTGCAGGCGGTCCAGCAGGTGCGGCGCCACGTAGGTCACGTACGCCTCGATGTTGTCCCACGTGGCCTCGCCCTGCACCAGCACGGCGGAGAAGTCCTCGTTGAACACGTCGCGGACCGTCTTGATGGTCAGGTCCGGCTCGGCATAGAGCAGCTCGGGGGCCAGCACCTTGGTGGAGGAGGCCTTCTCCTGGATGCCCTCCCACTGCGCGCGCAGGCGGTTGATGTCGTTCTGCAGCTCCTGCTCCGAGGTGCCCTCGGCGGCGGTGCGCACGATCACGCCGGCGTCCTGCGGGAGGTGGTCCTTGAGGATCTTCTTCAGGCGCGAGCGCTCCACGTCCGGGAGCTTGCGGGAGATGCCGGTCATGGAGCCGCCGGGCACGTACACGAGGTAGCGGCCGGGCAGCGAGACCTGGCTGGTCAGGCGGGCGCCCTTGTGGCCCACGGGGTCCTTGGTGACCTGCACCAGGACGGTGTCACCGGACTTCAGCGCGTTCTCGATCTTCTTGGGCTTGCCGTCCAGCTGGGCGGCGTCCCAGTTGACCTCGCCGGCGTAGAGCACGGCGTTGCGGCCGCGGCCGATGTCCACGAACGCCGCCTCCATGGAGGGCAGCACGTTCTGGACCTTGCCCACGTAGACGTTGCCGATCAGCGAGTCCTGGGTGGTGTTGGACACGAAGTGCTCGGCCAGCACGCCGTCCTCGAGGACGGCGATCTGGATGCGGTGCTCGCGCTGGCGGACCAGCATCTTGCGGTCCACGGCCTCGCGGCGGGCGAGGAACTCGGCCTCGGTGATCACGGTGCGGCGGCGGCCGCCGGAGCGGGAGTCGCGGCGGCGCTGGCGCTTGGCCTCCAGGCGGGTGGAGCCCTTGACGCCCTGCACGGCGTCCGAGCCGGTGCTCAGGGCCTGCCGGGGGGCGCGCACGCGGGTCACCGTGTTCTCCGGGTCGCCGTCCTCGCCGCCGTCGAGCTCCATGTCCACGTCCCCGCGGCGCCGACGGCGACGGCGGCGGGACACCACGGCGCCCTCGCCGCGCTCGGCGGTCTCGGCGTCCTGCTCGCCCTCGGCCGTCTCCACGGCCTCGTCCTCGGCGCCGGCCTCGGTCTCGGCCTGGTCGCGGTCCCGGGACGGGCGGCGACGGCGGCGGGACCGGCCGGGGGCCTCGTCCTCGTCCTCGGCGCCGCGGGCCGGGCGCTCGTCGCGGGCGGGGCGGCGCTCGGACTTCTCGGTCCGCAGGATCTCCATGACGTTCGCCGGCACGGCGAAGGGGTCGGTGGGGTCGAACTGCAGCGCGGGCGCGCCGGGCGCCTCGTCCGGCTCCGGCTCGGCGGCCGTGTCCGTCTCGGCCTCGTCCTCGAGGTCCGCGGCCTCCGCGGTGCGCTCGCGGGCGTCGGCGCCCTCGGCCGCGTCGGCCTGCGCCTGCGTCACGGTCCCGCCGTCCTCGACGGGGCTCTCGACCGCGGCCTGCCCCGCGACCGCCGCGGAGGTCTCCGCGGTCGTCTGCTCCGTCTGCTCCGCGCGTTCCTCCGCGCCGGTCGTGTCCTCGTTCGCCGCCATGGCAGCACCTCCCGCCGTCCGACGACGCCACACCCGCCGCCGTCCGGCGTGTCCAGGTCCGCCGCCGGCCGCGTTGCCCCGGGCGCCGCGCGCCGCGGGTGCGCCGGGAGGCGGACACCGAGAAAGTCGTCTGGTGGACCGCGGCGGCCGTGCGGGCCCGTCGCGGAACCGCTGCGCCCTCGAGGTCGGGGCCTGGGCGTCTTGTGCCGTCCGCCTGTGCGGCGCGCGGACGCATGCGGGGCGTCCCCGGCGTCCGCCTCCCGCGCGATGATCGGTGCGGGCGGCGCCTCGGCGGCGGCCCGACGTCGGGCGCGCAGCGGGCTGTCCCGCGGTGTGGCCACGGGACGGCCAGGCCCGATTGTCTCACACCCGCCTCCGCCGCGCGCGTAGACTCACAGCATGCCTTCGACCCCCACGGCGGACCGCGTCCGCCCCGCCCAGCCCGCCCAGCCCGCCGAGACGCCCGCGTCGGACGGGACCCTGTCCTGGTACGCCCGCCCGGCCGGCATGGCCTGGACGCTGCTCGTGACCTCGCTCGTGGCCCTGGCCGCGACCATCGTCATCATCGTGGAGCGGTCCATCCTGGCCGCCGACCCGGGGCACCGCACCAGCTGCGACCTCAACCCGTGGGTGTCCTGCGGCAAGGTGATGCAGTCCTGGCAGGCCATGACGTTCGGCTTCCCCAACACGTACATCGGGATCGTGGCCTTCTCCGTTCTGATCACCGTGGCCGTGTCCCTCTTCGCCGGCGCCCGCTTCGCCCGCTGGTACTGGCTGCTGATGAACGTGGGGATCCTCGCGGGCTTCGCCTTCTGCGTGTGGCTCTGGTACTCCGCCGTCTACAGCATCGGCACCCTGTGCCTGTACTGCATGATCGTGTGGGCCATGGTCATCGCCCAGCTGGTCCTGGTGACCTCGCGGAACATCCAGACCGGGACGCTGCCGGCCTCCCCCGGCGCCGCCCGCCTCGCCCGCGAGCTCGCCTGGCCCGTCATCCTGATCCTGTACGTGCTGGTGTTCGCCACGATCCTGCTCGAGCTGGGGTTCGGCGTCATCGGCCTGGGCTGAGCGCCCTCCCCCGGACGCGACGACGGCCGGTCACCCCGCGGGGTGACCGGCCGTCGTCGTCCGGGCCGTCGCCGTCGTCAGCCGAACCAGATGCCGAGCTCGCGCTCGGCCGAGAGGGACGAGTCCGAGCCGTGCACGAGGTTCTTCTGCACGCTCTCGCCCCAGTCACGGCCCAGGTCGCCTCGGATGGTGCCCGGGGCGGCCACGGTGGGGTCGGTCTTGCCGGCCAGGGAGCGGAAGCCCTCGATCACCGAGTTGCCGGTGACGCGCACGGCCACCACGGGGCCGGAGGCCATGAAGTCAACCAGCGGGTCGAAGAACGGCTTGCCCTGGTGCTCCTCATAGTGGCGCTCGAGCATGGAGCGGGTGGGGGTGAGCATCTTCAGGTCCGCGATGACGTAGCCCTTGCGCTCGATGCGCGCGAGGATCTCGCCCACGAGGTTGCGCTCGACGCCGTCCGGCTTGACGAGGACGAGGGTCTCTTCGATGTGCTGGGCCATGGTGGTGCTCCTTGCGTCGGCGGACGGGTGCGTCCGGGTCCGGTTCTGCACCCACCCTAGTGGGGGCGCCGGGCTCACTGTCCGTGCTCGGCCTCCCACTCGGCCTGCAGCCGGTCCCGCTCGGCGTTCTCCACGTCCATGCTCCCGCCCTTGATCACGGCGTACGCCCACGTCAGCGCGAAGAGGGCCCCCACCACGAACATCGAGTACTCCCAGAACCCGGAGAGCACGAGCACGGCCTGGATCGCCCAGCCGATCGCGATGCCGACCGGCCGGCGCACCAGCGCGCAGGTGAGCACGGCCACGGCCGCGAGCAGCGTGTAGCCCGCGATGAACCACACCGCCCCCGGCTGGTCCCGGTTCATGCCGAACAGCATCATGCCGAGGAAGAAGATCACCACGGCTTCGAGCATGAGCACGGTGGAGGTGAACAGGGCGCGCACGGAGCGGCGGCGCCGGCGGGTGCCCGGCCGCCAGGCCCGCTGGGCCCGCGTCTCGCGCTCGGGGCGCCAGGACTCGTCGCCGAAGCGCTCGTCCTCCTCGGGGGTGCGGCCCGTCCCGGGCTGCGGCGTGCTCATCGGTCCTCCTCGGTGCGGCGGCGGGAGCCGGCGTCGTCGCGGTCCTCGAGCAGCTCGAGGATCTCGGGGTCCAGGTCGTCCTCGTCCGCCTCGGCCAGGCCGACGGCGTCGAGGAGGTCCGCGGGGTCCAGCCCGCGGGCGGCCACCGTCACGGGGCCGGCGTGCCGGGGCTCGCCGACCAGGGCGCGGACCTCCGCGGCCAGGGTGACGGAGCCGAGCACGAGGACGCCGCCGCCGGTGCCGGAGGCCAGCTCGTCGGCGCTCGTCTCCAGCGCCTCGGCCCGGCCGACCGCCCACTCGAGGGCGTCCGGGACGGACTCGGCGGCGAACACGTCCGCCTCGGGCCAGCCGGCGTCCACGGCCATGCGCGCGAGGTCGCCGGCCGGGATGGCCCGCGGCGAGGAGGACTGCGTGAGGGCGAGGTCCTCGACGTCGTCGCCGAAGGCCCGGAAGAGCGCCTCCAGCATGGCCGGGGCGTCCTTCTCCCGGAGGATGCCCACCACCAGGGCCAGGCGGGTGAAGCCGAAGGCCTCCTGCACCGCCCTGGCCGTGGCGCGGACGCCGTCCGGGTTGTGCGCGGCGTCCACGATCAGCGTCGGCGCGGTGCGCAGCACCTCGAGGCGGCCGGGCGAGGCGACCTGCGCCAGTCCCTCCCGCAGCAGCTCCTCGTCCAGGGGGCGGTCTCCCCCGCCCAGGAACATCTCGAGGGCGGCCACGGCCACCGCGAGGTTCTGGGCCTGGTGCTCGCCGTGCAGGGGCAGGAAGAGGTCGCGGTACTCCGCGGCGAGCCCGCGCACGGAGACCTGCTGGCCGCCCACGGCCAGGGAGCGCTCCAGGACGCCGAACTCGACGCCCTCGAAGCGGAACGGCACGTCCGCGGCCCGCGCGGCCTCCAGCAGCACCTGCGCGGCGTCCCGCTCCTGGACCGCGGAGACGAGCGCCCCGCCGGGCTTGACGATGCCGGCCTTCTCCTCGGCGATCTCGGCCTCGGTCTCCCCCAGCAGGTCCGTGTGGTCCAGGGAGATGGGGGTGACCACGGAGACCGCGCCGTCGGCCACGTTGGTGGCGTCCGTGATGCCGCCCAGGCCCACCTCGAGGACGACGACCTCCACGGGCTCGTCCGCGAACACCGCGAAGCCCAGGGTGGTGACGGCCTCGAAGTAGGTCAGCCGCGGCCGGCCCTCGGCCTCCAGCTCGGCGTCCACGGCCTGCACGATCGGCAGGATCTCGCCCCAGACGCGCACGAACGTCTCGTCGGACACGGGGGCGCCGTCGATGCTGATCCGCTCGGTCACGCTCTGCAGGTGCGGGGACGTGTAGCGGCCGGTGCGCAGCCCGTAGGAGCGCAGCACCGCCTCGATCATCCGCGCCGTGGACGTCTTGCCGTTGGTGCCGGTCAGGTGGATGACGGGGGCCGCGTGCTGCGGGTCGCCGAGCAGCGCGAGCACGCGCCGCATCGGCTCCAGCCGCGGCTCCATGGCGTTCTCCGGGGCGCGGTCGAGCAGGTCCGCGTAGACCTGCTCGACCGTCTGCGGGGCGGGCGCGCCGCTCACGCGTCCGCCTTCGCCACGGTGACGGCCACGGTCTTCATCGCGTCGTCGGCCGGGTCCTTGCGGGGGTCGGCCTCGCCGGAGTCCACGAGCTCCAGCTCCACCGTGAGGGTCTCCTCCGCGACGAGGTCGCGGTGGGCCTCGAGCGCCGCCACGACGGCGGTGGGGCCTTCGATCCGCGTGCGCACGCGGTCGGAGACGTCCAGGCCGGCGTCCTTGCGGGCCGCCTGGACGGCGCGGACCACGTCCCGGGCGGTGCCCTCGGCGGCCAGCTCCGCGGAGACCTCGGTGTCCAGCACGAGGAAGCCGGCGGCGCCGGGCAGCACGCCCACCGCGGTGCCCTCGGGGGCGCCGGTGGAGACGGTGCGCAGCTCGTACAGGGCCGGGTCCAGGGTCACGGTCGCACCGTCGGCCAGGGTCACGGCGAGCCCGTCCGCGGTCTCCTCGTAGGAGCCGGCGTCCACGGCCTTCTTCACGAGCGGCACCTGCTTGCCGTAGGCCTTGCCGAGCTCGCGGAAGTTCAGCTTCAGCTCGGTGCCGATCCCGTAGCGGGCGATGGCCTCGTCCGAGAGCTCGGTGAGGCTCACGTCCTTGAGGTTCAGTTCGTCGGCCACGATGCGGGCGTAGGTGCCCTCGAGGCCCTCCGCGTCCGGGACGACGACGGACAGGCGGGGCAGCGGCAGGCGCACCCGGCGGCCGGCCCCCTTGCGCAGGGCCGAGCCGGCAGAGCTGATGCGGCGCACCGCGTCCATGCGGGCCACGAGGGAGTCCGCCTCGGGCCCGTGCGGGAACAGGTCGGCGTCCGGGTAGTCGGTCAGGTGGACCGAGCGGCCGCCGGTGAGGCCGCGCCAGATCTCCTCCGCCACGAGCGGCATGAGCGGGGCGGCGGCCCGCGCGAACGCCTCCAGGGCGGTGTAGAGCACGTCCATGGCGGCGGTGTCCTCGTCGAAGAACCGCTGCCGCGACCGGCGGATGTACCAGTTGGTCAGGGTGTCCATGAAGCCGCGCAGCGCGTCCGTGGCGTCCGAGACCTCGTACGCGTCGAGCGCCGTCTTGACGTCCCGCAGCATCCGCCCCGTGGCCGCCAGGATGTACTGGTCCAGTGGGTCCTGCGCCGAGTGCCGCGCCTGCGCGCGGTACCCGTCGGGGCGGGCGCCGCCGTCGTGGGCCGTGTTCGCGTAGAGGGTGAAGAAGTGGTAGGCGTTCCACGCCGGCAGCAGCACCTGGCGCACGCCTTCGCGGATGCCCTCCTCGGTGACCACGAGGTTGCCGCCGCGCAGGATGGGGCTGGCCATGAGGAACCAGCGCATCGCGTCGGCGCCGTCGCGGTCCAGGACCTCGGTGACGTCCGGGTAGTTGCGCAGCGACTTGGACATCTTCTGCCCGTCCGAGCCGAGCACGATGCCGTGGGAGATCACGTTGGAGAACGCGGGCCGGTCGAACAGCGCGGTGGCCAGGATGTGCATGGTGTAGAACCACCCGCGGGTCTGGCCGATGTACTCCACGATGAAGTCCGCCGGGTTGTGCGTGGGGAACCAGTCTGCCCGCTCGAAGGGGTAGTGCACCTGGGCGTAGGGCATGGAGCCGGAGTCGAACCAGACGTCCAGCACGTCCTCGACCCGGCGCAGGGTGCCGCCGCAGCCGGCGTGCTCGCGTGTGAGGTCGTCGATCCAGGGGCGGTGCAGGTCCACCTCGCCCTCGGCGTTGAGGGGCAGGCGGCCGAAGGCCTCCTCGATCTCGGCGAGGGAGCCGTGCACCTCCTGGTGGCCGCAGTCCGTGGCGTCGCACTCCCACACCGGGATGGGAGAGCCCCAGTACCGGTTGCGGGAGATGGACCAGTCGCGGGCGTTGGCCACCCACGTGCCGAACTGCCCGTGCTTCACGTTGCCGGGGATCCAGGTGATCTCCTCGTTCAGCTCGAGCATGCGCTCCTTGATCTGGGTGACCTTGACGTACCAGGACGTCACTGCCCGGTAGATCAGGGGCGTGCGGCAGCGCCAGCAGTGCGGGTAGGAGTGCTCGTAGGAGGCCTCGCGGGCGACCCGGCCAAGCTCGCGCAGGGCGCGGACGATGGTGCGGTTGGCCTCGAAGACCTGCACGCCGGCGATCTCGGCGAGGTCGCCGCGGCCCACGTCCTCGCGGGCGAACAGCGGCAGGAAGCGGGCGCCGGAGTCCACGGAGAGGAGCACGGGGATGCCGTTGGCCTCGCAGACGCGCTGATCGTCCTCGCCGTAGGCGGGGGCCTGGTGGACCACGCCGGTGCCGTCCTCGGTGGAGACGTAGTCGTCCACGAGGATGCGGTGGGCGGCCTCGAGGCCGAGGTCGCGGCCGTTGACGGTGAAGGTCTCGTCCGCGTGGGCGTCGAACACGTCCGTGAAGAGGGGCTCGTAGGCCAGGCCGCCGAGGCGGGCGCCGGGCACGGTCTCGACGACGGCGGCGCGGGCCGCCTCGGCGTCCGCGTAGCCCAGCTCCTTGGCGTGGGCGGCCACGAGGTCCACGGCGAGCAGGAAGCGCTCGCCCTCGGCCGTGGCGCCCTCGGGGCCGGCCGGCACCACGGCGTACGGGATCTCCGGGCCGACGGCGAGCGCGGCGTTGGTCGGCAGCGTCCAGGGCGTGGTGGTCCAGGCGAGGACGCGGACGCCGGCCAGCTCGGCCGCGAGCTCCGCGTCGGCGCCGCCGTCGGGGACGAGGGCCGGGTCCTGCGGGAGGCCGGTGATCGGGAAGGTGACGGTGACCGAGGGGTCCTGACGCATCTTGTAGACGTCGTCGTCCATGCGCAGCTCGTGGTTGGACAGCGGGGTCTCGTCGTTCCAGCAGTACGGGAGAACCCGGAAGCCGCGGTAGGTCAGGCCCTTGCGGTGCAGCTCGGAGAAGGCCCAGATCACGGACTCCATGAAGTCCGGGGTGAGGGTCTTGTAGTCGTTATCGAAGTCCACCCAGCGGGCCTGGCGGGTCACGTAGTCCTGCCACTGGTCCGTGTACTTGAGAACTGAGGCGCGGCAGGCGTCGTTGAACCGGTCGACGCCCATGGCCTCGATCTCGGACTTGTCCGTCATGCCGAGCTGCTTCATGGCCTCGAGCTCGGCGGGCAGGCCGTGGGTGTCCCAGCCGAAGCGGCGCTCCACGCGGCGGCCCTGCTGCGTCTGGTAGCGGGCCACGAGGTCCTTGACGTAGCCGGTGAGCAGGTGGCCGTAGTGCGGCAGGCCGTTGGCGAAGGGCGGGCCGTCGTAGAACACGAACTCGTTCTGGGAGCCGTCCTCGTTCAGGGCGGGGCGCTGGTCGATGGAGGCCTGGAAGGTGCCGTCCTCGTCCCAGTACGCCAGGATGCGGCGCTCGATCTCCGGGAAGCGCGGGGAGGCGGGGGTGCGGCCGTCGGGGGCGGTGGAGGCGAGGGGGTACACGGGGGTCCTTTGCGTCCGGGCGTCGGTTCCGTGCAAGGACGCCCGTGAAGCCGGCCCTGGGGCCGGCCGCGGACGCGGTACCACCTTGCTTGCCGACGTCGGGGGGTCCCCGGGCGCGGGCCGCTTGATGACTGCTGTGACGGGCTTACCCGTCCGGTTCTACTGAGGCCGCCGCGGGCGGCCCGTTCTTCCGGAGGCTCGCCGGTGATGGCCGGGTCGACGCCTGTGCCCGCCAGTGTAGTGGACGACGCGTCGGCCCGTGGCCGCGGGGCCGGAGCGCGTCAGAGGGCGGTGCGCACGGCCGCCGACGCGTCGCCGTCGAGCTCCACGTGCACGGCGTCCCGGCCCGAGGCCCAGAGGAGGAGCTCCCCCACCTCGCCGGTCACCGTGACGGGCGCCCGCAGCGCCACGGCCCCACGGGTGACGGTGACCGGGGCGCGGCCCGGGCCCTGGAGGACCACCGGCGCCGTGGACCTGCGCAGGAACAGCGGGGCCATGCGGCGCAGCGAGCGGTAGAGGGCGTCCTCCTCGTCCGGGGAGAACGAGCGCGGGGCGGGCAGCGGGCCGCCGGCCGCGGACTCACCGCGCCGGACGTCCTCGAGGTGGATGAAGTGCTCGACCGCGTTCACGTGCCTGTCCGCCGCCCGCATGGGGTTCAGCGCCGACGGGCCCGCGGCCCACTCCCGCACGACCTCGGCGTAGTCGCGGCGCGTGGTCTCCGCGGACAGGCGGTCGAGGTGGCGGGACAGCGGCGGGATGAACAGGGCGGCGAAGGCGTCGGGCCGGCTCTCCCGCAGCCAGAGGTGGGCGGCGAGGTCGCGGGTGCTCCAGCCACCGCACAGGGTGGGCGCGTGGGGGCCCTTCTCGAGCAGGAGGTCAGCGAGGCGGGCGCGTTCGGCTGCGGCGAAGGTGGTCATGGGCACCACGGTAGGGAGCGGGCCGCGGCACGGGCGAGGGGTGGCGCCCCGCCGCGGCCTCGCATCCACCCGACGGGAGGGCTCAGCCTCCGGCGCCGAGGAGGACGCTCTCCCGGGAGATGCGCGTCATCTCCTCGCGGTCCACGACCTTCACGCGCTCGCGCTCGACCGGGCCGGCCTCCGTGGCCTGCACACCCAAGGCCTTCTCGTGGTCATCCAGAGCAAGCCAACCAGCCCATGTCGTGTACCGCACCTCACGGGACTCCAGCAGCTCGATCACGGACTCCTCCGAGGGCTCCTGAGCGGTCCACAGCCCCGGCTCGTCCTCGATGAGGTGCTTGATGGTCTCGAGGGAGTCACCCTTGGTGTGACCGATCAGGCCCACGGGGCCGCGCTTGATCCAGCCGGAGGCGTAGAGGCCGGGCACGGGGGCGCCGTCGGCGTCGAGCACACGGCCCTCGTCGTTGGGCACCACGCCGCGGGCGGCGTCGAACTCCACGCCGTCCAGGGGCGAGCCGAAGTAGCCCACGGCACGGTAGACGGCCTGCACGGGGTAGTCCACGGTCTCGTCCGTGGGGCGCACGCCGCCGGCGCCGTCCAGCTCCATGCGGCGCATGCGCAACCCGTCCACGCGGCCGTCCCCGTCCGCGTCGAGGAACTCCTCCGGGGCCTGGAGGAAATGCAGATGCAGGCGGCGCGAGGCGGACTGCTCGCGGTCCTCCTGCTCCATCAGCCAGTTCGTCAGGGTGCCCACCATGGTGCGGACCTGGTTGCTCTCCTCGATCGCCTTCTCCGAGGCCTCATCGAAGTCGAAGTCCTCCTCGTAGAGCACGATGTCCACGTCCCGGGAATGCGCCAGCTCGCGCAGCTCCAGCGGGGTGAACTTCACCTGGGCGGGGCCACGGCGGCCGAACACGTGCACGTCCGTGACCGGGGAGGCGGCGAGGTCGCGGTACACGTTGTCCGGGATCTCGGTGGGCAGCAGATCCTCGGCATGCTTGGACAGGATCCGGGCGACGTCCAGGGCCACATTCCCGTTGCCGATGACGGCGACCTGGGTGGCGTCCAGCGGCCAGTGGCGCGGCACGTCCGGGTGCCCGTCATACCAGGAGGCGAAGTCCGCGCCACCGAACGAGCCGGCGAGCTCGACGCCGGGCACGTCCAGCCGCGCGTCGCGCACCGCCCCGGTGGAGAACACGATCGCGTCGTAGTGGCGACGCAGGTCCGCCAGGCTCAGATCCGTGCCGTAGTCCACGTTGCCCAGGAACCGGATGTCCCCGCGGTCCATCACCTTGTGCAGGGCGTTCACGATGCCCTTGATGCGCGGATGGTCCGGGGCCACCCCGTAGCGGATCAGACCGAACGGGGCCGGGTAGCGGTCGAACAGGTCGATGCTGACGCGGAAGTCCCGCTCCTCCTTGGTCAGGATGTCCGCCGTGTACACCCCGGCGGGTCCGGCACCGATGATGGCGATGCGCAACGGGCGCTCAGGCCTCGGGTACGAGGGGGTCAGGGTCATGCTCGTGCTCCTTCGGAGGTCGGGTTCAGGGTCAAGATCGGGGCAGGGACACCGGCTGCAGGCGCGCCGGTGGCGTAGGGGCTCAGGCGCACGACGTCGCCCACGACGATCACGGCGGGGTTCGCCACACCGACGGCGGCCGCCTGCGCGGCGATGGTCTCCACCGTGCCCACGGTGACCCGCTGGTCCAGCATCCAGCCGCGCTCGATGATCGCCACGGGCGTCGCGCCGTCGAGGCCGCGCTCCGTCAGTCGGCGTGCGGTGTCCGCGAGCCGACGCACGCCCATCAGCAGGACCAGCGTGTGGTCGGCCCGGGTGGGCACTTCGGACAGCTCTTCGTGGCCGGTCACCAGCGTGAAGCCGGTGGCGACGCCGCGATGGGTGACCGGGATCCCCGCGGCGGCGGGCACCGAGACGGCGCTCGTGACACCGGGGACCACCTCGACGTCGACGCCGTGGGCGCGGCAGTGCGCCGCCTCCTCGCCGCCGCGTCCGAGCACGTACGGGTCGCCGCCCTTGAGTCGGACGACGAGGCGGCCGGCCCGGGCCTCCCGGACCAGGACGGCGTTGATCTCGTCCTGCGTGGCCAGGTGGTTCCCGGGGGCCTTGCCGACCTCGATCACGGGCACCGCCGGGTCCAGCTCGGCCAGGAGGGCGCGCGGGCCCAGCCGGTCGGCGACCACCACGTCGGCCTCCGCGAGCAGCTGGCGGCCGCGCACGGTGATGAGCCCGGAGTCGCCGGGGCCGCCGCCGACGAGGGCCACGCGGCCGGGCTCGGAGGACGCGCGCCGCCGGCGCAGGGGCAACCGCCCCGTGGACAGGGCGAGGGTGATCGCGTCCTTCAGGGCGCGGGCGCGGCGAGGGTCTCCCCCGGCGTTGACGGCCACGGTCACGTCCCCGGCCCGGGCGACGGCGGGCGTCCAGGCGGCGGAGGACTCGGCGTCGGAGGCGTCGACGCACCAGACGTGGCGGGCCTCGGCGTCGGAGGCCACGGCCCCGTCCACGGCCCGGTCGCCGGTGGCGGTCTGGGCGAACCAGACACCGTCGAGGTCGGACGGGCGGTAGGGGCGGCGGTGCAGGGTGAGCAGGCCGGCCGCCGCGAGCCGCTCCACCTCCTCCCCCGGCTCCGGGGCCACCACGGTGACGAGCGCACCGGCGTCGAGGAGGGCGCCCACGCGGCGGCCGGCCACGCGCCCGCCGCCCACGATCAGGACGGGACGGCCGAGCAGTCGCAGGGAGGTGGGGTACAGATCGGACGCGGTCATCGCGTGCTCCCTTCCAGCAGCCCCTGGCGGCGCAGCATGCGCCGCTCGACGGGGCCGAATGCGGTCAGTTCGACGAGGACGCCGACGGCCAGGATGGCCAGGACGGCGCAGAGGACGACGGCGAGGTCGGACTCGGTCCGTCCCTGGTGGAGCAGGGTCCCGAGTCCGACGCCCATGGGCGCGCCGACGGCGATGATCTCGGCGGCCATGAGGCCTCGCCACGCGAAGGCCCAGCCCTGACGCAGTCCGGAGACGAAGGCGGGCAGGGCGGCCGGGAGGACCACCAGCAGGGCGGTCTCGAGGCGCGAGGCGCCCAGCACGCGGGCCGCGCGACGCAGCTGCGGCGGCACCTGGTCCGTGCCGGTGGTGAGGCCGGCGACCACGGCGGGGACGGCACCGGTGAGAATCACGAAGTACGCGGTGGCGTCGCTGAGGCCGAACCACAGCACCGCGAGCGGCACCCAGGCCACGTTGGGCAGCACCATCAGGGCCGTGAGCAGCGGGCCGAACGCCCGTCGCAGGACGCCGACCTGTGCGAGCAGCAGGCCCAGCCCGACGCCGACGACCACGGCGAGTGCGAAGCCCACGACGGCGCGGCCCACCGACGTCGCCACTGCTTGCTGGACGAGGCCCTGGGCCCACAGCGCCCCGAAGGCCCCGAGGACGTCGACGGGACCGGTGATCGGCTCGCCGCGCGCACCGGTCAGCCACGCGGCGACCTGCCAGATCGCCACGAGCAGGACGACGGCGGCCACCGGGAGCAGGACCCGGCTCCAGTCCCACCCGGCCAGACCCGTCCGGCGGGCCGAGTCGACGGCCTGGAGCGCGTCGAGGCCGCTGTCGAGCTCGCGCAGCTCGTCGTCGGCGGCGGCCCCCGGCGCGCGGCCGGGGGCGTCGAGGGTGGGGGTGTCAGTGCGCATGGCGACGGATCTCCTGACCGAGTCGGGCGGTGATGGCGGCCGTGAGGGCGGCCGCGGCGGGCGCGTCGTGGCGGGCGGCTGCGGGCACGTCCCATTCGGCGACGACGCGGCCCGGCCGTGAGGACAGCAGCAGCACCCGCTGGCCGAGGCGGACGGCCTCGGTCACGTTGTGGGTGACGAACACGACCGTCCGACCGGTCTGACGCCACACCCGCTCGAGCTCCACGTGCAGCAGGTCGCGGGTGATCGCGTCCAGCGCGGCGAACGGCTCGTCCATGAGCAGCAGGGGGCGGTCCTGGGCGAGGGCCCGGGCCAGGGCGACGCGCTGGCGCATGCCGCCGGAGAGCTGGTGGGGTCGCAGGTCGGCGGCGTCGCCCAGGTGGACGAGACGCAGCAGCTCCCCGGCACGCCCCCGACGCTCCGCCGCGGGCACACCGGCGAACCGGAGGGCGAGCTCGATGTTGCCGCGGGCGGTGAGCCACGGGAAGAGGGCGGCGTCCTGGAACATGAACGCCGCCCCCTCCCGGGGAGCCTTGACGACGCCCGCGGTGGGCGCCTCGAGCCGGGCGATGAGGTTGAGCAGCGTGGACTTGCCGCATCCGGACGCGCCGAGCAGGCAGACGAACTCGCCCGGCTCGATCCGCACGGAGACGCCCTCCAGCACGGGCGTGGGCCCGCCGAAGCTCATGCCCACGTCCTCCATCACCACTGTCATGACCGCTCCCCTCGCGCCCTCGTCATCTGGATCAGGCCTCGTCGCCGCCGCGCACCATGCCGGCGGCGAGCGTGGCCCCGTCCTGGGGGTCGATCACAAGGAACGCCCCGGTGCGCCGATGCACGGCGTAGGGCTCCACGGGCAGCGGCGCGGCCAGGTGCAGGCGCACCTGTCCGATGTCGTTGAGCCCGAGGGTCTCGGCCGGGTCGAGCCGCAGGGTGTCCAGGTCGAGCCGGCCGGCCACCTCCTGGACGAGCGCCCGGACGACGGCGGTTCCGTGCTTGACGAGGACCTGCTGCCCGACGCGCAGCGGCGCGGCGGAGAGCCAGCACAGCGCGGCGGCCACCTCCGCGGTGGGACGCGGGGCGGTGTCCGCGGCGGCGATCGTGTCCCCGCGGGCCACGTCCACCTCGTCGGCCAGGCGCAGGACCACCGACTGCGGGGAGGAGGCCTCCTCGAGGGACTCGCCGGCGGCGTCGACGCCCACCACGGTGGTGGTGCGCGCCGGCTGCCCCGGGGTGAGGACGGCGACGGCGTCCCCGGGCCGGACGGTGCCCGCCACGACCTGCCCGGCGTAGCCGCGGTAGTCGCGGAAGACCTCGGGGTCGAGGCCGGGGGCCAGGGCGCCCTGGGGGCGCAGCACGAGCTGCACCGGGAAGCGGAAGGAGGCCGCGGCGTCGTCCTCGGCGTCCGCCCCGGGCAGGGACTCGAGCAGCTCCATGAGCGTGGGGCCGGTGTACCAGGCCGTCCGCTCGGAGCGGGTGACCACGTTGTCGCCCTGGAGGGCGGACACCGGGACGCTCACCGCGTCGGAGAGGCCAAGCTCCCGGGCCACGCGCCGGACGTCGTCGGCGATCGCGGTGAAGACCTCCTCGGAGTAGTCCACGAGATCGATCTTGTTGACGGCGACGATCACGTGCGGCACCCGCAGCAGGGCCACCACGCTGAGGTGGCGCCGGGTCTGCTCCACCACGCCACTGCGGGCGTCCACGAGCAGCACGACCGCGTCGGCCGTCGAGGCGCCCGTGACGGTGTTGCGGGTGTACTGCACGTGCCCGGGGCAGTCGGCCAGCACGAAGGTGCGCCGGTCCGTGGCGAAGTAGCGGTATGCGACGTCGATCGTGATCCCCTGCTCCCGCTCGGCGCGCAGGCCGTCGGTCAGCAGCGCCAGGTCCAGCCCGCCCTCGGCGCCGCCGAAGCCGCGCTCGGCGGAGGTGCGGGCCACGGCCTCGAGCTGGTCGGCCAGGACGGCCTTGGAGTCGTGCAGGAGGCGGCCCACGAGGGTGGACTTCCCGTCGTCGACCGAGCCGGCCGTGGCCAGGCGGAACAGGGTCCCGGCAGGGGCGTGCCGGTCCAGCAGTGCGGTGCTCATCAGAAGTACCCGTCCTTCTTGCGATCTTCCATGGCCGCCTCGGAGATGCGGTCGTCGGCGCGGGTGGCCCCGCGTTCGGTCAGGGTGGAGGCGGCGACCTCGAGCACGACGTCCTCGACGGTGGCGGCCTCCGAGAGGACGGCGCCGGTGCAGGACATGTCACCCACCGTGCGGTAGCGCACCGTCCGCGTGGTGACCTCCTCCCCCTCGGCCGGCCGGGAGTGCTCCCCCACGGCGCGCCACATGCCGTCGCGGCGGAAGACCTCCCGCTCGTGCGCGTAGTAGATGGGGGGCAGCTCGATGCCCTCGCGGGCGATGTACCGCCACACGTCCAGCTCGGTCCAGTTGCTGATGGGGAACGCGCGGACGTGCTGGCCGGGGGTGTGACGGCCGTTGTAGAGGTTCCACAGCTCGGGGCGCTGGTTGCGTGGGTCCCACTGCCCGAACGCGTCCCGCAGGCTGATGATCCGCTCCTTGGCCCGCGCCTTGTCCTCGTCACGGCGGCCTCCCCCGAAGACGGCGTCGAACCGGTTGGTCCGGATCGTGTCCAGCAGGGGGGTGGTCTGCAGGGTGTTGCGGGTGCCGTCGGCGCGCTCACGCAGCTCACCGCGGTCGATGTACTCCTGCACGGATCCCACCACGAGCCGCAGGCCGAGCCGCTCCACCGTGCGGTCGCGGAACTCGAGGACCTCGGGGAAGTTGTGGCCGGTGTCCACGTGGACCACCGGGAAGGGGATCCTCCCCGGCCAGAAGGCCTTCGCGGCCAGGTGGAGCATCACCACGGAGTCCTTGCCGCCCGAGAAGAGCATGGCGGGGCGCTCGAACTCGGCCACCACCTCGCGGATGATGTGGATCGCCTCGGCCTCCAGTGCGTCCAGGACGTCGGGCCCGGCGGGGCTCGCGGTCCCCGGGTCGGGGGCATGGGTCAGGGTCATCGTGTCTCCTTGGTCTGTCTCGGGTGCGGCGCTCAGACGTGGATGCCGCACTCGGTCTTCGCGGTCCCGGTCCAGCGCCCGGCTCGGGGGTCCTCCCCGGGGGCGACGGGGCGGGTGCAGGGGCGGCAGCCGATCGAGGGGTAGCCGTTCTGCAGGAGCAGGTTCACGGGCACGTCGTGGTCCGTGGCGTAGCCGACCAGGTCGTCGAAGCTCCACGGGGCGACGGGGTTGACCTTGACCATGCCGTGGGCCTCGTCCCAGCCCACCAGCGGGGTGTTCGTGCGCGTCGGCGCCTCGTCCCGGCGGACGCCGGTGAACCACAGGTCGTATCCGGCCAGCGCGCGGTTGAGGGGCTCGACCTTGCGCATCGCGCAGCACAGCCCAGGGTCACGGGCGAACAGGTCCTTGCCGTGGCGCTCGTCCTGCTCGGCCACGGTCAGCTCCGGGAGCACGTCCACCACGGTGACGTCGAGGCGGCGGGCCACCTCGTCGCGCGTCGCGAGGGTCTCGGTGAAGTGATAGCCGGTCTCCAGGAAGAGGACGTCCACGCCGGGCATCCGCTGCGCCACCAGGTGCGGCAGGACGGCGTCGGCCATGGAGCAGGCCACGGCGGCCCGGCGGAGGTCCACATGGCGGGCGGCCCAGTCGACCACCGCCGCGGCGGGGGCGTCCCAGCCGAGCTCGGCGGCGCCGGACTCGGCGAGCGCCTGCAGGCGCTCGAGCTCCTCAGTCGGACGGGTGGGGGGAACGGTGCTCATCGGAGGGCCTCCTCGTCGACTCGGTGCGCCCACCGGGCGAAGGTCTCGCCCGGCTCACGCTGCTCGTCGTACCGGCGGACGAGGCGCTCGACGTAGTCGACCAGCCCGTCCGCGCGGACCTTCAGGCCGCGGACGCTGCGTCCGAGGCCGGCCTCGGCGCGGTCCACGGAGGCCAGCCCGCCGCCCAGGTGGACCTGGAAGCCGGGCGTCTGGCCGCCGTCGCCGTCCGGCAGCAGCTGGCCCTTCAGACCGATGTCCGCGGTCTGGATGCGGGCGCAGGAGTTGGGGCAGCCGTTCACATGCAGGCTCAGCCGCTCGGGGAGGCGGTCGGCGAGGTCGGCCAGGCGCTCCTCGAGCTGGGCGATCGCGGCGGTGGCGGTGTCCTTCGTGTCCACGATGGCGAGCTTGCAGAACTCCAGGCCCGTGCAGGCGATGGTGGAGCGGCGGAACACGGACGGCTCCGGGTCCAGCCCCAGCTCCTTCAAGCCGGCCACGACGGCGTCCACCCGGTCCCGCTCCACGTCCAGCACCACGATCTTCTGGTGCGGGGTGGTGCGCAGCCGGGTGGAGCCGTGGGCCTCGAGCAGGTCCGCGAGGGCGGTGAGGGTGGTGCCGCTGGAGCGGCCGACGACGGGGGCGGCACCGATGTAGAAGCGGCCGTCCTTCTGCTCGTGGACCCCCACGTGGTCGCCGGGGCGGGTGGGCGGGGCCGGGGCGGGGCCGTCGGGCAGGGCGTAGCCGAGGTACTCCTCCTCCAGCACGGTGCGGAACCTCTCCGGCCCCCAGTCCTCGAGCAGGTACTTCATGCGGGCCTTGTTGCGCAGGCGCCGGTAGCCGTAGTCGCGGAAGATGCTCACGACGGCGTGCCACACCTCAGGGGCGCGCTCGGCCGAGACGAACGCGCCGATCCGGTCGGCCAGGCGGGCCTTCGTGGACAGGCCGCCGCCGACCCACAGGTCGTAGCCGGGACCCAGCTCGGGGTGCACCACGCCGATCAGGGAGATGTCGTTGATCTCGTGGACCACGTCCTGGGAGGGGTGTCCGGTGATGGCGGTCTTGAACTTGCGGGGCAGGTTGGAGACCTCGAGATCGCCGATCCAGCGGTCCGCGATCTCCCGGATCACGGGCGTGGGGTCGATGATCTCGTCTGCGGCGATCCCGGCCACCGGTGAGCCGAGGATCACGCGCGGCACGTCGCCGCAGGCCTCGGTGGTGGACAGGCCCACGGACTCCAGGCGCCGCCAGATCTCAGGGACGTCCTCGACGCGGATCCAGTGCAGCTGGACGTTCTGCCGGTCGGTGATGTCCGCGGTGTCACGGCCGAAGTCGGTGGAGATCCCGCCGATCACGCGCAGCTGCTCGGTGGTGAGGTCGCCGCCGTCGATGCGCACGCGCAGCATGAAGTAGCGGTCCTCGAGCTCGTGGGGCTCGAGGGTGGCGGTCTTGCCGCCGTCGATCCCCTGCTTCCGCTGGGTGTACAGGCCCCACCAGCGGAAGCGGCCGTGCAGGTCGTCCGAGGGGATCGAGTCGAAGCCCTCCCGGGCGTAGACCTGCTCGATGCGCTCGCGGACGTTCAGGCCGTTGTCCTGCTGCTTGAACTCCTCGTTGTGGTTCAGGGGGGCGGTCCCGTCCACCTTCCACTGGCCGTGCGGCTTGGCGGAGGGACGGCGCGGGGTGCGCGCCGGCCTCGACGTCTCGTTCACCTGGGTCATGGCCGCCACGCTAGGAACCCGGCAGGCCGACCCCAAGATCGTCGACGCAGTTCGTCACGTTCCCGGGGCCGGGCCGCGGTCGGTGCCTGGCCCGGCCCGGTCGTGTGACGAGCGGCTCAGCGGCCTCCGGCGGCTCCCCTCGGGGCCTCGGCGAGGGCGGACCGCAGCCGATCCAGGGCGATCCGCGCCACCAGCGGATGCGGCAGCAGGGGGTCGGTGACCGCGTCCGCGCCGCTCTCGCCGAGTCGGTCGTGGAAGTACCCGGGGGCCAACAGGTGGGCGGCCACCACGGCGCGACGGCCGGTGGCGCGCACCCGGGAGACGGCGTCGGGCACAGGGGGGGTGGCCGCCGCCCCGAACGCCGCGGTCACGGGCAGTCCCGTGGCCCGGGCCAGGGCCGCGGCCAGGGCGTGCACCTGGGCCTGACCGTCCGCGGCGCGGGTGCCGGCCGCCGCCAGGATGACCTCCGATGTCGCGGCCTCACCGGCCGGCACCGCCTGGGCCACCCGTTCGGCCAGAACGGTCACCAGGCGCGGCTCGACGTCGTCCCCGGCCCCGGCCAGCGGTGCGGCGGCGATCGTGTCGGGTCGGGCGGCCGCGGCGTGGTGGATGTCGTGGTGGACGTGATGGCCCAAGGACAGCAGCAGCGGCACGATCACGGCTGGCTCCCCCGGGGGCAGGGCCGCCACGACCTCGTCGAGGGAGGGGCTCTGCACGTCCACGTAGGCCTCGTGGACCTGGGCGCCCGGCCCCTCGGCGTCCAGGAGGGCCGCCAGGTCGGCACGGAGGCCGTCGATCACGACGCGGCCGGCCGCGTCGTGCGTGCCGTGGGCGCAGGCGATCACGTGCAGCACGGGCGCGCTCATGCCGAGCCCACCGCGTCGGCCCACACGTTCTGCGGCCCGCCGCTCACCGGCGGATCACCTTGTGCTGGGCGGCCTGGGCGACCGGCCGTATCACGATCTGATCCAGGTTCACGTGGTGGGGCAGCTCGACGGCGTGGACGCACACCTCGGCGACGTCCTCGGCGGTGAGCGGCTTCTCGACGCCCGCGTACACGGCGTCCGCGGCGGACTGGTCGCCGCCGAGGCGCATGAGGGAGAACTCCTCGGTGTGCACCATCCCGGGCAGCACCTCGATCACGCGCACGTTGTGCTCGGCCTCCTCCAGGCGCAGCGCAGCGGTGAGGCCGTGCTGGCCCATCTTCGCCGCGTTGTAGCCGGCGCCGCCCTCGTAGGCGGTGACGGCCGCCGTCGAGGTCAGGTTGAGCACCGTGCCCTCGCCGTGGGCGCGCAGCCCGGGCAGGAACGCCTGGCACATGGCCAGGGTGCCGAGCACGTTGGCGCGGTACATCCACTCCCAGTCCTCGCGGCTGCCGGCGCCCACGAAGTCCGTGCCGCGGGCGCCGCCGGCGATGTTCACGAGGGTGTCGATCCCGCCGTCCGTGTCCACACGGGCGACCAGCCCGGCGACGGCGGCCTCGTCCGTGACGTCGAGGGGCGCGGGGACGACCTCGCCCGGCACGGCCTCCTCGCGGGCCTGCGCGGCGAGGGCGTCGAGGCGCTCGGCACGTCGGCCGACGGCGTACACCCGCCAGCCGCGGCGGGCGAGCTCGAGGGCCGTGGCGCGGCCGATGCCGGTGGTCGCGCCGGTCACGACGGCGGCGCGGGGGCTCTGGTTCTCGGTGGTGTGGCTCACGTCCACGACGGTAGCCCACGGAACGGGTCGGCCCGCATGGGATGATGACGGGCATGGCTGAGAACACGCAGGGCACAGACACGCCCATCGACGCATCGACCGCTTCCACCCCCGCCGCCGGCGCCGTGGCCGTGCCGGACAAGCCGGGCCTCGAGGGCCTGGAGGAGAAGCTCACCGCCCGCTGGGCGCAGGAGGGCACCTACGCCTTCGACCCGCGCACCACGCGCGAGCAGGTGTACTCCATCGACACTCCCCCGCCCACCGCCTCCGGCTCGCTCCACGTGGGCCACGTGTTCTCCTACACGCAGACGGACGTGCTGGCCCGCTACCAGCGCATGACCGGCAAGAACGTGTTCTACCCGATGGGCTGGGACGACAACGGCCTGCCCACCGAGCGCCGAGTGCAGAACTACTACGGCGTCCGCTGCGACCCCACGAAGCCGTACATCGAGGGCTACACCCCGCCGGCGCAGCCCGCGAAGAACCAGCGCGACTGGGACGTGGTCTCCCGCAAGAACTTCATCGAGCTCTGCGAGGAGCTCGCCGTGGAGGACGAGAAGGTCTTCGAGGACCTCTTCACCCGCCTGGGCCTGTCCGTGGACTGGTCGATGACCTACCGGACCATCGACGACGTCTCCCGCGCCGTCTCCCAGCGCGCCTTCCTGCGCAACGTCGCCGCGGGCGACGCCTACCTCTCCGAGGCCCCGACGATGTGGGACGTCACCTTCCGCACAGCCGTCGCCCAGGCCGAGCTCGAGGACCGCGAGGTCCCCGGCGCCTACCACCGCTACCCGTTCACCGCGGCGGACGGCACCCAGGTGTTCATCGAGACCACCCGCCCCGAGCTGCTCGCCTCCTGCTCCGCCCTCGTGGCCCACCCGGAGGACGAGCGCTACCAGCCGCTCTTCGGCACCATGGTGCGCTCGCCGCTGTTCGACGTCGAGGTGGAGGTCAAGGCCCACGAGCTGGCCAAGCCGGACAAGGGCTCGGGCATCGCCATGGTCTGCACCTTCGGCGACCTCACCGACGTCACCTGGTGGCGCGAGCTGCAGCTGCCCACCCGCACCCTCATCGGCCGCGACGGCCGCTTCGCCGCCGAGACCCCCGAGTGGATCTCCTCCGAGGCCGGCCGCGCGTTCTACGCCGAGTCGATCGCCGGCAAGACCGTGTTCTCCGCGAAGGAGGCCGTGGTCACGGCGCTCACCGAGGCGGGCCTGATGGACGGCGAGCCCAAGAAGGTCCAGCACGCCGTGAACTTCTACGAGAAGGGCGACAAGCCCCTCGAGATCGTCACCTCCCGCCAGTGGTACATCCGCAACGGCGGCCGCGACGCCGACCGCCGCGAGCAGCTCATCGCCCGCGGCCGCGAGCTGGACTGGCACCCCGAGCACATGCGCCACCGCTACGAGAACTGGGTGGAGGGCCTCAACGGCGACTGGCTGGTCTCCCGTCAGCGCTTCTTCGGCGTGCCGATCCCCGTCTGGTACCGCCTCGATGCCGAGGGCGAGCCCGTCTACGACGAGCCGATCGTCCCCGAGGACGCCGCCCTGCCCGTAGACCCGGTGGCCGAGACCGCCCCGGGCTTCACCGAGGACCAGCGCGATCAGCCCGGCGGCTTCACCGGCGACCCGGACGTCCTGGACACCTGGGCGACGTCGTCGCTCACCCCGCAGATCGTGGGCCGCTGGTCCCGGGACGAGGAGTTCTTCGCGAACGTCTTCCCGTTCGACCTGCGCCCGCAGGGCCACGACATCATCCGCACCTGGCTGTTCTCCACCGTGGTCCGCGCCGACGCCCTGAACGGCTCCGTGCCGTGGACGGACACGGCGCTCTCCGGCTGGATCCTGGACCCGGACCGCAAGAAGATGTCCAAGTCCAAGGGCAACGTGGTGGTCCCCACGGACATCCTGGAGGAGTTCGGCTCCGACGCCGTCCGCTACTGGGCGTCCTCCGCCCGCCTCGGCGCGGACACCGCCTACGAGGTGGCGCAGATGAAGATCGGCCGCCGCCTGGCCATCAAGCTGCTCAATGCCGCTAAGTTCGTGCTCAACCTCGGCGCCACCCGGGACGCCGTGGTCCGCACCCCCGAGGATGCCGCGCGCGTGACCAACGCCCTGGACGCCTCCCTGCTGGCCCGGCTGGCCACCACGGTGGAGCAGGCCACCGCCGCGTTCGACGCCTACGACTACGCGCGGGCGCTGAACGTGACCGAGTCGTTCTTCTGGCAGTTCACGGACGACTACGTGGAGCTCATCAAGGACCGCGCCTACGGCGGCCACGGCGAGGCCGAGCAGGCCTCCGTGGTGGCCGCCCTGGCCACCACCCTCGACTCGCTGCTGCGGCTGCTGGCCCCGTTCCAGCCCTTCGCCACGGAGGAGGTGTGGAGCTGGTGGCGCACCGGCTCCGTGCACCGCGCGCTGTGGCCGGGCCTGGAGTCCGAGGCCGCCGGCCTGCGCGCCGCCGCCGAGGGCGGGGACCCGCAGGTGCTGGCCGTCGTCGCGCAGGTGCTGGGCCGGGTCCGCAAGGCCAAGTCCGAGGCCAAGGTCAAGCAGCGCACGCAGGTGCGCACCGCCACCGTCCGCGCCGCCGCGGCGCAGCTCGACGCGCTGCGCGGCGGCCTGGCGGACCTCAAGGGCGCCGGCAACGTCGCGGACGTGACGCTGACCGAGGCCGACGGCGAGCTCGAGGTCACGGACATCGAGCTGGCCCCCGCCGAGGAGGCCTGAGCGTGCGGCGCGCGTCGGCTCCCCGGACCGACACGGCCGGGGCCACGGGGACCGGTGCACGCCGCATGGCCGCGGCGCTGGCCGGGATGGGCGTGCTGCACTTCGCCCGTCCGAAGCCCTTCGACGGGCTCATCCCGCCGGCGCTGCCCGGCCCCGCCCGCGCCTGGACAGTGGGGTCCGGGGTGGCCGAGCTGGCCGTCGCCGGCATGCTGGCGGCGCCCCGAACCCGCCGGGCCGGCGGCCGCGCGGCCCAGGCGCTGTTCCTGGGCGTGTGGCCGGGCAACGCGTGGATGGCCTGGCGCTGGCGTGGCCGCTCCTGGCCGTGGCGCGCCCTCGCGCTCGGCCGGCTCCCCCTGCAGGTGCCGATGATCCGCGCCGCTGGTCGCATCGCGCGGGGCTGAGGAGCAGACGTTCCGCTGACTCCGTGGACGGCAGGTGTGGCCACCTTCAACCGACGGTGCTTGTATGACACGCATCACCGAGGGGAAGGAAAGCACCATGACCACCACCCCGACGGCACACCGCCCTCTTCGAGCCCGCATGGGCACCGTCTTCGCCGCTGCGATGCTCGCCGTGGGCGGAACGGCTCTCGCGACACCTCCGCCTGCCGAGGCCGTCACCACGGTCGTCATCACGAATGGCAACTTCCACAACTGCACCAGCAGGATGAATTCCGAGATGAAGCTCTTCCGCATGGAGGGCTACACCGTGCGAATCGCCTACAAGTGCAAGTGGTTCGCCGACGCTCGCCGCTGGGAGGGCACGTTCTACGCCTCTCGGTGAGCCGATGGACCACGACCGGTGCTGACGGGACGCCGAGGACCGGACCCCGGCAGGCCCGGACACGACGACGGCCGCGCACCCCACCGGGGGTGTGCGGCCGTCGTCGTGTGCGGGCCCCGCGGGCGGGGCGGAGGCTCAGTCGAACTGCGGGTCGGTGGTGCGGGCGCGCTTGATCTCGTAGAAGTACGGGTACTCGGCCAGGGCCACGGCGCCGTCGAAGATGCGCCCGGCCTCCTCGCCGCGCGGGATGCGGGTGAGCACCGGGCCGAAGAACGCGGTGCCGTTGAAGGACACCACCGGGGTGCCGACGTCGTTGCCCACGAGCTCCTCGGCGGCCCGCTGCTTCTCGCGCAGGCGCTCGTCCTCGGCGTCCGTCTGGGTGGCCGCGAGGATGGGGGCCGGGTCCAGGCCGAGGTCCTCGGCGGCGCCGGTGAGGGCCGCCTCGTAGTCCTTCTGGCCCTCGTTGTGGATGCGGGTGCCCAGGGCGGTGTACCACTCGGCCAGGCGCTCGGGGTGCTCGGCGCCCACGTGCTGGGTGCCGCGGCCGGGGATCAGGCCGCGGTCGGTGGAGCGGCGGTAGTCCTCGGGCAGGTCACGGCCCTCGTTGAGCATGTACAGGGACATCTGGTGGAACTTCACCTGGATGTCCCGGACCTTCTCCACCTCCAGGATCCACCGGGAGGTGATCCAGGCGAAGGGGCAGGTGGGGTCGAAGTAGAAGTCGACGACGGGCTGGGTGTTCTCGCTCATGCCTGGGCCAACCGGGCCGGCGGCCCGGGCATTCCCGGCGGGCGGCCCGGGCATTCCCGGCGGGCGGCCCGTCAGGCGCTGCGGCCGCGGCGGCGGCGCTCGACCTCGGCGGGGATCAGCACGGGCTCGGCCTCGCCACGCACCGCCTCGCCGGAGATGACGACGGTGCCGACGTCCGTGCGCGAGGGCAGCTCGAACATGACCGGCTTCAGGACGTCCTCCATGATGGAGCGCAGCCCGCGGGCGCCGGTGCCCCGGGCCTCGGCCAGCTCCACGACGGCGTCCAGGGCCTCCGGCTCGAACTCCAGCTCCGCGCCGTCCATGAGGAACAGCTTCTGGTACTGCTTCAGCAGGGCGTTGTTCGGCTCGGTGAGCACCCGCACGAGCTGCTCGTGGGTGAGGTCCTCGACGGTGGTGATCACGGGCAGGCGGCCGATGAACTCGGGGATGAGGCCGAACTTGAGCAGGTCCTCGGGGCGCACGTCCGCGTAGGAGACCTCGCCGGCGCCCAGGTGGTTGAGCGGGGCGCCGAAGCCGATGCCCTTGCGGCCGGCCCGGGAGCCGATGATCTCGTCCAGGCCCGCGAAGGCACCGGCCACGATGAACAGCACGTTGGACGTGTCGATCTGCAGGAACTCCTGGTGCGGGTGCTTGCGCCCGCCCTGCGGCGGCACGGAGGCGACCGTGCCCTCGAGGATCTTCAGCAGCGCCTGCTGCACGCCCTCTCCGGAGACGTCCCGGGTGATGGAGGGGTTCTCGGACTTGCGGGAGATCTTGTCGATCTCGTCGATGTAGATGATCCCCTGCTCGGCCTTCTTGACGTCGTAGTCCGCGGCCTGGATCAGTTTGAGGAGGATGTTCTCCACGTCCTCGCCCACGTAGCCGGCCTCGGTGAGGCTCGTGGCGTCCGCGACGGCGAAGGGCACGTTCAGGCGGCGGGCCAGGGTCTGCGCGAGGTAGGTCTTGCCGGAGCCGGTGGGGCCCACCATGAGGATGTTGGACTTGCCCACCTCGACGTCCGCGAGGTCGTCCCGCTCGGTGAGCCGGTCCGCGAGGTCTCCCCCGCGCCCCTGCGGCCCCCGCACGCGCTTGTAGTGGTTGTAGACGGCCACGGCGAGGGAGCGCTTGGCAACCTCCTGGCCGATCACGTAGCCCTCGAGGTGGTCGAAGATCTCCTGCGGCGTGGGCAGGACCATCTCGTCCGAGTCCGCCGCCTCTCCGAGCTCCTCCTCGATGATCTCGTTGCAGAGCTCGATGCACTCGTCGCAGATGTACACGCCCGGCCCGGCGATGAGCTTGCGCACCTGCTTCTGGCTCTTCCCGCAGAACGAGCACTTGAGCAGGTCAGCGCTCTCTCCGATACGCGCCATGATGGGGGTCTCCTCGAGGGCAGGGGCGGGGACGTGCACCCCGATGCGGGGGACGTCGCTGACAGATCCCGTCCAGCATACGGGCGCGGGCGGACACGTTAAGGGACCGGGTCCCGGAGAGTCCGCGAGGGGCCCGGCCGCGACGCGCGCGACGGGGCCCCTCGGACGGGAGCGGCGGGGATCAGCCCGCGGGGCGGGTGATCTTGCGGGAGGCCAGGACCTCGTCCACGAGGCCGTACTCGAGGGCCTGCTCCGCCGAGAGGAACTTGTCCCGGTCGATGTCCCGGGAGACCTCCTCCGGGGTGCGGTTCGTGAGCGAGGCCAGGGTCTGCTCCATCCACACGCGCATGCGGTTGATCTCCTGGGCCTGGATCTCCAGGTCCGTGGCGGTGCCGCGGTCGCCCTGCATGGCGGGCTGGTGGATGAGCACGCGCGCGTTGGGCAGCGCGAGGCGCTTGCCGGGGGCGCCGGCGGCCAGCAGGACCGCCGCGGCAGAGGCCGCCTGGCCCAGGCACACGGTCTGCACCTCGGGACGGATGAACTGCATCGTGTCGTAGATGGCCGTCATGGCGGTGAAGGAGCCGCCCGGCGAGTTGATGTAGAGCGTGATGTCGCGCTCGGAGTCCATGGCCTCCAGCACGAGCAGCTGCGCCATGACGTCGTCCGCGGACGCGTCGTCCACCTGGGAGCCGAGGAACACGATGCGGTCCTCGAACAGCTTGGCGTAGGGGTCCTGGCGCTTGAAGCCGTAGGGGGTGCGCTCCTCGAACTGCGGGAGGATGTAGCGCGCGTCGGGCGTCGGCATGCTGGGGGTCCCGGTGGGGAGCCCGGCGGGGAACTGGGTCATTCTTGGTCTCCTCGAGAGTCTCTGGGCGGTCCGGGCGGGCTCAGCCCTGGACGCCGCCGCCGCCGGTCACGGACGCGGCGCGGTCGGCGATGTGGTCGATGAAGCCGTACTCGAGGGCCTCCTTCGCGGTGAACCACTTGTCCCGCGCGTTGTCCTCGAGGATGGTCTCCACGGACTGGCCGGTCTGCTCGGCGGTGAGCTCCGCCATGACCTGCTTCATGTGCAGGATGAGCTGGGCCTGGATGCGGATGTCCGACTCGGTGCCGCCGATGCCGCCCGAGGGCTGGTGCATCAGGACGCGGGCGTGGGGGGTGGCGTAGCGCTTGCCCTTGGTGCCGGAGGCCAGCAGGAACTGGCCCATGGAGGCGGCGAGGCCGGTGGCCACGGTGACCACGTCGTTCGGGATGTACTGCATCGTGTCGTAGATCGCCATGCCCGCGGTGACGGAGCCGCCCGGGGAGTTGATGTACAGGTAGATGTCCTTCTCGGGGTCCTCGGCCGAGAGCAGGAGCAGCTGCGAGCAGATCGCGTTGGCGTTGTCGTCGCGGACGTCCTCGCCGAGCCAGACGATGCGGGACTTCAGCAGCTGGGTGTAGAGGAAATCCTCGCGCTGCGCCGGGTCCACCGAACGCATGCTGGGGGTGATGTCGGTCATCACTTCCGCCTTCCTGTCGAGATGTCCACGGGCCTGTCGGCCGGCCGCGGCTCGCGCGGGCGGACGGGTCCCTGATCGAGTCCGAGACTAGTCGGGCGCCCCGGCCCTCGGGCGAGCGCCGGCGTCGTTTCGCTGTTGGCGCAGGTTGGCGCGGCGCCCGCCCCGGGGACGACGACGGCGCCCCCGGCTCTCGGACCGGGGGCGCCGTCGTCGTGGTCGGCGGGGTGCTCCCCCGCCGGGCGGATCAGGCCTGCTCGGACGCCTCGGCGTCGTCGGCCTTCTCCTCGGCCTTCTTCTTGGCCGGGGCCTTCTTGGCGGCCGGCTTCTTGGCGGCGGCCTTCTTGGCCGGCTTCTCCTCGGCCTCGGCCGGGTCGGCGCCCTCGGCCTCGGCGTCGAGGGCCTCCTGGCCGCCCGGGGTCACGAAGGCCTTGAGGTCCACGGCCTTGCCGTCGGTGTCGGTGACCTCGGCGAACTCGAGGACCTTGGCGAGCGCCTTGCGGCGGCGGACCTCGCCCATGATCATCGGGATCTGGCCGCCCTGGTCGAGCATCATGGCGAACTGGTTCGGGTCCATGCCGTACTCGGAGGAGGTGGCGATGATGTACTCGATCAGCTCGCCCTGGTCGACGGTGACCTCCTCGGCCTCGGCGACCTCGTCCAGGATGACCTCGTTGGCGAACGCCTCGCGGGTGTTGGCCTCGAGCTCGGCGCGGTGCTCCGGCGTGTCGTGGTCGTCCCCCGCGGCGTGGCCGCCGGCGGAGAAGTGCTGCTCGACCTGCTCGGTGATCACGCCGTCCGGCACGGGCACCTCGACCAGCTTGGCGAGCTCGGCGAGCACCTTGTCGCGGGCCTCGACGCCCTGGCGGTTGACGGCGTCCTCGGCGGCCTGCTTCTTCAGGTCCTCCTTGAGCTCGTCGATGGTGTCGAACTCGGATGCCAGCTGGGCGAACTCGTCGTCGGCCTCGGGCAGCTCGCGCTCCTTGACGGCGGTCAGCTCGAGCTTGACCACGGCGGTCTTTCCGTCGTGCTCGCCGCCGTTGAGGGTGGACTCGAAGGTGGCGTCCTCGCCCGCGGAGAGGCCGTCGAGGGCCTCGTCGATGCCCTCGAGCATGGTGCCGGCCCCGACCTGGTAGGACAGGCCCTCGGCCTGGTCCACCTGCTCACCGTCCACGGAGGCGGTGAGGTTCATGGTGACGAAGTCGTCCTGGGCGGCCGGGCGGTCCACGTCCTTGAGCGAGCCGAAGCGGGAGCGCAGGGCGTCGAGGGCCTTCTGCTCGTCCTCCTCGGTGGCCTTCGCCGGCTCCACGGTGACCTTGAGGCCCTTGTAGTCGGGCAGCTCGATGGTGGGGCGCACGTCGAACTCGGCGGTGAAGACGACCGGGCCCTCGGCGTTCTCGGAGTCCGGGGTGGCGGTCACGTCCACCTCGGGGCGGGAGATGGGGGTGAGCTCGGCCTCGGAGATGGCGGCGGAGAACCAGGTGTTCAGGCCCTCGTTGACGGCCTGGTCCACCACGGCCTCGCGGCCGAAGCGCTGCTCGATCAGGCGCGCGGGGATCTTGCCCTTGCGGAAGCCGGGGATCTGCACCTGGTTGGCGATGTCCTTGTACGCCTTGTCCAGGGACGGCTTCACCTCCTCGAACGGCACCTCGACGTTCAGCTTGACGCGGGTCGGGCTGAGGTTCTCTGCGGTGGACTTGACCACGGATGGCTCCTGTTGCTGCTGGTGGGTTGATGTCTTGACGTCGAGTCGGGGTGACAGGATTTGAACCTGCGGCCTCACGCTCCCAAAGCGCGCGCTCTACCAAGCTGAGCTACACCCCGCGGTCGTCCCCGACGCCGGCGGGGTGCGCGGTGGATGCTCGCGGGCACCCGAGGCACTGCCCGAGGGCAGACTGTGGAATCCTAGCGCGCCGCGCCGTCGGGCGCGAAAACTCGCGGGTCGGGGGCGGGCACGTCGACGGCGGGTCGGCGGCCCGTGAACCCGTCCATCGTGTCGTTCACGCCCATCAGGTCCATCGCCCGGTCGAAGACGGGGGTCGGCAGGGCGCGCAGCGGCGCGAGGAGTCCGACGGCGCGGGGCAGCGGCAGGCGGGTGCGGCCGGCCTCGACGGCGTCCAGCACCTGCTCGGCGACCTCCTCCTGCCGCAGCACGGGCAGCAGCCACGGGATGCGGGAGCGCACGCCGTCGAACATCCCGGTGTCGATGTAGAAGGGGCACACGGCCAGGGCGGTGACGGCGCTGCCGTCCTTGCGCAGCTCGGCGGACAGGGACTCCGCGAAGCCGACGGCGGCGTGCTTGGTGGCGGAGTAGTCGGTCTGGCGGGCGACCCCGACGAGGCCCGCGGCCGAGGCGATCACGACGACGGCGCCGCGGTCCCGGGCCTTCATACCCGGCAGCACGGCGCGGGTCAGCCAGTAGGGGGCGAGCGCGTTGACATCGAAGGTGCGGCGGATGCCCTCCTCCGTGGCGTCCTCGAGGCGGGCGCCGGTGACGACCCCCGCGTTGTTCACGGCCACGTCCACCGCCCCGGCGCGGGCGGCCGCCGCCTCGACGGCCGCGGCGTCCGTGACGTCCACGCGCTCCGCGACGGCCTCCGCGCCCAGGGCGCGCGCCTCGGCGGCGACGGCCTCGGCGGCGGACAGGTCCAGGTCCCAGACGACCACGCGGGCGGCGCCCCGGCGAGCGGCGCCGAGGGCCATGAGCCGGCCGATGCCGGAGGCCCCGCCGGTGATCAGCACGGTGCTCCCCCGCAGCGGCAGCCGGCGACGGCGCGGGAGGGCCCCGGCGAGGGCGCGGAGGGCGGGGCGCGGAGTCCTGGAGCGGGGCATGGGGCCTCCTGGTCCACGGCCGGCGGGAGGCGCCGTGGTAGTGTGTCAGCCGCTGGTCCGCGCCGTGCGCGGGCCTGCGGGGATGTAGCTCAATGGTAGAGCCCCAGTCTTCCAAACTGGCTACGCGGGTTCGATTCCCGTCATCCCCTCCACCATCCGGAGCCGGGTCGTCGCCGAGAGAGCGACGGCCCGGCTCTCGGCTTTCCCGGGGGTCGTCATGCCGACGTCGGCCCCGGCCCCGCACTGCGCCGGAGCCGTTCGGATCGACGGAAACGGCCCGGATCGACGGCCGTTCCGTCGATCCGGGCCATGTGCGTCGATCCGCCGGGTAGGGGCTCCGACCCGGCACGCCGGCACCTCCGCGCGTCAGCGCTGGCAGACCGTGCAGCGGTACAGCTTGCGGGCGGCCATCTCCTCCACCACGATCGCGTCCTGCCCGCACACCAGGCAGGGGCTCCCCTGCCGCTGGTACACGTAGTTCGCGTGCTCGGGCCACGCCTGCTCCGCGGGCACGCCGGGGCGGTGCTCGGGCCGGGTCGTCACGATCCGTCCCAGGCGCACGCCCTCCCGCATCAGCTCCGCGTTGTCCGACCAGAGCCCCCGGAGCACCTCGCGCGGCACGTCGTTCGACGGACGCCACGGGTCCAGCCCGGCGCGGAACAGCGCCTCGGCGCGGAAGATGTTGCCGATCCCGCCGACGGCGGCCTGGTCCATGAGGACCGTGCCGATCGGCCGGCGTGTGCGGCCGGCGAGGTCGAGGAAGGGCGCGGGGTCGTCGTCGTTGAGCGGGTCCGGGCCCAGCTTCGCGACGACGTCGCTCGCCTCCGCCGGCGTGAGCAGTCGGCACGTGCTCGCGCCGATCAGGTCGGCCCAGCCGTGCTCGGCGCGCACGCGCAGCCGCACGGTGGGGACCGGCGGCGGCGGGAGCACCCAGCCGTCGTCGTCCCGGTCGGGCTCGGCGGCCGCGGCGCCGTCGGCGTGGACCTCGCGCTCCCCGATCCGGCGGGGCGCGCCGATCGAGGAGGCGGCGTCGAACCGCTCGTCGCCGCCGAAGCTCCAGGCCCCGTACATGCCCAGGTGCACGTTGAGCACGTGCCCGTCCGCGAGGTCGGCGAAGAAGTGCTTGCCGTGCGCGCGGGCGGCCTCGAGGACCTGCCCGTCCATGCGCGCGGCGCCCTCGGTGAAGCGCCCCTGCGGACTCGTGGTGCGGATCCGGCGGCCGCCGAAGACGTCGGTGAACTGGCGCGCGAGACGGTGGACGGAGTGGCCCTCAGGCACTCACATCAGCACCTCTCCGGTGGTCTCGTAGTGTGCGATCTTCCCGATGCGGCGCACGTGGCGCTCGTCCCGGGAGAACGGTTCGGCCAGGAACGCCTCGATGAGCTCGGTGGCCTCCTCGAGCGAGTGCTGGCGGCCGCCGACGGCGACGACGTTGGCGTCGTTGTGCTCGCGCGCCAGCTTGGCCGTGTCCAGGTTCCAGGCCAGGGCGGCGCGGACGCCGGCCACCTTGTTCGCGGCGATCTGCTCGCCGTTGCCGGAGCCGCCGAGCACGATGCCCAGCGAGTCCAGGCCCTTCTCCCGGTCCGCCACCACGGCGCGGGCGGCGTTGATGCAGAAGCCCGGGTAGTCGTCCAGCGCGTCGTACTCCTCGGGGCCGTGGTCCACCATCTCGTAGCCCTTCCCGCGCAGGTGCTCGACGAGGTGGGCGGACAGCTCCATGCCGGCGTGGTCGGTGGCGATGTGGACGCGCATGCTTCAGGCTCCTGTTCGGCGGGGTCGGCGGGACGCCCCCATCGTACTGACGGCGCAGGCGCCGGCACCGACGCAGCCCCGCCGGGCTCCGCGTCGCGCCGGGCGCGTCCGCCGCCTGTGACACCATGGGCGGGCGACGTGAGCCGGGGCACACCCGCCCCGCGCCGTCGTCGTGCACCCCGCCGTCCGCGGGGCCCGTCCCCCGCCGATCCCCCTGGAGGTTCCGTGAGCTCGTCCGCCCGCCTGAACATCACCCGCGAGGAGGCCGCCCAGCGCGCCGCCGCCCTCACCGTGGACGCGTACGAGGTGAGCCTGGACCTCACCCACGGGCCGGAGCGCTTCCGGACCGCCTCCACCGTGACCTTCGCGGCGTCCGAGGACGCGGTGGGCACGCACACGTGGATCGACTTCGTGGCCTCGCAGGCCCCCGAGGTCACCCTCAACGGCGAGCGCGTGGCGGTCGAGGACTACGACGGCGCCCGCCTGCCCATCGGCCCCCTGGCCGCCCAGAACACCCTCGTGGTGGAGGGCCTCGGCGACTACAGCAACACCGGCGAGGGCCTGCACCGCTTCGTGGACCCGGTGGACCAGGAGGTCTACCTCTACACCCAGTTCGAGGTGCCGGACTCCCGCCGCATGTTCGCCGTGTTCGAGCAGCCCGACCTCAAGGCCGCGTTCCGCTTCACCGTCACCGCCCCCGCCCATTGGGCCGTGGTCTCCAACCAGCCGGAGGCCTCGCGCCGCGGCCTCGGCGTGGTGGAGAACGAGGACCAGCTCTCCGGCGTGGACGCCGCCGTCTGGGAGTTCGTGCCCACCCCGCGCATCTCCTCCTACATCACGGCCCTCGTGGCCGGCCCGTACGCCGCCGTGCACTCGGAGCTGACCAGCGCGGACGGCCGCACCATCCCGCTGGGCGTCTACTGCCGCGCCTCCCTCGTGGAGCACCTGGACGCGGACAACGTGTTCGAGCTGACCCGCCAGGGCTTCGAGTTCTTCGAGGCCCAGTACGGCCACCCCTACCCGTTCGAGAAGTACGACCAGCTGTTCGTGCCGGAGTTCAACGCCGGCGCCATGGAGAACGCCGGATGCGTGACCTTCCTCGAGTCCTACGTCTTCCGCGGCACCGTGCCCGAGGCGATGGTGGAGCGCCGCGCCATCACGATCCTCCACGAGCTGGCCCACATGTGGTTCGGCGACCTCGTGACCATGCGCTGGTGGAACGACCTGTGGCTCAACGAGTCCTTCGCCGAGTTCATGTCCACGCTCGCCGCCGCCGAGAACACCCGGTACACCGGCTCCTGGACCACGTTCTCCTCCATGGAGAAGAACTGGGCCTACCGCCAGGACCAGCTCTCCTCCACGCACCCCATCAAGGCGCAGATCCGCGACCTCGACGACGTGCTCGTGAACTTCGACGGCATCACCTACGCGAAGGGCGCCTCCGTGCTGCGCCAGCTCGTGGCGTGGGTGGGCCAGGAGAACTTCATGGCCGGCGTGCGCGCGTACATCGCCAAGCACGCCTGGTCGAACACCGAGCTGCCGGACCTGATGTCGGAGCTCGAGGCCGCGTCGGGCCGGGACCTGTCCGAGTGGACCCGCGTGTGGCTCGAGACCTCCGGCGTGAACACCCTCCGCACCGAGGTGGAGACGGACGAGGCCGGCGTCATCACCGCCCTGCGCCTGCGCCAGAGCGCCCCGGACGGCTCCCCGTCCGCCCCCGGCGACGACGTGCTGCGCCCGCACCGCCTCGCGGTCGGCTTCTACGACGTCGACGAGGCCACGGGCCGCCTGACCCGCACCGAGCGCTTCGAGCTGGACGTGGCCGGCGAGGTGACCGAGGTCGCCGAGGCCGCCGGCCGCCGTCGTCCCGCCCTGATCCTTCCCAACGACGACGACCTGGCCTACGCCAAGCTCCGCCTCGACGAGGCCTCGTGGGAGGCCGCCTCCACGCGCCTCCAGGACGTGGACTCCTCGCTGGCCCGCACTCTCCTGTGGGGTGCCGCGTGGGACGCCGTGCGCGACGGCGAGGCCTCGGCCGCGTGGTTCGCGGACCTGATCCTGGCCAACATCGGCCACGAGCAGGACTCGTCCGTGGTGCAGACCCTGCTGCGCCAGCTCGCCACGTCCCTCGGCCAGTACCTGCCCGAGGAGCAGTCGACGGCGGCCCGCGCGGCCGTGGCCGACCGCCTGTGGGGCCTCGTGGCGGGCGCCGAGGACGGCTCGGACAGCCAGCTGCAGTTCGTGAAGGCGTTCGCCCTCCACGCCCGCACCGCCGCCCAGCTGGACCGCCTGGCCGGCGTCGTGGACGGCACGCACACCGTGCCCGGCCTCGACCTGACCACGGACCTGCGCTGGGAGCTGCTCACCGCGCTCGTGGCGGCCGGCCGCGCCGGGGAGGCGGAGATCGCCGCCGCCGAGCGCGAGGACGCCACCGCCACCGGCGCCCTGGCCGCCATCCAGGCCCGCGCCGCCGTGCCCACGGCCGAGGCCAAGCAGGCGGCCTGGGACCGCGTCATGGCCGGGGAGCTGTCCAACACGGAGCAGCGCCAGGCCCTGATCGGCTTCGCCCGCGCGCACGAGCCCGCCCTGCTGGCCCCGTTCGCGGACGCCTACTTCGAGTGCGTCGAGGCCATGTGGGACTCGCGCTCGCACGAGATGGCCGAGACCGCGGCCGTGCTCGGCTACCCGGCCGCGCAGGTGAGCGAGGAGACGGCGCAGCGCGCCACCGCGCTCTCCGAGAAGACGGCGGGAACCCGCGCCGGCCTGTCCCGCGTACTGGCCGAGGGCCGCGACGAGACCGTCCGCGCCCTGGCCGCCCGCGGCCACGCCGCCGCACACGTGCACGAGGTGTCCGCGAGCGCCTGAGCCCGCCGCCCGCGGTGCTGAACGCAGTGCACGGGGCCGGATCCCTCTCGGGGCCCGGCCCCGTGCCGTGTCCGCCGGCGGCACTAGTGTGGGGCCCATGAAGCACACCTTCACCCTGCGCACCGAGTGGACCGGCAACCGCGGCACCGGCACCTCCGGAGTCCGAGAGTACGACCGCTCCGTGGTGATCCAGGACGCCGCCGTCGGCGAGATCCACGCCTCGGCCGCCCGTCCCTTCCGCGGCGACGACTCGAAGTGGAACCCCGAGACCCTTCTGCTGGGCGCGCTCGCCGAGTGCCATGTGCTCTCCTATCTGCACGTCGCCGCGACCAGCGGTCTCGTGGTCACCGGGATGGCGTGCGCGGCGGAGGGCGTGCTGGAGGTGGACGGGGACGGCGCGGGCCGGTTCGCGGCCGTGACGCTGCGCCCCGAGGTCGCTCTGCAGGACGAGGCGGACCGCGAGCGCGCGGACGCCCTGCACGCCGAGGCGCACCGGCTGTGCTTCATCGCGAACTCGCTCTCGGCCCCCGTGTCGGTGGAGCCGGCGGTCGCCGGCTCCGGCGCGGCGGCGTCGGGCGGGCCGGCGCTGCCGGACCACTCCTCGCGGCTCGGCGCGCCCCTGGCGGTGCTGCGCCCGCGCGTCGCCAAGCGTCCCTCGCAGGTGACGGGGCTGGCGGAGCGGCCCACGGAGGTGGAGCCCGTGATGAAGGCGGGCGCCCCCGCGCCCGTGGACCAGGTGCGCGCCCGCGACGACGCGGCCGGCCGGGCCGCCTCCCCCGCCACGCCCGCGCCCGCCGCCGAGACCGCGGCGCCGGGCCAGGCGGCGAGCTTCTACGAGGCCGTGGGCGGCAGGGAGACCTTCGACCGGCTCACCGCGGAGTTCTACGCCCGCGTGCGCGAGGACGAGCTGCTCTCCCCCATGTACCCGCAGGACGACTTCGAGGGCGCCCAGCGCCGCCTGCTCATGTTCCTCGAGCAGTACTGGGGCGGGCCGCGCACCTACTCGGAGGAGCGCGGGCACCCGCGGCTGCGCATGCGCCACGCCGCCTACCGGATCGACCCGGCGGCGCGCGACGCGTGGCTCACCCACATGCGGGCGGCCGTGGACACCCTCGGCCTGTCCCCGCTGCACGAGGCTGAGCTCTGGGACTACCTGGAGCGGGCCGCCCACTCCCTGCAGAACTCCGCCTGAGCGTCGGCGCGGGCCCGGGCCGGGTCCGGCTTCCGTCGGCTCAGACCGCCATGGCGGGCCGGCCCAGGACGAACCCGCCGGGGGTGTCCAGGCGGGTCCAGGGCCCTGCCGTGTTGAGGCGGGCCCGCCCGCCGGGCTGGAGGAAGCCCAGCGCGTGGGCGCCGAACGCCATGCCCGCGGGGAAGCCCAGGGCGTCCCCGCCCAGCAGCGGACCCCACATCTGGGCGCGGACCTTGCGGACCATCGCCTCGCCGGGGTTCTCCGGCAGCGCCTCGCGCACGGCGGCCACGCCGCGCTCGGCCACGTCCGCCAGCTCCTCGTCGGCGACCTCGGCGGCGGGCGTCCACCCGGAGCGCGGCGGCGTGAGCGCGGTCCACGTGACCTGCTCCCGCCCCGGGGGGACGGAGAAGTCCAGGTCCACGGGCTGGCGGCTCCGCATCCGGGCGGTGCGCTCGGTCACCGCGCCCAGGGCGACGACGGCGTCCAGGTCCGCGGCCATCTCGGCGGTGGCCAGGGGGACGGTGCGCAGGCCGAGGACGACCGGCACCTCGTCGCCGAGGCCGGCCGGCTGCAGCACCGAGACCCACTGGGCGAGCATCGGCGTCCGCGAGGGCCCGGCCTCGGGCACCACGTGCAGGCGCATGCCCGTGTCCGAGACCCGGCGGGCCCGCGTGGCGAACTGCTCCAGGTCGCGCACGGCGCGCTCATCGGCCAAGCGGAGGACGGGGGCGGGGGCGGGGGCGGCGGAAGGCTCGGTCATGCGAGCATTGTCCCAGGTCCGTCGCGTCACGGGCCCGCCCCGCCCCGGCGGGGCCCCGCACCGCCTCGCATCCCCCAGCTCAGCCCCGCACAGAGGAGCCTCCCGTGCCCCAGCGTCATCCCGCCCCCCGCCCCGGTCGCGCCCCGGCCCGCCCGGCGTCGGCGCCCAAGGACCCCACGGACATGCTGCGCGGGATCCTGGAGCTGAACCGGGCCGACGCCGACCCGCTGACCGGCCAGCCCCGGTTCACCGGCACCACCCCGCGGCAGGCGCACGGCCGCGTGTTCGGCGGACAGGTGCTCGCCCAGGCGCTGGCCGCAGCCTCCCGCACGATCTCCGCGGACCGGGCCGTCCACTCGATCCACGGCTACTTCATCCGCCCCGGCGACGCCCTGCAGCCCATCACGTTCACGGTGGAGACCCTGCGGGACGGCCGCTCCTTCTCCGTGCGCCGCGTGCTGGCCACGCAGAACGAGAAGGCCATCCTCGCCCTGACCTGCTCCTTCCAGGAGCCGGCCGAGGCCGCCCTGGACCACCAGGTGGCCATGCCCGAGGGCGTCCCGGCGCCCGAGGAGCTCCCCAGCACGGCCGACGTGCTCGGGCGCATCAACCACCCCATCGCCCAGGAGTGGGCCTGGGCCCGCCCCTTCGACATCCGGCACGTCACCCCGGCGATCTACGTGGACCCCGCCCCCGAGGCGGAGAACCGGAACATGGTGTGGATGAAGACGTTCACGCCGCTGGCGGACGACCCCGCCCTGCACGTGGCCGCCCTCACCTACGCCTCGGACTACACGCTGCTCGAGCCCGTCCTGCGCCAGCACGGCGTCGCCTGGATCCAGCCCGGGATGTCCGTGGCCTCCCTGGACCACGCCATGTGGTTCCACCGGCCCGCCCGCGCGGACGAGTGGCTGCTCTACGTGCAGCACTCCCCCAGCGCCCAGGGCGCCCGCGGGCTCGGCACCGGCTCGGTGTTCACCCGCGACGGCACCCTCGTGGCCACCGTGGCCCAGGAGGGCATGATCCGCATGCCCGAGGGCGCCGCCGCCCGGCGGGCCCGGCTGCAGGGCGCGGCCCAGCGGTTCGCCCTGCGCACGGTCCTGCGGCGCAGCTGGCGGCGCTGATCCGGCACGCACCGTGCCGGGGGACCTTGCCACGGCGGCGCCGCGTCGGCCACCATCGGCTCCCATGACCGATCTCGCCGCCGAGCATCCCCGCGCCGACGCCGTGGACTCCGTGTCCACGCGCACGCACGGCGAGCCGTTCGCCGTCGTCGGCCCCTGGAAGAACGATCCGGCCGCCGCCGGCCAGGTCGTGTTCACCACCGTGCACTCCGGCCACGACCTGCGGCCCGAGGTGGCCGTGCGCCCCAAGCTGCTCGCCGACGGCATGTTCCTCGTGGGCCTGGACATCGTGGGCGACAAGCTCATGGAGGTGAACGTGTTCTCCCCCGGCGGCCTGGGCTCGTGCCAGTCGCTCTACGGCGTGGACTTCGCCCCGGCGATCATCGAGGACCTCGAGCGCAAGGTATCCGTGCGAAAGCACTACAAGGGCCAGATAGGCAACGCGAACCTCGCCACCATCTGACCGGGCCCCAGGCCCACGCCCGCACACCCTCTCCCGCGCCCCCGGTTGTACGGGAGTTTCGGGTGACTTGTCGGGGGTGCAGGGGCCCTGCACCCCCGACAAGTCACCCGAATCTCCCAGCGGGGGATGACGACGGCGGCACCCCGGCCCGGTACGACGACGGCGGCCCGCAGCGATCGCGTGATCGCTGCGGGCCGCCGTCGTCGTGCGGGCGTCCGCCGGACGCGAACCGCTCAGTCGCGCGTGAGCTTGCGGTGCGTCACGCGGTGCGGGCGGGCGGCCTCCGGGCCGAGGCGCTCGACCTTGTTGGCCTCGTAGGACTCGAAGTTGCCCTCGTACCAGTACCAGTTCGCGGGGTCCTCGGCGGTGCCCTCGTAGGCGAGCATGTGGGTGGCCACGCGGTCCAGGAACCAGCGGTCGTGCGAGACCACCACGGCGCAGCCCGGGAACTCGAGCAGCGCGTTCTCGAGGGAGGTCAGGGTCTCCACGTCGAGGTCGTTGGTGGGCTCGTCGAGGAGGAGCAGGTTGCCGCCCTCCTTGAGGGTCAGCGCCAGGTTCAGGCGGTTGCGCTCACCGCCGGAGAGCACGCCGGCCTTCTTCTGCTGGTCCGGGCCCTTGAAGCCGAACGCGGACACGTAGGCGCGCGAGGGCATCTCGACCTGGCCGACCTTGATGTAGTCCAGGCCGTCCGAGACGACCTCCCACAGCGACTTCTCGGGGTCAATGTTCGCGCGGGACTGGTCCACGTACGAGATCTTCACGGTCTCGCCGATCTTCAGCTCGCCGCCGTCCAGGGGCTCGAGGCCGACGATGGTCTTGAACAGGGTGGTCTTGCCGACGCCGTTCGGGCCGATCACGCCGACGATGCCGTTGCGGGGCAGGGAGAAGGACAGGCCGTCGATGAGGACGCGGTCCCCGAAGCCCTTCTTCAGGTCCTTGGCCTCGATCACGACGGTGCCCAGGCGCGGGCCCGGCGGGATCTGGATCTCCTCGAAGTCCAGCTTGCGGGTCTTCTCGGCCTCGGCCGCCATCTCCTCGTAGCGGGCCAAGCGGGCCTTGGACTTCGCCTGACGGCCCTTCGTGTTGGAGCGGACCCAGTCGAGCTCCTCGGCCAGGCGCTTGGCGAGCTTGGCGTCCTTCTTGCCCTGCACCTCGAGGCGGGCGCGCTTGGTCTCCAGGTAGGTGGAGTAGTTGCCCTCGTAGGGGTAGAGGCGACCGCGGTCGACCTCGGCGATCCACTCCGCGACGTGGTCGAGGAAGTACCGGTCGTGGGTGACGGCGATGACGGCGCCCGGGTAGGAGGCCAGGTGCTGCTCGAGCCACAGCACGGACTCGGCGTCCAGGTGGTTGGTGGGCTCGTCGAGCAGGAGGAGGTCGGGCTTCTCCAGCAGCAGCTTGCACAGCGCGACGCGGCGCTTCTCGCCGCCGGAGAGGTTGGTGACCGGCTCGTCGGCCGGGGGCGTGCGCAGGGCGTCCATCGCCTGCTCGAGCTGGGAGTCGATGTCCCACGCGTCCGCGGCGTCGATGGCGGTCTGCAGCTCGCCCATCTCCTCCATCAGCGCGTCGAAGTCGGCGTCCGGGCTGGCCATCTCCTCGGAGATCTGGTTGTAGCGCTGGATCTTGCCGTAGATCTCGCCGACGCCCTCCTGGACGTTCTCGAGCACGGTCTTGGACTCGTCCAGCTTGGGCTCCTGCATGAGGATGCCCACCGTGTACTCGGGCGAGAGACGCGCCTCGCCGTTCGAGGGCTCGTCGAGCCCGGCCATGATCTTGAGGATCGTCGACTTGCCGGCGCCGTTGGGGCCGACCATGCCGATCTTTGCCCCGGGGTAGAACGACATGGTGACGTCGTCCAGGATCAGTTTGTCGCCCACCTTCTTGCGGGCCTTGACCATCGTGTAGATGAATTCCGCCATGCGCCCCAGGCTAGTCGGTGGCCGCGGGATTCCTCTCATCGGGCCGATCCCGCGGCCCCCGACGCGCCCGCCCCCTCCGGCCGGGCCCGTCCCGGTCTGACCCCGGCGGGCCGTTCGGGCCGCTCAGGCGGCGCCGGCCGCCGCCGGCTCGCGGACGCCGCGGGCGTCGTCGTCCGCCTCGTCTCCCTCCTCCGACGACGGCGGCGGCGTGGCCGGCGCGTCGCCCCCGCGCAGCGCCGGGGGCAGCTCGGTGACGTACCCGTCCCCGGTGCCGGCGGCGGTCCCGTCGGCCTCCGCGGCGCCTGCCGAGGCGACGGCCCCGGCCTGACCCTGCCCGTCCTGCTCGTCGGCGCCGTCCGGGCGCGCGGCCGCGGCGCGCTGGCTGCGCTGGAAGGCCGCCGAGCCGAAGGCCAGGTCGAGCCCCACGGCGTCAGCCACCACGTCCACGGACGTGCCGGAGCGGTCCTCTGTGGACCAGTCCCGCACGCGCAGCCGCCCGGTGACGATCACGGGGTTGCCCTTGCGCACCGACTGGGCGGTGTTGGAGCCGAGCTGGCCGAAGGCGGACACGCTGTACCAGTTGGTGTGGGCGTCCACCCAGGCGCCGGCCTCCCGGTCGAAGCGGCGCTCGGTGGTGGCCAGGCGGAAGCCGGCCACGGTGGCACCGGATGCGGTGGTCCGGGTGACGGGATCCGTGGCCACGAAGCCGCGCACGGTGATGATGTCCTGCATGGTGTGCCTCCTGGGCTGCGCCCCGGGCCGTGCCGGGGTGATGGTCGGCGCATCGGCTGATCCGCCACCGCCAGGGAACCCCGGGACGGGGCGGGGCCAGCGGGCCGGGACGGGATCTGGGGACGGCGGGGCATGCCCGGCGCCCTGTGCAGGAGCGGCCGCCGGTCGCGACCACCGCGACGGCTAGACTGGCACGGCCCAGCCCCAGTAGCTCAGCTGGACAGAGCAGCGGCCTTCTAATCCGCCGGTCGGGGGTTCGAATCCCTCCTGGGGCACCGAGAAGGGGCGGAGCCCTCCGAGCACGCCCGACGTCCGCCGCGCCCGAAGGAGACCGCTTTGGACCGCCTGCGTTCCTGGCTCCACGCCCCGCGACCCGCCGTCCCCGAGGTCCGCGTGACCCGCCGCGAGGGCCTCCACCTGGGGATCCTCCTCGCGCTCGCCTCCACCCTGGCCATCGTCCACTCGTTCCTCCGGTACGGGATCTACGAGGCCAAGGGCTACGACCTGGGCATCTTCGACCAGGTGGTGCGCCAGTACGCGCTGTTCAACGCGCCGCTGAGTTCCGTCAAGGGCGTGGACTTCCACATTCTCGGGGACCACTTCCACCCGATCCTGGCCCTGCTGGCGCCCTTCTACTGGATCTGGCCGGACCCGCGCATGCTCGGCATCGTGATGGCCCTCGCCCTCGCGGCGGCCGCCGTGCCCGTCTACCGCTTCGCCCGACGCCGCACCGGCCACGCCGTCTCCCTCGTCGCCGTGGCGGCGCTGATGATCTCCTGGCCGTTCCAGGCGATGGTGAACTGGGACTTCCACGAGGTCACGCTGGGCGTGCCGCTCATGGCGTGGCTCGTCTGGGCCCTGGACGGACAGCGGCCCTGGCTCGCCACGGTCCTGGCCGCCGCGCTGCTCACCGTCCGCGAGGACATGGGCGTCACCCTGATCGCCGTCGCGCTGGTCATGGCCCTGCGGCGCTTCTGGCCGCAGGCCGCCCTCGTCGCCGTCCTCGGCGTGCTCGGCTACTGGTTCGCCACCTCCGTGGTGATCCCCCACTACTCCCCCACGGGCGACTTCGGCTACTGGCAGTTCCAGGCCCTCGGCCCGGACATGGGCTCCTCCATCCTGACCATCCTCACGCGGCCGTGGGAGGCCGCCGCGGCACTGGTCGACCACCCGCTCAAGGCGGCGCTGTGGCTGCTGCACCTCGTGCCGCTGCTGTTCCTGCCCCTGCTCAGCCCGCTCACCCTGATGGCGCTGCCCATCCTGCTCTCCCGGCTCTGGAATGACCGCCTCAACGTGTGGGCGCCCGTGTACCAGTACGACGCGATCCTCGCCCCCCTCCTCCTCATGGCCGCGCTCGAGGGCGCCGTGCGCCTCTCGGACCTCCTCGCCCGACGACGGCGGCCCCGTCCCGCCGGGACCGGTGCCGGCTCCCACGCCTCGCCGCCGATGCGCCGGCTGCCGGCCGTCGTCGCCTCGACGGCGCTGGCGACGGGGCTGGTCGGGACCGCGTTCTTCCCGCAGGTGTTCCCGTACCACCGCACCCTCACCGGGGACATGACCATGACCCAGCACGCCCGGGACCTGGACCACGCGGTCTCCCTCATCCCGGACGGGGTGTGCGTGGAGGCCGCGGACAACGCGGTGCCGCACCTGACCGCCCGCACCCACGTGGGCCTGCACGGGGACATCGGGGACGAGCTGGCCACCTGGATGATCGTGGACACCTCGGTCGCCGAGCTCGGCGGCTGGGATCCGCTCACCCCAGACCAGGCCCTGGACCGCGCCGAGCGGCTCGGCTTCGAGACGGTGTGGGAGCGCGGCGACGTCGTCGTGCTGCGCCACCCGGACCGCGCCGTCTCCCCCACCTGCACGCAGTACCTCCAGCACCGCTGACGCGGGCGGCTCACGAGCCCGACGTCGACCCCTCCGCCGGCTGCAGGCCGCGGCCGGCCGGGGGCAGCAGCAGCCGGTCCGGGGCGCCCGCGTAGACGCCGGCGTGCGGGTCCTCGGCCACGCCCGGGGCGATCGTCGGGGCGCCCTGGGCGAGCGCCGTGCGGCGCACCGGGTCGCGCGCGGGGTCGAGGATGTCCTTGACCACGGTGACCATGAGCCACACGAGCGCCACGATGTGCGCGACGATCCCCGAGGCGTACCAGGCGGTGATCCACCAGGCCCCGTCCGCGAACGCGCCGCCCGAGGTGATGCGCGCGGACTCCATCCACACGCCGCCCCAGTGGTACACCTCCACGGCCTGCCAGATCCAGAACGCGCGCCACCGCGGGGTCGCCAGGACCACCAGCGGGATCAGCCACATCACGAACTGCGGGGAGTACACCTTCCCCCAGAGCAGGAACGAGGCCACGATCAGGAAGCACAGCTGGGCCATGCGCGGCCGGTGCCGGGCGGAGAGCCCCAGCCAGGCGATGCCCGCGCAGCACAGGGCGAACATGCCGTTCTGCAGGGTGGAGAACGTCTCCCCGGACCAGCCGGTCCAGGCCAGGGAGAGCCAGGTCGAGGAGAACGAGACGGCCCGGTCCCCGGAGAACGTGTAGAAGCGGAACCACTGGTCGAAGGCCGTCAGCATGAACGGCACATTCACCGCGAGCCACGCGGCCACGCCGGCCGCCAGGGACGTGATCAGCCCGCGCCAGCGGCCCGTGCGCAGCGCCAGCACCAGGATCGCGCCGAAGAAGAACAGCGGGTAGAGCTTCAGGGCGGTGCCCAGCCCGATCAGCAGGCCCGCGAGCGTGGGACGGTGCGCCGTCCACGCCCACAGGGCCAGCGCCGCCAGCATGACCGCCCACAGGTCCCAGTTGAGCATCGAGGTGAGGATGATCCCCGGCGCCAGGGCCACCAGCAGCGCGTCCCGGGAGCGGCCGCGGGCGGTGTAGGCGGTGGCGATCACGAGGACCACCCAGCACAGCACCACGCCGACGGCGTTGACGTCGAAGTACGTCACGGTGCGCTCGTGCAGGTCCCCGGAGTCCGGCACCAGCCACATGGTCACGCCGGCGACGACGGCCAGCAGCGCCGGGTACTCCATCCATTGCTCGGGCGGCAGGGGCGTGTAGAAGGGGAAGTGGCCGTCCGAGAGCCCGCGCGTGGGGAACAGCTGCGCGAAGTCCGAGTAGCACATGTGCACGTGCACGCCCGGGGCGGCCCACCCGTTCACGCGGCACCACTGCTTGGTCAGCAGGCCGACGACGGCGGCCACGGCGGTGAGCCCCACGAGGATCCCGATCCAGCGGGGCCCGGGGCGCAGGGCGGCGGGGCTCGGCGGCGCGGCGGCGGAGCCGGTCCGGGTGTCGGCGGGGCGGCGGGGCTGCGAGGTCACGGTCTCTCCTGGGCGAGCGGGGCGGCGGCGGTCGGGGGCTGGGCGGCGGCGTCGGTCGGGGTCGGCGCCGGCGCGTCGGGCGGGGTCTCGGCGTCCGGGGCGGCGGCCGGCGGCCCCGGCGGCGCGCCGGGCTCCCGCGGCCCGACCGCCTCCCGGGGCTCGACGACCTCGCGCGGCGGGCGGCGCCGGCCGGGGAACAGCGGCGCGGTGGCCGGGTCGCGGACCACGATCCACGCGATCCCGGCGAGCACGACGACGGCGGTGAGGGCCCGGACGGCGGCCACCGGCAGCCACTGGGCCACCGAGATCTGGTCCACCACGCCCACGCCGGTCAGCAGGAGCACGGCCAGGGCGGTGACCCAGCCGAGCCAGCGCGGATGGTCCGCGCCCCACGGCAGCGGGCGCAGGGCGCACGCCAGCAGCGGCAGCACCCAGAGCAGGTACCAGGGCTGCACGATCGGGGCGGTCACCACCGCCACGAAGAGCACCGCGGCGGCGGCGGACACGGGCTCCGGGGCGCGCCGGCGCAGCGCCAGCCACGCGCCAAAGCCCAGGGCCGCGAGCGTCATGAGCGTGTAGAAGCCGCCGGCCACCGCCCGCGCGGGCAGGCCGGCGAGGCCGTCGGCGGCCGCGCCGAGCAGCAGCCCGAGGACCCCGACGGGGGCGTACGGGAAGGCGGCGTCGCCGCTGGTGAGCATGGCCGGCACCCAGCCGAACCAGAGCCTCGAGCCCGCGCCGAGGATCGTGAGCACGGCCAGGGCGATCGCCGCCGTCGTGATCCACGGGCCGAGCCGGTCCCGGCGGCGCAGGCCGGGATCGGCGCGGCGGAACCGGTCCCAGCCGGTGGGCAGCAGCAGCGCCACGAAGGGCAGCACGAGCGCGGTGAGCGGCTTGATGGCCACCGAGAGCGCGATCAGCACGATCCCCCACAGGGCGTGCAGGCGGCGGCGCGGCACGCGCACCATGAGCACGATGCCCGCCAGCATCAGCCCGGTCATCAGGGCGTCGTTGTGCACGCCGGCGATCATGTAGAGCAGGAAGAGGGGGTTGGCCACGCACACCCAGGCCGCCCACGCCCCGCACCGTCCGGATGCCTCGGCCAGCCGGGGCACCGCCCACAGGCACAGGGCCAGGCCCGCGAGCGCCAGCAGCCGGAACGCGGTGACGGAGAGCTCGATCTGTCCGCCGGTGACCCGCCAGATCGCCTCGGCGCAGAGCAGGAACAGCGGCCCGTACGGGGACGGGGACTCGGCCCAGATGGAGTCGGCGCCCTGCATGAACCAGCCCGGCAGCGCGGAGACGCCCTGCGTGTAGGGGTCCAGGCCGAGGGCGAGCAGGCGCCCCTGCTGCAGGTAGGAGAACACGTCCCGGGAGAAGATCGGCAGGGCGAGCATCAGCGGGGCGGACCACTGCCACGCGGCCCGGGAGACGAGCCGGCCGTGGCCCTCCCACCGTCCGCGCAGGGAGCGGCCGAGCACGAGCCACGCGCGCACCAGCAGCAGCGACCCGGAGGCCAGCAGCAGGGTGCTGGCGAGCACGCCGGGCAGGTTCACGCGCAGCGGGTTCAGGAGGGTGCTGCCGGAGAAGACCGATTCCGGGGTCATGGGCAGCCAGCCCACGCCCCAGGAGCCCACCATGATCAGCACGGCCGCCCACGTGCCCTGCCGCACGGCGACGGCGGGCTCGGGGGGCGCCGTCTCGCGCTCCGGCCGTCCGGGCGGGGCCGGCGTCGGCGCGAGGCCGGCGCGCCTCACTCCCCCGGCTCCGGGGTCCGCGGGGCGCGGCGCAGGCGGGCCAGCCCGGCGCGGACGGCGGGGCGGACGTGCCAGTGGTCCTTCACGAACCGGCTGGTGCGCCGGTCCACCACGAGGATCCAGGCCAGGCAGACGGCCGAGACGATCAGCGAGATCGCCTTGACCTGGTCCGCGATGGCCAGGAACTGCCACGTGAAGAGCTGGTCCGAGGCGCCGAAGGCGAGGAAGTAGCCCACGGTGAAGACGACCCACTTGATCTGCCAGTCGTCCCGGATGCCGATCACGGCGAAGAAGGGCAGCAGCCACAGCAGGTACCAGGGCTGGATGATGGGCGAGAGGATCACCAGCGCGGTGAACGCCCAGGTCATGCGCGTCATCACGCGGTCCTGGCGACCGAGGAACATCAGGGCCAGCACGATGAGCACGGAGAGCACGCGACCGGCCGTCTTGTAGACGCCCTCCACGGCCTGCTGGTCCGCGCCCTGGCCGACGAGCTCGCTGATCCCCACGGTGAGCAGGGAGAGCATGCCGATGGGGCCCCACGGGACCGTGCCGGTGCCGGTGCCCACCATGACGGCCACCCAGCCGAAGCCGAACCCGTTGAGGGCGCCGACCACGGACATGATCCCGAACGAGATGCCCGCGGTGAGGAACCAGAAGACGAAGCGCCGGATCCAGCCGGCGGTCGGGCCGGCCCAGAGCAGGCCGATGAACGGCAGCAGCACCAGGGTGATGGGCTTGATGCCCAGGGACAGGGTCACCAGCACGACGCCGGCCACGCCCCACGCGGCGGAGCGCGCGGGCGACTGGGGACGCAGCGGATGCCCGGCGCGCAGGGCGCACCACGTGCCGGCCAGGGCCAGGCCCACCATGAGGGCGTCGTTGTGGCCGGAGGCCACGAAGCTGATGGTGAAGAGCGGGTTGGCGGCGCTGACCCACTGCGCCCACGCCCCGTTGACGCGCAGGCGGCGGGCCAGCAGGGGGACGAAGACCATGATGAGCACCACGCCGGCCACGGCGACGAGGCGGAACAGGAAGATGGCCAGGTCCGGGTTCATGTCCCCGGACACGGCGACGACGGCCTGCTCGATCCACAGGAAGATCGGCCCGTAGGGGGTCTCCGAGTCCGCCCACGTGGCGTCCGCGCCGAGCTGGAACCAGTTGGACAGGGAGGAGATCGTGTCCTCGTACGGGTCCTGCCCGGCCACCATGAGCCGGCCCTGGCCCACGTACGCGAAGATGTCCCGGCTGAAGATCGGCAGGGCGAACACCTGCGGCAGGCACCACAGGGCGGTCGCCAGGTTCACGGTGCGCAGGGAGCCGCGGCCGAAGGGGCGCACGGTCTGGCCGAGCCGCAGCCACGCCCAGAACATCACCCAGCAGCCGAGCGTGAGCAGGATGGTCCCGACGATCACGCCGGTCTCCTGGGTGCGCCACGGGATCAGCCACTGCCACCGGTTGATGGGCGAGGCCGAGGCCAGCCAGCCGACGGAGAACGAGCCCGCCACCAGCAGGAGCGAGCCCAGGGTGCCGACGAGGATGGGCCACGTGTTCCCGCCCGCCACCTTGGGGTCGGCGCGCAGGCCGCCGACGCCGATGTGGGCCGGCCGGCCGGCCGTGGACCCGGACGGCCGCGGGGTCGTCACGCTCATGCGGCGGGGTCCTTCCGTGCTCTCAGGCGGGGCGCGCGCGGGCGCGGTGCGCACGAATCTACCACCGCCGCCCCGAGTAGCCTGGGGCCATGAGCGAGACGAGCACCCCCGCGCAGGAGAGCGCCCCCCTGGTCTGGATCGACTGCGAGATGACCGGCCTGCACCCCCACGTGGACGAGCTCGTGGAGGTGGCGGTGCTCATCACGGACGCCGAGCTGAACATCCTGGACGAGGGCATCGACCTGGTGATCCGCCCCTCCGAGGCCGCCCTCGCGCAGATGGACCCGTTCGTGCGGGACATGCACACCACCTCCGGCCTGCTGCCCGAGCTGGAGCACGGCCTCACCCTCGAGGACGCGACCGCACGGGTCATGGAGTACCTCACGGCGCGCGTGCCCGCAGGCAGGGCCCTGCTGGCCGGCAACACGGTGGGCCAGGACAAGCTCTTCTTGTCCGCGTACATGCCCGCCGTCGTCGAGCACCTCCACTACCGGATCGTGGACGTGTCCACCGTGAAGGAGCTGGCCCGCCGCTGGTACCCGCGGGCCTACTACCAGGCGCCCGCCAAGACCGGCGGCCACCGCGCCCTGGGCGACATCAAGGACTCCATCACCGAGCTGCGCTACTACCGCGCCGCCGTCATGGCCCCCTCCCCCGGCCCCACCTCCGAGGAGGCCCAGGCTATCGCCCGCGTGGTGGCCGAGGCGCAGGCCTGACCTCCCTCCCGAGGGGTCGGGGGCCGGATTCGGCGCCCCGGCCGAACTCGTGTACAGTGGAGCCCGCTGCGTCGCGCGGGGAGCCCCCGCAGGACGCGCATGGTGGGTGTAGCTCAGTCGGCAGAGCGTCTGGTTGTGGTCCAGAAGGTCGCGGGTTCAATCCCCGTCACTCACCCCGAAGGAAGGCCCGGAACCATGCGAATGGTTCCGGGCCTTCGCGCATCCCGGACACGCTCGCGGCGAGGGACGCCGGCGGCCGGGGTCGTCGCGGCCCTTCCCCGGGCGTAGCCTGGCGGGACGGTGTCGTCCAGGCGCCGCCCCCTCAGCGAAGGAGAGCCCCGCCGTGTCCGTCGTGAAGATCAACGCCATCACGGTCCCCGAGGGCGCCGGCCCCGAGCTGGAGAAGCGCTTCGCCGCCCGCAAGCACGCCGTGGACGCCGAGCCCGGCTTCGAGGGCTTCCAGCTGCTGCGCCCCACCGCGGGCGAGGACCGCTACTTCGTGGTGACCACGTGGGCCACCGAGGAGGACTTCCAGAACTGGAAGGGCGGGCGCATGCCCGCCGCTCACGCCGCCGAGTCCGAGGGGCGCCCGGCGCCCGTGGCCACGGGCGCGGAGCTGCTCGAGTTCGAGGTCGTCGACCTGGACTGAGCCGTCCGGGAGCCGCCTCGGCCGGACCCGGCGGCCGGCCGCAGCAGCCGCATCGCGTTGGCGATGACGAGCAGCACGGACGCCTCGTGGACGAGCATGCCGATCGACATCGTCACGCCGCCCGCGAAGACGCCGGCCAGCAGCGCCGCCACGGTCACGAGCGAGACGGCGATGTTCTGCCGCATCACGCCCACCGTCCGCCGGGCCAGGCCCAGGGCCTGCGGCAGCCGCTCGAGGCGGTCGCCCATCAGCGCGATGTCGGCCGTCTCGATCGCCACCCCGGAGCCGGCGGCGCCCATGGCCACGCCGATGTCCGCCGTCGCGAGCGCGGGGGCGTCGTTGATGCCGTCGCCGACCATGGCCACCACCCGGCCGCGGGCCTGCATGGCGGCGATCGCCTCGAGCTTGTCCTCGGGCAGCAGGGCCGCGCGCACCTCGTCCACGCCCACCTGACGGGCCACGGCGTGGGCCACGCCCGGCTGGTCGCCGGTGAGCATCACGACCTCCTCCACGCCGATCCGGTGCAGCCCGCGGATCATGTCCGCGGCCTCGGGCCGGACCGTGTCCGCCACGGCGAGCACACCGATCGGCATCCCGTCCACGGCGACGGCCATGGGCGTGCGGCCGGCCTCGGCCAGCCCGGCGGCGACCTGCTCGGCGCGGTCCGTGAGGGCCGCGTCCGCCTCGAGCCCGCGCAGCAGGGCGATCGTGCCCACGGCGATGCCGCGGCCGGCCACGCGGCCGGTCAGCCCGCGGCCGAGCACCACCTCCACCTCCGTGGCGAGGCCGGATTCGCCCAAGCCCCGCTCGCGGGCGGCCGCCACGACGGGCTCGGCGAGCGGGTGGTCCGAGGCCGCCTCGAGCCGCGCGGCCCAGCGCAGCACCTCGTCCTCGTCCTCGTCGGCCAGCACGACGACGTCGGTCAGCTCGGGGGTGCCCCAGGTGAGGGTGCCGGTCTTGTCCACGGCCACGGCGTCCACCTTCGCCGAGCGCTCGAGGAACTCCCCTCCCTTGATGAGCACGCCGTCCTTGGCGCCGCGGCCGATCCCCGCCACGATCGCCACGGGGATGGAGATCACGAGGGCGCCCGGGCAGCCGATGACCAGCAGGGTCAGGGCCAGGGGCACGTCCCGGGTGACCAGCCCCGTCACGAGCGCGAGCACCATGATCCCGGGGGTGTACCAGCGCGAGAACCGGTCCATGAACTGCTGGGTCCGCGCCCGTGCCTCCTGCGCCTCCTCGACGCGGTGGATGATGCGGGCGAGCGTGGTGTCCGCTCCCACGCCGCGGGCCTCGACGTGCAGCAGGCCGGCGGTGGCCACCGTGCCGGCGTAGACGGCGTCGCCGTCGGCCTTCTCCGCGGGCAGCGACTCTCCCGTGATGGCGGCCTCGTTCACGGCGCCCGTGCCCGCGAGCACCAGGCCGTCCACGGGGACGCGGGCGCCGGCCTTGACCAGCACCGTGGCCCCGGCGGGCACCTCGTGGGCGGCCACGGTGCGCTGGGAGCCGTCCGCCTCGAGCAGCACCGCGGTCTCGGGGGCCGTGGCGACGAGGTCGGAGAGGGCCGCGCGGGTCTTGGACAGGGTGGCGTCCTCGAGGGCGTGGCCGAGGGAGAAGAGGAGGGTGACCGCCGCGGACTCCCAGAAGTTGCCCAGCAGCGCGGCGCCGATCGCCGCGACGGCCACGAGCAGGTCGATGCCCACCGTCCGCACGCGCAGCGCCTGGACGGCGCCGACCACGATCGGCAGGCCCGCCACGACGGCGGCGGCGAGCATGAGCAGCGCCGCTGGCAGATGCCCCGTCCCGTGGGCGATCTGCTCCGGGGCGAGGACCAGCGACACCGCGATCAGCGCGGCGGCGGCCAGCGGCCGGCGCCACCGGGGGTGCAGCGGACGGTGCAGCCGGAGCCGCGCCGGGCGGGGGCCGGGGCGGGTCTGGCGTGAGGGGGACATGGGGTGCTCCGTTCTCGGGTCCGGGCGGGCGTGCGGGGGCGGGGTCAGAAGGCCGCGGGGCGGGCGGTGTAGCCGACCTTCGCGACGGCGTCCACGAGGTCCTGCACGCTGGTGCGCTCGGCGTCGTGGTCCACCTCGATGCGCTGGGTCTCGAAGGCGACCTTCGAGGCGCTCACGCCGGGCAGGCGGTCCAGGGACTTCTCGATCTTCTTCACGCAGGAGGGGCAGCTGAAGCCCTCGGCGCGGAGCAGGGTGTGGGTGGTGGCGGTGGTCATCGTCGTCTCCTCGTGCCTGGCGGGCGGCGGGGCCGCCCGCTCCGTGGGGCGGACCGCGGCTGCGGTCCGCCCGTCTCCCCGTCGAGGGGGACACCCTGAACGTACGAGGGACGGGGTCCACCCGCCTTGACCTGCGTCAAGCCGGATGTGGGACGCTGGCCGCGTGCGACGTCGAGAGCTGACCCTGACCCCCGTGGGGGGCGCGGCGGAGCCGTGCGCGGCGCGCGTGAGGCTGTTCGCCGGGCTGGACCGCGCCCAGCTGGAGCGCATCTCGGCGCTGGCCCGTCCCCGCGAGCTCGAGCCCGGCGAGCTGCTGCACGTGGCCGGGGCCCGCACGGGTCGGCTGAGCGTGGTCCACTCGGGCGGGCTCGCCCTGAGCACCGCCTCGCCCACCGGCCAGGAACGGGTGGTGCGGATGGCCGAGGCCGGCAACTCCCTCGGGGAGCAGGAGCTGCTCACCGGAGCGCCCAGCCCGTACGCGGCCCGCGCGGTGGCCCCGACCCGCCTGTGCACGTTCTCCCACGACGAGGTCCAGGAGCTGTTCGCCCGGCACCCGGGGATCGCGCGGCGGGTGATGCGCACCCTTGCCGTCCGGCTGGCCGAGGCGGAGCGCCGGCTGGCTCAGGAGCGACTGTCGGTGCCCGCCCGGCTCGCCGGCCACCTGCTCGAGCTGCCCGCCGTCCACGGCGAGGCGGGGCCGGCGGTGGCCCTCACCGCCCCGAAGAAGGACGTCGCCTCCCTGCTCGGCACCACGCCCGAGGCGTTCAGCCGCGCGCTGCGGCGCCTGGCGGACGACGGCGTGATCGCCGTGGACGGCCCGCGCGTCGAGCTGAGGGACCCCGAGGCCCTGGAGCGGCTGGCCGGCGGGTGACGCGCCGGGCCCGGCTCGGACGCGACCGGGCGGCCGGTCGACGGGTGTCGGTCGGCCGCCCGGACGGGTGCCGTGGGCGCGTCGCGGGTCGTGGCGGTCATGATCGCGGAGAGCCCCACGGGGCCGGCGCCGACCACGAGGAGCGTGTCCCCCTCGGCCACCTGGCCGAAGATCCAGCCGATGCCGCCCACGGTCTGGCAGTGCGAGGTCAGGCCGCGGCGGCAGTAGTCGCAGTCCATGCACGTGGTGACGCAGGAGACGATCACGCGGTCGCCGACCTTCACCTCCGTGCGCTCCGGGCCGACCTCCGTGACCACGCCGACGCCCTCGTGCCCGAGGATCCGGCCCTCGGTCACGGCCCGCACGTCGCCCTTGAGGATGTGCAGGTCCGTGCCGCAGATCGTGGTGGTCTCGATCGTCACGATCGCGTCCGTGGGGTCCTGGATCTGCGGGTCCGGGACCTCCTCCCAGCGCGCGTCGCCGGGACCGGGCCCTTCTGCCCGCCGCGCCCGAGGCGTACCGTGGCCGGCAGGGCGGCCCCGGACCGACCAGGGCGGCCCGATCGATCCGATCGAGGAGAGACGAGGACGCCATGACCAACCACGTGAGCGCGATGCTCGAGACCCACCCGAAGGACCTCGGCGGCGTCGACCGCCGGACGCTGGCCGAGTGCATCGAGGCCTGCCTCGCTTGTGCCCAGACGTGCACGGCGTGCGCGGACGCGTGCCTGTCCGAGGACATGGTGGCCGAGATGCGCCGGTGCATCCGGCTGAACCTGGACTGCGCCGACGTCTGCGGGGCCACCGCTGCGGTGCTGACCCGCCAGACGGGCGAGGACGCGTCCACCGTCCGGACCCTGCTCGAGGCCTGTCGGACCGCGTGCCGGGCCTGCGGCGACGAGTGCGCCTCTCACGCCGAGATGCACGAGCACTGCGCGGTGTGCGCGGAGTCCTGCCGGCGCTGCGAGCAGGCCTGCGCCGACCTGCTGGCCTCGCTCGGCTGACCGGCGGCGGCGCGGCGCGCGGCGGTAGGCTGGAGGCTCCCCCTCATCCCTCCACGCAGGCCCTCCCCCGGGCCGGGAAGCGCAGCGCCATGGCCTCCATCCGTCCCATCACCGTCTACGGCGAGCCCGTCCTGCACACGCGGGCGGCCGAGGTGGAGGTGATCGACGACGAGATCCGCGAGCTGATCGAGGACATGTACGTCACTCAGGAGGCCGCACACGGCGTGGGCCTGGCCGCCCCGCAGGTCGGGGTCGGGCTGCGGATCTTCACGTGGACGTTCCCGGACTCCGGCGACGCGCCGAACGTCGGCCACGTGATCAACCCCGTGCTGACCCACCTGGATAAGGCGCCGCGGGAGGACCCGCACGAGGGCGAGCACACCGAGGGCTGCCTCTCGGTGCCCGGGCTCGGCTTCCCCCTGCAGCGCCCGACCCGCGTGCGCCTGTCCGGCCAGCGCGTGGACGGGGAGATGTTCGAGTTCGAGGCCGAGGGCTGGTTCGCGCGCATCATGCAGCACGAGTACGACCACCTCAACGGCACCCTCTACGTGAACCGGCTCGAGGGCAAGTGGCAGCGGCGCTGGAAGCGCGCGCAGCGGGCCGAGCGACTGAACGTGCCCGGTGTGACGTGGCTGCCCGGTACCGACGAGGACCCCTTCGGCCACGACGCCGACGACCACGCGGACCACGAGCACGGCCGGGACTGCGACCACGGGCCTGAGGAGGCCTGACCGCCAGCCGGCTCAGTCCAGGCCCAGCTCCGTCACGATCGCGGCGCACCGGCCACGCTCACCCGCCGCCAGCGGCCGCAGCGGACGCGGCAGGCAGTCCACGTCCGCGAGGCCGAGGTGGGCGGCGACGGCGGCCATCACCCGCAGGGACCCGTGCGCGCGCATCATCGCCCACAGCGGCTCGAGGCGGGCCGTCGCGTCGCGGGCCCGGTCGCGCAGCGCCTCGTCCGCGGCCGCCGCGTCACGGGTCAGGGAGGCGGCGGTGCGGGGCAGGGTCCCGCCGAGGACGGAGTGCCAGGCGTCGCACCCGGCGAGCAGGCCAGCCGTCGCGACCGCGTCCCCGGAGATGCCCACGCCCGTCCCCGGCGGCAGCGCGGCCCGGATCCGGCCGACGCGCGCCCGGGTCGCGGCCTCGTCGTCCTCGGACCGGCCGGGGATCTTCACGTCGCGCACGGGCGCGGCGGCGGCCACGCGGGTGTACATGCGCTCGGTCATGGCCACGTGCGTCGTGGTCGGGTTGTCGTAGAGGACGACGGGCAGGCCGGTGGCCGCCCCGACGTCGGCGAACAGACCGACGACCTCGTCCTCCGTGAGCGGCTGGTAGGTCATCGCGGACAGCAGCAGCCCTGCGGCGCCCGCCGCGGCGGCGTCCTCGGCGTGCCGGACGGCGTCCTCGGTCCGCAGAGCAGAGACGCCCGCCAGCACCGGTACGGGGCCGGCCGCGGCGACGGCCCGCCGGACGGTCTCCGCCCGGTCCGCCCGGCCCAGGTACGCCCCGACTCCGGTTGAGCCCAGCACGGCGACGGCGTCGACGCCTGCGTGGACGGCCCGGCCGGCCAGCCGTTCGAGGGCGCCCGGATCGGGCCGCCCGTCCCGCAGCGGGGTCAGCAGGTACGCGTTCAGTCCGGGGAACTCCATGGGACAGGACTACCACGCCGGACCGGGTCGGCACACGACGACGGCCCGTCCCCTCTGCGGGGACGGGCCGTCGGTCATCGGCGGGTCAGGCCTTCGGGAAGGTGGGGACCTGCTGGCCCGCCATCTTCTCCACCACGCGCACCACCTGGTGCGAGTAGCCGTACTCGTTGTCGTACCAGACGTAGAGGATGGCGTTCTTGCCGTCGTTGTTCACGAGGGTGGCGAGGCCGTCCACCACGCCGGCGCGGTCCGAGCCGACGAAGTCGGTGGACACGACCTCCGGGGAGTCCACGTAGCCGACCTGGCCGCGCAGCACACCGGTAAGGGACTCCTGCTTGAGGCGGGCGTTGAGCTCCTCCACCGAGGTGGCCTTGTTCAGCTCGAGGTTCAGGATCGCCATGGACACGTCCGGGGTGGGGACGCGGATGGCGTTGCCGGAGAGCTTGCCCTTGAGCTCGGGCAGGGCCTTGGCCACGGCCTTGGCGGCGCCGGTCTCGGTGAGCACCATGTTCAGGCCGGCGGAGCGGCCGCGACGGGAGCCCTTGTGGAAGTTGTCCGTCAGGTTCTGGTCGTTGGTGTAGGCGTGCACGGTCTCCACGTGGCCGTGGTCGATCCCGTAGTCGTCCTGGATGACCTTGAGCACCGGGGTGATGCCGTTGGTGGTGCAGGAGGCGGCGGAGACGATGGTGTCCTCGGGGGTGATGTCGTCCGAGTTCACACCGAACACGATGTTCTTCATCTCGCCCTTGCCCGGGGCGGTGAGCAGGACCTTCTTGACACCCTTCGCCTGCAGGTGCTGGGAGAGGCCCTCGTCGTCGCGCCAGCGGCCCGTGTTGTCGATGACCAGGGCGTCCTTGATGCCGTGGGCGGTGTAGTCCACGGTGGTGGGGTCGTTCGAGTAGATGACCTGGATCTCGGTGCCGTTGGCGGTGATGACGTTGCGGTCCTCGTCCACCACGATGGTGCCGTCGAACGGGCCGTGGATGGAGTCGCGGCGCAGCAGGGAGGCGCGCTTGACGAGGTCGTCCTCGGAGTTCTTGCGCACGACGACGGCGCGCAGGCGCAGCTTGGAGCCGCCGCCGGCGTGGTCGAGCAGGATGCGGGCCAGCAGGCGGCCGATGCGGCCGAAGCCGTAGAGGACGACGTCCTGGGGCTCGCCCAGGCCCTCGCCGCCCTTGCCCTTGACCTCGGCCAGCTCGGCGTCGAGGAAGGCCTGCACGTCCTGGCCGGACTCCTTATGGCGCGCGGCCAGCTCGGCGAGGTCCACGTTCGCGGCGCCCAGGTCCATGGCGGCCATGGCCTCGACCAGCGGGTAGGTGGCCGCCACGCTCAGCGGCGCGTCCTGGACGCGGCGGGCGTAGCGGTGGGCCTTGATGATGTCGATCACGCCGCGGTTCACGAGGGAGCGCCCGTAGATCGAGGTGACCACGTTGTTCTCCCGGTACAGGCTGCCCAGCAGGGGCACCATCCTCTCCGCGAGCTCCTGCTGCGTGTTCCACTCGGGGGTCTGGGTCGAGGCGGTGTCTGCCACGCGAGTCCTTCCTTGAGACCTGGGGCCCGTCCGGGCAGGCCCGTCCCCCGACCTCGTCGTCGGCGGACGGTGTCCATCCTATGCGAGCGGGGCGCTCCGCGGCCGTCGTGGGAGCCGGTGCGTAGAATGGTCGGCCGGGACGGATCAGCGGACGGCCGCGTGCCCCCTTCACGGAGGGTGCGAGGAAAGTCCGGGCACCGCAGAGCAGGATGGTGGGCAACGCCCACCCGGGGCGACCCGCGGGCCAGTGCCACAGAGAGAAGACCGCCCCCGCGTCCGCGCGGGGGTGAGGGTGAAAGGGTGGTGTAAGAGACCACCAGCGGCCTCGGTGACGGGGCCGGCTAGGTAAACCCCATCCGGTGCAAGGCCGAACAGGACGCGTCACGAGGGCTGCTCGCCCCAGCGTCCGGGTTGGCCGCTCGAGCCCGTCAGCAATGGCGGGCCCAGATGGATGGCCGTCACCCCGCGCGGGGCAACGCGCGCGGGGCACAGAACCCGGCTTACAGCTGATCCGTCCCACCCCACGTCCCGCCCCCACCAGGAGTCCCCCATGGCCGTCCCGATGCTCACCGGCCTCGAGCGGGCCCTGGCGGCCACCGGCCTGCCCGTGCGCACGGTCCCCGGCTGGCGCACCCGCTCGGGCTTCTCCGCCGGCTACCGGGAGATCGTGGGCACGGTCCTGCACACCACCGAGTCCGACGACGAGGAGTTCGCCTCGCGCGCGGGACGGCCGGCGGACCTGGGCTCACTGGCGGCCCTCGACGGCGGCGAGGACGCCCCCACCCTGCGCCACGCCGCGGACGCGGACGGCACGCGGGGCGCCCACACCTACGCCGTGCTGATCGGACGCCGCGAGGCGCTCTACCTGATCGCGGCGGGGCCGGGCTGGCAGGCCGGCCACGGCGCCTGGCCGCGGCGGACGCTCGGGCGCAACCCCGGCGTCCCGGACGACATGGCCAACCTCCACACGATCGGCGTGGCCCTCGACGCCAACGAGCACGGCCACCCGCCCACGCAGTTCCAGCTCGACGCCCTCGTGCGGGTGCTCGTGGCCCTCGACGAGGAGTGGGGCGAGCGGCTGGCCGTCATCATGCACGGCGAGTGGCAGCCGCCCGGGGCCCGCCACGGCGAGGGGCGCACGGACCCCACCGGCATCCCCGGCGGCTGGGAGGCCCTGCGCGCGGCCCGCGACCGCGGCGCCTGGACGCCGGCCTCGCCCGACGGCGGCCCGCAGACGGGCGCCGGTCAGAACCCCTCGTCGTCGCGGATGCGCTCGAAGTCCAGCTCGATGACGTGGTCGCGCTCCCTCTTCTCCAGGAGGCGGTAGCCGTAGGACTCGGCGATGGCCACGACCTTCGCCGGGGTGGGCCGGCGCCGGTCCCGCGGCCACTCGAGGGTCACCCGGTCCTGCCCCGTGAAGGTGCGCTCGCGCAGGCGCAGCTCCACCTCCGAGGCCTGGGTGCGCTCCCGTCCGCTGGAGCGGATCCCCACGATCATGGCGACCACGATCACCGCCAGCACGAAGGGGAACACGACGCCGAACACGTTCATGGTGGTGATCACGGGGCGGCTCCTGGTGTCGGGGACGGCGGATGGTCGGGAGGGCCGGTCCCGGGGGAATGCCCCGGGCGGCGCTGCGGCGCGGGCGCGGGGAGGGCCCGGGCCGACCCCACCACTGTGCCAGGTTCCGGGGGCCGAGGCGCGGCCCGTCCCCGTCCGTGCCCTGACTAGGCTGGTCCGGTGCTGATCCTGCTGCCACCCTCCGAGGGCAAGACCGCCCCCCGCTCCGGCGCCCCGCTGCGCCTGGAGGACCTCGCCCTCGCCGAGCACGACGCCGTCACCGCGGCCCGCCGCGACCTGCTCGCCCGCCTCGCCGAGGCATCCGCCGCACCGGACGCCCTCGAGACGCTGGGGGTCGGGGCCTCCCTGGCCGGGGAGGTCGCCGCGAACACGTCCCTGGCCACGGCCCCGGCGGCCCCCGGGCACCGGGTCTTCACGGGCGTGCTCTTCGACGCCCTCGACCACGCCTCCCTCTCCCCCGGCGCCAAGCGCCGCGCCCGCGACGCGGTCCTGGTGTTCTCGGCCCTGTTCGGGGCCACCGCGCTGGCGGACCGGATCCCGGCGCACCGGCTCTCGGTGGGCGCCCGGCTGCCGGGGCTGCCCGGCCTGGCCGCGCACTGGCGGCCCGTGCTCGCCCCGGCGCTGGACGCGGTGGCGCAGGCCGACGGCGACCCGATCGTCGACTGCCGCTCCGGCGGCTACGCGGCCATGTGGAAGGCGCCGGCGGAGCGGACCGCCACGGTGGACGTGTTCCAGCTGCGCGGCGGGGAGCCCACCGTGGTCTCCCACTTCGCCAAGCACACGCGCGGCCTCGTGGCCCGGGCGCTGCTCGAGGCCGGGGCCCGGGCGACCGGCGCCCTGGACCGGGCCGCGGAGGTGGTGGCGGCGGCCGGCGCCGGCGACGTCGAGGGCCGCCGCTGGGACGTCGAGCTCGTCGCGCCGAGCGGCGCGAAGCCGGGCTCGCTGCGGGTCGTCCTGCCGGAGGCCTGAGCCACTCAGTCCTCGACCGCGACGAGCTCCACCTCGAAGCCGTCCGGAGCCTCGAGGTACGCGGCGTAGTGGTCCGCGCCCCCGGCGTGCGGGTGGCGGTCGGCGAAGAGCAGCCGGAAGCCGCGCTCCCGGGCGGCGGCGGTGAGCTCGTCGACGCGGGCCCGGGTGCCGGCGCGGAACGCCAGGTGGTTCAGGCCGGGGCGGGTGCGCTCGTGCGCGCCGCCGACGACGTCGGGGCCCGACTCCAGCACGATGTACTCTCCCGCGCCCTGGTAGGTGCGGCCCTCGGCCCAGCCCTCGCCGGGCACGTAGCCGAGCTCGCCGAGCAGCCAGCCCAGGCCCGCCTCGGCGGCGGTCAGGTCGGCCACCCACACCTCCACGTGGTGCAGCCGGCCCGTAGGCGTCGGCGCCTGCGGCGCGGCGGCGTCCTGCCCGTCGGCGTCGGGGGCCTCCGCCTCGACCGCGCGGGCGTCCGCGTCGGCCTCCAGCACCGGCTCGTCCGAGGACTCCTCGGCCCGGCCGGCCGCCGCCGAGCGGGCCGGTGCGGCGGGCGCGCTCACGGGAACCTCGGAGGCCCCGGCGTCCCACTGCCCGCCGCGGGCACCGGCGTCCATGGCCTCGTTGGAGAGCCGGTCGGCGTCCTTGTTGCGGTTGCGCGGGATCCACTCGTAGGTGACGCGGTCGGCGGGCAGCACGGCCCGGGCCTCGGCGGCGAGCCGGCGCATGTCCTCGTGCTTGATCTTCCAGCGCCCGGACATCTGCTCCACCACGAGCTTGGAGTCCATGAGCACGTGCACGCGGGCCTCGGGGTCCAGGTCGCGGGCCATCCGCAGCCCGGCCACGAGGCCGGAGTACTCGGCCACGTTGTTGGACGCCCTGCCCAGCGGGGCGGCGTCGGTCATCAGGATCTCGCCGGTGTCCGGGTCGCGCACGAGCGCCCCGTACCCGGCCACCCCGGGGTTGCCGCGCGAGCCGCCGTCGGCCTCCACCTGTAGGACTCGTCCGCTCACCGTGGGCCTCCTCGTGGGTCGTGGGCCGGGGGTGCGCTCCGGCGTCCGTGGTCCGCGCCCGGGCGGCGCGGCCCACCACTCTACCGACCGCTCAGGGGGCCTTCCGGCAGCTCCGCGGGGCCGGCCGGCCGCGGCCCCCGCGGTGCCCGGCGGCGGTCTCAGCCGCGGACGAGGATGGCCCCGGACTCCGGGCAGCGCGCGACGGCGGCCGGCGGCAGGGCCTCGATGCGGGCGACGTCCGCCGGGGACAGCTCGGTGCCGGAGGCCTGCGAGCGTCGGCCCACGAGGCGGGCGGCGCCGATGCCGCCGTTGCGCTCCCGCGCCTTCTCGTAGAGGGCCAGGAGCGGGGCGGGGAAGACGGCCGCGAGCGCGGTGCGGCGCTGGGTGAGGTCGCGGCCCCGCTGGGTCACCACCTGGCCCTCGCGCCGCACCTCGGCGGCCCGGGCGTCGACCTCGGCCCGCGCCTGCTCGAGGGTCTGGCGGGCGGCGGCGAGGCGGGACTCGGCCTCGTCCGCGGCCTCCATGGCCTCGAGGGCGGCCCCCTCGTGCTCGTCGAGCAGGGCGGTGAGCGTGTCGTCCTCGTGCTGCATGGCCTGCAGCTCCTTGGACCCGCCCTGCCCCGCCTCGAGGCGCTCCCGGGTGCGGTCGCGTCGGGCCCGCGTGGCGGCGGCCTTCTCGGAGGCCTCGGCCCCGGCCCGGTCCGCGGTGCGCGCCGCGTCCTCGAGCTCCGGCAGCGCGTCCTCGAGCTCCTGTGCCCGGGCACGCAGGCGGGCGTGCTCCGGGTCGGCCTTGAGGCGGCGGATCTGCGTCCGGGCCTGGTCCAGGGCGGTGTCCAGCTCCTGTAGCTCCAGCAGTCGGGCCTGGACGGCCGGCTGTGCGGTGACCTCGCTCACGGGCGGCTCCTCTCGTCGTCGGGCGCGCCCCCCACGAGGAAGTCCCAGGGGTCGCTGCGGTGGTCGGAGAACAGGGAGTCGGCGTGCAGCCCGCGCGCCCGCAGGGCGTCGCCGAGCGCCCGGGCGCCGTGCTCGAGCCACAGCGACTCGCTCGCCCAGTGGGACACGTCCACGAGGGCGGGCCGCCCGTCCGTCAGGGCCGCGGTCTCGCGGGCCTCCGAGGCCGGGTGGTGGCGCAGGTCGGCGGTGACGTACACGTCGGCGTCGGCCGCGCGGACGGCGTCGAACAGGCTGTCGCCGGCGCCCCCGCAGACGGCCACCCGGCGCACCCGCTGGGCCGGGTCCCCGGCCACGCGGACGCCGCCGGCCGTGGCGGGCAGGGCGGCGTGCACGGTGCGGGCGAAGGCGGCCAGGGTGGTCTCCTCGGTGAGCTCGCCGACGCGCCCGATGCCCTCCGCGCCGTCCGCGCCGGCGGCCGGGACCAGCGGCGCGAGCTCGACGCTCACGCCGACCGCGCGGGCGAGCACGTCGGAGACGCCGCCGACGGCCGAGTCGGCGTTCGTGTGTGCGGCCACGAGGCCCACGCGGTGCTCGATCAGCGTGTGGAGCAGGCGCCCCTTGGCGGCGGCCCCGTGGCCGAGCGCGGCCACCGAGCTGGCCCCGCGCAGGAGCAGCGGATGATGGGTGACGACCAGGTCCACGCCGCGTGCGACCGCCTCGTCCGCCACCGTCTGCACCGGGTCCACCGCCCACAGGATGCTGCGCACGCTCGCCTCGCCCCGCCCGGCCACCGGGCCGACGGCGTCCCAGGACTCCGCCAGCTCCCGCGGCCACAGCTCCTGGACGACCTCGAGCACCTGCGCCAGCGTGGGCGGGGCGAGGTCGGCGTCCGGAGGGGAGGAGGCGGCGGGCGGCGTGGTCATACCGGCCATGATGGACCACCCCTCCCCTGCGCGCACGACCCGGCCGACCTCGCCCGCGGGGCCGCCCGCCGTCGTCGGGAATGAAATCCGCCGGGCCGGTTGCTGTGCCTGCCATGACCGACTCCCCCCGCACCGAGCCCACCGGCGCGCCCGCCGACGTCCGCGAGCTGACGCTCGCCGGCGGCTGCTTCTGGTGCCTCGACGCCGTCTACCGTCGCGTGCGGGGCGTGCTCGCCGTCGAGTCCGGCTACACCGGAGGCGACGACCCCGCCCCGAGCTACGAGTCCGTGTGCACCGGGACCACCGGCCATGCCGAAGCGGTCCGAGTGCGCTTCGACGCCGCCGTCGTGCCGCCCGAGGTGATCATGGACCTGTTCTTCACCGGCCACGACCCCACGTCGTTGAACCGCCAGGGGGCCGACGTCGGCACCCAGTACCGCTCGGCCGTCTTCGCCCACGACGAGGCCGAGGCCCGGTTCTTCGCGGACGAGATCGCCCGGGCACAGGCGAACTATGACAGCCCCATCGTCACACGCGTCGAGCCGGCGTCCGCGTGGCACCCGGCTGAGGATATTCACCAGGACTTCTACGCGCGGCGTCGTTCCAACGGATACTGCCGTGTGGTCATCGATCCGAAGCTCGCGAAGGTGCGCCGGAACTACTCCGCGTGGCTCGTGGACGCCTGAGCGGCGCCGCGGCTCGATAGCCTGAAACAGGAACACCCACCCGATCGCCCGCGCCCCGAGGCGCCCCACCCCCGGAGGTAACACCATGGCCCGCATCCTCGACGACATCACCCAGGCCATCGGCGGCACGCCGCTGGTCCGCCTGAACCGCCTCGCCAAGGACCTGCCCGGCGACGTCGCCGTCAAGGTGGAGTTCTACAACCCCGCCAACTCCGTGAAGGACCGCATCGGCACCGCGATCGTGGACGCCGCCGAGGCCTCCGGCGAGCTGACCCCCGGCGGCACCATTGTGGAGGGCACCTCCGGCAACACCGGCATCGCCCTGGCCATGGTCGGCGCCGCCCGCGGCTACCGGGTCATCCTGACCATGCCGGAGACCATGTCCACCGAGCGCCGCGTGATGCTCAAGGCCTTCGGCGCCGAGATCGTCCTCACCCCCGGCGCGGACGGCATGCGCGGCGCCCTCGAGCGCGCGCAGCAGATCGTGGCCGGCACCCCCAACTCGATCTGGGCGCGGCAGTTCGCCAACCAGGCCAACGTGCAGGCGCACTACACCGGCACCGGCCCCGAGATCTGGGACGCCACCGAGGGCGCCGTGGACGTGTTCGTGGCGGGCGTGGGCACCGGCGGCACCATCACCGGCGTCGGCCGCTACCTGCGCGAGCAGAAGCCGGACGTCCGCCTCGTCGCCGTCGAGCCCGCCGACTCCCCCATCCTCTCCGGCGGCCAGGCCGGCCCCCACAAGATCCAGGGCATCGGCGCGAACTTCGTCCCCGAGATCCTCGACACCGAGCTCTACGACGACGTCTACGCCGCCTCCCTCGAGGAGTCCATCGAGACGTCGCGCACCCTGGCCACCCAGGAGGGCATCCTCGGCGGCATCTCCACCGGCGCCATCGTCTCCGCCGCCCTGAAGGAGGCCGCCAAGCCGGAGTCCGAGGGCAAGCTGATCGTCGCCGTCGTCTGCGACTTCGGCGAGCGCTACATCTCCACCGCCCTCTTCGAGGACATCCGCGGCTGAGCGCCGCGCCCGACCGCACCGAACGCTTCGACCCGAAGGGGCCGCCCGTGGGACTGCTCGCCCGCATCAAGGAAGACCTGGACAACGTCCGCAGCCACGACCCGGCCGCGCGCGGGGACCTCGAGGTCGCCCTCGTCTACTCGGGCCTGCACGCCGTGTGGACGCACCGGATCGCCCACCGGATGTGGCGGCACGAGCGCCTGCGGATGCCCGCGCGCATCCTCTCCCAGGCCACCCGCGCCGCCACGGGCATCGAGATCCACCCAGGCGCCACGATCGGCCGCCGGTTCTTCATCGACCACGGCATGGGCGTGGTGATCGGCGAGACCGCCGAGATCGGCGACGACGTCATGCTCTACCACGGCGTGACGCTCGGCGGCCGCTCCCTGGCCAAGGTCAAGCGGCACCCCACCCTGCGCGACGGCGTCGTGGTGGGGGCCGGCGCCAAGATCCTCGGCCCCGTGGAGATCGGCGCGGGCTCGGCGGTGGGCGCGAACGCGGTGGTGGTCAAGGACACCCCCGCGAACGCCATCGCCACCGGCATCCCGGCGACCTACCGGCTGCGCAGCTCCCCCGCGGAGGACAAGCCCCTGGTGGACCCCGCCGAATACGTGGACCCGGCCATGTGGATCTGAGCCGGCGGGGCGCGTGAGACGCGCCCCGCCGACGGACGGCGGCCCTCCGCGGAGTCGAAGGACTCTGCGGAGGGCCGCCTTCTGCGTGGCCGGAGAGCCGGGCGCGGTCCGGCTCAGGCCGGGATGAGACCGGCGTAGTCGGTGGAGTAGTACTTCACCGGGGTGTGCGGGATCCGGTCCCACACCGCCGGGTCCACCTGCTGCACGGCGCCGGTGGCCATGCCGTCCAAGGCCGCCGTCACCGCCAGCACGTTCTGCTGGACGAGCTTGCCGCGGGCCTTGTGGCCGAGGCTGTTCGTGTTTCCCGACGTCTCGAAGAAGATCGCGACGTTCGAGTGCCCCGTGGGGTTCAGCCCGTTCCAGTCCAGGCCCATCATCATCGCGGAGACGACGCCGCCGTGGATGTCGATCACCGTGTTCTCGCCGACGTCGTAGCGGTCCGTGCTGATGTGCCCGCGGTGCAGGGTCTCCAGCCAGACGTGGCCGGCGAGCTGACGTGCCAGGCGGTCGTACTCGCCGCCGCGGATGCTCGGCAGGGTCGGTCCGCCGGGGGCGAGGGAGACGCCGAGGGACAGCGTGACGTCCTCGCCCGTGACCCAGTCCTGCTTGAGCCACTGGTGGTGGATGTCCAGGGCGAACTCGGGCTTGACCATGGTCCAGTACTCGTACCAGGCGCGGGACTCCCGCGCCTGGAAGCGGCCGACGCCCCAGTCGCGGTTGAGGTCCACGGTGCGCGGGCGCCCGCGGCCGTCGAGCAGCGGCGCGTCCGCCTCGCGGTCCCAGAGGGTGGTGCCTCGGGTGTTCGCCTCGGAGCCGTCCGGGTTGTACATGGGGATCACGTGGACGGTGAACTCCTCGCGCATCCGGCGGTAGGCCGGGGAGCCGTTGCCGCCCAGCGAGGCGAGGACGTCGAGGGTCGCGTCCAGGCCGTAGGGCTCGTTGCCGTGGATCCGGCCCTGCAGCCAGACGTGGCGCGGGCCGTGGCCGACGAGCGCCACGTAGAGGTCCCGACCCTGCTCGGAGTGCGCCTCGGCCGTGCCGACCTCCGCCAGGGTGGCCACGCGGATCGCGCCGCGGGAGGTCCGCTCGAGCTTGCGCAGCTCGCGGAGCATGTCCGCCAGGTCGCGGATGGCGGCCAGCGGCGGGGTGTCGGACGGGGTGGGCATCGAGCCGGCCGCCTGCGCGGCGGGCGCGGCCACGAGCGGCAGGGCGACGGCGGAGGCGAGGACGCCCAGGGCGCCGCGGCGGGACAGGGACGGGGAGGTGAGAGGGCTCATGCGCCAGAGGGTAACAGGGGGCGTGACGCAGATCACGCGGGGCCCGTGAGGGCCCCGCGCGGTCCGGCTCAGTCCTGCGTGGGGTCGCCCTCGGCCGGCTGCGGCATGACCACGGGCACGCCCTCGCCGTCCACCTCGGTGCGGTCGCCGGACCACAGCGTGTGGAACGAGCCCTCGCGGTCCACGCGCAGGTAGGTGTGCGCGCCGAAGTAGTCGCGCTGGCCCTGCACGAGAGCGGCGGGCAGGCGGTCGGCGCGCAGGCCGTCGTAGTAGGCCAGGGCGGAGGAGAACACGGGCACGGGGACGCCGGCGGCGACGGCGGCGCCCACCACGCGGCGCCAGGCCGGCAGGGCCTCGGCGATCGCCTGGGCGAACTCGGGGGCGAACAGCAGGTTCAGCGGCTGGCCCTCGGCGCGCGTGCCCGGCTCCGGGTGGCGGGCGGTGTCCCGGCCGCCGAAGGCCTGCATGATCACGTCGAGCAGGTCGGCGCGGATGATGCAGCCGTCCCGCCACAGCGAGGCGATGGTGCCCAGGTCCAGCGACCAGCCGTACTCCTCGGCGGCGGCGGCGAGCATGTCCATGCCCTGCGCGTAGGCCACGAGCTTGGAGGCGAACAGCGCCTGGCGCACATCCTCCACGAATGCGTCCGTGTCCGTCACCGCGGGGACCGCGGCCTCGTCCACGCCGGCCTGCAGAACCTCGCGCGCCGCGGCGCGCACCTCGCGCTGGGAGGACAGGGAGCGGGCGAAGACGGACTCGGCGATCGCTGCCACCGGGGAGCCGACGTCGAGCCCCGAGATGGCGGTCCACCGGCCGGTGCCCTTCTGCCCGGCCTCGTCCACGATCACGTCCACGAGCGGGCGGCCCGTGGCCGCGTCCACCTGGGCGAGCACCTCGGCCGTGATCTCGATGAGGTAGGAGGCAAGGTCGGTCTGGTTCCACGCCGTGAACACCTCGGCCTGCTCGGCGGGCTCGAGGCCGCCCACGCGGCGCAGCAGGTCGTAGGCCTCGCCGATGACCTGCATGTCCGCGTACTCGATGCCGTTGTGGACCATCTTCACGTAGTGGCCGGCGCCGTCCGTGCCGACCCAGGCGCAGCACGGCTCCCCCTCGAACTGAGCGGAGATCTTCTCGAGCATCGGGCCGAGAGCCTCGTAGGACTTCTCCGGACCGCCGGGCATGATCGCCGGACCGTGCAGGGCACCCTCCTCGCCGCCGGAGACGCCGACGCCCACGAAGTGCAGGCCCTTCTCGGCGAGGGCCGCCTCGCGGCGGCGGGTGTCCTCGTAGTGGGAGTTGCCGGCATCGATGACGATGTCGCCCTCGTCCAGCAGGGGGACGAGCTGGTCGATGACGGCGTCCACGGGGGCGCCCGCCTTGACCATGATGAGCACCCGGCGCGGCACGGCGAGGGACTGCACGAGCTCGGCGAGCGTCTCCGTCGCCACGAACGCGCCCTCGTCGCCGTGCTCGGCCACAAGCTGGTCCGTGCGGGCCCGACTGCGGTTGTGCAGGGCCACCGTGTAGCCGTGGCGGGCGAAGTTGCGGGCGAGGTTGGCGCCCATCACCGCCAGGCCCGTGACGCCGATGTCGGCCGTGCCGACGGGGACGGTGGTGGTCTGCTCGGTCATCGCGGGTGGCCTCCTGTGGCTCGGACGGTGGGACGGGCCGTGCCGGACACGGACCCGCCCCCAGCCTACGTCGACCGCGGTCAGTCTCCCACGGCGTCGCGGCCGCGGCGCACGATCAGCGGGTCTGGGGTGCCGACGACCTCGTGGTCCTTGCCCTCGTACTCGAACTGGGACAGGAAGTAGCGCATCGCGTTGAGGCGGGCCCGCTTCTTGTCGTTGGAGCGGATGGAGATCCACGGGGCGTGGTCCGTGTCCGTGTGGAGGAACATGGCCTCCTTGGCCTCCGTGTACGCCTCCCAGCGGTCCAGGGACTCGAGGTCCATGGGCGAGAGCTTCCACTGGCGGACCGGGTCGATCTGACGGATCGCGAAGCGCGTGCGCTGCTCGGTCTGGGTGACGGAGAACCAGAACTTGGTGAGGTGGATGCCGTCGTCCGCGAGCATCTTCTCGAACAGCGGCACCTGGTTCATGAAGCGGCGGTACTGCTCGTCCGTGGAGAAGCCCATCACCCGTTCGACGCCGGAGCGGTTGTACCACGAGCGGTCGAACAGCACGATCTCGCCCGCCGTGGGGAAGTGCTGGATGTAGCGCTGGAAGTACCACTGGCCGAGCTCGCGGTCCGAAGGCTTGTTGAGGGCCACGACGCGGGCGGTGCGGGGGTTCAGGTGCTCGGTGAAGCGCTTGATGGTGCCGCCCTTGCCGGCGGCGTCGCGGCCCTCGAACACGATGATGTGGCGCTGGCCGGTGTCCTCGCCCCAGTACTGCAGCTTGAGCAGTTCGATCTGCAGGCGGTACTTCTCCAGCTCGTACTCCTCGCGCGTCATGCGCGTCTCGTACGGGTAGTCCTCCTTCCACGTCTCCACGGCGCGGCCCTGCGGATCGATCAGGTCGGGATCGTTGGTGTGACCGTCCGAGACGGTGTAGCCGCCGTCGCGCAGCTTGTCGATGAACTCGCGGAGGTTCTCGCGGGGGGCGTCGGGCTGCAGCAGCTCCATGGTCCGTCTCCTTCACTGGGTGCGTCACCGTGCCCGTCCGTCCCCCTCCTCGGTACGACGGCGGCGGGCCGCGGCCTGTGCTCTTCCCACCATTATGGGCGCGCGGCGGATGAGGAAGCCTGGCCCGGCAGCGCAGCCGGGTGAACAGCAGGTGAACCCTGGGAGGCGAACGGTCACGACCCCGGGCCGGCGAGGGCCGGCCGGCTCAGCCGCGCGGGCCGACGCCCAGGAGCTCGTCGATCGCCGCGACGGCGGCATGCGCCGCGTCGACGTCGGCGAACTGGGCGACGGCGTCGTCGTACCGGCGGTGGCCGGGCAGCTTCAGGCCCACCGTGGCGCCGTCGGTGACGGGCAGAATCCAGATCCGGCCGCGCGGCTCCACGTCGCGGGACTCGGCGACGTCGGCCTCCTCGAACTCGCGGTCGTAGCCGGCCCACTCGACGCCGGGGCGCGGGGTGTCGGCGCCGTCGAGGACGTCGCGTCCGCCCATGCGCAGGCAGGTGACGGACTGGAGCAGGGCGTCGAGCGTGCGGGCCGCCGCCTTGCCCGCCAGCTCGTCCTGGAAGAGGCCGAGGATGGACCACTGCCCGTCCTGCAGGAACAGCATGGTCTGCCTGGCCTCGCCGCCGGTGATGACGGCGAGGTGACGGGCGGCGCCGTCGGGGCGGGCGGGGAGCTTCCAGAAGCCGAGGGGGGTGGCGGACATGCGCTCCACCCTACTGCTCGGTCCGCGACCCGTTCAGTGGGCGGGGGCGTCCTGCGGGGTGGACGCACCGTGCCGGGCGCCGAACGTGGGGTCGTGCGTGCCGACCTTGCGGGCGGCGGCGAGGTGGCCGCCCAGGTAGGCCGCCGCGCCCGCAACGCCCATGCCGCCCAGCCCGAGGGCAACGCCCAGACGGTGCCGGCCGGCCACCCGCGCGGCGAGTGAGGCGGCCTGCAGCGTCATGCCCGCCGCGTTGCCGGCCGCGTGCACCACGCCGACGCGCCGTTCGGGGCGGCCCGCCGAGGCGTACTCCGCCCACCCGGTGACGGCGGCCGGGACGGCGGAGGCGAGCCCGATGCCGGTCAGCAGGGTGGCGCCGCCGCGGGCGTCCTCGCCGCCGAGCAGGTCCAGGGCGGTGGCGCTCATCCAGGTGCCCATCGGCACCTCGATCAGCAACGGATGCAGGGCGTGCCCCAGCCAGGCGCCCTGCAGGGCTGCGCGCCGGACCGGGCCCGCCACGAGGGTCGAGGAGAGGGCGTCGCCCGCGGCGACGGCCGGATCCAGGGCACGGGCCTGCTCGAGGTGGTGCAGCGCGGGGCTGAGCGGGCCGGTGGGGCGGGGTGCGGGGCGGCGGGTGCGGCGCGACTCGGTCATCATTTGTCCTGGTCAGGGCCCGAGGAAGCCGGGCGGGGGCGGTGCGCTCACGCTAGCGCCGGGCGGTCGCCCACGCCCAGGACCGAGACCCGGCAGGACGAGGACCGCAGCGCCGCCGGGTCCTCACCCGCGCGGGCCCGATCTGCCAGGGTGGATTGATGGGACTGCTGCGCGACCTGTTCTCCCGTTCCTCCTCCGGCGCCGTCGAGGTGCTCGCGGCCCGGCTGGAGAACGCTCCGGCCATCGTGGCGGCGGCCGGACGGGCCGACATGCCGGTGTCCGTGGCCGCGGCGCTGGCGGAGCTCGAGTCCGGCGGGCGCAACGTGTTCGGCCGCGACCGCGGCGGCGTGTTCGCGACCCCCGGCGCACCCCCGGTGGCGGTCACGCGCGAGCGGGTGGCCGAGCTGCGGCGCCGGGTCGCGGCCGGGGAGACCTCCAACGGGGTGGGTCCGGCGCAGATCACGTGGCCGCCGTTCTTCGACCGCGCGGACGCCGAGGGCCTCGACCTGGCCGAACCGGAGGACAACCTGACCCTCGGCCTGCGCATCCTGCACGAGCACGCGGCCGGGGACCTCTCCTCGGACGGGCTCGAGCGGGCGGGGACGCTGTACAACGCGGGCACGCTCGCCGGCGGGGTCACCGGCTATGGCCGCCGCCTGGCCCGGGCCACGCGGCAGTTGGCCGGGCGGCTGGGCGAGCCTGCCTATCCGTCGTCGTCTGTCCACAAGGCAGGAGCCACTTAGATCACATCGACGGCCGCTACTCTGGGGGGGTCGTAAGTTTCCCACATTGGATGCGGAATGACCGATCCCGGCCCGTATGCCGCACCCTTCTCCACGATATGGCGGTTCTCCCAGTATGCAATTTTTTCAGCAACCGGACCATAGCCCGTGATCGAATATCCAACTACCACCATGTGACGCTGGAGACGAAAGAATATCTCCTCCTCGGACAACTCTCTTAAGGTCAGATGCGTATCAGCCACAAGTAGACCCAGTCGTGGAACCAGTTTCATGGGAAAGGTGCGCCGTCCATGAAAATCAGCCAGTACCGGATACATATGTATAACGGGTGAGACATAACCCGCATCCCCACGGTTAGGCCGGATTATCTTGACGTGATGCACAGTTACCTCTCGATGGGTGCACCCGATGCCCAGGAAAAGCGCCAGGTCGTTTTGTGCAACTCGCTCCGAGCTTGGCTCCCCGGGCTCCACCCAAACAGAGGGGCGCACCCACTCGTCCACCCATGATCTACTGAGCACAAGTGCTCCGGCGGCGAACTCTATATCAACGTTCGCTATCTCAAGGCGCAACGCTTCGTTCGTAGCTTCTACAGAATGCCGAGACAATCTTGCGGACTCCACCGCCGACTCGGCCATCGACTTGCTGACTCCCACAGACTTCCACGTAATCACGAGAAGAACAAGGGTCGCGGCCAATGAAGCAACAGACGTCAGCGCACTCCAGTCCATAGGGCCAAGAAACTCGAATACTCCCCGGCCTCTCAGCAAGTCGCCCCAACCTTCATGCGCGACATCCCATCTAAGCGCTGCGGCACAGCACATTGTGGCAATCGTGAGCCAAAGCGCTAAAATAAGCGGGCATGAAATGGGACTGCAAACACAAATACCCATAACCACTCCATTCAAATACAATCATTAGATTCTACATTAAGGGGTATTAATCAGGAGGACGTAGGCCAACGTGCCGGCGGCGATCGAGAGCAGCGTGCGGCGCCCGGCCAGCAGGTGGACCGCCACGGTCACCGCGGCGGCGACGAGCGCGTGCAGCACACGGGTGCCGTCCACGGGCGCGCCGGGGGCGAGGGCGGCGGCGTCGAGCAGCATCACGAGCGCGAGGATCGTGAGCACGCCGGCGGGCATCCACACGGCCAGGCGCGCCACGAGGGCCGACTCACGCAGCGGCCGCAGCAGGGCGAAGGGCAGGGCACGCAGGGCGAAGGTGACCAGGCCCGCGACCACGGCCGCGGCCACGAGGTAGGCGGCGCCGCTCATCGGGCCTCCTCCCCCGCGGCCGGCACGGGCTCGCCGCGGCCGGGGACCACGGGCACGGGGCCGGTGACGGGCGTCGGCTCCGGCAGGGGCAGGGACGCGCCGCGCGCGGCGAGCAGGTGGAGGGCGACGAGCGCCGCGGCGTCGAGGGCGAACGCCACCACGAGCAGACGCCCCGGGGCGATCAGCAGCGCCACCCCGACGGCGAGCGTGGCCACCAGCACCAGCGGCACCTGGCGGCGGGTGCGGGCCGCGTCCAGGGCCAGGACGATGAACAGGGCGACGAGCGCGAACTCGAGCCCCTCCACCGGGCCCGGCAGCAGCCAGGCCACCGCGACGCCCGCGAGCCCGCCGAGCACCCAGTAGGCGTGCAGCGCGACCTGCAGGGCGATCAGCCGCGGCGCGGTCCAGCCGCGCGGGTGGGAGGCGGCGATCGCGTAGGCCTCGTCGATCAGCGCGCCCATCGAGTACAGCCGGGCCAGCGGATGCCGGACCACGCGCAGCGGGAAGCTGAACGCGTAGAACACGTGCCGGAAGTTCACGAGGAACACCGTCACCGCGATCGTGAGCAGGGGCGTGGCGGCCACCGCGAGGGAGACGAGCAGCAGCTCCACGGAGCCGGCGAACACCACCACGGAGAACAGCGGCGCCACCCACGCGGGCAGGCCGGCCTGGACCACGAGCATCCCGAAGGCCACACCCAGCGGGAACAGGCCGAGCCCGGCGGCCAGGGACAGGCGGACGCCGGTGCGGACCTCCGCCCCGCGCGACGGCGGCGGGGCGGGGTGCGGCGAGGAGCGGGGCGCAGAGGGTGCGTTCATGACGGGGTCAGGGTCTCACACGGGCGAGTGGTCGGACGGTCGTCGCGGGGCGCGGGCGAGGACGGTGAACACGTGCCAGTGCTTCGGTCCGGAGAACGCGGGGCCGCGCTCGGACCGCTCGGTCAGCTCCACGACCTCCAGGCCTCGCAGGAGGTCCTCCACCTCGGGGCGGGTCAGGTAGGTCCCGGCGTCCGAGGACCAGTCGTCCTCCGCCCCGAAGAGGTCGACGGCGAGGACGCCGCCCGGCACCAGGGCGGCACGGATGCGGGACCACACGGCGTCGAAGGCGTGCCGCGGGACGAAGGGCAGGGCGGCGTTGGCGAGCACCAGGTCCGCGGCGGGCAGGGGGTCCCAGTCCTCGATGCGCCCCGTGCGATGGTCCAGGGCTCCCCCGGCGGCGAGGGCCGCCATGGCGGGGGCGATGCTCGGGTCTGCGTCGATGGTGCTCACGGTCAGGCCCAGGGCCAGCAGGTGGCGCGCCTCGACGCCGGCCCCGCACCCGAGCTCGACGGCGTGGCGGGCGCGGAGGTCGGCATCGGCGGCGAGGGCGTCGACGGCCCGGGCCGTGAGCGGCCGGATCCGGCCCCGGCCGGCCTGCGCGGCGTTGTACGCGGCCCAGTCGCTGCGGCTCGTCGGCGCGGGGGTCGTCATGTGCTGAGTCTGCCATCCGGGCTGGCCGGGAAGCCCCGCCCGTGACGAGCCGGCGACGCCGCCGCAGGGATGGGCGCTCGAGGGCCCGGGGACCGGTGCGGCTGCGCCGCTGTTTCCGGCGGATCGACGGAAACGGCCCGGATCGACGGCCGTTCCGTCGGTCTCGACCGATTCCGTCGATCCCACGGGTTCGAGGAGGGGGATCCGGCCGGGGTGGGGCCGGGGACGGACCGGCGGCAGGAATGACAGCGGCGGGGGCGGAACGAGCCCACAGGAAGGCCGTGAGCCGGACCGCCGCTTTCTCAGCGACGGCCCGGCTCAGGGCGGGGGTGGACCCAGACGGACTCGAACCGCCGACACCCGCGGTGTAAACGCGGTGCTCTGACCAACTGAGCTATGGGTCCCGGTGAGGGTCCAGGCTACCGGTCGCCGAGCAGGGCGCGCGTCGCCGCCTCGTGCTCCGTCCGCGAGCGCGGCCAGCCCGGGGCGGCCGTCACCCGAGCGGCCTCGACGCCGTCCGCGTCCAGCAGCACGGACACGCGGCGGGCGCGGCCGGACGCCGCGTCGAACGCGTCCAGCGCCGCGCAGGCCGCGCCGTGCGGCCAGAAGTCGGAGAGCAGGACCAGATCCTCGGGCAGTCCCAGCTCCTCGCGGACCCGACGCAGCACGGGGCCCGCGTCGCAGGCGAGGACCCGCACCGCCACGCCGTCGGCGGCGAGGTCCGTGGCCAGCTCCCCCAGCCAGCCCAGCTCGCCGGTGCACACCGGGGTGAACGCGCCGGGCAGGAGGACGAGCCACGTGGCCCACGGCGCGGCCGCGTCCTCGGGCCCGCGGGTCGGCGGCCAGGGCCAGTCCTGGCCACGGTCGTCCCGCAGGGCGGGGACGGCACCGGGCTCCTCGGCCACCGCGCTTCTGCGCGGGTCCTCAGCCACCGCGCTTCTGCGCGGGTCGTCAGCCACCGCGCTTCTGCGCGGGTCGTCAGCCACCGCGCTTCTGCGCGGGTCGTCAGCCACCGCGCTTCTGCACGGGTCGTCAGCCACCGCGCTTCTGCACGAGCCGCTGGGCCGCCCAGTCCTCGGAGACGCCCGCGCCGGTCGTGGCATGCAGGCCCGCGGTGCCGGCGGCCTCCTGCACGTCCGCCGGGTTCACGTGCCCGGCCCGGCCCTTGCGCGGGGTCATCAACCACACGGGGCCGGAGTCCAGGGAGCGCTGGGCGTCCACGAGCGCGTCCGCGAGGTCCGTGACGTCGCCGTCCTCGGCGCGCCACCAGTACAGGACGGCGTCCGCCGGCTCCTGGTCCTCCTCGGTCAGCAGCTCCTCGCCGAGGGCGTCCTCCAGGCCGTCGCGGAAGCTGAAGTCGACGTCGTCGTCGTACCCCCACTCCTGCACGAGGTCGCCCTGCGCGAGGGCGAGCTCCGCCAGGAGCGCGCTGTCCGTCGAGGTCGGCGTCGACCCTGCCTCCATAGTGTCCGGTCCTCCTTGATGGTGGGCGGGCACTGCGGCCCGCGCCGTCGAGCGGGTGATGGCCCCACCATACGCCGTGGGCGCCCGCGACCCGGGACGTCGTCTCGCGCGCGAGAGGCCCGCCCCGACTACTGTGGTCCCGAACAGACGCACTCCCCGGGCCACCGCCCGGCCCGGCGTCGCGGGGTCGGACCGGACCGTCTGCCCCGCAGCACACCGCGGAGCACCCCTCCGCACGACAGCCAGGAGGCACCGTGAGCGCAGCCGAAGAGAGTTCCCAGATCCTCAGCGGCCTGACCCATCAGTTCCCGGACAAGGATCCGCAGGAGACCGCCGAGTGGATCGAGTCGCTCGACGGGCTCATCGAAGAGCGGGGCACCGAGCGCGCGCAGTTCATCATGCGCTCGCTGCTCCAGCGCGCGGGGGCGAAGTCCGTGGGCGTGCCGATGGTCACCACCACGGACTACGTCAACACGATCCCCGCCGACCAGGAGCCCGAGTACCCCGGCGACGAGGAGCTCGAGCGCCGCTACCGCAACTACCTGCGCTGGAACGCCGCGGCCATCGTGCAGCGCGCCCAGAAGGAGGGCATCGGCGTCGGCGGCCACATCTCCTCGTACGCCGGCCAGGCGACCCTCTACGAGGTGGGCCTGAACCACTTCTTCCGCGGCCAGGACCACCCCGGCGGCGGCGACCACATCTTCTTCCAGGGCCACTCCTCCCCGGGCAACTACGCCCGCGCGTTCCTCGAGGGCCGCCTCACCGAGGAGGACCTGGACGGCTTCCGCCAGGAGAAGTCCCGCCAGGGCCACGCCCTGTCCTCCTACCCGCACCCGCGGATGATGCCGGACTTCTGGCAGTTCCCCACCGTGTCCATGGGCCTGGGCCCGATGAACGCGATCTTCCAGGCGCAGACCAACCGGTACCTGCACAACCACGGGATCAAGGACACCTCCGACCAGCACGTCTGGGCGTTCCTCGGCGACGGCGAGATGGACGAGCCCGAGTCGCGCGGCCAGCTGCACGTGGCGGCCAACGACAAGCTCGACAACCTGACCTTCGTCATCAACTGCAACCTGCAGCGCCTCGACGGCCCGGTGCGTGGCAACGGCAAGATCGTCCAGGAGCTGGAGTCCTACTTCCGCGGCGCCGGCTGGAACGTCATCAAGGTCCTGTGGGGCCGCGAGTGGGATCCGCTGCTCGAGGCCGACGACGAGGGCGAGCTCGTGCGCATCATGAACGAGACGCTCGACGGCGACTACCAGACCTACAAGGCCGAGTCCGGCGGCTTCGTCCGCGACCACTTCTTCGGCCGCTCCTCCGCCACCAAGGAGATGGTGGCGGACATGAGCGACGACGAGATCTGGGGCCTGAAGCGCGGCGGCCACGACTACCGCAAGGTCTACGCCGCCTACAAGTCCGCCATGGAGCACAAGGGCCAGCCCACCGTGATCCTCGCGCACACCATCAAGGGCTACGGCCTGGGCAAGTCCTTCGAGGGCCGCAACGCGACCCACCAGATGAAGAAGATGACGGTCGAGGACATCAAGGTGTTCCGCGACCGCCACCGCATCCCCGTCACGGACGAGCAGATCGAGCGCGACCCCTACGACATCCCGTACTACCACCCGGGCCAGGACGCCCCGGAGATCAAGTACCTGATGGAGCGGCGCAAGGAGCTCGGCGGCTTCGTCCCCGAGCGTCGGGCGAAGCACCACAGCATCCCGGTACCCCCGGAGGCCGCCTACAAGCAGGCGCGCAAGGGCTCGGGCAAGCAGCAGGCGGCCACCACCATGGCGTTCGTCCGGCTGCTCAAGGACCTGATGCGGGACAAGAACATGGGCTCGCGCATCGTGCCGATCATCCCGGACGAGGCCCGCACCTTCGGCATGGACTCGTTCTTCCCGACGGCGAAGATCTACAACCCCAAGGGCCAGAACTACCTGTCCGTGGACCGCGACCTCTTCCTGTCCTACAAGGAGTCGCCGCAGGGGAAGATCTACCACGTCGGCATCAACGAGGACGGCGCCACCGCCGCCTTCAACGCGGTGGGCACGGCGTACTCCACCCACGGCGAGCCGATGATCCCCGTCTACATCTTCTACTCGATGTTCGGGTTCCAGCGGACGGCCGACAACGTCTGGGCCGCCGGCGACCAGCTCGCGCGCGGCTTCATGATCGGCGCGACGGCGGGCCGCACCACGCTCGCGGGCGAGGGCACCCAGCACATGGACGGCCACTCCCCCGTGATCGCGGGCACCAACCCGGCCGTGAAGCACTACGACCCGGCGTACTCCTACGAGATCGCGCACATCGTGCGTCAGGGCTTCGAGGACATGTACGGCGAGCACGACCGCGGCGAGGACGTCCGCAACGTCATCTACTACCTCACGGTCTACAACGAGCCGATCCACCACATCGACGAGCCCGAGGACCTGGACGTGGAGGGCCTGCTCAAGGGCATCTACCGCCTCTCCGAGGGGCAGGGCGACGGCCCGAAGGTCCAGCTGATGGGCTCCGGCGTCTCGCTGCCGTGGGCCGTGGAGGCGCAGGGCATCCTCGCCGAGGAGTGGGGCGTGAACGCGTCCGTGTGGTCGGTGACCTCGTACAACGAGCTGTACCGCGACGCCGTCGCGGCGGAGAAGGACGCCCTCAAGGACCCGTCGGCCGCCCCGCGCGTGCCGTACGTGACCCAGAAGCTCGAGGGCGCCGAGGGCCCCGTGGTGGCCACCTCGGACTTCGCCACCTCGTGGACGAACCAGATCCGCCCGTTCATCCCGAACCGGTTCGCGGCCCTGGGCGCCGACGAGTTCGGCTTCGCCGACACCCGTTCGGCGGCGCGCCGGTACTTCCTCATCGACTCCCACTCGATGGTGGTCCGCGCCCTGCAGCTCCTCGAGGAGGAGGGCTCCGTGGAGAAGGGCACCGCCGCGAAGGCCCACGAGAAGTACCGCCTGGACGACGTGAACGCCGGCACCACCGGCAACGCGGGCGGCGACGCCTGACCCGTCCGTCCCGGGGGCGCTGAGTCGCTCCCCGGCCCGGCATCGGCCGGCCGCCTCCCCTGCGGAGGCGGCCGGCCGTCGTCGTCCCCGGGCCCCTCGCGGCCCCGCGGCAGGGCGCGCCGGGGGCCGGGCCCGACGGCGCCGCTGTAGGAACCCCACAACGCGGCCCTAGGATGGAGCGCATGCCCGAGCCCCGATCCGCCGCCCCGCGCCCCGTGAGCACCGAGGGGCGCGCCCGCCTGCGCAGCCACCTGGGCGCCCTCAACACGGCCGTGCTGCAGCGGCTCGACGCCACGCTGCCCTGGTACCGAGGGCTGACCCCGGACGAGCGCAGCGCCCTCGGTCTCGTGGCCCAGCGCGCCCTGCAGGGCTTCATCTCCTGGTTCGATCGCCCGACGACGGCAGGCCACGTCCTCCAGGACGTCTTCGGCCCGGCGCCGACCGACCTCACGCGCGCCATCTCCCTGAAGCGCGCGCTGCAGCTGATCCGCACGATGGTGGACGTCGTGGAGACCCGCGTGCCCGAGCTGCTGGCCGAGCGGGACCAGGCGCCCATCCGCGAGCACGTCCTGCACTACTCCCGGGAGGTCGCCTTCGCCCTGGCAGACGTCTACGCGCGCGCCGCGGAGATGCGCGGGGCGATGGACTCCCGGCTCGAGGCGGTGCTCCTGGACGCCGTACTGCGCGGCCAGGACCCGGACGAGATCCGCCACCGCGCCACGGCGCTGGGCTGGCGCGGGGACCACCGCGTCATGGTGATGGCGGGCCTGGCGCCGGGCCAGGACCAGCCGGCCTTCATCCCGGGGCTGCGCCGGGCGGCCGCGAAGCTGGACTGCGACCTGCTCGTGGGCGTGCAGGCGGAGCGGCTCGTGCTCGTGATCGGCTCGGTCACGGACGCGCAGGTGGTGGGCGAGGCCCTCACGCCCTGGTTCGCCCCGGGCCCGGTGATCCTCGGCCCCGTGGTGGACTCCCTCGTGGAGGCGCACGTCTCGGCCCGGCACACGCTCGCCGGGCTCGGCGCCGCCCCCGCGCACCCGCGCGCCGTGCGGCCCACGCCGGCCGAGGACCTGCTGCCGGAGCGGGCGCTGCTGGGCGACCCCACGGCCTGCGAGGCCCTCGTGGACGGCGTGTACGCGCCGCTGACGGACGCCGGCACCGCGCTGCTGGAGACGGTGGACGCGTACGGCGCGCTCGGCCACTCCCTCGAGGGCACGGCGCGGGAGCTCTTCGTCCACGCGAACACGGTGCGGTACCGCCTCAAGCGGGTGGCCGAGGTGACGGGCTGGGACCCCCTGGTCCCCCGGGACGCGTACGTGCTGCAGACGGCAGTGACCCTCGGGCGGCTCGCCGGGTCCCGGCCGGGCGTCGCCGAGGCCTCCGCCTGAGGCGGCCTCGCCGAGCGCCCGAAATTGTAGGAACCCTCCAAAACGGCTCGCCGGGGTTCGTGGCCCCGTCTCCCCGACTCCGGGCGTGAACCCTGACACCATGGAGGAATGCTTGCCATCGTGTGCCCCGGACAGGGCTCCCAGACGCCCGGCTTCCTCTCCCCCTGGCTGGAGCTGGACGGCACCCGCGCCCTGCTCGAGTCGCTCTCGGACGCCGCGGGCGTGGACCTCGTCCGCCACGGCACCGAGTCGGACGAGGAGACCATCAAGGACACGGCGGTCGCCCAGCCGCTGATCGTGGCCGCCGGCCTGGTGGCCGCCGCCGCCCTCGAGGCCGACGCCGCCGCCCCGGCGTCAACGCTCGTCGCCGGCCACTCCGTCGGCGAGATCACCGCCGCCGCCGTCACCGGCGTGCTCTCCCCCGCCGACGCGCTCGCCCTCGTGCGGGTGCGCGCCACCGGGATGGCCCGGGCCGCCGCCGCCACGCCCACCGGCATGGCCGCCGTCGTGGGCGGGGACCAGGACGAGGTCCTGGCCGCGATCGAGGCCGCAGACCTCGCCCCCGCGAACGTCAACGGCGCCGGCCAGATCGTGGCCGCCGGCACCGCGGAGGCCCTCGCCGCCCTCGGCGAGTCCGCCCCCGCCCGTGCCCGCGTCATCCCCCTCAAGGTGGCCGGAGCGTTCCACACGGAGCACATGCGCCCCGCCGTCGAGGAGCTCGCCGCCCACGTGGCCGGGCTCTCCCCCGCGGACCCCCGCCTCACCCTGCTCTCCAACCGCGACGGCCAGGCGGTGGACGCGGGCGCCGAGGTGCTCTCCCGGATCGTGGACCAGGTGACCCGCCCCGTGCGCTGGGACCTCTGCATGGAGGCCATGGCCGAGCGGGAGGTCACGGGGGTCCTCGAGCTCCTGCCCGGTGGCACACTGACCGGACTGGCCAAGCGCGGGCTCAAGGGCACCGCTCAGCTCGCCGTGAAGACCCCCGAGGACCTGGACGCCGCGCGGGCGTTCCTGGCCGAGCACACGGCCTGAACCCCGCGCTCCGTCCCCCAGAGAGAAGCAGCATGACCGTCACCCTGAAGCAGCACGAGCGCCCCGCGGCGAGCCGCATCGCCTCCGTCGGCGCCTACCGTCCGAAGAACCTCGTCCCCAACGAGGACCTCGTCGGCCCGATCGACTCCTCGGACGAGTGGATCCGCCAGCGCACCGGCATCGTCACCCGCCAGCGCGCGACCGCGGAGGAGACCGTCCCGGCCATGGCCGTCGCCGCCGGACGCGAGGCCCTCGAGCGGGCCGGCCTGACCGGCGCGGACCTCGACGCAGTGATCGTCTCCACCGTGACGTTCCCGCACGCCACCCCCTCCGCGGCCACCCTCGTGGCCCACGAGCTCGGCGCCACCCCCGCCCCCGCCTTCGACGTCTCGGCCGCCTGCGCCGGCTACTGCTACGGCGTGGCCCAGGCCGACGCCCTGGTGCGCGCCGGCGCCGCCAAGCACGTGCTCGTCGTCGGCGTGGAGCGCCTGTCCGACCACGTGGACCCCACCGACCGCTCCATCTCCTTCCTGCTGGGCGACGGCGCGGGCGCCGTGATCGTCTCCGCCGCGGACGAGCCGGGCATCTCCCCCTCCGTGTGGGGCTCGGACGGCGAGCGCTGGGAGGCCATCTCCATGACGCACTCCCAGCTCGAGCTGCGCGACGTCGTCGAGCAGGCCCGCACCAGCGGCGACGCCTCGGCGATCACCGGCTCCGAGGAGATGGTCTGGCCCACGCTGCGCCAGGACGGCCCCTCCGTGTTCCGCTGGGCCGTGTGGTCCATGGCAAAGGTGGCCCGCGAGGCCCTCGACGCCGCCGGCGTGGAGCCCGAGGACCTCGTGGCGTTCATCCCCCACCAGGCGAACATGCGGATCATCGACGAGTTCGCCAAGCAGCTGAAGCTGCCGGAGTCCGTGACCGTGGCCCGAGACATCGCGGACGCCGGCAATACCTCCGCGGCCTCCATCCCGCTGGCCATGCACCGCCTCCTGGAGGAGGACCCGTCGCTCTCCGGCGGCCTGGCCCTGCAGATCGGCTTCGGCGCCGGGCTCGTGTACGGCGCCCAGGTGGTGCGCCTCCCCTGAGGCCGCGCCGTCTGATTCACTGACCACGTACACCCGTACGACCCCCAACAAGAAGGAGACGCCCCATGGCTTCCAAGGAAGAGATCCTCGCCGGCCTCGCCGAGATCGTGAACGAGGAGACCGGCCTCGACGCCGCCGACGTCCAGCCGGAGAAGTCCTTCACGGACGACCTGGACATCGACTCGATCTCGATGATGACCATCGTGGTCAACGCCGAGGACAAGTTCGGGGTGAAGATCCCGGACGAGGAGGTCAAGAACCTCAAGACCGTCCAGGACGCCGTCGACTTCATCGACAACGCCCAGGCCTAATCGGCCCCCGACGGCGGCGGGCCCGGCCCGCCCCGTCCGCCCGTGCGGCGCCGGGGGCGCTCCAGCGCCCCCGGCCCCCGCGGCCCCACGACTTCCCGGCACGCGCCGCCGCGCACCCTCCACCGAGGCCCTGCGCCCCGTGCCGATGACCCCTCCGCCCGCCCCACCCGAGACCCCAGAGGCAACAGACCCATGACCCGCACCGCAGTGATCACCGGCCTCGGCGCCACCACGCCCATCGGCGGCGACGTGCCCACCTTCTGGTCCAACGCCCTCAAGGGCGTCTCCGGGGCGCGCACCATGGAGCACGAGTGGGTGGAGGAGCTGGGCCTGCCCGTCACCTTCGCCGCCGAGCTCGCGGTGCCCACCGCGGACGTGCTCTCCAAGGTGGAGCAGAAGCGCCAGGACCCCGGCACCCAGATGGCCACCGTGGCCGCCCGCGAGGCGTGGCGGGACGCGGGCCTCGAGGGCATGGAGCTCGACGGCGACCGCCTCGCCGTGGCCTTCGGCACCGGCATCGGCGGCGTGTGGACCCTCCTGGACGGCTGGGACACCCTGCGCGAGCGCGGCCCCCGCCGCGTCCTGCCGATGACCGTGCCCATGCTCATGCCCAACGGCGCCGCCGGCGCCCTCTCCCTCGAGTTCGGCGCCCGTGCCGGCGCCCGCACCGTGGTGTCCGCGTGCGCCGCGGGCACCGAGGCCCTCGAGACCGCGCTGCTGCTGATCCGTTCCGGCCAGGCCGACGTCGTGATCTGCGGCGCCTCCGAGGCCGCCGTGCACCCGTTGCCGATGGCCGCGTTCGCCGCCATGCAGGCGCTGTCCAAGCGCAACGACGACCCGCAGGCCGCCTCCCGCCCCTACGACGTGGACCGGGACGGCTTCGTGCTCGGCGAGGGCGCCGGGGTCATGGTGGTGGAGTCCGAGGAGCACGCCCGCGCCCGCGGCGCCCGCGTGTACGCCGAGCTCGCCGGCACCGGCGTCACCTCCGACTCGCACCACATCACCGCCCCGGAACCCGAGGGCCTGGGCGCCACCCGCGCGATGCGCGCCGCCCTCAAGGCCGCCGACCTCACCCCCGAGGACGTGTGCCACGTGAACGCGCACGCCACCTCCACCCCCAAGGGCGACGCCCCCGAGTACCTGGCCATGAAGGCCGTGTTCGGGGACCACCTGGACCAGGTGCAGGTCTCCGCCACCAAGTCCCAGACCGGCCATCTGCTGGGCGCCTCGGGCGCGATCGAGTCGATCCTCTCCGTGCTCGCCGTGCACCACGGCCAGGCGCCCGTGACGATCAACCTGGACAACCAGGACCCGGAGATCCCGCTCAACGTGGTCACCGGGTCCCCCGCGCAGCTGCCCGAGGGCCCGCGCGTCGCCGTGAAGAACTCCTTCGGCTTCGGCGGGCACAACGCCGTGGCGGTCTTCCGCAGCGTCTGAGGTCGCCCGCTCGGCGCCGACGCGCCGGGAGACGACAGGAGGCCGGTCCCGTGCGGGGCCGGCCTCCTGCGTCGTCGGCGGGGCCGGCGGGATGCCGGCCGCCGACGAGGGCGTCGTCGGTCAGCCGACCCGGTGCAGCCAGCGCACGTTGGCGTCCGCGGCCGCGAGGCGGAACGGCTCGAGCTCCTCGTCCCAGGCCTCGCCCAGGGCGAGGGAGAGCTCGTGGAGCAGGACGGCGGGGTCCCCCGCGCCGGCCTCGTAGGCGTAGCGGATCCGGTCCTCGGAGACCATGGTGTTCCCGGAGACGTCCGTGGTGGCGTGGAAGATGCCCAGGTCCGGGGTGTGGGACCAGCGCGAGCCGTCGACGCCGGCCGAGGGCTCCTCGGTGATCTCGAAGCGCAGGTGCGGCCAGCCGCGCAGCGCGGAGGCGAGCCGGGCGCCGGTGCCGGCGGGCGCGGTCCAGCGCAGCTCGGTGCGGTGCTGGCCGGGCGCGACCGGCTGGCCCTGCCACTCGACGGGGGTCTCGGGGCCGAGCACGGAGCTCAGCGCCCATTCCACGTGCGGGCACAGGGCGGTCGGCGCGGAGAGGATGTGGACCACGCCGCGGGTGGTGGTGCTGGTCATGGATTCCTCCGTCGGGGTGCGAGGCGGTGCGTCTTCCCCTACGACCACATGACGCCGGCGGCGGAACCTCTCGTCATTGTGCATCAGGGTCCCGGGCCCGGCAACGATGCCGGGCGAGGCGTCGGCGTGTCGCGCCCGTGACGCCGGCGGGAGCACGGGGGACGACGACGGCGCGGGGGACGACGACGGCGCCGGGTCTGTACCCCGACGTGGGCCGAGGGTCCTCGGGGGGGCGTGGGCCGCTCAGGCGCGGGGGTGGGCCTGCCGGTAGCCCTCGCGGAGCCGGTCGATGGACACGTGCGTGTAGACCTGGGTGGTGCGCAGGGATGAGTGCCCGAGCACCTCCTGGACGCTGCGCAGGTCCGCGCCGCCGTCGAGCAGGTGGGTGGCGGCGGTGTGCCGCAGGGCGTGCGGGCCGCGGGCGGCGGTGTCCCCCAGCCCCTCGAGGGCCCGGTCGACGACGGCGCGCACCTGCCGGACGCCGAGGCGGCCGCCGCGCACGCCGAGGAACAGGGCGGGCCCGGAGCCGTCCCGGGCCAGACGCGGCCGGCCGAGGCGCAGCCACGCCTCGAGGGCGCGGGCCGCGGGCGCGCCGTACGGGACGGTGCGCTGGCGGTCGCCCTTGCCCGTGAGCCGGGCGACGGCCCGGCCGGGCTCGAGGTCGTCCACGTCCAGGGCGGACAGCTCGGCCACGCGGGCGCCGGTGGCGTAGAGCAGCTCGAGCAGGGCGGCGTCCCGCAGGGCCAGCGCGTGGGCGGCGGGGTCGTCGCCGACCGCCGCCTCCTCGACGCGGGCCTGGGCGCCGCCGAGAAGCCGCTCGGCCTGCTGCTCCTGGAGCACGTGGGGCAGGGTGGCGGCGGGCCGCGGCGAGCGCAGCCGCAGCGCCGGGTCGTCCTCGCGCAGCCCCTCGCGGCGCAGCCAGCCGGTGAACGTGCGGACGGCGGCCACGCGGCGGGCGAGCGTGGTGCGGGCCAGGCCGGCGTCCGTCATCGCGGCCAGCCAGCCGCGCAGGTCCTCGACGTCGACCTCGGCGAAGACGTCGGGCGCCACGGCATCGGCCTCGACGGCGGCATCCGAGGCCGCGGTTCCGGGGTGGCCGCCCCTCGTCCCCGACGCCACGTGGGCGACGAGGTCGCGCAGGTCCGTGGCGTAGGCCCGCACGGTCTGGGGGCTGCGGTTGCGCTCGTGCCGCAGGTGCTCCTCGAAGGCCTCGAGCCACGCGGCGTCCCGGGGCGAGGGCGCGAACGCCCGCGCGGCGGCGGGACGGGCGGAGGAGGACGACGAGGCCATCCCCCCACTCTGCCACCCCGCGACCTCCGCCCTCGGCGCCGCTCCCCGGTAGACCCCGCTCCCCCGCACGCCCGACGTCGGCCGCTCAGGCCCGGCGCCACCGGTCCTCCACGCGCCGGGCCAGGCCCGCCCGCTGCAGACGGGACAGGGACGCCAGGACGGTCGGCAGGGCGAGGCCCGCGCTCACGGTGATCCGGTCCACGGGCACGGCCTGCCGCAGCGGCAGCGCCTCGTGGACGAGCGCCTCCTCCACGCTCAGCCCGTCCGTGACCCGCACGGGCGAGGCGGCGGAGGCGGGCGAGGAGGACGCCGTGTTCCCGGCCCCGCCCCCGGTGCCGCCCGGCCGCGGGGCGGGCGCGCCGCCGTCGAGCAGGGCCAGGGCCTCGGCCTCCGAGGTCACGAGACGCGCCGGGGTCTCCTGGAGCAGGCGGTGGCAGCCGGCCGAGCTCGGCGAGGTGACGGGTCCGGGCACCGCGCCGACCTCCCGGCCCAGGCCGAACGCGTGCCCGGCGGTGTTCTGCGCGCCCGAGCGCCAGCGGGCCTCCACGACCAGCACGGCACCCGCCAGCGCCGCGATCACACGGTTGCGCTGGAGGAACCGGTACCGCGTGGGGCTGGCCCCCGGCGGCATCTCCGAGACGAGGAGCCCGGCGGCCATGACCTCCCGGAGCAGGTCCTCGTGGCCCGCCGGATAGAACCGGTCCAGGCCGCCGGCCAGCACGGCCACCGTCGGCGGCACGCGGCCCGACGCCCCGTCGTGGGCGTCCGCGGCGTCCGGCCCGACGGGCGCCGCCAGGGCAGCCCGGTGCGCGACGCCGTCGATCCCGTAGGCCCCGCCGGAGACCACGCACACGCCCTGCTGGACGGCGTGCGCGGCCAGGCGCGTGGTGACGGCGCGCCCGTAGGCGGTGGCCTCCCGGCTCCCGACCACGGCGAGCGCCCGTGACGCCGGCGGCAGCGTCCCCGGTCCGCGGAACCAGAGGCCGAGCGGGGCGGCCTCCCCGAGGTCGTCCAGGGCGGCGGGCCAGGCCTCGTCCTCGGGGACGAGCAGGCCGCCGCCGAGGCGGTGCAGCGCGACGAGGTCCCGCACCGGGTCCAGGCGGGCGGCGCGGGGCGCCCAGCGGTCCAGCCCGGCGGACCAGCGGCGTGCCAAGGTGTCCGGCGCGCCGGCGTGCTCGGCGAGCAGGTCCCGCTCGGCGGGCTGGATGGCCTCCCGGCCGGTGAGCAGGACGAGGGCCCGCTCGGGGCCGAGCGCGGCCACCGCGTGGACCGCGAGCGCGTCCCCGGGCTCGACGAGGCGGGTGAGCGCGGCGCGGGCGATCCGGGCGGCGTCGGGCCGCTGCGTGTCAGGTCGGTGCGCGTCCGGCCGCTGTGTGTCCGGCCGCTGCGCGGCGGCCGCGGGATGGTCGTGGGCGGCGGTGGCGGTCATGTCTCGTCCTCCTCCTGGTGGCGCAGGGTCAGCGCGACGTCGGTGTCCTCGGGGGCGGGCGTCTCGGCGCCGCGCAGGTCGGCCAGGGTCCAGGCGAGCCGGAGCACGCGGGCGTGGCCGCGGGCGCTGAGCAGGCCATGGTCCACGGCCTCGTCCGCGGCCCGCCGGGCCGCCCGGGGCACGGCGTAGGGGCCGTGGCGCAGCACGCCGGCCGGGGCGTGGGCGTTGCGGCGCAGCCCGGGCGCCACGAGCCCCTCCTCGGCGGCGCGCGCCCACCGCTCGGCCTGGCGGCGGGCGGCCTCGGCCACCCGGGCGGCGACCTGCGCGGAGGTCTCCGCGGCGGGGGCGCCGGCGAGCTGGCGGGCCTGCACGGGGCGCACGGTCACCTGCAGGTCCACCCGGTCCAGCAGGGGGCCGGAGAGGCGCTGGCCGTAGCGGCGGCGCTCGGTCACGCTGCACCGGCACTCCACGCCGTTGCCGCCGCCCTTGCCGCACGGGCAGGGGTTGGCGGCGAGCACGAGCTGGAACCGGGCCGGGTAGGCCACGGTGCCGCGCGCCCGGTGCAGCAAGACCTCCCCGGACTCCAGGGGCTGGCGCAGGGACTCCAGTGCGCGCCGTTCGAACTCGGGGGCCTCGTCCAGGAAGAGGACGCCGCCGTGGGCGAGGGAGACGGCACCGGGGCGGGCCAGGTTGGCGCCGCCGCCCACCAGCGCGGCCATGGACGCCGAATGGTGGGGCGCCTCGAACGGCGGCGTGCGGTCCAGGTCGCCCGCCGCGCGGGTGCCCGCCGAGCCCTGCCCGACGCCGCGCCGGGCGAGGGCGTCCGCGCCGCGCAGGGAGCGCAGGGCCGCGCACTCGAGCGCGGTGCGCCGGTCCAGCGGCGGGAGGATCCCGGGCAGGCGCTCCGCGAGCATGGTCTTGCCCGCCCCGGGCGCCCCGCGCAGCAGCAGGTGGTGGGCGCCGGCGGCGGCCACCTCGAGGGCGAACCGGGCCTCGGCCTGGCCCGCGACCTCCGCCAGGTCCGGCGCGCCCGGCCCCGCACCGGGGGCGCCGTCGTCGTCGGCGGGACGGACGGGGCGCCGCTGCGGCGCCTCCCCCTCCGGCTCCCCGCCGAAGGCGAGGATGACGTCGTGCAGGTGGGCGAAGCCGCGGACCTCCGCCCCCGGCACCAGCCGGGCCTCGGCCTCCGCGTCCTCGGCGACCACCACCTCGGAGCACCCGGCGTCCACGGCCGCCATCACCATGGCCACGGTCTCGGGCGATCGGTGCAGGGCCCCGTCCAGGCCGAGCTCGGCCAGGAACACCGGCCCCTCGACGCCGCGGACGCGCCCGTCCGCGGCGTACGCCGCGAGGACGATCGCCAGATCATGCCCGGCGCCCCGCTTGTGCACCCCTGCCGGGAGCAGGTTGACGGTGAGGTGCCGCCGGGTCAGCGGCAGCCCGGCGTTGCGGGCGGCGGAGCGGATGCGGTCCCGGCTCTCCTGCAGCGCCTGGTCCGGCAGGCCCAGCAGGGTGAAGCCGGGCAGGGACTGGGCGATGTCCGCCTCCACGTGGACGACCTCGCCGCGCAGCCCAGAGAGGCTGATGGAGCGCGTGCGGCCGATCCCGCTCATGGCCGCACGTCCTGGAGCAGGTCGAAGCGGATCCCGCCCGTGCGCGGCACCAGGACGGCGACGGCGTCCACCCGCCATCGCTCCGCCCGGCGGCCCTCGCCGTGGGCCCGCACCCAGGCGGCGGTGAGGCGGTGCAGGCGCAGCAGCTTGCGCCGGTCGATCGACTCCAGCGGGTCCCCGAACGCCAGGCCGGAGCGGGTCTTCACCTCGACCCCCACCCACCAGCCGGCGTGGTGGGCCACCAGGTCCAGCTCGCCGGCCTCGCCCCGCCAGTTGCGGTCCGCGATCACGTAGCCGCGGTCGGCGAGCCAGCGCGCCGCCGCGTCCTCCCCAAACCGGCCCAGCGCCGTGTGCGCGCGGCTGCCCCGCCCTCCTCCGGGCGAGTCCGCCCCGACCTTCTCCGCGGTCCCCGTCATCTCGACCACCTCCTGGGCTCCAGGGTGGCCGGAGGGCTCCCGGCGGCGGGGCGGACGGGCCCGGATGTGAGGAGGCGGGCGCCTGTGCAGGAGTCGTCGTCGCACGGGCGGCGGCCCCCGCTTCAGGCGCCCGCATCAGGCCCCCGCCTCAGGCCCCCGCCTCAGGCGGCGCTCAGCCCGGCAGCTGCCCGTCCGGCGGGACCTGCAGCTCGTCCCGGGGCAGCTCCTCGATGTTCACGTCCTTGAAGGTGAGCACCTTGACGCGCTTGATGAAGCGCTGCGTGCGGTAGACGTCCCATACCCAGGCGTCCTCGAGGAGGATCTCGAAGAACACGTCCCCGTCCGACTGGCGGGGCGTCAGGCGCACGTCGTTGGCCAGGTAGAAGCGCCGCTCGGTCTCCACCACGTAGCGGAACAGGCCCACCACGTCCCGGTACTCCCGGTACAGCAGCAGCTCGGCCTCGGCCTCGAAGTCCTCGACGTCGTCCGCGCTCATGGCTTGCCTCCTCGGTGCTCGGGGCGCGCCGGCGAGGGGCCGGCACGCGCGCCCTCCATCCTCTCCCGTCCGGGGCCCGCGCGTCGAACGCGCGCCCCGCGCGTCCTCTCCCGGGCCACCCGGCGAGGCCCCGCCGGCCTCAGTCGAACAGCGTCGGCGGCTCGTCCGCGGGCGCGGCGGGCAGGCCCAGGCTCCAGCTGCGGCGGTGGTGCTCCCCCGCCCCGTGGTCGAGGATCGCGGCCCGGTGGGCGGCAGCCCCGTACCCCTTGTTCCCGGCCCAGCCGTAGGCCGGGTGGTCCGCGTGGAGGGCGATCATGGTGTCGTCCCGGGCCACCTTCGCGGCGATCGACGCCGCGGCCACGGTGGCGCACCGGTCCTCGGCCTTCACCAGCATGGTGGGCACGGGCGGCACCGGTCGTGGGGTCGGCGCCGGTCCGGCGTCCGGGTCGGAGCGGGTCAGCCAGTCGTCCCTGCCGTCCAGCACGAGGGCCACCGGCTCCTGGCCGGCCGCGGCGCACACCGCGGCCCACGCGCGTCGCCCGGCCAGTCCCAGGGCGGCCGAGATGCCCAGCGCGTCGATCTCGGCGGGGCTCGCCTCGCCCAGGGCCACGGCGGCCGCCCACGCCCGGATCTCGGGCACGAGCGCCCGGCGGCGGCGGTCCGTGAGCGCCTTGGAGTCGCGCACGGCGGGGATCTCGCCCTCGGCGGGCAGCCAGGCCGCGCAGACGCCGACGACGACGGGCCCGGCCAGCGCGCCGCGGCCCACCTCGTCCATGCCGGCCACCAGGACGCGGTCCGTCCCGCCCGCGGCCAGGAACGGCGCGGCGAGCCCGGCCTCGACGTCGAGGCCGGCGCGCACGGCGGTCTGCGCCCCGGCCCGGGGCGCGCGTTCCGCCCCGGTCACGAGCCCGCCCCCCGCGCGTCGGGCACGGCCTCGAACGCCTCCGGGGCGGCGCCGGCGCCGCCGATCCGGTCCAGCGGCCACACCACGAACCGGGCGCGGCCGACGACGTCGTCGAGGGACACGAAGCCGCCGCCGGGGCCGTCGCGGTGGGCCCGGGAGTCGGCGGAGGCGGAGCGGTGGTCGCCCAGCACCCACAGCCGTCCGGCGGGCACGGTCGCCTCGAAGGCGTCCTGCGCGGGCGCGTCCCCGGGGGCCAGGTAGGGCTCGGCGACGGGGACGCCGTTCACGCGCAGCGCCGCCTCGCCCGGCGTGAAGGAGACGGTGTCCCCCGGCAGCCCGACGACGCGCTTGATCACGTGCCCGCCGTCGGCGAGCCACCCCTTGGTGTCGTCGAAGACGACGACGTCCCCGCGGCGCACCGGGTACGGCTCCGGGGTCAGCAGCGTGGCCACCACGCGGTCCCCCGCGCGCAGGCCCGGCTCCATGGAGGACGACGGGATGGCGTACATGCGCGCCAGGAAGGCCCACGCCAGCACGCACGCCAGCACCGTCAGCACGACGACGGCCAGCACCGCCCGCAGCGGGCCGCGGCCGGGCTTGGCGGGCAGGGCGTGCGAGCCGGCTCCCGAGGGGACCGCGTGGCCGAGCAGGGCGCCGGTCGGCCCGGCCCGGCGAGCGGCGTCGTCGGCGGGAGCGGCGCCGGAGTCGTGGGCATGGCCCGCGGCGGGCGGCACCAGGCGGTGGTCCGGGCGGCTCACGGGGCGGCTCCGGGCGCCGCCTCCGGGGCGGAGGCGTCCACCGGGCCGCGCCGGTCCAGGGGCCACACGACCTCCGCGGCCCGGCCCTCGACGCGCTCGAGCGGGATGAGACCGCCGCCGGCGCCGCCGAGCAGGGCGCGCGAGTCCCGCGAGGCGGACCGGTTGTCCCCGAGGACCACCATGCGCCCCTCGGGCACCTCGAAGGTCCAGGAGCCGTCCGCGGCCGGGTCCTGCGCGGTCACGGGGCGGCCCAGGTAGGGCTCGTCCACCGGCGCGCCGTCGCGCAGCAGCCGCCCGTCGGGCGCGCAGCACTCCAGGCGGTCGCCGGGCAGGGCGAGCACCCGCTTGACGAACGCGTCCCCGGAGGCGCCGAGGCCCCACGACCGGGCCACGTCCTCGAGGCCGCGCTCGAGGGAGCCGGCTGAGCGGTACGGGGCCAGGCTGCCGGCGCCGTCGAACACCACCACGTCGCCGCGCCGCACCCCCTCCCCGCCGGCCGCCGACGCGTCCACGCGCACGCGATCCCCGGGGTGCAGGGTGGGCTCCATCGAGCCGGAGGGGATGAGGTACACGGGCCCGGTCAGGGCCCGCAACACCGCGGCCGCCACCACGGCGGCCGCGACGGTCAGGCCGATCCACGCCCACCAGGCCGTCCCGCCGGACCCGCGGGCCGGCGTCGCGCCCCGCCCGGTCCCGGATCCGCCGGATCCGGGCACGACGGAGCCCCGCGACCGACGGGGGTCACGGGGCTCCGGGTGCGACATGGCGATGCTCAGGCGGTGGGGACACCGCCCGTGCGGATCACTTGGCGTCGACGCGCTTCTCGCGGATGCGGGCGGCCTTGCCGTGGCGGTCGCGCATGTAGTAGAGCTTCGCGCGGCGCACGTCGCCCTTGGTGACGACCTCGATCTTGTCGATGACCGGGGAGTGCACCGGGAACACGCGCTCCACGCCCACGCCGAAGGACACCTTGCGGACGCGGAAGGTCTCGCGCACGCCGTAGCCGTTGCGGCCCATGACGTAGCCCTGGAAGACCTGCACGCGGGCGGTCTTGCCCTCGATGATGTTGACGTGCACCTTGACGGTGTCGCCGGGGGCGAACTCCGGGATGTCGGAGCGCAGCGTCTTGCTGTCGAGGGAGTCGAGAATGTGCATGTTCATCTCTCCTGACGGACGCCACAGGTCATCCGCGTGGTAGGCGGGCGCACGGTCCGCCCTCGTGGGGACGAGAGGTCGGGGCCGTGTCCCGAGCGTGGGGCCGGGCCGGCACGTGGGGTGCGGTCCCGGGGGTCCGATCCGTTGACGCGCGCCCCCTGTGGCAGGTCGGGCGTCCGGCGGACACGAGAGTCCATTATGCCACACCCGACGCCGGGCCTCGGCATCGGCGGCGGCCCGCGGCGGGGACTCCTTCGGCTGCCGCGAGGGCCCCGGTCCCGGCCGCGACTCAGCCGTCCCGGCCGAGCGCCTCCCACAGGTCCGGGCGCCGCGCCCGCGTGCGCTCCTCCTGCTGGGCCCGACGCCACGCCGCCACCTTGCCGTGGTCACCGGAGAGGAGCACGGGGGGCACCTCGCGGCCGCGCCAGTCCGCGGGCTTGGTGTAGACGGGGTACTCGAGGAGCCCGTCCTCGTGGGACTCCTCCACGAGGGAGGCGGGGTTGCCCACCACGCCGGGCACGAGGCGCCCCACGGCCTCGATCATGGCCAGCGCGGCCACCTCGCCGCCGTTGAGGACGTAGTCGCCGAGCGAGACGAGGCGCACCTCGAAGAGCTCCTCGGCCCAGCCGAACACGCGCTCGTCGATGCCCTCGTAGCGGCCGCACGCGATGGCCACGTGCTCGCGCTGCGCCAGCTCGCGGGCCAGCCCCTGGCTGAACCGCTCGCCGGAGGGCGTGGGCACGAGCAGCACCGGCCGCTCCCCCGCGTCCGCCGGCGCCTGCGCGAACACGTGCTCCAGGGCCAGGGCCCACGGCTCGGGCTTCATCACCATGCCGGCGCCGCCGCCGTACGGGGTGTCGTCCACGGTGCGGTGGCGGTCAAAGGTGAAGTCGCGCAGGTCGTGGACGTGCACGTCCACGAGGCCCTCGCGCCGGGCCCGGCCCAGCAAGGACACGTCGAGCACCGCGAGGTACTCGGGGAAGATCGTGACGACGTCGAAGCGCACGGCCCTCAGCCCTCCCGGCGCGCGTCGGCGTCCGCCTCGGCGTCGGAGGCCGCGGCGTCGTCGTCCTGGTCCGCCTCGCCGGAGGCTAGCTCGAGCAGGCCGGGCGGCGGGGTCAGCACGAGCACGCCGGCCTCGGGGTCGATCTCCGGGACGATCTCCTCGACGAAGGGCACGAGCGCCTCCTCGTCCACGCCGTCCAGGGCCACGTGCAGCAGATCCTGGACCGCGCCGGTCGTCAGGGCGGTCACGACGCCCACGCGGCGGCCGTCGACGCGCACCTCGAGGTCCACGAGGTCGTCCTCGTACCACTCGTCGGACTCCTCCGGCGCGGCCGGGGCGGCGAACAGCTGGGCGCCGCGCAGGGTCTCGGCGGTGTTGCGGTCCGGGGACTGCTCGAAGCCGACCACTAGGATCTGCTTGTTCCAGCGGGCCCGGGTCACCGTGAGCTCGGCGGGCAGCGACGGGCCGCCGTCCCGGACGGTCAGGGTCGCGCCGGGGGCGAAGCGGGCGTCGGGGTCGTCGGTGAAGACCTGCACGGTCACCTCGCCGCGGATGCCGTGCGGCTTGCCGATGCGGGCGACGCGGACGAGGCCGTCCTGGGGTGCGGGGCTCATGGGCTCTCCTGGGGTGGGGCGGGCGGGGGCGGGCGGCGCAGGCGGCGCAGCCGCAGACGACGACGGCCCGCCCGGTCCCGGTGAGGGGGCGGGCGGGCCGTGCGTCACGGTCCGTCAGCGACGGCGGTCGGTCTCCACCACGTCCACGCGGACGGGGTGGCCGGCCAGGCCGTCCAGCACGGTGCGCAGCGCGGTCGCGGTGCGACCCTGGCGGCCGATCACGCGACCCAGGTCCTCGGGGGCCACGCGGACCTCCAGCATGTCGCCGCGCCGCTGGGAGCGGGCGTCCACGCGGACCGCCTCGGGCGTGTCCACGATGCCGCGCACCAGGTGCTCGAGGGCCTCGGTGAGCATGGTCACTCGGACTTCTCGGCGGCCTCGGCCGGGGCCTCGGCGGCCTCCTCGGCCGGGGTCTCGGCCTCGGCGGACTCCTCAGCCTTGGGCTCCTCGGCCTTGGGCTCCTCCGGCAGGATGACCGAGCCCTTGTCGGGGGCCACGAAGGCCTCCTTCTCGGACTTGGACTTCAGGGTGCCCTCGGCGCCGGACTCGCCCTTGAACTTCTGCCAGTCGCCGGTGATCTTCAGCAGCGCGGCGACCTGCTCGGTGGGCTGGGCGCCCACGGAGAGCCAGTACTGCGCGCGCTCGGAGTCGACCTCGATGTACGAGGGCTCCTCGGTCGGGTGGTACTTGCCGATCTCCTCGATCGCACGGCCGTCACGGCGGGTGCGGGAGTCGGCGACGACGATGCGGTAGTACGGGGCGCGGATCTTGCCGAACCGCTTCAGGCGAATCTTGACAGCCACGGGTGTGGTCACTCCTCAGTAGAGATCAGGGGGGCCGGGGCACCGCCGCGTGGGGGCAGCTGGCGATGGGTCTCGGCCGAAACGGAACGGAGCGCGCGGAGGATAGAGGGTCGTCCGGGCTCACGCTCAGTACCGGGCCATTCTGCCAGATACCGGGCGCGGGCGCACACCCGGCGCGCCGGGCGGCGGCTCGGCCGCCGCCCGGGCCGGCTCAGCGGTCCTTGAGGTACTTCTCGAAGCCGGCCGGCAGGTTGAGGCTGGAGGGGTCGAAGCCGTCCATGCCCGCGCCGCCGTCGCGGCCGAACACGGCCCCGGCCTGCGCCTGGGCGGCCCGCGCCTGGCGCTCCTCGAGGGCCTTGCGCTCGGCGGCCGCCTTGGCGGGGTTGCCGGACTTCACCTTGTTGCGCTTGGCGTTCTTGCCCTTGGCCTTGCGGGAGACGCCGCCGGGGGCGCCGGGCATGCCGGGCATGCCGCCGCCGGCGGCCATGCGCTTCATCATCTTCTGGGCCTCCGCGAAGCGCTCCAGCAGGCCGTTGACCTCGGAGACGCTCACGCCGGAGCCCTTGGCGATGCGGGCGCGCCGCGAGCCGTTGATGATCTTGGGGGCCACGCGCTCGTGCGGGGTCATCGAGTGGATGACGGCCTCCACGCGGCCGATCGAGGACTCGTCGAACTGCTCCAGCTGCTGCCTCATGCCCTGGGCGCCCGGCATCATCATGAGCATCTTCTTCAGCGAGCCCATCTTCTTGAGCTGCTGCATCTGGTTCAGGAAGTCGTCGAGGGTGAAGTCCTCCTGGTCCGCGAACTTCTTGGCCATCTTCTCGGCCTCGGAGCGGTCCCAGTTCTGCTCGGCCTGCTCGATCAGGGAGAGCACGTCGCCCATGTCGAGGATGCGCGAGGCCATGCGGTCCGGGTGGAAGACCTCGAAGTCCTTCAGGCCCTCGCCCGTCGAGGCGAACATGATCGGCTTGCCCGTGACGTGGCGGACGGACAGCGCGGCGCCGCCGCGCGCGTCGCCGTCGAGCTTGGTGAGCACGACGCCCGTGAAGCCGACGCCCTCGTTGAACGCCTGGGCGGTGGCCACGGCGTCCTGGCCGATCATGGCGTCGATGACGAAGAGCACCTCGTCCGGCTCGACGGCGGCGCGCACGTCGGCGGCCTGCTGCATCAGCTCGGCGTCCACGCCGAGGCGGCCGGCGGTGTCGATGATGACCACGTCGTGGTACTTCGCGTTGGCCTCGGCGACGCCGTCGCGGGCCACCTGCACCGGGTCGCCCGTGGCGGCCTCGAACTCCGAGGAGACGCCGGGGTGCGGGGCGAACACCGGCACGCCGGCGCGTTCGCCGCCGACCTGGAGCTGCTTGACGGCGTTGGGGCGCTGCAGGTCGCAGGCCACGAGCAGCGGGGTGTGGCCCTGGGACTTGAGCAGGTGCGCGAGCTTGCCGGCGAGGGTCGTCTTGCCTGCGCCCTGCAGGCCCACGAGCATGATCACCGTGGTGCCGGTCTTGGCGTGGCGGATGCGCCGGGTCTCGCCGCCGAGGATCCCCACGAGCTCCTCGTTGACGATCTTCACGACCTGCTGGCCCGGGTTCAGGGCCTGGGCGACCTCCTCGCCGAGGGCGCGCTCCTTGATCTGGGCGATGAACTGACGGACCACGGGCACGGCCACGTCGGCGTCCAGGAGGGCGCGGCGGATCTCGCGTGCGGTGGCGTCGATGTCCGCCTCGGTCAGCCGTCCCTTGCCCTTGAGGCTGCGGAACGTGGCTGTGAGGCGGTCGGACAGGGAGTTGAACACGGCGGGTGTGATCCTTCGAAGCGGGGTCGACTGATCCGGACGCGGACGGTCGCGGGCGCCGCGGCTTCCACCGCGGCGCCCGCCAAGCCTAGCAACCCGGCTGGAGGGGTCAGTCGGCGGCGACGCCCCGATGGGCCTGCGCGTCGGCCGGGACCGGGACGCCGCCGAAGCCGACGTCGTAGTGGTAGGCCGACTCGTCGTGCAGGGTGAGGTCCACGCCGCGCTCCTCGTCCTCCTCGCTCACGCGCAGGCCCAGGGTGGCCTTGAGCACGAGCGCGATGAGGAAGGTGAGCACCGCGGTGAACACCACGGCCACGACGACGGCCACCGTCTGGGCCAGCAGCAGACGGCCGTCCCCGCCGTAGAACAGGCCCGCGGGGCCCTCGGAGGGCAGGGCGAAGAAGCCGATGAGCACGGTGCCCAGGATGCCGGCGGTCAGGTGCACGCCCACCACGTCGAGGGAGTCGTCGAAGCCGAGGCGGTACTTGAGGTTCACGGCCAGGGCGCTGGCCGCGCCGGAGACCACGCCGATCACCAGGGCGCCGAGCGGGCTGACGAAGGCGCACGCCGGGGTGATGCCGACGAGGCCGGCCACGATGCCGGAGGCGGTGCCGATCGAGGTCGGGCGGCCGCGGCGCACCCACTCCACCACGACCCAGCCGAGCATGCCGGCCGCGGCGGCGGCCAGGGTGTTGATCCAGATCAGGCCGAGCTGGCCCGTGTCGCCGGCGGCGCCGCCGTTGAAGCCGAACCAGCCGAACCACAGCAGGGCGGCGCCCAGCATGGTGAAGGGCACGTTGTGCGGCTTGTGGCCGGGGTCCACGCCGAAGCCCTTGCGCTTGCCCATCATCAGGGCCAGGACGAGCGCCGCCACGCCGGCGCTGATGTGCACCACGAGGCCGCCGGCGAAGTCCAGGGCCTCGCCGAGGCGCGAGCCGATGGCGCCCTCCTCGGCGAGCAGGCCGCCGCCCCACACCATGTAGGCCAGCGGCGCGTAGACCAGGGTCACCCACACCGGCACGAACACGCACCAGGTGAGGAAGCGGGCGCGGTCCGCGACCGCGCCCGAGATCAGGGCCACCGTGATGATGGCGAAGGTGGCGCCGAAGCCGGCGGCGATCAGACCGCCCTCCTCCATCGCGGTGGTGAGGCCGGGGTCGGCCAGCGGGCTGCCGACGAGGCCGAGCCAGCCCTCGCCGCCGGTCATCCCGGAGACCCAGAGGATCCACACGACGCCGACCAGGCCCATCGAGACGAAGGACATCATCATCATGTTCAGCGCGGACTTCGAGCGGGTCATCCCGCCGTAGAACAGGGCGAGCCCCGGTGTCATCAAAAGGACGAGGCCTGCGCTCACCACCATCCACACGGTTCCGGCGTCCAGGGTCATCTCGTTCATGGGCGTCTCCTCGGTCTGAGCCGGACGCCCGCCGCGTCGACGCCGTTCGTCCGGCGTCGTCGCCCGGTCCAGGATCGGACCGTTGCTCAAGGAGCGTAGCGGAGCGTGAGGCGCGGCACGGGGGCGCGCACGGAATCGGACGCAATGTGACGCGCGGCGCCGCCGGGGATGACCGGGGACGCAGCGGGCCCCTCCCGACGACGGCGGAAGGGGCCCGGTGCGCGGCGCGGCGGGTCAGTCGGCCAGCAGCGCGTCCACGAAGCCCTCGGCGGTGAAGGGGGCGAGGTCGTCCGCGCCCTCGCCGAGGCCGATCAGCTTGACCGGCACGCCCAGCTGGCGCTGGATGGCGACGACGATGCCGCCCTTGGCGGTGCCGTCCAGCTTGGTGAGCACGATGCCGGTGACGTCCACGACCTCGGCGAACACCTTGGCCTGGGTCAGGCCGTTCTGGCCCGTGGTGGCGTCGAGGACGAGCAGGACCTCGTCCACCTCCGCCTGCTTCTCGATGACGCGCTTGATCTTGCCGAGCTCGTCCATGAGGTTCGACTTGTTCTGCAGGCGGCCGGCGGTGTCCACGAGCACGACGTCGGCCTCGAGGCGGATGCCCTCGGCCACGGCCTCGTAGGCGACGGAGGCGGGGTCCGCGCCCTCCTTCTCGGAGCGGACGGTGGGCACGCCCACGCGGGCGCCCCAGGTGGCCAGCTGCTCGGCGGCGGCGGCGCGGAAGGTGTCCGCGGCGCCCAGGACCACGTCGCGGTCCTCGGCCACAAGCACGCGGGCGAGCTTGCCCACGGTGGTGGTCTTGCCGACGCCGTTGACGCCCACGACCAGGGTCACGGCCGGGCGGCCGTCCCGGCGGGAGGCGGCGAGGCGGCGGTCCATGGACGGGTCCACCATGGCCACGAGCTCCTCGCGCAGCAGCTCGCGGACCTGCTCCGGCTCGCGGGTGCCCTCCACGGTGACGCGGGACTTGAGGCGGTCGACCAGCTCCATGGTGGGCTCGGTGCCGAGGTCCGCCATGAGGAGCGTCTCCTCGATCTCGTCCCACGTGTCCTCGTCGATCCGGTCGCGCGAGAGCAGGGCCAGCAGGCCCTTGCCGAACACGTTGTTGGACTTGAGCAGGCGGGCGCGCAGGCGGGCCAGCCGGGAGCCGGCGGCCTCCGGGCGCTCGAGCTCGGGCGCGGCGGGCTCGGCCTCGACCTCCTCGACGACCTCCGGCTCGACGAGGTCGACCGGCGCCTCCTCGGCCTCGGGGCGCTCGAGGACGGCGGTGGAGCCGCCGGGGGCGGCGTGCCGGGGCGCGGGACGGGGGTCGTCCGCGTCGCGCACCCCCTGGTAGGAGCCCTTCGGCGGGGCGGGTCGGCGGTCGAGCAGGCCGACGATGAGACCGCCCACCAGCAGGGCGAGGACGACTGAGATGATGAGCACGATTTCCACGTGCCCAGTCTGGCACACGGGTCCCGGCCGGGCCCGGGGCGGGGAGCGGCCGGCGGGAGGCCCGCCCCGGGGCGGGTCCGACGTGGGAGGATGGCGGCCATGCCGTCGTCCTCGTCCCGCACCGCGCGGGCCCCCCTGCCCCGTGAGATCAAGGTCCTCGTGGCCGCCGCGTTCATCATCGCGATCGGCTTCGGCATCATCGCGCCGCTGCTGCCCCAGTACGCGGCCTCGTTCAACGCCTCGGCGACCGCGGTGGCCGCCGTCGTCTCCGTCTTCGGCCTCACCCGCCTGCTCTTCGCGCCCCTCTCCGGCCGGCTGACCAACCGCCTCGGCGAGACGCCCGTGTACATGACGGGCGTGCTGATCGTGGCGGCGTCCATGTTCCTCATCGCTTTCGCGCAGACGTTCGCGCAGCTCCTGGCGTTCCGGGCGATCGGCGGCGTCGGCTCGACCCTGTTCACCGTCTCGGCGATGGCGTTCCTGGCCCGCAAGGCCCCGCCGTCCATGCGCGGCCGGGTCTCGGGCGCCTACGCGTCCGCCTTCCTCATCGGCAACATCGTGGGGCCCATCGTCGGCTCCGCCCTCGCCGTGTTCGGCTACCGCGCCCCGTTCCTCATCTACGGCACCTCGCTGGTCATCGCCGCGGCACTCGTGTTCTTCATGCTCAAGGACACCCGCCTGGCGGACCGCGCGGCCCGGGACGCCCGCCCCGCCATGCCCGTGAAGGAGGCGCTCGAGAACCCGTCCTACCGCGCGGCGCTCGTGTCCTTCTTCGCCAACGGCTGGGCCACGTTCGGCGTGCGCAACTCCGTGATGCCGCTCTTCGCCGCGAGCGCGTTCGCCGGAAGCGGCCTGCTGGGCTGGCAGGTGGACGGGGCCCTGATGGCCGGCCTCGCCCTGTCCGTGTTCGCACTCGGCAACGTGGTGGCCGTGACCTTCAGCTCCCGACTCTCCGACATGCACGGCCGCAAGCCGCTGATCCTCACCGGCCTGCTCGTGATGGCCGTGACCACCGGCGTGCTCGGCTGGATGCAGTCCCCCCTGCTCTTCCTGCTCGCCTGCCTCGTCTCCGGCGCCGGCACGGGCGTGCTCAACGCCCCGCAGCAGGCAGCGATCGCCGACGTCGTGGGCCAGGGCCGGCGCTCCGGCGCGGTGATGTCCTCGGCCCAGATGTCCGCGGACCTCGGCGCGATCATCGGCCCGCTGCTGGCGGGCCTCGTGGTCGACGCCGCCGGCTACGGCTGGGCGTTCGTGCTCACCGGCGGCGTCATCCTCCTCGGCGCGCTCGCGTGGTGGCGGGCGCCGGAGACCAACCTGCCGGTGGTCCCGGGCGGGCCGCGCACCGGCGCCCTGCCGAAGATCGAGCCGGAGGACGTGCGCCCGCCGCACCGCGAGGACGGCTGAGCGGGCCCGTCCGCGGAACGCACGAGGCCGCCCTCCCGACGGGGAGGGCGGCCTCGTGCGTGCGGGGGCGTAAATCAGCCGCGCGCCTCCGGGTCGAACTCGGGCAGACGCTCCCCCACGCCCAGCAGCTGGGCGATGCCCGAGACGGTGCGCTCGGCGGCCCGGCCGTCGCCGTAGGGGTTCACCGCGGCGGCCATCGCCTCGTAGGCCTCGGGCTCCTCGAGCAGGCGGGTCACCTCGGCGACGACGACCTCCTCGTCCGTGCCGATCAGGCGGACCGTGCCCGCGGTGACGGCCTCGGGACGCTCGGTGTTCTCGCGCATCACGAGCACGGGCTTGCCGAGGGACGGGGCCTCCTCCTGCACGCCACCGGAGTCGGTGAGCACCACGGTGGCCACGGAGAGCAGGTGGGTGAACTCGCCGTAGGCCAGCGGCTCGGTGACCAGCACGTTCTCGCGGCCCTCGATCTCGGGCAGGATCGCCTCGCGCACCACCGGGTTGCGGTGGGCGGGCAGCACGAACGTGGCGTCCGGGTGGGCGGCGGCCAGGCGCGCCAGGGCCCGGCCCACGCCGCGCATGGCGTCGCCCTGGTTCTCGCGGCGGTGGGTGGTCACCAGCACCACGCGCCGGCCGGAGGCCTGCAGGGCGGCGAGCCGCTCGTCCTCGAAGGGCACCTGATGCTCGACGGCCTCCAGGAGGGCGTCGATCACGGTGTTGCCGGTGACGTACACGTCCTCGGCGGCCACGCCCTCGCGCAGCAGGTTGTCCCGGCTCACCGACGTCGGCGGCAGGTGCAGCGCCGCGATCTGGCTGGTGATCTTGCGGTTCGCCTCCTCCGGGAACGGGGAGTGGATGTCGAAGCTGCGCAGCCCCGCCTCGGCGTGGACCACGGCGATGCCACGGTTGAAGGCGGCGACGGCGGCCGCCGTCGAGGTGGTGGTGTCCCCCTGCACGACCACGGCGTCCGGGCGCTCCTGCTCGAGCACGGCGTCGAGCCCCTCGAGGGTGCGGGCGAAGACGCCGTTGAGGGTCTGCCGGGGACGGATGATGTTGAGGTCGTGGTCCGGGACGATCCCGAACAGCTCGTTCACCTGGTCCAGCATCTCGCGGTGCTGGCCCGTCACCGCGACCACGCACTCGAAGCGGTCGTCCGCCTGCAGCGCCTTCACGATCGGCGCGACCTTGATCGCCTCGGGACGGGTTCCGTAGACGGGCATGACCTTGGGCACGAGGGCTCCTTGAGTTGCGTGGACGCTGGGGGCGCGGACGGGGGCGGTCCGCGGCGGCGGGGCGCGGGGGCACGCCTCGCCCTGAGGCGCAGTCTACTGACCGGGACCGTCTGGGCGGGCTTGCTAGAGTGTCCAGTCGCGACGGACCGTCCCCGGCCCGTGGCTCCCACTGGCTCGAGAGAGGGTGCCCCCGGCATGGCAGACACCGGCGAATCGCGTGCGGAGGCCGCCGCCGTGGTGACCGTGGACGGCGCACGGCTGCGCCGCGTGGGCGCCCGACCGGGCCTGGGGCAGTACATCCGCTCCCTGTGGGACTACCGCTCGTTCATCCTCTTCGACTCCCGCTCGCGCATCGCTGGGGCCAACTCGGTGAACGCGCTCGGCCGGGTCTGGATGGTGCTCAACCCCATCCTCGACGGCGCCGCGTACTTCCTCGTCTTCGGCCTGCTGCTCGGTACCGGCCGCGGCATCGAGAACTTCCTGGGCTACCTCGTCATCGGCGTGTTCCTGTTCCGGTACACCTCCGGCGCCATCACCGCCGGCTCGCGGTCCATCTCCGGGAACCTCTCGATCGTGCGGGCGTTCCGCTTCCCCCGGGCCACACTCGTGATCGCCACGAACATGCGCGAGCTGCTGCTCTTCGTGCCCACGCTCATCACCATGGTCGTGCTCGTCCTCACCATTCCGCCGGCGGAGGACATCACGTGGCGCTGGCTGCTGCTGATCCCGCTGCTGGCGCTGCAGACCCTGTTCAACATCGGCGCCTCCCTGCTGCTCTCCCGGTTCGTGGCGCACTGGGCGGACCTGTCCAACCTCATCGCCTTCGGCACCCGCATCTGGCTGTACCTCTCGGCGGTCTTCTTCAGCATCGAGCGGTTCGAGCACGTCCCGGCGCTCGTGACCGCCATGCACCTGAACCCGATGTACTGCGTGCTGGACATCGCCCGGCAGTCGCTGCTCTACGCGGAGGCCGCCGACCCGATGCGCTGGATCGTCCTCGGCGCCTGGACCGCCGTCCTGCTCGTGGTGGGCATCCTGGTGTTCTGGAGCGCCGAGGAGACCTACGGGGAGGACCGATGAGCGAGCAGAACGAGACCGGCTCCGCGCAGGTCCACCGTCCCTCGGTGGTGGTGGACCAGGCGTCGATGACCTATCGCGTCCGCTCGGCGGACGCGATGCACTCGAGCGGCGGGCTGCGCGGACGGCTCCGGGCCGCCCGCGGCGTGCGCACCACCGAGGTCCAGGCGCTGCAACCCCTGTCCTTCATGGTGGAGCGCGGCGAGTCGGTGGGCGTGATCGGAACCAACGGCTCCGGCAAGTCCACCCTGATGAAGCTCATCACTGGCCAGATGCACCCCACCTCCGGCCGCGTCTACGCCACCACCACGCCGGTGATGCTCGGCGTCAACGCGGCGCTCGTGCGCCAGGTCTCCGGCGAGGACAATATCCGCCTGGGTTGCCTGGCCATGGGCATGACCACCGCGGAGGCGGAGGCCAAGCGCGACGCCGTCGTCGCCCTGTCCGGTCTCGACGAGCGCGCCCTGCAGCTGCCCCTGAAAGCCTACTCCTCCGGCATGGCCTCGCGCCTGCAGTTCGCGATCGCCACGTCCGTGGACCCGGACATCCTGGTCATCGACGAGGCGCTGAACACCGGTGACGCCCAGTTCCGCGAGCGCACCCGTCGCCGCCTGGACGAGCTGCGCGAGCAGGCGGGCTGTGTGTTCCTCGTCAGCCACTCCCTGAGCACCATCCAGGAGATGTGCCAGCGCGTGATCTGGATCGAGCAGGGCGTGCTGACCATGGACGGCCGCCCCGAGACCGTCACCCGCGGCTACAACCTCTACGTCCGCGCCATGTCCCACGGCCGCGAGGAGGAGGGGCGCGAGATCCTCGCCCGCAAGCAGGCGGAGATCGTGCCCCAGCGCATCGACTGGGCGGGCGGCGTCCCGCCCCAGGGCACCACGAACGGATGAGCGGCGACGGCGGCGGGGCCCGGTCGGCGGCACGGCGCTGGGCCGCACGGGGCCGCACGGTCGGCGCCCGCGCCGCGGCCCGCGCCGGCGACGTCGGGGCGCGCACCGCGCGCACGCTGCGCGCAACTGCCGGGGTGCGCACGCTGCCCGAGCGCACCTGGCGCGCCGCGGACGTCGAGTGGACCGGGCCCGGGCCGATGCCCCTGCCGGCGGCCGCCTCCCTGACCCGGGCGCTCACCGGCGCCCGTGTCCCCTCGCTCGACGCCTGGCGGCCCCTGGGGCCCCGCCCCGCCGACGCGCCGGCGGTGCTCTTGCTGCCGGTCGGCGGCCTCGACGCGGGGGCCTGGACCGTGGCCGAGGCCGCGGACCGCGCCGACGAGCACGGCCGTGCCGCCGGACCGGCCGGCGCGCCCGCCCTGCGCACGGTGCTGGTGTGCGACCCGGCCTCCCGGACCGCCCTGCTGGGGGCGCTCCGCTCTCGAGCGGGGCGGCGCCCCTGCGGCGCCCTCGTGGTCGCCTCCGCGGCGCCCGCCACACCGGCCGGCGCGGCCCGGCTCCTGGCCGCCCTCGGCCTCGTCGACGCCGTGCTCGCCCGCGAGCCGGCGGTCCTCTCCCCCGCGCTGACCCGGCTCGCCGCGCTGGCCGGCCGCGCGGTCGTGGACGCCGAGGGCGCCGAGGAGGGCGGCGAGGCGCTCGCCGCCGCCGGTCGGGCCGCCCGCCTGGCCGCGCTCGCCGCCGCTCCCGCCGCGCCGGCCCCGGGCCCCGCGCCGCAGCCGGACCGGGTGCGCGTGGGCGTCGAGCCGCGCCGCGTCGTCGTCGCCGGACACGACCTGAAGTTCGCCGGCGCGCTCGTGGGGCACCTGCGCGAGCAGGGCCACGAGGTGCGCATCGACGAATGGCGCGGCCACGCCCGCCACGACGCCGAGCGCAGCCGCGCGCTGGCCGACTGGGCCGACGTCGTGCACTGCGAATGGAGCCTGGGCAACCTGGCCTGGTACTCCCGGCACCTCGACGCCCCGGACCGGACCGTCCGGCTGACGAGCCGGCTCCACCTGCAGGAGGCCGGCACGCCGTTCCCCCGCCGCGTGCGCCAGGACGCCCTGGACGCGTGGCTCTTCGTGGCCGAGCACGTGCGGGCCCAGGTGCTGCGGGACACCCGGTTCCCCGCCGAGCGCAGCCACTGGGTGCCCAACGCCGTCGCGGTGTCCGACGCCCTCCCCGAGGGCGGGGGCGACCGCCGCTTCGTGCTGGGCCTGGTCGGCGTGCTGCCTGAGCGCAAGGGCCTGCACCGGGCGCTGGACCTGCTCGCCGCGCTGCGCCGCGACGAGCCGCGGTTCACCCTGCGGATCCGCGGCCACCGCCCGGACGCGGTGGGCTGGATGGCCGACCGGCCCGCGGCCGCCGCGTACTACGGCGAGCAGCTGCGCCGGCTCCGTGAGGACCCGCTGCTGGCCGAGGCCGTGCGCTGGGACCCGCACGGCCCGGACATGGGCGCCTGGTACGCCGGGGTGGGGGTCGCGCTCTCGGTCTCCGACTTCGAGTCCTTCCACTTCACTCTCCCGGACGGCGCGGTGCACGGCTGCCTGCCCCGGTCCCTCGCGTGGGCGGGCGCGGACCTGCTCTACCCCCGCGACTGGCTGCACCCGGACGTCGACGCGCTGGCCCGCTCGATCCGGTCGGCCACCGCCGACGCGCGGGTCTGGCGCGCGGCCGCCGCCGAGGCCCGGGACGTCGTCGCGGCGACCTATGCTGAAGATCACGTCATCCCCCGGCTGGCCCGCCGGATCCTCGGGGTCACCGCGCCCTGACCACCCTGCCGAGAAGGAGCACCATGCCCCAGGACACCCGCGCCGCCCGCCGCCCCCACATGGCCATGCTCGTGGGCAACCACGTGGTGGGGGACTCGCGAGTGGAGAAGGCCGCGGTCTCCGCGATCCGGGCCGGCTACCGGGTCACGGTCGTGGGCGTGGGCCACCGGTCCGTGTTCAACCTGGGCCGCTACGGCACGGTCCCGATCCTGCGCGTCCCCGTGCCCTTCCGCCGCTACGCCGCCTGGCTCACCCTGCACGGGGGCGGGCCGGAGGCCGCCACGGACTGGTCGGCCGTGCTGGACCCGGAGGAGGCCGGCCGGATGACCGCCTGGGACCGCGCGCACGCGGGCGGGAGCGGACTGCCCCAGGCGCTCGTGCGCGGCCTGTCCCCGCACTCCCTCCCCGACCGCGTCCGCGGCCGGCTCGGCCGCGCCGCCCGGACGCTCGACGCGCGAGGCCCCGGGCGCACCCTGCGCCTGCCGGCCGCCGGGCGACGCCGGCGCGCCGTGGCCAACTTCGAGGCCGCGCGGACGGGCCACTGGCGCGAGGTGTGGCCGATGATCGCCGACTACGAGGACGCCTTCCTGCGGGCCCTGATCGACCTGGACCCGGACGTGGTGCACGTGCACGACCGGCACCCGCTGCCGGCGGCCGCGGCCTACGACAGGTACCGCGCCGCCCACGGTCTGGACCCCGTCCCGTGGGTCTACGACGCCCACGAGTGGGTGCCGGGCCAGATGATGGCCGGGCCGGTGGACCACCGGATCGCGTGGAAGGCCGCCGAGGCCGAGCTCATCCACGAGGCGGACGCCGTGCTGGCGGTCACCGACGAGCTCAGCGGGCGGATGCAGGACTACCACGCGCTGCCCGAGCGCCCCACCACCGTGGTCAACGGCCCGTGGGGCACGCAGGTCCCGATGGCCCCCGAGGAGCGGCTGCCCCTGCGCACCGAGCTCGGGCTCGCCGAGGACGTCCCCCTGCTCGTCTACGTGGGCCGGCTGGCGGCCCAGCGCGGGATCTTCACGATCGTCGAGGCCCTGCCGCACCTGCCGGGGGTCCACGTCGCCTTCGTCGGCTCGCCGGACCTCGCGCCCCGGGCCGCCCTGCGGGACCTGGCCGCACGGCTGGGCGTCGCGGACCGGATCCACATCGTGGACTACGTGCCCTCGGCGTCGGTGACCTGGTACGTCGCCTCCGCGACCGCGGGGCTGAGCCCCCTGCTGCCCACCCCGGCGCACGAGAGCGCGGTGCCCACGAAGCTGCGCGAGTATCTGCTGGCCGGCCTGCCCTCCGTGGTCTCCGACCTGCGCGAGCAGGCCCGCTTCGTGCGGGACCAGGGCATCGGCACGGTCGCCGCCCCCGACGACGGCGAGGACCTCGCCCGCGCCGTGCGCGAGCTGCTGGAGGGGATCGAGGGGTTCCGGGCGGCCGCCGCCGATCCCGCGCTCCTGGACCGCCACCGGTGGGAGGCCTCCGAGCGCGCCCTGCACGAGGTCTGGGGGCGTCTGGCCCCCACCTCGGCGGAGCCGATGCCCGTGGAGATCGCCCCGGACCCGGCCACCGAGGCCCCGCGTGCGGGCCTGCTGGTGATCGGCGATGACGACGCGGCCGGGCCCCTGGTGCGCGCGTGGCCGGCCGATTCGGGCCCCGCGGTGGTTCGCGCCCCCCGTCCGGCGCCGGAGGGACGGGGGATCGTCGAGGGCGGGCCCGCCGCCCTGTGGGACGCCCTGGCCGAGTGGGTCGCGGACGACCTCGCCTTCGAGGCGTTCCTGTCCACCGGGCAGGGGCCCGCGACCGGCCGGGCGGAGGCCCTGCCCCTGCACGAGCTGATCTCGCTGCGCGCCCGCGGGCGCCGCGCGGGCATGCTGGCCGGGGACCGCCTCCTCGCGGACGTGCACACCCGCCTGCTGGCCGTCCCCGGCCACCCGTGGGCGGAGCTCGACTCCGACGCCCGGGCCGCCCTGGACCGGCGGATCCGCCGCGGGGCGCGGCCGTTCCGGGAGGCCCTCGAGGCCGGTGTGCCGGTCCTGAGCCACCGACGCCTCGAGGCCGTGGCCGTGCCGGGCGTGCAGTGGCTGCCGCTGCCGCTGGTCCCGGGCCCGGAGCCCGCCGGCGTCGCCGCGCCGCGCTCCGTCCTGGTGCTGCCCGGGGACCGGACGGCCGCCGAGCGCGCGGCGGTCGAGGAGCTCCTGGACGCGCTGCGCTCCCGGGGCGTGGCCGTGGAGGCGCCGTCGGGGCCCCGTCACCGGCGCCGCCCCGACGCCTTCCGCGGCGACGTCGTGCTGGCCCCGCTCCACACGGGCGAGCCGGAGGCGGCCGCCCTGCGGGCGCTCGCCGCCGGCAGCGCCGTGGTGGCGGGCCCGCCGGCCCCCGCGACCCTCACGGACCTCCCGGCCGCTCCGTGCACGGTGGCCGAGGACGCGACCCTGGTGGACACCGTCCTGGGGCTGCTGGAGGAGGACCCGGCGGCGGGCCGTGAGCGGCGCGCGCTCGCCCGGGAGCACCTGGACCGCGTGCACTCCCCTCAGGCCGTGGCCGCGCGCCTGCTGGCACTCCTCGACCCGGCCCCGCCGCAGCGGCCCCAGGGCTGAGCACCCGGGGGCCGCGCCCGCCGACGGCGCCGCACTCCCGCCCGGGACGCCGACGGCCCCCGCACCCGAGCTGCGGGGGCCGTCGGCGACGGGACCGGTCAGCCGGCGTCCGGCCTCCGGGCCGCCGCCACGCGGGCGTCCCACGACTGGGCCCGGCGTGCCGCGGCCATCCCCGGTGCGCCCGCGCGGGCCAGGGCTCGCAGCCCGGCGCGGACGGCCTCCGGCGTACGGGCCACGCCCAGCCCGACGCCGTTCTCCTCCAGGAAGGGCGCGATCCCCATGTCCTCGAAGCACAGCACGGGGTAGCCCCGCTCGAGGAGGGACATCGTCTTGTACGGGAAGCTGAACCGGGCGTACTCGCCGCCCAGCAGCACCACGCCCACGACGTCCCGCGTGGCGGGCACGTGCCACTCCAGGGGCACCGTGGTCACCCGCAGCCCCGGCCGCCCGGCCAGGCCGTGCTCCTCGAGCAGGGCGTCGAGCAGCCCGCGCTCGGCCGGACGCACCACGAAGTCCAGGTGCACGTCCGCCTCCAGGCCGGCGACGGCCGAGAGGTAGAGGCCCAGGCCGTAGATGCCGCCCACTCCCCCGGCGTAGAGCAGGGTGAGGCCCTCGCCGCCGATCGCGGGCGCGTGCGCGGGCATCGTGTTGGCCTCGGCCACGGCGGGCGGCAGGGGCAGCCAGTCCACGCCCGGGCGGCCGTGCCGGGCCAGCAGGGAGTCGAACCCCTCCCCGGAGGCCGCCGACGGGGCGGCCAGCCGGTCCGCCGCCGCCTGCAGGGCGTCCAGCTCGGCCAGGCCGCGCTCCTGCACGTCCCGCCGCGCGTCGGCGTCCTCGAGGTATCCCTCGATCTCGTCCAGCCAGTGCAGGTCGCGCACGAACCACACGCTCCTGCCCCCTGCCGCGGAGAAGCGGCGCATCAGGTCCGCCAGCTCCGCGGTGACGCGGGGATCCGGGATGGGCGAGGTGGAGTTCTCGCCGTAGAACAGCCCCAGCGGCCGCCCGGCCTCGACGGCCTCGGCCACCACGCGGGCGCGGCGGTCGAACACGCCGGGCACGGAGGACAGCCGCACGGCGGCCGCGGGCCGCGACAGGGCGTCGTTCATGTTGCGCACGCGCTGGGGACGGGCCCCGTCCGTGCGGTCCTCGAGGGGCGAGGTGGAGAAGAAGACGTCCAGCGGGCTGTCGTGGCGCAGCGCCTCGAGGTCCTCGAAGCGCCGGTCCACGCGCGAGGCCATCGCGCCGCGCAGGGCGGCCAGGACGTCGCCATCGGGCCCGTCCGGACGGGCCGGCGCGGGCATGCCGTCGGCGAGCACGGCGGCCAGCTCGGAGACCAGCCGCAGGCCCCGGCCGGTGCGCACGCCCGGCCGCCCGGCGGCCCAGGCGCCCATGCCGATCGTCTCCTCGACCACGAGCCGGGCGGCGAAGCCGGTGCCCACGAGCAGGTCCCCGACGGCGGCGTGGTCCCGGGAGGATCCGACCAGGACCGCGTGGGTGGCGCCGTCGAGCCGGGTGGCGGCGACGGCGTCGAAGGCGCGGCCGGCGGCCAGGTCCCGGGTGCGGAACAGGGCCGAGGCCGAGAGGCTGCGCAGCTGCGCCCCGGGGACGGCGTCCACGGCGGCCTGCAGCGCCTGCATCTGGGCCGCGAGCCGGTCCCGGTCCACCTGCTCGGGGTGCAGGACCACGACGCGCGGGGCGTCCGCGTCCGCGGCCAGCGCGGGCAGGGCGTCCGGGCCGGGCACGATGCGCGGCACGCGCAGGTGGGCGCTGTTCGACCCCTTGGACAGGGCCTTGTCGAACTCCCACTCGTCCTCGAGGAACAGCCGGTCCACGGCCCGCGTGAGCGCGGCGAAGTTCTGCGTGGAGTGCACGCGCGCGGACGAGAAGTCCAGGTCGCCGCGGCGCAGCAGGGGGATGAACTCCTCCTCCACGTGCCGCGCGGCGAAGCCGGCCGCGCCCAGGCCCGCCGCCACGACGACGTCGTAGCCGCCGGCGGCGGTGACCCGGCGCATCTCGCGGGCGATCTGGGAGCCCGCCTCGCGCAGGGCGTGGGCGCCCGTCCACGGGTAGAGCGGGGCGGGCGGCAGGTCCGGACGACGGCGCAGCCAGGCGTGGGAGGCCACGTCCAGCACGTCCGCCGTGTGGCCGGCGTCGCGCAGGTCCTGGAGCAGCAGGCCCTCGGCCGGGCCGATGCCCGTGGTCAGCAGCAGCACGGTGCTCATGCGGTCCCCTCCGTCCGGTCGGTGCGGGCCGGGACGAGGCCCATCAGCGCCATCTCGCGCTCCACCGTGTGCTCCGGGGAGGTCTGGGCGCGGACCCGGCGGGCCGCGGCCTCGGACATGCGCAGGAACAGCTCCGGGTCCTCCATCAGCCGGCGCACTCCGTCCGCCAGCCCGGCCACGTCCTCGAACCCGGCGAGCACGGCGCAGTCGGCGTCCACGAACTCGCGCACCGCGGCGGCGTCGTTGGTGACGGGCACGAGGCCAGAGGACATCGCCTCGTCGCGCGAGACGCCCTGGGAGTCCAGGCGGGTGGGCACGAGGAAGATCCCGTGCTCGCGGTGCAGGGCGGCGATCTCCTCCTGCACGGCGTAGCGGCGCTCCACGGTGACGTTCGCGTCCTCCGCGAAGGCCTGCTCGAACAGGCCGAAGTGCTTCCCGTCGCCGATCACGGTGACGGTCATGCGCTCCCACAGGGGCGTGTCCCGCAGCCGCTGCAGCGCCTTGACCGCGAGGTCGGGGCCGTAGTTGAGGTTGGCGGCCGAGCGCACCCACAGCACGCGGAAGCGCTGCTCCGGGTCCTTGGGGACGTGCCGGAAGAGGTCGGTGTCGATCACGTTGTGGACGATCGCGCTGCGCTGGCCCGGGAACACCAGCTCCATGTCCTCCTGGGCGGCGCGCCGCCACCAGCGGGAGACGAACACGAAGCGCTCGGGGCAGTTCGGGTGGGCCAGCACCTCGCGCCAGAAGCGCTGGCGCACGAGGGTGTCCTCGATCGCGTCGTCGATCTGCCCCTGGGTGCGGTGGTTGCGCACCGTGCGGATCCACCGCCGGGACTCGTAGCCGTGCATGAAGGCGAAGAAGCGGTGCCCCGCGAGGGCGTCCTTGACGGGCTCCCACAGGGTCCGGCCCAGGAAGTGCGCGCCGACCGAGGCGTAGGCCCGGGTGCGCAGCAGCTCGGCCGCCTCGGGGCCGCGGCCCACGAGGACGGTGACGCCGTCGTACTCGTACACGTGGGGCTCGGCCGCAGGGTCCACGACGGCCACGTGCACCCGCACGCCGGCCGCCTGGAAGTACTTCACGCGGCGGTGCACGAACCCGTTGCCGTACGGGTTCTCGAGGGTGGGGTACACGCCGACCAGCACGAGGTGGGCGGGGGCGCCGTCCTCCCCGGCGGCGTCCGCGCGCCGCAGGTACGCGGCCACGCGCTCCGCGGCGGCGGCCTCGTCCTCGGCCTCGTGGCCGGTGGGCGGCAGCGGCGGCAGCGGCTCGGCGAACAGGTGCCGCTTGAGCACCGCGCTCTCCAGCTGCAGCAGCGTCGCGGCCTCGCGGGGCGAGTAGGTCTCGCCCACGTCCGCCAGGTGCAGGTAGCCGCCGTAGGAGCCGGACGCCGTCGGGCGAGCCGAGGGCGCGGGACGTGCGGCGTGCGCGGGGCGGCGGGGCGGCGGGGCGGCGACCGCCCGCATCCGCCGGACCGCCTCGACGTCCTGGGGCAGGGCGGAGAGCACCGACCTCAGGAGCCGGGGCGCGGGCTCTGGCAGGGACCGGGCGCGGCGGGCGGCCGCCTGGACGGCGCGCCGGGCGCGCCGCCGCCAGGGGCGGGCGCTCACAGCCGGATCCTCTCCCCCGTCCGGGAGGACTCGATCAGCGCCTCAGCCACGCGCAGCGTGTCCAGGCCCTCGGCCATGGACACGTGGTCCTGCCGCTCGCCGAGGATCGCGTCACGGAAGGCCTCGTGCTCGGTGCGCAGCGGCTCCGGCTTCTCGATGGCCAGCCGCGTCACGTCCCCTTCGGAGACGCCCCGGAACGCGGAGACCGCGTCCCACCGGGTGGCCACGGAGCCGTTGGCCTGGAAGACCAGGTCGGCACTGACGGTGTCCGCCACGAAGGCGCCCAGCTCGCCGGTCACCACGGTCTTGCGGACCTTCACGGGCGAGAGCCAGTTGACCACGTGGTCCGTGATCACGCCGGAGGCCAGGCGCCCGGTGGCCACGACCATGTCCTCGTGCTCACGGCCCGAGTTCGTCACGGTCTCGGCCGCAACCCGTTCGTACGGGCTGTCGGCGAGCCAGGCGGTGAGGTCGATGTCGTGCGTGCCCAGGTCCTTCACCACGCCCACGTCGGCGATGCGGGCCGGGAACCCGCCCTGGCGCAGGGTGGCGATCTGCAGCACGCGGCCGAGCTCGCCGGCGCGGATGCGCCGGCGCATCTCCTGCAGGGCCGGGTTGAACCGCTCGATGTGGCCCACCGCGCCCACGAGGCCGGCTTCCTCGAAGGCCGCCACGAGGCGGGCGCCCGCCTCGGTGCTGTGGGCGATCGGCTTCTCCACCATCACGTGCACCCCGGCCTCGGCCAGCGCCAGGCCGACCTCCTCGTGCAGGCCGGTGGGCACGGCGCACACCACGGCGTCCACGCCGTGGTCGATCAGCCCCTGCACGGAGTCGTAGAGGGGCAGGTCCCCCGCCGCGCCGTGCGGGTCGCCCATCGCGTCCGCCACGGCCACCAGCTCGGTGCCCTTGATCGAGCGCATCACGCGGGCGTGGTGGCGGCCCATCATGCCCAGGCCGATCAGTCCGGTGCGCAGGCTCATGCCGCGGCCTCCTCGACGACGGTGTTCACGGCCTCGATCACCCGGGTCACGTCCTCGTCGGTGAGCGAGGGGTGCACCGGCAGGGAGAACACGGTGGCGGCGGCGGTCCGGGTGTTCGGCAGGTCCGCCTCGATGCGGAAGGAGGGCAGCTCGTTGGTGGGCACCGGGTAGTACACGCCCGTGCCCACGCCGAACTCGTCCTTGAGCCGGTCGCGGATCGCGTCTCGCGCCACGGCCAGGGACTCGGGCAGGCGCACGGTGTACTGGTGGTACACGTGCTCGGCGCCCTCGGCCACCACGGGCACGGCCACCCCGCGCAGCTCGGCGTCGAAGCGGGCGGCGATCTGCCGGCGTCGCTCGGTCCAGTCCAGGACCTTGGTCAGCTGCACCCGGCCGATGGCCGCGTGGATGTCCGTCATGCGGTTGTTCAGGCCGACCAGCTCGTTCTGGTACTGCACCTCCATGCCCTGGTTGCGCAGCATGCGCATGCGGCGGGCCAGCTCCGGGTCCCTGACCGAGACCATGCCGCCCTCGCCGGAGGTCATGTTCTTGGTCGGGTAGAGGCTGAACATGGCCCACGCCCCGAAGGTGCCCACGCGGCGGCCGTGCAGCCGCGCGCCGTGCGCCTGGGCGGCGTCCTCGTAGAGCTCCAGTCCGTGCTCGTCGGCGATCTCCTGCAGCCGGTCCATCGGCGCCGGGTGCCCGTAGAGGTGCACGGGCATGATGCCGCGGGTCCGCTCGGTGACCTTGGCTCGCACGTCGTCGGGGTCCAGGGTGTAGGTGTCCAGGTCGATGTCGGCGAACACGGGGGTCGCCCCGGTGAGGGCGACGGCGTTGCCGGTGGCGGCGAAGGTGAAGGCGGGCACGATCACCTCGTCGCCGGGGCCGACGCCCGAGGCGAGCAGGCCGAGGTGCTGGCCGGAGGTGCCGGAGTTGACGGCGACGCAGTCCCAGCCCTCCACGAGGACCTCGCCGAACTCCTCCTCGAAGGCCTTGACCTCCGGTCCCTGGGCGACCATGCCCGAGCGGAGCACGCGGTCGACGGCGGCGCGCTCCTCGTCTCCGATGATGGGCTTGGCGGGCGGGATGAACTCAGCCACGGGTCTCCTCCTGGTCCTCGACCGGGCGCAGCACGCCGTCGGCCTCCACGAACGTCTCGGACGTGTCCGGGCAGACCCAGACCCCGTCCCTCTCCTCGAGCCGACGGCCGGTGCGGCCCACCCACCCGATCCGACGCGCGGGCACCCCGGCCACGAGGCCGAAGTCCGGCACGTCACGGGTCACCACGGACCCGGCCGCCACGAGTGCCCACGCGCCGATGCGCACGGGGGCCACGCACACGGAGCGGGCGCCGATCGCGGCCCCGTCCCCGATGTCCACGCCCACGGCCACCCAGTCCGAGGCGGACTTCTGGGACAGGTCCGGGTTCACGGCGCGGGGGTAGGTGTCATTGGTGAGCACCACGGCGGGGCCGATGAACACGCCCCGGCCCAGCGTGGCCGGCTCGTACACGAGCGCGAGGTTCTGGACCTTGCAGTCGTCGCCCATGCGCACGCCCGTGCCGATGTAGGCGGAGCGGCCCACGATGGTCCGCTCCCCCAGCTGCGCGTCCTCGCGCACCTGCGCGAGGTGCCAGATCTTCGAGCCGGCGCCGATCCGGGCGGCGTCGGAGACGTCCGCGCCGGGGGCGACGAACACGTCCTGCTGCTGCGTCATGCCGTCCTCCCTCAGGCCTGGGGGGCCTGGTGCGGCAGGCCGATGACACGGCGGGTCACACCGTCCCAGGTCTGCGCGTCGGTGATGTTGCGCCCGTCCACGAGGGTGCGCACGCCCGGCAGGTCCGCCGGGGAGAGCGTGCGGTACTCGGCGTGGTCGGTCTGGATGATCGCCGCGTCCGTCTCCGTGCCCAGGGCATAGGGGGCGAAGCCCAGCTTCGCCAGCTCGGCGTCCTCGTACATGGGGTCGTGGACGGCGACGTCGGCGCCCGCCTCGGTCAGGGCCTGCACCGTGGCGAACACGCCGGAGAACGCGGTCTCCTTCACGCCGCCGCGGTAGGCCGCGCCCAGGACCACGACGCGCTGGCCCGCCAGGTCCCCGTGGGACTCGGCCAGCAGCTGCACGGCGTAGGAGGGCATGGACGCGTTCACGGCGCGGGCGGTGCGCACGATGTCCGCGGCCGGGTCATTCCACAGGTACAGCCGCGGGTAGACCGGGATGCAGTGGCCGCCCACCGCGATGCCCGGGCGGTGGATGTGGCTGTACGGCTGCGAGTTGGAGGCCTCGATCACCTGGTAGATGTCGATCCCGGCCGAGCCGGCGTAGCGGGCGAACTCGTTGGCCAGGCCGATGTTCACGTCGCGGTAGGTGGTCTCGGCGAGCTTGGCCATCTCGGAGGCCTCGGCCGAGCCGAGGTCCCACACGCCGTTGGCGCGCTGCAGGTCCGGGCGCTCGTCGAAGTCCAGCACGGCCTCGTAGAACTCGCGGGCGCGCTCGGCGCCGGCCGTGGACAGGCCGCCGATCAGCTTCGGGTAGCGGCGCAGGTCCTCGAACACGCGGCCGGTGAGCACGCGCTCCGGGGAGAACACGAGGTGGAAGTCCTCGCCCTCGGTCAGGCCGGAGCCCTCCTCGAGCATCGGCTTCCAGCGGGTGCGGGTGGTGCCCACGGGCAGGGTGGTCTCGTAGGACACGAGCGTGCCGGGGGTCAGGTGCTTCGCCAGCTCGGCGGTGGCCCCGTCCATCCACCCGAAGTCGGGGCGCGCCTCCTCGTCCACGAACAGCGGCACCACGAGGACCACGGCGTCCGCGCCGGGGATCGCGTCCCCGTACTCGGTGGTGGCGCGCAGCCGGCCGGCGGAGACGGCCTCGGAGAGCTTCTCCTGCAGGTGGGCCTCGCCGGGGAACGGCTCGGTGCCCGCGTTCACGAGGTCCACGACGGCGGCGTTGACATCGACGCCGACCACCTCGTGTCCCTTGCTCGCGAACTGCACGGCCAGCGGCAGGCCGATCTTGCCCAGGGCGACGACGGCGATCTTCATGCGGGTCCAGTCTTCCTTCCGTGCGCGGGCCCCGCGCGGGCACGCGACGGGGGCGGGCGCCGAACGGGCCACCGTGCACGGCGTAGTGCGAGGGAGGCCCGGCGCCGTCGTCACTGTATCAGCGCGGGCTCACGCCCAGCCGGGCGTACAGGTCCCGGTAGCGCCGGGCGTTCCCCCCCCAGGTCCGGGTGGCCAGCGCCCACTGCCGGCCCGCCGCCCCGAGCCGCTCCCGCTCGGCGGGGTCGGCCGCGAGCCGCTCGAGCGCCTCCGCCAGCGCCGCGGGGTCCTCGGCCGGCACGAGCAGGCCGGTCCGGCCGTCCTCGACGAGCTCGGCGAGCGCGGGCAGGTCCGAGGCCACGACGGGCCGGCCCACGGCGGAGGCCTCCACGGTCTTCATGGGGGTCACGGAGCGGGTGACGGGCAGGTCGCGCCGCGGCACCACGAAGACGTCGAGCGCGGCCTGGTGCAGGATCGCCTCGGAGCGCGCCACGCGGCCCGGGAAGGAGCACCGGTCCTCGATGCCCAGCCGCCGCGCCAGCGCCTCCAGTCCGGGGCGGGCCACGCCGTCGCCGGCGATGTGCACGCGCAGCTCCGGCCGGCGCGGGGCCACCAGCGCGGCCGCGCGCAGCAGCGTGTCGAGGCCCTCGTAGTCCACGAGGCTGGAGACGGTGCCCACCACGAAGGCGTCCGCGGGGTGGGGCCAGTCCAGCGCGGCGCGGGCGGCCTCGCGGGTGGGCGGCTCGGCGACGAACGTCTCCCCCACCGCGTTCGGGCACAGGACGACCGCCTCGGGGTCCACCCCGGCGGCCACGAGCCGCTCCCGCATGCCCTCGCCGAGGGTCACGACGCCGTCGGCGCCGCGGGCCGCCTGCGTCTCGCGTTCCTGGAAGAGGCGGTAGCGCTCGGAGGCGAGCGCCTCCGGGCCGCGCACGGCCGCCCACGTGTCCGCCAGCTGTCCGCGCACCTCGTAGACCCACGGGATGCCGAAGGCGCGGGCGACGGCCTCGACCGCCACGGCGTTGACGAAGTGGGTGGTCGTGTGGAGCAGGGCGGGCCGGGTGGCCCTCACGTGCTCGGCCAGCAGCTCGGCGTGCTGCTGGAGCCGGGCGGCCTGGCCCTGGGCCAGGCGCGCCGGCAGCAGCCGGTGGTAGTCGATCCCGTCCACCGTGTCGCGCCCGGCTGCCCAGGGCACACCGATCTGTACGGGGTAGCCGGGGCGGGTGACCGCCGCGACGTCGAAGCCCTCCGCGCGCAGCGAGGCCAGGATCGAGTGGCTGCGCTGGGCGTAGCCCGAGCCGGTGTGCGGCAGGGAGTTCGTGAGCACGTGGAGCACCCGGCCCGGCTCGGGGGCGTAGCCGGCCTCCCGCGGCAGGACGGGGGCGACGCCCCGGAAGGCGTCCCGCTCCCCCGCCATGCGCCGGGCCAGGTGCCGGTTGCGCGGGTGCCGGGCCGCCAGCTCGGCCGCGCCCTCGAGGTCGCCGCGGTGCGCGGCCAGGCGCGCCGCGGCCGCGGTCCAGGCGGCGCCGCGCTCCGGCGGGGCGACGGTCTCGAGCAGCTCCGCGGCCCGGTCCGGCCGGCCGAGGCCGAGGGCGGCGTCGGCCCGGTGCACCGCCGAACCCCCGTCCGCGTCCAGGGCGGCGAGCGCGGCCTCGTGCTCGCCGCGCATCTCGTGGCCCAGGGCCCGCACCACCCCGCCACCGGCGGCGCGGGTGAGCACGGCGGCCGCCCGCTCGGACACGGCGCGCGGCAGCCGCCGCGAGACCTGCATCGCCAGCAGGACCGGGTCGTCGGCCAGGTGCTCGCGCACCGTCTGGGCGGTGAGCGCCAGGCTGCGGGCCAGCGGTCGGCGGGCGCGGGGCGCGCGCTCCTGATCAGGCATGGGGCGGGGTCCTCTCGGCGGGTCCGGCGGCGGGTCCGGCGGCGGGGTGCGGGGCGGGCAGCACGGCGGCCGTGCACGGCCCGGCGGGGCCCGCGTCGGCGCGCCGCGCGGCCTCGCCGATCCGGGCGCGCACCCGGACGCGGGCGATCGCGCGCAGGCGGTGCCCGGCCGTGCCCACGAGCTCCAGGGCGGGCGGCGCGGACGGGGCGCCCGTGAGCACCACGTCCACCGCCCCCAGGCCCTCGGGGCCCGCGGCGGCCTCGCCGATGAGCTCCTCGCCGGCCCACACGCGCACGCCCGCCACCAGGCCGGCGTCGGCCAGGGACAGGCGCAGCACCCGCGCCCGGGCCGGAGGCCACGCGGCGGCCTCGGCCGCGAGCGGCCAGCGGCGGTCCAGCGGCACGAGCGCGTCCGTCCCGTCGGCCAGCGGCGCCGGGACGTCGTCCGGCGTCCGCCGTCCCTCGGCCTCGCCGGCGGGGTCGGCGGCGCGCGCCTCGTGCCGCTCGCGCGCCCGGCGCAGCCAGTCGGAGACCTGGGCCGCCGCGTCGAAGCGACGCCGGTGCTCGGCCGGGCCCAGCGGCGCGGCGGGCCCCAGGGCGTCCGGCTCGGCGGCGTCCTGCGCGGCGCGCCGGTCCGCGGCCCGGCGGCTCAGCTTGAGGCGGGCTTCCTGGGCGGTGGCCGCCTTGAGCATCGCGTCCCCCCACGCGTCCTCGTCCCGGAAGCGCCGGTGGCGCGTGGTGAGCACGTGCTCCGCGGCGCACAGGGCGAGGGGGGTGATCGGCGGATGGGCCTGGAGGCGGCCGTGGGTCTCCGGGGCGAGGTGGAGCACGCTGCGCCGCAGCGCGTCGGCGAGGGCCGCGTGCCCCAACCGCGCCAGCGCCTCGGGCGACTGCCCCTCGACGGCGGCCGGCGCGTCGGCGCGCCCGCCCGCCGCGGGGTGGTCCGCCAGCGACTCGAGGATCGAGAGCCCGGCGGCGTCCGGGGCCGAGCCCTCGGGCGCGCCCACGTGCAGGAGGCCGGGGCGGGCCGGGCGCGCCTCGAGCGCGGCCAGCAGGGCCGACTCGACGAGCCCGGGGCTCAGCACGGCGTTGGGCAGGCCGCGGAGCAGACCGGCGTGGTCCGCGGGCGCCGGGCCGACCTGCACCGCGAGGTCGAAGCGGGCCAGGGCGCTGGGCTCGGGCCGCTCGTCGGTGAGCAGGCCGACGGTGGCCACGCCTGCCGCCCGGAGCGCGTCGGCGTCCTCGGCGGTGAGGCGGGCCCCGCCGGCGAGGACCACGACGCGCGCGCCCGTGCCGGCCAGCGCGTCGGCCAGGCCGGCGCCGTCCACGCGGACCGCGGACGGATCCTCCGCCGTCGGATCGGCGGCGAGGAGCCCGGCGTCGGGGTGGTCCGGCCCGAGGGCGAGTGCCAGCCGGCCGGCCGCGGCGAGCTCGCGCAGGAGCACGTCGAGCGGGTCGAACCGTCGCGCGGGCCGGGCGTGGACCACGGCGACGTCCGCACGGACGGCGATGCGCTCCGCCGGGGCGGAGGCGTCCGCCTCCCGCCGGTCCCCCTCCGCCGGGCCCGCGGCGGCTGCCGCGGCGGGGCGGCGCGGCCGGCGGCCGTCGAAGCGCAGGAACCACACGGCGCGCTCGTCGGCGTCGAGGCGCCGCCAGTCGTCGTCCTGCAGGAGGGACTCGAGGGCGAGCACCCGGGCGTCCGCGCTGAAGGAGCGGTCGAACCGGTCCACGGCGGCGGCGGAGAGGGCCTCCAGCTCGCCCGAGCCCAGCGCGTGCGCGATCCACCGGTCCGCGTCCTGCACCGTGTCCACCACGGGCATCTCCGGGAACGCCGGCGTCGGGGCCCCGCCGGGGACGACGCTCACCGTGGGCAGGCCCATGGCCGCGTACTGGATCACGCGGCTGGGCAGCTCGAACGCGCCGAGCGCGTCCAGGCCGGGGAACCACGTGGGCTGGCCCCGGTGGTCGGCGAACACCTGGGGGATGTTGAGCGCCACGCGGGCCCGGGCGCCGGCCTGGACCACCTCGTGCTCGGCGTCGAGGAAGCCGCCTCCCAGGCCTGCCGGGTCCTCGCCCACCTGGCCGAACACGGTCACCTCGTGCTCCATGGCCGCGAGCGCGTCGTAGCGCCAGCGGCGGACGGGGCCGACCATGTTGCCCAGGAAGAGGACGTCCGTCTCCGCGGGGCGGGCGCCGTGGACCACGGGGAAGGCGGTGTGGTCCGTCCAGAAGGGCAGGTTGACGCCGGTGGGACGGCCGAAGCGCTCCTCGTAGAAGCGGAGCACCGGGGCGCCGCCGCAGTGCAGGACGAGGTCGTAGAGGTCGACGACGGGCCCGTAGGAGTGCTCGAAGAGCACGGGGTCGTCGGAGAACCATGCCACGAGCGCGGCGCCGGTGGCGCGCAGGGCCTGCAGCACCGGCCAGGGCGCGGAGGCCGGGCGGAAGACGAGGACGACGTCGGGGCGCAGCTCCGCGATCCTCTCCAGGTGGGGGGCGACCACGGGGAGCAGGTCGTCCGTGTCCCGGAAGACGTAGCCGGCGCCGAACCGCCCGGTGTGGTGGACCTCGTGGCCGGCCGCGGTGAGGGCCCGGGCCAGCGACTCGGCGACGTGTGTCTCCTGGATGCCGTCGAACAGGACGATCCTCACGCCGTCACCTCCGCCGGCCGGCCCGCCGTGCGGAACGGCTCCGGTGCGGGGACGTCGGCCAGGGCCCCGGGGGCCAGGCCCGGGCGGAAGCGGACGAGGCCGTGCTCGTCGGGCGCGCCGGGCAGCAGGGCGCCGTGCACCGCGCGGCTGAGGGCGGCGGCGCGGGACGCCGCGGCGGCCGGCACCCGGGTGCAGCCCGCCACGGGCGTCTCGGGACGCAGCCACCCGGCCCAGGCGGCCAGGGCGGCGGGGCCCGCCTCGGCCCAGCGGTCCAGGTCCAGCAGCACGAGTCCCGCGCTGTGCGCGGGCGGCAGCGGGGCACGCCCGGGCGCGGGCGCGTCCAGGTCCACCACGACGACGGCGCCGGGCTCGGTCCGGGCTCCCCGCACGGCCGCGGCGTCCGCGGCGCCGAGGACCAGGCAGACCGGTCCCTCGCGGCGGTCTGAGGACACCGCGTGCCAGGCGTGGACGGCGGGGCCGGCGGTCCGGCGTCGCTCGGCGTCGGCCGCCTCGCGCAGCACCGTTGCCTCGGCCCGGAGGCCGGCCAGCTCGGCCGCCACGGCCTGGAGGTCGGCGGGCACGGAGCCCAGCCGGTCCACGCCCTCGCGGACGGGGCCCACGGCGTCGGCGAGCCGGGTGCCGGCCCGGCGCTCCGCTGCGGCCTGCAGCGCCGCCGGGTCCTGGGTGAGGGCCCGCCGGGCGGCGACCTCGACGGCCCGGACGGCGCGTCGGCCCCGACGCGCCGCGCCCCGCAGGGACCTCACCGGATGCCGTGCCGCACGCGTCAGCCTCACGTCCGCCTCCTCCTCACACCGGCCCGCGGCCGCAGTGGCGGCCCGGATCGTGGGCCACTCTACCGGGGGGTGCCGGGCTGATAGCTTGGCCGCGAGGCCGCCCCGGCCCGCCCCGTCCCCACCCCGCGCCCGCCGCTCCGGCGCGGCTCACGACCCCGGAGGCCCCATGCAGCCCGCCGACCTGCGCGCCGCGCGCGACCGCCTGCGCCTCAGGCCCGTCCCCGCCCTGCCCGCCCGGCGGGTGCTGCTCGTGCGCCGCACGGGGTCCCCCGCCGACGCCCGGGACCGTGCGCTCGTCGTCGAGCTGCGCCGCCTGGGCCAGGCGGTGGTGGACCTCGACGTCGCCCGGCACCGGGCCGTCCTCGTCCCCGCCGCGGACGGCGGCCCCGCCCGGCTGGACCTGGAGCCGGCGGCGGCCCTGCTGCGCCGCCACGCGCCCCACCTCGTGCTCGTCGCCGGTGACGCCTGGTCCCTGACCCCCGCCGCCGCGGACACCGTGCGCGAGGGCGGGGCCGTCGTCGTGCGCCTGGCCCCGCCCGGCCACCCGGGCGCGGCGGCGGACGGAGGCGACGGCCTGCACGTGCTGCCCCCCGCCGTCTCGCGCAGCGAGCTGCTGCTGGACCCACCGCCCTCCCCCGCCCGCGTGGCCGAAGTGCTGGGCGCCGCCGCCGACGGCGACGCGGAGGCCGTCGACCGGCTGGCCGAGGCCGGACTCCTCGAGACCGGCCTCGCCGAGCTGCTGCGCTCCCTCCCCGCCCCGGGCCGGGCCGCGGACGGCCCCGTGCGCACCGTCCTGCTCTCGGGCTACTACGGAGCCGGCAACCGCGGCGACGAGCTGCTCCTCGCCGTCCTCCTGGACCATCTGCAGGCCCGCGTGCCCGGGTTCCAGCCCGTGGTGGCGGCGTCCAACGCCGCGGCGGTGGAGGCCGAGCACGGCGCCCAGGCGTTCTCCCGGGCGGACCTCGACGAGTCCGAGCGCTACGCCGCCCTCGCCACCGGCATGATCCTCGGCCCCGGCGGGCACTGGCACGACCACTCCATCCAGCTGGCCGGCGGCGCCGCGGGGCTCGTGCGCGGCGCCCGCGTCTCCCCCGGGCACATGGCCCAGCTGCCCCTGCTCGTGGCGGCCCACGGAGGCCAGGTGCACGCCGCCGGCCTGGGCGTGGGCCCCCTGAGCGACCCGTCCGCCCGCGCCGCCGTCCGGCTCACCGGGCGGATCGCGGCCTCGGTGAGCGTCCGCGACGCCGAGTCCGCCGCCCTGCTCGAGCCGATGCCGACGGAGTGGGACGCGCCGGTGCGGCTCGCCCCCGACCTCGTCTACGGCCTGCCCCTGCCCGCCCCCGAGGGCGGCGACCGCCCCCCGTTCCTGGCCGTGAACCTGCGTCCCTGGACCGACGCGCCCGCGCACCGGCGCACCCTGGTGGACACGGTGGCGGCGGTGGCACGCGAGCACGGGCTCGGGATCGTGGGGGTGCCGATGCAGCGCACGGACGTCGCGCCGCTCCAGGAGCTCGTGGACGCCGCCGGCGACGACGTGCCCGTCGAGGTGCTGCCGGCGGACCTGCCCCTGGCCGAGCTGCTCGGCGTCCTCGGGCAGGCACGGGTCCTCGTGGCCATGCGGCTGCACGCCTCCCTGCTGCGCCACCGCCTGCGGGGTCCCGCCGTGGGCCTCGTCTACGACCCCAAGGTCGGATCCCACTTCGCCCAGCTCGGGCGCGCCCACGCCGCCCTGCCGCTGGACGCCGAGCCGGCCGCGCTGCGCGCCGCCCTCGAGGCCGCGCTCGCCGAGGAGTCCCTGCCGGCGGCCGTGACACGCAGGCTCGCCGAGCTCGAGGACGGGGCGCGGGCCGAGCTCGACCGCCTCGCCGACGCCCTCGCCGTGGCCCCCGCCCGCCGCCTCGATCCGGGGTGGGCCGACCATCCGGCCCCGCCGCCCCCGGCGTCGCGCACCCCTCCGGCCCCGACTCCGGCCCCGTCGACGGCGGCATCACCCGCCGCGCCCGCCGCACCCGAGGCCCCCGCGACGCCGCCGGCGCCGGCCGAGCCGCCCGCCGATCGGCCCGCCGTCGCGGACCCCGCGCCCGCACCCCCCGGCCTCAGAGGGCTCCGGGCGCGCGCCGAGGCCGGGCGGGCGCGGGTGCGCGCGGCCGTGCGCTGGCGCGTCCGCCGGGCCCGCCGCGCCTGGGACGCCCGCGGCCGCTGACGCGGACGGGCCCGCCGATCCGGAGGGATCGGCGGGCCCGTGCATGCGGGGGCGCGGTGTCGCGCTGACGGTCAGGCGGAGGCGCCGGCCTCGGCGCGCCACTGGCCGCGCGTGTCGATCACGCGCTTGCCCGCCGCTTTCTCGCCGAGGTCAGCGAAGGCGTCGTGGTCCACGAGCAGCAGGACGATGTCCGCGGCCTCCACGGCCTCGTCGGCTCCGACCAGGCGAACGTTGGCCTTGCCCTGCAGCTTCGCCGGCAGCTCCTCCACGTTGGGCTCGACGACGAGGACCTCGGAGCCGGAGAACTGGTCCGCCAGGTCGGCGGCGATGTTCAGGGCCGGGGACTCGCGCAGGTCGTCGATGTTCGGCTTGAACGCCAGGCCGAGGGCGGCGACGACGGGCGTGCGGCCGGTCTCCTGCTGGACGTCGAACGCGGCCGCCTTGACCTGGTCGATGACCCACTGCGGCTTGCCGTCGTTGATCTCGCGGGCGGCGCGGATGATGCGGGCCGTCTGCGGGGCGGCGTCGACGATGAACCACGGGTCCACGGCGATGCAGTGCCCGCCCACGCCCGGGCCGGGCTGCAGGATGTTCACGCGCGGGTGGTGGTTCGCCAGCTCGATGAGCTCCCACACGTCGATGCCCTGCTCGGCGCAGATCACGGACAGCTCGTTGGCGAACGCGATGTTCACGTCGCGGAAGGAGTTCTCCACCAGCTTGGCCATCTCGGCGGTGCGGGTGTCCGTCAGGAGGATCTCGCCCTCGCAGAACGTCTCGTAGAGCTCCTTGGCGCGCTGGGCGGCGCGCCGGGTGGAGCCGCCGACGATGCGGTCGTTGGTGACCAGCTCGACCATCACGCGGCCGGGGAGGACGCGCTCGGGGCAGTGGGCGAAGTCCAGCTCGGCCTCGCGCAGCTCTGGGCGCGCGGCGTAGATGACCTCGGCCATGTGCTCGGTGGCGCCGGGGGGCGAGGTGGACTCCAGGATCACGAGCTCGTCGCCGGTGAGCTGCGGGGCCAGGCCGCGAGCGGCCGCCTCGATGTAGCCCAGGTCCGGCGAGTGGCCGTCCTTGAACGGGGTCGGCACGGCCACGATGTAGGCGTCCGCGGCGGGGGTCTCCTTCGAGGCGGAGAGCAGGCCCTTCTCCACGGCTCGCGCCACGAAGTCCGCCAGGTCGGGCTCCACGAAGGGCACGGTGCCGGCGTTGACGGCGTCCACGGTGCGGTCGGACACGTCCACGCCGAGGACCTTCACGCCGTTCTCGGCGAGGATGGCGGCGGTCGGCAGGCCGATGTAGCCCAATCCGATGACGGCGACGGTCTCGATCTTCTTCACGTGGACTCCCTGCTGGCGGTGGTACGGTGCATGCCGCCCCGCCGGAGGCACGGGACAGTCTCTGCCTCTCACCCTACCGCCGCCCCGCCCCGCGCGGCCTCAGCCCAGGCCGAGCGCCTCGCGCCACAGGCCGGCCACGGCGCGCTCGTCGTACGGGCGCACCCGCTCCCGGGCTTGGGCGGAGAGCGCCTCCCACCGCGCGTCGTCCGCCACGGCCTCGAGCACCCGCCGCGCCGCGGCGTCGGTGTCGGCCACCACGAGGTCCTCGCCGAACACGCCGACGGCGCCCGGCCGGTCCCAGACGAGCGGGACGGCCCCCGAGACCATGCCCTCGGCGGGCGCGAGATGGAAGCTCTCCGTGGTGGACGGGGACAGCACCCAGCCGATCTTCGTCAGCCACGAGCCCATGTCCGCGCCGAAGGGCTCGAACGCCACCGCCTCGCGCAGCGGGCCCGCCCCGATCCGGGAGAACAGGTCCAGGTACGCCTCGCGCTGCACCGGCTTGCGCCACTCGTGCGGGTATTCCCACGGCATGCGGCCGCGCACGTGCAGGGTGAACCGGTCGTCGTGCTCGCGCAGCGCCTCGAGCAGGTCCACCGCGCGGTCGAGCCGCTTGCGCAGCGGGACCACGCCCACGATGCCCAGGCGGTGCCGGCGCCCGTCGGCGGCGGGCCGGTCCAGGTCCGCCAGGGAGACGGCATTGGGGATCACGGTGACGCGCTCAGGGTCGATGGCCAGGTGCTCGCGCGTGAGGTCCCGGTAGAGGTCGGAGACCGTGACGAGCCGGTCCACGGCGCCGGCCTCCAGCGCGGAGAGCCAGCCGCCGCGCAGCTCGAACATGTGCAGGCGCACCACGAGGCGCTGGCCGGGGCGCTTGTGGCGGGCGTACCAGACCGCGTTCGGCCCGGCCCACTCGCAGACCACGACGTCGGCCCACTCCACGAGGCGCCGCGAGGCGGCCTCGTCGTGGCGGTGCAGGCCCTCCCAGCGGTCCAGGCGCAGCTCGACCGTGGGGTCGTCGCGCAGCAGGTCGACGAGCTCGCCGGCGAACTTGAGGTCGTGGCCGGCGAGGACGACCCGTGTGCGGGGCGCGGTGCGCGCCGGCACCTGCTCCGTGGTCCGGGGCGTCTCCAGCAGTCCGAGACGGCGGAGATAGCCGACCACGACCCGGGCACGCGCGGTCATGCGGTACGGCTCGGCCGCCTCGACGACGCGGCGGGACAGCGCCGAAAGCTCGTGGCGCACCGCCGCGATCCGCGCGGCGATGTCCTGCGCCGAGTCCGTCAGCGCCTCGACGAACAGCGGGTAGTCCGCGCCCAGCAGCTCCTCGTGGGCCACGGTGCGGTTGACGAGCGGCGGGACGCCCACCGCGCAGCTCTCGAGCACCTTGGTGGAGATCTCGAGGGAGAGGTCGAGCGCGGGCGTGCGCCAGCCGAGGGAGATGTCCGCCTCGGCGGTGCGCGCCAGGGCCTCCTCGCGCGGGATCGCCCCGGTCCACTCGAAGCCCGGCATGTCGGACTCGAGGCGGGCGCGCATGGCGGCCGCCCAGTCGCGGTGCTCGGGCTCCCGGTGGACCTTGTCCCCCACCATCGTCAGCGTCGCCGGGACGCCGGCCTCCTGGAGGGCGGCCAGGATGTCCGGCATGAGGTCGGTGCGCCAGTCGTAGGCGAACTTGCCGGCGTACACGAGGCGGACCGGCCCCGTGCCGTGGTCGTCGGGGCGCACGGCCGGGACGAGCGAGTCCGGCACCATGGGCGAGAGCAGCACGGTGCGTCCGGCGGCCGCGGGGACGAGGGCCTCCAGGACGGCGCGCGCCTGCGGCGTCTGGGCCAGCATGAGCCGGCTCGCGTCGGCCACGCGGGAGATCTCCTCGACCCGCTCCGGAGGGAAGTCCTCCCCGACATAGCCGTACTCGGTGACGTAGGACCAGAGCCGGCCCTCGAACGCCTTGCGGTCCGCGAGCTCCACGCACGCGTGGATGCCGCGCACCAGGACGACGTCGTACGGGTCCGCCGCGTCCAGCTCCTGGAGGACGTCCGCGGCGCGGGCCGGGGACATGGCGTGCTGCCCGGCCGGGGGCCGGGCGGCGAGCACGCGCACGCCGTCCAGGCGGCGCAGGGGCGCGGTGAGCAGGTCGCGGCGCTCCTCGGCCTTGAGCTGCACGTCCACGGCGGCTCCGGTGCGGGCGAGGGTCTCGGCCATGGACGGCAGCCAGGTCGCGGACCCGTCCATCACGTTGAGGTCCACGTCGCCGTAGAGCAGGACGCGGAGGCCGGAGGCGTCCGTCAGCCGGGCGGGGGTCGGGTGGTCCGGGCTCATGCGGCCTCCTGGGGGCAGTGGAGGAGGACGTCGACGATGCCCTGGGGGGCGTCGCCCGGATCCTCGGTGAAGTGCAGCGGCACGCGGGCCGACCCGGCCTCGACCACGATCACGTCCTCGGCCTGCAGCAGGGCGAGGGCGCCGAGCCGGTGCCGGTGGCGGCCGCGGGAGAGCACCCAGACGCTCACGCCACGGTCGGCGGCCGCGTCGAGGGCGGAGCGCAGCTCCAGGAAGAGGGCGGCGCCGGAGGCGTCGAGCGCCCCCGCCCACAGGCCCTGCACGCCGTCCAGGTCCACGACGACCGCCTCCACGCGCTCGGCCACCGCGGCCGCGGTGCCCGGCAGCAGCGGGACCACCCGGTGCCCGGCGGCCTCCAGGGCGGCGCGCACGTCCGGGGCGACGACGGCGCCGACGGCGCGCCCGCCCTGTGCGGTGCGGGAGGTGTCGGCGAGGCCGAGGACACGCTCGAGGCGGGCCGCGGCGTCGGGGTCGGCGCCGACGGCGGCCGCGCCGCGGCCGGTGGCGGCGGCGGAGCCGGGGCGGGTGCGGGAGGACCCGCCCGTGAGGCCGAGGGGGTCGGCGGGGCGACGGTCGGCTCGGCTCTGGGCGCCCCAGCGGACGCCGAAGACGCCGCGGACCTCCTCCGCCACGCTCGGGGGCAGGCGCCGCAGCAGGGCGCCGCCCGCGCCGCGGACGCGGCGGCGCTGTTCGGGGGGCAGGGCCCGCACGCCGGAGCGCGCGATCCGCCGGATGGACTTCCCTGCTGACATCTCGACCCGTCCCTCGGTCTCGCGGTGGTGGTGACGCCGCCCGGGCACGCGGGCGGCGCGTCCACCTTAGCAACCGGGCCGGTCGGTCCTCAGCGTCCGGCGACGCGGCGCAGGAGGAGCTCGTAGCGGCGGGCCACGGCGGGCAGGTCGGCGTGGCGGCGCACCCAGTCGCGGCCGCCCTCGCCCACCGCGGTGCGCGCCGGATCGTCCGCGAGCGCCGTCAGGTGCGCCGTGAGGTCCTCGGCCTCCGGACCCACGACGTCGGCGCCGCCGGCCTCCTCGAGGGTGCGGGCGGCCTCGCCCTGGACCATGCCGGTGACGTGCCGGCCCACCGCGAGGACCTCGTAGGTCTTGGACGGCACGGTGTGCCGGAAGCTCGGCCAGTCCGGGCGCAGGGCCACCACGAGCGTGTCCGCCCACGCGTACTGCCGCGCCACGTCCTCCCCGTGCACGGGGCCGAGGATCTCCGCCGGGTGGCCGAGCTCGGCGTTGCGCGCCTCGAGGGCCGCACGGCGCGTGCCCTCGCCCACGAGGCGCACGCGCACCCCGGGGCGGTCGCGCCGCAGGGCGGCGGCCGCGTCCACGACCCGCTCCAGCCCCTGGCTCTCCCCCATGTTCCCCAGGTAGAGCACGTGCAGCTCGCCGGCGTCGCGCGCCCTCGGCGGGGCGACGGCCAGCCGGACGAGGTCCACGCCGTTGCCCAGGGTGCGCACCACCCGGATGCCGCGCCCGCGCAGGGTCTCGGCGAAGCCGTCCGTCACGGTGACCACCAGCCGTGCGGCCCGCTGGCCGCCCGTCACGATCCGCTCCATGGCCGCGCCCAGCACCCCCTGCTGCACCCCGGCCTCGTGCCCGAGGTCCGGCCACGCGTCCCGCATCTCCAGGACCAGGGGGCGCCGCCGCAGGCGGGAGAGCACGACGCCCGGCACCACCACCGGCAACGCCGGCACGGTGGCCACCACCACGTCTGGGCGGCGCGTCGCAAGCCCGCGCGGCACCGCCAGCACCGCGTGGACGGCCGCCTCGAGGAAGCGCCCGTTCCGGCCGGCCTCCCCCAGCGGGAGGCGGGGGGTCCGCAGGACGCGCTCGCCGTCTGGCCCGGTGACGGCCCGTAGCCCGCCGGGGGCGACGACGTCGACGTCCCAGCCGGCGGCCCGCAGCGCGGCCACCACGGCGGCCCAGCGGCGCGCCGGCGGGGTGCGCTCGGGCCGGTAGGAGTGGGTGATCAGGAGGACGCGGGGGCGTCGGGGCTCAGTCGGCACAGGGGTCCTCCCCGACCGCCGGCGTCGGCGCGGACCGGGCGAGCAGCGCCAGCACGGGCGCGGGGTCCGCGCCGGCGGCCGACGCGTCCTGGCCGTCCTCGGTCTCGTGCTCGTGCACGTAGCGCTGGACGTCGTCGTCCTGGAGGGCGGCGCGCAGGTCCGCGAGCTTGGCCTCGTCGAGCTCCACGATCGAGTCCCCCTCCGGGCTGTATCCGAAGCCCTCACGGGGGACGGTGAACATCTCCACGTCGCCGCCGCGCACGCCGCGCAGCTGCCAGGCCAGGGAGGCGACCACGCCGGAGGTCAGGCCCGGATCCACGCCCAGGTGGTCGGAGAAGGTGGCCACGACCTCGGTGGTGCGGGCAGGATTGCCCAGGATCTGGGGGCTGAGGAAGCGCTCCATGGCCCCGGCCAGGTACCGCTGCTGGTTCTGCACGCGGGAGACGTCGCCGTCCTCGAATGCGTGGCGTTCCCGCACGTACCGCAAGGCGGCGGTGTCCTGCAGCAGGATCGGCCCGCGCGGGTAGTACGAGGGGTTGGCCTGGCCGGAGGAGAAGGCCACGGGGTTGCAGACCTCCACGCCGCCGAGGGCGTTCGTCACCCCGCGGAAGCCCTGGAAGTCGACCTCCACCACGTGGTGGACCGGCACGCCCAGCAGCAGCTCCACGGTGTCCACGGCCAGCGGGTACCCGCCCAGGTCGAAGGCCGCGTTGACCTTCCGCTCGCCGTGGCCGGGGATCTCCACCCACGAGTCGCGCAGCACGGACATGACGAACACCTGGCTCCGGTCCGCGGGCAGGTGCACGAGCATCATGGTGTCCGAGCGCTGGCCGATGTCCTCCTCGCCCTCGCCCTCCCGCGAGTCGGAGCCCAGCACGAGGATGTTGACCGGCTCTCCCCCGCCGGCCTGCTCGAGAGCGCCGGCGTCCACGGTCTGCCGGTGATCGTCGAAGGTGCGGGCCAGGGAGACGGCGTACCAGGCACCCAGGGCCAGCAGCACCACGAGCACCGCGGCGAGCACGCCGAGCACCCACGGCCAGCGACGGCGGCGGCGGGCCGGGCGCGGCGGCTCGGCCGGCCGCTCCGGGCGCGGCAGGGGATCGGGCGTCCAGGACGCCGGGGGCTGGCTCACGCGGGTCTCCTGCTCACGGGGATGGGGTCGGTCCAGTCTACGGACGCGCGCGGCCGGCACCGGCGGGCGCGGCACGACGACGGCGGGGCGTCGGCTGGCAGCGGGGGCACCGGGTGCCTCTCTACTCCACGTCATCTCCGCCGGCGAGCTCCTCGTCGAGGTCCACGACGTCACGCGTGTCGGCGGGCCGAGCCTCGGGAGCAGCGGATGCGAGCAGGTCCCGGATCCTCGCAGCGAGCTTGGTCCTGCGTTCGTCGAAGAAGTCCGAGAACTCGGCGACGGAGGAAGGCAACGCAGGAGGCATCGCGTGGCGGTCCAGGAAGGCGCCTCGTGCTTCCGCTGTCGAGTACTCGGCGGCCAGCCACTCCGACGGTGGCTTGGCTGACTTGCCGATGTTCTCGAGGCCGGGGAGAAGTTCCAGGTTCGGCAGTCGATCCCTCCGATCAACGAGTTCGTCGATCTGATCCGAGGTGAACGACGGCGATCCAGCGGCGTCCATGGAACGTCGGAGATTCTTCTTGTCCAAGAGCGTGGCGGGGAAGACATGGTCGATGTGGAACTGGTGGCGCGTGTCCACATGGGGGAACAGCAGCGCGAGGACGGCGAACGTCCTGGCCTTCCCGTAGGACAGACTGAGGATGTCTTCGACCAACGCGTCGGTGACCGCCAGGGACTTGCCCCGCCCTGCCATGGCCCGTTCGATCTCGACGAGCGGGAACTGATGATCGCCGTGCTCTCTAATGACGTCTCGAAGATCACGCAACAGGGTGTCCAGGCCGGAACCCCACACGCCGCGCACGATCAGGGAACGGAGGACCCACGACCTCAGCACCTCCCGGTCCAGCCGGGTCTTGGGTGAGTCGCGGTAGGAGTGGTCGAGCCGCCGGTGGTGCACGTAATAGGCCACGGGGATCAGGACGCTGTCTGCAGAGAGCATTCCGCCGGACAGTCCGAAGTCACTCAGGAGTCCGACCGCGACCTGCAGTGATCGGCTCATGTCCTCCCATCCGGCCTCCAGCTTCTCCATGTTCGCGGTCGTGAAGTTCTTCACCTTGAAGCCGATGTCCCCCACGTCGGAGAGGACCAGCCCCGCTTTCAGGACCGTGTCCCTCGAGAACCCGAATCCGTTCCCGGTCTGGTTGAGGGAGTCCACCAGACCGTGGACGGCCGCGCGCGCGTCGCCGCTCCATTGGGCGGTCGCGATCGAGAGCAGCAGGTCGCTGTAGGAGAGGACGGTGCCCCCCGAATTGACCCGGACGAAGATGTCCAGGACCTTCTCGATGTCCTGGTCGTCCTCCTGATAGAAGTGCAGGGTGGCCGTGCTGTGCACCGCGTGCCACAGGCGACTCACCAGATCGATGGCCTCTTCATGGTTGCCGTCGAGACGAGTGAGTATCTTCGTCATGGCGAAGGCATCGGAGGCCTCGAAGACGTCCGAGACCGGCAACCATTTCCTCGTCTCATCCTCGGCTGTCGCCAGGAGGTCGTCGGACGTAAGGAATTGGAAGTGATACTTCAGTCCGAGCTCATTCTCGGACGCGAGACCCGCGAGGTTGAGGTAGAGCCGCCGTGTCGGATAGGCCCATCGATTGCGCACCCAGCCGCCATGGTTCCGATAGGCGTAAGTGCCGCGCAGGCCGATGTTGAGAGATGTCAATCGCTGCTGACCGTCCAGGATTGCAACGATTTCACGGTCGGATGGAATGTCGATCTCGGGATTGTGGTAGTTGTCGAAGGCGCTGTAGTCCTTCATGAACCCGTAGAACTTGAACTGGCTGACCGTCTCGGGGAGCACCTTCCACGAGAGGAAGCTCCCGACGGGGTATCCACGCATCACGGAGTCGAAGAGCTGGATGACCTGCCTGGGCTTCCAGACGTATTCGCGCTGAATGGCGGGAAGGATGAGTCGCCGGTCCTGGATCTGCCGAAGGGCCTGCGCGATCGACATCGGTTCTCTGTGTCCCATGTCCGTACCCTAGTTCGTCCGCACGCCGGGGCGCCGTCGACGGGCCGCAGCCACAGGTTCGGGCCGGAGGCTTCACCGCCCGCGTGATCGAGAGGGCATCCGAACTGCCGCCCCATCACGCTCGCCACCGCCCCGCGCCTGAGTGCTCACCTGGCGGCGCGCTCAAGCACGGGGCAATGGACCTTGCGAGGTCAACCCACCTTGACGTAGTTGATGTGGCTGACCCACTTCTTCTTGTAGTACCTGTTGTCGATCCAGATGCAGCGGGCGATGGTATGGGCGCTGCGGTCGACCTTCTTCAGTTCCCGTAGCTTCGAACTCGTTCCCCACTGGCAGTCCCCATAGGAACTCCACTGCCCCGTCCACGTCCGTGGCCTCGCCTCCGCAGGCGAGGCGACGGCTACCGTTCCAAGAGCCAATGCCACTGCGGCACCGGCCGACGTCACTGCCTTCATCATTTCCATGACCCCTCCTAGGACCTGGTCCTCCTTCGGTGTGACGGTGGCCACTCTAGAGTTCACGTTCGTACGCGGACAATGATGGGCAGGCGGAGTCACCCTCCGCGCCCCCACGGGCAGACTGATCGCCCACTCTGGTTCTGGCCCACGTCTCACTGGGGTCGCGCAACCGCGCATCACGGAGTCCAGAAGCGACCGGGCTCGAGACGCGGCGGGCGAGGGCATGATCATGTGGCCGGCCACGCGAGGCCCGCCTCGGAGGTCCGCCGGCACAGCATCCCGCCTCCACGCACGGCCGGTGATGGCCGCAGAGGCCGACGCGCGTGAGCGCGGAGTGGAACGGCGCGGAGCGGGCGACACGCCCCCGGGCGTCTATGTCCGGGGATGGCTTCCTTCAGAGCGCAGCCCGGATGTGAGCACCGTCCCCGCCCCGGCGGCGACGGCGGACGCGGCCCGACGACGGCGGGGCGTCGGCTGGCAGCGCGGGCACCGGTGCGAGGCCCGGTTCATGAACGGCTCCCGGACGATGAGGGACTCGACCGCCTCCTCGGCGCACCGCCGGCACGGGCGGCCCGTGCGGCCGTAGGCGTCGAGGGAGCGGGCGAAGTAGCCCGAGCGCCCGTCCACGTTGACGTACAGCGCGTCGAAGCTCGTGCCGCCCACGGCCAGCGCACGCCGCATCACGTCCTGCACCGCCGCCATGAGGCGTCGCGTGTCCGCGCGGCGCATCCGCTCCGTGGGCCGCTCCGGGTGCAGGCGCGCGCCCCACAGGGCCTCGTCCGCGTAGATGTTGCCGATCCCGGAGACGAGCGACTGGTCCAGCAGCGCGCGCTTGAGGGTGCTGCGCCGGCGCGCGAGCCGGGCGTGGACGGCGTCCGCGTCGAACAGCGGGTGCAGCGGGTCCAGGGCGATGTGGGCGGCCGTGGCCGGGATCGGCTCCCCGCCGGCGGCGTCGTCGGGGTGCAGCGCGTCCAGCCACCAACCGCCGAAGATCCGCTGGTCCACGAAGCGCAGCTCGCGCGCCGCGCCGTCCGCGGCGATCACCGGCAGGCGCAGGCGCAGGTGGCGCTGGTCCGGGGCGCCGGGCTCGTCCACGAGGATCTGCCCGCTCATGCCCAGGTGCACCACGACGGCCTCGTCCGCGTCCGCCAGCGGCAGCCACAGGAACTTGCCGCGGCGCGCCGGCTCGGCCAGGCGCGCGCCCTCCAGGCGGGCGCGCAGGGCCTCGGCGCCGCCGGGGCTGCGGCGCAGCGAGCGGGGGTCGTGGACCTGCAGGGCGCCGGCGACGGCGTCCGTGGCCCAGCGGGCCAGGCCGCGCCGGACGACCTCGGCCTCGGGCAGCTCCGGCACGGGCTCAGCGCCCCGCGGCCGGCAGGTCCGCCTCGAGGGCGGGCCAGGAGGCGGCGGCGGCGTCCCGCTCGGCCTGCTTCTTCGAGCTGGCGACGGCGGAGCCGTACTCGCGCTCGCCCACCACGAGGGTGGCGCGGTAGCGGGGGTCGTGGGCGGGGCCCTGGCCCTCGATCGCGTAGCGGACGGCGCCGAGGCCGTGGCGGTTGGCGGCCTCGGCCACCACCGTCTTCCAGTCCGTGCTCTCGCGCACGAGGTCCGGCTCGTCCAGGAGCGGGACCACGTGGCGGTGCACGAGGGCGGACGCGGCCACGAGGCCGTGGTCCACGTAGACGGCGCCGATCAGCGCCTCCAGGGTGTCGGCGAGGATCGAGTCCTTGTCCGCGCCGCCGGTGCGCCCCTCGCCGGTGCCCAGGCGCACGAACGGGCCGATGCCGATGCGGCGGGCCACCTTGGCCAGGGCGCGCGTGGACACGACGGCGGCCCGGCGGCGCGCGAGGTCGCCCTCGACCAGGTCCGGGTGCACGGTGAAGATGTGGTCGGTGACCACGTAGCCCAGCACCGAGTCCCCGAGGAACTCGAGGCGCTCGTTGGTGGGAAGCCCGCCCTGCTCGTAGGCGTAGGAGCGGTGCGTCAGAGCGCGCTCGAGCGTCTCGGCGGTGACGTGCACGCCGAGACGCTCGAACAGCTCATCCGGCTCGCGACCGGGCTCAGGCCCGCGACGACGAGCCGACGAGGACGCCATGTCAGGCGTCGGCGACCTTGCGGCCCTTGTACTCGAAGAACAGGGGGGTGCCGGCGGCGTCGGTCTTCAGCTCGGCCTGGTGGGGCAGGCGGTACGAGACGCGACCGTTCTCGACGGACTTCACCAGGGTCGGCGCGGTGGCCTTCCACTGGGACCGACGGGCACGGGTGTTGGCACGGGACATCTTCCGCTTCGGGACTGCCACGACTATCTCTCTTCTGTCTCGGTGATGGAGGTCTCTGAGGTGCCCGCGAGGTGGGCCAGGGCGGCCCAGCGCGGGTCCACGCGCTCGTGGGCGTGCCCCTCGGGCGCGTCCTCGAGGCGGATGCCGCAGTCGGCGCACAGGCCCTCGCAGTCCGGCCGGCACAGCGGCTGGAACGGGAGGGCGATGACCACGGCGTCCCGGAACACGGGTTCCAGGTCCACGGTCTCGCGCACCACGAGCGGCTGCTCCCCGGCCTCGTCCTCGGACGCGCCGGTGAGGTACAGCTCCTGCAGGTCCACGGTGATCCCCTCATGCAGCGGGAGCAGGCAACGGCTGCACTCGCCCTTCAGGGTCGCGTCCGCGGTGCCGGTCACGAGGACTCCCTCGTGCACCGACTCCAGACGCAGGTCCAGCTCCACGGGGTCCCCCTCGGGGATCCCCAGCAGCGGCGTGGTGACGCCCGCGGGGGCGGGCCACTGCGCCGTCAGCTCACGCTGGACCCCGGCCCCGCGCGTCAGATCGCGCACGGGGATCACCCACGACGAGTCGGCGTCCTGGCGCTGTGTGGTGTCCATGGTCGCTCCTCTCGGCGGGTGGGACGGCGGGGTTTCACGGTCCGCTCGCACGCCCGGATCGGGGGTGCGGTGCGGCCTGGACGGGGTCCAGCCACGATGGACCGACAGCCCATCCTACCGGGTGCGTCCGCAACGGCCAAAGCCGGTCGCGGCCCGCGCGTCGCCGCCGGTCGCCCGCCGGGCTCAGAGCCCGGCGGCGAACCCCTTGAGCCAGGCGCGCAGGTCCCCGCCCAGCTCCTCGTGCCGGGTGCCGAACTCGACGACGGCCTGCAGGTAGCCCAGCTTGTCCCCCGTGTCGTACCGGCGGCCGTCGAAGACGACGGCGTACACGCCGCCGCCCTCGCCGTCGTCGCCGGCCAGGGTCTGGAGGGCGTCGGTCAGCTGGATCTCCCCGCCCCGGCCGGGGGGAGTGCGGTCCAGCACGTCGAAGACCTGCGGGGCCAGGACGTACCGGCCGATGACTGCCAGGGTGGAGGGGGCGTCCTCGCGGGCCGGCTTCTCCACGAGGCCGGTGACGCGCACGACGTCCTCGCCCTCCCCGGGCACGGCCTCCACCGCGGCCACGCCGTACGCGGAGACCGCCTCCTCGGGCACCTCCATGAGCGCGACGACGGAGCCGCCCAGGCGCTGTTGCACGTCGATCATGCGCGTGAGCAGGGCCTCGCCGTCGCCGATGATGTCGTCGCCGAGCAGGACCGCGAACGGCTCGTCGCCCACGTGGCGGCGGGCGCAGTTCACGGCGTGGCCCAGGCCGAGGGCCTCGCCCTGGCGCACGTAGTGGATGTCCCCCACCAGGTCGGACTCGCGGATCTGCGCCAGCCGCGTCGCGTCGCCCTTGCGCTCGAGGGTGGCTTCGAGCGCCGGGTGGCGGTCGAAGTGGTCCTCCAGGGCGCGCTTGTTGCGGCCCGTGATCATCAGGACGTCCTGGAGCCCGGCGCGGCGGGCCTCCGCCACCACGTACTCGATCGCCGGGCGGTCCACCACCGGGAGCATCTCCTTCGGCATCGCCTTCGTGGCCGGCAGGAAGCGCGTGCCCAGGCCGGCGGCGGGGATGACGGCCTTGCGGGTGCGGGGTCGGGACGGGACGGTCATGGGCGTCGATTCTCCTGCGGTCGGTTCGGGATGGGACGTGCGGAGGGTCCGGCCCGGGCGGGCCGGCGGCGGGCTCAGGGCTCGCCGTCGAGGCCGCGCAGCACCGCGGCGGGGACGAGCTCGGCGACGTCGCCGCCGAGGCCGTGGACCTCCTTGATGAGCGAGGAGGACAGGTGGGTGTAGCGGGCGTCCGCCGGCAGGTAGACCGTCTCCACCCCGGTGAGGTGGCGGTTCATCGCGGCCATGGGCGCCTCGAACTCCAGGTCGGTCCCGTTGCGCAGGCCCTTGACGATGGCGTCCGCGCCGATCTCGCGGCAGAACTCGGCGAGCAGCCCGAGGCCCATGGGGCGGACCGTCACGCCGGCCAGCGAGGACAGGGTGCTCTCGATCATGGCGATGCGCTCCTCCGTGGAGAAGCGGTAGCGCTTGGCGGGGTTCACGGAGACCGCGACCACCACCTCGTCGAAGAGGTTCGCGGCCCGCGCGATGACCTCCACGTGTCCCTTGTGCAGGGGATCGAACGAACCTGGGCAGACGGCACGGCGCATGGTGCTCACCCTAGCCCGGCCCGCCCCGCCGGGCGATGCGCGTCGGCCCGCGTCCGAGCCCCGGCCCGCCCCGGGCGCACCCCCGGGTCCGCACCTCAACCGGGCCCCGCGCGTCCGGTCCCTGGGTACAGTGCGCGCATGGATGCCGACGCCCCCGACCGCACCCGCCCGCCCCGCACCGGCCCGGCCCCCGCCCCGGCGACCGGGCCCGCACCGGCCGACGTCGCCGGCACCGCCTTCGTCGCCGGGCCCTGGCGCCGTACGGCGGCCGCCGCGGGGCTCCTGGACGACGGCGCCCCCGTGCCCACCGTCTTCGAGCGCATGACGGCGCTGGCCCTCAAGCACGACGCCGTGAACCTCGGCCAGGGCTTCCCCGACGCGGACGGCCCCGCGGAGCTGCTCCGGGCCGCGGCGGACGCCGTGCTCGCCGGCCCCAACCAGTACGCGCCCGGCCTCGACCGCCCGGACCTGCGCGCCGCCGTCGCCGAGCACCAGCGCCGGTGGTGGGGCGTCGAGGAGGACCCGGAGACCGGGGTGATGGCCACCGCGGGCGCCACCGAGGCGATCGCCGCGGCCGTCCTCGCCCTCGTCTCCCCCGGCGACGAGGTGGTCACCGTGGAGCCCTTCTACGACTCGCACGCCGCCGTCGTCGCCCTGGCCGGCGCCCGGCACGTGACCGTGCCCGTGGACCCGCCTGCGTTCCTGCCGGACCCCGAGCGGGTGGTCGCCGCGTTCACGGACCGCACCCGGATGCTGATCCTCAACACGCCCCACAACCCCACGGGCGCCGTCTACCCGCGCGCCCTGCTCGAGGAGCTGGTGCGCGCGTGCCGCGAGCGCGGGGTGCTGATCCTCTCGGACGAGGTGTACGAGCACCTGGTCTACGACGGCGAGCACGTGCCGGTCCGGGCGCTCCCCGAGGCGCGGGACATCGCCCTGGCCGCGTCCGGGGCCGGGAAGGCGTTCGCGGTGACCGGGTGGAAGGTCGGCTGGCTCACCGGACCCGCCCCGCTGGTGGCCGCCGCCCGGGCGGTCAAGCAGTACCTGACCTTCTCGACCGGGCCGGCGTACCAGCAGGCCGTGGCCGGTTTCCTGCCCGAGGCCGGGGCCCACCTGGCGGCGCAGCGCGAGCGGTACCGGGACGGACGGGACCGGCTGGTGGCGGGCCTGCGGGCGGTGGGGCTGGACCCCGTGGTGCCGGCGGCCGGCTATTTCGTGACCGTGGACCTGGCCCCGTGGGGCGTGCGGCGCGCCGAGGACGCCGTGGTGGACTGGGCGCGCGAGGCCGGCGTCGTCGGGATCCCCGTCAGCGCCCTGTGCCGCGCCGACCGCGCCCCCGGCGAGACCGGCCCCCTGGACTCGTGGCTGCGCCTGGCGCTCTGCAAGTCGGCGGACGCCGTGGACGAGGCGATGCGCCGCCTGGCCGCCGCGGCCCCCGCGCTCGACGGGCGGCGCCCCCGGCCGTGATACGGGAGGCTCCCTTCTCCCGCACGAAAGGGGGCCCGCAGGCTCCCGCCTCCCGCACGGATGGGGGCTGTGGTCAGCGCTCGTCCTGCCAGAGGTACAGGGCCGTCTCCCCGTAGGCGCGCACCTCGACCTCCTCGAGCCCGGCCGGGCGGCGGGGCGGGGCGTCGCGGGCCGCCCGCTCGAGCACGATCAGCCCGCCGGGGGCCAGACGGGCGGCCGCGGCCTCGAGCACGGCCTCCAGCGCCGGGCCGGCCAGCGGGTACGGCGGGTCCGCGAGGATCACGTCCGCGGGCTCGCCCCCGGCCGCGAGCGCCTGCTCCACGGTGCCGGCCCGCACCTGCACGACGTCGGCCCCGCGGGCCCGGTTGACCAGGGCGGCGTTGGCGCGGCAGGCGGCCACGGCCCGCCGCTCCCGCTCCACGAGCAGCACGGACGCGGCGCCGCGGCTGGCGGCCTCGCAGCCCAGGGCGCCGGAGCCGGCGAAGAGGTCCAGCACGGCGGTGCCGTCCAGCCAGTCGCGGGCCTCGAGCCAGGAGAACAGGGCCTCCTTGGTGCGGTCCGTGGTGGGGCGGGTGCCGGTGCCGGGCACGGACGTCAGCGGGCGGCCGGCGGCGGCGCCGGCGATGATGCGGGACATGGCTCAGCCCTTCTCGAGGTAGTCGGCGGCGGTGAGGTGCTCGGACTCCCAGCGCGCCACCTCGGCGGCCAGCGCCGGGTGCGCGGACAGGCCCGGGCCCTCGGCCATGATGCGCCCGACGGCGTCCGCGGCCACGGCGATCAGCGGGGCGTCCCGCAGGACGTCCACGTGGCGCAGCCCCGAGGCGAGCCCGGACTGGGCGGCGCCGAGGACGTCGCCCACGCCGCGCGTCGCGAGGTCCTCCTGGGCGATCCGCATGCCGTCCTGCTCCTGGGCGAGGACCTCCAGGCGGCGCAGGGACGGGTGCCCGTCCGGCAGGCGGGTGGCCAGCAGGCAGACGGCGGCGTCAGGGCCGCGGCCCACGCGGCCGCGCAGCTGGTGCAGGGTGGACAGGCCGAAGTCGTCCGCGTCCAGCACCGCCATGACGGTGGCGTTGGGCACGTCCACGCCGACCTCGACCACGGTGGTCGCCACGAGGACGTCCGTCTCCCCGCGGGCGAAGGCCTGCATGGCGGCGTCCTGCTCGGCCTGGTCCATGCGGCCGTGGACGGCCTCGATGCGCAGGCCGGCCAGCGCGGGCAGCGAGCGCAGGCGCGGGGCCATCTCCTCGACGTTGGCGTGCCCGGGGTCGGCGTCGTCCGGGTCGATGCGCGGGCAGACCACGAAGGCCTGGCGCCCGGCGGCGGCGTGCTCGGCGATCAGCTCCCAGACGCGGCCGATGACGCGCGGGCCGTGGTCCATGCGCGCCACGTGGGTGGCCACGGGCTGGCGGCCGGAGGGCAGCCCCTCGAGCACGGACAGGTCCAGGTCCCCGAACACGGTCATGGCCACGGAGCGCGGGATGGGGGTGGCGGACATGACCAGCAGGTGGGTGCCGGGGTTGGACCGGCGCAGCGCCTCGCGCTGGTCCACGCCGAAGCGGTGCTGCTCGTCCACCACGGCCAGCGCGAGCTCGGCGAAGCCGATCTTGTCGGAGAGCAGGGCGTGCGTGCCGACGGCGATCCCGGCCTCGCCGGAGGCGAGCGCGAGCAGGGCCTCCCGGCGCGCCTGCGTCTTGAGGGATCCGGTGACGAGCACGACCTTCGTGGCCGGCCCGTCCCCCGCCCCGAGCGTGCCGGCCTCGGCCAGCGGGCCCATCAGTGCCAGCAGCGCGCGGTGGTGCTGGGCGGCGAGCACCTCGGTGGGGGCCACGAGGGCGGCCTGTCCGCCGGCGTCCACCACCTGGAGCATGGCGCGCAGGGCCACGAGGGTCTTGCCGGCGCCGACGTCGCCCTGGAGCAGGCGGCTCATGGGGGCGTCCCGGGCCAGCTCGGCGGCCAGCTGCTCCCCCACCTCGGCCTGGCCAGGGGTGAGGGCGAACGGCAGCCGGGCGTCGAGCGCGTCGAGCAGCCCCCCGGCCCGCGGCGGGCGGGGCACGGCGGGCACCGCGCGCTCCCGGTCCCGGCGCCAGGCCAGCGCCGCCTGGACCACGAGCGCCTCCCGCAGGGCGAGCGCCGTGCGGGCCGGGCCGGTGGCCGCCACCTCCTCGGGGGCATGCAGGTCCCGGTAGGCCCGCGCGGTGTCCGGCAGGGGCGCGTCCAGGTCCAGGGCGGCGGCGGCCTCGGCCCGCAGCCGCGGGGTGAGCAGCTCGGGGATCCGGGTCAGGTCCACGTCGGCGAGGACGCGCGCCACGGCCGAGCGGACGGTCCACGAGGGCAGCTTCCCCGTGGCCCGGTACAGGGGCACCGGGCGCACGTCCACGTCCCCCGGGGCGACGTCGTCGTCCAGGAGGGCGAAGTCCGGGTTGTTCAGGGTGATCCGGCCGCGGTAGGCCGTGGTGCGGCCCTGGAACATGGCGGTCATGCCCGGGGCGAGGCGGCGGCGGGCGTCGTGGCCGTTGAAGAACGCCATGGACAGGCTCGCCCCCGGCGCGCCGTCCGCGGCGGGGTCGGCCACGGTGACGTCCACGATGAAGCCGGGTCGGCTGTGCATCCGGCGCGTGGTGACGGACTCGACGACGGCGACGACGGTGACCTCGGCGTCCCACGGCAGGGCCGCGATGGGGGTCAGCTCCCCGCGCTCGATCCAGCGCCGGGGCACGTGGTCCAGGAGGTCCCCCACCGTGGCGAGCCCGAGCTCCTTGTCCAGGCGCGCGGGCAGTCGCCCGTCGAGCACCTCGGACAGGGGCAGGTCGGTGACGCGGACCTCAGCGCCCATGGCACCCGTCGGCGTCGGGTCCGGCGGCGTCCCCGGACAGCTCGGTGACGGCGAGCCCCTGGACCTCCCCGGCGGCCTGCATCAGCTCCACGGCGTCGGCGGCGCGGGGCACGTGCACGTGCACGCGCCACGGCACCCGGCCGCGCTCGTCCCGCTCCGTGCCCACGGGGGCCAGGATCACGGAGTCCCCGGCCTCGGCGAGGCGACGGCGCAGGTCGGCCGCGGCGAGCGGGGTGAGCGCCAGGGTGCCCATCACCTCCACGGCGTCCTCGCCCGCGGGCTCGGGGCCGGGCCGCACGCCCTCCACGTAGCCGTGCAGCGCGGTGGCCAGCTCCTCGTCCGGGGCCGTGTCGGTGACGGCCGCGCGCAGCGCCTCCAGCACCCACAGCAGGCCCACGGCGCCGGCGTCCACCACGCGGGCCTGCGCGAGCGGGGCCAGCTGGGACTCCGTCTGCTCCACGGCCCGCAGGCAGTCGGCCATCATGGCCGTCACCGCCGGGCCCAGGCGCACGGCCGGGTCGGCGTCCGCGGCCACCGCGGGGCTGTCCGGGGCCTGGGTGGCCGAGCGCGCCAGGCTGCGCGAGGCCGCGGAGAGCACGGTGAGGATGGTGCCCTCCCGCGGGTCGGACAGGGCCTGCCGGGCCGCGCGGTCCGCCGCCCCGAACGCGGCCGCCAGGGCGAACGCGTCCGCGCGGGCGCGCCCGCGCAGGGGCTCGGCCATCCCGGCCAGGGCCACCGCGAGCAGGGTGCCGGAGTTGCCACAGGCCGAGTCGAGCGCGGCCGCTCCTGCCCGGGCGAGGACCGCGCCGGCGTCGTCCTGCTCCGGGCACGCGTCGGCGGCCCGGCGGGCCGCGGCGAGGGTGGCGAGCATGTTCGTCCCCGTGTCCGCGTCCGGGACGGGGAACAGGTTGAGCGCGTTCAGGCGCGGGGCGGCCCGACCCACGAGGTCCTCCGCGAGGGCCAGCCAGCGCCGCACCGTCGACGGCCGGGTCTGCGTGGTCACGGGGCGACGGCCTCCTCCAGGGTGCCCGTGCGGATGCCCTCGCCCAGGCGGCCGATCGCGGCCCAGTCCGGCCAGACGACGTCCTGGCCGCCCTCCGTGTTCCCCACGCCCACTGAGGGCACCGTGCTGGTGCGGATCGGGGCGTCGCGGGCGTCGCGCAGGGACCAGGCCAGGGAGGCCAGGCGGCCCGAGTCCAGGGAGTCGTCCAGGGTGAGGAACGGGGCGAAGCGCGCCACGGAGTCCTGGACGCGGGCCGGGTCCGAGAGGGTGTCCCGGGACAGGAACCGGTCCACGATCGCCTTCACCAGGCGCTGCTGGTTCTCCACGCGATCGAAGTCGCTGCGCGGCAGGTTGTAGCGCTCGCGGGCGTAGGCCAGGGCCGTGTCCCCGTCCATGTGCACGGCGCCGGCCGGGAAGTCGACGCCGCCGGTCGAGGTGAAGGCCCTCGGGTTGTCCACGGTGACGCCGCCGAGGGCGTCGACCAGCCCCTTGAAGCCGGCCAGGTCCACGGCCACCACGTGGTCCACGCGGGCCTGGAACATGTTCTCCGCGGTGGCCACGGTCAGCGGGATCCCGCCGTACTGGTAGGCGGCGTTGACCTTGGCGTCGCCGTGGCCCGGGATCGGCACCCACATGTCGCGCATGATGGACATGACCTGGACCTCGCTGCGGTCCCCCGGCACGTGCACCCACATGAGGGTGTCCGAGCGGCCGTCGTCCCCGCGGCCCTCCGCGCCGGCGTCCTCGCCCACGAGCAGCACGTCCAGGGCCTGCCCGTCCACGGCCTCGTCCTCGTCCGGCGCCACGGGGCCCTGCACCGCGGCGTCCGCCTGGGCCTCGACGACGGCGGGGTCCATCCCCGGCGGAGGCGCGGTGGGCGCGAGCGGGGCCGCGGCGGGCTCCCCGCCGCCCTGGCCCGGTCCGCCCTGGCCGGCCGGCTCGTCCTCGCCGCCGCCGCGGCGGCCTGGCTCGGAGGGGCGCAGGGACTCGGCCGGGAAGGCGCCGCCCTCGAACCGCTGCGTGCCCTCGTCGATGCTGCGGGCGAGCCCGCCCACGTACACGGCCACGGCCACGCCGACGGCCAGCAGCGCCACGAGCAGCACCACGAGGGCCACGAGCCACGGCCGACGACGACGACGGCGCGGCCCGTCGGCGCCCGGACGGGGGGTCTGCGGGCGGGACTCCGCGGTACGGCTCACGATGGGCTCCTGGTCTGGGGGGGCGGGACGTCGGGGTGCATGATGTGGTGCGGTCCCGCCCATGCTAGGGCACGGTCCGGACGCCGCCGCCTCCCCCGCACCGCGGCGCCCGGCCCCCGCGCGGCACCGGACGCCGGGCCGGCGGAGGCGCCGCGCGTATCCTGGGCGGATGGAATCCCGCCCCCTGCGCCCCCTCGCCCTCCTGCTGACCGCCGTCGCCCTCGGCGCCACGGCCTGCGCCGGACGGGTGGCCACGGTGGAGGCGGCGCCGGACGCCGCGAACCCCGAGTGCGCCCCCGCCATGGTCGCCATGCCGGACGCCCTGGGCGACGCCGCCCTGCGCCCCACGGACAGCCAGGCCACCGCCGTGTGGGGCGACCCGGCCGCCGTCGTGCTGCGCTGCGGCGTCCCGGTGCCCGGGCCCACCACGGACCGCTGCATCTCGGTGGACGGCGTGGACTGGGTGATCCGCGACGAGGACGAGAACTGGCGGATCGTCACCTACGGCCGCGACCCCGCCGTGGAGGTCCTCTTCGGCAAGGACAAGGCCAGCTCGGACACCGTCATGGTGGGCCTGGCCTCGGCCGTCGCCCAGATCGACGCCGACGGCGGCTGCGTCAACCTCCAGGACGCCACGCCCGTCGGCTGACCCTCCCGACGCGGACGGCGCCGCCCCCGGAAGGATCCGGAGACGGCGCCGTCGGTGCGCCCGGGCCGGGCTCAGTGCAGCCCGACGCCCCGCTCGAGGGCCAGGTCCAGCAGCTCGGAGATCAGGGCGTCGTAGGACAGCCCCGTGCGCTCCCACATGGCCGGGTACATGCTGATGGGCGTGAACCCGGGCATGGTGTTGATCTCGTTGACCACCCAGCGCCCGTCCGGGGTGTGGAAGAAGTCGCAGCGGCCCAGGCCGGAGCCGTCCACCGCCTCGAAGGCGCGCACGGCCAGCTCGCGCAGCCGCCGCGTCTGCTCCTCGGGCAGCTCGGCGGGGCAGGAGAGCTGCGCCGCGTCGTCGTCCTGGTACTTGGCCTGGAAGTTGTAGAACTGCAGGTCGCCCTCGTCGTGCTTGACCACGATCTCCCCCGGCAGCGAGGCCCGGGGCGCGTCCGAGGCGTGCCCGTCCAGGACCGCGCACTCGATCTCGCGGCCCACGATCCCGGCCTCCACCACGACCTTCGGGTCGAAGCGGCGGGCCTCCTCGATGGCGGCGCGCAGGTCCGCCGGGTCGGAGACGCGGGTGATGCCGAAGGAGGAGCCGCCGCGGGCCGGCTTGACGAACAGCGGGAACGCCAGGGCGCCGGCGCGGGCCAGGGCGGCCTCGGGGTCGCGCGCCCAGTCGCGGTCGGTGATGGTCTCCCACGGGCCGACCTCGAGGCCGGCCGCCTGGAAGGCGACCTTCATGAAGTGCTTGTCCATGCCCACCGCGGACGCGAGCACGCCGCAGCCCACGTAGGGCAGGCCCAGGGACTCGAACATCCCCTGCAGGGTGCCGTCCTCGCCCCACGGGCCATGCAGCAGCGGGAACACCACGTCCACGCGGCCCAGGGAGGAGCCGTCCTCGGCGGTGAGCTCCACCGTGCCGTCCGGCAGGGTGCGCAGGCTCACCGGGGCCTCGGGCTCCGGCACCTCGGGGAGGGTCTCGCCGTCCAGGCGGAAGGCGGCCACGTCCAGCTCGTCGTGCGACCACAGGCCGGAGCGGGCCACGCCCACCGGCACCACGTCCCAGCGCTGCGGGTCGGCCGCGTGGAGCACGCCGGCGGCGGTGACGCAGCTGATGGGGTGCTCGCTGGAGCGGCCGCCGAACAGCAGCAGCACGCGGGGGCGCGCGCCGGCCGAGGGGGCCTCCGGGGCGGGGGTGGCGGTCATGCGGTGCGTCCTTCCGACTTCAGGTCACGGGCGAGCAGGAGCTCGGCGAGGCGGTGCACGGCCACGTCCCCGGCGACCACCCGGTCCATCAGCTCGCTGATGGGCATCTCCACGCCGTGGGCGCGGGCGACGTGCACGACGGCGGAGACGGACTTGATGCCCTCCGCGGTCTGGCTCATGGCGGCCACGGCCTCCTCGGCGCTCAGTCCGGTGCCGATGTGGCGCCCGGCCGTGCGGTTGCGGGACAGGGGTGAGGCGCACGTGGCCACGAGGTCGCCCAGTCCGGCGAGCCCGGCCATGGTGGCGGGGTCGCCGCCGAGGGCGACGGCGAGGCGGGTGGTCTCGGCGAGCCCGCGGGTGATGACGGAGGCCTTCGAGTTGTCCCCCAGGCCCTGGCCGTCGCAGATGCCGACGGCGAGGGCGATGACGTTCTTCACGACGCCGCCGATCTCCACGCCCACCACGTCGGTGTTCGTGTAGGGCCGGAACGTGGGCCCGGCGGTCAGCGCGGCGATGCGCTCGGCGGTGGCCGAGGAGCCGGAGGCCACCACGGTGGCGGTGGGCTCGCCGCGGGCGATCTCGAGGGCCAGGTTGGGGCCGGAGACCACCGCGAAGCGGTCCGGGGTGAGGCCCAGCTCCTCGGTGCACACCTGGGACATCCGCGCGTCGGTGCCGCGCTCGAGGCCCTTGACGAGCGAGACCACCACGGCGTCCGGGGCGAGGTCCTCGCGCAGGGTGCGCAGCGTCTCGCGCACGTGCTGCGCGGGCACGGCCACCACCACGACGCCGGCGCCGCGGACCGCCTCGGAGGCGTCGGTCACGGCGCGCACGCAGGCGGGCAGCTCGATGCCCGGCAGATACTCGGGGTTGGCGTGGTCCCGGTTGACGGCCTCGGCCACCTCGGGGCGCCGGGACCAGATCACGACGTCGCGCGCCCGGGCGCCCTCGGGGCTGGTGCTGGTGCCCAGCACGCGGGCGAAGGCGGAGCCCCAGCTGCCGGCGCCCAGGACGGCGACGGTCTGCGGGTCGCTCATGCGCCCGGCTCCCGACGCCCGGTCCGCGGGTCCCAGCGGCCGGCGGGGGCGGGCTCGCCGCGCAGGTCCGCCACGATGGCGGTGATCGCGTCCATCATGCGCTCGGTGCCGGCGCGCAGCCCGCTCGCCGTCATCGGCGCGCCGCACAGGTCGTCCAGGTCCACGGGCGCGCCGATCCGGATGCGGGCGGTCTTGCGCGGGAACGGACGCGGGGCGCGGCCGCCGTAGGGCAGCAGCTCCTGGATGCCCCACTGGCCCACGGGGATGAGCGGGGCGCCGGTCTGCAGGGCCAGGCGCACGGCCCCGCTTTGTGCGGCCATGGGCCAGCCGTCGGGGTCGCGGGTGACGGTGCCCTCGGGGTAGACGATGATCGCCCGGCCCGTGGCGACGGCCTCGCGGGCGGCGTCGAGCGAGCGGCCGCCGTCGCGGGTGCGCTCGACCGGGATCATGCGGGTGGCCTCGAGGACCTGCTTGAGCACGGGCACCTTCCAGAGCTCGGCCTTGGCGAGGAAGGTCGGCAGCAGGCCCTGGTTGTAGACCATGTGGGCCACGGAGAGGGGGTCCAGCTCGGAGATGTGGTTCACCGCGAGGATCGCGCCGGTCTCCGGCAGGTTCTCGGTGCCCTCCCACACCTGGCGCACGAGGCCGCGCAGGGCGGGGCGCACGATGGCGGCGGGGATCACGTAGCCGGCCCGCGCGGCGCGCGAGGGGAGGCCCGCGGCCGGGGTCTGCGGGTCCACAGGGCTCACCGGGTGCGGTCGGACAGCTCGACGTCGGCGCCGAGGCCCTGGAGCTTGTCCATGAAGTGCTCGTAGCCGCGGTTGATGATCTCCAGGCCGGTGGCGGTGGAGGTCCCCTCGGCCGCGAGGGCCGCGATCAGGTGCGAGAAGCCGCCGCGCAGGTCCGGGATGTCGATCTCGACGCCGCGCAGCGGCGTCGGGCCCGAGATCACGGCGGAGTGCAGGAAGTTGCGCTGGCCGAAGCGGCACGGCACGGAGCCCAGGCACTCGCGGTGCAGCTGGATGGAGGCGCCCATGCGCACGAGCGCGTCGGTGAAACCGAAGCGGTTCTCGTACACGGTCTCGTGCACGATCGAGACGCCCTTGGCCTGGGTCAGCGCCACCACGAGGGGCTGCTGCCAGTCGGTCATGAAGCCGGGGTGCACGTCCGTCTCGAGCACGAGCGGGTTCAGGTCTCCCCCGGCGTGCCAGAAGCGGATGCCGTCGTCGACCACGTCGAACTCGCCGCCGATCTTGCGGTACGTGTTCAGGAACGCGGTGAGGTCGCGCTGGGACGCGCCGCGCACGAAGATGTCGCCGCCGGTGGCCAGGGCCGCCGAGGCCCAGGAGGCGGACTCGTTGCGGTCCGGCAGCGCCTCGTGGTTGTAGCCGCGCATCTCGGTCACGCCCTCGATGCGGATGGTGCGGTCCGTCTGCACGGTGATGATCGCGCCCATCTTCTGGAGCACGGCGATGAGGTCGTGGATCTCCGGCTCGACGGCGGCGCCCTTGAGCTCGGTGATGCCCTCGGCCTTCACCGCGGTCAGCAGCACCTGCTCGGTGGCGCCCACGGACGGGTAGGGCAGCTCGAGCTTGGCGCCGTGCAGGCCCTTGGGGGCGGAGATGGAGATGCCGCCCGGGCGCTTGTCCACGACGGCGCCGAAGTTGCGCAGCACGGCCAGGTGGTAGTCGATCGGCCGGTCGCCGATCTTGCAGCCGCCCAGGTCGGGGATGAAGGCCTCGCCGATGGCGTGCATGAGCGGGCCGCAGAAGAGGATCGGGATGCGCGAGTCGCCGGCGTGGGCGTCGATCTCGGCGGTGAGGGCGGACTTCACCCCGGCCGGGTCCATGGTGATCCGACCGGACTCCTTGTCCCACTGCACGGAGACGCCGTGTATCTCGAGGAGGGAGCTGACGACGTCGACGTCCTTGATCTCCGGGATGCTGCGCAGCACGGAAGGGGTGTTGCCCAGGAGCGCGGCCACCATGGCCTTGGGGACCAGGTTCTTGGCCCCGCGCACGGTCACCTCGCCGGTCAGCGGCTTCCCGCCATGGATCGTCAACAGCTTCGCCATGGGCGTGTCCTTCCTCAGCGCGGCCGAGGGCCACGGTCTCGGCGACTCCCGCCCGGAGGCGGGGGTCGCATGAACGGGCACCGCCCCCCGGGCGCGGCGGGCGGTGCCGGAATCGCCTCCCAGCATAGAGGTTCGACAGGGTCGGACCGCAACGGCGCGGGCCCCCTCGACGCGCGTCGCCCCAGCGGTCGGCCCGCCGCACGACCCCCGCTCAGCCCGCGGTGCGCGCGGGCAGCGTGGTGGGCTTGTAGGAGGGGCGGGCGCGCTCGTAGGCGTCGATCTCGTCCTGGTGGTCCAGGGTGACGGCGATGTCGTCCAGGCCCTCGAGCAGGCGGTGGCGCGTGTCATCGTCGATCTGGAACGGGGCGGTCACGTCCCCGCACTCCACGGTGCGGGAGACCAGGTCCACGGTGACGGCGGTGCCCGGCCGGTTCTCCAGCTCCTTCCAGATCCGCTCCACGTCCTCCTGCTCCACCTGCGCGGCCACGAGGCCCTGCTTGGCGGAGTTGCCGCGGAAGATGTCCGCGAAGCGCGGGGAGATCACGGCGCGGAAGCCGTAGTCCTTGAGCGCCCACACGGCGTGCTCGCGGGAGGAGCCGGTGCCGAAGTCCGAGCCGGCCACCAGCACGGTGCCGGCACTGAAGGGCTCGGTGTTGAGGATGAAGTCGGGGTCCTGGCGCCAGCCGGCGAACAGGGCGTCCTCGAAGCCGGTGCGCGAGATGCGCTTGAGGTAGACCGCCGGGATGATCTGGTCGGTGTCCACGTTGGACGCACGCAGCGGCACGCCGATGCCGGTGTGGGTGGTGAACTTCTCCATGGCTCAGGCCTCCTGGGGGGTGAGGGCGGGCAGGTCGGACGGGCTGGCCAGGCGGCCCAGCACGGCGGTGGCGGCGGCCACCACCGGGGAGACCAGGTGGGTGCGCCCGCCCTTGCCCTGGCGGCCCTCGAAGTTGCGGTTGGACGTGGACGCGCAGCGCTCGCCGGGGGCGAGCTGGTCCGGGTTCATGCCCAGGCACATGGAGCAGCCGGCGAAGCGCCACTCCGCCCCGAAGTCCTCGAACACCCGGTCGAGGCCTTCGTCCATGGCCTGCAGGCGCACGCGGGCTGAGCCGGGCACCACCATGACGCGCAGCCCCTCGGCCTTCTTCCGGCCCTTGACGACCTCGGCGAAGGCGCGGAGGTCCTCGATGCGGGAGTTGGTGCACGAGCCCATGAACACGGTGTCCACCGCCACCTCCTTCATGGGGGTGCCGGGGGTGAGGTCCATGTAGCCCAGCGCCTTGCGGGCGGACTCCTGGGCCACGGGGTCGTCGAAGTCCTCGGGCGCGGGCACCGCGCCGTTCAGGCTCACGCCCTGGCCGGGGTTGGTGCCCCACGTGACGAACGGCTCGAGCTCGTCCGCGTCGATGACCACCTCGGCGTCGAACTCGGCGCCCTCGTCCGTGGCCAGGGTCCGCCAGTGCTCGACGGCGGCGTCCCAGTCGGCGCCCTCGGGCGCGTGCGGGCGGCCCTTGAGGTAGGCGAACGTGGTCTCGTCCGGGGCGACCATGCCTGCGCGGGCGCCAGCCTCGATGGACATGTTGCAGATGGTCATCCGGCCTTCCATGGAGAGGCTGCGGATGGCCTCGCCGCGGTACTCCAGGACGAAGCCCTGGCCGCCGCCGGTGCCGATCTTCGCGATCACGGCCAGGATGACGTCCTTGGCGGTGACGCCCGGGCGCAGGGTGCCGTCCACGGTGATCGCCATGGTCTTGAAGGGCTTCAGGGGCAGCGTCTGGGTGGCGAGCACGTGCTCCACCTCGGAGGTGCCGATGCCGAAGGCCAGGGCGCCGAACGCGCCGTGGGTGGAGGTGTGCGAGTCGCCGCAGACCACGGTCAGCCCGGGCTGGGTGAGGCCCAGCTGGGGGCCGACCACGTGGACGATGCCCTGCTCGGCGTCGCCGAGCGGGTGCAGGCGGACGCCGAACTCCGCGGCGTTGGCGCGCAGGGTCTCGATCTGGGTGCGGGAGGTGGGGTCCGCGATCGGCTTGTCGATCTCCAGCGTGGGGGTGTTGTGGTCCTCCGTGGCGATCGTCAGGTCCGGGCGGCGCACGGGGCGGCCGGCCAGGCGCAGGCCCTCGAAGGCCTGGGGGCTGGTCACCTCGTGGACGAGGTGCAGGTCGATGTAGAGCAGGTCGGGGGTGCGGGAGGAGCCCTCGCCCTCGCCGTGCACCACCACGTGCTCGTCCCAGACCTTCTCGGCCAGCGTCCTCGGCCGCGTCGTCTCGCTCGTCATGTGCCGCACCTTCCTGCTCACGCACCTGTGGGTCCTCGCCCGGCGCGCGGCGCCGGGGATCTCGTCCCCCACTCTGGATCGGCGCCGGGCGGATCTCGACTACGACCCCGATTGTCCCAGAGTATGAGATCGCGTCTCACAGATCGGACACGTGACGGCGGGGGACGCTCCCGCGTCACGCGGCCCGTTCCCCCGGTCCGTCCGGACCGTGAGACGACTAGGATCACGGCATGACCGCTGAGCCCGCCCGCGCGCAGGCCGACGACGACGTCCTCGGCCCCTCCCTCCACCGCCACCCCAGCGGGGTCGGCGTCGTGGACAAGTCCGTGGCCATCCTCGACGCGCTCGAGTCCGGCCCCGCCACCCTCGCCCAGCTCGTGACCGCCACCGGGATCGCCCGGCCCACGCTGCACCGGCTCGCCGCGGCGCTCACGCACCACCGCCTCGTGGGCAAGGACCTGCAGGGCCGCTACGTGCTCGGCACCCGGCTGGCCGAGCTCGCCTCCGCCGCCGGCGAGGACCGCCTCACCACCGCCTCCGGCCCCGTCCTGCTCTGGCTGCGCGACGCCACCGGGGAGAGCGCCCAGGTATTCCGCCGCCAGGCCGACTCCCGCGTCTGCGTGGCCAGCGCCGAGCGGCCCTGGGGCCTGCGCGACACCATCCCCGTGGGCGCCCGCATGTCCATGAAGGCCGGCTCCGCCGCCCAGGTCCTACTGGCCTGGGAGGACCACGAGCGCCTCGTGGAGGGGCTCGCCGGCGCCGTGTTCACCCCCACCGTGCTGGCGGCCGTGCGGCGCCGGGGCTGGGCCCAGTCGCTCGCCGAGCGCGAGCCCGGCGTCGCCTCCGTGTCCGCACCCGTGCGCGGGCCCAGCGGCCGGGTCATCGCGGCCGTGTCCATCTCCGGCCCGCTCGAGCGGCTTTCCCGCCAGCCCGGCCGCAACCACGCGGACGCCGTCGTCGCCGCCGCCACCCGCCTCACCGAGCTGATCCGCGCCGGCGAGGCCTGAGGCCGCGCCGCGCGCCCGGGGCGCCACCGCGGGGTCGCACCGCGGTGGCGCCCCGTTCTTCCGTCGTTCATCCGCGGGGCCTAGCGTCGGGGCCGTCCCCGCACGCCACGCCGAAGGAGCCCGCAGTGACCCACCCGAGCGCGCCCGCCGCCCCCGCCGAGCAGGACCGCGCCCCGCGGCTGTCCGTGATCGGCACCGGCTACCTGGGCGCCACGCACGCCGCCTGCATGTCCGAGCTGGGCTTCGAGGTGCTCGGCGTGGACGTGGACCCGGAGAAGATCGCCCGGCTCTCCCGCGGCGAGGTCCCCTTCCACGAGCCCGGCCTGCCGGAGCTGCTGCGGACCCACGTGGAGAGCGGCCGCCTGCGCTTCACCACGGACGTGGCCGAGGCCGCCCGCTGGGCGGACGTGCACTTCGTCGGCGTCGGCACGCCGCAGAAGGTGGGCGAGTCCGGCGCGGACCTGCGGTACGTGGACGCCGCCCTCGCCTCCCTGGCCGCCGCGATCGACCGGGACGCCCTGATCGTGGGCAAGTCCACGGTGCCCGTGGGCACGGCCCGCCGCCTCGCCGCGATGGTGCGGCGGGTGCGGGCCGAGGCCGGGCTGCCGGGCGAGGTGGAGCTGGCCTGGAACCCCGAGTTCCTGCGCGAGGGCTTCGCCGTGAAGGACACGCTGACCCCGGACCGCCTGGTGATCGGCACGGACGGCACGCGCGCCGAGCCGGTGCTGCGCCGCGTCTACGCCCGCCAGCTCGCGGCGGACACGCCGTGGATCAGCACGGACCTGGAGACGGCGGAGCTGGTCAAGGTGGCGGCCAACGCGTTCCTGGCCACGAAGATCTCCTTCATCAACGCGTTCTCCGAGATCACGGAGGCCGTGGGCGGGGACATCGGCACGCTCGCGGACGCGATCGGGCACGACGCGCGGATCGGGCGCCGGTTCCTCAATGCCGGCGTGGGCTTCGGCGGCGGCTGCCTGCCCAAGGACATCCGCGCGCTGCAGGCGCGCGTCTCCGAGCTGGGCCTGGACCGCACGATGCGCTTCCTGGCCGAGGTGGACGACATCAACCTGCGCCGCCGCGACCGCGTGGTGGACCTGGCCGTCCAGGTGCTCTCCGCGGCGCGCGACGCCGGCCGGGGCGAGGCCGCGGCGTACGGGGGCAAGACGACGGGGTCCGGCGTGGAGGTGCTCCGGGGCGCGCGGATCGCCGTGCTCGGGGTGACCTTCAAGCCCGACTCGGACGACGTGCGCGACTCCCCCGCCCTCGACGTGGCCAACCGGCTCTACACGGCCGGTGCGGACGTGCGCGTGCACGACCCGGAGGGCAACGCGAACGCCGCCGCCCGCTTCCCCCGCCTGGACTACGTGGACTCCCTCGAGGAGGCGGTCGAGGGCGCGGAGCTCACCCTGCTGCTGACCGAGTGGCAGGCGTTCCGCGAGATGGACCCCGCGGCGGTCGGCGCGCTGGTGGACGCGCGGCTGCTCATCGACGGGCGCAACGTCCTGGACGTGGCGGCGTGGGCCGAGCACGGCTGGACCGTGGTGGGCCTGGGCCACCGCTTCGACCCCGCCGCACTCGGCGCCTGAGGCCGCGGCGGGCTCAGCCGCCGAAGGGGTCCCAGCCGGCCTCGGGCAGCTCCCGGTGCCCGGCGGGCGCCGGGGCGCCGGCGGGTTCGAGCCGGCCGATGCGGACGAACCCGGCCGGCAGCACGGTCTCCGGCCACGCCAGCCCGAGCAGTCCGTAGTCCTCGCCCCCGCCGGTCACGAGCGACTCGGCGGACACGCCCGCGAGCGCAGCCACGCCCCGCAGCGGCGCGGCGGCCTCGGCCAGCCACGCCGCGTCGATCCACGGGACGGGCGGCGGGGCCTCGGCCGAGGCGGCGGCCCCGGTGGCGGCGGCCATCCGGTGCGCGTCCCGGCCGAGGCCGTCGGAGACGTCCATCAGGGTGAGGATCCCGGCCTCGACGGCGGCCGGGCCCAGCGCCAGCGGCGGGCGCGGACGCAGCTGGGCGCGGACGGCGCGCGCGAGGTCGCGGGCGCCCGGCCGGTCCTCCGGGGGCAGGGCCGCGGCGCGGCGGGCGAGCTCGTCCCGGTCCGTGAGCAGCAGGGCCAGCCCGGCGGCGGCCCAGCCGGGGCCGGGCCGGGCGGCGCTGGGACGGAGGGCACCGGATCGGGCGGCGCCGGATGAGCCCGGGGCGTCCTGGGCGTGCACGAGGTCGGCGCCCTCGGCGAGCACGCGCTCCCGCGCCGCCGGGGCGGGCGCCCGGCACAGCACGCCGGCCGGGTGGGGGTCGCCGAGCACGGTCACGGCGGCGTGGACGCGCTCCCCCGTGCCCAGGTCCCCGCCGGCCACCCGGCATCCCGGGGCGCCGAGCCGGTCGACGGCGCCCACCACGCCCGCGGCGAAGGAGCGCACCCAGGCCAGGGGCGTCGTCGGGGGCAGAGTGAGGGCGGTGACGAGCGCGGAGGCGGTGCCGCCCATCGCGTTGACGTCGGAGAGGTTCTGCGCGACGGCCTTCCAGCCGGCGTCGTGGCCGCGGGTGCGCACGCCGGCGGGCCAGCGGTGCAGGAAGTCCGTGCCCTCGCCCATCGCGTCCGTGGAGACGAGCGTGCCGCCGCGCGGGGCGGGGACGAGGGCGGCGTCGTCGCCCGGGGCCACGGTGCCGGGCGGCCAGTGCCCGGGCCGCACGGCCGGGGCCAGCCCGTCCAGGACCACGCGCAGCAGCTGCGCCTCGGTCACCTCGCCGACGGTCCTCCCGTCGGAGGGCCGCCCGCCCGCCGGGGTCACCGGCGCCCGCGGCGGGCCGTGGCGCCGGCGGCGCGGGCCACGGCGTCGCGGAACGCGTGGAACCGGTCCACCTCCGCGCGCACCGGGTCCACCACGAGCCGGCGTCCGACGTCGGTGGTCCCCTCCTCGAGGCGCCGGCGGGCCCGGCGCCCGCGCGAGGCCGCCGTGATGCGGGTCAGCGGGATCGCCAGCAGGGCCAGCAGGACGCCGAGGGCGAGGCCGCCGACGAGCAGCAGGGTGGGGATGGGGAAGCCCTCGACCACCGGGGCCGGCGGCAGCGGGAACTGCAGGTAGGCCGCGAGCGCGAGCACGCCCAGCCAGCCGGCGCCCACGACCGCGGTGAGCAGGGCGAGCCACTGCAGGACGTTGAGCACGGGGTGCCACCAGCTGCCGCGGCCCGCCCCGAGGTCGGTGGCGGCGATCGCCTGGTCCACGGCGTCCGGCACCTGCTCGGCGTGGGCGCGTCCGGCGCGGCGCACGGAGGCGGCCCACGGCTCGGGGGCCCCGGCCGCGGCCGCGGTGACGAGGGTGCGGACGGCGCCGTCCACCACGGCCTTCTGCGTGCCCGTGCGCTCAGGGAGCGAGGTGCGGTGCAGGGCGGGGTCGCGGCCGACCTCGTCCCGGTCGCGGCGGGCGGCCGGGCGGTCGGGCATCAGGTGCAGCCGGCGCAGGGGGTCCGCGCGGAAGGAGTGCATCCAGCGCAGCACGGGCCAGCTGGTCTGCTTGGCCGAGCGCAGGCGGTAGGAGCCCTCCACGGCGCGCACCACGGCGGGCACGCCGCCGGCGGTGGCCAGGTCGCGCCCGAGGCGCTGCTCGTCCCCCGGTCCGACGCCGGCCGGCTCGCCCTCGCCGGAGGCGGCGTCGAGGTCCCGGGCGCGGGCGGCGACGTCGGCGCCCAGGCGCTCCGCCGCGGCCCCGCGGCGCTCGACGATGGCGGCGATCTGCCGACCGACCTCCTCGAGGCCCTCGCCGGTGCGGGCGGAGACCGGCAGGACGCGCACGTCCCCGAGGCCGTGGCCCGAGAGCATGCGGCGCAGGGAGGCCAGGACGGTGTCCCGGTCCCGCACGGACAGGCGATCCACCTGGTTGAGCAGCACGAGGGTCACGGCGGCGTGCGAGCCCATGGTGGCCAGGAACTCGCGGTGGAGCACGGCGTCCGCGTACTTCTCCGGGTCCACCACCCACACGAGCACGTCCACGTGCCCGGCCAGGCGGGACGTGATCTCCCGGTTGGACAGCTCCACCGAGTCGATGTCCGGCAGGTCCAGCAGGATCAGGCCCGTGGCGTCCGCGCCCTCGCGGTGGCCCAGGCCGAGGAAGCCGGGCCGGCCGTCGTCCAGGACGGGCGCCTCGTCCAGCAGGTGGCGACGGCGGACGCCGAGCCAGTCCAGCAGGGCGGCGGCGCCGCCGCCCTCGCCCGTGCCGTCGCCGTCCGCGCCGGCGTCCAGGCCCTGGCCGCGGCCCACGCCCCACACCGCGGCGAGCGGCTCGGACGTGGTGGGGCGGGTGGCTGCCACGCGGGCCAGGTCCCGCCCGGTGAGCGCGTTGAAGAGGGAGGACTTGCCGGAGCCGGTGGCGCCGAAGAAGCCCACCACGGTGTGCTCGGCCGAGAGGGCCTGGCGCTCGCCCGCGGCGCGGACGGTGGCGTCGGCGTCGGCCACCACGGCCTCGGGCAGGCGGTCCCGGCCCAGGTCGGCGGCGGTGCCGAGGGCCTCGAGGCGGGCGGCGAGCGAGGGGGCGTCGCGGCGGCTCATCGGGTGCCCTCCTCGTGCTCCCCGGCCTCCGGGCGGGCCGGAGCGTCGGTGTCGGCATCGGTGTCGGTGTCGGCGGCGTCCAGGGCCGCGGCCGCGGCGGCGGCGTCCGCCGGGGCGACGTCGTCGCGGCGGGCCGGCGCCTCGGAGGCCGGACCGCCCGGCCCGTCGAGGCCGGCGTCCACGCCGCGGCGCAGCACGGGGACGAGGGCGCGCAGCTCCTCGGTGGCCTGCGGCTCGCGGTCCAGGCGCAGCAGCGGGAGGAAACGGTCGGCCAGGACGGTCTCGAGCAGCGAGCGGACCCGGCGCTCGAGCAGCTCGTTGGCGCGCCTGGCCATGCGGCGCACCGCGTCCTCGCCGAAGATCGACTCGAGCAGCTTCTGGCCGACCACGGCCGCGCCGCCGGCGATGCCGATCTCGAGGCCCACGAGCCCGCCCGTGGAGGCGAACGAGATGACCATGAGCGCCACCGCGGCGCCGTTGACGCCCGTGGCGGCCAGGCGGGCGCGGGTGCGCTTGCCGGCGCCCTCCTCCTGGATGAGGGCCAGCACGTCCGACTGCCAGTCGCGCACCACCGCGGCGGCGCGCTCGGAGGTGTCCGCCGGCAGGGAGCCCAGGTCGCGGCCGGCCACGAGGGCCCGGCCGGCGGGCTCGGCGGCCCAGCGGCGCTCGATCTGCTCGGCGGCGGCCGCGGCGGCCTCCACCATCACGGCGTGCAGGCCGGTCTCGAGGGCCGTCTCGACCTCCTCCGCCGGGGCGGGGCGCCCGCGCACGAGCGCGCCGAGGCGGTCGCGCACGCGGCCGATCGCGGTCTCCACGCCCCGGAAGAACTCGCCGGTGCCCACGAAGTCCTGCCAGCGGGCGAGCACCTCGCCGCGCAGCAGGGTGCCGTCCGAGGTGGCCTCGTGGACCCGGTCCACGGCCTGCTGCGTGGAGTCCCCCACCACGCGGGCGAGCAGGTCCGCGGCGTGGCGCTGGTCCTCCTCGGCGCGGGCCAGTTCCGCCACGCGGGCGGCCAGCTGGCCGAGCACCCCGTCCACGGTGCGCCGGGCGACGGCGCCGCGCGCCTGGGCGTCCGCGGCGAGCGTCTCGAGCCAGGTGCGCAGGCCCTCGACGTGCTCGGCCGGGAGCAGGCCGCGCTCGTCGAAGCGGGTCTCCGGGATCACGTGGATCCGCGCGTCGCCGAGGCCGCGCTCGGTGAGCATGCGCTGCAGGTCCGGGGTGATGTCCGCGGCGGCGCCCTCGGGCACGCGCCCCAGCACCACGGCCACCGTGATGTCCCGTGCGGCGGCCTGGTCCAGCAGCTGCCACGGGACGGCGTCGGCGTAGCGGTGCGCCGTCGTCGTGAAGATCCACAGGTCCGCGGCCTCGAGGAGCTGCCGGGCGAGCGCGCGGTTCTGGTCCGCCACCGAGTCGATGTCCGGCGCGTCCACGAGCGCGATGCCCGCGGGCAGGGCCGGCTCGGCCACGAGGGCCACGGTGTCCATGGCGGACTGGTCCGGCTCCACGGGCCCGGCCGACGCGTCGCGGTGCACGGTGACGCGGGCGAGGTCCGGGAGCACGCGCGGGCCCGTGAACCAGTGGGCGTCCGCGGGGTTGTGCAGGAGCAGCGGCTGGCGCGTGGTGGGGCGCAGCGCGGAGGAGCGCGAGACCTCGTGGCCCACCAGGGCGTTCACGAGGGTCGACTTGCCGGCGCCGGTCGAGCCGCCGACCACCGCGAGCAGCGGCGCGTCGAGCGAGTCGAGGCGCGGCAGCACGTAGTCCTCGATCTGGTGGAGGGTCCGCTCCCGCTCGGCGCGGTCCTCCCCCGCCGTGGCGGTCTCGAAGGGCAGCTCCAGCGCGGCGAGGTGATCGCGCACGCGGCGCACGGCCGTGTCGACGCCGAGGTCCGGGTGGGTCTGATCCGTGTGTGGCACGTGGGCCATCGTCTCACGGAGGGCCCGTCCGCGGACGGTCCGGCCGGCGCGCTCCCGACGGCGGAGCGGCCCCGGAGACAACGGAAGCCCGGTCCGCATGGACCGGGCTTCCTGTCACCAGTGGTGACCCCAGCGGGATTTGAACCCGCGTTACCGCCGTGAGAGGGCGGCGTACTAGGCCGCTATACGATGGGGCCGTACGCGCCGTCCGCGCGAGCGCGGAGGGCACAGGTGGAGACCTTTCCTGCCTGCCTGCGTCTCCTGTTCAGGCGACGGATGCGAGCATCCGTCCTGCGCCGCTCCGCTCCACGAGGAAGCGGGCGCGGCGACTGCGTGACCCCAGCGGGATTTGAACCCGCGTTACCGCCGTGAGAGGGCGGCGTACTAGGCCGCTATACGATGGGGCCGTGCGCCACGTGCGAGCGTCTCCGCTCGTTCGCATGCACATGAGTCCGAGGGACTCGCTGGGGTACCAGGACTCGAACCTAGAATGACGGTACCAGAAACCGTTGTGTTGCCAATTACACCATACCCCACTGCCGGTCAAGTCTTACTGACCGAAGTGCGTCATATTCATGAGCTCGGTGTTCCCGGATCTCTCCGGCAACGAGAAAGAACTCTACACCCTCATCGCGGCCCGTGCAAAATCGGCCGATCAGCGCCGCAGCCAGGCCCGCAGGCCGCCGATCGCGCGCAGCCGCCAGCACCCGCGCTCGGGGTCCCACACCGGGTCCTCGGCCGCCCCGCGGGCGGGCGCGGCCGGGCTCATCCACACGGGCACGAGCCCCGCGGCGCGGGCGCCGGCGACGTCGTGGGTCAGGCTGTCCCCCACCATGAGGGTCCGGCCCGGCTCCGCGCCCAGGCGGGCGCAGCCGGCGAGGAACGGCGCCGGATCCGGCTTGGGCGCCCCCGCCGTGTCCGAGCCGATCAGCACGTCCACCCACTCCAGCCCCAGCGCGTCCGCCTTGGCGCGCTGGTAGGCCTCCACGTTGTTGGTCACGATCCCCACGCCCCGGCCGGACGAGCGCACCTGGGCCAGGACCTCGGCAGTGGCCGGGAACAGGGCCCAGTGCCCGCGGACCACCTCCTCGTAGTCCGCGGTCCACAGGGCCCCGAGCGGGGTGGCCGACTCCTCGGGGGCGCCGAGGGCGCGCAGGGCATCCGCGGCGCGGGCCAGGCGCTGCTGCTCGAAGGTCAGCTCGCCGGCCACGTAGCGCTCGTAGTGCCCGGCGGCGTCGGAGGCGAAGGCCTCCGTGGCCTCGGCCATCCGCGCCGGGGCCACGTCGGCCGCCCCGGCCCACTGCCGGCGCACGGTCGCGTCGAACGCGGCGTGCTGGGCGGCGCGCAGGTCCAGGAGGGTGTCGTCCAGGTCGAACAGCACCGCGTCCCACTCCGGGGGCGCCGGGGCGGGCGACGACGGCGACCCGCCGGCCGCCGTCGTCGTGGCCTGCCCGGTCACGGGGGCCCCGCTCACGCGTCCGTGGGCAGAACCTGGTCCAGGCCCTGCTCGGCGGCGAACCGGTCCAGGCGCGCCAGGGCGGAGTCGCGCCCGAGGATCTCGAGGGACTCGAACAGCGGCGGGGAGACCTTGCGGCCGGTCACGGCCACGCGCACCGGGCCGAAGGCCTGGCGGGGCTTGAGGCCCAGCCCGTCGATGAGCGCGGCGCGCAGCGCCTCCTCGATGCGCTCGGTGGTGAACCCGTCCTCCGGCAGGGCCGCCAGCGCGTCCCGGGCCGCGGCGACGGCGGCGCCAAGGTCCGCCGGCATGCCCTTGAGGGCGCCCTCGGCCGTGGCCACGTCCGCGTCCGCCGTGAAGAGGAAGGCGAGCATCTCGACGGCCTCCCCCAGCAGCTGCACGCGCTCCTGGACGAGCGGCGCGGCGGCCGCGAGGATCTCGCGCTCGCGCTCCGTGGGCTCGGCGTCCACGAGGCCGGCGGCGTGCAGGTAGGGCACGAGGCGCTCCCGGAAGTCGTCCGCGTCCAGCATGCGCACGTGGGAGCCGTTGATGGCGATCGCCTTCTTCTCGTCGAAGCGGGCGGGGTTGGCCAGCACCTTGTGGACGTCGAAGTGCTCCACGAACTGCTCGGGGGTGAAGATGTCCTCGTCCGCGGACAGGGACCAGCCCAGCAGGGCCAGGTAGTTCAGCAGGCCCTCGCGGATGAAGCCGTGCTCGCGGTGCAGGAACAGGTTGGCCTGCGGGTCGCGCTTGGACAGCTTCTTGTTCCCCTCGCCCATCACGTAGGGCAGGTGGCCGAACACCGGCATGTACGCGGCCACGCCGACCGCGTGGAGGGCGCGGTACAGGGCGATCTGGCGGGGGGTGGAGGAGAGCAGGTCCTCGCCGCGCAGCACGTGGGTGATGCCCATGAGGGCGTCGTCTACGGGGTTGACCAGCGTGTAGAGCGGCGAGCCGTCCGCGCGCACCACCACGAAGTCCGGCACGGTGCCGGCCTTGAACGTGATCTCCCCGCGCACGAGGTCCGTGAAGGTGATGTCCGTGTCCGGCATGCGCAGGCGCCACACGGGCGCGCGGCCCTCGGCCTCGAACGCGGCGATCTGCTCGTCCGTGAGGTCGCGGTCGAAGCCGTCGTAGCCCAGCTTGGGGTCGCGCCCGGCGGCCCGGTGGCGCGCCTCGGTCTCCTCGGGCGAGGAGTAGGACGGGTAGATGTGCCCGCCGGCCTTGAGCTTCTCGATGACCTCCGCGTAGATCTCCCCGCGCTGGGACTGGCGGTAGGGCTCGTGCGGGCCGCCGACCTCGACGCCCTCGTCCCAGTCGATGCCGAGCCAGCGCATGGCCTCGAGCAGCTGCTGGTAGGACTCCTCGGAGTCCCGCTTGGCGTCCGTGTCCTCGATGCGGAAGACCAGCGTCCCGCCGGTGTGCCGCGCCCAGCCCCAGTTGAACAGGGCGGTGCGGATCAGGCCGACGTGCGGGGTGCCGGTGGGCGAGGGGCAGAAGCGCACCCGCACGGGGGTCTCGGCGTCCACCTGGGGGACGTCGGCGAAGGGGGCGGGGGCGTTCTCGGACACGGGAGCGGTGGCGTCAGTCATGGTGCCTGCGAGTCTACGCGCGGACGCGGGCCGGACGCCGCCCGCCGAGGACGACGACGGCGCCCCGGTCCGCGCGGACCGGGGCGCCGTCGTCGGGAGCGGTGCTCAGCGGCGGAAGACCGTGGCGAGCACGCCGATGCCCTCCACCTCGGCCTCCACGCGCTGGCCCTCGGCCACCGTGCCGACGCCGGCCGGGGTGCCGGTGAGGATCACGTCGCCGGGCAGGAGGGTGAACGCCTCGGACGCGGCGGCCACGAGCTCGCGCACGCCGAAGACCATGTCCGCCGTGGTCCCGTCCTGACGGGTCTGCCCGTCCAGGCGGGAGGTGATGCGCAGGCCGCCGGCCGGCTCCACGTCCAGCTCGGTCTCGATCCACGGGCCGAGCGGGCAGGCGCCGTCGAAGCCCTTCGCGCGCGCCCACTGCAGGTCGGTGCGCTGGGCGTCCCGCGCGGTGAGGTCGTTGCCCACGGTGTACCCGAACACGACGTCGTCCACGCGGCTCACCGGCACGTCCTTGCAGATGGTGCCGATCACCACGGCGAGCTCGGCCTCGTAGGAGACCTCGTCCGACCAGGACGGCAGGGTGACCGGCTCGCCCGGCCCCACCACGGAGGTGTTGGGCTTGAGGAAGAACTGCGGAGACGCGGGGGTCTCGTTGCCGAGCTCCTTGGCGTGGTCGGCCCAGTTGCGGCCCACGCCCACGATCTTCGAACGCGGGATGATGGGCGCCACGAGGCGGACGTCCTCGAGCCGGTGGACGGTGGAGGTGGGCTGGATGCCGTGGAAGAACGGGTCGCCTTGGAGGGCGGTGATCGTCAGCTCGGAGAGGTCGGCGTCCGCCGGGCCCTCCACGACGCCGTAGGTCGGCTCGGCCTGGTCCACGAAACGTGCGATGCGCATGGGGACCAGCCTAGTTGTAGGAGGGCATGACGTTGTTGCCTCGGGCCGGGGCCAGTGAGGCCGGCGGGGCGTCCCCGCATCAGATATGAGCCCGATCTTCCTCACGTCCAGGTGCACCATGTGCCCCGGCCCCCTCGCGGTGATCCTCTGGGCCGGCTGCTGGCGCAGGGACTGGATCTGAGCCACCACCTCGGGGTCGAGCTGGGCAGGTGAACGGCGCGGACGGCTGGGCCGGTCGAGCAGCCCGGCCTCGCCCTCGGCGCGGTAGCGGGCCACCCACGTGGACACCGTGGCACGTGCGACCCGAAACTCGGCGGCCACGTGCGCTTGTGGGATCCCGTCGTTCAGGTGGCGTCAGACCATCCTGAGACGGCCGGTGGGAGTCAGGGGTGCATGAGCGTGAGTCATGAGTGGGTCTCTTTGCGCGGATGGGTGGTGTAGGAACTTCCATCCTGCGGGAGAGGCCCACTCGTCTCATCTCAGCCCGGCCCCCGTGCCAAGAACCTCATGACCCACAACACCTAGACTCCGGGCATGGCCTCCCACTGCCCGTTCTGCGCCGTCGTCCGCGGCGTCGGCCCCGCCCACCTCGTCGCCGAGAGCCCGCTCGCGCTCGCGTTCCTGGACCAGAGCCCGGCCGCCGACGGCCACACGCTCGTGGTGCCGCGTCGGCACGTGGAGTCCTTCTCGGAGGTGACGCCCGAGGAGGGGGCGGAGGTCTTCGCCCTCGCCGCCCGGGTGGCGGCGGTGCTGCGCCGCGTGGTCTCCCCCGGCGTGACCCTGCACCTCGCGGAGGGCTGGGAGGCCGGCCAGGACGTGCCGCACACCCACCTGCACGTGATCCCGCGGCGCATAGACGACGCCGTGACGATCGACCTCCCCGCCCTGCGGACCCCACTGGACCTGGCGGGCTCGGCGGCCGCGCTGCGCGCCGTCCTCGAGGGGCCGGCGACTCCGGGCGGCCCCGCCTGAGTCGAGCCGTCCGAGACGGCCCGCCGGCGTCGAGCCGTCGCGCAGATGGCCGGTATGAGCGCGACCTGAGCGCTCACACCGGCCATCTGCAGGACAGCTCGGAGCAGGACGGGACCGCGTGCACGACGCGGCCCCGCGCGGGGACGGCGGCTCAGCAGCAGCGGCTGCCGGGGTTCGCCTCCTGCTTGGCGTACTCGTCCCGCCAGAACTCCCGCTCGCTCATCGGCTCCACGCCGGGGTGCTGCGCCCGGTGGTGGGCGAGGTAGGCGTCGTACTTGCCCTCCCCCGCCAGCTGGCGCACCCACCACCTCGCGGACGCCCACGCCGCACGCAGGCCCGACCCGGCCGCCGGACCGGTGCCGTCCCCGGCCCGACGCGCGGCCGCCGGCTCCGCAGCGGAGCCGCCGGCCGGCGTCGGGCAGGTGCCGGAGGCGGCCACGTCAGTGGCCCCGCTCCGGGCGCTGCTCCGCCGGCAGCGCGTCCCACTGCCGCTGCAGCTCCTTCTCCTCGGCCGTGGCGATCAGCCCGGCCGGGGCGAAGCGCCGCGAGGGCACGTACGGATCCGCGTGGTCGACGACCTCAGTGGAGCGGAAGGCGCGGATCGTGGCGAGCACCGACGTCGTGATGACCACGAGCGCCAGCACGAGGAACACGATGGACAGCGTGCCCTGGATGAAGGTGTTGCGGACCACGGCCTCCATCGCCGGCACGGACTTCGCGGCGCCGAAGCTCGTGGCGCCCGAGGCCAGCGCGTCCTTGAACGCGTTGTGCTGCGCCCAGTAGCCCACCGCCGGGACCGACGAGAAGATCTTCTGGAAGCTCGCCACCGTGGTCACCACGGTGATGAACCCCAGCGGCAGCGCCACGATCCACAGGCCCCGGAAGTGCCGGCGGCCGGCCACGATCGCCAGGACCACCGCGAGCGCGATGGCCGCCAGCAGCTGGTTGGCGATGCCGAACAGCGGGAACAGCGTGTTGATGCCGCCCAGCGGGTCGGTCACGCCCATGATCAGCACGGCGCCCCACGCGGCCACCATGATGCCGGTGCACACCCAGGCGCCCACGCGCCAGCCGGTGTCCTTGAAGCGCGGGACCACGTTGCCCAGGGAGTCCTGGAGCATGAAGCGGGCCACGCGGGTGCCGGCGTCCACGGCGGTGAGGATGAACAGCGCCTCGAACATGATGGCGAAGTGGTACCAGAAGCCCATGAGGGCCTCGCCGCCGATCAGCTGACCCATGATGATCGAGAGCCCGACGGCGAGCGTCGGGGCGCCACCCGTGCGGGAGACGACCGTGTCCTCGCCCACGAGGTTCGCCAGCGCGGTGAGCTGCTCGGGCGTGACGTCCACGCCGGCCAGGCCCAGGCTCATCACCCAGGCGGCCGCCGTCTCGGGGGTGCCGCCGGTGAGCGCGGCGGGGGCGTTCATGGCGAAGTAGATGCCGCGGTCGATGGACACGGCCGCCACGAGCGCCATGACCGCAACGAAGGCCTCCATGAGCATGCCGCCGTAGCCGATGAAGCGGGTCTGGCGCTCCTTCTCCACCATCTTCGGGGTGGTGCCCGAGGCGATCAGCGCGTGGAAGCCGGACAGGGCGCCGCACGCGATGGTCACGAACAGGAACGGGAACAGGGAGCCCGGCCACACCGGACCGGTCTGGCCCGAGGCGAACTCGGAGATCGCCGGGGCGGTGATCTGCGGCTGCACGATCACGATGGCCACGGCGAGGCCGGCGATCACGCCGATCTTCATGAAGGTGGAGAGGTAGTCGCGGGGCGCGAGCAGCAGCCACACGGGCAGCACGGCGGCCACGAAGCCGTAGATGATGATGCCCCACGCGATGGTCACGCGGTCCAGGGTGAACAGGGCCACGCCCCAGTCGGTCTCGGCGACCCAGCCGCCGCCGATGATGGCGGCCATGAGCAGCACGAAGCCGATGATCGAGACCTCGGTGATCCGGCCCGGGCGCAGGTAGCGCAGGTACAGGCCCATGAAGATCGCGATCGGGATGGTCAGGGCCACGGAGAACACGCCCCACGGGGACTCGCCCAGGGCGTTGACCACCACGAGCGCGAGGATCGCGGTGATGATCACCATGATCAGCAGGGTGGCCACGATCGCGGCGGTGCCGCCGATGCGGCCGAGCTCGTCGCGGGCCATCTGGCCGAGCGAGCGGCCGCCGCGGCGCATGGAGAAGAACAGGACCAGGTAGTCCTGGACGGCGCCGGCGAGGATCACGCCGACGATGATCCAGATGGTGCCGGGCAGGTAGCCCATCTGCGCGGCGAGCACGGGGCCCACGAGCGGGCCGGCGCCGGCGATGGCGGCGAAGTGGTGGCCGTAGAGGACGCGGCGGTCGGTGGCCACGTAGTCGCGGCCGTCCGCCCGGTACTCGGCGGGGGTGGCGCGGGTGTCGTCCGGGCGGACGATCATGCGCTCCACGTACTTCGAGTAGAAGCGGTAGCCGATCGCGAAGGTGGCGACGGCGGCGAACACGAACCAGATCGCGTTGATGGACTCGCCGCGATGCAGGGCGAGCATGGTCCAGGCGACGCCGCCGACGAGGGCGACGACCACCCAGACGGCGATCTTCAGGGGCGTCCAGCGGGGGCGCTGCGCGGCCTCGACGGGCGGCAGCCCGTCCGGGCCGCCGTCCCGGGCGGGGTCCCGGGGTGCCGTGCCCTCGGCGGGCGCGGCGGAGCGATGCGAGCTCACGGGTTCTCCGATCACGAAGGGAGGAATGACCGGGAGAGTGTCTCACGTCTCTCCCCCGCGCTCCGCGGGTCACGTCCTGTGGCGGAGCGTGCCCCGTCGAGCCGTCGCGCAGATGGCCGGCATGAGCGTCATCTGAGCGCTCATGCCGGCCATCTGCAGGACGGCTCCCCCGGCTGCGAGGCGGGGGACGAGAGGCGGCGGGGACGAGGGGCGGGGCGCGGGCGCCCCTGCCGGGTCAGACCAGACGGTGCAGCCAGCCGTGGCGGTCCTCGACGCGCCCGGTCTGGATGCCCTCGAGCTCGGCGCGGATCTTCAGGGTCACCTCGGTGCCGCCGGCGGACTCGATGACGTCGTCGCCGTCGAGCAGGCGACCGATCGGGGTGACGACGGCGGCGGTGCCGCACGCGAACACCTCGCGGATGGCGCCGGAGCGCACGCCCTCGGCCCACTCGGCCAGGGTGATGCGGCGCTCCTCCACGGTCAGGCCCATGTCCCGGCCCAGCTGCAGGACCGAGGAGCGGGTGACGCCCTCGAGGATCGTGCCGGTGAGCTCCGGGGTGACGAGGCGGCCGTCGTCGAACACGAAGAAGACGTTCATGCCGCCGAGCTCCTCGACGGAGTCGTCGTGGTACTGGTCCAGGAACACGACCTGGTCGGCGCCCTTGGAGGCGGCCTCGAGCTGCGGCAGCAGCGAGGCGGCGTAGTTGCCGCCGGTCTTCGCGGCGCCCATGCCGCCGCGGCCCGCGCGGGCGTACTCGCGGGAGACCCAGATGGTCACCGGCTTGAGCTCGCCGCCGAAGTAGTTGCCGGCCGGGGAGGCGATCACCATGTACCGCACCTCCTTGGCCGGGCGCACGCCCAGGAACGCCTCGGTGGCGAACATGAACGGGCGCAGGTACAGGGACTGCCCCGCGCCGGTGGGGACCCAGTCGCGGTCGGCCTCGAGCTGGGCCTTGAGGGAGCCGAGGAACATCTCCTCGGGCAGCTCGGGCAGCGCGAGGCGGCGGGCGGAGCGGTTCAGGCGCGCGGCGTTGGCCTCGGGGCGGAACGTCCACACGGACCCGTCCTCGTGGCGGTAGGCCTTGAGGCCCTCGAAGATCTCCTGGCCGTAGTGCAGCACGGAGGCGGAGGGGTCCAGGGAGAGCGGGCCGTAGGGCTCCACGCGGGCGTCGTGCCAGGCGCCGCCGTCCTCGCTCCAGGTCCAGTCGATGGAGACCATGTGGTCCGTGAAGACCTTGCCGAAGCCGGGATCCTGCAGGATCTCGACGCGCTCCTCCTCCGACAGCGGGGACAGGTGCGGCTGACGCGTGAACACGGTCTCGGACACGGTGGGATCACTCCTCGTGACGGGTGTCGGGGCGGGGGCGCCGCCGCCGGGGACGACGCGCGGGGCCACGGCCTGTGGCGCAGGACACGCGCAGGCCGTGGACCCATCCTAGACCCGCCGGGGCGGCCGCTCGGCCCCGCCGGAGGCGTCGCCTCTGTCCCGCCGGAGCCGCGGCTCAGACGCGCCGGGGGCGTCGGCTCAGACGCGCGCGGCGACGTCGGCGCCCACCTCGGCGGTGGACCCGCGGGCGCCGTCGACCCGGTCCTTCAGGTGGGCCCAGACGGCGGTGCGCACGCGCTGGGCCGCGCCGGTCTCCCCCACGTGCTCCAGGAGCAGGGCGGCGGAGAGGATGGCGGCCACCGGGTCCGCGACGCCCTGACCGGCGATGTCCGGCGCGGAGCCGTGCACGGGCTCGAACATGGACGGGGCGGTGCCCTCCACGTTGATGTTGCCGGAGGCGGCCAGGCCGATGCCGCCGGTCACGGCGGCGGCGAGGTCGGTGAGGATGTCCCCGAAGAGGTTGTCCGTGACGATCACGTCGAAGCGCGCGGGGTCCGTGGTGAGGAAGATCGTGGCGGCGTCCACGTGCATGTAGTCCCAGCTCACCTCGGGGAAGTCCGCGGCGACGGCCTCCACGGTGCGCCGCCACAGGTGCCCGGCGTGGACCAGCACGTTGTGCTTGTGCACGAGGGTGAGCCGCTTGCGCTCCCCCGCGGCGGCGCGGGCGAACGCGTCCTCGACGACGCGGCGCACGCCGTGGGCGGTGTTCACCGAGACCTCGGTGGCGATCTCGTGGGGGGTGCCGGTGCGGATGGCGCCGCCGTTGCCCACGTAGGGGCCCTCGGTGCCCTCGCGGACGACGGTGAAGTCGATCGTCCCCGGCTCGGCCAGGGGGCTGACCGCGCCGGGCAGCAGGGCGGCCGGGCGCAGGTTCACGCCGTGGTCCAGCTCGAAGCGCAGGCGCAGGAGCATGCCGCGCTCGATCAGGCCGGAGGGGATGCGCTCGTCGCCGGGGGCGGCGCCCACGGCGCCGAACAGGATGGCGTCGTGGCCGCGCAGGGCCTCGAGCGTCTCGTCCGGGAGCGCCTCCCCCGTCCGGAGCCAGTGCTCGGCGCCGAGCGGGTAGGGGGTGAGGCGCGCCTCGGGGCAGCCCTCGGCGCGCAGCGCGGCCTGGAGGACGGCGGCGGCCTGCTCCGTCACCTCGGGGCCGATGCCGTCGCCGCCGATGACGGCGATGTCCAGGGGGTCTGCGGAGGGGCGCGTGCTCTCGGTCATGCGCCTCAGGCTACGACCGCGGCCGGGGTGGACCACATCGTGTGACGCGCCGTCTCAGCCTGCGGACCCTCAGACCCGACGCCAGGGCCGGCAGACACGCCGCTTCCGGTGCGACGTCGCGGCGTGTCTGCTGGCCCTGGCGAACGGGGGGAGGTCAGGCCTCGGCCGGCTCCTCGTGGCGCGGGAAGACGCCCTCGGGCTTCGGCAGGGCGGTGCCGGGCACCAGGTCCTCGTGGAAGGCCGCGAAGGAGCGCGGGCCCTGGCCGGAGGCGCCGGTGCGGCCGGCGTCGCCCTCGGCGGGGACGCCGAGCAGGTCCAGCAGGCGCGAGGCCGACGCCGGCATCACCGGCTGGATCAGCAGGGCCACCCGGCGCACGGCCTGGAGCGTCACGTACAGGACAGTGCGCATGCGCGGCTCGTCCGTCTTGCGCAGCACCCACGGGGCCTGGTCCGCGAAGTACGCGTTGACCTCGCCGAGCACGCGCCAGGTCTCCTCGAGGGCGTCGTGGAAGTCCTGCACGGCGTACGTGGTGCGCGAGCGCTCGAGCAGGGCGTCCACCTGGGCCAGGACGGCCTCGTCCTCGGCGGTCAGCGGCCCCGGCTGCGGGACGGCGGCCTCGCAGTTCTTGGCGACCATGGACAGGGAGCGCTGGGCGAGGTTGCCCAGGTTGTTGGCCAGGTCCGCGTTCTTGCGGCTCACCACGGCCTCGTGGCTGTAGGAGCCGTCCGCGCCGAACGGGAACTCGCGCAGCAGGAAGAAGCGGATGGCGTCCAGCCCGTAGCGGGCCACCCAGTCGCGCGGGTGCACCACGTTGCCCAGGGACTTGGACATCTTGGCGCCGTTGTTGTTCAGGAACCCGTGGATCATCACGCGCTGGGGCAGCTCGATCCCCGCGGACATCAGGAACGCGGGCCAGAAGATGCAGTGGAAGCGGGAGATGTCCTTGCCGATCACGTGCAGGTCGGCCGGCCAGTAGCGTCCGAAGGCCTCCGGGTCGCGGCCAGGCCAGCCGGCGCCGGTGAGGTAGTTGGTCAGCGCGTCCACCCACACGTACGTGACGTGGCCCGCGCGGCGGTCGGCGTCCTCGGCGTCCGGGTCCACGGGCGCCGGCAGGGGCACGCCCCAGTCGAAGGAGGTCCGGGAGATGGACAGGTCCTCCAGGCCTTCCTCCACGAAGCGGATGACCTCGTTGAAGCGGTAGCGCGGCGCGGCGAACTCCGGGTTGCGCCGGTAGTGCTCGAGCAGCGGCTCCTGGTACTTGGAGAGGCGGAAGAAGTAGGACTCCTCCTCGGTCCACGTGACCTCGGTGCCCGTCTCCACGGCTCGGCGCACGCCGTCCTCGCCCACGGCGGTCTCGTCCTCGCCGAAGTAGCGCTCGTCGCGCACGGAGTACCAGCCGGCGTAGGAGCCGAGGTAGACGTCCCCGTTGGCCTCCATGCGGCGCCAGATCTCCTGCACCGCCTCGGCGTGGTCCGCGTCCGTGGTGCGGATGAAGCGGTCGTAGGAGATGTCGAGCACCTCGTCGTCCATCTCCTTGAACACGGCGGCGTTGCGCGTGGCCAGCTCGAGGGCGGTCACGCCCTCCCGCTGCGCTGTCTGCTCCATCTTCTGCCCGTGCTCGTCGGTGCCGGTGAGGAACCGCACGTCGCGGCCGTCCAGCCGCTGGAAGCGGGCCATCGCGTCCGTGGCGATGTACTCGTAGGCGTGGCCGATGTGGGGCTCGCCGTTCGGGTAGGAGATGGCCGTGGTCAGGTAGTACGGGGCGCGGGCGTCAGTCACAGCAGTCGAGTCTACCGGCGGCTCAGCGGCCGGCCGGGGCCGCGTCGTCGTGCTCCGCGGCCGCGGGCAGGCCGTCGGTGGTGACGAGCAGGCTGCCCGGGGCGCGGCGCAGGTGCAGGTGCACCCAGGGGGCCACGATCAGCAGGGACGAGCCGATCATCTCGGTCAGCTCCTCCAGGTGCGTCACGGCGTGGTACGCCCAGGACGCGCGGGCGATGTTGAAGACCAGCGGCACGGCCTCGAGCCCGATGGCGCCGACGAAGAACACGACGATGCCGGTCACGGTGAGCGCGCGGGTGCGACGGGGCAGCGTCGTGGCGGTCAGGGCGAGCAGGGCGATGACGGCCAGCGCGATCGGCACGCCGAGGATGAGTCCCTGGAAGGCGTGCAGGGGGTTCTCCGGCGTGAACGGGAGGGCGTCCCACACCTCGCCGAGGCGCTCGTGGATCTGCGTGAACTCGTCCAGGCTCATCGCGGCCAGGAGCGCGGAGGGGGTGAGCCAGGCCAGCAGTGCCAGCGGCCGGTCCGCGCGCAGCGAGCGGCGCACGAGCCCGACGACGGCGAAGCCGATCGCGCCGAGCAGCAGCAGTCCGGAGCTCCACCACGCGGTCAGGTTGGTCTCGTGGTTGAGGTCGAAGAACTGCCGCCACCACGGCAGCTCGCGCACGCCGAGCCCGAACAGGAAGGGGATCGCGAACGACCACGCGGCCAGCGCGACGCTGACGCCGATGAGGGTGAGCGCCACGCGGCGCGCCCACCGGCCCTGCACCGGCTGGCCCGCCGCGGGGTCCGCCTCGGCGGACCGGACGGCGCCAGACGCCGTGACCGACCCGGCGCCCGATCCGGCGCCCGACCCGGGGTCGGCGAGGGGGGCGGGGACGGCGGACTGCTCGGTGCTGCGCTTCATGGAGACCATCTGACCACGTCCGCGTGAGGCGCGGATGAGATGACGCGCGGGCGGGGCCGGGGGTCCGGCTCCGCCCGCGCGTCGGGCTCGTGCGGGGAGACGCTCAGGCGGAGAGGTCCACCTCGGCCACGCGCGAGGCGCCGATGGCGGCGGCCAGGGCGGTGGCCGTGTCCCCGGAGAGCGCGCCGTCGAGGGTGAGCACGGCGAGGGCCTCGCCCTCGTCGTCGCGGGAGACGTCCATGCCGGCGATATTCACGCCCTGCACGCCGAGGGCCTGGCCCAGGACGCCGATGACGCCCGGACGGTCCTCGTAGGTGAACACGAGCAGGTGGTCGGCCAGCGGCACCTCAAGCTCGTGGCGGTCCACGCCCACGAGCTTCTGGATCTGGCGCGGGCCGGTGAGGGTGCCGGTCACCGAGACCTGCGTGCCATGGGCGGTGGCGGCGCGCAGCGTGACGGTGTTGCGGTACGACTCGGAGACGGGCGTGGTGGTGAGCCGGCACTCCACGCCGCGCTGCTCGGCCAGCATGGGGGCGTTCACGTAGGAGACCTGATCCGAGACGATGTCCGTGAACACCCCCTTGAGGGCGGCCAGGCGCATCGCCGAGACGTCGTGCTCGGCGATCTCGCCGGCGATCTCCACCTCGACGGCGGTGAGGGACTGCTCCCCCACCAGCGAGGTGAGCACGCGGCCCAGCTTCTCGGCCAGGGGCAGGCCCGGGCGGACGTCCTCGTGGATCACGCCGCCGGCCACGTTCACGGCGTCCGGGACGAGCTCGCCGGACAGGGCCAGGCGCACGGAGCCGGCGACGGCGACGCCGGCCTTCTCCTGGGCCTCGGCGGTGGAGGCGCCCAGGTGCGGGGTGACGACGGCGGAGTCCTGCGCGAAGAACGCGAGGTCCGTGGCCGGCTCGGTGCTGAACACGTCGATGCCGGCGCCGGCGATGGCCCCCGACTCGAGGGCGCGGGCGAGGGCGTCCTCGTCCACGAGGCCGCCGCGGGCCACGTTGACCACCACGGCGGTGTCCTTCATGCGGGCGAACTGGTCGTCGCCGATCATGCCGACCGTCTCCGGGGTCTTGGGCATGTGGATGGTGACGAAGTCCGCGCGCTCGAGCAGCTGGTCCAGCTCCACGAGGGTGGCGCCGAGCTGCTGGGCGCGGGCGGTGGTCACGTAGGGGTCGTAGGCGAGGATCTCCATGCCGAAGGCGCGCATGCGCTCGGCCACGAGGGCGCCGATGCGGCCCAGGCCGATCACGCCGAGCTTCTTGCCGTACAGCTCCACGCCGGTGTACTTCGAGCGCTTCCACTCCCCCGCCTTCAGCGAGCGGTTGGCGGCGGCGATGTTGCGGGCGGTGGCCAGGATGTGGCCGCAGGTGAGCTCGGCGGCGGAGATGATGTTCGACGTCGGCGCGTTGACGACCATGACGCCGGCCTCGGTGGCGGCGGGCACGTCCACGTTGTCCAGCCCGACGCCGGCGCGGGCGATGACCTTCAGCTGCGGCGCGGCGGCGATCGCCTCGGCGTCCATCTGGGTGGCCGAGCGGATCAGCACCGCGTCGACGTCCCGCAGGTCCTCGAGGAGGCGGGCGCGGTCGGCGCCGTCCGTGTGGCGGATCTCGAAGTCGGGGCCGAGGGCCTCGACGGTGGCGGGCGAGAGTTCCTCGGCGATCAGGACGACGGGCTGGGCTGCGCTCACGGGTGCTCCTGGAGGTGTGGTGCGGTGGGATGGGAGGCGGGCCGGCCCGCGCTCCGGTTCGAGCCTAGACGCGTGACCGGACCGCGGCCGGAATGCGACGCCGGCCCCGGAGCGCGATGCCCGGGGCCGGCGTCGGGGGCTCGGGCGGCTCAGCGGGCCGCGGTGCCCTCGGTGTAGTCGTCGTCCGCGTCCTTGAGCCAGGAGAACATCTCGCGCAGCTCGCGGCCGGTCTTCTCGATCGGGTGGGCCTCGCCCTTGGCGCGGAGCTCCTTGAACTCGGGCGCACCGGCCTTCTGGTCGTCCATGAAGCGCTGCGCGAAGGCGCCGGACTGGATGTCGGCGAGGACCGCCTTCATGTTCTCCTTCACGTCGGGGGTGATGACGCGGGGGCCGGAGACGTAGTCGCCGTACTCCGCGGTGTCGGAGATGGACCAGCGCTGCTTGGCGATGCCGCCCTCGACCATGAGGTCGACGATGAGCTTCAGCTCGTGCAGCACCTCGAAGTAGGCGATCTCGGGCTGGTAGCCGGCCTCGGTGAGGGTCTCGAAGCCGTACTGCACGAGCTGGGAGGCGCCGCCGCAGAGCACGGCCTGCTCGCCGAACAGGTCGGTCTCGGTCTCCTCGGTGAAGGTCGTCTCGATGACGCCGGCGCGGGTGCCGCCCACGGCCTTGGCGTAGGACAGGGCGAGGGCGTGGGCCTGGCCGGAGGCGTCCTTCTCGACGGCGATCAGCGCGGGCACGCCGCGGCCGGCCTCGAACTCGCGGCGCACCACGTGGCCCGGGCCCTTGGGGGCGACCAGGGCGACGTCGACGCCCTCGGGGGCCTGGATGTAGCCGAAGCGCACGTTGAAGCCGTGCGCGAAGAACAGGGCGTCGCCCTCCTGCAGGTTGCCGGCGATGTGCTGGTCGTACACGTCGGCCTGGACCTGGTCCGGGGTGAGGATCATGATCAGGTCGGCCTCGGCGGCGGCGGTGGCGACGTCGACGACGCGCAGGCCCTCGGCCTCGGCCTTGGCGCGGGACTTGGAGCCCTCGGCGAGGCCGATGCGCACGTCCACGCCGGAGTCGCGCAGCGACAGGGCGTGGGCGTGGCCCTGGGAGCCGTAGCCGATGACGGCCACGGTGCGGCCCTGGATGATCGACAGGTCGGCGTCGTCGTCGTAGAACTTCTTCACGGTCATGCTGTTCTCCTCACGGAATGGGTGGATCGGGACGGTCAGCGGGCCAAGGCGCGGTCGGTCATGGACCGCGGCCCCCGGGCGAGGGCGAGGGTGCCCGAGCGGACGAGCTCACGCACGCCGTAGGGCTCCATCATCTCGAGGAAGGCCTCGAGCTTGTCACGGGTGCCGGTGGCCTCGAGGGTCAGGGACTCCGGGGCCACGTCGACAACGTGGGCGCGGAACAGGTCGGCCGCCTGGACGACCTGGCCGCGGGTGGCCGCGTCGGCGCGCACCTTCACGAGCAGGTGGTCGCGCTGCACGGAGGAGTCGGGCGTGAGCTCGACGACCTTGATCACGTTGATCAGCTTGTTCAGCTGCTTGGTGACCTGCTCGAGCAGGTCCGTGTCGGCGTCGACGACCACGGTGATCCGGGACAGGCCCTCGACCTCCGTGACGCCCACGGCCAGCGAGTGGATGTTGAACGCGCGCCGGGCGAAGAGGCCGGCCACGCGGGTCAGGGTGCCGGGCACGTCCTCGACGAGCACGGACAGGGTGTGGCGTTCCATCGTTGCCCTCCTCAGTCTTCCTGGTCCCAGTCGGGCGTCATGCCCCGGGCCACCTGGATCGCGTCGTTGCTGACCCCCGCGGGGACCATCGGCCAGACCATGGCGTCGCGGGAGACCACGAAGTCCACGATCACGGGCCGGTCGTCGATGGCCAGGGCCTGGCGGATGGTGTCGTCCAGGTCCTCCCGGCGGTCGCAGCGCAGGCCCGCGGCGCCGTAGGCGTCGGCGAGCTTGACGAAGTCCGGCACCCGGGCGGTGTCGTGGCCCGTGTTCAGGTCCGTGTTCGAGTAGCGCCCGTCGTAGAAGAGGGTCTGCCACTGGCGCACCATGCCCAGCGAGGAGTTGTTGATCACCGCGATCTTGATGGGGATGCGGTTGATCACGCACGTGGCGAGCTCCTGGTTGGTCATCTGGAAGCAGCCGTCGCCGTCGATGGCCCAGACCACGCGGTCGGGTTCGCCCACCTGCGCCCCCATCGCGGCGGGGACGGCGAAGCCCATCGTCCCGAGGCCGGCCGAGTTGAGCCATTGGCGCGGCCGCTCGTAGGCGACGAACTGGCTGGCCCACATCTGGTGCTGGCCGACGCCGGCCACGTAGGTGGCCTCGGGGCCGGACAGGGCCGACAGGCGCGAGATCACCTCCTGGGGCGCGAGGAGGCGGTCCTCGGTCTCGGTCCAGCCCATCGGGTAGGTGTCCTTCAGGCGCCGCAGCACCGCCCACCAGTCGGCCAGGTCGGGCAGCGCCTCGGTGTCCGTCGCGAGCTCGGCCGCCAGGTCCGGGATGATCTCCTTGACCGAGCCGACGATCGGCACGTCCGCGATCCGGTTCTTGGAGATCTCGGCCGGGTCGATGTCCGCGTGGATCACGCGGGCGCCGGGGGCGAACGAGGGCAGGTGACCGGTCACCCGGTCGTCGAAGCGGGCGCCGAGCGTGATCAGCAGGTCGGCCTGCTGGAGCGCGGCCACGGCGGGCACGCCGCCGTGCATGCCGGGCATGCCCAGGTGCTGGGGGTGCGAGTCGGGGAAGACGCCGCGGGCCGTGAGGGTGGTGACCACCGGGGCGCCCGTGAGCTCGGCGAGGGCCCGCAGCTCCTCGTGGGCCTCGCCGCGGGCCACGCCGCCGCCCACGTACAGCACGGGGCGCCGGGCCTCGCGGATCAGCCGGGCGGCCTCGCGGATCTGTCGGGGGTGGCCGCGCAGGACGGGGCGGTAGCCGGGCAGGTCGACCCGGGGCGGCCACGCGAACTCGAACTCGCCCTGCTGGGCGTCCTTGGTGACGTCCACGAGCACGGGTCCGGGCCGGCCCGTGGCGGCGATGTGGAACGCCTCGGCGAGGGCCTGGGGGACGTCCTCGGCCCGGGTCACGAGCCGGGAGTGCTTGGTGATGGGCATCGTGATGCCCACGATGTCCGCCTCCTGGAAGGCGTCCGTGCCGATCGCGGCGGAGGAGACCTGGCCGGTGATGAACACGACGGCCTGGGAGTCCATGTGGGCGTCCGCGATGGCGGTCACCAGGTTGGTGGCGCCGGGGCCGGAGGTGGCGATGGCCACGCCGACCTTGCCGGTGGCCAGGTGGTAGCCCTGCGCCGCGTGACCGGCGCCCTGCTCGTGGCGCACCAGGATGTGGCGGATCTGGTCGGAGTCCATGAGCGGGTCGTAGGTCGGCAGGATGGCGCCGCCGGGCAGGCCGAAGACGTCGGTGACCCCGAGCTCCTCGAGCGCGCGGATGATGCCCTCGGAGCCGGTCATCAGGGTGGGCTCTACGCGGTTGCCCTCGCCGGGGACGCGGGGCTCCACGGTGTCGGGTCGGACGGCGGGCCGGCGCTCCTGCGGTCGGGCCTGCTCCTCCGGGCGGGAGGGCGGCGTCGGGACCGGCGGGACCGCCGCGCGGGGGTCGCGGGGGGTCGTGCTCATGGGGTCACCTCACTGCGTTCGTCGCATCGTCGACGCGCCGCGCGCGGGGCGCGGCACGGTGGTACGGGGGTGCTGCTGGGCCGTCGTCCTGCGCGGGGTCCTGGACCGCGCCGGAGCTCTGGCGGGGGCGTGGCCGGGTCTGAGGTGGGGACCTGACCGTGCGGTACGTCGGTGTGCCCTCAGTATGGCCACGGCGCGCCGCGCGCCTCCACTCGGCGGACATCGGTCTCACATTCCGAGATGCGTATTCAGAATGTGAGACCGACGCCGCGTCAGCCGAGGTACGCGCCCTCGGCGGCCGAGTGCACGAGCTTGGCGTACTTGCCCAGCACGCCGGTGGTGAACTTCGGCGGCACGGGCGCCCACTCGCGGCGGCGCGCCTCCAGCTCCTCCTCCGCGACCTGCAGGTCCAGCGTGCGGCCGGCGATGTCCACGCGGATCCGGTCGCCGTCGCGCACCAGGCCGATCGGGCCGCCGTCGGCCGCCTCGGGGGCGATGTGCCCGATGCACAGCCCCGTGGTGCCGCCGGAGAACCGGCCGTCCGTGAGCAGCAGGACGTCCTTGCCCAGGCCGGCACCCTTGATGGCGCCGGTGATCGCGAGCATCTCGCGCATGCCGGGACCGCCGCGCGGGCCCTCGTAGCGGATCACGACGACGTCGCCCGCCGCGATGGTGCCGTCCTCGAGCGCGTCCATCGCGGCACGCTCGCGGTCGAACACGCGGGCGGTGCCCTCGAAGACGTCCGCGTCGAAGCCGGCCGACTTCACCACGGCGCCCTCGGGGGCGAGGCTGCCGTGCAGGATCGCGATGCCGCCGTTGGGGTGCATCGGGCGGTCCATGGTGCGGATGACGTCCCCGTCCACGGGGTCCGGGGCGAGCTCGGCGAGGTTCTCGGCCACGGTGCGGCCGGTGACGGTCAGCGCGTCCCCGTGCAGCAGGCCCTCGTCCAGCAGCGCCTTCATCACCACGGGCACGCCGCCCACCCGGTCCACGTCCGTCATGACGTAGCGGCCGAAGGGCTTGAGGTCGGCGATGTGCGGGGTGCGGTCCCCCACGCGGTTGAAGTCCTCGAGGCTCAGGTCCACGCCGGCCTCGCGGGCGATGGCCAGCAGGTGCAGGACGGCGTTGGTGGAGCCGCCGAAGGCCATGGTCACGGCGATCGCGTTCTCGAACGCCTCCTTGGTCATGATGTCGCGGGCCGTGATGCCCTGGCGCAGCAGGTTCACGACGGCCGCGCCGGAGCGGCGCGCGAAGTCGTCGCGGCGGCGGTCCGGCGAGGGCGGGGTCGCCGAGCCCGGCAGGGACATGCCCAGGGCCTCGCCGACGGAGGCCATGGTGTTGGCGGTGTACATGCCGCCGCACGCGCCCTCGGTCGGCACGATCGCCTTCTCGATGCGCAGCAGGTCCTCCTCGCTCATCAGGCCACGGGCGCACGCGCCCACCGCCTCGAAGGCGTCGATGATCGTGACCTGCTTCTCCGTGCCGTCGCTCAGGCGGGCGTGGCCGGGCATGGTGGAGCCGGCGTAGACGAACACGCTGGCCAGGTCCAGGCGCGCGGCGGCCATGAGCATGCCGGGCAGCGACTTGTCGCAGCCGGCGAGCAGGACGGAGCCGTCCAGGCGCTCGGCCATCATCACGGTCTCCACGGAGTCCGCGATCACCTCGCGGGAGACGAGGGAGAAGTGCATGCCCTCGTGGCCCATGGAGATGCCGTCCGAGACGGAGACGGTGCCGAACTCGAGCGGGAAGCCGCCGTCGGCGTGGACGCCCTCCTTGGCGGCCTGGGCGAGCCGGTCGAGGGAGAGGTTGCAGGGCGTGATCTCGTTCCAGGACGAGGCGATGCCGATCTGCGGCTTGGCGAAGTCCGCGTCGCCCAGGCCGACGGCACGCAGCATGCCGCGCGAGGCGGCGCGCTCCATGCCGTCCGTGACGTCGCGCGAGCGCGGCTTCATGTCCGGGGCGGCGGACGGGGTGCGGGGGGTCGACGCGGCGGTGTCCATGCCGCGGAGTCTAGTGAGGCGCCCGCGCCCGCCGGCGGGCCGCGACCGCGTGTGACGGTCGGGCGCGGCGGCATGACAGGCCCCGACGCCGCCGCGTACGTTGGGGGGCATGGACTCGCCGACCCTCCAGAGACGCCTGCGCGGCGTCTTCGACGCGCGCGTGTTCAACCACGGCGACTACAACGTGGTCTACGGCCAGCCCTCGGGCTCCTCCTCCCCCCTGGTGATCGGCTACCGGCACCAGCCCCTGGAAATGCTGCTGTGCCCCTTCGACCCGACGTCGACGCCGGACGACGCGCCGGCCGACGCCCCCGCCGCGGACGCCCCCGAGGAGGACCCGGACGGCCCGGTGGCAGAGCCCTCCTCCCACGGCACGGACGTCGTCGGGGTGGCCCTGGGCAACGTGGCCACCGTGGCGGACACCGGCAGCGGCTACCAGGTGGAGACCGTCACCGGCTTCCGCACGTGGTTCGACGTCCCGGAGCACGCCCGCGTGCCCGTGGGGGACCTCACCGAGGACGGCACGGCCGGGCTCGACCAGGCCGAGGACGCCGTCGACTTCCACGCCTTCATGACCGCGTTCATGGACGAGCTGGACCGGCTCTACGCGGCCCCGGAGGCCGGTGGGACAGACGTCACGGGTCCCGATTTGCACGCTCGCTGAAACCGCTGGTAGGGTTTCACCTCGTTGCACGGCGCACCGGAGAGATCCGAGAGGCGGTGCGGCACCTGCACCTCTAGCTCAATCGGTAGAGCATCTGACTCTTAATCAGCAGGTTCCGGGTTCGAGTCCCGGGGGGTGCACCACGGACTGAAGGCCCCGTCTCCACGGAGATGGGGCCTTCGCCGTCCCCGGCCCCCTCCCCGCCCTGCGGCGCGCTCCCCCGTAGGCTGAGGCGCATGAGCGACACGACCCAGAACCGCCTCCAGCCGGGCGACATCGCGCCCGCCTTCACCCTCCAGGACCAGGACGGCCGCCCGGTCTCCCTGCGGGACAGCGCGGGCAAGAGCACGATCGTCTACTTCTACCCGGCCGCCTCCACGCCGGGCTGCACCACCCAGGCCTGCGACTTCCGGGACAGCCTCGCCTCGCTGACCGCCGCCGGCTACGTGGTGCTCGGCGTCTCCCCCGACCCCATCGGCAAGATCATCCGCTTCGCCCAGAAGGAGGGGCTGACCTTCTCCCTGCTCTCGGACGAGGACCACGCCGTGGCCGAGGCCTACGGCGCCTGGGGCGAGAAGAAGAACTACGGGCGCACCTACGAGGGCCTGATCCGCTCGACCGTGGTGGTCGGCCCGGACGGCCGCGTCACCCATGCCCAGTACAACGTCAAGGCCACCGGCCACGTGGCCCGGCTGCGCCGCACCCTGGGCCTCGACGAGGCCTGACCCGACCCCGGCCGCGGCACGGGCGCGCACGGTAGGATCGTGGCTCGCCCCGCCGCGCGGGGCGTGCGCGGGCGTGGCGGAACTGGCAGACGCGCTGGATTTAGGTTCCAGTGTCCTGGACGTGGGGGTTCGAATCCCCCCGCCCGCACTCCGGCGCCCCGCCCGTCGCCGCCGTCGCCCCTCAGGAGGAGAGAGCCATGCAGCCCAGCCGCCGCGCCCTCCTCGGCGCCGGCCTCGGCGCCCTCGGACTCGGCCTCGGCGGCTGCGCGGGCACCCCGACGCCGGCCCCCTCGGCCTCGGGCACGGCCGCGGCGACCCCGTCCGGCCCGAGCCGGCTGCTCGTGGTCGGTGCCCCGGGCCGCCCGTTCACCCGTGACTCGGCCCGCGCATGGGACAGCGAGTCCTTCCGCATCATCCGCCAGGTGCTCGAGACCCTGCTGGGCGTGGACCCGGACACCGGCGCGCCGACGCCGCGACTGGCCGAGCGCCACGAGGTCTCCGCGGACGGCCGCGTGCACGCCTTCCACCTCGTCCCCGGTCTCGTCTTCGACGACGGCGAGCCCTGCGACGCCGACGCGGTGGTCGCCAACGTCCGACGCTGGGCCCAGGCCCCCGCGCCCGTGGAGGGCTCCGTCCCGATGCCGTCCTCCTTCGTCTCGGCGTTCGGCGGCCACGAGGGCGAGGAGGGCTCGGTCTACGCCGGCGTGGAGGCCCGCGGCGCCCACGAGGTCCGGCTGCGCCTGACCTCCCCGCTGCGCCACCTGGCCGCCGCCCTGAGCTCGCCCGCGTTCGCGATCTCCTCCCCCGCCTCGTGGGAGCGCACCGTCCCCGTGGACGGGGTGGAGACGGTCACCCCCGCCGGCACCGGCCCGTACCGCTGGGCCACCGAGGCCGAGGTCGCCGAGCTCTCCCGCGACCAGCCGGACGGCGCGGACGTCGCCTACCTCGTGCCCAGCGCGAGCCACCGCGGCGAGGAGCCGGCGGTGCGCCCCGTCGTCGTCCACCCGTGGGGCCGGGCCACCACCCGCCTGCGCGAGCTGCGCCGCGGCACCGCGGACGTGATCGACGTCGTCGCCCCGGGCCAGCTGCGCCCCCTCGTCGAGGCCGGCACGCAGGTGCTGCCCCGCGACCCGCTGGCCGTCCTGTACGTGGGGATGAACCTGGACCACCCCCGGATCCGCTCCCAGTACCTGCGCCAGGCGATCGCCTACGCCGTGGACCGGCCACGGATCGCCGCGAGCGACGTGTTCCTCGAGGGCACCCGGCTGGCCCACGACCTCGTGCCCCCGGCCCTGGGCGTCGGCGACGAGGAGGCGCGCCGCTACGACGTGAACCCCGCGCAGGCGCGGCGGCTCGTCGAGCTCTCGGGCTACGACGGCGAGGAGCTCGAGTTCCTCTACCCCGCGGGCACGGCCCGCCCGTCCATGCCGGAGCCGGAGCGCGTCTACGCGATGGTCGCCCAGGACCTGGGCGCCATCGGCCTGCACATCACCCCCGTGCCGGTGCCGGCCGACCACGACTACCTCAGGGCCGTCGTCTCCCGCCCCACGCGCGCCCTGCACCTGATGGGCCGCAACGGCGCGTACCGGGACCCACACGCGTTCCTCGAGCCATTCGCCCGCTCGTGGCGCGCGGAGACCGGCTACCGCAACCCGCGCGTCATCCAGGACGTCGACACCGCGGCCTCCGAGCAGGACGACGAGGCCCGGCGCGGCCTCTTCCGCCGGGTCGTGCGCGCCATGGCGCTGGACCTGCCCGCCCTGCCCCTGGTGTACCCGATCTCCGCGCTGGCCACGGGCCCCCGCGTCGCCTCCTACCCGACGTCGCCCCAGCTGGACGAGCCGTTCGCACGCGTCCACCTGACCGAGGGCTGAGTCCGCCGGTAGTAGAGTGGGGCACCACGGCGCCCCGTCACGACCCGCCCACGCAGGCCCGGTCACGGCGCGCCCCACCGCCGTCGTTCTGCCCCAGGAGTTGACCGTGCCCACCCCCTCGTCCGCCACCACCCACGACGTCGTCCTGATCGGCGGCGGCATCATGAGCGCCACGCTCGGCGTCCTGCTGCAGCGCCTCGAGCCCACCTGGTCGATCGCCCTCTACGAGAACCTGGACCAGGCCGGCCTGGAGTCCTCCGACCCGTGGAACAACGCCGGCACCGGGCACGCCGCCCTCTGCGAACTGAACTATGCGCCGCTGGGCAAGGACGGGACGGTGGACGTCACCAAGGCGCTCGGCATCAACGAGCAGTTCTGGACCTCCCGCCAGTTCTGGTCCTCCCTCGTGAAGGACGGCACGCTCCAGGACCCCAAGACCTTCATCAACCCGCTGCCGCACATGTCCTTCGTGTGGGGCGACGCCCACGCCGACTACCTGCGCACCCGCTACGAAGCGATGTCCGCCCAGCCGCTGTTCGCGCAGATGGAGCACACCGAGGACCCCGCCACCATCGCCGAGTGGGCGCCCCTGCTCATCGAGGGCCGCGAGGACGCCGGCCGCATCGCCGCCTCGCGCGTCGTCGGCGGCACGGACGTGGACTTCGGCTCGCTCACCCGCCAGCTCGTGACGGCCATGGCCGGCGCGGGCGCCGACGTGCGCTTCGGCCACAAGGTGACCGGCCTGAGCCGCGGCACCGACGGCCGCTGGGAGGTCTCCGTCAAGAACAAGGCCGCCGGGACCGAGGTCGTGGACCGCGCCCGCTTCGTGTTCGTGGGCGCCGGCGGCGGCGCGCTGTCCCTGCTGCAGAAGTCCGGCATCCCCGAGGCCAAGGGCTTCGGCGGCTTCCCGGTCTCCGGCCAGTTCCTGCGCTGCACCGACGAGTCCGTGGTGAACCGCCACATGGCCAAGGTCTACGGCCAGGCCGCCGTGGGCGCCCCGCCCATGTCCGTGCCGCACCTGGACACCCGCTTCGTCAACGGCAAGCGCTCCCTGCTGTTCGGCCCCTACGCCGGCTTCTCGACGAACTTCCTCAAGACCGGCTCCTACCTGGACCTGCCGCTGTCCATCCGCCCCCACAACCTCACCACCATGCTGGACGTGGCCAAGGACAACATGGACCTCACCAAGTACCTCGTCACCGAGGTGGTGAAGTCCCAGGACAAGAAGGTCGAGTCCCTGAAGGAGTTCTACCCGGAGGCCGAGGGCGGCGACTGGGAGCTCATCACCGCCGGCCAGCGCGTGCAGGTCATGAAGCGCAAGGGCCGCTTCGGCGGCGTCCTGCAGTTCGGCACCGAGGTGGTCACCCACGGCGACGGCTCGATCGGCGGCCTGCTGGGCGCCTCCCCGGGCGCCTCCACCGCCGCGCCCATCATGGTGAAGCTGCTCGAGCGCTGCTTCCCGGCGAAGATGGCCGGCTGGGACGGCGCGCTCAAGGAGCTCATCCCCTCGCTGGGCCGCACCCTGAACGACGACCCGGCCCTGCTGGCCGAGGTCAGCGCGTCCACGGACGCCGCGCTCAAGCTGGCCTGACGCCGCCGTGGGAGCGCTCGCCCGGTTCTCTCTTCGCCGGCGGGCGCTCGTCGCGCTCGTCACCGTGTTCATCGCGGTGTTCGGCGTCCTGTCCGCCGGGCAGCTCAAGCGGGAGCTGATCCCCCCGCTCGAGCTGCCCGTCATCTCGGTGTCCACGCTGTACCCGGGGGCCTCCCCCGAGGTCGTGGACTCGCTGGTGGGCGAGCCCCTCGAGACGGCCCTGCAGGCCGTCGAGGGGCTCGAGTCCTCCGGCTCCACCTCCCAGGCGAGCTTCAACTCGATCCAGCTGCAGTTCGCCTACGGCACGGACCTGAACCGGGCCCGCTCCCAGGTGGACCGCGTGGTCTCGAACCTCGCCTCGCAGCTGCCGGAGGAGGCCGAGACCTCCTCCTTCGCCGGCTCCGTCTCCGACTTCCCCGTGGTGTTCCTCGCCCTCTCCGGCGACGAGGACCTGAACGAGCTGCGCCGTCGCGCCGAGGCCGTGCTCGCCCCCCGGCTGCAGAAGCTCGAGGGCGTGCGCGGCGCGGACGTCCTCGGCGGCACCGAGGAGCACGTCTCCGTGGTCCCGGACCCGGAGGCCCTCGCGGCCGCCGGGCTGAGCACCCAGGACATCACCACCGCCCTCGAGGAGAACGCCGGCCTGTTCCCCGTCGGTCAGGTCAACGAGGGCGAGAGCACCTACCCCGTCCAGGCGGGCGCCGCCGTCGAGGACCTCGAGGGCCTGCGCGGCATCGTCGTCACCCCGGCCGAGGGCGGCCAGGGGACGGCCCCGCAGGACCGCACCGCGGACGGCGGCCCGGTGGGCGGAGGCGGCGGCCCGCCCGCAGACCCCGAGGCGACGCCGGCCGCGCCCGCCGAGCCCGCCGGCGACGGCGAGCCCCGCACCCTCGGCGAGGTCGCCGAGGTCTCCCTCCAGGCCGCCGAGCCCACGTCCGTCACCCGCACCGACGGCGCGGACACCCTCTCCGTCTCCGTGACCGCGACCCCCGACGCCGACCTGGTGGCCGTCTCCGAGGCGGTGCGCGAGGCGCTGCCCGAGCTCGAGTCCGTCGTGGGCGGCGGGGCCGATCTGACGGTCGTGTTCGACCAGGCGCCCTTCATCCAGCAGTCCATCGACACCCTCTTCCAGGAGGGCCTGCTCGGCCTGGCGTTCGCGGTGCTCGTGATCGCCGTCTTCCTGCTCTCACTGCGCTCCACCCTGGTGACCGCAGTGTCCATCCCGCTGTCCCTGTTGGCGGCCCTGATCGGCGTGGCCGTGTTCGGCTACTCGCTCAACACGCTCACCCTGGGCGCGCTGACCATCTCGATCGGCCGCGTGGTGGACGACGCGATCGTGGTGGTGGAGAACATCCGCCGCCACCTCGACCTCGGGGCGGACCGCCGCACCGCGATCCTCATCGGCACCCGCGAGGTCGCGACGGCCATCACCGCCTCCACCCTCGTCTCGGTGGCCGTGTTCCTGCCGATCGCCTTCGTGGGCGGGCTGGCCGGGGAGCTCTTCCGCCCGTTCGCGGTGACCGCCACCGTCGCCCTGCTGGCCTCGCTCGTGGTCGCCCTGACGATCGTCCCGGTGCTGTGCTGGTGGTTCCTGCGGACCCCGCGGCGCCCGGCCGGGGACGACTCCCCCGCCGACGCGGCCGAGGGTGGCGCCCCCGCCGTCCCGGCCGGCGAGCACGGCCACGACGCGCACCCGAGCGCGGCCGGCGGCTGGCTGGCCCGGGCGTACCGGCCGGTGCTGCGCTGGACGCAGCGCCACACGGTCGCCACGCTGGCCGGCGCCGTCGCGGTGCTCGCCGGCACCGCCGCCCTCGTGCCGCTGATCCCCACCAACCTCATCGGGGACACGGGGCAGAACTCGTTCGTGGTCACCGCCGACCAGGAGCCGGGGACCTCCCTGGAGGCCACCGCCGCCGCGGCCGGGATGATCGAGCGGACCCTGCTCGAGACCGAGGGCGTGGAGACCGTGCAGTGGACCGCGGGCACCGCCGGCGGCCCGGCCGGGGCGTTCGGCGGCTCCTCCGCAGACCGCGCCCGGTTCACCGTGGTGACGGACGAGGACGCGGACCAGACCGCCCTGCAGGACGGCGTCCGCGCCGACCTGGCCGCCCTCGAGGGGGTCGGCGAGGTCTCCGTGTCCACGCAGCAGGGCCCCGGCGGCGGCCAGGACATCGAGGTGTCCGTCTCCGCCCCCGATCCCCAGGCCCTCGCGACGGCCGCCGACGAGGTGGCCGGCGCCCTGCGCGGCGTCGAGGGCGCCCGCGAGGTCACCACCCCGGCCGCAGACGTGCGGCCGACCTTCCAGGTGGACGTGGACACCGAGGCCGCCGCCCGGCTGGGCCTGACCGAAGAGGCAGTGGCCGGCCAGGCCGCCGCCGCCCTGCAGGCGGTGCCGGTGGGCGACGTCCGGTTCGGCTTCGAGCAGTTCCAGGTGCGCCTGGGCGACCCCGACCCCGTGGAGTCCCTCGAGGCCCTGCGCCAGGTGGCGGTGCAGACCGGCTCCGGCCCGGTCCCGCTCGAGGAGCTCGCCTCGGTGGAGCGGGTGGACGTGCCGGCCCGCGTGACGTCGTCGAACGGCGAGCGGACCGCCGTGGTCACCGTGACCCCGGACGACCAGGACCTCGGCGCCGTCTCCCGGCGCGTCACCGAGGCCGTGGACGGGCTCGCGCTCCCGGAGGGCGTCACGGCCACCGTGGGCGGCGCCGCCGAGCAGCAGGCCGCGACGTTCCGCGACCTGGGCCTGGCCCTGCTCGCCGCGATCGCGACCGTGTACGTGGTGATGGTGGCGACCTTCAACTCCCTGCGCCAGCCGCTCGTCCTGCTGGTGTCCATCCCGTTCGCCGCCACGGGCGTGTTCCTGGCCCTGCTGGCCACGGGCACCGCGCTGGGCCTGTCCACGATGATCGGCCTGCTCATGCTGGTGGGCATCGTGGTGACGAACGCGATCGTGCTGATCGACCTGATCAACCAGTACCGCCGCGACCGCGGGATGGGCCTCGACGAGGCGATCGAGGTCGGCGCGCTGAACCGCGTGCGCCCCGTCGTGATGACGGCGCTGGCCACGATCCTGGCGATGGTCCCGATGGCGCTGGGCCTCACGGGCCACTCCGGCTTCATCTCCCAGCCGCTGGCGGTGGCCGTGGTGGGCGGCCTGCTCTCCTCCACGCTGCTCACGCTCGTGCTCGTGCCGGTGCTGTACCGGCTCACCGAGGCCCGCGGCGAGCGGCGGATCCAGGCCGAGCGCGCCGAGCAGGCGCGCCGGGACGAGGAGACCCGGCGGCGGGCGGCCGAGGCCGAGCAGGCGGCGGCCGAGCAGGCGGAGTCCGCGCGGGCGGGCCTGCTCGCGCGTCGGCGCACCGGCGGCGTTCCCGCGGCGAGCGCGGCGGCGGGCATGGCCGACGACGGCGGCCGGCGCCCCGGTCCCCTGGGCCGGCTGCGTGCCCGGCTGGGCGGTCTCGTGGGCCGCGCCCGCCGCGCCTGAGAAGGGCGGGCGGCGCGCCTCCCGCCGTTCTCAGGCGTCGACGTGGACGGCCAGGCTCGAGCCCTCCCGCTCCTTGGTCACGGCCAGGCGCACGGGGATCTCCTGCTTCATCCGCTCCACGTGGGAGACGAGCCCCACGGTGCGCCCGCCGGAGCGCAGGCCGTCCACCACGTCCAGGACGTCGTCGAGGGTGTCCGAGTCCAGCGAGCCGAAGCCCTCGTCCACGAACAGCGTGTCCAGCTCGACGCCGCCGGCCTCGGCCTGGACCGTGTCCGCCAGGCCCAGGGCCAGCGCGAGGGAGGCCATGAAGGTCTCCCCGCCCGAGAGGGTGGAGGGGTGGCGGGTCTCGTCCACGTAGTGGTCCCGCACGACCAGTTCGAGCCCCTTGTTGCCCCGCCCGGCGGAGTCGTCGGAGTACTCGATGCTGTAGCGCCCGTCCGTCATGGCCAGCAGCCGTTCGGTGGCGGCCGCGGCGACCTCCTCGAGCCGGCCCGCGAGCACGTAGCTGGCCAGCGGCATCTTCAGCCGGTTCTCCCCGCCGCCGCGCACGAGCGCGAGCAGTCCGGTGACGCGTTCGTGCTCGGCCAGCAGGGCGGCGGAGCGGTCCAGCACGCCCCGCAGGAGGGCGGCCTGGCGCTCGACGGCGGCGGCCACGGCGGTCCGCCGCCCGAGGGCCTCGTCCCGCTCGCGGCGCGATCGCTCGGCCTCGAGGAGCCGGGCCGCGGCGGCCTCGAGGTCCTCCGGGGTGGGCGCCGTCGCCTGCTGGTCCTGCAGCTCTCGGCCGCGCCGGACGGCGTCGCTCTGGGCGAGCTCGGCCAGGCGCGCCTGCTCGTCGTCCCACGCGCGCACGCGGGCGGTCCGGGCCGCCGCGTCCTCGGCGGGGAGGCGGGCGGCCCGCGCGGCGCCGACGTCCTCGAACTCCTGCTCGCGCAGGGCGGCGGCGAGGGCGCGGTCCGCGTCCGCGGCGACGGCGAGGGCCCGCTCCCGGGCCTCGACCGCGCCGGCCAGCGCCTCGAGGCGGCCGCGGGCGGTGCGCACCAGGGCGCCGCGGGCGTCCAGGTCCGGGGCGTCCCCGCGGGCCCGCTCGATCCCCGCCCGCAGCTCGAGCAGCCGCTCGTGCCGCTGGCGCGAGGCCTCCTGCAGCCGGGCGTCCTCGGCGGTGCGGGCGGTCTCGGCCGCGGCGGCCTCGTCCCGCTCCGTCTCCAGCGCCTGCAGCCGCCGGCGGTCCGCGGCGAGGGCCTTCCGCACCGCGGCGAGCTCGGCGTGCTCGGTGCGCGCCGCGGCGAGCGCCTCCTCGGCCTGCGCCGGGGTGCGTCCGCCGGCGGCGGCGGCCGAGGCGCGCACCCTCTCGTGCGCGGCGGTGCGGGCCGTCTCCGCGTCGGCGAGCACCGCCTCGGCGGCGGCGAGGGCCTCCTCCGCGGCGGCGACGTCGGCCTCGATGACCGCCGTGCCCACGCGCGGCGCCGGGTCCGGGTGCTCGGGGGATCCGCACACGGCGCAGGGGGTGCCGTCCTCGAGGTCGGCGGCGAGGTCCGCGGCCGCCTGCTCGTACCGGGAGCGCAGCAGCCCCAGCCGGTGCTGGGCGGCGGCGTCGCGCCCGGTCCGCGCCGCCTCCCGCGACCGGTCGGCGGCGTCCGCGGCGAGGGCGTGCCGCTCGGCCTCCCGGGCGGCGGCCAGGCCCTGCTCGGCCTCGGCGACGCGCCGGTCCACGTCCGCCTGGGCGCCGAGCCGGGCGGAGGCCGCCTCCACCGCCTCGCGCACGGCCGCGAGAGACTCCTCGCGACCGGAGCGCGCGGCCTCGGCGGCCTCGCGCTCGGCGACGATCTGCGTGCGGCGGGCCGCCTCGGTCCGCTCCGTCTCCTCGAGCCGTTCGGCGGCGGCCCGGTCCCGCACGGCGCGGGCGACCTCCTCCACGGCCCGCTCCGCGAGCGCGACGGCGTCCCGGGGCAGGGCGGCGTCGTCCGCGGGCGTCTCGGCGGCGTCCCGCCGGGCCTGCTCCAGCCAGCCGGCGGCGAGCGGGTCCTCGGCGGCCGCGGCCTGGGCGGTCCCGTCCGCCTCCCGCGCCCGGTCCTCGGCCGCGCGGGCGGACTCGGCGCGGTCGGCCGCGCCCAGCACGCGACCGGCGCGCTCGTGGGCGGCGACGGCGGTCCGGTCCCCCGCGGCAGCCTCGGCGCCCTCGCGGTGGGCGCGCTCCCGCTCGGTCCACGCCGCCGCGGCGGCGAGGGCCTCCCCCGTGGCGCGCAGCTCGGCCTGGGCCCCGCGCGCGGCGGCCTCCTCCGCGGCGGCGGCGTCCCGGCCGGCGCGGGCGGCGTCCACCGCCTCCCGCGTGCGCTCCGCGGTCCTCTCCACCAGCTCCTCGTCCGTGACGGGGAACGGCTCGGGCGCGTGCCAGTCCTCGCCGAGCTCGGCGGCGACCGCCTCGCGCAGCTGCTCCCGGGCCGCGGCGGCCACCTGGGCGTCCGCGGCGGCGCGGGAGCCGAGGCGCTCGGCCTCGGTCTTGAGGTGCTCCTCCACGCCGTCGAACCGCTGGGTGCCGAACAGGCGGCGCAGCAGTCGCTGGCGCTCGTCCGACCGGGCGGTGAGGAACTCGGCGAACCGCCCCTGCGGGAGCATGACGACCTGCATGAACTGGGCCGCGTCCAGGTGCATGACGTCCGCCACCTGGACGCCGACCTCGTCGTTGCGGGTCAGCGGCTCCTGCCAGGCCCCGTCCACGTGCTCGCGCAGGGAGACGGCGGCGGGGGTGGGCGTGGTGTCCTTCCCGGAGGCGGACCGCCGCTTCTTGAGTCGCTCGTGACGGGGCGAGCGCACCACCTCGAACCGCCGCCCCTGGACGGTGAACTCCACGAGCACCTCGGGGACGACGGCGCCGGGCGGGCGCAGCGTGGTCACGAGCGACTCGGGCGACCGGCCGCCCGGGACGGACCCGTACAGGGCGTAGCAGAGGGCGGCGAGGACGGTGGACTTGCCCGCGCCCGTGGGCCCGTCCAGCAGGAACAGGCCGGCGTCGTTGAGCCGGTCCATGTCCACGTCCTGCGCCTCGGCGTAGGGGCCGATCCCCTGCAGCCGCATCCGATGGATCCTCATGCCTGGGCCTCCCGGGTCCGGGACGCCGTGAGGGCGTCGTCGAGCAGCGCGGACTCCTCCGCCGAGGCGGGACGGCCGCGCACGTGGTCCACGAAGCCCGTGGTCAGCGCGAGGTCCGTGGGGGCCTGGCGCAGGGCCTGCGCGTACGTGCGCACGCGCTCGGGACGCCCGCCCTCCGGCTCGTGGCGGAACACGAGCAGGTGGGGGAACCGCGAGCGTAGCCGCTCGAGCGCCCTCTCGGGCCGCTCGGGGTCCGTCACCGTGGCCTGCACCCAGCGGTCCTCGGCGAAGGCGTACTCGGGCGAGTCCAGCAGCGGCCCGATGCGGTCGGCGAGCACGGCCAGCCGGCGTCCGGCCCGCCAGTCCACGGGCTCCACCTCGGTCACGGCGCCGCCGTGCACGTGCACGAGCCACCCGCCCTTCACGTGCTTCGCCTCGGAGAAGGAGTACGGCAGCGGCGATCCGGAGTACCGCACGTGCTCGGCCATCGTCTGCCGTCCGTGCAGGTGCCCGAGCGCCGCGTAGTCCAGCCCGTCGAAGACCGTGACCGGCACCTGGCCGAGGGTGCCGACCAGCCCCTCCGGCTCCGCGCCGGACCCGGCGTCCCGCCCGGCCGGGTCCGCGGGCGCCGGGCTCGCGGGCAACGGCGAGCCGCCGGCGCCGATGTCCCGCTCGGAGTCGGAGGCGTCCCCGCCTGCGGCGAACAGGTGGGCGAGCACGACGCCGGCCAGCGGGGCGGGCGACCCCGCCCGCCGGTCCTCCAGGTCCGCCCGGATCCGCCGCACGGCCTCCGTCATCACGCCCGTGTGGGTCGGGTCCACCTCCCACGCCTGGCCGAGGTGGCGCGGCTCCAGGTACGGGACGCCGTAGACGGCCGCGCGCTCCCCCGCCGCGTCCTCGAGCAGGACCGGCTCGTCCAGGCGGGCGGGGTCCGTGAGCACGTGCACGCCTGCGGCGGAGAGCAGGCCGGCGCCGAACCCCAGGCGCACCGCGGAGTCGTGGTTGCCGCTGGTGAGGACCACCTGCGCCCCGGCCTCGCGCAGGCGTGCCAGCGTGGCGTCCAGGAGGGCGACGGCGTCCGCCGACGGCAGAGCGCGGTCGTAGACGTCCCCGGCGAGCAGCACGGCGTCCACGCCGCGCTCCCGCACGGTGTCCACGAGGGCGTCGAGGACCTGACGCTGGCCCTCCAGCAGGCCGGTGCCGTGGAAGGACCGGCCGAGATGCCAGTCGGAGGTGTGCAGCAGGAGCATGGCTCCACTGTAGGAACCGGGCGGACGCGTTAAGGCGTCCGACCCGCCTCCTACGATGTCCCCTATGACCGAGACCCCCGCCGCCCCGTCCCTGCCCGGCCCCGAGCACGCCGCCCGCGTCGCCGCCCTCCTCGCGGCGGGCGCCGCCGGGGACGCCCTCGGCTACACCGTGGAGTTCGACGCGGACGCGGCCGTCCGGGCCCGCCACGGGGCGGAGGGGCTCACCACGGGCGAGGCCGCACTGGCCGTCGTCGGGGGCGAGGCCCTGCCGATCTCGGACGACACCCAGATGACCCTGTACGTCCTGGACGGGCTGCTCGAGTGGATCGAGTGGCAGAACGACGGCCAGGCCGCGGATCCGGCCGCGTGCGTGTGGCTGGCCTGCCTGCGGTGGTGGGCCACGCAGCACGGCGGCGCGCTGCCGGACGGCGCCCCGCCCGTGCCGCCGCGCTGGCTCGAGGACCACCCCGAGCTGCGCGCGCGCCGCGCCCCGGGGAACGCGTGCCTGAGCGGGCTGGACTCCGCCGCCATGGGCCTGCCCGGGGACCCCCGGAACCCGGACTCGAAGGGCTGCGGCACCGTGATGCGCTCGGCGCCGTACGGCATGGTGCCGGGGCTGGAGGACGTCCACGTGGTCTCCTTCGCCCGCCAGGGCGCCGTGCTCACCCACGGCCACCCCACCGCGTGGGTCGCCGCGGCCGCCTACTCCCTGATGATCGCCGCGCTGCTGCGCGGGGCGGGCCTGGAGGACGCCGTCGCCCACGCCCGCGCCTGGGTGGACTCCCTCGGCCCGGCCGAGGGCGGCGAGACCGCCGCGGCCCTCGCGTCCGCCGTCGAGCTGGCCGCCTCCCCCGCGGACGACGCCGGCCGGCCCGGCACGCTGCCCGCGGCCCTCGGCGAGGGGTGGGTCGCCGAGGAGGCGCTGGCCATCGCCGTCCACGCAGCGCTCGTGGCGCAGGCCCGGCACGCGGACCCGGCGGACATGCTCGCCCTGGCGCTGCGGATCGGCGCCAACCATGCCGGGGACTCGGACTCGACGGCGTCGCTGGCCGGGCAGCTGCTCGGCGCCGCCCACGGCCCTGCGGTCTTCGGCGCGGACGCGGCCGCCGACGGGCCCGCGGGCCTCGTCCCGGCGTGGGTCGCGGAGCGGGAGGTCGTGGCGGAGGCGGCCCGCCGCTGGAGCGCGGCGACGACCTGACCCCTCCGGCCGGGCGGCCGCTTGACCCTTGGCGGGCGGCCGCCTGACCCGAGGGTCGGCGGCCGCCGGATGAGGGCGCGGCCCGGAGGCCGCCCGCTCAGCGGGCGGCGTCCGGCCAGTTCCCGTCGAGCATCTGGAGGAACTCGCCCTCGGAGACGAGCGAGATGTGCTGGCCGCGCTCCCGGCGGCGCAGCGCGTCCCGGGTCTTGCGGTGCGCCAGCGCCGTGGTGACGGCCTCGCGGGTGCCGGGCGCGGGGGCCGGGCGGTCCAGGTCGGCGGCCTCGAAGCCGTCCCCCACCACGAGCATGGTGGTCGCGGCGCCCACCCGGTTGGCGGTCTGCGCGCCGAGCCGGGCCGCGCGGACCTTCGCCGTCTGACGGGACATGCCGATGCCGCCCGTGAACACCACGGTCTGCCCGTGGAGGGGGTGGCCCGGGTCCGCGTCCGGGTTGGGCACGGGGTTGGTGCCCTCGTCCGGCCACCGCAGGAAGTCCGGCATGGCCCGCTCGTCCTTGAGCGGCACGCGCGCGTCGAACACGCCCTGCGTGCGCCGGGCTTGGCGGGTGGCCTTGGACTCGGGGCCCTCGCCGGCGGCCCGCTGCGCCAGGGTGTTCACCGTCAGCCCCTGGGCGCGCATCAGCCGGGGGACGTCGAACGGCTCGGGAAGGCCGCGCGCGCCCGCCGGCGCCACCGCGGCCCCGTCACCCGCCTCGGTGCCAAGCACGCGCCGGGCGACGTCGACGAGGATGGCCGCGCACGCCTCGGCGTCCGCGAGCGCGTCGTGGTGCGGGCCCGGGGCGAACCCGGCCTCGCGGGCCGCCGAGGGCAGCGCGTAGGAGGCCAGGTCGTAGACGCGGCGCGCGAGCACCAGGGTGCACACGAAGTCCAGGCGCGGCACGTCCCGGCCGGAGACCTCGAGGCCGGACTCGATGACGCCGACGTCGAAACCCGCGTTGTGGGCGGCGAGCACGTCGGCGCCCACGAAGCCGGCCAGCTCGTCGTACACGTCCGCGAACCGCGCCGCGTCCAGCACCCGGTCCTCGGTGATGCCGTGGATGCGCACGTTGCGCGGGTCGAAGCGGTCGAAGCCGACGGGCGGCCGGATGAGCCACTCGGCCCGCTCCACCATGACGCCGTCCCGCACGCGCACGGCGCCGAGGGCGCACGGGGAGCCGCGGAACCCGTTGGCGGTCTCGAAGTCGATCGCCGTGAAGTCCAGCCCCGGCACGGGGGCGAGCACGCCGCTCACGGGCGCGCGTCGAGCGCGTCCACCAGGTACGGCAGCAGGGCGCGGAAGGCGTGCCCCCGGTGGCTGATCGCGTTCTTGTCCGCGGCGGAGAGCTGGGCGGTGGACTCCTCCCGGCCGTCGGGGCGCAGGATCGGGTCGTAGCCGAAGCCGCCGTCGCCGACGGGGGCGCGCAGCAGGGTGCCGCGCAGACGGCCGTGCTCCACGTGCTCGACGTGGATGGCGTGGGTGCCGCGCGCGTCCGCGGTGCTCGGCACCGCCAGGGCGGCGGCGCAGACGAACTCGGCGCCGCGGTGGGCGTCCGGCACGTCGGCCAGCTGGGCGAGCAGCAGCTCGAGGTTGGCCCGGTCGTCCCCGTGGCGTCCGGCCCAGCGGGCCGAGAAGATCCCGGGGGCGCCGTGGAGCACGTCCACGGCCAGGCCGGAGTCGTCCGCGACGGCGATCAGACCCGTGTGGGCGGCGACCGCGCGGGCCTTCTTCAGCGCGTTCTCCGCGAAGGTGACCCCGTCCTCGACGATGTCCGGGGCGCCGACCGCGCCGGCGTCCACGACGGCGACGGAGGCGTCCAGGCCGGGCACGGCGCCCTCGAGCAGCTGGCGCAGCTCGCGGACCTTGCCGGCGTTGTGGGTGGCCAGGACGACGCGGGCCCCCTCGGGCACGCCGGTGGCGGCCCCGCTCACGCCTGCGCCGCGGCGGACCCCGCGGCCCCCGCGAGGGTCTCGGCCTGGATGCGGGCGAGCTCGCCGGTGCCGGTGAGGGCCAGGTCGAGCAGGGTGTCCAGCTCGGCGCGGGAGAACGGCACGCCCTCGGCGGTGCCCTGCACCTCCACGAACTCGCCGGCGCCGGTGACCACCACGTTCATGTCCGTCTCCGCCTTCACGTCCTCCACGTAGGGCAGGTCCAGGACGGGGACGCCGTCCACGATGCCCACCGACACGGCGGCCACGGAGTCCTTGAGCACCTCGGCGTCCTTGCGCAGGATCCCCTCGCGGCGGGCCCAGGCCACGGCCTCGGCGAGGGCCACGTAGGCGCCCGTGATGGCGGCGGTGCGGGTGCCGCCGTCGGCGTCCAGCACGTCGCAGTCCAGGACGATGGTGTTCTCCCCCAGGGCCGAGAGGTCGATCACGGCGCGCAGGGAGCGGCCGATCAGGCGGGAGATCTCGTGGGTGCGCCCGCCGATGCGGCCCTTGACGGACTCGCGCTGGTTGCGCTCGTTCGTGGCGCGCGGGAGCATCGCGTACTCGGCGGTGACCCAGCCGGTGCCCTCGCCCTTGAGCCAGCGCGGCACGCCCTGCGTGAAGGAGGCGGTGCACAGCACGCGGGTGTCCCCGAACTCGATGAGGGCCGAGCCCTCCGCCTGCCTGGACCAGCCCCGGGTGATGGTGATGGGGCGCAGCTCGTCGACGGCGCGGCCGTCCGGGCGGGGGGCGGTGGAGGCGGGAGAGCTCATGGCCTCCAGTCTAGGGGCGCGCTCAGACCCCGTAGCTCAGCCCGGAGACCGCGACGGCCATGGGGCCCTCGTACGCCTCCCGGGCCTCCAGGACGGCCCGCTGGGGGTCGTTCCACACCGGTAGGTGCGTCAGGAGCAGCTTCTTCGCCCCGGCCTGCGCGGCCGTCTGTCCGGCCCGCAGACCGGTCAGGTGCACGCCGTCGATCCCGTCGTCCCGGCCCTCGTGGAAGGCGGCCTCGCACAGGAACAGGTCGGCGTCCCGGGCGGCCTCCACGAGCCCCTCGCACGCGTCCGTGTCCCCGGAGTAGGTGAGCACGCGGGTCACGGTGCCGCCCTCGCCGTCGGGCTCGTCGGCCTCCACGCGGATCGCGTAGGCCTCGTCGATGGGGTGGCGCACCGGCACCGGGGTGAGCCGGAACGGGCCGAACCGCTCGGTGCGCCCGGGCCGCCACACCCGGAAGTCGAAGTCCTCGTGCATGCCCGGCTCCGGGTCCATGCCGTACGCCTCGGCGATCCGGTCCGCGGTGGCCGTGGGCCCGTACACGGGCATCCGGTCGCGGTGCCAGCCCTCCGGGTTCCAGCGGATGGCCACGTGCATGCCGCACAGGTCCATGCAGTGGTCCGGGTGCAGGTGCGAGAGCAGGACCCCGTCCAGCTCCTCGAGCTCGACGTAGCGCTGCAGCACGCCCAGGGACCCGTTGCCCAGGTCCAGCAGGATCCGCCACGTGCGCGGCGTGACGCCGTCCTCGGCCACGCCCTGCGCGGTGACGAGGTAGCACGAGGCCGGCGACCCCGGCCCGGGGAAGGACCCGGAGGCCCCGATCACGGTCAGCTTCACGTCTCACGCTCCTGCTCGGCGCCCAGGCGGGCGATGAGGTCGGGGGTCAGCTGGGCCAGGGCCGCGGTGGGGTACCGCTCGCGGACCGTGTCCAGGCGGCGCACGGCCCCGACCTCGGGGCCGAGGAACCGGCGGGCCAGGGCCTGGAAGTGCTCCGGGTCGCCCGTGGCGGCGAACCGGTGCCGGGTGTCCTGCCCGGAGCCGGCCGCCGAGTGCGGGTGCTCGAGGCCGAGGCGCACGAGCTCACGGTAGAGGTCCTTGGCGGTCTCCTCCGCCGAGGACACCAGGGTGACGTCTTCGCCCATCACCAGCGAGAGGGCGCCGGTGAGCAGCGGGTAGTGGGTGCAGCCCAGCACGAGGGTGTCCACGCCGGCGGCGCGCAGCGGCTCCGTGTACTCCTGCGCGGTGGCCAGCAGCTCGGGCCCGGTGGTGATGCCGGCCTCCACGAACTCCACGAAGCGCGGGCACGCGGCGGAGGTCACCTGCAGGTGGGGGGCGGCGGAGAAGGAGTCGTCGTAGGCGCGCGAGCCCACGGTCGCCTGGGTGCCGATCACGCCGATCCGCCCGGAGCGCGTGGCCGCCACGGCCCGGCGCACGGCCGGCTGGATGACCTCGACCACGGGGATGCCGTGGCGGCCGGTGTAGCGCTCCCGCGCGTCGCGCAGCACCGCCGCCGAGGCGGAGTTGCACGCGATGACGAGGGCCTTGACGCCCGCGTCCACGAGCTCGTCCATGATGCCCAGGGCGAGCGCGCGGACCTGGGCGATCGGCCGCGGCCCGTAGGGGGCGTGGGCGGTGTCGCCCACATAGAGGATCGACTCGTGGGGCAGCTGGTCCATGATGGCGCGGGCCACGGTCAGCCCGCCCACGCCGGAGTCGAACACGCCGATCGGCGAGGAGGCGCTCACCTCGTGCCGGGCCTGCGGCGGCGCGCTCACGCGTCGTCCCCCGCCTCGTCCGCGCCGGGCGCGTCCTCGTCCGCGCCCTCGGGCAGCTCGCTGAGCATCTCGGTCATCAGGGTCTCCAGCAGCCAGGTGGTGAAGTTGTAGAGCAGGGCCATCGTGGACTCGACGTCCTCGGCGCTGCGCCAGTCGTCCACGGCGTGCACGCGCTCGGCGTCCTCCTCCGTCTCCACGCCCAGGCGGGCGGCGAGGACGAGGCGCACGTCGTTGAGCGCGCGGCCGAACGCGGGGGCCTGGTGGTGCGGCACCTCCACCCGGGTGGAGCGCAGCAGCTCCAGGGCCAGGCGGGCGTCGGCGAGCTTGCCCTCGGACAGTGCGTCCTCGGTGAGGGCGCGGTGGGCGCCGCGCTCCTGCGCGTCGGCCTGCGGCATCGCCTCGGGCAGCAGCCGGGCGACGGCGGGGTCGGCCGGGGCGGCGCGGTGCGGCACCCGGTCCTGGCTCAGGTGCAGGCCGGAGACCAGCTCCCAGAAGGCGGCGTCCGCCTCGTCGAGCCCGGCCGCGGGGCCGGCGCCGGCCTCCGGGTCCTGCGGCGCCGGGGCCGCCGGGGCCGCCGGGGCCGCCGGGGCGACGTCGGCGCTCGGCTCCGGCGGGCCCGGGGCGTCCGCAGGGAGGTCGTCGGCCCCCGGGAGCACGTTCCGGCGGCGGCCCTCCAGCAGGGTGATGACGTCCTTGACCAGGCCGCGCAGCAGGCGCACCTCCGGCTTCTCCAGCTGCGCCGTGTACCCCCGCCGCGTCCAGCGGAACCGCTCTGCCATGTCCCTCCTCAGTCCTCGGCCTGCTCGAGCGTGGCCCACAGCCCGTAGCCGTGCATCGCGCCCACGTGCAGCTCCGCCTTCTCGCGGGTGCCGGTGGCCACCACGGAGCGGCCCCGCTCGTGCACCTCGAGCATCAGGCGGTGGGCCCGGGACTCGGAGTAGCCGAAGTGGGTGCGGAACACGTAGGCCACGTAGCTCATCAGGTTCACGGGGTCGTTCCAGACGACCACGTTCCACGGCCGGTCCAGGGCGAGGTCCTCGCGCGGACGCTCCAGCACGGCGGTGTCCGTGGCCCCTCCGGGGACGGCCTCACCGGGGGCCGGGCCGGCGGCGCGCGGCGCGGTCGGATCGTGGCTGGTCAACACGGACATGCCGGACAGTCTACGAGGCGGGCCCGCCAGGGCGTGGTCACACGGGTTCGCTAGGGTGGGCGCGTGAGCCAGAATCCCGTGACCAGCGCACCCCAGACGCCCGACGACTGGCGGATCCCCACGGCGCTGATGACCGACCACTACGAGCTGACCATGCTCCAGGCCGCGCTGAAGGCCGGCACCGCGCACCGCCGCTCCCGCTTCGAGCTGTTCACCCGACGCCTGCCCAGCGGCCGCCGCTACGGCGTGGTGGCCGGCGTGGGCCGCGCACTGGAGGGCCTGTCCCGCTTCCGGTTCGACACGCCCGAGCTCGACTTCCTCGCGGACACCACGGCCCTCGACGACGCCACGCTGGCCTGGCTGGCCGACTTCGAGTTCACGGGGGACATCGTGGGCTACGCCGAGGGCGAGGCCTACTTCCCGCACTCCCCCCTCCTGCAGGTGGAGTCGACGTTCGCCGAGGCGTGCATCCTGGAGACCTACCTGCTCTCCATCTACAACTACGACTCCGCCGTGGCCTCCGCCGCCTCCCGCATGACGGCCGTCGCCGACGGTCGCCCGTGCGCCGAGATGGGCTCGCGCCGCACGCACGAGGAGGCCGCCGTCGCCGCGGCCCGCGCGGCCGCCGTCGCCGGCTTCACCGCCACCTCGAACCTGGAGGCGGGCCGCCGCTACGGCATCCCCACCGTGGGCACCGCCGCCCACTCCTTCACCCTGCTGCACGACTCGGAGCGCGCCGCCTTCGAGGCCCAGGTCGCCGCGCTCGGGGCGGACACCACCCTCCTCGTGGACACGTATGACGTGGAGGAGGGCGTGCGCACCGCCGTCGACGTGGCCGGCCCCGCCCTGCGCAACGTGCGCGTGGACTCCGGCGACCTCGTGGTCCAGGCCCACCGCGTCCGCGAGCTGCTCGACGAGCTGGGCAACACGCAGACCGGCATCATGGTCACCTCGGACCTGGACGAGTACGCGATCGCCTCGCTGCGTTCGGCCCCCGTGAGCTCGTACGGGGTGGGCACCCGCCTCGTCACCGGCTCCGGCGCCCCCACGGCCTCCATGGTCTACAAGCTCGTCGCCCGCCAGGACGACGACGGCGAGTGGGTGGACGTGGCCAAGGCCAGTTCCGGCAAGGCCAGCCGGGGCGGCCGCAAGGAGGCCGCGCGCCGCCGCGACCGGCGGGGCCGGGCCACCGCCGAGGTGGTCGGCGTCAACCGCGGCGCCGCGCCCGACGCCGACGACCGTCCCCTGCTGCACCGTTTCGTGCACGCCGGCGAGCTGGCCGGGGGCTGGACCGGCCCCGAGGCCGTCACCCGCGCCGCCGAGCGTCACGCCGCCTCCCTGCGCGAGCTGCCCGCCTCGGTGGGCCGCCTGCAGCCGGGCGACCCCGCCATCCCGACCATCTTCCTGGAGGACTGACCCGTGGAGAACCTGAACCGCGCCCTGGTGATCGTGGACGTGCAGAACGACTTCTGTGAGGGCGGCGCCCTCGGCGTGACCGGCGGCGCCGCCGTCGCGGCCGGGGTCAGCGAGTACCTGGCCGAGCACGCGGACGCCTACGCGGCCGTAGCCGCCACGCGCGACTGGCACGTCGACCCGGGCACGCACTTCGCGGCGGCCACCGGTGCCGAGCCGGACTTCCGCACCACCTGGCCGGTGCACTGTGTGGCCGGCACCGCCGGCGCCGAGCTGCACCCCGACCTGGACGTCGAGCACCTCGACGCCGAGTTCCTCAAGGGTTTGCACACGGACGCCTACTCCGGCTTCGACGGCGCCCTCGGCGAGCCCGACGCCGTCCCGACCGGGGCCGCGGGCGAGCGCCCCTCCGGGACCGTCGGCCCGTACGGGGCCACCGCCGTGGCCGCGGCCGCCGTCGAGTCCGACGCCCCCGGCCTCGACGAGTGGCTCCGTGAGCAGGGCGTGGACGCGATCACCGTGGTGGGCATCGCCACGGACCACTGCGTGCGCGCCACCGTGCTCGACGCCCTCGACGCCGGCTACGAGGTCACGGTGCTGACCGACCTGGTGGCCGGGGTGGACGAGGCCGCCTCGCAGGCCGCCCTCCACGAGATGGAGGCCGCCGGCGCCCACCTGGAGCTGTCCGAGGGGCGCTGAGCATGCGGGCGGCGGCCGGCGGGGGCCCCGGGCCGGACCGCGCGGCGCTCGACCGGCTCGCGTGGCGCCTGCCCGTGCGGCAGGTGACCGAGCATCCGCGCAGCCCTGCCGATCGCGGCACGTGGCCGGCCACCGTCCCGGCCGTGCGCCAGCTCCTCGACGAGGGGCTCGACCTGTCCGCCGCCACCGTCGTGGTCGGCGCGAACGGGGCCGGCAAGTCCACCCTCGTGGAGGCCGTGGCCGAGGCGTTCGGCCTCAACGCCGAGGGCGGGACGCGCAACGTGGTCCACGAGACGCGTCGCACGTCCTCGGACCTCGCGGAGCACCTGCAGCTCGCCCGGGGCGCCCAGGCCACGCGCGACGGCGTGTTCCTGCGCGCCGAGACCATGTACGGGCTGTTCACCTACTACGAGTCCGTGTTCCGGGGAGCGGACCACCACCGGCGCAGCCACGGCGAGGCGTTCCTGCAGTTCTGCGCCGAGCGGGCGGGGCTCACCGGCCTATGGGTGCTGGACGAGCCTGAGTCGGCCCTGTCCTTCGACGGCTGCCTCGCGCTGATCGCCCACCTGCGGGACATCCTGGCGGACGGCTCCCAGGTGATCCTCTCCACGCACTCCCCCGTGCTGGCCGCCCTGCCCGGCGCCCGCATCCTGCTGCTGGACGAGCGCGGGATCACGCCGACCGAGTACGACGACCTGCCGTTCGTGTACCACCACCGCAGCTTCCTGGACTCCCCGCAGCGGTACCTGCGCCACCTCTACGACGCGTGAGGCCGGGGCCCGGCGGTCGGCCGGGAGGGTGCGCCCGCCGGGAACGCCTCGGAGGCGGCCGCGCGCCGGGCGCCGCGCGGCCGCCGCAGGCTCATGTCCGCCCGACGAACCAGCCGCGCAGCGTGCTCAGCCGCTTCTCGAGCTGGTCGCGGCTGGCCTGGGCCACGGCCGGGCCGCCGGAGACCTCGCGGAGCCGGTTGTGGATCACCCCGTGCGGGGTGCCCGAGCGCGCGGACCACGCGGAGACCGTCTTGGACAGCTCGGAGCGCAGCTCCTTCATCCGCCGGTGGTCCACGACGTCGGCCGGCTCCTTCGCCGAGGCCTTCGGCCGGCGCTGGACCTGCTCGGCCTGGCGCTGGCGCAGCAGGGCGGAGACCTGCTCGGCGTCCAGCAGGCCTGGGATGCCCAGGAAGTCCTGCTCCTCCTCGGAGCCCACCGCGCCGCCGAGGCCGAACTCGCCGCCGTCGAAGAGCACCTTGTCGAAGCTCGCGCGGGACTCCATGGCCTCGAACTTCCCCCGCAGCAGCGCGTCCGAGCCGGACTCCTCGCGGTTGGCCTGCGCGAGCAGGTCCTCCTCGGGCGCGTCCTCGAGGTCCTCCACGTCCACGCCGCCCTCCCGGCGGTCCAGGGCGTGGTCCCGCTCGAGCTCCATCTCGTTGGCCAGCAGCATCAGCTGCGGCACCGAGGGCAGGAACACGGAGGCCACCTCGCCGCGGCGCCGGGAGCGCACGAAGCGCCCCACCGCCTGCGCGAAGAACAGCGGGGTGGAGGTGGAGGTCGCGTACACGCCCACGCAGAGGCGGGGCACGTCCACGCCCTCGGACACCATGCGCACGGCCACCATCCACCGCTCGTCCGAGGCGGCGAACTCCTCGATGCGGTCCGAGGCGCCCTTGTCGTCCGAGAGGATCAGCGCGGGCCGCTGGCCCGTGAGCGCCTCGAGCTGGGCGGCGTAGGCGCGGGCGTCCTCGTGGTCCGAGGCGATCACCAGGCCGCCGGCGTCCGGCACGCCGCGGCGCACCTCGGAGAGGCGGCGGTCCGCGGCGCGCAGCACGGCCGGGATCCACTCGCCCTTCGGGTCCAGCGCGGTCCGCCACGCGGAGGCCGTGATGTCCTTCGTGGCGGCCTCGCCGAGCTGGGCCTCCATGACCTCGCCCGTGGACGTCTTCCAGCGCATCTGACCCGAGTACGCCATGAAGAGCACGGGGCGCACCACATGGTCCCGCAGGGCCGGGCCGTAGCCGTAGGTGTAGTCCGCCTTCGAGCGGGACAGCCCGTCCGGGCCGTCCACGTACTCCACGAACGGGATGGTCGAGGTGTCCGAGCGGAACGGGGTGCCGGTGAGGGCGAGGCGGCGTGCGGCCGGCTCGAACGCCTCGCGGATGCCGTCGCCCCAGCTCAGCGCGTCGCCGCCGTGGTGGATCTCGTCCAGGATCACGAGGGTCTTGGCGGCCTCGGTCCGGTTGCGGTGCAGCACGGGCTTGTTGGCCACCTGCGCGTAGGTGAGGGCGACGCCCCGGTACTCGGAGCCGTGGCGGCCGTCCGCGTTCTTGAAGTTCGGGTCGATCGCGATGCCCACGCGGGCGGCGTTGTCCGCCCACTGGCGCTTGAGGTGGTCGGTGGGGGCGACGACGGTCAGCCGCTGCACGACGCCGGCGTCCAGGAGGATCTTGGCCACGCGCAGCGCGAACGTCGTCTTGCCCGCGCCGGGCGTCGCCACGGCCAGGAAGTCCTGCGGGCCGGTCTCGAGGTACTTCTCGAGCGCCTCCTGCTGCCACTGGCGCAGCTTGGGGGCCGTGCCCCACGCGGCGCGCTCGGGCATGGCGGGGGGCAGGTCCTCCCCGATGTGGAAGAGGTCGTGCTGGACTGCGCCGTCCGGGGTGCCGCTCGCCGAGGAGCGGCGCTCAGCCACGTCCGCGGCCTCCGAACCAGCCGCCGCGCTTGCCGCCCCCGGACCCTGCGTCGTCGCCGTCCTGGGGCTCGCGCAGGCCCTCGTAGATCTCCTGGCAGGTGGGGCACACGGGGAACTTCTGGGGATCCCGGCCCGGCACCCACACCTTGCCGCACAGGGCGATCACGGGGGCGCCGGTGACGGCGGACTCGGTGATCTTCTCCTTGCGGACGTAGTGGGCGAAGCGCTCGTGGTCGCCCGGCTCGACGTCCTGCAGCTGCTGCTCGCGCTCGAGGACGGACGTGCCGCCGCCGGCGGGCGAGAACGGGTCGGTCAGGTCGGGTTCGCCGGTCACACTCATGCCGGACAGTCTAGCCGCGCGCCTCAGAACGCGGCCACGGCCTGGTAGGTCTCGGCCTGCGCCCGGTCGTACCACGCGGCCCCCATCCGCACGCCCAGCCACAGCGCCACGGCGCCCCAGGCCAGGCCCACCGCGAGGGTGGCCCACCCCCACACGGCCGACTGCGTGACGAGCGCCACCACGAAGGGCACGACGACGGGCACGGCCAGCGGGACGACCACGAGCATGGCGGCACCCTGCACGAGCATGATCCGCATGGTGGCGCCCTGCGGCGTCTTGAACGGGCTCTCCCCCGGCTTCGGCACCGGGTACACGAACCGCGCCGAGACGAACGCGGACATCGCCGCGGTGACCCCGAACAGTCCGAGGGTCAGTCCCAGCAGGGCCGGCAGCAGGTCCCACCGGCCGGCGGCGGCCGTGGTGGCCACGGTGAGGACCACGAGCGCGGGCACACCCCAGCCGGCCAGGCCCATGACGCGGCCCCAGCGGTCGTCCGCCCCGCGCACCCCGGAGACCACGTGCAGGTGGAACGCCGTGTGATCGTAGGCGATGTCCGCGGAGATCGAGTAGGCCAGCGCCCAGGCGGAGACGGGGCCGAGCATCGTCAGCATGCCGAGTCCCGGCCCGGCGTCCCCGCCGGCGGTGGAGGCGAACCAGAGGACGGCGGCCAGCACGGGGATCATCACGAGGCCCGCGGCGTACCGCGGATCGCGCAGCCAGTAGCGCTGGGCGCGGGCCGCGATCGCGGTGCGCGGGCCCGTGGCCGGCCGGCCCAGCCAGCGCAGCGGGGCCCCGTCCGCGCGCCCGGCCTCGCGGGCGGAGCCGCCGCCCACGGCCACCGGCTCCACCGTGCGGCGCACGGCCAGGTGCCACAGGGCGAGCGCCGCGAGGCACCACGCGGCGGCCACGAGCAGGTGCGCCGCCGCCCGCAGGCCCTGGCCCTCGGCCACGGCCCACGCGGCCGCCGGGCCGGCACCGAACGGGGTCCAGGCGGCCACGGCCGCGACCCGCGGCGCGACGTCGAACAGGTCCCCCAGCGAGTTCAGGGTCTGGGCGACGATCACGCCGCTGAGCATCACCGGGATCAGCAGGGCGATGGAGATCACCTCCCGCACCCGGCGGCGGCCGGCGTACGCGGCCATCAGCCCGGCGAGGCCGTACCCCGAGGCGACCGCGGTCACCGCGGTCAGCGCGCCGCCGACCAGGCCCGCGGCGAGGGCGGCCGGGATGTCCCACCAGCTGAGCCCCGTGCCCAGCATCACGATCAGCGTGGCCAGGCCCGCCGGCGTGGTGAAGGCGCTCAGGGTCAGGCCCGCGATGAGCGTGCGGGCGCGCACCGGGAACAGGACGAAGCTGTGCGGGTCCAGCGTGGCGTCCACGCCGGTGATGAACGGCGGGATGAGCAGCCACCCCAGCGCCAGCGCCGACGCGACGAGCACGGTCACCGTGCCGCGGTCCACGACCCACGCGTCCGGCAGGAACGTCACCAGCATCACGACGACGAACACGGCCAGGCCCAGCACGTACAGGGCGCCCAGCACGGCGAACACGAGGGTGAACGTGGAGCGGCGCCACTGGTTCAGGGTGAGCGCCCAGCGCAGGCGCACGAGCGTCAGAGCCATGCCAGGCCCTCCTGCTCGTGGCGGCCGCCCACGAGGTCCACGAACCGGTCCTCGAGGTCCCGCCCGGCGCGGACCTCCTCGAGGGTGCCGGCCGCGCGCAGGGTGCCGCCGGCGATCACGGCCACGTGGGAGCACATGCGCTGGACGAGGTCCATCACGTGGCTGGAGACGATCACGGTGCCGCCGCGGCCCACGTAGTCGTGCAGGATGTCCCGGATGTTGGCCGCGGAGACGGGGTCCACCGCCTCGAAGGGCTCGTCCAGCACCAGCACATCCGGGGCGTGGACCATGGCGGCGGCCAGGCTGATCTTCTTGGTCATGCCGGCGGAGTAGTCCACCACGAGCTTGCGGCCGGCGTCGGCCAGGTCCATCACGCGCAGCAGGTCCTCGGTGCGGGCGGCCACCGTGTCCGCGTCCACGCCGTGCAGCAGGCCCGCGTAGGTGACGAGCTGGGCCCCGGTGAGCCGGTCGAAGGTGCGCACGCCGTCCGCGAGCACACCCACGCGGCGCTTGGCCTCGAGCGGCTGCGCCCACACGTCAACGCCGTGGATCCAGGCCTGGCCGAGGTCCGGGCGCAGCAGGCCGGTGGCCATGGACAGGGCGGTGGTCTTGCCCGCCCCGTTGGGGCCCACCACGCCGTAGAAGGAGCCGGCCGGCACGTCCAGGTCCAGCCCGTCCAGCGCCGTCTTGTCCCCGAAGCGCTTGGTCAGGCCGCGGGTGACGAGGGCCAGGTCCGGGTCCGGGGCGTCCACGGCGCGGCGGCGCGCCGCGGCGCTGGGGGCGACGGCGGGCGCCTCGTCCGGGGCGGGCCCGGCGTGCGGGGCCTCGGCGGAGGACGGTGCGGTGCGGTGCGACCCGGTCGGGTGGGCCTCGGTCGGGTGCGGCTCGGTCGGGTGCTCCGTGCGGTGCGGCTCGGCGGGATGCTCGCTCATGCCGACGACGCTAGCGGAGTCCGGCCGCGCCCCGCCTCCCCCGCGAGGGGGATTCCCCGCGCGGTGCGGGCGGGGGCGGTCGGACGGGCGGGGGCGCGGCCTCGGACTCAGAAGAGGGCGGCGGCGAGCCGGCGGCGGGAGGCCGTCACGCGCGGGTCGTCCACGCCGACCACGGTGTACAGGTCCACGAGGTGGGCCCGGACCGTCTCGCGGTCCTCCCCCGGGTGGAGGGCGATGAAGCGCACGAGCCGGGCGAAGGCGTCCTCCACGTGGCCGCCGAGCACGTCCAGGTCCGCCACGGCGAGCTGGGCGGCCGCGTCGTCGGGGGCGTCGGCGGCGGCGGAGCGCACGGCGGCCGCGTCCGCGTCGCGGGTGCGCAGCATCAGCCGGGCGGCCGAGAGGCCCTGCTGGGCGACGGGGTCGGCCGGGGTGTCCTTCAGCGCCTCCTCCCACGCGGCGACCGCGCCGGGCAGGTCGTCCGCGGCCAGGGCCGCGTGGGCGGCGCGGTGCAGCGGCGGCACGGGCGGCGCCGCCGGGGCGGGCTCGGCGGCGTCGGCGCGCGCGGGCGCGACGGCGGGGACGGACCCGGCCACCCCGTTCTCGCGGGCCACCTCGAGGATCTCGCCCATGAGCTGCTCGAGCGTCTCGGCCGGCACCTCCTGGTTGACCAGCGGCACCGGCTGGCCGGCCACCACGGCCATCACGGCCGGGCCCGCGCCGAGGCCGAGCGCCTGGAGCACGGAGGGGTCCGCCGCGACATCGATCCGGGCCAGCACCAGGCGGCCGGCCTGCGCGTCCACCGCGTCGGCGAACTGCCGGTAGAGCGCGTCGCTGGAGGCGTCGCCGGGCACGTGCAGGTGCAGGAGCACGGGCACCTGGGCGGAGAGCTGGACCAGCTGCTGGAGCAGGCGCTGGTCCGCGTCCGGGATCACCCACGACCCCCCGCCCTCGGCGCCGCCGGCGGGCGGGGCGGAGGGGGCCGGGGACCCGAGGGAGGACAGGTCGACGGCGCCGCGCAGGTGCGCCGGGGAGTCGGAGGGGGGCTGGGCGGTCACGTCGGTCACGGTCCTTCCGGGTCGGGCTGTCGGTCCGGCCCCACGGTAGTCCCCCGCCGGGCACCGGGTCAGGCCGCGGTCGCTGACGTACGCTGAGCGCGTGCAGGAGAAGGAGCCCGCGTCCGGACCGGACGCCCCCGTCCACGACGAGGCCCGACCCGTCCCCGGGGCCGACGGCGCCGTGCCCGGCGGCCCCACGCCGTCGAGCCCCGCGCCCGCAGGCCCGGCGTCGGTGGAGCCCGTCGACCCGACCGCCGCGCCGGACTCTGCCGCCCCGGCACCCCTGCCCGCGTCCGGGCGGGTCCCCCGCCGCCGTCGGCGTCGAGGGCGCCTGATCCCGCTGCGCGGGGTCCTGCGCCGCCGTCGCCCGGTGTTCCTGGCCGAGGACCGGGTGGACCCGGACCCCGAGCACCCGGGGCCGAAGCCGGCCGGGGAGCCTCCCGTCACCGCGGTGACGGTGGAGTCCCCCGTGGCGACCGGCTTCCTGCTCACCGTGGGCGTCGCCCTGGCGCTGGCCGTGGTGTGGGTGCTGCGGACCAACGGGCAGCTGCTCGTGTGGATCGCCGCCGCCCTGTTCATCGCCCTTGGCCTCGACCCCCTCGTGCGGCGGGTGGAGTCCTGGGGCGCGCCCCGCTGGGCCGGCGTCCTCACCGCCGCGCTGGGCCTGGCCGCCGTCGCCAGCGCGTTCGTGGCCCTGCTGGTGCCCACCGTCGTCGAGCAGTCCCGCCAGCTCGTCGAGGGGCTCCCCGGCACGATCGAGGACGTGATGACCTCCGCCTGGTTCATCGAGCTGGACCAGGAGTTCCACATCCAGGAGGCGGTCCGGGCCCAGACCGACCGGCTCACCACAGACGGGGCGGCCGTCACCGACCTGTTCGGCGGGCTCCTGGGGATCGGGCAGACCGTGCTGAACGCGTTCTTCTCCGTGTTCGTGGTGGTGGTCCTGACCCTCTACTTCCTCGCCTCGCTGCCGCACATGAAGTACTGGGCCTACCGCCTCGCGCCGCGCTCGCGCCGCCCGCAGGTGGAGCGCCTCTCCGAGAAGATCACCTCCTCGGTGGGCCACTACGTGATGGGCCAGTCCTTCGTGGCGGCGCTCAACGGCACCGTCGCCTTCACGGCGCTGGCCATCGCCGGCACCCCCTTCGCCGTCCTGCTGGCCGCCTTCGCGGCCTTCATGGCGTTCATCCCGCTGGTGGGCGCGGTGATCGGCGGCACCGTGCTGACGCTGCTGAGCCTGCTGACCTCCTGGCAGACGGCGGCCGTGTTCGCCGCGATCTACTTCGTCTACCTGCAGATCGAGGCCTACGTGGTCTCCCCGCGCGTCATGGCCCGCGCCGTCGCCGTGCCGGCCGCCGTCGCCGTCATCGCCGTGATCGCCGGCGGCGCGCTGCTCGGCGTCCTGGGCGCCCTCATGGCCATCCCGCTGGCCGCGGCGCTGTCCCTGCTGGTCCGGGAGGTCTTCATCCCGCGCCAGGACGCCCGCTGAGCCCGCCGGCGACGACGACGCGCCGGGGCGTCAGCGGCCGACGCGCGTGCGCCAGCAGACCGGGTGCCAGTGGCGGCGGTCCGCCCCGGCGTCCTCGTCCCCCATGATCCAGTCCGAGCGCCACGCGACCAGGTGCGCCTGGCCCTGGCGGATCGCCCGCCCGCAGCCCGGGCACGTGTAGTCCTTCACCGCGCGCCAGGAGGGGATCTGGCGGACGTGCCAGCCGCCGTCGCCGCCGGACTGGTGCGAATAGCCCGGGTCCAGGCCCAGGAGCTCCTCCAGGGGGTCCGCCATCCCGGGCCCCGGGCGGGTCCGTCTCGAGGAGCCGGCGGCGCCGCGCTCGCCGCGGCGCGGGGTCGAGGAGCGGCGGGGTCGGTGGGAGCGGGGCATGCCCCCATGCTGGCACAGCCCGGCCGGTGCCCGCCCCCGCGCGCCCGGGACGCCTAGACTGGCTCGGTGCGTCTCGTCATCGCCCGCTGCTCCGTCACCTACGAGGGCCGCCTCAACGCCCACCTGCCCCCCGCCACGCGCCTGCTCATGGTCAAGGCGGACGGAGCCGTGCTCGTGCACTCCGACGGCGGCTCCTACAAGCCGCTGAACTGGATGAGCCCGCCCGCCACCCTGCACACCACGGCGCCCACCGCCGAGCAGGCCGAGCAGGGCGTCGTCGAGGTGTGGCGCGTCCAGGCCGCCAAGTCGGACGACCGCCTCATGATCCTCATCGAGGAGATCCTCGCGGACCAGTCCCACGAGCTCGGCGCGGACCCCGGCCTCGTCAAGGACGGCGTGGAGGCGGACCTGCAGCGGCTGCTGGCCGAGCAGATCGGCCTGCTCGGGGACGGGCACACCCTGGTGCGCCGCGAGTACATGACGGCGATCGGCCCCGTGGACATCCTGGCCCGGGACCCCGAGGGCGGCACCGTGGCCGTGGAGCTCAAGCGCCGCGGGGACATCGACGGCGTCGAGCAGCTCACCCGCTACCTCGAGCTGATGAACCGCGACCCCCTGCTGGCCCCCGTGCGCGGCGTCTTCGCCGCCCAGCAGATCAAGCCGCAGGCGCGCACGCTGGCCGAGGACCGCGGCATCCGCTGCGTCACCCTGGACTACGACGCCATGCGCGGCGTGGACGATGCCGAGTCCCGCCTCTTCTGAGCCCCTCCTGCGCGCCGCCACGGGCCCGTCTGTGCCGGCCGAGCCGAGCGGCGACCCCCAGGCCCTGACCGTCGTCTGGGAGGAGCCCACCGCCGGCGGCGCCCCCGACGACGCCGCCCCGGTCCGCCTGCGCTGGGCCGGCCCGGCGGCCGAGGCGCCCCGCGGGCTGCTGGACCGGGTGCGCCCGGGCGGCCACGCCCGCGCCCGGCGGATCACGCCCCCGCTGGTCGACCACCACGTCCACGGCGGGGCCGGGGTCGACCTGGCCACATCCGGCGCGGAGGACATCCGGCGCTGGCTGGCGGAGCTGCGGGCCGCGGGCGCCTCCGTCGTGCTCGGCTCGCTGCCGGCGCTGGTCCCGGCGGACTTGGCGGCCGCGCTCGAGCGGCTGCGGCCGCTGTGGGAGGACGGCGCCCTGGCCGGCGTCCACCTGGAGGGCCCGTTCCTCTCCCCCGCCCGCGCCGGCGCCCAGCACCCGGCCGCGCTGTGCGCGCCCGACTCGACGGCGGGACGACGGGTGCGCGAGCTGCTGCGGGCGCAGCCCCGCGGCTTCGTCCGCACCCTCACGCTGGCCCCGGAGCTGCCGGGCGCCCGGGCGGTCGCCGCCGAGCTCGACGCCGCCGGGACGGTGCTCTGCCTGGGCCACACCGACGCCGGCCCCGCCGAGGTCGCCGCAGCCCTGGACTGGCCCCGGCCGGGGACCTCGGCGACCCCGGTGGCCACCCACCTGTTCAACGGGATGCGGCCGTTCCACCACCGCGATCCCGGGCCCGTGCCCACGCTGCTCGCGGCGGCCCGGCGCGGCCGGCTGCGGCTCGAGCTCGTCGCCGACGGCGCCCACGTGGCCCCGGAGCTGATGGCGCTGATCCTGGAGGATCCCGACCTCGCGGCGCAGACCTGCCTGGTCTCGGACGCGATCGCCGCCACGGGAGCGCCGTGCGGCACCGTGCATCGGCTGGGCCCGGCGGTGGTGCACGCGGCGCCGGACGCGCCGCGCCTGGGCGAGCCGGCGGAGGACGGACAGGGGTCGAAGGCCACCGGTCCGGAGGACGGCGGCCGGGCGCCGCTGGCCGGCGGGCGCCGCACCCTGGTCGAGGCGGTCACCGCCCTGCTGGCCACGGGCCTGGACGCGGACGCCGTGCTGCGCGCCGCCGTGCTCGTGCCGCGGCGCAGTCTGCCGGAGACGCCCGCGCCAGAGCTCGAGGACGGAGTGCTCGTGTGGGGCGAGGGGCGTCCGCTGGTGGCGCTGCCCGCCGCGCGGGCCTAGAGGGGCGCCGGTTCAGCGGCGCCAGAACGAGGACGCCGCGGACGGGCCGGCCTCGCTCCAGGCGCGCAGGGCGCCGGCGTCGTCCGGGTCCACGACCACGGTGACGGAATCCCGGCCGCCGTCGAGCTCGAGGACGGCGCGGCCGTCCTCGGCCACGGGCAGCCGGTCGATCTGCAGGTCGCAGCGACCCACGCTCCAGCGCTCGCGCCGGATCATCCAGCGGCCCGTGAAGAGCAGGCGCGTCTCGTCGTACACCCCGATGACGCGCTCCCGGGGCCGTCCGTGCCCCTCGAGGACGGCCGGGAAGGCGGCGGACGTGCGCAGGAGGGCCCGGCGCCGCACCGCCAGGGCGAAGGCCGACAGCGCGAACACTGCCAGCACACCCGCCAGGGCGATGAGCACCGGGCCCTCCAATGTCAGGTCCTGCCGACTTCGCGTCAGGCCGCCGAGGCGTCGCCCAGACGGGCAGACGTCGCGGCGATCACCACGCGGTCGTGGTCCACGGAGAAGAAGCCTCCGTGGGCCTGGGCGGTGACGGTCCCGCCGTCGACAGCCCGCACCACGACCTCGCCGTCGCCGAGGACGGCGAGCATCGGAGTGTGGCCGGGGAGGATGCCGATCTCACCGTTGACGGTGCGCGCCGAGACGGCCGACGCGGCGCCCGACCAGATGGACCGCTCCTCGGAGACGATCTCCACGTTGAGCTCAGCCATGATCGATCAGCCCTCGGCCTGGATCTTGGCCCACTCGCGCTCGACGTCGTCCAGGCCGCCCACGTTGTAGAAGGCCTGCTCGGCGATGTGGTCCAGGTCGCCGTCGGCGATGGCCTTGAAGCCCTCGACGGTGTCCTTGATCGGCACGGTGGAGCCCTCCACGCCGGTGAACTGCTTGGCGGTGTAGGTGTTCTGCGAGAGGAACTGCTCGATCTTGCGGGCGCGCGCCACGGTGATCTTGTCCTCCTCGCCGAGCTCGTCGACGCCGAGGATCGCGATGATGTCCTGCAGCTCCTTGTTCTTCTGCAGGATCTGCTTCACGCGGATGGCGGTGTCGTAGTGGTCCTGGCCCACGTACTGCGGGTCGAGGATGCGCGAGGTCGACGCCAGCGGGTCCACGGCCGGGTACAGACCGCGGGACGCGAGGTCACGGGTCAGGTTGGTGGTCGCGTCGAGGTGCGCGAACACGTTGGCCGGGGCCGGGTCGGTGTAGTCGTCCGCGGGGACGTACACGGCCTGCATCGAGGTGATGGAGTGGCCGCGCGTGGAGGTGATGCGCTCCTGGAGCACGCCCATCTCGTCCGCGAGGTTCGGCTGGTAGCCCACGGCGGAGGGCATGCGGCCCAGCAGCGTGGAGACCTCGGAGCCGGCCTGCGAGAAGCGGAAGATGTTGTCGATGAAGAGCAGCACGTCCTGGTTCTGCACATCGCGGAAGTACTCCGCCATGGTCAGCGCGGACAGGGCCACGCGCAGACGCGTTCCCGGCGGCTCGTCCATCTGGCCGAACACGAGGGCGGTGTCCTTGAGGACGTCCGCCTCGTCCATCTCGACCCAGAGGTCGTTGCCCTCACGGGTGCGCTCGCCCACGCCGGCGAACACCGAGGTGCCGCCGAAGTTGCGGGCCACGCGGGTGATCATCTCCTGGATGAGCACGGTCTTGCCCACGCCGGCGCCGCCGAACAGGCCGATCTTGCCGCCCTTGATGTACGGGGTCAGCAGGTCGATGACCTTGATGCCGGTCTCGAGCATCTCCGTGGAGCCCTCGAGGGAGGCGAAGTTCGGGGCGGCGCGGTGGATCGGCCAGCGCTCCTCGAAGTTCAGGGAGGAGGTCTCCACGTCCAGGGTCTCGCCCAGCACGTTGAAGATGTGGCCCTTGACGGCGTCGCCGACGGGCACGGAGATGGGGGCGCCGGTGTCCACGACGTCGGTGCCGCGCACCAGGCCGTCGGTGGACTGCAGGGAGATGGCGCGGACCATGTTGTCGCCCAGGTGCTGGGCGACCTCGAAGGTCACCGTGCGGCGCTGGCCGTTCAGGTCGATCTCGGTGGTCAGCGCGTTGTAGATCTCCGGCATGGCGTTCGCCGGGAACTCGGCGTCGATCACGGGGCCGATGACGCGGGAGACGCGTCCGGTGGCACCGCCGGTGGGGGTCCCGGTGCCCTGGTCAGTGATGGTGGCAGTCATCTCTCTCACTTCTATCGTGTGTGGATGGCGAGTCTGGTGAGTCCGGTACGGGCTCAGGAGTTGTTGAGCGCGTCCGCGCCCGCGATGAGCTCGGTGAGCTCCTGGGTGATCTCCGCCTGACGGGCGTTGTTCATCAGGAGCGTGTAGTCCTTGATGAGGCCAGAGGCGTTGTCGCCCGCCGACTTCATGGCGCGCTGACGGTTGGCGAGCTCGGAGGCCGCCGACTGCAGCATCGCGTTGAAGATGCGCGACTCGATGTACTTGGGCAGCAGGGCGTCGAGGACCTCCTCCGCGTCCGGCTCGTACTCGTAGAGCGGCAGCACGTCCTCCGGGGCGGCGACCTCCTCCTCGACGACCTCGAGGGGCAGCAGGCGCACCACGTGGGGGTTCTGCTTCACGAGCGAGACGAACTCGGTGAACACGATGTGGATCTCGTCCACGCCGCCGGCGGCGGTGTCCGTGAGGAACGCGTCCACGAGCGTCTCGCCGATCTCGGAGGCGCGCTCCGCGGCGGGGGCGTCCGTCTGACCGGTCCACAGCTGCTTGTACTCGCGTGCGCGGAAGTCGAAGTACGTCTGCGCCTTGCGGCCCACCACGTAGACGTCCACGTCCTTGCCCTCCTCGCCCAGGCGGGTGAGGAGCTGCTCGGCCTTGCGCAGCACGTTCGCGGAGTACGCGCCGGCCAGGCCGCGGTCCGAGGACAGGATGAGCACGGCCGCCCGGGTCGGGTTCTCGGGCTCCGTGGTGAGGACATGATCGATGTCGTGCTGGCTCGACACGGCCGAGACGGCGCGGGTGATCGCGTTCGCATAGGGCAGCGACGCGTTGACGCGCTCGCGTGCCTTGGTGATGCGGGACGTGGCGATCAGCTCCATCGCCTTGAAGATCTTCTTCATCGACGACGTCGATGCGATCTTCTGACGGTAGACCCGGATCTGGGCTCCCATGGTGGTCCTTTCCCTGGCGGGAGGGCGGTCCGGCGTCGTTCCCCTTCGGGCCCGACGCCGGACCGCTCCCTCACCGACCTGCGGTCAGCGCTTCTGCTTGGTGATCTGCTCCTGCGCGACCTGGTCCTGCTCGATCGCGCGGTGCTCCTCGTGGCCGGCGTGCACGCCGCCGTCCTCCGAGGACTGGAAGCCCTTCTTGAACTCGGCGATCTCCGACTCGAGCGCGGAGACGGTGCCGTCCTCGAGCTTGCCGGTGGAGCCGATGTCCGTCAGGACGGAGCCGCGACGACGCAGGTGGTCGATGAACTCGCGCTCGAAGCGCAGCACGTCCTCGACCGGGACCTCGTCCAGGTGGCCCTTGGAGCCGGCCCAGATGGACACGACCTGCTCCTCGACCGGGTACGGCGAGTACTGCGGCTGCTTGAGCAGCTCCATGAGGCGCTCACCGCGGGCGAGCTGGCGGCGGGTGGCCGGGTCCAGGTCCGAGGCGAACATGGAGAACGCCTGCTGGTCGCGGTACTGCGCCAGGTCCAGCTTCAGCGTGCCGGAGACCTTCTTCATGGCCTTCACCTGGGCGGCGCCGCCCACGCGGGACACCGAGATGCCCACGTCCACGGCGGGACGCTGGTTGGCGTTGAACAGGTCCGACTGCAGGAAGATCTGGCCGTCGGTGATGGAGATGACGTTGGTCGGGATGTAGGCCGACACGTCGTTCGCCTTGGTCTCGATGATCGGCAGACCGGTCATCGAGCCCGCGCCCATCTCGTCCGAGAGCTTGGCGCAGCGCTCGAGGAGCCGGGAGTGCAGGTAGAAGACGTCGCCCGGGTATGCCTCGCGTCCCGGGGGACGACGCAGCAGCAGGGACACGGCGCGGTAGGCCTCGGCCTGCTTCGACAGGTCGTCGAAGATGATCAGGACGTGCTTGCCGCCGTACATCCAGTGCTGGCCGATGGCCGAGCCGGCGTAGGGGGCGAGGTACTTGAAGCCGGCCGGGTCGGACGCCGGGGAGGCCACGATGGTGGTGTACTCCAGGGCGCCGTGCTCCTCCAGGGTGGCGCGGACGCCGGCGATGGTGGAGGCCTTCTGGCCCACGGCCACGTAGACGCAGCGGACCTGCTTGTCGACGTCGCCCGACTCCCAGTTCGCCTTCTGGTTCAGGATGGTGTCCACGGCGATGGCGGTCTTGCCGGTCTGGCGGTCGCCGATGATCAGCTGGCGCTGGCCGCGGCCGATCGGGATCATCGCGTCGATGGCCTTCATGCCGGTCTGCAGCGGCTCGTGCACCGACTTGCGCTCGGTCACGGTCGGCGCCTGCAGCTCGAGGGCGCGGCGGCCCTCGGCCTGGATCGGGCCCAGGTCGTCGATCGGCTGGCCCAGCGGGTCCACGACGCGGCCCATGAAGCCGTCGCCGACGGGGACCGAGAGGATCTCGCCGGTGCGCTGCACCTCCATGCCCTCGCGGATCTCCTGGAACTCGCCGAGGACGACGACGCCGATCTCACGGGCGTCGAGGTTCTGGGCGAGGCCCTGGATGCCGTTCTCGAAGCGCAGCAGCTCGTTCGCCATGACGGAGGGCAGGCCCTCCACGCGAGCGATGCCGTCCGCGGCCGAGATGACACGGCCGACCTCGGTGCGATCGGTGCCCGACGGTTCGTACGATGCCGCGAAGTCGTTCAAGGCATTGCGGACGTCGTCGGCATTGATGGTCAGTTCGGCCATCTGCAGTCCCTGCTCTCTTGTGCTTGGTGCTCATCGTCGGGGCGATGAGGCTTGCGTTCGTGGGTGTTCCGGATACGGGCGGGGGGCCGGCTCAGCCGGCCATCCTCCGCTGGAGGTCGTTGAGGCGCGAGGCCATGGACCCGTCGACGACGTCGTCGCCGACCTGGACGCGGATGCCGCCCACCACGTGGGGGTCCACCGTGACGTCCATGACGAGATCGCGGTCGAAGGCGCGACGCAGGCCCAGGGCCAGTCGCTCCTGCTGCTCCGCCCCGAGGGGGCGGGCAACGGTGACCTCGGCGATCCACTGGCGCTGACGCTCGGCGACGACGTCCGCCGCTTGGCGGACGGCGGCGGCCGGCTTCACGCCGCGCGGGGCGGCGACGGCGCGCTCGACCAGCAGCTGGCCGGCCGGGCTGGCCGACTCGCCCAGGAGACGGCGGGCCAGGGCGGCCCGTGCCTCGACGGGGGCGTGCTGATCGGTGAGCGCGCGCTGCACCTCGTGCGAGTCCTCCACCGTGCGGTTGAACGCCAGCAGCTCACCCGAGAGGGCGGCCAGCCCGGCGTGTCCACCGCGTCCGGCCTCTGCGGCGGCCGCGTGGGCCGCCACCGTCTCGAGGGCGTCCCCGAGATCGCGCTCCGCCGACCAGCGGCGGCCGGCCAGGTCCTTGAGGACCTGCAGTGCACCGGGGGTCACCCGGGCGCCGAACAGCGAGTCGACGAGGCCGTGACGGCGGTCGGTGGTCCAGGCGGGGTCGGTCAGGGCCCGGCGCAGCGCGCCGTGCTCGTCCACCACGTCCAGCGCGCCGAACAGCTCGCGGGCCAGGGCCACGCCGCCCTCGTCCAGCACCGGACCGACAGCCTCCAGGGAGGCGGTCAGGGAGTCCCTCGATGCGCCCGTCATCATTCGGCGACACCTGCGCTCTGGTGACGGTCCAGGTCAGCCAGGAAGCGGTCGACCACGCGCTGGGAGCGGGCGTCGTCCTCGAGGGACTCGCCGACGATCTTGCTGGCCAGGGTGGTGGCCAGCGTGCCGACCTCGCCCTTGAGCTGCGAGGCGGCCTGCTGGCGCTCCGCGGCGATCTGGGCCTGGGCCTGCTCGGAGATGCGCGTCGACTCGGCGGTCGCACGCTCACGCGCCTCGGCCACGATCTCCGCGGCCTCGGCGCGGGCATCCTCGCGGATGCGGTTCGCCTCGGTGCGGGCGTCGGCCAGCTGCGACTCGTAGTCCGCCATCATCGCGTTCGCCTCGGCCTGGGCCTTCTCGGCCTTGGCGAGACCGCCCTCGATCGCCTCGACGCGGTCCTGGTAGGACTTCTCGAGGGTCGGGACGATGAACTTGATGACGATGAACATGAGCACGGCGAAGCCCACCGCCGTGATGAGGAGCTCCCACGGGTTCGGGACCAGGGGGTTGGCCCCTTCGGCGGCCGCGAGGACCAGTCCGTTGCTGATCATGTTTCAACCATCCTTCAGTCGTGTGTCCTACAGAGCGAGGGGTCGGAGCGACGCGGACACGGCGTCCGGCCCCGAGCCGTGCAGGAGGTCAGAGGACGAAGGCGAAGACCAGGCCCAGGATGGCGAGGGCCTCGGCGAGGGCGAAGCCCAGGAGCGCGATCGGCTGCAGGATGCGCTGGGCCTCGGGCTGGCGGGCCACGCCGTTGATGTAGGCGGCGAAGATGAGGCCCACGCCGATGGCGGAGCCGATGGAGGCCAGGCCGTAGCCCACGAGGTTCAGGTTGCCCGAGATTTCCATGGTGTTCCTTTCACGATGCCGAGGTGTCCGGCAGGGTTGTGGAGGTGCGGCCTCCCGGGTGGTCCTCCTGCGGAGGGCCGGGAAGTCTGGTGGCGGAGGATCCCGCCGGACCGTGGCCGCCGTGGGTAGGGTCCCGGGCGGCGGCCCCGGAAGATCAGTGGTCGTTCGCGTCGATCGCGCCCTGGATGTAGATCGCGGTCAGCAGCGTGAAGACGAAGGCCTGCAGGTACATGATCAGCAGCTCGAGGAAGTACAGGGCCACGGAGCCGATGATCACGAGGATGCCGGTGCCCTGCAGGGCGAGGCTGCCGGTCTGGGTGATGAGGAACGCGGCGCCGGCGCCGGCGAGCATCACGATCATGTGGCCGGAGAGCATGGTGGCCATCAGACGCAGGGAGTGGGTCAGCGGGCGAACGATGAAGTTGGAGATGATCTCCAGCGGCACGAGCAGCGGCAGGATCCAGCCGGGGACGCCCGAGGGGACGACGGCGAGCTTGAAGTAGCCCAGGCCGTGGTGGCGGATGCCGACGCCGATCCAGATCGCGTACACGATCAGGGCGATCGCGTAGGCGGAGCCGGCGTGCGAGAAGGACGGCAGCTGCAGGAACGGGATGGCGCCGAAGAGGTTGTTCAGCAGCACGAAGAAGAACAGCGCGAAGAGCAGCGGGACCCACTGCTTGAAGTTCTTCTCGCCCAGGATGTCCTTGGCGATGCCGTTGCGCACGAACGAGTAGCCGGACTCGGCGAGCCACTGGGCCTTGCCGGGCACGAGCTGGGGACGGCGCATGGCCCACGCGAAGAAGGCGGTGATGAGCACCACGGACAGCAGGACGAGCAGCATCTGCTTGCCGAAGCCGGTGCCGTACTCGGCGCCCCACGGGAAGATCTCCGGGAGGTGACCATCAGAGATGGTGGGGGGCACGAATGTTGCGTTGGCCAGCACGAGGGTCAGCACGCGGTTCCTCTCCGAAGTGATGCAGTCGACGGGACGGCAGCCCCGTCCCCGGACCACGGGCGACGCCGCTGCGTTGCGGGGCCTGCCGGTGCGATGCGAGACACGGATGGCGGCAGGATCTTGCCGTCGAAGTGTTCGCCCTCAACGATACCAAACGGTGACCCGTGCTCCGTACCGCGCGAGGGGGTCCGCGACGGGCCCCGGGCGCCGGTCAATCGGCGTAGATCCCCCGCCGGGTGCGCGCGAAGACGAGGACCTCGACGCACTGCCACACGAGGATCGCCACGAGCGCGGCGATCGCGGCCGCGTCGGGCAGGATCCAGTCCGGCCGCGGGACCGTGCCCAGCAGCACCGCGAAGGCCACGATCTTCAGGACGAACAGGCCCACGCTGACCGGCAGCGCGGCCTCGCGGGCGCGGTCCCAGACGAGCGCCGTCGTCGCCCCGGTGAGGGCGGACAGGACGAGGACCGCCCCCCCGCCGAGCAGCGCGGACGCGGCGGCGTCCGGCCCGCCCATGGCGAGCGCGACGGCGCAGACGACCGCCACCGCCGCGGCGGTCGCCGCGAGGCTCCAGGCGAGGATCCCCCACCAGCCGCGACGGTTCTCCCAGCGGCGGCGGCGCCGACGCCGGCGCGCGCGGGCGGAGCTCGGGGCGGCGTCGGGTGCGGTGCGGGGGCTCATGCGCCCTCCTCCGGGTCGAGGGCTGGTCCGGCGGTCGACGCGCCGGCGCGGCGCCGTCGGACGGGGGTGCGCAGGGTCAGGTACCCGGCGCCCAGGAGGGCGAGGCCGAGCACCGGCAGGACGATCATGTCGTCCACGAAGTTCAGGGAGACCGCGCCCCAGGCCACGAGGAACGCCCACAGCCACAGCAGCCACACGGCCTGGGCGTGCGTGTAGCCGCCGTCCACGAGCTTGTGGTGCAGGTGGCCCCGGTCCGCGGAGAACGGGCTGGCGCCCCGGGCGGTGCGGCGCAGCACGGCGAGGGCCAGGTCCAGCAGCGGCAGGGCGAGGACGGCGATCGGCAGCAGGATGGGCATGTAGGCGGGCACGTTGCGGAAGCGCATCCCGTCCAGCGCGTTCACGTCCGCGGTGACGGCGACGGCGGCGGCGGCCATCAGCAGGCCCAGCAGCATGGCCCCCACCTCGCCCATGAAGATCCGGGCCGGGAAGCGGTTGAAGGGCAGGAAGCCCAGGCAGGCGCCCACGAGCAGCGCCATCAGCAGCGTGGCCAGGTTGGCGTAGTCGAACTGGTTGATGGTGCGCGTGAGCAGATACGAGTAGACGAAGAACGCGGAGCCGCCGATCAGGGCGACGCCGGCCGCGAGCCCGTCGAGGCCGTCGACGAAGTTGAGGGCGTTCATGGTGAGCACCACGGCCAACACCGTCAGCGCGATCTGCATGGCCTCGCTGCCCACGGGGATCCACCCCACGGGCATGGCCTCGATCCGGATCCCGCCGAGGGCCACCGCGAGCCCGGCGCAGACCTGGCCCGCCATCTTCACCCACCAGCGCAGGTCCCAGAGGTCGTCCGCGATGCCCACCACGAGCACCACGGCGACGGCGACGAGCAGCCCGACCATGGCGGCGTCGTCCGCGTAGATCCCCTGGAGGAACGGCACCGTGCCGCCCACGGCCAGGCCCACGAGGACGGCGGCGGCCATGGCCACGCCGCCCAGCTTGGGGATGGGCCGGCGGTGCATGTCCCGCTGGCGCACGGGCGTGAAGACGCGCGCCCGCAGGCCGATGCGCCGCATGAGGGGCGTGAGGGCCCCGCAGGCGAGGGCCGTGACCACGACCAGGACGAGGTAGGCGCGCATGGGGGCCGGTCAGGCCTCCCGGCCCGCGCGGCCGGCGGCGTCGTCGCCGTCCGGGGCGGGGGTCGGCGCCGGTGCCTCGGCCACGGGCTCGGCCGCGAGGCGGTCGGCGGGCACCGGGGGCTCCTCGCCCTCGGCGAGCAGGTCCGGCACGAGCTCGCGCAGCGCCTCCAGCGGCACGGCGCCCTGGCGGGCGACGCGGAACGGGGTGACGGTGCAGTCCACGATCGTCGACGGCGCGCGGTCCTCGCGGGGGCCGGCGTCGAGGTAGAGGTCCACGGACTCCCCCAGCATCCCGCGGGCCTCCTCGGCGGTGGTCGCGGCCGGCATGCCGGTGCGGTTGGCGCTCGAGACGGCCATGGGCCCCACGGCGTAGAGCAGCTCGCGGGCGACCGCGTCGTCCGGCACGCGCAGGGCGACGGTGCCGCGGGTCTCCCCCAGGTCCCAGGTCAGGGTCGGCTGGGCCTTGAGGATCAGGGTGAGGGCGCCGGGCCAGAAGCGCTCGGCGAGGGCCTCGGCCTCGTCCGGGACGTCGTAGGCCAGGCCCGCCAGCACGCGGCGGTCCGAGATCAGCACGGGCGGGGGCATGGTGCGGCCGCGGCCCTTGGCCGCCAGCAGCACCGCCACGGCGCGCGGGGAGAAGGCGTCCGCGCCGATCCCGTACACGGTGTCCGTGGGCAGCACCACGCAGCCGCGGTCCCCGAGGACCTCGCGGGCGCGGGCCACGGCGTCCTCGAGTGCGGCCGGGTCCGAGACGTCGATGAAGTCACTCACGTCGGTCATTCTTCCATCTTCTGCGACCCGGACGGGCCCGCCGACCGCCGCGCGGTGAGGAAGCGGTCCCGGCCCGTCAGGTCCGCGTGGACGCGGACGTCCTCGAACCCGCCGTCCGCGCCGAGCGTCTCGATCAGGGCCGCGCCCTGCGTCTCGTGGTGCTCCATGGCGAAGAGCCCGCCTGGCACCAGCAGCGCGGCGGCCCGCGCGGCGATCCCCACGGGGATGCGCATCCCGGCCGCGTCCCCGCCGTAGAGGGCGCGGGCAGGGTCGAGCCGCGCCTCGGCCTGGACGGGCGTCTCCGCCTCGGGCACATAGGGCGGGTTGCTCACGACGACGTCCACGCGGCCCTCCAGCTCGGGGAGCGCGACAAGCGCATCGCCTTGTCGCAGGCGCACACCGTGCGGCTCCAGGTTGCGCCGCGCCCAACTGGCCGCCTCGTCGTCGAGCTCCACGGCGGTGACCGCCACGTCCCGCCCGTGCTCCTGCGCCCACGCGGCGACGGCCGCGGCGATCGCACCCGAGCCGGTGCACAGGTCCACCACCGTGGCCGCGGCCGGGCGTGCCGTCAGCTCCGCCAGGACCGCGTCCACGAGCAGCTCGGTCTCCGGGCGGGGCAGGAACACGCCGGGGCCCACCGCCAGGTCCAGCCCGTGGAAGAAGGCGACGCCCGTGAGGTGCTGCACCGGCTCCCGCCGCGCCCGGCGCGCCACGAGGGCCGCGAAGCGCTCGGCCTCCCCCGCGGTGCCCGCGGCCCCGGCGAACACCCGGGCCAGCAGCTCGCCGCGCCCGAGGCCGAGGACGTGGGCCAGCAGCAGTTCCGCGTCCACGCGCGGCGAGTCCACGCCGGCCTCGGCCAGCAGGCCCGTCGCCCGCCGCAGGGCCTGCGCCCACGGCTCCGACTCGTCCGCGTCGCTCACGCGTCCCCGCCCAGGGCGGCGAGGCGGCGCTCCTCGTCCAGGGCCAGGCAGGAGGCGACGACGGCCTCGAGGTCCCCGTCCAGCACGGCGTCCAGGTTGTGCGCCTTGTACCCGGTGCGGTGGTCCGCGATCCGGTTCTCCGGGAAGTTGTAGGTGCGGATGCGCTCGGAGCGGTCCATCGTGCGCACCTGGGCGGCGCGGGCGGCCGAGTCCTCGGCGTCCTGCTCCGCGCGCCGGCGCTCCAGCAGCCGGGAGCGCAGCACGCGCATCGCGGCCTCCCGGTTCTGGATCTGCGACTTCTCGTTCTGCATGGACACCACGATGCCCGTGGGCAGGTGCGTCAGGCGCACGGCCGAGTCGGTGGTGTTCACGGACTGGCCGCCGGGGCCCGAGGAGCGGAACACGTCCGTCTTCACCTCGTTCGGGTCGATCCGCACCTCGTCCGGGGCGTCCACCTCGGGCAGCACGAGCACACCGGCCGCCGAGGTGTGGATGCGGCCCTGGGACTCCGTCACCGGCACCCGCTGCACGCGGTGCACTCCGCCCTCGAACTTCAGGCGGGCGAACACGCCCTCGGCGGGGTCCGTGGCGCCGGCGCGGATCGCCACGTGCACGTCCTTGTAGCCGCCCAGGTCCGAGTGCGTGGCCGAGAGGACCTCCGTCTTCCAGCCCCGGGACTCCGCGTAGCGCAGGTACATGCGCAGCAGGTCGCCAGCGAACAGCGCGGCCTCCTCGCCGCCCTCCCCGCCCTTGATCTCCAGGATCACGTCCCGCGCGTCGTCGGGGTCCCGCGGGATCAGCAGCCGGCGCAGGCGCTCGGCGGCCGCCGTCTCGGCCTCCTCGAGGCCCGGCACCTCCGCCGCGAACGCCGCCGCGTCGTCGTCGCCGGCCGCGGCCAGCTCCCGCGCGTCGGCGAGTTCCTCGGCGGCCTCGCGCCACGCGGCGTGCGCCGTCACCACGGCGCCGAGCTCGGCGAAGCGGCGGTTCAGCCGGCGGGCGAGCACCGGGTCCTGGTGCACCGCCGGGTCGGACAGGCGCGCCGTCAGCTCTCGATGCTCCGCCAGCAGCCGGTCCACGGCCTCGCGCCGTTCCTCCGAGTCGAACACGTCCCTGCCTCTCCTCCCCCGGTCGGCCACGACCGGACGCCCTGACGCACACGGCCCCGTCCCGGTCCGGCGGAGACGAGCTCCCCCGGTCGGGACGGGGCCGTGCGGCCGTGGATCAGTCCTCGCCCTTGGCCCCGAGCGTGGTCTTGGAGACCAGCATGAGGAACTCGGCGTTGGACCCGGTGTCCTTGATCTTGTTGGTGAGCAGCTCGAGCGCCTGCTGCTGCTCGAGGCCGGAGAGCACCCGGCGCAGCTTCCACATGATCTTGACCTCCTCTGGGGAGAGCAGTGCCTCCTCGCGGCGGGTGCCGGACGCGTTGACGTCCACCGCCGGGAAGATGCGGCGCTCGGCGAGGTGCCGGGACAGGCGCAGCTCCATGTTGCCGGTGCCCTTGAACTCCTCGAAGATCACCTCGTCCATGCGCGAGCCCGTCTCCACGAGCGCGGTGGCGAGGATGGTCAGCGAGCCGCCGTTCTCGATGTTGCGGGCGGCGCCGAAGAACTTCTTCGGCGGGTACAGCGCGGAGGAGTCCACGCCGCCGGAGAGGATGCGGCCCGAGGCCGGGGCGGCCAGGTTGTAGGCGCGGCCCAGGCGGGTCATGGAGTCCAGGAGCACGACGACGTCGCGGCCCATCTCCACGAGGCGCTTGGCGCGCTCGATGGCCAGCTCCGCGAGGGTCGTGTGGTCGTCCGCCGGGCGGTCGAACGTGGAGGCGATGACCTCGCCGTCCACCGACCGCTGCATGTCGGTGACCTCCTCGGGGCGCTCGTCGACGAGCACCATCATGAGGTGGACCTCGGGGTTGTTCGTCTTGATCGCGTTGGCGATGGACTGCAGGATCATCGTCTTGCCGGCCTTGGGCGGGGAGACGATGAGGCCGCGCTGGCCCTTGCCGATGGGGCTCACCAGGTCGATCACGCGCGGGCCGACCTGCTTGGGGTCGGTCTCCAGGCGCAGGCGCTCCTGCGGGTACAGGGGCACGAGCTTGGCGAACTCCACGCGCTCGGGGTGCTCCACGGCCGGCTGGCCGTTCACGGAGGAGATCTTCACCAGCGCGTTGAACTTCTGGCGGTTGGAGCCGCCGCCCTGGTGCTGCGGCTTCTCGCCCTCGCGGGGGGCGCGGATGGCGCCGACGACGGCGTCGCCCTTGCGCAGGCCGTGCTTCTTGACCATGGCCAGGGAGACGTAGACGTCGTTCGGGCCGGGCAGGTAGCCGGAGGTGCGGACGAACGCGTAGTTGTCCAGCACGTCGAGGATGCCGGCCACGGGCTGCAGGACGTCGTCCTCGGTCAGCTCCGTCTCGTCCACGTCGGGGCCGCCGCGACCGCGGCGGTTGCGCCCGCGCTCGTTGCGGTTGCGGCGGTTGCGGCGGCCGCGGCCGCCCTCGTCGTCGCGGTCGTCGCGGCGGTTCCGGTCGTTGCGGCCGCCGCCCTGCCCGCCGTCCTCGGACTTGTCCTGCTTCTGCTCGCGGGAGCCGTCGCGGTCGCGGCCGTTGCCGTTGTCCCGGTCCCGGCCGTTGCCGTTCTCGCGGTCGCGGCCGTTGTCCCGGCCGTTGCGGCCGCGGTTCCCGCGACCGTTCTCGCGGCCGCCGTCCTCGCGGTCGCCGCCGCGGTCCTCGGCGGAGGCCTGGGCCTGGTCCTGGCCGGCGTCCTCGCCGTCCTGGCGGCGGCGGTCCTGGCCGCGGGCGTCGTCGTCGCCGGCGCGGCGGCGGCCACGCGAGCGGCGCTCGCCCTGGCCGCGGTCGCCGGAGTCCTGGGCGCGGTCGCCGGAGTCCTGGGAGCCCTCGGCATCTCGACCCTCGGCGGGCTGCTCGGCGCGGCGCTCGGCCTGGTCCTTGCCGGACTCGGCCGACTGGGCGGCGGCGGGGGCGGAGGTGTCCGCGTCGGCGCGGCGGGAGCGGCGGCGGGCCGGACGCTCGGCGGCCTCGGCGGGCTGCTCGGCGTCCTTGTCCGCGGCCGGGGCGGCCTCGGCGGCGGGGGCCGCGGCGGCCTTGGCGGCACGCTCGGCGGCGGCGCGGTCGGCCACGGAGCCGCCGCGCTGGTGGTCGGAGATGGCGGTCACCAGGTCGGCCTTGCGCATGCGCGAGCCGCCGGGGATGCCGAGCTGGGAGGCCAGTGCCTGGAGCTGGGCGAGCTTGAGAGCGGCCAGGCCGCCGCCGGTGGTCGGCGTGGTCTGTTCCGTGGATTCGGTCACGAAGGTTCCTTCTCCCTCGAAAGCGGTCTGACGGCGCGGAGCGCGTCGGGCCGCGGTGTGCATCCGGCCGGGCCGCGCAGCGGCGCCCCAGAGGGCCGGGTTTCATGGTGTGAACTCATCAGGGTCGCCTCCCCTGCTCGTGCGCAGTCGCTGCGTGACGGGGCGGAGACGTCCGAACTCGACCGAGCCGGAGACGTCCCGGACGCGGGCCGTGCTCGGCACGGGCGGTTCGCGGCGGGGTTCCGGCCGACGGCGATCGCGGCGTCCGGCCGTCACAGGCCCGGCGCCGGCGACCCGGGCCGCGCGGAGCGGCAGGGTCAGCCGTGGTGGAGTGGTTCCACCCTAACACCGTCGGCGGCCACGGCCGGCACCAGCACGCGCCAGGCGTGCGCGTCGTCCGCGGTGAGCGCCCGGGCGGCCGCCGCGGCCTGCTCGGCCGCCTCGGCGCCGTCGCACAGGGCGAGCACGGTGGGGCCGGCGCCGGAGACGACGGCCGCGTGGCCGCGCTCCCGCAGCCCCGCCACGAGCGCGGCGCTGGCGGTCATGGCCGCGGCGCGGGGGTCCTGGTGCAGCCAGTCCCGCGTGCCCGCCATGAGCAGCTCGGGCCGCTCGGCCAGGGCGTGGACGAGCAGGGCGGCGCGACCGGCCTGGGCGGCGGCGACCGCGTGCGGCACCGACTCCGGCAGGACGCCGCGGGCGGCGTGCGTGGACAGCTCGGTGTCCGGGATCGCGACCACGGGGACGATCCGCTCGTGCAGCCGCAGGGGCGCGGTCGCCGGGCGGGCGTCGTCGTCCCGGGTCCAGGAGACGGTCGCCCCGCCCACGAGGGCCGGGGCCACGTTGTCCGGGTGGCCCTCGAAGTCCGTGGCGGCCTCGAGCAGGGCCTCGGGCGGACGGCGGTCCGCCGCCGGCAGCAGGGCCTCGGCCGCGGCGTACGCGGCCACCACCGCCGCCGCGGACGAGCCGAGGCCGCGGGCGTGCGGGATCCGGTTGACGGCGCGCAGATGCAGGCCCGGGGCGCGGACGCCGCGCGCGCGCAGGTGCTCGTGCGCCAGGCGCAGGATCAGGTGCGAGCCGTCCCGGGGCAGGACGTCCGCGCCCTCCCCCGTCACCTCGGCCACGTCCGGCCCGTCCACGACCGTCAGGGACACCTCGTCCCGCAGCTCGAGGGCAAGGCCCATCGAGTCGAAGCCGGGGCCGAGGTTGGCGGAGGTGGCGGGGACGGCGACGACGACGGCGGTCCCGGCCGCCAGGGTGCGCGGTGCCGGCATCGCTCAGGCCAGGCCGAGGGCCTGCGCCACCGTGACCACGTCGAACGGCACGGTGCGGGGCGTGACGTCCTCGCCGTCGGCGCCGCGCAGGGCCCACTGGGGGTCCTTCAGGCCGTGGCCGGTGACGGTGATGACCCAGTTCTTGCCCGCGGGCACGTTCCCGGCGGCGTGGTGCTTGATCAGCCCGGCCACGCCGGCGGCGGAGGCGGGCTCCACGAACACGCCCTCCTTGGCCGAGAGCCAGCGGTGCGCCGCGAGGATCTCCTCGTCGGTCACGGAGTCGATCATGCCGCCGGAGCCGTCGCGGGCGGCCTCGGCCTGCTCCCACGAGGCGGGGTTGCCGATGCGGATGGCCGTGGCGATGGTGTCCGGCTCGGTCACGGGGTGGCCCAGGACGATCGGGGCGGCGCCGGCCGCCTGGAAGCCCCACATGACGGGGGTCTTCGTGGACACCGCGGACAGCTCGTCGTCCGAGGCGCCCTCGTGGGGATTCACGTAGGGCGCCGCGTACTCGCGGTAGCCCTTCCAGTAGGCGGTGATGTTGCCGGCGTTGCCCACGGGCAGCAGGTGGTAGTCCGGGGCGTCGCCCAGCGCGTCCACGACCTCGAACGCGCCGGTCTTCTGGCCCTCGATGCGCGCCGGATTCACCGAGTTCACGAGGAACACCGGGTAGTTCTCGGCGAGCTTGCGGGCCACCTCGAGGCAGTCGTCGAAGTTGCCCTGGACCTGCAGGATCTCGGCGCCGTGGGCCACGGCCTGGGACATCTTGCCCATCGAGATCTTGCCCTCGGGCACGAGCACGGCGCACGTGAGGCCGGCCTGCGCGGCGTAGGCCGCCGCGGAGGCCGAGGTGTTGCCGGTGGAGGCGCACACCACGGCCTTCGCGCCCTGGTCCACGGCGGCGGTGATGGCCATGGTCATGCCGCGGTCCTTGAAGGAGCCGGTCGGGTTCATGCCTTCGAACTTCACGTGCACGGTGCCCTGGACCAGCTTCGAGAGGTGTGGGGCGTGGATGAGCGGGGTGCCGCCCTCGCCGAGGGTGATCACGCGCGTGTCCTCGGTGACGGGCAGGCGGTCGGCGTACTCGCGGACGACGCCGCGCCACTGGTGGGCCATGGGTCAGTTCCCTTCGACTCGGAGGACGGACGCGACCTCGTGGACGGCGTCCAGGGCGGCCAGGGCCTCGACGGTGGCGTCGAGGTCCCGCTGGCGGGCCCGGTGGGTGATCAGGCGCAGGGAGGCCCCGGGGGCGTCGTCGCGCTCCGACTGGACCTGGCGCAGCGTCTCGATGGACACGCCCTGCTCCTCGAAGACGCCGGCCACGCGCCGCAGCACGCCGGGCTCGTCCGCCACGCGCAGGACCACGAGGCCGGAGGTGACGGCCTCGGCCGGGTCCAGCGCGGGCAGCTCGGCGACGGGCGTGCGCAGGCGGGCGGGCCCGCCGCGCACGATGCGCTGGGCGATGGAGACGACGTCGCCCATCACGGCCGACGCCGTGGGGGCGCCGCCGGCGCCGGGGCCGTAGAACATGAGCTCGCCCGCGTTCTCGGCCTCCACGAACACGGCGTTGAAGGCGCCGCGCACCGAGGCCAGCGGGTGCTCCCGGGGCAGCAGGGTGGGGTGCACGCGCAGCACGGCGCCCTCGGCGCCGTCCGCGGCGCGGGCCCGTTCGGCGATGGCCAGGAGCTTGATGACGTAGCCGGCGTCGGCGGCGGCCTCGTTGTCCTCGGCGGTGATGGCGGTGATGCCGGAGACGGCCACCTGGTCCAGGGTGTACGGCGCGCCGAACGCCAGAGTCGCCAGGATGGCGGCCTTCGCGGCGGCATCGTGGCCCTCGACGTCGGCGGTGGGGTCCGCCTCCGCGTAGCCGAGCCGCTGGGCCTCGGCGAGCGCCTCGTCGAACCCGGCGCCCTCGGAGTCCATCTTGTCCAGGATGTAGTTCGTGGTGCCGTTGGCGATGCCCATCACGCGGGTGACGCGGTCGCCGGCGAGGGAGTCGCGCAGCGGGCGCAGGATGGGGATGGCGCCGGCCACGGCGGCCTCGAAGCTCAGCTGGGCGCCGGTGGCGGCGGCCGCGGCGTACAGTTCCTCGCCGTGCTGGGCCAGCAGCGCCTTGTTGCCGGTCACCACGGACGTGCCGGCGGCGAGGGCGCGCAGGATCAGGGTGCGGGCCGGCTCGATGCCGCCCATCAGCTCGATGACGACGTCCGCGCCGTCCACGAGCGCCTCAGCGTCGGTGGTGTAGAGCGCCGGGTCCGCCTGCCAGTCGCGCGTCGCGCCCGTGTCCCGCACCGCGATGCCCGTGAGCTCGAGGTCGGCGCCCACGCGGTCCCGCAGGATGTCGGCGTCCTCGGTGAGGATCCGGGCGGTCTGGGACCCCACGGTCCCGCCGCCCAGCAGGGCGACCTTGAGGGCGGTGGGGGCGTCGGTGTGCTGGGGCATGGTCCTCCGGGGTCAAGGATCGGGGTCGGTGCCGCGCGATCGCGCGGTTCGGCTGACCTCGAATCTAGCGCGGCGCCCCGGCTCGTCCCGCCGCGCGACACTCGGTGTCCGCAGAGCGGGACGCCCGCACCCGACCCCGAGGCCGACGGGCGGGTGCGGGCGCCCGCTGCCTCAGCGGCCGAGGCGCGGATCGGCCTCGCGGGCGAACAGGTCCTCCTGCGTCTCCCGGCGGATGATCACGCGCGCCCGCCCGCCGGCGACGGCGACGACGGCCGGGCGGGTCAGCGCGTTGTAGTTCGACGCCATCACGTGCGTGTAGGCGCCCGTGGCGGGCACGGCCAGCAGGTCGCCGCGGCCGAGGTCCTCGGGCAGGTAGACGTCCCGGACGAGCACGTCGCCGGACTCGCAGTGCTTGCCCACCACGCGGGTGAGCACGGCCTGCGCGTCCGAGGTGCGGGCGGCCGAGACGGCCGTGTAGTCCGCGTCGTAGAGCACGGGGCGCGGGTTGTCCGACATGCCGCCGTCCACGGCCACGTACCGGCGGGCGGCCGTGCCGCCGTCCGGGGTGTCCGCGTCCACGGTCTTGGTGACGCCCACGGTGTAGAGGGTGAGCCCGGCCGGGCCCGAGATCGCCCGGCCCGGCTCGATCGAGATGCGCGGGCACGCCAGCTGCAAGCGCTCGAGGGCCTTCTGCACGTCGTCCGCGAGCGCGGCCGCGATCTCGGCCGGCGGGCGAGGGGCGTCCACCGCGGTGTAGGCGATGCCGTGGCCGCCGCCGAGGTCCAGCTCGGCCAGCTCCACGCCGTGCTCGGCCTTCACCTGCGCCAGGAACTCGAGCACGCGCTCGGCGGCGAGCCCGAAGCCGTCCGCCTCAAAGATCTGCGAGCCGATGTGGCAGTGCACGCCCAGCAGGTCCACGGACTCGGCGGCGAGCGCCGCGGCCACGGCGACGGAGGCCGGCGAGCGGCCCGCCACGTTGCCGTCCCGGTCCGTGGTGGCCGGGGCCAGCGAGAGGCCGAACTTCTGGTCCTCGTGGGCGGTGGCGATGAAGTCGTGGGTGTGCGCGTGCACGCCCGGGGTCAGGCGCAGCATCACGGGGGCGCGACGGCCCTGCTCCGCGGCGAGCGCGGCGAGGTGCTCGAGCTCGTCGATCGAGTCCACGATGATCCGGCCGACGCCGGCCTCGAGGGCGGCGGTGAGCTCGGCGTCGGACTTGTTGTTGCCGTGCAGGCCGATGTGCGCGGGATCCACGCCGGCGCGCAGCGCGACCGCGAGCTCACCGCCCGAGGCGGTGTCCACGCGCAGGCCCTCCTCGGCCGCCCAGCGGGCGGTGGAGAGGGTGAGCAGGGACTTGCCGGCGTAGTAGACGTCCGCTCCCCCGCACAGGTCGGCGAACGCGGCGTCGAAGCCGGAACGGAAGGCGCGGGCGCGGGCCCGGAAGTCGTCCTCGTCCAGCACGAGCAGCGGGGTGCCGAACTCGGCGGCGAGGTCCGGGGCGCCCAGGCCCTGGACGGTGAGCCGGCCGGCGTCGTCGCGGTCCACGCCCGCGGCCCACAGGCCGGGGACGAGCGCGTCGGCGTCGCCGGGGGCCGGGAGCCAGGCGGGGGCGAGCGGGGAGGCGGGGGCGGGCTGCGGCGTCGTCATGGGCGCGCTCACATCTTCTCCGGGGCGGACACGCCGAGCAGGCCCAGGCCGTTGGCCAGGACCTGGGCGGTGGCGTCGTTGAGCCACAGGCGGGTGCGGTTGAGGGTCTCCACGGGACGCGGCGTGCCGTCGTCCGTGGGCATGGGGACGATGCGGCAGGCGGCGTACCAGGAGTGGTAGGCGCCGGCCACGACCTCCAGGTGGCGGGCCACGCGGTGCGGCTCGCGCAGGCGGGCGGCCGAGGCCACCACCGTGGGGAACTCGGCGAGCTGGGCGAGCAGCTCGGACTCGGTCTCGTGGGTGAGCAGCGCGGCGTCGAACTCGGAGCGGTCCACGCCGTGGGCCTGCGCCGTGCGGGCCGCGCCGCACGCCCGGGCGTGGGCGTACTGCACGTAGTAGACCGGGTTGTCGTTGGTGTTCGAGCGCAGCAGCTCCGGGTCGATGGTGATCGGCGAGTCCGCGGGGTAGCGGGCCAGGTCGTAGCGCAGGGCGTCGCGGCCGAGCCACTCCACGAGGTCCTTGAGCTCGATGATGTTGCCGGCGCGCTTGGAGAGCTTCGCGCCGTTGACCGAGATGAGCTGGCCGATGAGGATCTCGATGTTCGTCGCCGGGTCGTCGCCGGCGGCGGCGGCGATCGCCTTGAGGCGGTTCACGTAGCCGTGGTGGTCGGCGCCGAGCAGGTACACCTTCTCCTCGAAGCCGCGGTCGCGCTTGTCGAGGTAGTAGGCGGCGTCCGCGGCGAAGTAGGTGGGCTCGCCGTTGGCGCGGATCAGCACGCGGTCCTTGTCGTCCCCGAAGTCGGTGGTCTTGAGCCACACGGCGCCCTCGCGGTCCTCGACGTGGCCCTGCTCGCGCAGGCGCTCGACGGCCTGCTCGATGGCCCCGGACTCGTGGAGCGTCTTCTCGGAGGTGAACACGTCGAAGTGCACGCCGAACGCGGTCAGCGTGTCCTTGATGTCCTGCATCTGCAGCCGGTACGCGGCCTCGCGGACCACGGGGCGGGCGGCGGCGTCGGTGAGCTCGCGGACGTCCGGGTGCTCGAGTGCGACGGCGTCGGCCAGCTCCTGCACGTACGCGCCGGGGTAGCCGCCCTCGGGGACGTCGCGGCCGTGGAGGCGGGCCAGGACCGAGTCGGCGAACACGTTCATCTGGTTGCCGGCGTCGTTGACGTAGTACTCCGCCGTGACGTCCGCGCCCGAGGCCCGCAGCAGGCGGGCGATCGCGTCGCCGAGGGCCGCCCAGCGGGTGTGGCCGATGTGCAGGGGGCCCGTGGGGTTGGCGGAGACGAACTCCATGTTCACGGTGCGCCCGGCCAGGGCGTCGTTGCGGCCGTAGGCCTCGCCGGCCTCCACGATCTCGCGGGCCAGGGCGCCGGCCGAGGCGGCGTCGAGGGTGATGTTGAGGAAACCGGGGCCGGCCACGTCCACGGCGGCGATGCCGTCCCGGCCGGACAGGCGGTCGGCAAGCAGCGCGGCGAGGTCCCGGGGGGCCTTGCCGGCCTTCTTGCCCAGCTGGAGGGCGACGTTGGTGGCCCAGTCGCCGTGCTCGCGGCTGCGGGGTCGCTCCACCTTCACGCGCGCGGGGGTGATCTCCTCCCGCAGTTCGGCGGGGAGGTCACCGGCATCGACGGCGTCGGTGAGGACAGCGGACAGCAGGGCGGAGAGGTCTTCGGGCTTCACCCGCGCAAGTCTACGGAAGGGCCGCCGCGCCCGTGCGCGTGCGAACGAACCCTGCGAGATGGCCCCCTCCTGCCCGCGGTGAGGGCCCTTTCGCAGGGTTCGTCGGGGTGGGGGTCAGGCGGGCCAGGCGGCGAGGCCGCCGGCGAGGGAGAGGACGCGCCCGCCGGCACTCGGGTCGGCCCCGACGACGGCGTCCCGCGCCCGGGCCGAGCGGGCTCCGGCGGCGCAGTAGACCACCAGGACGCGGTCCGGCCCGGGCGCGTAGGCCGCCGGCTCCGCGAGGACGACATCGAGCGGGACGTGCCGATCGGCCACCGCCGCGGGGACCTCGACCCGGCGCAGGCGGCGCTCCCAGTCCTCGCGGACGTCGAGCAGGGTCAGGGACGCGGCCCGGGCGGGGTCGGCGAGCAGGGCGGCCAGCGTGGCGGGGTCGATCTCCCCGCCCGCGGCGCCGCATGCCTCCGCCGAGCCGGGGGCGCCGGCGTCGTCCGAGCCGGGGGCCTGGTCCGCGTGGGCGGACAGGTCCGTCACGGGGGTCCGCTCGGGGTCGGCCACGAGCCGCAGCTCACGGAAGCGCATCGTCAGGGCGTCCACGGAGAGCAGCCGCCCGACCAGGGGCTCGCCCACCCCGGAGAGCAGCTTGATCGCCTCGGCCGCCATGAGGGAGCCGATGATCCCGGGCAGCACCCCGAGCACCCCGGCCTGCGCGCACGAGGGCACCTCGCCGGGTTCGGGCCGCTCCGGGAACACGTCCCGGTACAGCGGCCCGCCCGGGGCGAACACGCTCACCTGCCCCGCGAACCGCAGGATCGCGCCCCACACCACGGGCACGCCCGCGATCTCGCACGCGTCGGCCACGAGGTAGCGGGTCGCGTAGTTGTCCGTGCCGTCGAGCACGAGGTCCACGGCGCCGACCCGCTCGAGCGCGTTGGCCGCGGTCAGGCGTTCGCGGTGCTCGACCACGCGCACCTCGGGGTGCAGGCCGCGCATCGTCGCGGCGGCGGAGGCGGTCTTGGGGCGGCCGAGGTCCGCCTCGGCGTGGATCACCTGGCGGTGCAGGTTGGAGCGGTCCACCACGTCGTCGTCGATCACGTGGACCTCCCCCACGCCCGCGGCGGCGAGGTAGGTCAGCACGGGCGCCCCGAGGCCGCCGGCGCCCACCACGAGGACGCGGGAGCGCAGCAGCGCCAGCTGGGCCTCGGGGCCGAAGCCGTCCAGGCTCAGGTGGCGGGCGAAGCGCTGCAGCTGGGTGTCGGACAGTGCGGTGAGGTCGCGGGGCTCACGGTCGGCGGGGTCCGGGGCGGCGGTCACCGCTCGTCCTCCTCGGCCGTGACCCGCCCGGCCATCGGTGAGGAGGCCAGGGCGTGCTCGCGGCGCGGGATGCGCCCGGCGCGGCGGGCGTGGAAGCCCGCCTCGAGCGCGAGCCGGCACGCGTGGGCCATGCGGGCGGGCTCGGCGGCGCGCGTGATCGCGGAGGCGGCGAGCACGGCATCGCAGCCGGCCTCCATCGCCAGGGCGACGTCCGAGGCGGTGCCCACGCCGGCGTCGAGCACGATCGGCACGGAGGCGCGGGACACGATCAGCTCCAGGTGTGCGCGATTGAGGATGCCCAGCCCCGAGCCGATCGGCGAGCCCAGCGGCATGACGGCGGCGGCGCCGGCCTGCTCGAGGCGCAGCGCCATGGCGGGGTCGTCCGAGGTGTAGGCCAGGACGGTGAAGCCGTCGGCGGCGAGCAGCTCGGTGGCCTCGAGGGTCTCGACGACGTCGGGCAGCAGGGTGCGCTCGTCGGCGATGACCTCGACCTTCACGAGGTCGGTCTCGAGCGCCTCCCGGCCGAGCCGGGCGGTGAGCACGGCGTCCCGGGCGGTGTAGCAGCCGGCGGTGTTGGGCAGCACGTCGATGCCGAGGCGGTCCAGCAGCGCGACCAGGCCGTCACGGGTGTCCGCGGACCAGCGGCGCAGAGCCACGGTGGTGAGCGTGGTGCCGGAGGCGACGAGGGCTCCCTCGAGCGCGGTGAGGTCGGTGATGCCGCCCGTGCCCATGATGAGTCGGGAGGCCAGGTCGTAGCCGCCGATCCGCAGCGGCGGGATCGCGGGGGCGGCGGGCGGGGTGCGGTGCTCGGCCATCGCTCAGCCCCCCTGCACCGCGGTGACGACGTCGACCTCGTCCCCGGCGGCCAGCGCCCGGGTGGCCCAGGCCGACCGGGGCACGACCTCGCCGCCGACCGCCACGGCCACGCCGAGCCGCCGCCCGTCCGCGGCGGCGCCGTCGCTGCCGATCGCACGCCCGGTGACGTGCGCGACGACGTCGCGGACGGTGGCCACGGCCAGCTCGGCGGGCTCTCCGTTGAGGGTCAGGGTGAGGGTGCTCATGCGATCTCCTTCAGGCGGGCGTGCAGCAGCTCGAGGATCCGCCCGGCCGACCAGGGGGCGAGCAGGACGCCATGACGGTGGAAGCCGGTGGCGACGACGGCGCCCGGGGCCTCGGGCACGGCGAGCACGCGCGGGGCGTCGTCGGGGGTGCCGGGGCGGGCGGCGGTGGTGATCTCGACGAGCTCGCACTCGCGGACGGCGGGCAGGATCGCGGCGGCGTCGGCGAGCAGGTCCAGCACGGCCCCGGCGCAGGTGCCGGCCAGGCCGTCCTCGCGGGCCGAGGCGCCGACCACGAGGGTGCCGTCCGCGCGGGGCACGAGGTAGACCTGGCGCCCGTGGACGAGGCCGCGGACGGTCCGGGTGACCAGGTGCGACTCCCCCGGCAGCAGCTGCTCGGGGCGCACCCGCAGGCGCAGCACGTCGCCGTGGACGGGGCGCAGCGGGACCTCGACGGCGGTGACCGCGCCGCCGATCCCGCGGTGGCCCAGGCCCGCGGCGAGGACCGCGCCGTCGGCGGTGAGGGCGTCCCCGTCGGCCAGCGTGAGGCGCACTCCCTCGCCCTCCGGGTCGGCGGCGGTGACGCGTCCGGCCACGAACCGGGCGGCGGGTCCGGCACCGGCCGGGAGCGGGCCGCCGTCGGGTCCGGTCTCGGCGCGCAGGGCGGCGACGCAGGCGGCGGCGAGCCGTCGCGGGTCCACCTGATGGTCGTCCGGGGCGTCGAAGGCGGCGGCCAGGCCCGGGGCCAGGGCGGGCTCGGCGCGGCGCAGCGCGCGGACGGAGACGGGCTCGACCCGGCGGCCGAGGATCGAGGCGTGCTCGAGCACGTGGTCCCACGCGCGGGCATCGGAGGGGTCCGCGGCCACGATCCAGGCGCCCTGTGCGAGGAAGCCCGTCTCGACGTCGGTGAAGGCGGCGAGCAGGCCCACGAGCGCCGGGTAGGCCTCCCAGCCGGCCTGCAGCAGCGGGGCGAGGTCGTCCTGGCTGAACTGGGTCTCGGCGAGCGGCGCGAGCATCCCCGCCGCGGCGTGGGTGGCCCCGGCCACGGCGTGTGGGCGCCCGGCGGCGTCCAGCTCGGGGGCGATCAGGGTGACGGCGTGGCCTGCGGCGCGCAGACGCACAGCGGCGGTGAGGCCGATGATCCCGGCCCCGACGACGGCCACATGCACGGACCGGTCCTCCTCACGGCGGCATGACCCGCATCGAGTGGTGATGGTCGGCCGCGCCGGCGCGGTGCGCCCCTGCGGCCCTCTCAGCCCGGCGTGTGCGGCCCGGGCTCCCATGGAACTGCGGCCAGTCTGCCACAGTGGGCGCATGCACTCCCCCGATCCGCTCCTGATGGCCGCGGCCGGCCGCGACGACGGCGGCACCGGCCCCGGCGCGGGCCGCCGCGCCCGCCTCGCCGCGTCCCGACTGTACGTCTGCACCGACCTGCAGCGGTTCCTGCGCCCGGACGGCACGCTCGACGCGGCCGCGTTCGGGGGCTTCTGCGCGGCGGCGTTCCGCGGCGGAGTGGACCTGATCCAGGTGCGGGACAAGGCCGTGGACGTGGCGGTCGAGCTGGCCGCGTTCGCCGTGCTCGTCCCGCTGGCCCGGGAGCACGGGGCGCTCTCGGCCGCCAACGATCGCGCCGACGTCGCCGCCCTGACCGGGGTGGACGTGTTCCACACCGGCCAGACCGACCTGACCACCGCGCAGTGCCGCGCCCTGCTGGGCCCGAACGTGGTGCTCGGCCGCTCGTGCCACACCGAGGCGCAGGTGCGCGCCGCCCGCGCGGAGGACGGCCTGGACTACTTCTGCACGGGACCGGTGTGGGCGACGCCCACGAAGCCGGGCCGGGCCGCCGTCGGACTGGAGCTGCCCTCCCTCGCCGCACGCCTGGACGCGGAGGACCCGGCGGGGGCGCGGCCGTGGTTCGCCATCGGCGGCGTCCACGCAGAGCGGCTGACCGAGGTCCGCGCGGCCGGGGCGGACCGGATCGTGGTGGTCCGCGCCGTGACGCAGGCCGAGGACCCCGAGGCCGCGGCCCGGACCCTGCGCGCGGGCCTGCCCGGCTGACGCGCCCCGCGGGGAGGTCACAGACGGGCCGTCCTGATGGTGTAGAGTCGACGAGTCCGCCACGCGCTCGACGCGTCGCGACCCCCGCCTCCGTAGCTCAGGGGATAGAGCGTCTGCCTCCGGAGCAGAAGGCCGCAGGTTCGAATCCTGCCGGGGGCACCCTGCTCGGGCGGCCACCACACGGTGGCCGCCCGTCCTCGTTCCCGGGGCGTCCCGGGCCCGTTCCCCTCCCCCGCGCACCGCCCGGGCGCCGGCCTCAGCCGCGCCGGGCGTGACCGTGGTCCACGGGCCCGTGCCACGTCGGTCGCGAGGCGTCCCCGACCGCGAGCGCCTCCCCCGCCCGCATCGCGTCGGCCAGCCACGGCTTGGCCCGCTCGAGCGCGTCCTCCCAGCTCAGGCCCGCGCCGGCCAGCGTGGCCAGGGCCGAGGAGAGGGTGCAGCCGGTGCCGTGCGACGCGCGGGTCGCCACGCGCGGGCCGCGCACCTCGTGGACGGCTCCGGCCACGCGCACGACGGCGTCCGGCACCTCTGCCGCTGCGGCCTCGTCCAGGTGCCCGCCCTTGAGCAGCACCGTCACGTCGTGCTCGGCGGCCAGACCCCGCGCCGCATCGAGGGCGGCCTCCCAGTCCGTCGAGTCCCGCCCGGTCAGCCGGGCCAGCTCGGGCAGGTTGGGGGTCACCAGGTGCGCCGCCCTCAGCAGCCGGGACCACGCGGCGCGCCCGTCGTCGTCGCCCACCGCGGTGAGGGCGTCCCCGCTCGAGGCCACCATGACCGGGTCCAGCACGACGACGGCGGGCCGGGTCTCCTCGAGCCAGCCGGCGACGGCCCCCATGAGCTCCGCCGTGCCGAGCATGCCGATCTTCACGGCGTCCACGGCGATGTCGGCGGCGATGGAGTCGAGCTGGGCGCGCACCACGTCCACCGGCAGCGGGTGGACGGCCTGCACGCCCTGCGTGTTCTGGGCGGTGATCGCGGTGATCGCGGTCATCCCGTAGCCGCCCCACGCGGCGATGGTCTTCAGGTCGGCCTGGACACCGGCGCCGCCGCCGGAGTCGGAGCCGGCGATGCTGAGCACGCGGGGGACGGCGGGGGTCATGCGGGGGCTCCTTCGCGTCGGGGCGGATCGGCCGCCCGGGCCGGGCCGATCCCGCCCATGAGAATGTAGTCGCATGTCCCCCGTCACAGAGAGCTCCCCCGCGCACCGCGGCCGAGCCGAGGAGCCGACGCCGCTGCGGCCGACCTCCCCGCTCGGGATCGCCGCCACGTTCATCGGGACGACGATCGGCGCGGGCTACGCCTCGGGCAACGAGATCCTGCAGTACTTCGTGAGCTTCGGCTTCTGGGGCGGCACGCTGGCCCTGGTCATCGCCGGCGCCCTGTTCTTCCTGCTCTCGGCGATCGTGCTGAAGATGGCGCAGAAGCTGCGCACCACGGACATCCACCGCCTGGTGAACCCCACCACCTCCCGCGTGCCCACCTGGTTCGCGGACCTGTGCATCACCGCGTCCCTGCTCGGCACGCTGGTGATCATGCTCGCCGGCGCCGGCGCCGCGGTGAACACCTCCTTCGGCCTGCCCACCATGGTCGGCTCCCTGCTGATGGCGGCGGTCTGCGTGCTCTCCGTGCTCGCGGGCATCTCCGGCCTCGTGCGGGTCCAGGCCGTGGTGGTGCCGCTGATCATCGTGGTCGCGGTCGGCGTGGCCTGGTGGGGCCTGGCGAACCCGGGCGCCCCGGTGGAGGACGTGGCCTCGCTCGTGACGTCCTCGCCCCTGATCAACCAGTGGTGGATGTCCGGCATCCTCTACGTGGCGTTCAACTTCCAGCTCGCCTACGCGGTGCTCGCGCCCATCGGCCGGGACAGCTCCTCCTCCGGCCGAACCCTGGTGGCGGGCGCCGGCCTGGGCGCCGTGGGCCTGGTGGTCATGGCCGGCGCCATCATGTTCGCCATGGCCGCCCACGCCCACCTGATCGGCCGGGCCGACCTGCCGATGGTGGAGCTGGCAGCGATGATCGGCGGCTGGGCGGCCCTGGTCTACACGGTCATCCTGCTGCTGGCGCAGTTCACCACCGCGGTCTCGTGCCTGTTCGGCGGCGTGGAGCGGATCGCCCTGCTCTCCCCGCTGCGCCGTGTGCCCGGCTGGGCGATCGCCGTGGCCACCGCCCTGGCCGCGACGCTGCTGTCCTCGGTGGGCTTCTCCGACCTCGTCGGCACGGTCTACCCGGTGCTGGGCTACGCGGGCATCGCCATCATCGTGATGCTCATCATCACGTGGATCGCCGAGCGCACCCTGGTGCGCCGCCGGGCGGCCCGCGCGGCGCGCGCCTGAGCCGACGCGGCCTCCGCAGGCCCGCGCGTCGCCCCGTCCTGGCGGGGTCGACGCGCGGGCCTCGTCGTCGGAGGGCTCGGCCGCCGCGACGCCGTGGTAGCGTCGCACGCATCCCACGGGAGCCCCACGGCACGGGGCTGAGACCGGGCTGACGCCGCCCGGACACCGTCTGAACCTGTCCGGGTCATTCCGGCGAAGGAAGAAGGAGCCGCGGCCATGTCCGTTTCCGAGCGCACCCCCCTGCCCGCAGCCGAGTCGACGGCCGAGGTCGTCGCCGAGGAGAACTACCCCACGCACCGTCTGGGCTGGCTCGAGGATGCCGAGCACGGCATCCGCGTGCCCGTCACCGAGGTCCATCAGGACGACTCCCCCGACGGCACGCCCAACGCGCCCCTGACCGTCTACCGCACCATGGGCCCCGGCTCCGTGCCCGAGCGCGGCCTGCCGGCCCAGCGCGCCGAGTGGATCCGCGCCCGCGGCGACGTCGAGGAGTACGAGGGCCGCGAGCGCGACCTGCTCGACGACGGCCGCTCGGCTGTGCGCCGCGGCGCCGCCTCGCAGGAGTGGGCCGGCGAGCGCCGCGCCCCGCTGCGCGCCAAGGAGGGCGCGCGCGTCACCCAGATGCACTACGCCCGTCGCGGCGAGATCACCCCGGAGATGCGCTACGTCGCCCTGCGCGAGGGCGTGGACGTGGAGCTCGTGCGCTCCGAGGTCGCGGCCGGCCGCGCCATCATCCCGGCGAACGTGAACCACCCCGAGTCCGAGCCGATGATCATCGGCAAGGCGTTCGCCGTGAAGGTCAACGCGAACATCGGCAACTCGGCGGTGACGTCGTCGATCGCCGAGGAGGTCTCGAAGCTGCAGTGGGCCACCCGCTGGGGCGCGGACACCGTGATGGACCTGTCCACGGGCGACGACATCCACACCACCCGCGAGTGGATCCTGCGCAACTCCCCCGTGCCGATCGGCACCGTGCCGATCTACCAGGCCCTTGAGAAGGTCGGTGGCGACCACCAGGCCCTGACCTGGGAGATCTTCCGCGACACCGTGATCGAGCAGTGCGAGCAGGGCGTGGACTACATGACCGTGCACGCCGGCGTGCTGCTGCGCCACGTGCCGCTGTCCGCGGACCGCGTGACCGGCATCGTCTCCCGCGGCGGCTCGATCATGGCCGGCTGGTGCCTGGGCCACCACAAGGAGAACTTCCTCTACGAGCACTACGACGAGCTCTGCGAGATCTTCGCCCGCTACGACGTCGCGTTCTCCCTGGGCGACGGCCTGCGGCCGGGCTCCGTGGCCGACGCCAACGACGCCGCCCAGTTCGCCGAGCTCGACACGCTGGCCGAGCTGACGGAGCGGGCGTGGGCGTACGACGTCCAGGTCATGGTGGAGGGCCCCGGCCACATCCCGCTGCACCTGGTGCGGGAGAACGTGGAGCGCCAGCAGGAGCTGTGCAAGGGCGCCCCGTTCTACACGCTCGGCCCCCTCGTCACGGACATCGCCCCGGCGTACGACCACATCACCTCGGCCATCGGCGCCACCGAGATCGCCCGCTACGGCACCGCGATGCTCTGCTACGTCACGCCCAAGGAGCACCTGGGCCTGCCGAACCGGGACGACGTGAAGACGGGCGTGATCACCTACAAGATCGCCGCGCACGCCGCCGACGTCGCCAAGGGCCACCCCGGCGCCCGCGACCGCGACGACGCGCTGTCCAAGGCGCGCTTCGAGTTCCGCTGGCGCGACCAGTTCGGCCTCGGCCTGGACCCGCAGCTCGCCGAGGAGTACCACGACGAGACGCTGCCGGCCGAGCCCGCCAAGACCGCCCACTTCTGCTCGATGTGCGGGCCGAAGTTCTGCTCCATGCGCATCAGCCAGGACATCCGCAGCGAGTTCGGCGGCGCGTCCGAGCAGGCGCGGATCGCCGAGGCCGGCATGGCCGCCAAGTCCGCGGAGTTCCGGGCCGCCGGTGGGTCCGTGTACCTGCCCGAGCCCACGCTGCGCGGGGCCGCGGACGCCTGAGGCCCACCCGGGCCGCGCGGACCCGCCCGCTCCTGCACAGGCGGCGGCCGGGCCCGCGTGGTCCACGCCCGCCGCCGCGGGGCCCCACGGCGTCCGCCCCGGCTCGTAGGCTCGCGGCATGACCGAGGAGCACCGCACCGACCATGACGCCGGGGACGACGCCGGCCCCGCCGCGCCCGTCCGCTCCGCCGCCGGGGCCGCCGAGCCGCCGGCCGGCGTCGTGGTGGGCGAGGACGGGCGGGCCCGCGCGCCCTGGGCCGACCGCGACCCCCTGTTGCGCGCCTACTACGACGAGGAGTGGGGCGTGCCCGTCACGGACGAGCGCGGCCTGTTCGAGCGGCTCGTCCTCGAGGCGTTCCAGTCGGGCCTGAGCTGGCGGACGGTGCTGGCCAAGCGGCCGCGGTTCCGCGAGGCCTTCGCCGGCTTCGACCCGGACGCGGTGGCCGGCTTCGGCCCGGAGCGGGTCAAGGAGCTGCTGCAGGACGCCGGGATCATCCGCAACCGCGCCAAGGTGGAGGCCGCCGTGGCGAACGCGCGCGCCGTCGTCGCGATGCGGGACGAGCCGTGGACCCCGCTGCACCCCGGCTCCCCCGGGGCGCGCCCGGGCTGGGACGGACCGGGCGACCGGCCGGACCGCGGGCTGGCCGGGCTCGTCTGGGCGCACCAGCCGGCCGCGACGCCGCGCCCGGGGACGGTGGCGGAGGTGCCCTCCGCCTCGGACGAGTCCCGCGCCCTGGCGACGGCCCTCAAGTCCCGCGGCTGCCGGTTCGTGGGGCCCACCACCTGCTTCGCTCTGATGGAGGCCGCCGGGATCGTGGACACCCACCTGCTCGGCTCGTGGCGAAGAGGGGCGTCCGGGATCTGGGGGTGAGCGGGGGCCTCCGGCAGGATGGGGAGCTCAACGCAGGACGTCCACACGAAAGGGTGACGACTGATGACCACCACCTCCGCCTCCCAGGGCTACCGCACGATCAACCCGGCCACCGGGGAGCTGCTGAAGTCCTTCGACAACGCCACGGATCAGCAGATCGCCGACGCCCTCGACGCGTCGCAGGCCGCCTACGAGCAGTGGTCCCAGAAGTCGGTGGCCGAGCGCGCCGCCGTCGTGAAGCGGATCTCCGAGCTGCTGGCCGAGCGCTCCAAGGACATCGCCGCGCTGATCACCATGGAGATGGGCAAGTCCCTCGGCGCTGCAGTCGGCGAGGTGCGCTACAGCGCCCAGATCTTCGGATACTACGCGGACGAGGCCGAGGAGCTGCTCGCGGACCAGCCGATCAAGCAGTTCTCCGGGCAGGAGGCGTTCGTCCAGCGGCTGCCGATCGGCCCGCTGCTGGGGATCATGCCGTGGAACTTCCCGGTGTACCAGGTGGCCCGATTCGTGGCGCCGAACCTCGTGCTCGGCAACACCATCCTGCTCAAGCACGCCGAGATCAACCCGCAGGTGGCCCAGCTGCTGGAAGAGCTCTTCACCGAGGCCGGACTGCCGGAGGGCGTGTACCAGAACCTGTTCGCCACCCATGACCAGATCTCCACGATCATCGCCGACCCGCGCGTGCAGGGCGTGTCCCTCACCGGTTCGGAGCGGGCCGGCGCCGCCGTCGCCGAGCAGGCCGGCCGGCACCTCAAGAAGGTCGTCCTCGAGCTCGGCGGCTCCGATCCGTACATCGTGCTCTCCGCGCCGGACGCCCGCGCGGCCGCCCGCGACGCTCTGGCCACCCGGCTGGGCAACTGGGGCCAGGCCTGCAACTCGAACAAGCGCATGATCGTCATGGAGGACCTCTACGACGACTTCGTGGACGAGCTGGTCCAGCGCTCCTCGGCGATGAAGCCCGGTGACCCGACCTCGCGCGACGCCGACGTCTACGGCCCGCTGTCCTCCGAGTCCGCGGCCGACGGGCTCGCCGAGCAGATCGCCGCGGCCAAGGAGGCCGGCGCCACCGTCCACGTGGGCGGCGAGCGCGTCTCCGGCCCCGAGGGCGAGGGCTTCTACGTCTCCCCGGCCGTGATCACGGACGTGGACCAGGAGAACCCCGCCTACTCGCAGGAGCTGTTCGGCATGGCCTCCGTGGTCTACAAGGTGTCCTCGGCCGAGGAGGCCGTGGCCCTGGCCAACGACTCGCAGTACGGTCTCGGCGGCGCCGTCTTCTCCACGGACCTCGACGAGGCCAAGCGCGTTGCCGGCCAGCTCGAGGTGGGCATGGCGAACGTGAACCTCGCCTCCGCCGCCGGCGCGAACCTGCCCTTCGGCGGCGTGAAGCGCTCGGGCTTCGGCCGCGAGCTCGGCCCCATGGCCGTGGACGAGTTCGCCAACAAGCGCCTCTACGCGGTGCAGGGCCCGCTGGAGGGCTGACCCCGGGCCGGCCGGACGGGTCCCCCGCTCCGGCCGTCCCGTCGGCCGCCTGAGGCACGCAGAGTGGTCACGACATGCCGTCACCGGAGTCCGGTGGCGGCATGTCGTGACCACTCTGTTCGTTCGGGCCTGCTCGTCGGCCCCTCAGCCGCGCAGCGGGACGGTCGCCAGCACCTCGTGCAGCGGCCCGCCGGAGCGGCCCTCGCCGAGCCGGGACGCCACGACCTCGACCCCGTCGGCGGTCCACTGCGGACCGCGGTACACCGTGAGCGCGTGCACGGCCTCGGCCAGCAGGACGGTGGCCGGTGCCGGCGGACGGGGCTCGCCCCGCCTCCGACCCCGAGGTCGGGGCGCGGCGCCCGACACCCGCGCCACGGTGAGGTGGGCACGCCGGCGGTCCCGGCCGTCGTCGTCGGCGAGCCAGGGCTCCGCCAGGAGCGCGCCGAGCTGCCGGACCTGCCCGCCCACCCCCACCCAGAGCGTGCGGTGGGAGAACTCCCCCGCTCCGGCCAGGTGCAGGTCCAGCGGGGCATGTCCCGCCGCGATGCGGCCGGCGTCGGCGACGACGTCGTCCACGGCGCCGGCGGGCACCTCCGGGTGGAACGCCAGCGTCAGGTGCCGCTGCTCCGGGTCGGTCCAGCGCAGCGCGCGTCCGGCCCGGTCCCGGACGCCGTCGAGGGCCGGCTCGAGGTGGTCGAGCACGGCCCTCGGCGGACGGATCGTGAGGAAGAGCCTCACGCCTGCGCGCGCGGATCGGCGGCGGCTGCGGTCGAGCCCCCGCCGGCGTCCCGCGTCATGGCGGCCGGGGCCACGTCCGGGTGCGGCTCGCGGCCGGCCACGATGTCGATCGCGCCGGTGAACTCGGCGTCGATCCGCCGCTGCACACGGCGCGAGCGCTGGGTCACGAGGGACACCACCACACCCACCACGAGAGCGGCGACGAAGCCCGGCAGCAGCTCGTACAGGCCGAACCACTCCCACGTCTCGGCACTGGCCTCGGACCAGAACCAGGCGACGGCGGCACCGGTGACCATGGCGGCCATCGCCCCCCACGATGTGAACCGCGGCCAGTACAGGGCGAGCAGGATCACGGGGCCGAAGGCGGCACCGAAGCCGGCCCACGCGAAGGAGACGAGCTCGAGAACGGAGGAGTCGGGGTTGAGGGCGAGCAGACCCGCCACGAGCGCCACCACCAGCACGCCGATGCGGCCGAGCCACAGGGTGAACGTCGGGGACCCGGTGCGCCCGCGCAGCATGTAGAGGTCCTCCACCAGGGCGGAGGAGCACACGATCAGCTGCGAGGAGAGCGTGGACATGATCGCGGCGAGGACGGCGGCCAGCACCAGGCCGGCCACGAACGGGTGGAACATGATCGAGGCCAGCACGAGGAACACGGTCTCCGGGTCCTCGAGCGTGGTGCCGGGGTTGGCCTGGAAGTAGGCGATGCCCACGAGGGCCACCATCACGGCGCCGAACACGGACAGCGCCATCCAGCCGATGCCCACGCGTCGGGCGACGGCCGCGTCGTGCGGGGTGCGCAGGGCCATGAAGCGGACGATGATGTGCGGCTGGCCGAAGTAGCCCAGGCCCCAGGCGAGGGAGGACAGGACGCCGATCAGCGTCGCGTTCTCGAACATCGAGAAGTGGTTCACTCCGCCGCCGGCGGCGTCGGCGGCGCGGATGCCCTCGACGACGGCGTCCCAGCCGCCCATGGTCAGGATCACGACGATGGGCACGGCCAGCAGGGAGAGGAACATGAGGATGCCCTGGGCCACGTCCGTCAGCGAGGCGCCGAGGAAGCCGCCGAACAGGGTGTAGAGCACCGTGATGCCCGCGACCACGAGCATGCCGGTGAGGTAGTTGGTGCTGATGCCCTGGGCATAGAAGGACTCGGGGCCGAAGGTGGACTCGACGAACTTGCCGCCGGCAACCATGCCCGAGGAGACGTAGAAGGTGAAGAACACGAGGATGATCAGGCCGGCCACGATCCGCAGGATGTGCGTGCGGTCCTTGAACCGGTTCTCGAGGAAGGACGGGATCGTGATCGAGTTCCCTGCCACCTCGGTGTAGGAGCGCAGGCGGGGGGCGACCACGCGCCAGTTCACCCACGCGCCCACGGTCAGGCCGACCGCCATCCAGCCCTCGACCAGGCCCGCGGCGTAGATCGCGCCGGGCAGGCCCATCAGGAGCCACCCGGACATGTCGGACGCACCCGCGGAGAGCGCCGCGACGGACGGCTTCATGTCGCGTCCGGCGAGCACGTAGTCGTCGAGGTCGGTGTTCTTGCGGGAGGCGTACAGGCCGATCGCGATCATCGCGAGGAAATAGAGGCCGATCGCCGCTAACAGGAAGACGGTGTTCATGTCCATGGGCTCCAGGGAATCACATCCGGACTCTCAGCCCCAGTCCCGGATTCACCCCGTCCGGGCCGGCCCGGGCCCCCGCGCGCCTAGGATGGAGGCCGTCATGACGCAGACTCCACCGCCCTCCACGCCCGCCGCGCAGCCGTCGGCGACGCCCCACGACGCCGCCGCGATCACGTTCCCCGAACACCTGCCGGTGGCGGAGCGCCGTGAGGAGATCATGGCCGCGATCCGCGACCACCAGGTGGTGATCGTCGCGGGCGAGACCGGTTCGGGCAAGACCACGCAGCTGCCGAAGATGTGCCTGGCCCTCGGGCTCGGGGAGGCCGGTTCGATCGGCCACACCCAGCCCCGGCGCATCGCCGCCCGCTCGGTGGCCGAGCGCATCGCGCAGGAGCTGGGCGAGGAGATCGGGCAGACGGTCGGCTATCAGGTCCGCTTCACGGCACAGACCTCGAAGGCCACCCGGGTGAAGGTCATGACGGACGGCATCCTGCTGGCCGAGATCCCCCATGACCCGCAGCTGCGCCGCTACTCCGTGATCATCGTGGACGAGGCCCACGAGCGCAGCCTCAACATCGACTTCCTCCTGGGCTACCTGCGCAACCTGCTGCCCCAGCGCCCGGACCTGAAGGTGATCATCACCTCGGCCACCATCGACCCGGAGCGCTTCGCCCGGCACTTCGGCCGGCCGCTGGCCGAGGGCGAGGACCATGCGGACGCGGTGGAGGCCGACGACGGCGGCCGCGTGGTCCCGGCGCCGATCATCGAGGTCTCGGGGCGCACCTACCCCGTCGAGATCCGCTACCGGCCGCTGACCGATGAGCCCTCCCCGGACGACCCCGAGGACGATGCGGACGACGCCGCCGAGACCCGCGACCCCCTCGACGCGATCGGCGACGCCGTCCTCGAGCTGGCCGCCGAGCCGCCGGGCGACATCCTCGTGTTCCTGCCGGGCGAGCGGGAGATCCGCGACGCCGCCGACCACCTGTCCGGCGTCGTCGCCTCCTCGAAGCGTCTGGCGGGCACGGAGGTGCTGCCGCTGTTCGGCCGCCTGTCCATGGCGGAGCAGCACCGGGTGTTCGGCCGCGCCGCCGCCGGCGTGCGCCGCCGGATCGTGCTGGCCACCAACGTGGCCGAGACGTCCTTGACCGTGCCGGGCATCAAGTACGTGATCGACACGGGCACGGCGCGCATCTCCCGCTACTCGCACCGCACCAAGGTCCAGCGCCTGCCCATCGAGCGCGTCTCCCAGGCCAGCGCGAACCAGCGCGCCGGCCGCTCGGGCCGCACGAGCCCGGGCATCGCGATCCGCCTGTACTCGGAGGAGGACTACCTCTCCCGCCCCGAGTTCACGGACCCGGAGATCCTGCGCACCTCCCTGGCCTCCGTGATCCTGCAGATGCTCTCCCTCGGCGTGGCCGCCACCCCGGCGGACGTGCAGGGCTTCCCCTTCGTCCAGCCGCCGGACGGCCGGCAGGTCTCCGACGGCGCCACCACGCTCACCGAGCTCGGCGCGCTGCACCCGCCCCGGCCCTCCGGCGCGAAGGACGGGCACGACGTCGGCCGCGGCCGCGGTGGGCGGGCCCCCGAGCCGGGCACCATCACCCCGATCGGCCGCCGCCTGGCCCGGCTGCCCGTGGACCCGCGGCTCGGTCGCATGATCCTGGAGTCCGGCGAGCGCGGCTGCGTCCGCGAGGTCATGGTGCTCGCCGCCGCCCTCACCATCCAGGACCCCCGCGAACGCCCCGTCGAGCAGCGCGAGGCCGCCGACGAGCTGCACCGGCGGTTCGCGGACGAGAACTCGGACTTCTCCGCGATCCTCAACCTGTGGGCCTACCTGCAGGAGCAGCAGAAGGAGCTCTCCGGCTCGCAGTTCCGCAAGCTGTGCCGCCGCGAGCACATCAACTGGCTGCGCGTGCACGAGTGGCAGGACCTCGTGCGGCAGCTGCGCCAGCTCGCCAAGGACGTGGGGGTCGCGGTGCACGCCGGCCCGGTGGACCCGGTGGGCCAGCACGAGGCGGTGCACCGGTCCCTGCTCACCGGCCTGCTCTCCCAGATCGGCTCCTACGACGAGCGCCGCCGCGAGTACGCCGGCGCCCGCGGCACCCGCTTCGCCGTGTTCCCCGGCTCCGCCCTGTTCAAGAAGCGCCACCCCTTCGTGATGGCCGCCGAGCTCGTGGAGACGTCCCGGCTGTGGGCGCGGACCGTGGCGAGGATCGAGCCGGAGTGGGCCGAGGAGGCCGCGGGCGGGCTCGTGAAGCGCACGTACAACGAGCCGCACTGGTCCCGCCGGGCCGGCGCCGTCGTCGCCCGGGAGAAGGTCACGCTCTTCGGGGTCACCCTCATCCCGGACCGGTCCGTGAAGTACGGCCGGATCGACCCGGAGCTCTCGCGCGAGCTGTTCATCCGGCACGCCCTCGTGGAGGGCGACTGGCGCACCCGCCACCGGTTCTTCGCCCGCAACCGCGCCGCCCTCGAGGAGGTCGACGCGCTCGAGACGCGCCTGCGCCGTCGCGACCTGCGGATCGGGGACGAGGACCTCTTCGCCTTCTACGACGCGCGGGTGCCGGCGAACGTGGTCTCCGAGCGGCACTTCGACGCGTGGTGGAAGAAGGCCCGCCAGGAGCGGCCGGACCTGCTGGACCTCGACGTCGCCGCGCTGCTCACCGCCGACGCCGAGGACCTGGACACGGACGCGTTCCCCACCGTGTTCCCCTACCCGCTGCCCGGCGGGGACGTGGACCTCGACCTGGAGTACACCTTCGACCCCACCGGCGCCTCCGGCACCGACGGCGTGACCGTGTCCGTGCCGGTCCTGCTCCTCAACCAGGTCTCCCCCGGCCCCTTCGCGTGGCTCGTGCCGGGCCTCCGCGTGGAGCTCGTGACCGCCCTGATCAAGGCCCTGCCCAAGGCCGTCCGCAAGCAGCTCGTGCCCGCCCCGGACGTGGCCCGGCAGCTCGTGGCGGACCTCGACGCGCACGCGGACTCGCTCGCCGACGAGCTGACCGAGGCCTTGTCCGCCGCCGTGCGCCGGGTCCGCGGGATCGTCGTGGAGCCCGGGCTGTGGGCGCCCGAGGCGGTGCCGGCGCACCTGCGCATGGACTACCGCGTGGTGGACGCCCGCGGCGCCGTGATGGGGGCGGGCCAGGACCTGGCCGCCCTCCAGGCCCGCCTCGCCAAGGCCAACCGCTCGGCCATCGCCGCGCGCCTGGCCGGCACGGACGACCCCGCCAACGCCCGCCCGGGTCCGGGCCGCCAGGGCGGGCGGCGCGACGGCGGCGGGAACGACGGCGGCGCGGGGCGCCGGGGGTCCGGTCGCGGCGGGCGGGGGCGCGGCCGGGACGGCGCCGGCCGCCCCGAGGCGGGCGCGCAGGGCGCGGGCGGCGCGGCTCCCGCGTTCGCCGAGCGCCACGGGCTGACCTCGTGGAGCATCGGGACGGTGCCGCGGCGCATCACCACCGACCCGGGCGCCCGCGGGCCGGCCATCACCGGCTACCCCGCGCTCGTGCCCGAGACGACCGTCGAGGGCGGCCCCGCCGCGGGCCTCACGGTGGCGCGCTCGGCCGAGGACCAGGCCGCGTGGCACCGCGCCGGCGTGATCCGGCTGCTCCTGGCGACCCTGCCCAGCCCCCAGCGCTACGTGCTGGACCACCTGGACAACCGCGAGAAGCTCACCTTCACCCAGAACCCCCACGGCTCCGTGGACTCCCTCGTGGCCGACTGCTCCCAGGCCGCCGTCGACCGCCTCGTGGGCGACGAGCTGCCCTTCGACGAGGCCGCCTTCCGCGCGCTCTTCGACCGGGTGCGGGCGGACCTGATCGACACGGTGTTCGCCGTGACGCGGCTCGTGGAGCAGGTCCTCTCCCGCGCGGCCGAGGTCCGGCGCCGCCTCAAGGGGTCCGTCTCGCTGGCCATGGCCCCGGCGCTGTCCGACGTGAAGGCCCACCTGGAGCAGCTCGTGTTCCCCGGGTTCGTGGCCGCCACGGGCTGGGAGCGGCTGCAGCACCTGCCCCGGTACCTGCAGGGCATCCTGGTGCGCCTGGACCGGCTCGACGCCGGCGGGCACCTGCAGCGCGACGGCCAGCACATGGCCGTGGTGCAGCGCCTCGAGGACGAGTTCGACGCCGCCGTGCAGGCGCACCGGGCCCGGTTCTCCGGGGTGCCGGTGCCCGCGGACCTCGAGCGCGTGCGCTGGCTCATCGAGGAGCTGCGCGTCTCCTTCTTCGCCCAGGAGCTGGGCACGGCCGTCTCGGTCTCGGAGAAGCGGGTGCGCCAGGCGCTGGCCCAGGCCGCGCGGGCCTGAGCCGGACGGCCGGAGCGGGTCCGAGCGGCTCAGTCCTGCGGGACGACCTCGCCGTGGCCCAGCTCGCGCAGCGCCGCGCGCAGGCGGGCGGCGGCGTCGTCCATCTCGGCCGGGTCCGGGGAGTTGTCCACCCGGTCCAGGTCGAAGTCGGCCAAGGAGTTGGAGGGCCACACGTGCACGTGCAGGTGCAGGATCTCGTAGCCGGCCACCATCAGGCCCGCGCGCTGCGCCGAGAAGGCCCGGACCTGGGCCTTGCCCAGCTGCTGGGCCACCATCATCAGGTGCGCCACCAGGGCGGGGTCGGCGTCGACCCACGCGTCGACCTCCTCACGGGGCACCACGAGGGCGTGGCCGGGGTTGAGCGGGCCGGTGGAGAGGAACGCGACGCACGTCTCGTCCTGCCACACGAAGCGGGCGGGCAGCTCGCCGGCGATGATCCTGCTGAAGACGCTGGCCATGGGGGTCCTCCTGGTGGGTCGTCGGGGCGTCGCCCCGGGGGGCTCGTCAGTCCCGGCCGGGCTCGCCGTGCGGGTCGGGGCCGACCGCGACGGCGTTGGACGGGTCCTGGATCCATGCTGACCACGAACCGGGGTAGAGCGCCACTCCGGGACGCCCCGCGACGGCCAGGGTGAGCACGGCGTGGGCCGCGGTCACGCCCGAGCCGCAGTACACCGCGACCGGGGTCTCGTCGTCCACGCCCACGGCGTCGAACCGCGCGGCGAGCTCCTCGGCGGGGCGCAGCCGGCCGTCCTCGGCCAGGGAGCCGGCGGTGGGCAGGCTCCGGGCCCCGGGGATGTGCCCGGCCACGGGGTCGATCGGCTCGGTCTCCCCGCGGTAGCGCTCGGCGGCGCGGGCGTCCAGGAGCAGGCCGCCGGAGGCCATCGCCTCGGCGCCGGAGGTGTCCACCACGGGCATCCGGCCCCAGGAGGTGCGGGCCGAGCCGGGCATGGGGATGACCTCGCCGGGCTGCAGGGGCAGGCCGCCCGCGCGCCACGCGGCGAGGCCGCCGTCCAGGAGCATCGAGTCCCGCAGGCCCGCGTGCCGCAGCAGCCACCAGGCGCGCGCCGCGGACAGCCCCCGGTCGTCGTCGTAGACCACCACGGTGTCGCCGTCGTCGATCCCCCACATGCGCACGGTCTCCGCGAACTGGCGCGGGTCCGGGAGGGGGTGGCGGCCGGCGGCGGGGCCGGCGTGGCCGGCCAGCCGGCTGGGCAGGGAGACGTAGACGGCGCCGGGCAGGTGGCCCCGCAGGTAGGCCTCGTGGTCCGCGCCGCCGCCCGTCGCGCGGAAGCGGACGTCGAGCAGGACCAAGCGCCGCGGCCGGCAGCGGCCGGGCTGGGCGTAGGCGGGGGCCTCGGGGACCTCCGGCAGCGGCTCGGTGGGGCTCAGGCCGAGCCAGTCGGCGAGCACCCCCACGGAGACGAGGGTGGGCGGCTCGGCGGCCGCGGGGTCGACGCCCTCGCCGCCGGAGGCCGGGTCGCCGCCCGCATCATGGGTGGACGACGGGTCGGCCGTCGGCGCCGGGACCACGCGGCCCTCGGCCCCGTCCACGACGACGAGTGGGTCGGGACGGTCCGGGTCGGAGCCGTGGCGGTCCGGGACGGGGGATGGGTCCAGGCTCTCGCTGTGCACCCGGACACCCTACTGCACCCGCCGTCCGGGGCCGCTGATAGCCTGGAGGACGCCCCTCGAGGGGCCCGACGCCCCCGCCGCGGACGCGGCCGACGCCGCAGAAGGAGACCTGAGCCAGCGTGAGCGCCCCCGATCCCGGACCCCGCGTCGTCCGCCCCCGCGCCACCCGGCAGAAGGCCGCCGTGGACCGCGCGCTGGAGACGATCCCGGACTTCGTGAGCGCCCAGGAGCTGCACGCGCGCCTCCAGGAGGAGGGCGAGCGGATCTCCCTGGCCACCGTCTACCGGACCCTGCAGCAGCAGCTCGAGGACGGGCAGGTGGACGTGCTGCGGCGCGAGGACGGCGAGTCCGTGTATCGCCGCTGCGAGGCCCGCGGGCACCACCACCACCTGGTGTGCCGGCTGTGCTGGTCCACCGTGGAGGTCACCGCTCCCCCGGTCGAGGCGTGGGCGGCCCGGATCGCCGCGGAGCACGGGTTCACCGAGGCCGAGCACACCGTGGAGATCACCGGCGTGTGCGCCGACTGCGCCGCGACCCGGGCCGCGGACGCGGGCTGAGCCGCCCGGCCTGCCTCAGCCTCGGTCGGGCGGGCAGTCGGCGGGGTCGTCGAGGTGCACCAGCAGCGGGGCGTGCAGCGCCCCGCGGCCGTACACCGCGTCCAGGTTGGCGGCGGTGAGCACCTGCGCGGGCGGGCCGCTGGCCACCACTCGGCCGTCCATGAGCACCACGTGGTCCGCGGCGGCGGCCTCGTCGAGGTCGTGCGTGGTGTAGACCACGGACACCCCCCGCTCCGGCTGCTCGTGGATGATCTCGTCGATGGTGCGGGCGGAGACGATGTCCAGGCCCGTGACGGGCTCGTCCAGCATGAGCACGTCGTGCTCCTGGGCCAGGCCCTGGGCCACGTAGACGCGCTGGCGCTGCCCGCCCGAGAGCTGGTCCAGGTGCCGGTCCGCCAGGTCCGTCACGCGCACCCGCTCCATCGCGGCGGCCACGGCGGCGCGGTCCGTCGCGCCCAGGCGGCGGAACCAGCCGGCGGTGGTGTACCGGCCCATCGTGACGACGTCGTGCACCGTGAGCGGCACCCCCTGCGGGAACTGGAGGGACTGCATCACGAACGAGATGAGCCGCCCGTGCCGGGACGGGCTCTCCCCGCGCACTTCGAGCCGGCCCGCGGCCGGGTCCAGGACGCCGGCGAGGGCCTGCAGGAGGGTGGACTTGCCGGACCCGTTGGGCCCGATCACGGCCACCACGCAGCCGGCCGGCAGCGTGAAGGAGGAGGCCTCGACGGCCAGGTGGTCCCCGTGGCGCAGCTCGAGGTGCTCGGCCACGGCCAGCGGCGCGGGGGCGGCCTCGGGGACGACGGCGGCGGATCGGCTCACGGGGACACGCTCCTGCGGGTGGGGGTCTCGACGACGGCCCGCCGGCGGTCCGCGCGGACCCGGCGGCTGCGCAGGGCGCGCAGCCCCGCCCGGCCGGCCAGGACCACGAAGAACATCGCGATCGGCACGAGGGCCATGGTGGCGGAGGCGGCGGTGCCGAGGTGGTAGCTCAGGACGAGGCCGATCGTGACGCCGGCGGCGCCGAGCAGCACGGCCAGCGCCATCATCTGCGGCACGGTGCGGGTCAGCAGGGCCGCGGTGGCGGGCGGGCCCACAAGCAGGCCGAACACCAGCACGGTGCCCACGGCCTGGAAGGAGCCGATCACGGCGGCGCCGATCATCACCAGCAGCAGCGCGTGGGTCAGGCGCGGGCGCATGCCCAGGGAGCGCGCCTTGGCCGGGGAGAAGCTCAGCGCCATGAGCGGGCGGTAGAGCACGAGGGCGAGCACCAGCACGAGCGCGGCGATCACGCCCTGCCGCACGATCCCCTCCCAGGTGACGCCGAGGGCGTCGCCGAAGAGGATGGCGGTGAGCGAGCCGGTGTAGGAGTCGGAGAGGGAGATGATCACCACGCCGAGCGCCATCATGCCCACGAAGAGCAGGCCGATGGCGGTGTCCTCCTTCAGCGTGGTGGCCCGGTGCACCAGCGAGATGCCGGCGAGCATCACGAGGGCGGCCAGGGCCGCGCCGAGGTGGGCGTCGAAGCCGAGCACCACGGACAGGGCGATGCCCGGCATGACGCCGTGCACGAACGCGTCGCCGAAGAAGCTCATGCCCCGCAGCACGAGCCACGTGCCCACCACCGCGCAGAGCGCGGCGGCGATGAGCCCGCCCACCAGCGCCCGCTGCTGGAAGCCCAGCAGGAAGGGCTCGATCAGCCAGTCCATGCTCACTCCCCCAATGCGTCGGCCAGGACGCGGGCGTTGTGCAGCATGGCCTCGGCGTAGCCGGCCTGCTCGCCGTCGGCCGGGCCGACGCCGCCCTCGTAGAGCTCGACCACCGGGGTGGAGCCGCCGCCGTCGGCGGCGATGGACTCCACGGTGGGCGCGCCTCCGCCGGCCGAGGTCACCAGCGCGTCGGCGCCGGAGTCGGCCACGGCGCGGGTGAGCTCGGCGATGCGCTGGGAGGAGGGCTCGCCGTCGGTGGAGCCGCCGGGGACCACCACGCCCGCGACCTCGAATCCGTAGGCGGCGGCGAAGTAGCCGTACGCGTCGTGGTCGGCGATCAGCCGGCGACGGTCCTCGGGCACGGCGGCCAGGATCTCGCGGACCTCGGCGTCGGTCGCCTCGAGCTCGCCGCGCACCTGACGGCCGCAGTCGGCGAACCGGTCCTCGCCGGTGTGCTCGGCGAGGGCGTCGCCCATCACCTCGGCGGCGCGGGCCATGCGGGCCACGTCCATCCACACGTGCGGGTCCTGGGAGCCGCGGTCGTGCCCGTCGTGTGCGCCGGCGGAGCCCTCCTCGGCGTGGGCCGCGTGCTCCCCCGCGGTCTCGCCTGCGTGCTCGTCGGCCGCGCCCTCGCCGGCGCCGAAGGGCAGCGGGTCGAGGCGGGGGGCCACCTCCAGCACCTGCGCGCCGTCCTGGGCAGCGTTCTCCAGCGCCGAGGCCATGCCGGCCTCGAGGCCGAGGCCGTTGGCGAAGACCAGGCCCGCGCGGGCCATCTGCGCCACCTGCTGCGAGGACGGCGCGAAGTCGTGGGGGTCGTCCCCGGGACCCATCACCGTGGCCGTCGTGGCGTCGGCGCACCGGGCGACGTCGCCCAGCACGGAGCCGAGCTGCGTGGTGGTGGCCACGGCGGCCGGATCGCCGGAGCCCGCCTGCCCGTCCCCGCCGGAGTCGGCCCCGCAGCCGGCGAGGGCGAGGGCGGAGGCCAGGGTCAGCGCGGCGGCGGCGCGACGGCGGGGGGTGCGGTGCACGGGGGTCCTTTCGGGGTCGGCGGCGGGACGAGTCCGGGCCGCCTGCAATTGACAACGATTCTCATCGTAGCAGGCCCGCGGACGACGGCGGCCCCTCCCCCGCGGGCGGCGGGGAAGGGGCCGGGGCGCGCCGATCAGGCGGGGCGGAAGCGGCGCGGGGACTGCGTGACGTCGTTGATCTCGCCCACGAGCACCTCGAGGACGTCCTCGAGGAACAGGACGCCGGCGGTCTCCCCCTCGGGGGTGATGACGCGGGCCAGGTGCGAGCCCGTGCGCTGCATCAGCGCCAGGGCGTCCTCCACCTCGTCCTCGAGCCGCACGTTCGCCAGGGAGCGCACGCGCGTCAGCGGGATCGGCTCCTCGTGCCCGGACGGGCCCACCATGAGCACGTCCTTGAGGTGCAGGTAGCCGGTGTAACCGCCGTCGGGGTCCTCCACCACGAACCGGGAGTAGCCCACCCGGCCCACCGTCCACTCGAAGTCGTGCGGGGTGATGCCCTCGGGCACGGTCACCACCTTCTCGAGCGGCACCATCACGTCCCCGGCGGTGTGGTCGGAGAACTCCAGGGCCGAGTGCAGCACGCCGGACTCGTCCTCGAGGGTGCCCGAGCGGGTGGACTCGGCCACGATCGACTGGACCTCCTCGAGCGTGTAGGAGGAGGCGACCTCGTCCTTCGGCTCGATGCGGAAGGCGCGCAGCACCACGTTGGCAGCCCAGTTCAGGACCGTCACGATCGGGTGCAGCAGCTTGGAGAGCCATACGAGCGGGCGGGCCAGGATCATCACGGCGCGGTCCGCGAAGGACACCGCCGCGTTCTTGGGCACCATCTCGCCGAAGGTCACGTGCAGGAAGGTGACCACGAGCAGCGCCAGGACGAAGGCCGTGACGTCCGCGGCGGCGTCCGGGACCCCGAGCGCCGTCATCGGCCCCACCAGCAGGTGGTGCAGGGCGGGCTCGGAGACGTTGAGGATGAGCAGGGAGCAGACCGTGATGCCCAGCTGGCAGACCGCCAGCATCTGGGAGACGTGCTCCATCGCGTAGAGGGCCACCTGTGCGGGGCGGGAGCCCGCCTCGGCCTTGGGCTCGATCTGGGAGCGGCGCGCGCCCATGACGGCGAACTCGCCGGCCACGAAGAAGGCGTTGGCGACGAGCAGGACCACCAGCCACAGGATGCCGATCACGTCCTCGTTCATGCGCGGGCCTCCTTGTCCCCGGCGGCGGCCGGGTCGAAGCGCACGCGCTCCACCCGCCGGCCGTCCATCCGCTCCACGGACAGCGTGCCGCCGTCCACGCTCACTACGTCCCCGACCGCGGCCAGGCGGCCGAGGCGGGCCATGATGAATCCGCCGATCGTCTCGTAGGCGCCGTCCTCCGGCACCGACAGGGACGTGATCTGGGCCTGCGCCTCGTCCGGGCGCAGCTCGGCCGGGAAGTACCAGCGGCCCGCGGCCGTCTGGAGCACGCCCGGGGTGACCTTGTCGTGCTCGTCGGCGACCTCGCCGACGATCTCCTCCACCACGTCCTCGAGGGTGACCATGCCGGCGGTGCCGCCGTACTCGTCCACGACGACGGCCATCTGCAGGTTGGCGTCGCGCAGCTCGGCCAGCAGCTGGTCCAGGTGCACGGTCTCCGGGACGCGGATGACCTCCGTCATCAGGGAGCCGGCCTCGAGGTCCGCGCGGCGCTCGCGCGGCACGGCCACGACCTTCTTCACGTGCACGACGCCGCGGATGTCGTCCGAGGACTCGCCGATCACGGGGAAGCGGGAGAAGCCGGTGCGGCGGGCCAGGTCCACCACCTCCGGCAGGGGCTGGTCCTCGCCGACGGTCTCCACGCGGATGCGCGGGGTCATCACGTCGGCCGCGGTGCGGTCGGCGAAGCGCAGGGTGCGGTCCAGGAAGGTGGCGGTCTGCTCGTCCAGGGTGCCCAGCTGGGCGGAGCGGCGCACGAGGGAGGAGAGCTCCTCCGGGCTGCGGGCGCCGGAGATCTCCTCCTTGGCCTCGATGCCGAAGCGGGCCAGCACCCCGTTGGAGAAGCCGTTGAGCACGAGGATCGCGGGCTTGAACACGGTGCTGAAGAGCAGCTGCGGGCGGGCCAGCGCGCGGCCGATGGTCATCGGCTCGGCGATCGCCATGTTCTTGGGGATGAGCTCGCCGATCAGCATGGACAGCAGGGTGGCCACCACCATGGCGACCACGAGCGAGACCGTGCCCACGACGGACTCGGGCACGCCGACGTCGAGCAGCACCGGGTCGATCAGCCGGCTGATCGCCGGGTCCATGACATAGCCGGTGAGCAGGGTGGTCAGGGTGATGCCGAGCTGGCAGGCGGAGAGCTGGGTGGAGAGGGACTTGAGGCAGCGCAGCAGGGGCTCGGCGCCCTTGTCCCCCTCGTCCACCATGCGCTGCACGGTGGGGACGTCGATGGCGATCATGGAGAACTCGACGGCCACGAAGAAGCCGGTCCCCAGGACCAGGGCGAACCCCAGGATCAGCAGGAGCCACTCCATCCGCTCTCACCCCCTCCCGCGGCCTCGGCGGGGCGGTGCGCTGCACCGGGACTGGAGGGCTCCGATCCGGCCGCGTCCGCGGGCGCGGACGGGCGGTCTGGCACACAGGTGTCAGGGTGATCCATAGTGCCGCCAGTATAGGGGCGCGGACCCTCCCGACACCCCGCCGGGCGGGGTCCTGCGCGGCGGGGCGTCGGGCGGGGCGGGCGCTCACCAGGACGAGGCGACCGGGCGGCCCTCCTCGTAGCCGGCGGCGGACTGCACGCCGACCACGGCGCGCTCCCGGAACTGGGCGAGGTCCTGCGCGCCGGCGTAGGTCAGGGACGAGCGCACCCCGGAGGTGATCGTGTCGATCAGGTCCTCCACGGAGGGCCGGCGCGGGTCCACGTACATGCGGGAGGAGGAGATCCCCTCCTCGAACATCGCCTTGCGCGCCTTTGTGAAGGCGTCCTCGTGGCGGGTGCGGTGCTGCACCGCGCGGGCGGAGGCCATGCCGAAGCTCTCCTTGTAGCGGCGGCCGTCCGGGCCGTGCACGAGGTCGCCGGGCGACTCCAGGGTCCCGGCGAACCAGGAGCCGATCATCACCGAGCTCGCCCCCGCCGCGAGCGCCAGGGCGACGTCGCGCGGATGCTTCACGCCGCCGTCGGCCCACACACGCGCCCCGAGGTCGCGCGCCGCCGCCGAGCACTCCAGCACGGCGGAGAACTGCGGGCGGCCCACCGCGGTCTGCATGCGGGTGGTGCACATGGCGCCCGGGCCCACGCCCACCTTCACGATGTCCGCGCCCGCCTCGACCAGGTCCCGGACGCCGTCGGCGGAGACCACGTTGCCGGCGACGACGGGCACCGGCGCGTCCAGGGCGCGCACCGCCGCCAGGGCGTCGAGCATGGACTGCTGGTGCCCGTGCGCGGTGTCCACGACGAGCACGTCCACGCCCGCCTCCACGAGGGCGGCGGCCTTGTCCCCCACCGCCCCGTTCACGCCGAGGGCGGCGCCCACGCGCAGGCGGCCGGCGTCGTCGAGGCTCGGGGTGAACAGCGAGGAGCGCAGCAGCCCCGCCGCGGTGACGACGCCCCGCAGCGCGGGGGCGGCGGAGCCGGCTGCCGGCTCCACGACGGGCGCCATGTCCTGCCCGGCCGCGTTCAGGCGGTCGAAGGCCGCGCGCAGGGCCTGTCCCCCGTCCGCGCCGCCGGCCTCACCGAGCTCGGCCGGGGTGAGGGTGACGGAGGCCGGCTGCATCACGGAGGCGGCGGAGGCGAAGCGGTCCACGTCCTCGCAGTCCCGCGGCCGCACGACGCCGAGCAGGCCGCCGTCGGCGTCCACGACGCACACCGCGCCGTGGTTGCGCCGGTCCACCAGGTGCAGCAGGTCCAGGACCGTGTCCTGCGGGCCCACCGTGAGCGCGGTGTCCGCCACCGGGTGCGCGGCCTTCACGCGGCGCACCACCTCCGCGATCACCTCGACCGGGATGTCCTGCGGGAGGATGCCGAGTCCGCCGCGGCGGGCCATCGTCTCCACCATGCGCCGGCCGGTGACGGCGGTCATGTTGGCGGAGACCAGCGGGATGGTGGCGCCCGTGCCGTCGTCGGGCGCGATGTCCACGTCCAGGCGGCTCGTGACCTCCGAGTGGGAGGGCACCAGGAAGACGTCGTTGTAGGTGAGGTCGACCGTCGGGGAGGTGAGGAAGCGCATGGTGGCAGTCTCGCAGACCGTGCGGACGCGGCACAGGCGCTCCGACGCCCGGGGACCCCGTGCGAGACGGGGCGTCCGGCATCCCCACCGCGGGCCGCGAAGATCTATGATGTCCCGAGGCGTTCGCGGCCCCTCGCACCCCTGCGCGGTCGGCCCTGCGCAGCACACTGCATCCCAATGCTCAGGAAGAGGCGTTACACAGTGCCAGAACTCACGTCGGACCGGCTCGCACAGGAGTTCCCGGGGAACGAACGGCTCGTCGCCGAGATCTACCGGAAGTACCGCGCGGACTACGGTTCCGTGGACCGGCAGTGGGCGCAGATCTTCGCCCGCCTCGAGGCCAGCGCGCCCGCCCCCGCCGAGAAGGCCCCCGCCCAGGCCGCGGCGAAGGCCGCCCCGAAGGCGGAGCCCCAGGCCGAGGCCAAGGTCACCGAGCCGAAGGCCAAGCCTGCCCCCGCCCGCGGCGCCCAGCCCAAGGAGACCTCCACGAGCACGGGCCCGAAGGTCAAGAAGACCCCGGCCGTGCAGGCCGTCCCCTCCGAGCCGGCGGACCCCTCGAAGGACGCCGCCAAGGAGGAGAAGCAGGAGAAGGCCACCGTCCTCAAGGGCATGGCCAAGGCCGTGGCCACCAACATGGACGCCTCCCTGTCCATGCCCACGGCCACCACCGTGCGCGACGTGCCCGCCAAGGTCCTCATCGACAACCGCGTGGTCATCAACAGCCACCTGGCCCGCACCCGCGGCGGCAAGGTCTCCTTCACCCACCTCATCGGCTACGCCGTGGTGCGTGCCCTCGCCGCCATGCCGTCCATGAACGTGACCTACGAGGAGCGCGACGGCAAGCCCACCATGGTGGAGCCGGCTCACGTGAACTTCGGCCTGGCCATCGACCTGCCCCGCCCGGACGGCTCCCGCTCGCTCGTGGTGCCCAACGTCAAGGCCGCCGAGACCCTGGACTTCCGCGGCTTCTGGCAGGCCTACGACGACCTCGTCCAGCGCGCCCGCAAGAACAAGCTGACCATGGACGACTACGCCGGCACCACGGTCTCCCTGACCAACCCCGGCGGCATCGGCACCGTGCACTCCGTCCCCCGCCTGTCCAAGGGCCAGGCCGCCATCATCGGCGTCGGCGCGCTGACCTACCCGGCCGCCTTCCAGGGCGCCGCGGAGTCCACGCTGCACGACCTGGCGATCTCCAAGACCATCACCCTCACCTCCACGTACGACCACCGCGTGATCCAGGGCGCCGGCTCCGGCGAGTTCCTCAAGATCGTGCACGGCCTGCTGCTCGGCGAGGACGGCTTCTACGACGAGGTCTTCCACTCCCTGCGCATCCCCTACGAGCCCGTTCGCTGGGCCCAGGACCTCCAGGTGAATCCGGAGGAGCAGGTCGGCAAGGTCGCCCGCGTCCAGCAGCTCATCCACGCGTACCGGGACCGCGGCCACCTGATGGCCAACGTGGACCCGCTCGAGTACTCGATGCCGTACCACCCGGACCTCGACATCCGCGAGCACGGCCTCACCCTGTGGGACCTGGACCGCCAGTGGCCCACGGGCGGCTTCGGCGGCGCCTCCACGCTGACCCTGCGCAAGATCCTCGGCGTGCTGCGCGACGCGTACTGCCGCACCATCGGCGTTGAGTACATGCACATCCAGGACCCTGCCGAGCGCGCCTGGTTCCAGGAGAAGCTCGAGCAGCCCTACGCCAAGCCCACCCGCGAGGAGCAGCTGCGCATCCTGGGCCGCCTCAACGCCGCCGAGGCGTTCGAGACGTTCCTGCAGACCAAGTACATCGGCCAGAAGCGCTTCTCCCTCGAGGGCGGCGAGTCCCTGATCCCGCTGCTGGACGGCATCCTCGGCGACGCCGCGGACGCGGGCCTGGACGAGGTCGCCATCGGCATGGCCCACCGCGGCCGCCTCAACGTGCTCACGAACATCGCCGGCAAGACCTACGGCCAGGTGTTCCGCGAGTTCGAGGGCGCCACCCCCGGCGGCACCTCCGGCTCCGGCGACGTGAAGTACCACATGGGCACCGAGGGCACGTTCGTCTCGGACGCCGGCAACAGCACCCGCGTGTACCTCGCGGCCAACCCCTCGCACCTGGAGGCCGTGGACCCGGTCCTCGAGGGCGTGGTGCGCGCCAAGCAGGACCGCCTGGACCTGGGCGGCCAGCGCCCCGACTCCTTCTCGGTGCTGCCGATCCTCGTGCACGGCGACGCGGCCTTCGCCGGCCAGGGCGTCGTCACCGAGGTCCTGCAGCTCTCGCAGCTGCCGGGCTACCGCACGGGCGGCACCATCCACGTGATCGTGAACAACCAGGTGGGCTTCACCACTCCCCCCAAGCAGGCGCGCTCCGCCGTGTACTCCACGGACGTGGCCAAGACCATCCAGGCGCCGATCCTGCACGTGAACGGCGACGAGCCCGAGTCCGTGATGCACGTGGCCGAGCTCGCGTTCGAGTACCGGCAGCGGTTCAACAAGGACGTCGTAATCGACCTCGTCTGCTACCGCCGCCGCGGCCACAACGAGGGCGACGACCCCTCGATGACCCAGCCGCGCATGTACAACCTCATCGAGCAGAAGCGCTCCACCCGCAAGCTGTACGTCGAGTCCCTCGTGGGCCGCGGCGACATCACGCAGGAGGAGGCGGACACCGCGCTCAAGGACTACCAGCAGCAGCTCGAGCGCGTGTTCGCGGAGACCCACGAGGGCTCCGCATCCTCCGGCGGCGAGGGCATCCGCCCGGCCGAGGACCGCGACCAGGCCCCCGAGGCCCCCGAGACCACGGCGATCTCCGCCGAGACCCTGCGGGCCATCGGCCAGGCGCACATCGACGTCCCCGAGGGCTTCACCGTGCACCCCAAGCTCGCGGCCCTGCTCGAGCGGCGCGCCAAGATGGCCGTCGACGGCGGGATCGACTGGGGCTTCGCGGAGCTGGCGGCCTTCGGCTCCCTGCTCATGGAGGGCGTGCCGGTCCGCCTGGCGGGCCAGGACTCCCAGCGCGGCACCTTCACGCAGCGCCACTCGGTGTTCCACGACCGGATCACCGGCGACGAGTGGGCGCCGCTGAAGAACCTCTCCGAGGACCAGGCGAAGTTCTGGGTCTACAACTCGCTGCTGTCCGAGTACGCCGCCCTCGGCTTCGAGTACGGCTACTCCGTGGAGCGCTCCGACGCGCTCGTGCTGTGGGAGGCGCAGTTCGGCGACTTCATCAACGGAGCGCAGACGATCATCGACGAGTTCATCTCCTCCGCCGAGCAGAAGTGGGCGCAGACCTCCTCCGTGGTCCTGCTCCTGCCACACGGCTACGAGGGCCAGGGCCCGGACCACTCCTCCGCCCGCATCGAGCGCTTCCTGCAGATGTGCGCCGAGGACAACATGCGCGTGGTGAACCCCACCACGGGCGCCAACCACTTCCACCTGCTGCGCGAGCAGGCCTACGCCCGCCCGCGCCGCCCGCTCGTGGTGTTCACCCCGAAGCAGCTGCTGCGCCTGAAGGCCGCCGCGAACTCGGTGGAGGACTTCACCGAGGGCCGCTTCCAGCCGGTCATCCCGGACGCCGGGGTGGATCCGAAGAAGGTCACCCGCGTGCAGCTGGTCTCCGGCCGCCTGTACTACGACCTGCTCGCCCGCCGGAACAAGGACGGGGACGAGACCACCGCGATCGTCCGTGTGGAGCAGCTCTACCCGCTGCCCCTGGACGAGCTGCGCGCGGCCCTCGAGGCCTACCCGAAGGCGGAGGTCGTGTGGGTGCAGGACGAGCCCGCCAACCAGGGCCCGTGGCCGTTCATGGCGCTGAACCTGCTGCCGCAGCTCGACCGTGAGGTGCGCCTGGTGTCCCGCCCGGCGTCCGCGTCGACCTCGGCCGGCACCAAGGGCCGCCACGACCAGGAGCTCTCCACGCTGCTGGACGCCGGGTTCGCCCGCTGACCCGGACCGTCCCGGCGCCGCCGCCGCACCCTCGAGTGCGGCGGCGGCGCCGGGTCGGCCGACGAAAGGACACACCGTGAACGACCGCCGGATCCGGATCGCCGCCGTCGGCGACCACCTCCTGGCAGGTGCGGGCGACGCCCGCGCCATCGGCTGGTGGGGCCGCGTGCTGGCCCGCACCCAGGCCCCGGGCGTGGAGCTGGAGAACTACGTGCTGGCCGTGCCGCACGAGACCACCGAGGACCTCAACGAGCGCTGGTGGGGCGAGGCCTCCCGCCGCTACTCCGAGGACACCGAGAACCGCCTCGTGGTGGCCCTCTCGGATGCCGACCTGGACCTGGAGGCGTCCTCGACCGCGCGGTCGCGCCTGAACCTGGCCAACGTGCTGGACACCGCCTCCCAGCGCGGCATCCCCGTGCTGGTCGTGGGCCCCACGCCCACGCTGGACGAGGAGCGCAACGCCCGCCTGGCCGAGCTCAACGCCGCCTACCTGGACGTCGCGGACCGGCGCAGCCACGTGTACGTGGACACGTTCACCCCGCTGCAGGGCCACGAGCAGTGGCGCGCGGACCTGGCCGCCGGCGAGGGCCGTCCGGGCCAGGCCGGCCACGGGCTCATCGCCTGGCTCGTGCTGCACCGCGGCTGGTACCAGTGGCTGGGCCTGCCGGAGCCCACCGCCTGATGTGACAGAATGGTCCACTGACCGCTGACCGACTCGTCGAAGGGAGACGCCATGAGCAAGCGTGCACGCAAGCGTCGCGACCGCAAGAAGGGCGGTGCCAACCACGGCAAGCGTCCCAACGCCTGATCACTGATCGGCGCTGTGGACCGGCCGGGTGAGCACCCGCTGGACACGATGACGCAAGGGCCGTCCCCGAGGGGGACGGCCCTTGCGTTCGTCTGCGGTCGTTCCGCGGTCGCCCTGCCCCGCCCGGCCCCGTCCGCGGACGGCGCACGACGGCGGCGCCCCGGCGGGGGCGTCAGCGCCAGGTGACGCGCGTCGTCGAGATCTGGGTGATGCGGCTGAGGATGGTGGTGCGCAGCTGCTCGGGCGCCTTCTCCTGGCAGGAGCGGCGGACGGCGGTGCGGATGAACTGCTCGAGCTCCTGCTGGTGGCGGCAGTCCTCGCAGTCCTCCACGTGGGCGCGCACCTGGTCGAGCTCCTCGGGGGTCAGGGCGCCGTCGAGGTACTGGTACAGGCGCTCCAGGGTGTCGTCCTGGGCGTCGCGGCACTCACGGCCGTGCTGGTCCGCGGTCATCGCGTGGCCTCCTTCGTGCTCGTCTCGGTCTTCTTCGCGGCCCCGCGCCCGGTCTTCTTCGGCTGCGCCTTGATGCCGCGCTCGGCGGCGTAGTCGGCCAGGCGCTCGCGCAGCTGCTTGCGGCCGCGGTGCAGGCGGGACATGACGGTGCCGATCGGCACGTCGAGGATCTCGGCGATCTCCTTGTAGGCGAAGCCCTCCACGTCCGCGAAGTACACGGCCAGGCGGAACTCCTCGGGGATGGCCTGGAGGGCGTCCTTCACCTCGGAGTCCGGCAGGTGGTCCAGGGCCTCGGTCTCGGCGGAGCGCAGCCCGGAGGAGGTGTGCTCGGCCGCGCGGGCCATCTGCCAGTCCTCCACCTCGGGGCTGTCCGCCTCGAGGGGCTGGCGCTGCCGCTTGCGGTACAGGTTGATGTACGTGTTGGTGAGGATCCGGTAGAGCCACGCCTTGAGGTTCGTGCCCGGCCGGTACTGGTGGAACGAGGAGTACGCCTTGGTGTAGGCCTCCTGCACCAGGTCCTCGGCGTCCTGCGGGTTGCGCGTCATGCGCATGGCGGCGGAGTAGAGCTGGTCCACGAACTCGAGGGCGTCGCGCTCGAAGCGCGCGCGCCGCTGCTGCTCATCCTCGGCGGCGACGTCGATGTCCGCGCGGTCGTGCTCCGGGGCGTCGGCGGGCCGGGCGATCTCCGGCAGGCTGTTGTCAGTGCTCATCGCGCGCCAGTCTACGTCTCGGTCCGGGCGCGCCATCAGGGCGGTCCTCATGCGCGGCTCCTCTCCGACGGCGTCCTGCGGGGGCGGGTGCCCCGTGCCGGGCGGGCACGGGGTGCACCGGGGTCAGCGCCCGCCGACCGGGCGGTATTCCCCGCCGGCGCTCCGTCGCCGCGCCGTCATCGGCCCGTCGTCGTCCCGCCGGGCGCGTCCGCGCGCCCGATAGGCTGGGGACGTGACCCGCCCCACGCCTGCCCCCGAGGACCCGTCAGAGCACCCGTCCGAGCGTCCCGTCGAGCCCCTCGCCGGCGACGTCGTCGCCTGGCCCGCGCCCGCGGCGCGGGGTCCGGTGCGCGGCACGGTGCGGCTGCCGGGCTCGAAGTCGCTGACGAACCGCCACCTGGTGCTCGCGGCCGTGGCCGACGGCCCGGTGACGCTGCGCGGCGCGCTCGTCTCGCGGGACTCGGCGCTGATGCGCGCGGCCCTGGAGTCGCTCGGCGCCCGGTTCGAGGACCTGCCCGACGGCGGCCTGCGGGTGCACCCCCTCCCCCTCGGGAAGCCGCTGGAGGGAGAGGTCGAGGTGGACTGCGGCCTGGCCGGCACTGTCATGCGGTTCGTGCCCTTCGTGGCGGCGCTGCGCCCCGGCCGGGTGCGCTTCGACGGCGACGCCGGCGCGCGGGTCCGCCCGATGGCCCCGGTGATCGACGCCCTGCGCCGGCTGGGCGTGACCGTCCACGAGGAGGGCGAGCCGGGCCTGCTCCCCTTCACCGTCCACACCCCGCCGGACGCCGCCACCGTGGCCGGCGGGCCCCGGGCGTCCGAGGACGGGGCCGCCGGGGCGCACTCCCCCGCGGCGCCGGTCCCCGAGGCGGCCGTGGACGCCGGCGCCTCCTCCCAGTTCCTCTCCGGCGCGCTGCTGGCCGCCGCGGCGATGCCCCGCGGCCTGCGGCTGCGGCACACCGGGGCCACCGTGCCCAGCCCCGAGCACGTGGGCATGACCGTGGCCGTCCTGCGCTCGCTCGGCGTGCGGGTGGAGCAGCCCGACGCGACGTCCTGGACCGTGGCGCCGGGCGGGATCGCCGCGCACGAGGCCGCTATCGAGCCCGACCTGTCCAACGCCGGCCCGTTCCTGGCCGCGGCCGCCGTCACCGGCGGCTCCGTGACGGTCCCGGACTGGCCGACCCGGACCACGCAGATCGGGGACCGGTGGCGGCGGATCCTGCCGGCGTTCGGCGCGAGCGTGGCCCTGACCGTGGACCGCACGGACCGCTCCCGGGCCGCCCTCACCGTGACCGGCGGGACCCGCCCGGACGGGACCGCCCTCGTGACCGGCGCGCGCGACGTCGCGGACACGGCCGAGCTCGCCCCCACGGTGGCGGCGATCGCCCTCCTCGCGGAGGGGCCCACCCGCCTGACCGGCATCGGGCACCTGCGCGGGCACGAGACGGACCGGCTCGCCGCCCTCGCCGCCGAGTCCGCCCGCTTCGGCGTCGAGGTCGACGAGCAGACGGACGCCCTCGGCTTCCCCGGCACGGACGCCTCGGGGCCCCTGACGCCCGCCGTGGCGCAGACCTACCACGACCACCGGATGGCGACGTTCGCCGCCGTCGTCGGGCTGCGGGTGCCGGGCACCGCCGTGGTGGACGTGGCCACCACCGCCAAGACCATGCCGGACTTTCCGGCGATGTGGACGTCGCTGGTGGCCCCGGCCGCCGGCGCGGACGAGGCGGGGGCGCTCTGATGGGCCGACGCGTGGACCCCGGCGCGTGGGACGAGTCGGACGTGCGGGTGCGCCCGTCCAAGCGGGGCACCCGGCCCCGCACCAAGGAGCGCCCCAAGCACGAGGACGCCGTCGTGGGCATGGTGACCACCGTGGACCGCGGCCGGTACACCGTGGTGCTGCCGGAGCGGCTGGACGAGCGGATCACCGCCATGCGGGCCCGCGAGCTGCGCCGCACGCCGATCGCCACGGGCGACCGCGTGGCCGTGGTGGGCGACCTCTCCGGCGACGAGGGCACCCTGGCGCGCGTGGTCCGCGTGGAGGAGCGCTCCACGGTGCTGCGCCGCTCGGCCGACGACTCGGACGAGGTGGAGCGCGTGGTGGTGGCCAACGCGGACCTGCTGGTCATCATGGTGGCCGCCGCCAACCCGGAGCCCCGCACCGGCTTCATCGACCGCGCCCTGGTGGCCTGCTACGACGCCGGCATCCACCCGGTGCTGCTCATCACCAAGACCGACCTGCGCGACCCCGCCGCCCTCGTGGCGCACTACGAGTCGCTCGACCTGGAGGTGATGACCTCCGGGGCCGCCGTGTTCGAGGCCGAGACCGGGGACACCGCCCTGGACGGGGCGCTCGTGGCCCGGGTGGCCGAGCGCCTCCAGGGGCACACGAGCGCGTTCGTCGGCCCGTCCGGCGTGGGCAAGTCCACCCTGCTCAACGCCCTCACCGGCGCCGAGCGGGCCACGGGGCACGTCAACGCCGTCACCGGCCGCGGCCGGCACACCTCCTCCTCGGCGCTCGCCCTGCCGCTCACGGACGACGACGGCGCCCCAATGGCGGACACGTGGGTGGTGGACACCCCCGGCATCCGCTCGTTCGGGCTCGGCTGGGTGGAGCCGGACCGGGTGGTGGAGGCCTTCGACGACCTCGCCGGCGGCCTCGCCGACTGCCCGCGCGGCTGCGCCCACACGGCCGACTCCCCCGGCTGCGGCCTGGACGGCTGGGTGGCCGCCGGCCACGCGGGGCCCTCCGGGGCCGCCCGCCTGGCCTCGCTGCGGCGCCTGCTGGGCAACCGGCTGGGCCCGGCCGGCGCGGAGGATTCCGCGTCGTCCGAGGACTGAGCCGGGCGCGCGGTATAGCGTGGGCGCCATGGAGCGACCTGAGAACCCTGCGAACCGCGGCCGCGACCTCACCGAGGACCTGCGGCTGGCCCACATGCTGGCGGACAACGTGGACTCGATCACGATGTCCCGGTTCAAGGCCCAGGACCTGGAGGTCAGCACCAAGCCGGACCTGACCCCCGTCACGGACGCGGACCGCGCCGCCGAGGAGTCCATCCGCTCCACCCTCTCCCGGGCCCGGGCGCGGGACGGGATCGTGGGCGAGGAGTTCGGCGGCTCCCTCAGCCGCTCCGGGCGCCAGTGGGTCGTGGACCCCATCGACGGCACCAAGAACTTCGTGCGCGGCGTGCCCGTATGGGCCACGCTCATCGCGCTGCTCGTGGACGGCGAGCCCGTGGTGGGCGTCGTCTCCGCCCCCGCGCTGCACCGCCGCTGGTGGGCCGCCGCGGGCCAGGGCGCCTTCGCCGGCACCTCGCTCACCCGCGCCCAGCGGATCTCCGTCTCCGGAGTGGACGACGTGGCCGACGCCTCCCTGTCCTTCTCCTCGATCGAGGCCTGGCGCGAGCGCGGCGCGATCCGCGAGTTCCTGCAGCTCACCTCGGACGTGTGGCGGGTGCGCGGCTTCGGCGACTTCTGGTCCTACATGCTCGTCGCCGAGGGCGCCGTGGACATCGCCGCCGAGCCCGAGCTGGAGCTGCACGACATGGCCGCGCTCGTGCCGATCGTGCGCGAGGCCGGCGGCCGCTTCACCTCGCTCGACGGCGAGGACGGCCCGTTCGGCGGCCACGCCCTGGCCACCAACGGCCTGCTGCACGAGGACGTCCTCGCGCGGCTGCGCCCGTCCGGCGGCGGCGAGGACTGATGCGCGCGCCGGGCGTGCGCGGCGTCGTCGCCCTCGGCGGTGCCGCCGGCGTGGTGGCCGGCAGCACGGCGATGGAGCTGGTCGGCGTCGGCGGCCTCCTGGCCCTGGCGGGGCGGGACGGCGGGGTCGGGCTGGGCCCCGTGGCCGCGCTCGCCTTCGCCGCGCTCCCCCTGGCCGTGGTGAACGTGCTCGGCTCCTTCCTGCTCGGCCTGCTCCTGGCCCGCTCCCGGCACGCCGGGCTGGACCGGCGGCCGGCGCTCGTGGCCGGCCTGGGCACCGGCTTCCTGGGCTCCTTCACCACCATCGCGACGGCGGCGGCCGTGTTCCTCCTGACGCCCCTGGAGGCCGGCTGGTCCGCGATCGCCGCGGCCTCCGGGGTGGGCGGGTTCCTGTCCGCGACGGCCGGCCTGCTCCTGCCGCCCCTGGCACTGCTGGCGCTCCTGGCCGCGCTCTCGACGGCGGCCGCGGTCCTGGGCCTGCGGCTCGGCGGCGCGCCCGCCCGCGGCGCGGACGCCGAGGCCCGGGTCGACGGGGTCGCGGCCGACGGCACGGCGGCGGACGGGGTGCCGGCATGAGCCCGGCGCTGATGGGGGCGTCCCCGTGGGAGTGGGTCCTCGGCCTCGCCGTGCTGGCCGCCGGCGGCGCCCTGGGCGCCCTGCTGCGCCTGACGCTGCAGGAGCACCTGCCCCGCCGGGGCGTGCTCGCGGCGAACACCCTTGCCGCCGGCGTGCTCGGCTTCAGCCTCGCCCTGGCCCTGCCGTCCCTGGTCTACGCGAGCGGCCTCGCCGGGGACCCGCTCGGCGCCGCGGGCCTGCTCGTGGAGAGCCTGACCGCCGGGTTCTGCCTGGCGCTGGGGACGTGGTCCACGGTGGCCGGGCAGGCGGCGGACGCGGTCCTGGCCGGCCGCTGGGGCGCGGCGGGCCGGATCTGGGCCGCGCACCTCGGGCTCGGCCTGCTCGCCGCCACGGCGGGATGGGGCCTGGGGCTCGGCGCCCGCCTGCTGCTGGCCTGACGCCCCCGGGCACGACGAAGGCCCCGGGACGTGACGTCCCGGGGCCTTCGCAGGTGGTGAGTGGAGCCGGCGGGAATTGAACCCGCGTCCGATGAGGTGTTGCCAGGTCTTCTCCGGGCGCAGTCTGCTACGGGTGTTGCTCGGCCCTGTCCGTCCCGCAGACGGGCGGACAACCCGGGCCCAGTCGGATTGATGTCGGCATCACGACCCCCGACAAGGGTGATGCCCAGTGGCTATCTAGATGACGCCAGGGTCCGGGACGACAGCATTCCCGGGCTGACGGACTCGATCACTGATCAGGCAGCGAGAGCGAAGTCAGTGCGCTTGGATTCGGCACTTATTGGTTTGCAGAGAGCGTTTGACGAGATGACTCTGCATCCTCGGCCCGCTTCTCCCGACGCGACACACACCGTCGAAACCGATCGGCCCCTAGGGGCGACTCCTCTATGAGGTTGTCAATCACCACTGCAGGCGAGGGGCGCGCGGCCCGCCGGTCCTGAAACCGGCCCTGCGAGAGATACAACGTAGCACACCCGGTCCGCATTCCCCACGGGTGGCGAGGGGCCCCGGAGGCCCTGCTCCGGGGCGGGCGCGGGCCTCAGGCGACGCCGGCGCGGCGGTTGCGGATCCGCATGGCGCGCTGGGCCTCGCGGTTGTCCTGCTGCTCGCGCAGCTTGTGGCGCTTGTCGTACTCGCGGTTGCCGCGGGCGACGCCGATCTCCACCTTCACGCGCCCGTTCAGGAAGTACAGGGACAGCGGGACGATGGTCAGGCCCGGGTCCTGGATCTGGCGGGAGATCTTGGTGAGCTCGGCGCGGTGCAGCAGCAGCTTGCGCCGCCGGCGGGCGGCGTGGTTGGTCCAGGAGCCGTTGAGGTACTCCGGGATGTACACCTGCTCGAGCCACAGCTCGTCCCGGTAGAACACGGCGAACCCGTCCACCAGGGAGGCCTTGCCCTCGCGCAGGGACTTCACCTCGGTGCCCGTCAGCACGAGGCCGGCCTCGTAGACGTCGAGGATCGTGTAGTCGTGCCGGGCCTTCTTGTTGTTGGCGATCACCTGGCGCTCACCCGGGGCCGGCTGCTTGGCGGCCTTGCCCTTGCTGTTCTTGCCCATGGTCTCGCTCCTCTCATGCCACGGCAGACGGCCGCGCCCGGAATCGGGCGCGGCCGTCCACTCTACCGGGTCAGTCCAGCTCGGCGCCGGTGAGGGCGCGGACCTGCTCCTCGGAGACGCCGGGGGCGGTCTCCACGAGCCGCAGGCGCGGCTGCTCGGGGGTGCCGACGACGTCGATCACGGCCAGGTCCGTGATGATGCGGTCCACCACGGCGCGGCCGGTCAGCGGCAGCGTGCACTGGTCCACGATCTTGGGGGTGCCGTCCTTGGAGATGTGGTCCATCATCACGATCACGCGGCCGGCGCCGTGCACGAGGTCCATGGCGCCGCCCATGCCCTTGACCATCTTGCCGGGCACCATCCAGTTGGCGAGGTCGCCGGCGGAAGAGACCTCCATGCCGCCCAGGACGGCGACGTCGATCTTGCCGCCGCGGATCATGCCGAAGCTCAGCGCGGAGTCGAAGAAGGACGCCCCGGGGTTCACGGTGACGGTCTCCTTGCCCGCGTTGATCAGGTCCGGGTCCACCTCGTCCTCGGCGGGGTACGGCCCGGTGCCGAGGATGCCGTTCTCGGACTGCAGCACCACGCTGCGCCCGGCCGGGATGTGGTTGGGGATCAGGGTGGGCATGCCGATGCCGAGGTTGACGTAGGCGCCGTCCGGCAGCTCCTGGGCCGCGCGGGCGGCCATCTGGTCCCGGCTCAGGCCCTCGGGCCGCTCGGTGCTCTGCTCGCTCATCAGGACTCCTCCCCCGCCGCGCGGACGGTGCGCTTCTCGATCCGCTTCTCGATGTCCGTGCCGACCTCCACGATCCGGTGGACGAACACGCCGGGCAGGTGCACCTCGTCCGGGTCGATCTCCCCGGGCTCGACGAGCTCCTCCACCTGGGCGATGCACACCCGCCCGGCCATGGCCGCGGGCGGGCCGAACTGGCGGGTGGCCTTGCGGAACACGAGGTTGCCGTGCCGGTCGCCCTTCCACGCGTGCACCAGGGAGAAGTCCGTGACGATGGACTGCTCGAGCACGTAGGTCTGCTCCTCGGCGGGGTCCTGGCTCACGTAGCCCTCGCCGAGCACGAACGTGTCCGTGGGCTTGGCCGCGGAGGACTTCACCACGTTGCCCTCGGCGTCGTAGCGCATGGGCAGGCCGCCCTCGGCCACCTGGGTCCCGACGCCGGAGCGCGTGTAGAACGCGGGGATGCCGGCGCCGCCGGCGCGCAGCTTCTCCGCGAGGGTGCCCTGCGGGACGAGCTCCACCTCGAGCTCGCCCTCGAGGTACTGGCGGGCGAACTCCTTGTTCTCCCCCACGTAGGAGGAGGTCATCTTGCGGATGCGGCCGGCCCCGAGCAGGATGCCCAGGCCCCAGCCGTCCACGCCGCAGTTGTTGGAGACCACGGACAGGTCCGCGGCGCCCTGCTCGAGGAGGGCCTCGATGAGCTGGATGGGGTTGCCGGAGAGGCCGAACCCGCCGACGGCCAGGGACGCGCCGTCCGGCACGTCCGCCACCGCCTCGGCCGGGGTGGCCACGGTCTTGTCGAGCGCCATCGCTGGGGCTCCCTTCGTCTCGGTGGTGTCAGGTTCTCTCGCCGGCCCGGGGCGGGCCGGCGGGGTGCTCAGGTGGCGGCCCAGCCGCCGTCGAGGGAGTAGGACGAGCCGGTGGCCACGGCCGCCGCGTCGGAGGCGAGCCACACCGCGAGCGTGGCCACCTCCTCGGGCTCGGCCAGGCGCTTGACGGCCGAGTGGGCCAGGAACACCTGGTCCAGGACCTCCTCCTCCGAGATCCCCCGGCTGGCGGCCTGGTCCGCCACCTGCTCGTCCACGAGCGGGGTGCGCACGTAGCCGGGGTTGATGCAGTTGGCGGTGACGCCGTGGGGCCCGCCCTCGAGGGCCGTCACCTTGGTCAGCCCCTGGAGGCCGTGCTTGGCGGCCACGTAGGCGCTCTTGAACGGGGAGGCCACGAGTCCGTGCGCCGAGGAGAGGTTGATGATCCGGCCGAAGCCGCGCTCGTACATGCCCGGCAGCACGGCGCGGGTGAGCAGGAACGGGGCCTCGAGCATGAGGCGGTGGATCAGGCGCCAGTCCTCCGGGACGAACTCCTCCACGGGGTTGATGCGCTGGATGCCGGCGTTGTTCACGAGGATGTCCGTGTCCAGGGACAGGTCTTCGAGCGCGGCCACGTCGGAGAGGTCGGCGGCCCAGACGTCGCCGCCGACCTCCTCGGCCACGGCGCGCGCGGCGGCCTCGTCGCGATCGGCCACGGTGACCGTGGCCCCCGCCCCCGCGAACGCGCGGGCGATCGCGGCGCCGATGCCGGAGGCGCCGCCGGTGACGACGGCGCGGCGGCCGGCCAGGCTGAGGGTCGTTCCTGCCATGGTGCTGTGCTCCTCGTCAGGGGTGGGGTCGGGGGTCGAAGGCGGAGGGTCCGCCGGCGCCCCGCGGGGGCGGGACGCCGGGAGAACGTCAGCGGAAGAGGATCAGGGCCTCGCCCTGGCCGCCGCCGCCGCACAGGGAGACGGCCGCGCGGCCGCCGTCGCGGCGGTCCAGCTCGAGGGCCGCGTGCAGGGCCAGGCGGGCGCCCGAGGCGCCGATCGGGTGGCCCAGGGCGATGGCGCCGCCGTGGACGTTGGTCTTCTCCAGCGGGTAGTCGAGGTCGCGCAGGGACTGCACGGCCACGGCGCCGAAGGCCTCGTTGATCTCGATGAAGTCGAGGTCGGCCACCTCCCAGCCCTGCTTGGCCACGGCCGCCTTGATGGCGTCCGAAGGCTGGGAGTGCAGCTGGGAGCTGTCCGGGCCGGCGGTCTGGCCGGGGGCGCCCACGGCCGCCAGGATCGTCAGCCCCATCTCCTCGGCGTACGCGCGGGAGGTCACCACGAGCGCGGCCGCGCCGTCGGAGAGCGGGGAGGAGTTGCCGGCGGTGATGGTGCCGTCCTTCGCGAACGCCGGGCGCAGGCCGCCGAGGGACTCCGCGGTGGTGTCCGGGCGGACGCCCTCGTCCTGGGAGACGACCAGCGGCTCGCCCTTGCGCTGCGGGATCTCGACCGGGGCGATCTCGCCGTCGAACACGCCCTCGGCCTGGGCCTGGGCGGCCCGCTGGTGCGAGGACGCCGCCACCTCGTCCTGCTCCTCGCGGGAGATGGTGCGCTCCCCGTTGCCGGACTCGGTCAGCTCGCCCATGGCCTCGTGGCTCAGGGAGTCGGTCAGGCCGTCCCAGGCCACGGAGTCCAGGAGGGTGGAGGGGCCGTACTTGAAACCCTTGCGGGCCCCGGGCAGCAGGTGCGGCGCGTTGGTCATGGACTCCTGGCCGCCGGCCACCACCACGGAGGCCTCCCCCAGGCGGATGAGCCGTGCGGCGTCGATCACGGCGGTGAGGCCGGAGAGGCACACCTTGTTGATCGTCATGGCCGGCACGCTCCACGGGATGCCCGCGGCGAGGGCGGACTGGCGGGCCGGGTTCTGCCCGGCGCCGGCCTGGACCACCTGGCCCATGTAGACCATGTCCACGTGCTCGCCGGCCACGCCCGCGCGCTCGAGGGCGTGGCGGATGGCGTGCGCGCCCAGGTCCACGGCGCTGCGGTCCGCCTGCTGCGAGAGCAGGCGGGTGAACGGTGTGCGGGCGCCGCCCACGATCACGGCGTCGGTGGGCTGGGGCTGGGGCAGCTGCGCGGTCATGGGGTCCTCCTGGGATCCGGGATTCGGTTCATGGCGATTCACTCAGTCGAAGTCTATGGTCCGGGTCACACCCGGGGCCACCAGCCCCGGGCGCGACCCGCACCGGTCAGGCCAAGCCCATCAGGGACACGGCCGCGACCAGGGCGGCCACCACGAGCACCGGGATCGCCAGGGTCACGGCGAACACGTCCTTGTAGGACTGGCGGTGCGTGAGGCCGCAGACGATCAGCAGGGTCACGACGGCGCCGGAGTGCGGCAGCGTGTCGATGCCGCCGGCGGCCATCGCGGTGAGGCGGTGCATGATCTCCAGGCTCGTGCCCTCGGCCTCGGCCATCTGGCGCAGCTGCGGGCCGAGCGCGTTCAGGGCGATGGTCATGCCGCCCGAGGACGAGCCCGTGATGCCGGCCGTGGCCGAGGTGGCGATCACCGACGTCGTGAGCGCGTTCGTGCCCAGGTTCATGACGCCGTCGCGGATCACCGCGAACGCGGCCACCGAGGCGACGACGGCGCCGTAGCCGACCTCTGAGCCCACCGAGAAGATCGGCAGCATGGACTGGCGGGTGCCCTCGTACATGGCCTTCTTGAGGTCCTCGAAGCGCTTGAGGTGCAGCGCGATGATCAGCAGGATCGCCACGGTGATGGCGGTGGTCACGGCCCAGATGCCGGCGCGCGAGGAGTACGCGATGCCGCCGTAGGTCTCCTGCTGCAGGAAGGACCAGTCCATCGCCGGGAAGATCACGAGCGTGCAGAGGAAGTTCACGCCGATCACGGTGAGCAGCGGCAGGAAGGGCAGCACGCGGCCGGTCGGCTGCATGCGCGCCTCCACGCCGATGCCGCCGCCGGCGGAGGCGTGCCCGGCCGGGGTGTCGTTGCGGGCGTCCGAGAAGGACTCCCCCGCCGCCACGAGGCGACGGCGCCGCGTCTCGAGCCAGGCCATGCCGAGGCCGAAGATCATCAGGGCGCCGACCGTGCCGACCACCGGCGCCGCGTACGGGCCGGTGTCGAAGAACTGACCGGGGATGATGTTCTGCACCTGCGGCGAGCCCGGCAGGGCGGTCATGGTGAACGTGAAGATGCCCAGGGCGATGGTGCCGGGGATCAGGCGGCGCGGGATGTCGCCCACGCGGAACAGCTCACGGGCGATCGGGTAGATCACGAACGCCACCACGAACAGGCTGATGCCGCCGTAGGTCATGAGGGCGGACGTGATCACCGTGGCCGCCATGGCGGAGCGGGTGCCGATCCAGCCGGTGACGGTGCGGGCGATCGACTCGGCGAAGCCCGTGACGGTCATGAGCAGGCCGAAGATCGCGCCGGTCAGGAACAGCGGGAAGTAGCTGCCCACATAGTTCGCCATGGCCGGCATGAACACCTCGGTGTACGCCGGGAGGATGGGCGCGCCCGAGAACAGCAGGGCGACCACGGAGGCGATCGGGGCCGCGAGGATGACGGGCATGCCGCGGTAGGCGAGCGTGATGAGGGTGACCAGGGACAGGATGATGCCCAGGATTCCGAGGAGCATGGGGGTCCTTCGGGACGGGGGCCCGGGGGCGGGCCCGCGGACGGCGGGATGACGCTCCCGTCACGACGCCGCGCGCCGCCTCGGGAGGCCTCCAGCCTGGCCCACCGCCTGTGGCGGGCGCCACAGTGGGAACGTCAATCCGGGCGGTCCCCCGTTGTGGGATCCCACAACGGACGGGCGGCGAGCACCCACCGCAGCTCCACGATCGTGTCCGCCGCGTGCGGGTCGTGGCCCGTCAGGTCCCGGTAGCGCCGCAGCCGGTGGCGCAGCGTGTTCTCGTGCACCGGGATGGACGCGGCCGCCGCCGAGGCGGAGAGCCCGTGGTCCAGGTAGGCCTGGAGCGCCTCCAGGATCGGGGCGGCGAAGTCCCCGGCCTCGCGCAGCGGCTCCAGGTGCCGGGCCACCAGCAGGTCCGTGGTCTGCGGGCTCTCGGTGACGGCCGCCCGCCAGCCCAGGCGCTCCCGGTCCACGACGCCGGTCAGGCCGGTGGCCTCGGCGGCCTCCAGCACCTGGCCGGCGGCAAGGAACGAGTCCGTCAGGGCCTCCAGCGGCGCGGGCTCCCCCAGCGCGAGCACGGTGACGTGCCCGGATAGGCACGCCTCGCCGCGGGTGGCCGCCGGGCCGGGCCAGGACGCGGCGGGGCCGATCTCGGGGACCGCCAGGCCCACCACGTCGTGGCCGCGCGGGGCGGTGAGCAGGCGCAGGCCCCGCTCCCGGGACCACGCGTGCAGCGCGCGCTCCGCGGCGGCCGGGGCGCCGTCGTCGTGGGGGCGGCGGGTGCGGGCGCGCAGGGCGCGGGCCCGGACGTCCGTGGGCAGTCCGTGGGCGTCGGCCCCGCGCAGCAGGGCGGCGGGGTCCATGCGGTTGGTCAGCACGTCCCGCACCCAGGCCGAGCGGCGGGCGGCGTCGTCGGCGGCCCGGGCGACGTCGAGCTCGTGGTGCGCCACGAGCACGCGCGTGGAGAACGCGTCGCCGAGGGCGGTGATGCGGGCGACCACGTCCAGGATCTCGGCGGGGCTGAGCCCGTCCGCGGGCGCATCGTGCACGGCGCGGTCCAGGATCAGGGACATGCACAGGCGGAAGCCCGTGAGCACGGTGCCCACCGGCACGCCCTGTCCCATGCGCTCGGCCACCAGCTCCTCGGCCTCCGGCATGGGGGCCGACGGGTCGTTCTGGTCCTCGAGCAGCCAGCGGCGGGACAGCGCCACGTTGCGGGTCACGGCAGCCGCGAGCGCATCGTCCGGGACGGGCTCGTAGCCGGGCAGGCGCTCGCGCAGGGTGCGCAGCGTCTCCTCGATCAGGGACGCGTCCGCGGTGATGCGGTCCAGGACCCGCTCGATGGGCGTCGCGGCGTCCGGGCCGCGGCCGGCTGCGGGCGCGGGCCGTCGTCGGGACGTCCGGGGGTCGGGCCGGAGCCTCAGAGGCCCCGGCCGGTCGGCGAGACGAGGATCTTCACGGCCGTCTCGTTGTGGTGGATGAGGGTCTCGAAGCCCTGGTCGAGCAGGTCGTCGAGGCCGATCTTGCCGGTGATGAACGGCGCGAGGTCCACGGCGCCGTCCTCGACCATGCGGATGGTGTCCGCGTGGTCGTTCGCGTACGCGATCGTGCCGCGCAGGTCGATCTCCTTGAGCACCAGCTTGTGCAGGGCCACGGCGGGCTCGTGACCCCAGATGGACTCGTTGACGATGACGCCGCCGGGACGCACCGCGTCCAGCAGCATGTCCAGCACCACGTCCACCGAGGTGCACTCGAAGCCCACGTCCGCGCCCTGGCCGTCGTGCAGTTCGCGGATCTTGGCGGGCACGTCCACCTCGCGCGGGTCGAAGGCCTCGTCCACCACGCCGGCCTCGAGCACCTTCTGCCGGCGCAGCTCCGAGAGCTCGGAGACGTACACCGTCAGGCCCTTGCCCTTGAGCACGGCCGCGGTGAGCGCGCCGATGGGGCCGGCGCCGCCGATCACGGCCACGCCCGACGTCGGAGAGCCGGCCCGCACCCACGCGTGGTGGGCCACGGAGAGCGGCTCGATGAGCGCGGCCTGGTCGAGAGGCACGGAGTCGGCCACGGGGTGGACCCAGCGGCGCCGCACCGCGATCTGCTCGGCCAGGCCGCCGCCGTCGCCGCCCAGGCCGATGAAGTTCATGTCCGGCGCGAGGTTGTAGTCCGGTCGGTCCTGGTCCTCCTCGCGCACGATGTACGGCTCCACGACGACCTTCTGGCCGACCTCGAGGTCCGTGACGCCCTCGCCCAGGGCGGCGACGGTGCCGGACATCTCGTGGCCGAGCGTGACGGGGGCGGCGTCGCCGGAAATCGGATGCGGGTGTCCGGCCGGCGGGATGAAGATCGGCCCCTCGAGGTACTCGTGCAGGTCCGTGCCGCAGATGCCGCACCATGCGACGTCCACGAGGACCTGTCCCGGACCGGCCGTGGGCGAGGCGATCTCCTCGATGCGGATGTCCTTCTTGCCGTGCCAACGTGCGGCGCGCATGGTCATGCTGGTCGACCTCCTGGGTGGGGACGGAATCAGGTGCCGGGCCGATGCGCGGGGGCGCCCGCCCCGGTGCTTCTAGCATCCCACCGGGCCGGTCTCCCAGGCCAGGCCCGAGGCCCCTGCGGGGGCCTGAACGACGACGCCGGCCCGCGCCTCGCTGCGGAGGTGCGGGCCGGCGTCGTGGTGGCCCAGGCGACGGGGTCGCGCGGCGGCGCTCAGTCCTCCTGGGCGGCCTTGGCCTGCTCGGCGCGCCAGCGGATGCCGGCGTCCACGAAGGCGTCGATGGCGCCGTCGAACACGGAGGACGGGTTGCCCTCCTCGTGGCCCGTGCGCAGGTCCTTGACCATCTGGTACGGGTTCAGCACGTAGGAGCGCATCTGGTCGCCCCAGGAGGCCTTGACGTCGCCGGCCATCTCCTTCTTCTTCGCGTCCTCCTCGGCCTTGCGCTGCAGCAGCAGGCGGGACTGGAGCACGCGCAGGGCGGCGGCGCGGTTCTGGATCTGGGACTTCTCGTTCTGCATGGACACCACGATCCCGGTGGGGATGTGCGTCATGCGCACGGCGGAGTCCGTGGTGTTCACGGACTGGCCGCCGGGGCCCGAGGAGCGGAACACGTCCACCTTGATCTCGGACTCGGGGATCTCGATGGAGTCGTCCGACTCGATGAGCGGGACCACCTCGACGGCGGCGAAGGAGGTCTGACGGCGGCCCTGGTTGTCGAAGGGGCTGATGCGCACGAGGCGGTGGGTGCCGGCCTCCACGGAGAGGGTGCCGAAGGCGAAGGGCGCGTTGACCTCGAAGGTCACGGACTTCAGGCCGGCCTCCTCCGCGTAGGAGGTGTCCATGACCTTGGTGGACCAGCCGCGCTGCTCGGCCCAGCGCAGGTACATGCGCATGAGGGTCTCGGCGAAGTCGGCGGCGTCCACGCCGCCGGCGCCGGCGCGGATGGTGACGACGGCGTCACGCGGGTCGTACTCGCCGCTGAGGAGGGTGACGACCTCGAGCTCCTCGAGGGACTTGCGGATGGAGGACAGCTCATCGTTCGCGTCGTCCAGCAGGGAGGGCTCGTCCTCCTCGGCCGCGAGCTCGACCATGGTCTCCAGGTCCTCGATGCGGCTCTCGAGCGAGGTGATGCGCTTGAGGTCCGCCTGGCGGTGGGAGAGCTTGGAGGTGACCTTCTGGGCCTCCTCGGGATCGTCCCAGAGGTCCGGGGCGGAGGCCTGCTGCTCCAGCTCGGCGATGTCCGCCTTGATGCGGTCGATATCCGAGACCTGCTCGATGGACGCCAGGGTGTGGCGCAGGGAGTCGATCTCTGCGGAGAAGTCAGTGTCAGCCATGGTGGGGCCAGCCTACCGCCTGCCCTCCCCGCCCCCGTTGCCCCGTTGCCGCCAGGGCCCCCGTTGCCGCCGGCGCCCCCGTTCCCACCAGGGCCGGCAGACTCGCCGCGACGTCGCCAGGGTGGCGGCGTGTCTGCCGGCCTCCGCGACGGCTGGGGCCGGGAATGACGACGCGCGGGGGCGGGTTGGCCTGCCCGACGGACGTCCGGCGCGCACCGGCGAGCCCAGGAGGAGAACCGGCATGAGCACCCACCAGCACGACCACGGGCACCCCCGCCCCGAGGCCCCGGAGCAGACGGGACGTCCGCACGAGGCGCAGGCGCCGCAGGTCGACCCCGACGCGGACCCCCGCGCGTTCTGGGAGGGCCGCTACGGCGGCGAGCGGGTGTGGTCCGGGAAGGTCAACGCCACGACGGCGGCGCTCGTCGCCGGCCTGGACGTGGCGCCGGGCCGCGCCCTGGACCTGGGCTGCGGCGAGGGCGGGGACGTCCTGCACCTGGCCGAGGCCGGCTGGGACGCGACGGGCATCGACCTCTCCGAGGCGGCCGTCGCCCGGGCCCGGGACGCCGCCCGCGAGCGCGGCGTGGCGCAGCGGACCCGCTTCCTCGCCGCGGACCTGTCCGACGCCGCGGCGGACTGGGGTGCGCACGAGGCCGGCGCCGCCGGGTACGACCTCGTGACGGCCAGCTTCCTGCAGTCCCCCGTCGCATTGGACCGGCGGCGCATCCTGCACCGCGCCGCGGATTCCGTGGCGCCGGGCGGGCACCTCGTGCTCGTCTCGCACGGCGCTCCGCCGCCGTGGGCGCCGCCGGAGCTGGCCGAGCGCGGCGACTTCCCCTCCCCCGCCGCCGAGCTGGCCGCCCTGGGCGTGCCGGCCGACGGGGACGCGCGGTGGGAGGTCCTGACGGCCGAGCTGCGCGAGCGCGACACGACCGGCCCGGACGGCCGGTCCACCCGCCTCGAGGACACCGTCGTGGTGATCCGGCGGCGCTGACGCCGCGCGGGCGGGCCGGGCGTCGGGTCTGAGGCCGCCGGGCCCAGCCGCCTCAGACCCCGGTCTCGGCGCGCCAGTCCCGGATGGCCCGTGCCACGCCGGCCGGGTCCGCGAGGTGCGGCCAGTGCCCGCCGGCGTGGGCGGAGACGTCGACGACGCGGGCCCGGTCCGTCAGCTTGTCCAGGTCCGCCTGGTGCACCTGACGGGTGCTGCGCACGTAGAGCACGGGCACGGACGCCGCCGCCCAGAGGGGGCGGGGGTCCGCCGTGAGGACGGCGCTCCAGAGCGCGCGCATCGGGTGGTCGGCCGTGGCGTCCAGGTCCGCGAGGATGCGGGCGGGCCAGGGCTCCGGGGCCACCAGGTCCCGGGCGAGGGAGGCACGGAGGCGCTCCCGCCAGTCGGGGGCGGTCGCGAGGCGCGCCTTGTCCGCGCGGGCGGCGAGCGCGGCGGCGTCCACGGGGACGTTGGAGTCGATCACCACGAGGCCGCGCGGGCGGACGAGCCCCTCGGCGAGGGCGCTCAGCGCGATGACCCCGCCGGTGCTGTGGCCGATCAGCAGGTCGGGCCCGGCCCCGTCCCCGGCGCGGGCGGCCCAGTCCCGGGCGGCGGCGAGGATCCAGTCGTGGTCCGCCCCGGCCGCAGGCTCTCCGGCGTCTCCGGTCGGTGCGGGTGCCGCCGGCGCGGCATCGCCGTGGCCGATCAGGACCGGGGACGCGTCAGCGGCGTCCTCCGTGCTCCGGCGGCCGAGCGCGTCCAGGAGCGGGGCGAGGTGCCCGGGTCGGCCGCCGATGCCGTGCAGGACGCGGATCATCGACTCAGGCTCGTCCGCGAGTCGCCGGTCGCCTGGATCGGCACGGACAGGGGCAGCATGCCGGCGAACGGTCCGGCCGCGGCCAACAGGTCCACCTCGGCGTCCAGGCGGACCGTCACGGTGGCGCCGTCGTCCGCCACCCCGGCCGCCATGCCGCCGAGGCCGGGCACGGACGAGGCGGCGTCCACGGCGTCCAGGTGGGCCGCGGCGGAGGCGGCCACATCGCCGTCGTCGAGCACCACGCCGGGGTCCTCGCCCAGGCGGAACCCGAGCTCCTCGGCGCCGGCGAGGGCGGCCCCGTCGGCGAGGGACTGCAGGCGGCGGTGCTGCAGCTGCACGGTGGTGGCCGCGAGCATGACGAGCATCAGCCCGATGAGCAGGGCGCAGAGCCCGACGGTCAGGACTGTGGTCTGGCCGTCGTCGCGGCGCAGGGCGGACAGGGCGCGCATCAGAACCTGGGCACCGCCTGCCGGGCGTCGGAGCCCACGGTCACCGGGGCGAGGGACCAGTCGGCCGGGGTGAGCGGGATGGGCACCTCGACGTCGACGCGGGCCTGCACCACCTCCCCCGGGTCCAGGCTCACGCAGTCGCCCGCACTGCACCCCAGGTCCAGCTCATACGCGCCGTAGTCGATCCCGAAGTCCGCCAGAGTCAGGCGCACGGCGGCGTGCGCCTGCGCCGCCGACCGGCCCTCGGTGCCCGAGACGACCACCTTCGCGGCCTGGTCCGCCGCGGCCACGGAGGCGAACGCGGCCGCCTGCACCTGCGAGACGTAGATCATCAGGTAGACCACCGGGATCAGGAGCACGAGGGTGAGGCCGAGGAACTCGACGGTGGCCGAGCCGCGCTCGTCCCGCACGTCAGAGGCGATGGGCATGGCCGCTCACCTCCACGGGGATCGGGCCGGGCAGGAAGCCCAGGCCCGGCAGGGAGCTGGAGATCGTCACCCGCAGCACGGGGACCCCGTCCTGGCTCGTGGGCTCCGCGACGATGCGGGCCCCGGACTGGCCGGGCACGCCCGCGGCCAGCAGCTCGCGGGCCCGCTGCACGCCGTCCTCCGGGACCCGGTCCGCGAGCGCCCCGTACCGGGCGCCGGCGGAGGCCGCGTCGATCATCACGTTGCGGGTGTGGATCACGAGGCCGGCCTGGAGCAGGGCGGCGAACAGCAGGACGACCAGGGTCATCACCATGGTGGACTCGGCCACAGCGGCGCCCCGGTCGTCCCGCCAGCGCGGCCGCCGGCGGCGGGGCGCCGCGGCCGCCGCACCGCTGCCCGCTGTCACGCTCACTCCCCCTGGGTCACCTGCGAGATGGCCTGGTCGAACAGGGCGGTCAGGGCCGGCAGGGCGAGGGCCAGCAGGGCGGCCACGAGCACGGCGGACATGAGGGTGATCATCACCCAGCCGGGGACGTCGCCGCGGTCGTCGCGGACGTCGTCGTGCAGGAGCCCGCGCAGGGCGGTCAGGATCGAGATGACGTGGTGATGGAGCATGGTCCCCTCCTCGGGTGGACGGCCGCCCGTGCGGCCGCGTGGATGGTGTCGATGGTGGGTGGACGGGTGGACTATTCGGTTGTGGGTCTTCAGAACCCCATGCGCATCAGCGAGATGCCGGGGAAGACAGCGAAGATCACCGTCAGCGGGAGGATGCCGAACACGAGGGGCACCATCATCTGGATCTCCTTGCGCCCGGCGGCCTCCATGAGCTCGCGGCGGCCCATCTCCCGGACGTCCTGCGCCTGGGCGCGCAGCACGTCCGCCAGGGGCGTGCCGCGGTCGAGGGCGATGAGGATGCCGCCGATGAACCGCTCCACGGGGGCCAGCTGGACTCGGCGCCCCATGGACTTCAGCGCCGCGGACAGCGAGGACCCGGCGCGCATCTCCGCCAGGGTGGCGCGGAACTCCCCCGCGAGCTCCCCGCGGGCGGTGGTGGCAATGCGCTCGAGGGCCCCGGCCGCGCTCTCCCCGGCCCCCACGGAGAGGGCGAACAGCTCCGCGACGGAGGGGAACTCGGTGAGGATGGCGGCCCGACGCCGCTGGACGCGCAGGGACAGGAGCTGATCCCGCAGCAGGTACCCCGCCATGCCGCCGACGATGACGAAGCCGACGCCCGTGACCACCGGGATGCGCCCGGCGAGGGCGAGGGCCACCGAGAAGGCGGTGGCAATCCCGGCTCCCGCGGCGGCGCTGAGCACCTGCTGGGCGCGGAAGTCCGCCGCGGACACGGTCATCCCCGCGGCCGCGAGCTTGCGCTCGAGCGTCTCCCCGGCGGGTGCGAGCCGGTGCAGCCAGCCGACGCCGGCGCGCAGGACGGGGTCCAGGATCCGTCCCCAGGCACCCCAGGGCGAGGCGCCCGCCTCCTCGTCCTCGAGGAGGCGCGAGGCCGGGGTGTGGTGCCGCAGCTGCGGCTCGACCCGCTGCTCGAGGGTGGGGCGCCAGCCCAGGGGCTGCGCCACGGCGATCAGCAGCAGGCCGGCGCCGAGAGTGAGGCCCAGCAGGGCGGCCCAGAGCAGGGAGGCGCTCATGCGAACACCCTCTTCTCCTCGGGCAGCGCGCCGATGCGCAGCATGACGCGGTAGCAGACCACGGAGGCGACCAGACCGCCCAGCAGCACCGCGCCGCCCGCCGCCGACTGATAGGCGGCGACCGCGCTGGGCTGGGTGCCCAGCAGGAGCAGCACGATCCAGGGGGCGCACACGGCGAGCCGGGCGGCGTTCACCGTCCAGGACTGCCGCGCCTCCAGCTCAGCGCGGGTGCGGGCGTCCTGGCGGAGGAACTCGGAGAGGGTCTGCAGGAGGCGTCCGATGTCGGCGCCGCCGACCTCGCGGGTCAGGCGCAGCGAGACCACGAGCCGGTCGGCGACCGGGTCGGCCATCCGTGCCTTGAGCCGGTCGAGGGCGTCCACGAAGCGGGCGCCGGAGCGGTAGTCGCGGGCGAACTGCCGGAACGGCTCCCGCAGGCCCTCGGGCCCGGACTCCCCGAGCTGGATGAGCGCCTCCGGCAGGGTGAGGCCGGCGCGGATGGCGGAGCGGGCGTGGTCCACGGCGTCCGGCCAGAGCTCCCGCAGCGCGGTGGTGCGCCGGCGCGCCTGCCAGGACAGCAGCAGCCACGGGACGGCGGCCCCGAACAGGGCGAAGCAGGCGGCGATGGTCCACGTCCGGGTCACCGCGAGGATGAGCAGTCCGGTGACCACGCCGCCGACGGCCATGGCGGACACGACGCCGGCCGGGCTGAGCCGGCTGATGCCGGACTGGGCGATCAGCACGCGCAGCCGCGAGTCCGGGCGGGCCGTCTGGGGCCGCTGGACGGGCGGGGACCACAGGGACCACCAGAGCAGGAACAGGCCGCAGCCGAGCAGCAGGCCGAGCAGCACCGCCATCAGCGCAGCCCCACGAGCTCGTGGACGTCCACGCCGCGGCGGGCGAAGGCGTCGAACTCCAGGCTGGCCGCCTCGTTGAGGCGCAGGTCGCCCGCGGAGTCGCGCTGGAAGAGGGTGGAGGTCTCGATCACGCCGTCCTCCACGCGCGCGCCCACCGTGAGGATCTCCCGCACGCGGCGACGTCCGTCCCGATCCCGCTCGCAGTGCACGACGACGTCGATGCACGTGGCCACCGTGGGCACCACGAAGCTGCGGGAGATGTTCTCCCCGGCCAGCAGCGGCAGGGTGCACAGCTTGGTCAGGGCGTCGGCCGCGGAGTTCGCGTGGATCGTGCACATGCCGGCCAGTCCGGAGTTGAGGGCGACCAGCATGTCCAGGGCCTCTGCCTCGCGCACCTCGCCGACGATGAGCCGGTCCGGGCGCATCCGCAGGGCCTCCTTGACGAGCCGGCGCAGCGGGATCTCCCCGTGGCCCTCCAGGTTGGGCTGGCGGCACTGGAGGCCGACGACGTCGCGCACCGGGATCTGCAGCTCGAAGATCTCCTCCACGGTGATCACGCGCTCGCGCGCCCCGATGGAGGAGGCCAGGCAGTTCAGCAGGGTGGTCTTGCCTGCCTGGGTGGCCCCGCTGACGAGGACGTTCATGCCGACGTCCACCGCGGCGTCAAGGAAGCGCGCCGCCGTCGGGGTGAGGGAGCCGGACCGGACGAGGTCCTCGAGCCGCCGCGCGCGGGAGATGAACTTGCGGATGTTCACGGCCCAGTGGCGACGCGTGATGTCCGGGATGGCCACGTGCAGGCGGGAGCCGTCCGGCAGGGCGGCGTCCACGAACGGCATGGACAGGTCCAGGCGCCGACCCGAGGACTTGAGCATGACCTCGACGAGGTCGTGCACCTCCTCCTCGGTCAGCACGATGCCCGTCAGCTCGGACCGGCCGGCCCGAGCGCAGTACACGGCGTCCGGCGCGTTGAGCCAGATCTCCTCCACCGAGGGGTCGTCCATCAGGCGCTGGAGGGGCCCGAGGCCGGCGATCCGGTCGAACAGGTCCTGGCGGGCGGCCGCGGGGTCCTCGAGGTCCGGCAGCGCGCTGACCTCCGCGCGAGACTCGTAGTCCGCCGCCGCGTCCTGGATCAGGGCGATGACGCGGGCGTGCTCGCGCTGCGGGTCGATCCCCTGCCGCCGGACGACCTCGCGGATCTCGTCCTCGAGAATGCGTACCGCATCCATGCGTTCCTCCTGTGCCCGTTCTCGGCGCCATCCCCAGCGCCTCACACGTCCTGCCCAGGAAGATACCCGCTCTCGAATCCCCACGTGAGCCGGGACACCCCGCCTGTGGACAACCATGACGCGCGGGGTCGTGCGTTCTCGTCGTCCACAGGCCTCCGCCGCGGTGCCGCCGGGCATGGCAGGGTGCCCGCAGACGGGCCGCAGGCGCCCGGACGAGGGTGCACCGGGAAGGGGGCTGCGATGAGGTGGACCGTGCGGATCCTGGGCGGGCGGACGCCCGAGACGTGGCGCGTAAGCCCACTCCCGCGGGACCCCACGCTGCGGGACCGCGCCGTCCGCGAGCGCGCCCCCGGCCGGTCGCTGCGGGCCGTGGCCTCCGGGCCCGGGTCGGTGACGTACGCGCCGTGGGGCGGGGCCGAGCCCGCCCCGGGGCCGGAGCTGAGCGTGGTGACCGAGCGGGGGCCCGACGGCGGCCGGCTGGCCCCGTTGACCGGCGGCGGGGTGAGCGTCGGCCGGGGGCGGGCGCGGCTGCTGCTCGACGACCCGGCCGCCCCGTCCCGCCCGACGCGCCTGCGGCTGGCGGCCGCCGGGCTGCACGTCGAGGGCGCCGTCGAGGGCGCGCCCCGGCTCTGGGACGGACGGCGCCCGCACCGGATCGGGCGCACCACGCTGGGTCTGGTGCGCGGTCCGCAGCCGCCCCTGCCGCCGCCGAGCCTCCCGGCGCCGCCCTGCGTCGACCTCGGGTCGCCGCCGGCCGGCCAGTCCCTGGCGATCCCGCTGCTCACCGCGGCGGCTCCCCTCGTGATCGGGGTGGCCCTGGTGCTCGTGATGCGCAACCCGATCTTCCTGCTGTTCGGCCTCCTCTCGGTGGCCGTCGCCCTGACCATGCTCGGGCTCCAGCGGCGCGCCCGGATGCGGCACGCGGCCCTGCTCGCCGAGCGCGCCGCCGCCGTCACGGCGCACCGCGCGTCGGCCGACCTCTCCCCCGGCGACGTCGCCCGCGCCGTCCGCGCCCGGACCCCGGACCGCTTCGGCCTCACCGGTGCCGCTGAGGGCCCCGCGACGCTGTCCTGGGGGCTGGGCATGGGCGCCCTGGGCCTGTCCCGGGACGACCCGGACCAGGCCTGGGTCGCAGCCGTCACCGCGCGTCGCGAGGCGCTGACGGTCCCCTCGCCCGCCGCCCGCACCGTGGTGCTCGGCCCGCCCCGCGAGGCCGCCGGCGTCTGCCGGTGGGTCGTGTTCCAGCTGCTGCGCCACGCCGTGGCCGCGGGCGCCTGCCTCGTGGTGGAGTCCGGCGGATCGCGCCGGTGCTGGTGGGCGGGCGGGACCGGCGGGGCCCTCCTGGTCACCGCTCCCGCAGACGCCGCTCTCGAGGCGGCCTGGACCGCCTGGACGGCGGGGATCGGCGGGGCGCCGGGCGAGCGGACCGGTGCCCAGCCCGCCCGGATCGACTTCACGGGCGCGGACTGCGCCCCCGGGGAGACCGTCGTCGACCTGCGCGGCGGGATGCTCACGGACCCCGGCCAGGAGCAGCGGATCACCGGGCTCGAGGCGGACGGCATCGCCCCGGCGACGATCGCGGGCTGGGCCGCCGAGCTGGCCGACGACGTGGTGGACCTGGGCCTGCTGCCGACCGATGCCGGCGCCGGAGCCCTCTTCCCGCCGGCAGACGTCGGCACCCGCGACGCCGTGGACGCCCTGCGCGTGAGCCTCGAGGCCGGGTCCGACGGCGGCCCGGGCGCCCTGGCCCTCGACCTCGCCGCCGACGGCCCGCACCTGCTCCTCGCCGGCACCACGGGCTCGGGCAAGTCCGACCTGCTGCTCTCGCTGCTCCTGGGGGTGGCCGCCCACCACCCGGCGGCCGAGGCCGCCTTCCTCCTGCTGGACTTCAAGGGCGGCGCCTCCTTCGGCCCGCTGGCCGCGCTGCCGCACACCATGAGCCTGGAGACGAACCACGTGGGCGCGGCGTCCCTGCGGGCCCTGAACGCGATCCGTGCCGAGCTGCACCGGCGCGAGGCCCTGTTCGCCGAGGCCGGGGTGAGCGACTATCCGGCGTTCCGCCGCCGGCACCCCGAGGCGGCGCTGCCCCGGCTCGTGGTGGCCGTGGACGAGCTGCGGGTCCTCGTGGACGACCACCCGGACGCCGCCGCCGTGCTGCAGCGGCTCGCCGCCACGGGCCGCTCCCTGGGCTTTCACCTGGTCCTGGCCACGCAGCGCGCCACGGGCGCGGTCGGCTCGGACCTGCGCTCCAACCTCGGCAGCACGATCGCCCTGCGCACGGCCACGGAGCAGGAGTCCTGGGACCTGGTGGGCACCGCCGCCGCCGCGCGCCTGGACCCGCGTCGGCCCGGGTCCGCGATCCTGTCCACGGCGGGACGCGAGCCCGTCCCGTTCCGCGCCTCCCGGTGGGCCGTCGACGGCGGCGCCCCCGTGTGGCGGCGGCTCGGTGAGGCGGCGGAGGCGCCGGCCGCGGCGCCGTGGGAGGCGGTCGTCGCCCAGCTCGCCGAGCGCTACGCGGCCGGCCGCTGGCTCACGCCCCCGCCCGTGGTCACCCCGGCCCTGCCGGAGCGCTGGGTGCCGGACCGGACCCGTCGCGCCGGGGCCACCGCGCTGGCCCTGCTCGACGACGCCGCGCACGGCCGGCACCGGCCCTGGCGGTGGGCGCCGGGCGGCGGGGGCCGGGCCGCCTGGATCGTGGAGCCCGCGGGCGGACGGGCCGAGGCGCTCGCCGCCGTGCTCGAGGTCGCGGTCCGCGGCGGGGCGCCCGTCGTCGTGCTGGACGGGACCGGGGAGGCCGCGGCCATCGCGGCGCCCGAGGGGGTGCGACTGCTCCGCCCGGACGAGGAGGGCGCGGGCGAGCATGCGGCCGCGTGCCTGCGGGAGCTCGCGGCGGCGGGCGGCACGGCGGTCCTCACGGGCTGGACGACGTGGGCGGGGCTGCGGCTCGGCGAGTCCTACCGCACCCTCGAGGAGGACGCCCAGGGATGGCTCGGCGGGCGCGAGGCGGCCGGACTGCGCGTGGCGGCGTTCGGCGGACGCGAGCTGGCCACGTCCCGGCTGCTGCTGCACCTGCCCCACCGCTTCTACGTGCCGGCGGGCACGAGCGCCGAGCACCGCCTGGTCTGGCCTCGCCTGGCGGAGGTGGAGCCGCTGCCCGGGCGGGCCGTGCACGTCAGCCCGGACGTCCCGGAGCCTGGGCTGCCGTGCCAGCTCGCGTCACCCGGCGCGCGCCGCTCGGGCGCCGTGGACGCCGCGTCTACGCTGTGAGGCATGGCACAGATCCTCCTCTTCCACCACGCCCTCGGCCTCACCGACGGCGTCCGGGCCCTCGCCGCGCAGATCGAGGCCGGCGGCCACACCGTGCACACCCCGGACCTCTACGACGGCGCCCTGTTCACGGACGTGGAGGAGGGCATCGCCCACGTCGAGTCGCTCGGCGGCTTCGACGTCATCGCCGAGGCCGGCATGCGCGCCGCCGCGCAGCACCCCCAGGCCTCCGTCGTCGCCGGCATCTCCATGGGCGTGGTGGCCGCGCACCAGGCGGCCCAGGCCGTCCCCGCGTTCCGCGCGTGCATCGACATCGCGGGCCTCGTGCCGCTCGACGCGTTCGCCCCGCTGTGGCAGCCCCACACGGCGATGCAGGTGCACCTGGCCACGCGGGACCCCTGGGTGATGGACGAGGACCTGCCCCTGGCCCGCTCCGTGGCCGCCACCGAGGAGGACCCGGACAAGCCCGCCGTCCTCTTCGAGTACGACACCGACGCCCACCTCTTCATGGACTCCTCCACGGACGGCCATGGCCCCGCCCTCACCGAGGTGCTGGTCCGGCGCATCCACGAGCTGCTGGCCTGAGCGCGGGGGCGGGTCCGTGCGACACGCTGACCAGGGGGTTGTGGCCCGACGGAGGAGAGCGCACACTGACTGTGACTCGACTGTGAGTCGCACGATGATCCATTGGAGGGGACCCATGAAGATCCGTCACAAGCTCGCCGCCGCCACCGCCGCGCTCGGCCTCGCCGTGGCGGCCGCCGCCCCCGCGCAGGCCAGCACCATTTCCAGGACCTATGACGCTCGGACCAACACCTACTATTCCTATTCGGACTCGGTCAATATGGTGTGCTATCAGAAGTCGTCGAATCGCACCGCCCAGGCCCGGTTGAGCGTCCAGATCAAGACCAACGGTCGGTGGTATACCCGTATCAGCGCGCTGTACTCGGACACCCGTCTCCACTGCTTCACGCTGCGGTCCCAGAACGGGTTCTACGAGGGCAGGAGCGTGCGACTGATCGTCAGCGACAACCGCGGCTCCAGCACGACTCGCTACTTCTATCGCTGAGTCCTCGTCTCGCGATGAGGTGCGTCCCGTCGCCGTGTGGCCTCTGACGGAACCCCGAGTGCCACCACGCCGGAATGCGCCCCTCAGCGCGCCACCGCGTGGCCGTCCTTGCGGGGATCGGACCCGCCCGCGTAGCCGCCGCCGGGCAGCCGGCGCACCACCTGGCCGCCGCCGTACGTGCGGTCCCCCGGTCCCGTGCGCGTCACCGGGTGGCCGAGGTCGCCGAGCCGGCGGGCGACGTCGCCGCCCCATCCCGCCTCCAGCTTCAGCTCGCCCGAGCCCTCCACGAACCACCGCGGCGCGTCCAGCGCGCTCTGCACGTCCTGCCCGACCAGCAGCCGGTGCATCACCTGGACGTGGCCTTGCGGCTGCATGGGCCCGCCCATCACCCCGAACGCCGCCACCGGCTCGCCTCCCGCGGTGATTAAGCCGGGGATGATCGTGTTCAGCGGACGCTTGCCGCCGCCCACCTCGTTCGGGTGCCCGGGCACGAGGGAGAACCCCGCGCCCCGGTCGTGCAGGGCGATGCCGGTGCCCGGCACCACGAGCCCCGAGCCGAACCCGTAGTAGTTGGACTGGATGAGGGAGACCATCATCCCGGAGCGGTCCCCCACACTGAGGTAGATGGTGCCGCCCGCCGTGGGCGGGGCCGAGACGGCGGCGCCGGCCCGCTCCGGGTCCACCCGCGCGGCCAGCGCGGCGATCCGCTCCGGCTCGAGCAGCTCCGACGGGCCCAGCCGCATCCAGTCCGGGTCCGCGACCTCCGAGTGCAGCACCGCGAGCGCCTGCTTCATGGCCTCCACCTGCAGGTGCACGCCGTCGGCCGAGTCCGGGTCCCGGTGCTGCCCGCCGAGCACTTCGAGGACGGCGGCGGCCACGCAGGCCGCCAGGCCCTGGCTGTTCGGCGGGATCTCGTACAGCTCGTGGCCGCCCCAGGAGACGGACAGCGGATCCGCCCAGTCCACCTCGTGCGCGGCCAAGTCCTGCGCGCTCAACGCGCCGCCGGCCTCGGCGTGGGCCACGATCCGCGCCGCGAGCGGGCCCGTGTAGAAGCTCTCCCCGCCGGTGGCGAGGATCTCGCGCAGGGTGACGGCATGGTCCGGCATGCGTACCCTCTCCCCCTCCCGGGGTGCGGCGCCGCCGGGCAGGAAAGTGGCGGCGAACTCGGGCAGCTCCCCCAGCACCGTCGCGGCGCGACCCCAGTCCTGGGCCACGATCGGCGGCACTATCCACCCGTCCTCGGCATGCGCCACGGCCGCGGCGCCGAGCCGCTCGAAGGGCAGCACACCGAAACGGTCCGAGAGGGCGCGCCAGCCCGACACCGCGCCCGGCACGGTGACGGAGTCCCAGCCCCGGCGCGGCATCTGCTCGTGCCCGGCAAACCGCTGCGGCGTCCACGCCCGGGGGCTGCGGCCGGAGGCGTTGAGCGCGTGGACGCGCCCGCCGTCCCAGACGAGGGCCAGCAGGTCGCCGCCGATCCCGTTGTTCGTGGGCTCGGTGACGGTCGAGCACATCGCCGCGGCCACGGCGGCGTCCGCCGCGGTGCCGCCGTCGTGGAGCACATCCAGGGCGGCGGTGGCGGCCAGCGGTGAGGACGAGGCGACGACCTCGTCCCCGTAGACGACGCTGCGGCGGGAGGGGCGGGGCTCCATGGGGGCGGGTCCTTCATGAGGAGCGGCGGATCCTCGGCACCCTACCCGCGGCCGGACCTCAGGCGGAGGTGCCGCCGACCCGCCGCCGTCGGGCGAGGGTGACCAGGGCCGCCGCCAGCACGAGCACCGCGCCGGCCAGGCCGGCGAACACGTAGCCGGCCGCCGGGTGGATCGCGTCGATGAACACGCCGGACAGGGGCGCGCCCATCGCCGCGCCCGCCGTCATGGCGGACCCGTAGAAGCCCATCGCCTCGCCGCGGCGCTCCTCCGGCACCAGCGTGGACAGCCGCGAGGACGCCGAGGCCAGCGTGGGCGCGGTGAACAGCCCCGAGGGGATGGCCGCGAGCGCCAGCGCCCACAGCCCGTCCACGAACGCCATCGGCAGGGTCAGCAGCGCGAGCAGGCCCATGAGCAGGTACGGGTGAACCTGCCGGCCCCAGGCTCCGTAGAACAGCCCGCCCACCGCGGAGGCCCCGCACCAGAACGCGTATACGACGCCCACGGACCCGGCCATGCCCGCGTGCTCCAGCTCGGCGACCATGGTCACCTCGGTGCCCACCATCACCAGCCCCGCCGCCAGGGACACCACGAGCACGCCGAGGGCCTCCGGGCCCACCCAGGAGAAGTGCCGGGCCCGCCACAGCCGCAGCCGCTCCGCCCGGGTGAGGCCGGGGGTCGGCGTCGCCGGACCGGAGCCGTCCGCCGCGATGACCGGCAGGGCGCCGGTGACGAGCGGGATCGCCTCGGTGACCACGGGCAGGGCGCCGGTGGCCAGGGACGGGGCCGTCATCTCCACGTGCAACGGCGCGCCGTGCACGGTCTGCGCCACGGCCTCCTCGCGGTCCTCGTCCTCGGTGTACGGGTCCTCGGTCTCCGGGCCGACGACGGCCAGCTGGCTCGAGCGCGTGGGCGGGTTGAACCACATCAGCAGGACGCCGCCGAGCGCGCTGGACAGGCCCACGATGGTCAGGCCGAGGGCGCTGGACCACGTGGCGGCCACGACCGCGCCGAGCGCGGGGCCCACCATGAAGATCGTCTCGGTGATGATCGAGTCCAGGGCGAACGCCGTCTGCCGGTCCCGGCCATGGGTGAGCACCCCGAGGCCCTGGCGCACCACCGAGAAGATGGGCAGCGCGAAGACGCCGCCGAAGAACACCGCCACGAGCATCAGCCAGAACGGCAGCCACGGAACGAGCGGCCAGATCAGCGCCTCCGCGATGACGGAGGGCAGCAGCGCCCGGCGCAGGCCCTTGGCGTCCACCACGCGCCCGCGCCACGGGGAGCCGACGGCGATGCCCAGCGTCATGGCCGCCGCGGCCAGTCCCGCCTGGCCGTAGCCGAGGCCCAGGGTGAGCGCCACGTGCAGGGTGAGGATCACCCCGGCCGCCGTGTGCGGGAAGCGGGCGATGAACCCCACCGCCAGCAGATGGCGGATCCGAGAGTCCTGCAACAGCCGTCCGTACGCTCCGAAGTCCACCGGAGGATCCTATGCGAGCCGGTCACGCCGTGGGGCCCCGGACGGGAGGCGGGTGCCCGCCGCAGAGTGGGACGCGGTCACGGCCGCCCTCGCCGAGCCGAGCCCCGAGGAGTGGTACTGCTACGACACGGACAGCCGTGACACGCCGCTGGCCGGCCCGCAGGTCATCGAGGACTGGAGCGTGCTGACGGCCGTGCTCCGAGAGACGGCCGAGCCGCCCCAGGGCGGAGGCCGGACGACGGACCAGGCCGCCGCCATCCTGCGGCTGTGGGTCACGCGGCGCTTCCGCCGCGGCGATGCCCGGCTCACGGACGTCCCGCGGCATCCTGACTGCTGACCTCCGCATCGACCTCAGGGCCCCGCCGTGGACGGGACGGGGCCGCACCGGACGCCTCGAGTTCTTCCAGGTGATGGCGTGGCTGCTCCTGGCGTCCTGCCTGATGCAGTTCGTGTTCTACCAGCTGGGGGCCACCGGGCACCTGGGCGGGGCGGGGTGGCTGGGCGCCCCCCTGTTCTCCGCCGAGCCCGCCTTCTCGCGGCACCCGGACGTGCCCGCGGCGACGGCAACGTTCCAGTGGGTGAGCAACGCCCTGGTGCTGGCGCACGTGCTGCCCACGCTGGCGCTCACCGCCCGCCGACTGCGCGACGCGGGGTTCCACGTCGCGTGGACGCTGCTCGCATTCATGCCGGGGCTGGGGAGCCTGGTGCTGTTCTGCCTGCTGATCCAGCCCACCGGCCGCCGATTCCCGTGAGATCGCGGCCGGCGTCGCCGGCCTCAGTTGTTGCGGCGCCGGTCCTTGGCGCGGATGAGGTCCAGCGCGATGGCCGTGCCGAGCACGGCGCAGCGCACCACCGGGGGCATGCCCGGGTCCAGCCGCAGCTCGTACCGCGAGCGCCCGGCCAGCGCGTTCATGAAGCCGCCGAAGGTGGCCGTCGCACGGGCGATGGGCGCCTGCCCCACGGTCATCGTGTAGTCGTGGTCCCAGAGGTTGCCGGTCACGGCGAAGCGGGTGCCGTCCACCACCTCGACGCTCACGGAGGTGCGGAAGAGCGCGAACTCCCGGACCAGGTTGGCCAGGGGCAGCCCGTCCGCGTCCACGATCGCGTAGCGGTCGCGGCCGAAGGTGGCCGGGTCGGCGAGGCGGAACAGCACGCGGCCGTCCTCCCCGTCCACGACGTCGAAGGTGCGGCTGCCCAGCAACATCCGTCCCAGCCCGCCGCCGGTGGTGACCACGGTGGCCACCGTCTGCCCGTCGGGGCCGGTGACCTGCATGTCATTGGACATGAAGCTGGTGACCTGCTGCAGGGTGAGGACGTCCGTGCGGCCCAGGCGGCCGGCGTCGAAGGCGGTGCTCATGGCATCAGTCTGCCCGGCAGCGCCACGAGTTCGCGCGCGGCGACGTATCCGGCGCGCAGCGCGACCCGGGGGCCGACGTGCTGGAGGAACTCCGGGGTGCGCCGGGAACGACGGCGCCGGCGCAGCCTCCGGCCGTCCCGTCCGACGGCGGTGGACCGCCTCTCCCACTCCATGGCCTCCAGCACCACGGCGCCCAGCAGGGCGGCGTCCCCGGCGGGGCCCCACGGCCCGGCGCCCGGGTCCGCGCCGTCGCCCTGCCCGGCCCTGCCGTCGCGGTCGAGCCGCTCCCACCGGAGCGTGACGGGCTCCGGCGCCGGTCCGCCCGGGAGCCGGCTGCGCCACGGGACGGCGGCCGCCGGGGCCAGCAGGCCCACGACGCAGCCGTGGTGCATGATCCGGACCACGGCCGAGTTCCAATCGTCCTGGAGCTCGAACTCCGCCCCGTCGGCGGCCTCCACCCGGGCGGCGGCATGGAATCCGGTGTCCCACGGGCGCACGACGCCCAGCGGCAGGGCGCCGTCGTCGAGGACCTCGCCCGCCCCCAGTCCGAGGTCGGCCCGGTCCAGCACGGTGATCATCGGCCGCCCGGTGTCCGCGCAGACGAGCTCCACGGCGTGGCCGGCGCCCCGCCAGTCCGCCACCGGGTGGACCATGGCCGCGAGCGCGAGCCGCGTGCCGTCGTCGTCCGTCACCTCCGCGGCGAAGTCCGCGCCCGGCGTCCGGATCACGCGCACGTGCAGTGTCGGCGCCGCCCGCAGGCGGTCGCTCAGGATCCCCTCTCCCATGCCGCCCATCGTGCCCGATGCGGGCGTGCGGCGGGAGGAGCCGCCGTGGCCTGTGGACGGCCGCACCGGAGGGAATGCCGGGACGGACCGGCGCGTTGTCCTGTATAGTTCACTTTTGAAAGAAATGGCGGCGGCACCCGGACCGCCGCCGACGACCCCGCCTCGCGGGCGGCGGAAGGAGCGCACCATGCAGTTCGGCGTCTTCACCATCGGTGATGTCACCCAGGATCCCACGACCGGCACCACCCCCACCGAGCACCAGCGCATCAAGGACACCGTGCGCATCGCCCAGCACGCCGAGCAGGCGGGCTTCGAGGTGTTCGCCACCGGCCAGCACCACAACCCGCCGTTCGTGGCCCCGGGCAACCCGCCCACGCTGCTGGCGTACCTGGCCGCCATGACCAAGGACCTCCAGCTCTCCACCGCCACCACGCTCATCACCACCATGGACCCGGTGCGCCTGGCCGAGGACTACTCCTACCTGCAGCACCTGGCCGACGGCCGCGTGGACCTCACCATGGGCCGCGGCAACACCGGCCCCGTCTACCCCTGGTTCGGCAAGGACATCCGCCAGGGCATCCCACTGGCCGTGGAGAACTACAACCTCCTCTACCGCCTCTGGCACGAGGAGACCGTGGACTGGAGCGGCAAGTTCCGCTCCCCGCTGCAGAACTTCACCCTCACCCCCCAGCCGCTGGACGGCGTCGCCCCCTTCGTGTGGCACGGCTCCATCCGCTCCCCCGAGATCGCCGAGCAGGCCGCCTACTACGGCGACGGCTTCTTCCACAACAACATCTTCTGGAACAAGGAGCACGTCATCCAAATGGTGCGCCTGTACCGGCAGCGCTACGAGTACTACGGCCACGGCAAGGCCCATCAGGCCTACGTGGCCCTCGGCGGCCAGGCCTACATGGCCAAGAACTCCCAGGACGCCGTCAAGGAGTTCCGCCCGTACTTCGACAACGCCCCGGTGTACGGCCACGGCCCGTCCCTGGAGCAGTTCTCCTCGATGACCCCGCTGACCGTCGGCTCCCCGCAGCAGGTCATCGAGCGCACCCTGGGCTTCCGCGACTGGGTGGGCGACTACCAGCGCCAGATGTTCCTCATCGACCACGCCGGCCTGCCCACGGACACCGTCCTCAAGCAGATCGACATCTTCGGCGAGGAGGTGCTGCCGGTGCTGCGCAAGGAGTTCGCCGCACTCAAGCCCGACGACGTCCCCGAGGCCCCGACCCACGAGTTCCTCGTGGAGCGCGCCCGCCGCGGGGAGGCCCCCGTGCCCGGCGGCAAGGAGGGCTCGCAGGCCCAGATCGATCGCGCCGCGGCCGCCGAGAAGCGCGCCGCCGCGAAGGCCGGTGAGGGCGCATGATCGGCCAGGGCGCCTTCGAGGCCACCGACCCGTTCACGCCGCAGGCCCGGCACGTCGCCGTGGTCTCCGGCGGGTCCGGGGACCCCTCGCAGACCCGCATGCTCGCCGAGCGGATGGCCGAGGCCGCCTCGGCCGCCCTCTCCGAGCACGGCGTGGTCCCCGAGATCCACCTGATCACCCTGCGGGAGCTCGCCACGGACATCGCCCAGGCCATGGTCACGTTCGCCGTGAGCCCGGCCCTGCGCGCCGCCCTCGACGAGGTGCAGCAGGCGGACGCGGTCATCGCCGTCTCGCCCACCTTCAAGGCCTCCTACTCGGGGCTGTTCAAGTCCTTCTGGGACCTGGTGGACGACGAGTCGCTGCTCGGCGTGCCGGTGCTGCTCGGGGCCACCGGCGGCACCGTCCGCCACTCGCTCATGATCGACACCGCCCTGCGCCCCCTGTTCGCCTACCTCAAGTCCCGGATCGTGCCGACCGCCGTCTTCGCGGCCTCGGACGACTGGGGCGAGGCCGACGGCGCGCAGGCCTCCACCAGGACCGACCCCCTGCGCAGCCGCATCCGGGCCGCCGGACGCGACCTCGCCGAGATTCTCCTCAACCGCCCGCCCCGGGCCCGCGCCGCCGCGCCCGAGACCCTCGACCTGGAGGTGACCCCCTTTGAACAGCTCCTCAACCCCGACGCCTGAGCCGAGCGAGACCGCCCGCCACGCCTGGCGCGCCTACTTCGAGGCCACGCAGATGCTCTCGGAGCTGCTCGAGCGCGGCCTGAAGAAGAACAGCGGCATGTCCCTGGCCGACTACAACCTCCTGCTGCTGCTCTACGAGGCCCCCGAGGGCCGGCTGCGGATGGGCGAGCTCGCCTCCGGCATGGTGTTCTCCCCCTCCCGCATCACCTACCAGGTGAAGACCCTCGTGGCGCGCGGCCTGATCGAGCGGCGCGCGGCCGAATGCGACCGCCGCGGCTTCGAGGCCGTCCTCACGGACGAGGGGCGCACCGCGTTCCGCCGCGCCGCCGCCGGCCACGCCCGGCAGGTCGACGAGCTGTTCCTGAGCCACCTCGAGCCCGGCGAGGCCGAGACGCTGGAGCGGATCTTCACCCGGCTCGGCGGCCGGCTCGAAGGGCTCTGCTGAGGCGGCCCTCCCCCGGACGCCACGAGGCCCGGTGACCCCCTCGCGGGGTCACCGGGCCTCGTGGCGTGCGCGCCGTCGCGGCGCGCGGGGCGGGTCAGCCGATCAGCTGGCCGCCCAGGGTGACCTGGGTGTCGGTGGCGTCGCCGGCGGCGTCCACCACGGTGACCACCACGGAGCCGCCCGCGGGCACCTCGGCCGGGACGGGCATCCAGGCGCGGTACTCGCCGGTCAGGTCCAGGCCGTCCACGCCGAGGACGGTGCCGTCGGCGTCGTAGGCGGTGACGGTGACGGACGCGAAGCCGCCCTGGGAGGTCTCGGCCATCACCTGGGTGCCGTAGGCGACGCCCTCGGCGGGCGCGGCCACGACGTCCTCGGTGCCGGCCGCGACGGCCTCGGCCTCGGCGCGCTCGATGAGCTCGGCGCGGATGGCCTCCTCCTCGGCGGGCGTGAACTCGGTCAGCTCGGACTCGTCCACGGCGGGCTCGCCGCCGGTGGGCAGGTCCTCGTCGGCCACGGGGCCGGCGACGTCGGCGATCGCCGGGGTCTCGGTGACCTCGGTGGCCGGGGCCTCGGCCACGGCGGGCTCGACGGCGGCCGGTGCGGCCGTCTCCTGACCCACGGCGTCGAGGGACTCGACCGGGACCATGATGGAGGACAGGGACTGGGCGTCGCAGCCCACCACGTTGCCCTCCTCGTCGAAGGTCACCGGGGCCACGCCGGAGATGACGCCGACCACGCGCTGCTGCACGTCGTACACGGCGCCGCCGGAGTCGCCCGGGTAGGTGGAGGCGACGTCCAGGGCCATCTGGTCCGAGTAGGCGTCGTCGCACACCGTGGCGGCGTCGAACGTCTGGGTGTGGGACAGGCTGTTGGGCGCGCCCAGCGGCACGGACGAGCCGTGGGTGAACACGGTCTCGCCGACCTCCACGGAGGCGGCCGGGCGGGTGCTCCACTCGCCGACGACCTCGACGTCCTCGGCCAGGGCCACGCGCACCGCGTCCACGCCGGAGGTGCCGGGCAGGCCGGACACGGTGCCGATCTGCACGCCCTCGGCGTCGAGCACCGGGGAGCCGACCTGCCACTGGCCCGCGCCGCAGTGGGCGGCGGTGTACGCGGTGGCGTCGTCCACGATGGTGAGGCTGCACGCACCGGCCGGCGCGGACAGCGCCGAGCCCTGCGTGATCACGGTCTGCGCGAGGGCGGGGCCGGCTCCGGCCACCACCACCGCGCCCAGCGCCGCGGTGGCGACGCCGGTCAAGGTTCTGGTTCTCATGGGGTTCTCCTCGAGAGAGCAAGGGAGTCGACGGCCCGGCGGGGGGCGCGCGGCCGTCGAGGACGGGGCGAGGCCGCGGTCGGCCCACCCCTCCTCTTCTACGGTAGCGGATCGGCCACCGGGCCCGTCATGGACGTCGGACCGTGATGTCCACGGAGTCCGCCCGCTCGGCCAGCAGCGGCAGGTCGGCCAGCAGCGTCTTGAGCGTCGCCGCCATGAGCCGCACCCCGGCGGCGTCGGCGTCCCGGGCCGGCATGGCCACGATCTGCAGCTCGGGGCCGGCTCCGCCGCCGCTCATGACCGCGCCGGAGCCGGTGTGTGTCGCCACGCCGGAGCCCGGGGCCAGGCCCAGGTTCAGCAGGTGCGGCACGAGGTCCGCCACCTGGGCAATCTCGTCGGCGATCTCCTGGTCCCGGTAGGAGGGCGTCCAGGGCTTCTGCTGGGCCAGCGCCCACACGGCGGGGCGGCGCACCGCGTAGGTGTGCTCCGCCCCGGCGTCCACCACCACGAGCTCGCAGCCCTCGTCCACGGCGGACAGGCAGGCGCGCGGCATCCACACGGCCACCGGCCGGGCGATGGGGTTCCACGCCGTCAGCGCCGGCACGGAGGTGAACACGGGCAGGGCCTGCCGTCCGTCCGGGGCGCGCATGGTCACGAGGGCCACGTCCGCGGCCTTGTCCCCATGCGCGGCGACGTCGTGCTCGTGGCCGGAGTGGTCCGCGTGGTCGTGCACGTCGTCCTCGTCCACGGCAAGGGTCGGCACGACGGCGGCGAACACGCGGATGCGCGAGAGCACGTCCGTCACCTCGGCCTCGCCCGCGGCGCCCGTGGTGAGGGCCGCCATCACGCGGGTCCACTCCGCCGGACTCGTGCCGTCGTCCTCGTCGAACACGTGCAGCGGGTTCGCGGAGCCGTCCACGCCGGGGCCCGAGAGGTCCCGACCCTCCCAGGGCACGCCCGCGGTGTCGGCCGTGTTCGACCCCGCGGTCTTCTCGCGCATGCGGTCCAGGGCGGCCCGGATGTGGCCGGGCAGCTCGCGCGAGTCCGGCCGCGGCACGGCGACGGTCTCCTCGATCGGACCGGCGCCGGCCGCGCCCGCCGGGGCGCCGTCGTCGTGCCCGTGGGTCACTCGGCCACCGGCCCGGGCTGCTCGGCGCGGGCCTGCTCCACGGTGGCGCCGCCGGCCACGGCGAGCGCCTGCTCCAGGCTGAAGCGGCCGGCGTAGAGGGCCTTGCCCATGATGGCGCCCTCGACGCCCTGGCCGGTCATGGCCGCGAGCGCGGCGACGTCCTCGAGGGAGGAGATGCCGCCGGAGGCGACCACGGGCTTGTCCGTGCGCGCGCACACCTGCGCCAGCAGCTCGGTGTTCGGGCCCTTGAGGGTGCCGTCCTTGGTCACGTCCGTGACCACGTAGCGGGAGCAGCCGGCGTCCTCGAGGCGGGCCAGCACCTCCCAGAGGTCGCCGCCCTCCTGGGTCCAGCCGCGGGCGGCCAGGGTGGTGCCGCGCACGTCCAGGCCCACGGCCACCTTGTCGCCGAAGCGCTCGATCACGCGGGCGGTCCAGGCCGGGTCCTCCAGGGCGGCGGTGCCGAGGTTCACGCGGGCGGCGCCCATCTCCAGGGCGTTCTCCAGGGACGCGTCGTCGCGGATGCCGCCGGAGAGCTCGATCTTCACCCCGATCTCCTCCACCACGCGACGCATGACCTCGCGGTTGTCCCCGCGGCCGAAGGCGGCGTCCAGGTCCACCAGGTGGATCCACTCGGCGCCGGCGCGCTGCCAGTCGAGGGCCGCGGTCAGCGGGTCGCCGTACGAGGTGGCCGAGCCGGCCTCGCCCTGGACGAGGCGGACGGCCTGGCCGTCCTGGACGTCGACGGCGGGCAGCAGCTCGAGCGCGGGGGCGGCGGGGTTCGGGGTCATGGGTTCCTCTCGGGACGGGGAGGCCGTCGGGCTCAGCGCGCGACGGTCAGGAAGGAGGCGGCGATGGCCATGCCGGCCAGCACCAGGACGATCACGATGGCCCACAGCGGCGCCTTCTGCGTGCGCATGGACCAGGCGGCCCCGAGCAGCAGGCCGCCGAGGGCGAGGTAGAGGACGGACCAGTAGGGCATCAGAGGGTCTCCAGCCAGTTGCGCAGCAGCTGCAGTCCGGCGTCGCCCGACTTCTCCGGGTGGAACTGGGTGGCGGAGAGCGGCCCGTTCTCCACGGCGGCCACGAAGTCGGCCCCGTGGTGGGCCCACGTGACCTGCGGCGGGCGCATCGCGGAGATGGTCTGGTCGAACTCCCAGCGCAGCACGCCGTAGGAGTGCACGAAGTAGAACCGCTCGTCCTCGATGCCGGAGAAGAGGGCGCTGCCCTCGGGCGGGCGGACGGTGTTCCACCCCATGTGCGGCAGGACCTCGGCGGGCAGGGCCTCGACGACGCCGGGCCACTCCCCCATGCCCTCGGCCCGCTCGCCGTGCTCCACGCCGGCGTCGAACAGGATCTGGTGGCCCACGCAGATGCCGAGCACCGGGCGGCCGCCGGCCACGCGGCGCCCGATCCAGCGGGTGCCGCCGACCTCGGTGAGGGCGCGCATCACGGAGGCGAACGCGCCGACGCCGGGCACCAGCAGGCCGTCCGCGGACTGCACGGCCTCCGGGTCGCGGGTGAGCTCGACGGCCGCGCCGGCGCGCTCCAGGGCGCGCACCGCCGAGTGGACGTTGCCGGAGCCGTAGTCCAGCACCGCCACGCTCGGGCGCACGCCGGGGACGGAGGTGGGGCGGGCCATCAGAGGGCGCCCTTGGTGGAGGGCACGCCGCTCATGCGGGGGTCGTCCTCCACGGCGGCGCGCAGGGCGCGGGCGAAGGCCTTGAACTGCGCCTCGACGATGTGGTGCGGGTCGCGGCCGCGCACCACGTCCATGTGCAGGCAGATGGCCGCGTGGTAGGTGATCGACTCGAACACGTGGCGGGTCATGGACCCGGTGAAGTGGCCGCCGATCAGGTGGTACTGCTGGCCCTCGGGCTCGCCCTCGTGGACGAGGTAGGGGCGCCCGGAGACGTCCACGACGGCGCGGGCGAGCGCCTCGTCCAGCGGGACGGAGGCCTCGCCGAAGCGGCGGATGCCGGACTTGTCCCCGAGGGCGGTCTTGAGCACCTCGCCGAGGGTGATGGCCACGTCCTCCACGGTGTGGTGGACGTCGATGTGGGTGTCCCCCGTGGCGCGCACGGTGAGGTCGATCTGCGAGTGCCGGGCCAGGGCCGTGAGCATGTGGTCGTAGAACGGCACGGAGGTGGAGATCTCGGCGCGGCCGGTGCCGTCCAGGTCCATCTCGACGTGCACGTCCGACTCGCTGGTGGTGCGCGTCATGCGCGCACGCCGTCCGGAGATCAGCTCGGCTGCCACGGGGCCTCCTCGGGGCTGGGGCGCACCGGCGGGCGGCGGTGCGGGCGGGTGGGTGGGGTGCGGGCGGACGACGACGGCCGGGGCCGGGGGCGCCGCGCGCTCTGCCTCCATCCTAGGGAGGCGGGCGGACGCCCGAGCACGGGTGACGCCCGGCCCGGGGTCAGCGGCGGTGCCCGATCTCGGCCAGGACGGCCTCGAGCGCCTCGAGGAAGGCGGTGGTCTCCTCCTCGGTGCCGGCCGTGACGCGCAGGTGGTGCGGGATGCCCACGTCCCGCACGAGCACGCCGAGCTCGAGCAGGCGGCGCCACACGTCCGCCGCATCCTCCAGGTGGCCGAAGAACACGAAGTTCGAGTCCGAGACGGAGGGCTCCAGCCCCAGCTCGCGCAGGGTCGCCACGATCCGATCGCGCTGGCCCTTGATGTCCTCCACGGTCTCCAGCAGGGCGTCCACGTGGTCCAGGGCCGCCTCCGCGGTGGCCTGGGTGACGGCGGAGAGGTGGTAGGGCAGGCGCACGAGGCGCAGCGCGTCCGCGACGGCGGGATCGGCGGCGAGGTAGCCCACGCGCGCGCCGGCGAGCGCGAACGCCTTGGACATGGTGCGGGTGACGATCAGCCGCTCGCGGCCAGGCAGCAGGGTGAGCGCGGAGCGGGTGCCGGCGAGGGCGAACTCGGCGTAGGCCTCGTCCACCACGATCATGGCCCCGGGTCCGCCGGCGGCCTCGTTCTCGGCCTGGGCCGCGTAGACGGCCTCGATGGTGGCCAGGTCCAGGGCGGTGCCCGTGGGGTTGTTCGGCGAGGCGAGGAACACCACGTGCGGGCGGTGCTCGCGGACCATGGCGGCGGCGCGCTCGGCGCTGAGGGTATGGTCGGCGGCGCGCCCGCCGTCGACGAACGCGGTGTCCGTGCCGCCGGCCAGCAGCGGGTACATGGAGTAGGAGGGCAGAAAGCTCAGCAGCGTGCGCCCGGGCCCGCCGAACGCCTGGAGGATCTGCTGGAGGATCTCGTTCGACCCGTTCGCGGCCCACACGTGGCCCTCGGTGAGTCCGTGGCCGAGGTAGCGGGCCAGGGCGCGGCGCAGCGCCGTGAACTCCCGGTCCGGGTACCGGTTGAGCCCGCCGGCCACGGCGGCCACCCGCTCGGCGATGGCCGTGGCGACCTCCTGCGGCACCGGATGCGTGTTCTCGTTGGTGTTGAGCATGTGCGGCACGTCCAGCTGGGGGGCGCCGTAGGGGCTCAGGCCGCGGAGGTTCTCGCGCAGGGGCAGGGAGCTGAGGTCGGTCATGCCCGCCAGTCTAGGAAGGGGCCGAGGCCGGCCCCGCCGTGCGTCACCGCGTGGCCGGGATGAAGAGCTCCTCGCCGAGGGCCGGGGCGCGGCCCTCCAGGCCGTTGAGCTCGTCGATGGCCGCGATCACCTCGTACACGTCCTCCTCGGGCGCGATTGTGGTGGCGATGGTCCAGAGGCTGTCCCCGGGCATCACGGTGACGGTCTGCGTGGCCGGCGCCGCGGTGTCCGCGGAGACGGCGGCCGGGGACAGCAGCACGCCCAGCAGGAAGGCCACGGCCAGGGTGGCCGCCGCGGCGGCGGCCATCACGGGGATCCCGCGCAGCAGCAGCCGGCCGCGGCGGGTCAGGCGGATGGCGGCCGGACGCCGCCGCGCGGCCGCGGGCGAACCGGCGAACTGTGCGGTCATGAGCGTCATGGTGTCCTCCTCTGAGGGCTTGCGCCCCGTGGCGTGATCGAACATCTGTTCGATTCCGTTCGAACCCATTTCTAGCACACGCGTTCGAGACACGCCACGCCCGGATCGAACATATCTTTGAATGCGACGGGGCTCTCCTCTAGGCTCGAGGCGACGCACGGACGCGCCGGCGCCGCCTCGTGAGCCCGCCATCAAGGACAGGCAACCATCGGGGGCGGACACGGTAAGCGGACGGCCGGCCGCCGGACGCCGGAGCACGAGGCCGGCCACCATCGACCCCCGGGAGAAACGGACGCCAGCCATGGCCACCACCGACGAGCAGCCGGCGTCGCCCGCGCCGCTCACCGACCGCCAGCGCCGGATCGTGCAGACCATCCGGGACGCGATCGCCGAGCACGGCTACCCGCCGTCCATGCGCGAGATCGGCGACGCCGCCGGCCTGGCCTCCCTCTCCTCCGTCACCCACCAGCTGGGCCGCCTCGAACAGCACGGCTACATCCGCCGCGACCCGGGGCGCCCGCGCGCCCTCGAGGTGCTGCTGGACGTGGACGGCACGCCGCTGGGCGAGGCCGCACCGCCCGCCGCCGCCGCGCCGTCGGGACTGCCGGCCATCCCGGCCTGGCACACGGGGGCGGAGGACGCGGACACCGTGCCCGTCCCGTGGGTCGGCCGCATCGCGGCCGGCGGGCCCGTGCTCGCCGAGCAGCAGGTGGAGGACGTCATGGCGGTCCCCCGGCGCCTGACCGGCGAGGGCGAGCTGTTCATGCTGCGCGTGACCGGCGACTCCATGGTGGACGCCGCCATCTGCGACGGCGATTGGGTGGTGGTGCGTCGCCAGGAGACCGCGGAGAACGGGGACATCGTGGCCGCGCTGCTCGACGACGAGGCCACGGTCAAGACCTTCCGCCGCCGCGACGGGCACACGTGGCTGCTGCCGCAGAACACCGCCTACGAGCCCATCCTCGGCGACCACGCCACCGTGATGGGCCGCGTGGTGACGGTCCTGCGCGCCCTCTGACGGGCGGGCCCTCCCCCGCACGCGGCTCCGGTCCGCGGCCGACCCTGGCCGCAGACCGGAGCCGTCGTCGTCCGGGTGCGGTCAGGACTCCGTCTCGGCCAGCCGGCCGAGGACGCCCAGGACCACCCCTCGGTCCGTGGTGCGCCAGAAGTCCGGCAGGGCGCTCGTGATGTAGCCGCCGTAGCGCTCCGTGGCCAGGCGCGAGTCCAGCACCGCGACCACGCCGCGATCGTGGACCGAGCGCACCAGGCGCCCGGCGCCCTGGGCCATTCGCACGGCCGCGTGCGTGGCCGAGATCCGCATGAACCCGTTGCCCCCGTGGCGTGCCACGTCCCGGGTGCGCGCCTGGGAGAGCGGGTCGTCCGGCCGCGGGAACGGGATGCGGTCGATCACCACGAGCCGGAGCGAGTTCCCGGGCACGTCCACGCCCTGCCACAGGCTCATGGTCCCGAACAGGGACGTGTCCGGCTCCTCGGCGAACTGGCGCACGAGGGCCGAGAGGGTGGCGTCGCCCTGGCACAGCACGGTGGCCTTGGGACCGAGCCGACGGCGCATCTCGGCGGCCGCGTCCTCGGCGGCCCGGCGCGAGGAGAACAGGCCCAGGGCCCCGCCGCCGGAGGCGCGCAGCAGCGCCTCGAGCTCGTCCAGGGACTCCGGCGAGGCCGTGCGCCCGGGGCGGGGCAGATGCCGGGCCACGTAGAGCACGCCCTGGCGCGGGTAGTCGAAGGGGCTGCCGACGTCGAGCGCTTCGAAGCGGGGCGCGTCCGCACCGGCGAGGCCGACGTCGCCGGCCACCGAGTCGAAGCGCCGCTCCCCCGCGCCCACCGTCAGGGTGGCCGAGGTGAGCACGGTGGTCGCCTTGCCGAACAGGCCCTCGCGCAGCTTGCCGGCCACGGAGATGGGGGCCACGAAGAGCTGCGGCGGGTCCGACTCGTCACCGGGCTGCCACCCGACCCCGGGCTCGAAGCGGCCGGGGCGGGTGGCCCACAGCACCTCCGGGAAGTCCGCCTCGGGGCGGGCGGCGAGCATGCGCTCCACCACCTCGAGCACCTCGAGCACCCGCGAGCGCGCCATCTGGCGTCCGCCGTCCGCGTCGGCTTCCTTGTCCTTGTCCTGGCCCAGGTCCGAGAGGCACTGGCGGGCCGCGGAGAGGACGGCGTTGAGCGCCTGCTCCTGCACCTCGTCCGGCCCGGCGGCCAGCAGGCCCGAGGGCGCGTCCGTGAACGCCCGGTCCAGGCCCGCCCCGGCCTCCATCAGGTCCTCGACGGCCACGGTGGTGTGCTTGCGCAGCGAGGTGGCGGCCCCGTGCACGATCGAGCCGGACAGCTGCCCGGTGACGGCGCCGGTGACCCGGTCCTGCAGCTCGTGGGCCTCGTCCACCACCACCGCGGAGTAGGCCGGCAGCACGGCCAGCCCCTCGAACGCGCTGATCGCGAGCATCGCGTGGTTGGTGACCACCACGTCCGCGTCCGCGGCGTCCGCGCGGGCCCGCTCCGAGAAGCACTCCTCGGCCATCGGGCAGCGGGAGGCGCCGAGGCAGTCGATCGCCGAGACGGACACCTGGCGCCAGGCCCGGTCCGTCACGGGCACGTCCAGGTCGTCGCGGTCCCCGGTCTCGGTCTGGTCCGCCCAGGCGCGCAGGTACATGACCTCCTTGCCCAGCAGCGAGCTCGGACCGCCCGTGCCGTCGGCGGCGGAGCCGAGCAGGCCGCCGTCGTCCGCCACGGTGAACAGGGCCTCCTCGCCCTCGTCCCCCGGGTAGCCGCCGTCCACCTTGTGCCGGCACAGGTAGTTGGAGCGGCCCTTCACCAGGGCCACGACCGGCTCGCGCGGCAGCTCGTCCTTGAGCGCCTCGACCAGGCGGGGGGCGTCCCGCTTCATGATCTGCGCCTGCAGCGCGAGCGTGGCGGTGGCGACGACGACGGGGTCCTCCTGCGTCATCGCGTGCTGCAGGGCGGGGATGAGGTAGGCGAGGGACTTGCCGGTGCCCGTGCCGGCCTGCACCAGCAGGTGGCGGCGCGACTCGAGGGCGCGCGCCACCTGCAGGACCATCTCGCGCTGGCCGGCGCGCTGCTGGCCGCCGGTCGCCTCGACGGCGGCGTCCAGCAGGCGCAGGGCCTCGCGCTCGTGGTCCGTGCGCGGCTGCGCGCCCTCGCCGGCCGCCGTCGTCCCCTCCGTCCCCGTGCCGCTCACGAGGCCGCCGGGTCCACGACGTAGTCCTCGTACTCCGGGGCCAGGTCCTGGCGCACGAGCACGGACAGGCGCGTGCCGCCCTCCTCGTAGCCCTCGGCCAGGATCTCCGCGTCCTCCGAGTGGAGGCGGGAGACGAGCTCGCCCCGGGTGAACGGGATGAGCAGCTCGAGGCGGACGTCCGGCCGCGGGATGGTGGCGGCGATCGCCCGCTCCAGCTCCTCGATGCCCTCGCCCGTGCGGGCGGAGACCACCACGGTGTGGGGCTCCTTCGCGCGGATGCGGGCGACGACGGCCGGGTCGGCCGCGTCCGCCTTGTTCAGCACGATGATCTCGGGGATCCGGTGGGCGTCCACCTCCGCGAACACGGAGCGCACGGCCGAGATCTGTCCCTCGGGGTCCGGGTGCGAGCCGTCCACCACGTGCAGGATGACGTCCGCGTCCGCGACCTCCTCGAGGGTGGAGCGGAACGCCTCGACGAGCTGCGTGGGCAGGTTGCGCACGAAGCCCACCGTGTCCGAGAGCGTGTAGCCGATGCCGTCCGGCGTCATGGCCTTGCGCACCGTGGGGTCCAGCGTGGCGAACAGGGCGTTCTCCACGAGCACCCCGGCGTGGGTGAGCCGGTTCAGCAGCGAGGACTTGCCCGCGTTGGTGTACCCGGCGATCGCCACCGAGGGCACCCGGTTGCGGCGCCGGTTGGCGCGCTTGGCCTCGCGGGCCGGCTTCATGCCGGCGATGTCCTTGCGCAGCTTCGCCATCCGCGTGCGGATGCGGCGGCGGTCCAGCTCGATCTTCGTCTCGCCGGGGCCGCGGGAGCCGATGCCCTCGCCGCCCGCGGCGCGGCCGCCGGCCTGGCGGGACATGGACTCGCCCCAGCCGCGCAGGCGCGGCAGCAGGTACTCGAGCTGGGCCAGCTCCACCTGGGCGCGGCCCTCGCGGGAGCTGGCGTGCTGGGCGAAGATGTCCAGGATCAGGGCGGTGCGGTCGATGACCTTCACGCGCACCACGTCCTCGAGCGCACGGCGCTGGGACGGGGCGAGCTCGGAGTCCACCACCACGGTGTCCGCGCCCGAGAGGGCGACGATCTCCGCCAGCTCCTGTGCCTTGCCCTTGCCCAGGTAGGTGGCCGGGTCCGGGGTGGCGCGGCGCTGGATGACGCCGTCGAGCACCTCGGAGCCCGCGGTCTCCGCGAGCGCGGCGAGCTCGCGCAGCGAGTTCTCCGCGTCCTCGGCCGTGCCCTCGGTCCAGACGCCGGCCAGCACCACGCGCTCCAGCCGCAGCTGGCGGTACTCGACCTCGGTCATGTCCTCGAGCTCGGTGGACAGGCCCTGGACGCGCCGCAGGGAGTGGCGCGCGGCGAGCTCGTCCTGGTCGCCGTCCGCCGCGGTGTGGCCGTCGCCGCCCTCGGCGAGGGCGAGCGCGCGGCCCGCGAGCGCGGAGGTCCGGTCCGGGGTGCCGGCGTCGGCGTCCCCGGCGGTCTCCGCGTCGGCGCGGCCGGGCGTGTCCGCACGGTCCTGCGCCTCGGAGCGGCGGGCGTCGTCGGCCGCGAGGATGCGGTCGATCACGGCCTGGATCTCGTCCTCGGAGCCGCCGGCGGGGGTGGGGTTCTTCTCTTCAGTCATGGTCTCCTCTGGGACGCCTCGCTCGGGCGTCCCGATGTCAGTTCAGGGTAGTGGGTGGGGCGGACGCGCTAGCCGGTCATCCCCACGGGGCGGACGTACCGGCTCACGCGGACCACCCGGTGGAAGCGTTCGCGGATCCACGCCTCGTCCTCGAGGGAGGCGTGGAAGAGCCCCTTGACGGGGGCCGAGAGGGCGGGCGGGGTCCTGATCAGGGCCGCGACGTCGTCGCCGTCCACCCAGCTCTCCAGGTGGACCTGGAGGTACACGTGGTCCCGGGCGAAGCCGTGCGCGCGGTACCAGGCGTTCGCCGCCTCGTCCTCGCGCGTCCACGCGTCCACGTGCCGGACCCGCTCGGGCAGCCGCTCCAGGACGGCCTCGAACAGGCGGCCGGCCAGGCCCCGACGCAGGTGGTCCGGGTGGACGGCCAGGGTGTCGATCGTGGCCAGCCCGGCGTCGTCGCCGTCCGCGACGCCCACGGAGGCGTCGAGGATCCCGGCGACCGTGCCGGCGTCGGGCCCGTCACGCACCACGGCGACCCACTGGAGCGAGTCCGCGGGGTCGGCCACGTCGGGGTCGGGGACGGGGTGGGCGGCGTGGACGTCGTCGTGGTTCTGGGTGTCGAGGAAGGCGAGGACCCGGCAGCGCAGCCACGACGGCTCGTCCTCGGGTGTGCAGGGGTGGACGATGTAGTCCATGGGGGGGTGTCCTGTTCGCGTCGGCGGGATCCGGGCGCACGAGGGTGCGGACCGGAGCGGGATGCGGAGCGATCGACGGCGGCCGGAGCGAGGGCTCGACGGGCGGCGGCGATCAGGCGAACAGCAGGAACATGCGGACCATCCTAGCGGCCGCCCGCCGCCGGCGACACCCCTCTCCCGTGGGCGAACACGCGCCGGCCGTGCCTACGCTGGGCCGCATGACCCCGCACCCGGACCGGCACGTCACCGCCCTCGTGGTCGGCGCCGGCCAGGCCGGGCTCTCCGCCGCCCACCACCTGCGCCGCCGCGGCTTCCAGCCCGTCGGCCCCGGCGAGGCCCCGGGACCGGCCCCCGCGGGGGCGCCGGGCACGTTCGCCGTCCTCGACGCCGAGGAGCGCCCCGGCGGGGCGTGGCTGCACCGCTGGGACACCCTCACGATGGGCTCGGTCAACCACATCCACGAGCTGCCCGGCCACCCGGTGCCGCCGGCGGACCCGGCCGCGCGGGCCAACGCGGTGCTGCCCGCCTACTTCGCCGAGTACGAGGAGCGCTTCGACCTGCGCGTGCACCGCCCCGTGCGCGTGTCGCGGGTGGAGCGGAGCGGCGAGCCCGGGGCCGCCGAGGGGTTCCGGGTGCACACCGACGCGGGCACGCGGACGTGCGGGTTCCTGGTCAACGCCACCGGGACGTGGACCTCGCCGCACTGGCCGGCGGTGCCGGGCCGGCGGGAGTTCCGCGGCCGGCAGCTGCACACCCACGACTACCGCGGCCCGGAGGAGTTCGCCGGGCGGCGCGTGGTGGTCGTGGGCATGGGCGTCTCCGCGACCCAGCACCTGGCCGAGGTCTCGCGCGTGGCGGACACGCTCTGGGTGACCCGCCGCGAGCCCCGCTGGATCGACGACCCGGACCCGGGCCACCTCGCCGAGTCGGTGGAGGGCGTCGACGAGCGCACCCGCCTCGGCCTGGCCCCGCGCTCCGTGGTGAGCGCGACCGGCATGTTCCGCTCCGACTGGGTGCGCGAGGCGCAGGCCCGCGGGGTGCTCGAGCGCCACCCCATGTTCGAGCGGATCGAACCGGACGGGGTGCGCATGCCCGACGGCTCCCTCGAGCGCGCCGACGTCATCCTCTGGGCCACCGGCTTCCGCCCCGCCGTCCGCCACCTCGCCCCGCTGCGCCTGCGCACGCCCGACGGCGGCATCCGGGCGGCGCACGGCCGCGCCCTCGACGAGCCGCGCCTGTTCCTCATCGGCTACGGGCCGTCCCAGTCCACCGTGGGCGCCAACCGCGCCGGCCGGGACGCCGTGCGGGCGATCCTGGCGGACCTGCGGGCCGCCGGCGCCGCCTGACTACGATGGTCGCCGTGACCTCGCCTGCGCACTACTTCTCCCCCGACCCCGGCACCCCCGAGCGGCGCCGCCGCGTCGACGTCGAGCTCGCCGGGCGGCGCGTCACCCTGCAGACCGCCAACGGCGTGTTCTCCCCGGACGGGATCGACAAGGGCACCTCGGCCCTGCTCTCGGCCGTCCCCGCGCCCCCAGCGCGCGGCGCGTTCCTCGACGTCGGCGCCGGCTGGGGCCCGCTCGCCCTCACCCTGGCCCTGGCCTCCCCCGAGGCCGAGGTGACCGGCGTCGAGGTGAACGAGCGCTCCCTGGCCCTGGCCCGCGACAACGCGGCCGCCGTCGGGGCGCAGAACGCGCGCTTCCTCACCCCCGAGCAGGTCCCGGACGACGCCCGGTTCGACCTGATCTGGTCCAACCCGCCGATCCGCATCGGCAAGGCCGCCCTGCACGATCTGCTGGCGCAGTGGCTGCCGCGCCTGGCCCCCGGCGGCGAGGCCTGGCTCGTGGTGCAGAAGAACCTCGGGGCGGACTCGCTGCTGCCGTGGATCGCGGGGATGCTCCAGGAGCAGGCACCCGGAGAGTTCACGGCGACGCGGGCGGCCACGGTCAAGGGCTTCCGGATCCTGCGGATCTCGCGGGCGGCCGAATCGTCCTCCTGAACGGACCGTCCTGGATCGTGTCGAGGGCATGAGCAGCCTGGCCACCGTGAAGGACACCGTGACCACCGCCGGCACCGCTGAGCTCGAGACCGACATCCTGGTGATCGGCTGGGGCAAGGGCGGCAAGACCCTCGCCACGACGCTCGGCTCCCAGGGCCGCAAGGTCACCCTCGTGGAGCGCGACGCCGGCATGGTCGGCGGCACCTGCATCAACGTGGCGTGCGTGCCCACCAAGGCCCTCGTCCACCGCGCCGACGCCGTCCGCCCCGGGGACGACCCGGACGCCGCCGTCGCCTCCGCCTGGGACTTCCGCGACGCCCTCACCTCGAAGCTCCGCGACGCGAACCGCGCCATGCTCGAGGACCTGGACGCCGTCACCCTCGTCCAGGGCGAGGCCCGCTTCACCGGCGAGCGCACCGTCGAGGTCCGCCCCGCCGAGGCCGCGGACGGCGACGACGACGGCGAGCGCCTGACCATCCGCGCCCGGCACGTGGTCGTCAACACAGGCACCACCCCCCTGCGCCCCGAGATGCCCGGCGTGGACCTGCCCGGCGTGCACGACTCCGAGACCCTGCAGCTGCAGATGGACCGCAGCCGCGCGCCGCGCCGCGCCGTCGTCGTCGGCTCCGGCCCCGTAGGCCTGGAGCTGGCCTCCATGCTGGCCGGCTTCGGCGCCGAGGTGACCGTCCTGGTGCGGGGCGAGCAGATCCTGCCCGACGAGTCCGACGCGGTCCGCGACTCCCTGGTCGAGGCCCTGCAGGACCGCGGCGTGCACCTGGCCACCGGGGCCTCCGCCACGGGCTTCGCCGAGGCCGACGGCGGCCTGCGCGTGGACCTCGAGGAGGGCGAGCCGATCGCCGCGGACATCGTGGTGCTGGCCACGGGCCGCGCGTCGACCGCCCAGGCCCTGCACCCGGCGGCCGCCGGCATCGAGCTGGACGAGAAGGGCTTCATCGCCGTGGACGAGCACCTGCGCACCTCGGCGCCGGACGTGTGGGCCGTGGGCGACGTCAACGGCGGGCCGCAGCAGACCTACATCTCCCTCGACGACCACCGGATCGTCACCGGCCAGCTCGGCGGGGACGGCGCGTACTCGCGCGCCGACCGCGTGGCCGTGCCCACCACGGTCTTCACGACGCCGCCGCTCGGCTCGGTCGGCATGACCGCGGAGCAGGCCCGCGAGGCCGGCCACGAGGTGAAGGTCGCCTCCAAGCCCGTGGCGAAGATCGCCGCCATGCCGCGCCCGAAGATCGAGGAGGACGCCCACGGCGTCATCGAGGTGGTCGTGGACGCCGCCACCGACCTCGTGCTCGGCGCCCGCCTGCACTGCGTGGAGGCGCAGGAGCTCGTGAACCTCGTGGCCCTGGCCATGCGCGCGGACGTCACGGCGTCGGCGCTGCGCGACGGGATCTGGACGCACCCCTCCGCCACCGAGGCGCTCAACGAGGTGCTCGGCGAGCTGAGCTGACGCTCAGACGGTGAGCTCGCCGTCGAAGACGAGCTCGGCCGGGCCGGCGAGCACCACGTGCTCGGTGCCGTCCGGGTGGGCGACGAAGTCCACGCCGAGGACGCCGCCGGGGACCTCCACGAGCCACGAGTCGGAGCCGCCCTCGCCGGACCACGCGCGCATGGCCACCGCCACCGCGCACGCGCCCGTGCCGCAGGACTGGGTCTCCCCCACCCCGCGCTCGTGCACGCGCATGCGCACGCGGCCCACGCCCTCGCGGACGAGGGGCTCGTGCGCCGCCACGAACTCCACGTTGGTGCCGTGGGCCGGCGCCGGGTCCACCTCCGGGGCGCGGGTGAGGTCCAGCCCCTCGAGGTCCTCGAAGGAGGCCACCGGCACCACCGTGTGCGGGTTGCCCATGGAGACGCTCAGCGCCGGGCGGGGGTCGGCCAGGCCGGCGGTGAGGACCATCGCGTCCGAGGCCGCCTCCTCGGCCAGCTCCGGATCGAGGTAGGACCACGGGCCCATGTCGATCGCGTAGCCGTGGGCGAGGCGGCTGACGGTCTTCACGCCGGCCCGCGTGCCGATGGTGATGGACTCGCCGGGGGCGAGGTCCACGAGCCCCTTCTCGGCGAGGAAGTGCACGAACACGCGCACCCCGTTGCCGCACATCTCCGCGATCGACCCGTCCCCGTTGCGGTAGTCCATGAACCACTCGGCCTCGGGGTGCGCGGCGAGCAGGGCCCGGCCCTCCTCGACGTGGCGGGAGGGCACGGCGCGGATCACGCCGTCCCCGCCGATCCCCCGGTGCCGGTCCGCGAGCACCGCCACCTGGGCGGCCTCGAGGTGGACGTTGCCGTCCGGGTCGGCCAGGAGCACGAAGTCGTTGCCGGTGCCGTGGCCCTTCGTGAAGGGCACGCGGGGGGCGGCGTCGGACGTCGGGGCCGCAGCGGCGGCGGTCTTCTCGGTCATGGGGTCAGTCTAGGAGCCGGCCACCACGGCCAGCGCCTGCGCGACGACGTCCGGGGCCAGGGCGTCCACCCAGTGCACGCGCGGGTCGGCGCGGAACCACGTCTCCTGCCGGCGGGCGAAGCGCCGGGTGGCGACGACGGTCTGCTCGGCGGCCTGCACCGGCGTGAGCGTGCCGTCCAGGACGGCGAGCATCTGCGCGTAGCCGATGGCCCGGGAGGACGTGGGCCCCTGGCGCAGCCCGTCCGGGCCGGGCACGTCCAGCGCGCGGACCTCGTCCAGCAGCCCGGCGGCGAGCATGCGCTCCACCCGGGCCTCGATCCGCTCGTGCAGCACGGCGCGCTCCAGGCTCAGGCCGATCTGCACCACCGGCGCCACGGAGGGCTCGTGCTCGCGCCGCGGCATGAACGCGGAGAAGGGCCGGCCCGTGATCCGGTGGACCTCGAGGGCACGGACGAGGCGCCGCGCGTCGGCCACCTTGGCCGCGGACTCGGGGTCGACGGCGGCCAGCTCGGCCCGCAGGGCCGCCTCCCCGCGCTCGGCCAGCTCGGCCTCCACCGCGGCCCGGACCTCCGGGTCCGTGGGCGGGAACTCGAGCACGTCCAGCGCCGCCCGCACGTACAGGCCGGAGCCGCCCACGAGGATCGGGGTCCGCCCCCGGGAGCGGACGTCCGCGAACACGCCGCGGGCCGCGGACTGGAAGGCGGCCACCGAGGCCTCCTGCCCGACGTCGAGCACGTCCAGCAGGTGGTGCGGCACGCCCTCGCGCTCGGCCTCGGTCACCTTGGCGGTGCCGATGTCCATGCCCCGGTAGAACTGCAGCGCGTCCCCGTTGACGACCTCCCCGTCCAGGGCGTGCGCCAGCGCGACGGCGAGGGCGGATTTGCCCGTCGCCGTCGCCCCGACCACGGCGACGACGGGCGGGCGGGCGGCGCGCATCAGGACCGGGGGCGCAGCGTGGGCATGCCGAGGCTCGTGGCCCCGGCGCCGCCGGAGGCGCCCGGCGTCGGCACCCCGCAGGACTCGGCCTGGGCGCGGTCCCAGGCGTCCCCGGCGCGCGAGCGGCGCAGCGAGTAGTCCTCGGGCGCGGGGTCCGCGACTGCGAAGAACGGGTGCGCCTCGGTGACGGTGACGGTGACGAAGTCCCCGGGGCGCGGGGTCGGCGCGCCGGCCGGCACCGAGAAGTGCACGAGACGGTTGTCCCGGGCACGCCCGGAGAGGCGGCCGCGCTCGGCGGCCTTGGTGCCGGAGTCGGCGGTGACGAGCAGCTCCTGGCGGGTGCCCACGAGCGTGGCCATCTCCTCCGCGGAGATGCGGTCCTGGAGGGCGACGAGGCGCTCGAAGCGCTCCTGCACCACGGCCTTCGGCACCTGGTCCGCCATCTCGCCGGCCGGAGTGCCGGGGCGGATGGAGTACTGGAACGTGAACGCGGAGGAGAACCGCGAGGCCTCGACCACCCGCATCGTGTCCTGGAAGTCCTCCTCGGTCTCCCCCGGGAAGCCGACGATGATGTCCGTGGTGATGGCCGCGTGCGGGATCCGCTCGCGCACCTTCTCGAGAATGCCGAGGAACCGCTTGGACCGGTACGAGCGGCGCATGGCCTTGAGCACCGTGTCCGAGCCGGACTGCAGGGGCATGTGCAGCTGCGGCATGACGTTGGGGGTCTCGGCCATCGCGTCGATCACGTCGTCCGTGAAGGCGGCCGGGTGCGGGCTGGTGAAGCGCACGCGCTCCAGGCCCTCGATCTGTCCGCATGCGCGGAGCAGCTTGGCGAACGCGCCGCGGTCCCCGAACTCCACGCCGTACGTGTTCACGTTCTGGCCCAGGAGGGTGACCTCCACGGCGCCGGCGTCCACGAGGGCCTGGACCTCGGCGAGGATCTCCCCCGGCCGGCGGTCCTTCTCCTTGCCGCGCAGGCTCGGGACGATGCAGAACGTGCACGTGTTGTTGCAGCCCACGGAGATGGACACCCAGCCCGAGTGGGTGGAGTCCCGCTTGGTGGGCAGCGTGGAGGGGAACACCTCGAGGGACTCGAGGATCTCGATCTCGGCCTCCGCGTTGTGGCGCGAGCGCTCCAGCAGCACCGGCAGGGAGCCGATGTTGTGGGTGCCGAAGACGACGTCCACCCAGGGCGCCTTGGCCTGGATGGCGGCCTGGTCCTTCTGGGCGAGGCACCCGCCGACGGCGATCTGCATGCCGGGGTGCGCGTCCTTCACGGAGCGCAGGTTGCCGAGGTTGCCGTAGAGGCGGTTGTCCGCGTTCTCGCGGACGGCGCACGTGTTGAACACCACGAGGTCCGCCTGGGCGTCCTGCGGGGCGGGGGCGTAGCCGGTGGACTCGAGGAGGCCGGAGATGCGCTCCGAGTCGTGCACGTTCATCTGGCAGCCGAACGTGCGGACCTCGTACGTCAGCCCTTCGTGGGGGCGCGCGGAGGTCTGCCGGGGGGCGGGGGCTTCGAGGGTGGGGTCCGTCAACGTCACCGCACCATTCTAGGAACCTCGGGCGGGGCGCGGGGCCCGCTCACTCCTCGAGCTCGCCCAGCACCTCCTTCACGACGGCGAACGCGAGGCCGCCGCCGTACCCCTTGCGCCCCAGCATGCCGACGAGGCGCCGGGTCACCTTGTCCCGCTCTGCGCGCGCGTCCGGTCCGTTGCCGGCGGGGACCCGGCGGCCGCGCAGGCGGCGGCGGACGAGCTCGAGGGCGGCGGCACGCTCGTCCTCCCCGTCGATGGCCTCGAGCGCCTCGGCCGCGACGTCCCGGTCCACACCCTTCTGCCGCAGCTCGTGGCCGATGGCCCGCCGGGCCAGTCCCTTGGACCGGTGGCGGCTGCGGACCCATACCTCGGCAAAGGCGACGTCGTCCACGAGCCGGACCTCCTCGAACCGGTCCAGGACCCGGGCGATGAGCTCGGGCTCGGCCTCGCGCTCGGCGAGCTTGGCCTCGAGCTGGCCGCGGGAGCGCGGCCCCAGGGCGAGCTGCCGCAGGACGACCTCGCGGGCGGCCTCCTCCCGATCCCTCGGCTCGGCGGGCAGGGGCGCGGGCCCCGGGCGACGGCGCGGCCGGCCGTCTTCGCGGGCGTTCGCCTCCTCGGGAGTGGACGCGGCTTCAGGGGCGGACGCGACATCCGCGGCGGCCAGGCGGGCGGTCCGGCGGCGCGCGCGCCGCGCCTCGGAGGAGGTCCCCCGGGCGCCGCGCCCGCCGCGCTCGGGCCGCGCGTCCACCGACCAGGGCAGCACCCGCGACGCAGCGCCGGGGGCAGGGCTGGGCAGGTCGCTCGCCCGGCCCAGGAGGGAGCCCAGGTCCGGCGGCCCTGCCTCGTCCGGCGCCGCTGGGGGGTCGGACGGCGCTGCCGAGGAGCCGTTCTCCGCCGCGGCGAGGGGCGGATCGTCCGGGCCGTCCGTCGGGGCCGCCGGCGGCTCCTCCATGCCCCCGGCCGCGGCCGGGGCATCGGCCTCGGGCACGCCCGCCAGCTCGAGCCACATCCGGGCGGCGTCGGTGTCGCGCGCGTCGTCGAAAGCAGACGCGCCGGAGGCGTCGCCGCTCCGGCCGGTCCTCTCGGACCGGCGGGCGGCGGCGCCTCCGGCGTCCCTGCGGGCTCGGGTCATCCGGCCGCGGTGTCACCCGGGACTGCGGTCAGGGCCGGGGCCTCGTCCGCCTCGGCCTCCGGGTCCACGCCGATGCCGAGCTTCGTGAGGATCCGCTCCTCGATCTCCTGGGCGAGGTCCGGGTTGTCCTTGAGGAACCGGCGGGCGTTCTCCTTGCCTTGGCCCAGCTGGTCCCCGTCATAGGTGAACCAGGCGCCGGACTTCTTCACGATGCCCTCCTCGACGCCCATGTCGATCAAGCCGCCCTCGCGGGAGATGCCCACGCCGTAGAGGATGTCGAACTCGGCCTGCTTGAAGGGCGGGGCCATCTTGTTCTTCACGATCTTCACGCGGGTGCGGTTGCCGACGGGGTTGCCGGCCTCCTTGAGCGTCTCGATGCGGCGAACGTCGATGCGCACCGACGCGTAGAACTTCAGCGCCTTGCCGCCCGTGGTGGTCTCCGGGGAGCCGAAGAACACGCCGATCTTCTCGCGCAGCTGGTTGATGAAGATGGCCGTGGTCTTGGTCTGGTGCAGCCGGCCGGTGATCTTGCGCAGCGCCTGCGACATCAGGCGGGCCTGCAGGCCCACGTGGGAGTCGCCCATCTCGCCCTCGATCTCGGCGCGCGGGGTCAGCGCGGCCACGGAGTCGATCACGACGATGTCCAGGGTGCCGGAGGAGACGAGCATGTCCATGATCTCCAGGGCCTGCTCGCCGGTGTCCGGCTGGCTGACGAGGAGCGCGTCCGTGTCCACGCCGAGCTTGCGCGCGTACACCGGGTCGAGCGCGTGCTCGGCGTCGATGAACGCGGCGATGCCGCCGTTGCGCTGCGCGTTGGCCACCGCGTGCAGGGCCAGCGTGGTCTTGCCCGAGGACTCCGGGCCGTAGATCTCCACGACGCGGCCGCGGGGCAGGCCGCCGATGCCCAGGGCCACGTCCATGGCCACCGAGCCCGTGGGGATGACCTCCACCGGCGTCTGCGTCTGGTCGCCCAGCCGCATGACGGAGCCCTTGCCGAACTGCTTGTCGATCTGCGCGAGGGCGGCTTCGAGGGCCTTCTCGCGATCCGGAGTCTTGCTCATCCTTCACCCCTAGCTCTGGTGGCGGTGCGGCGGGCGTCCAGGCGCCCGCCTCGGTCATGTGCGTGAATCTACGGGGAGCGGCGGACACGTTAAGCGCCCGGGGTCCGCCTGTGGACGAGATCACCCCGTCGCACTGCTGTGCAGGACTCTACCGCACGGATCGAACATGTGTTCGACTCCCGGCGCGCCCCGGCGTCCTCACCGCTTCGGGGGCACGTCGCGGCCCAGCCGCCGCTCCTCGGGGATGTCGTGCAGCTCGCAGACGGCGAGCCAGACCCGCCGCGGGTCCACGCCGGCGGCGAGCGCCGCCGTCGCGGTGGTGTCCAGGCCGGGCAGGTGCAGGGAGTCGGCAACGAGGCCGGCCCGGCCGGGGCCGAACTCCTCGTCCATCAGCCGCTGGAACTCGCTCACGCGCATGGGCGGGGCCTCACTCGTCATCGGGGTGTGTCGTCGGTGGTGTCGCAGGGCCCGGACGCGCGGACGGCGCGGGCGCTCCCGGGTGCGGGGCGCCCGCGCCGTGCGGGTCGGGGGTCTGCGGGTCGGTGCTCAGCGGCCGGCCAGCGTGCCCAGGGACGGGTCCGCGGCGTCGGTCAGGTCGTCGGGCAGGGTGTCCGGGACCTGGATGCCCTCCTGGTCCACCAGCCGGTCCGAGACCTCGCGCAGGAGGTAGGACAGCGGGATCTCGAGGGCCTGGCAGATGGAGGCCAGCAGCTCGGAGGAGGCCTCCTTCTGGCCGCGCTCCACCTCGGAGAGGTAGCCGAGCGAGACGCGGGCGTCGTGGGAGACCTCGCGCAGGGTGCGGCCCTGGAGCTGGCGCACGTCGCGCAGGACGTCGCCGATCTCGTGGCGGAGGAGGGGCATGCTGCGCTCCTTGATGTCAGGGGTGGTCGCGCGGGGGCGGGGCTGGTCGTCGACCCAGCGCGTGATGCCGTGGGCCTGGACGGGATGTCGCATCATGTCTATCGCGTTCTCCTGGGCTGTTCCTGAAGACGGCCGGGCCGCGGGCCTGATCCCGCGGGGCGCTCTTCTTGACTCGTTCCATTCAACGTCGGGGGCGGCGTCGTTCATTCCCGGGACGCGGCGGCGGGCTCGTCCGCGGCCTCCCGGGCCTCGTCCCACCCCCGCCTGCGGTGCCGCTCGCGCAGGGAGTAGGTGGCGTTGCGGATGCGCTCGGAGTCGTCCAGGCTCGAGCCGACCGCGCCGGCCATGGTGCCCATCGAGGCCGCCAGCCACACCAGCTTGGCGTAGTCGCTCAGGTCGCTCGCGCGCTCCAGCTCGCCGCCGAGGTACTCCACCGGGATGATCATCACGGCCACCAGGAACAGGGTGGCGAAGAGCACCGCGTACACCAGCGTGCAGGCCAGCCCCACGGTGATCACCGTGGAGAGGTTGTCCAGCCGCGAGCTGTGCCGGTGCCGGGTGCCACGGGTCCAGAGCCCGTTGGTGGCGATCAGCCAGCCCACGAGCAGCACGATGGACAGGACCGTCACGGCCGCGAGCCGCCACGGGGACATCACGCTGGAGAGCACCCAGATGGAGCCGAAGAACACGCCGTAGGCGCCGGCGGCGCTCGCGGAGGCGATCGTGAACGTCATGTCCCGGGGCATGCGCAGCGGACGGTTCGCCATCACCATCCCCACGAGCAGTCGCAGGGTGCCGGTCCGCCCCTTGACGTACACGGTGGAGGCCTCGCGGCGGCCCCCGCCCATGCCGGTGATGGTGCCGACCCCGGCCTCGGTGCCGTTCAGGGGTGTCAGCGCCCGCAGCTCCTCCGTGTCCGCGGCCCCGTCCTCCTCGACCTCGGCGGAGCGGTCCGTGGACTGCACGTCCAGCTCGCCGTCCGGCGGGTCCACCTCCGGGACGGTGTCCAGGTGCTCGACGACGCGCAGCACGGTCTCGCGCAGGCGCCGGGCCGGGGTGATCACCCCGAGGGCCGGGACGCACACCACCCCGAGCCGCAGCTGGGGGACGACGTCCGCGACGACGCCGCGCCCGTCCTCGAAGCGGGGCAGGTCGACGACGGCGATCACCGTTTCCCAGCCGTGCTCGTCGGCCAGGGCGCGCACGGGCTCCTCGAGCACCATGCCGCCGTCCGCGCCGACGGGCAGCGACTCCTGCCGGGTCTCCACGCGCCAGCCGTGCGGCGCGGGCATGCGCTCCTGCAGTCGCTGCTCGAAGTCGCGCGCGATGCGGCACACGAGCGCCCAGGGGTAGCCGGGGTCGGCCACGAGGCCCACGACGCGCGGCGGGCGGCCGTCCGCGGGCGCGTGAGGGTCCTCCTCGCGGCCGTCGGCGGCCGCGCGGGGGTCCGAAGCGGAGATGACCGGAGCGGAGGGGTCCTGCGCGGAGGGGTCCGGAGTGGACCGGGAGGGAGGGGATGCGCTGCTCATCGGAGCGAACCTACGCGCGCCCGCCGAGGGCGGCCAGGAGCGGCGGGCCCGGACGGCACGCGACGTCGCTCACGCTCCGGCGCCCGGCTCCCCCGCGGCGCCCTCCCCGGTCGCCCGCTCCCCCATCGCTGCACCGAGGCGGGTCAGCGCGGCCAGGGCGGCGGCCACGGTGGCCTCGCGGATCGCCTGCCGCTCCCCGTCCAGGGCCAGCGGGATGGCGGTCGCGGCGCCGCGGCGCTCGCCGCTGAGCCCGTCCAGGGCGGCCGCCAGCCGCTCCGGGACGGCCACGCCGAGCCAGACCGTGCCCACGGGGCGGCCCTGGTGCGGCTCGGGGCCGGCCACGCCCGTGGTGGCCACCCCGACGTCCGCGCCGAGCCCCGCGCGGGCGCCCTCGGCCATGCGGCGGGCCACCTCGGGGTCGACGGCGCCGACGCGCTCGAGCAGGTCCGCGGGCACGCCGAGCAGGCCCGCCTTCACGCTGTTCTGGTAGGCCACCACGCCGCCCTGCAGGACGGCGGAGGCGCCGGGCACGTCCGCGAGGCGGGCGGCCATGAGGCCGGCCGTCAGGGACTCGGCGGTGGCCACGGTCAGCCCGGCCCCCGCGAGCGCACGCACCGTCTCCTGCGCGGCCACGGGCTCAGGCCCCGCGCCGGGCGGCGAGGGCGTCCCGCCGCAGGATCCAGGCGTCCTTGACGTACTCCAGCCCGGTGAGGACGGTGAGCACGGTGGCGGCGCCGATCACGGTCCAGCCGACCCACGGCCACCAGCCGCCCACCACGGGGGCCAGCGGCATCAGCAGCAGGCCGATGCCCACGGCCTGCAGCACGGTCTTGAGCTTGCCGCCGCGCCCGGCCGGCATGACGCCGTACCGGATCACCACGAACCGCATCAGGGTGATGCCCCACTCGCGCACCAGGATCACCACGGTCACCCACCACCACAGCTCCCCCAGCAGGGAGAACAGCACGAGGGCGGCGCCCGTGAGCAGCTTGTCCGCGATCGGATCCGCGATCTTGCCGAAGTCGGTGATCAGGCCCCGTGCCCGGGCGATGTCGCCGTCGAGCTTGTCCGTGTACATGGCCGCGGCGAACAGCGCGACGGCGATCCACCGCGCGGTCGCCGAGTCCCCGCCCCACGGTCCGCCCGCCCACAGCGCCCACGCGAAGAGGGGCACCATCAGGATGCGGACCGAGGTCAGGATGTTCGGCAGGTTCCAGGCGGAGACCCGCTCCGCCTCGCCGCCCGTGCTCATCTGCCCGTGAGCTGCCACGCGTCCTCCGACCCCTCGTCGTCGTCCTCATCGTCCCAGCTCTGCGCCGCGGGCCGCGCGTCGAGGTCCTCCTGGACCAGGTCCCGCGGGCCGGCGGACGCGGGGGCGGCCGGAGCCGCCGCCGGGGCGCCGCCCTCGCCGGAGCCGCCCGACGGCGGGGCGTCGCCGGAGATGGTGGCGAGCACGTCGGCGAGGTCGTCCGGCTTGACCAGGACGTCGCGGGCCTTGGAGCCCTCGGAGGGGCCCACCACGCCGCGGGACTCCATGAGGTCCATCAGGCGGCCGGCCTTGGCGAAGCCCACGCGCAGCTTGCGCTGGAGCATGGAGGTGGAGCCGAACTGCGTGGTGACCACGAGCTCGACCGCCTGCAGGAGCAGGTCCAGATCCTCGCCGATGTCCTCGTCGATGACCTTCTCGGTCTTCTCCGGCACCACGTCCTCGCGGTACTGCACCTGCATCTGCGACTTCACGTGCTCCACCACGGCGTGGATCTCGGACTCGTTGACCCAGGCGCCCTGCACGCGCATCGGCTTGGACTTGCCCATGGGCAGGAACAGGGCGTCGCCCTGGCCCAGCAGCTTCTCGGCGCCCGGCTGGTCCAGGACCACGCGGGAGTCGGTCACGGAGGAGGTCGCGAACGCCATGCGCGAGGGCACGTTGGCCTTGATCAGGCCGGTGACCACGTCCACGGAGGGCCGCTGGGTGGCGAGCACCAGGTGGATGCCGGCCGCGCGGGCCAGCTGGGTGATGCGCACGATCGCGTCCTCGACGTCGCGCGGGGCGACCATCATCAGGTCCGCGAGCTCGTCCACGATCACCAGCAGGTACGGGTACGGGCGCAGCACGCGCTTGGAGTCCGGCGGCAGCTTCACCTGCCCGGCGCGGACGGCCTTGTTGAAGTCGTCCACGTGCTTGTAGCCGAACGCCGCGAGGTCGTCGTAGCGGGTGTCCATCTCCTTGACCACCCACTGGAGGGCCTCGGCGGCCTTCTTGGGGCTCGTGATGATGGGGGTGACCAGGTGCGGGACGCCCTCGTAGGCGGTGAGCTCCACACGCTTGGGGTCCACCATCACCATGCGCACCTCGTCCGGCGTGGAGCGCATCAGGATCGAGGTGATCATCGAGTTCACGAAGGAGGACTTGCCCGCGCCGGTGGCGCCGGCCACGAGCATGTGCGGCATCTTCGCGAGGTTGGCCACCACGTAGCCGCCCTCCACGTCCTTGCCCACGCCCATGACCATGGGGTGGTCGGTGCGCTGGGCGGCCTGCGAGCGCAGGACGTCGCCGAGGGCCACGACCTCCTTGTCCGTGTTGGGGATCTCGATGCCGATGGCGCGCTTGCCCGGGATGGGGCTGAGGATGCGCACGTCCGAGGAGGCCACCGCGTAGGCGATGTTCTTCTCCAGGGCGGTGACCTTCTCCACCTTGGTGCCGGGGGCCACCTCGACCTCGTAGCGCGTGACCGTGGGCCCGCGGGAGAAGCCGGTGACCTGGGCGTCCACCTTGAACTCGGTGAACGTGGTGGTCAGCGCGGCCACGACCCGGTCGTTGGCCTCGGAGCGCTCCTTCGGCTGGGGGCCGGCGGGCAGCAGGGCCGACTGGGGCAGGGTGTAGGACACGTCCCCGCCCAGCTCGGACTGGGTGCCGCGGGCCGGCTCGGCGGTCACGGGCGCCACGGGCTCGGGGGTGCTGGAGGGCACGGCGGCCTCGGGCGACGACAGCGCGGCCGGCCTGGCGGCGCGGCCCGGCTCCTCGTCCTCGAGGTCGACGTCGGCGTCCTCGGCGGGCTCCTCCGCGGCGGCTGCGGCCTCGCGCTGGGCGCGGGCGTGCTCGCGGACCTGCTCGAGGGCGCGGTCCGCGGCGGTGGGCCGGCGCACGCCCGCGGGCGGCGTCGGCTCGGCGTCGGCGTCCTCGGGGGCGTCCTCCTCGTCCACCCACGGGTCGAAGTCGTCCGAGGCGTCCCGGTCCGCGTCGCGCGACCCGGCCGGGTCGTCGGCCCGCTCGGCGTCGAAGACGCCCTGGGCCCCGCGCGCGGGGCGGCGCGGCGTCGGCCGCGGCAGCACCATGGTGGTGTCCGCCTCGGCGGGGGCCTCCTCCGCGTCCTGCAAGACCGGCGAGTCGTAGGCGGCGGGGGCGGTGCGCTCGGTGCCGGGCGCGGCGGCGGGCTCGGCGCCGCGGCGGTGACCGCCGAAGAGGCGGGCGAGCAGGCCGGGGCGACGCGCGGGCTCGGCCGAATGGCTGCCGGCGGGGCCGTCCAGGTAGGACTGGTCGTGGTCCGGGTGGGTGCGCGCGTCCTCGGCGTCCGCGTGCAGCGGGCCGTGCGGCTCCGCGTCGACGCGCTCCCCGCGGGCGCGCCGGCGCTCGGCGCGGCGGGCCGCCCGCTGCTCGGAGGCGCCCTCCGGGTCCTGGCCGGTGAGCCAGTCGTAGCCGCCGGCGATCCGCTGCGGGATCGAGCCCACAGGCGTGGCCGTGAGCACCAGCACGGAGAAGAAGGCGAGGGCGACCATGAGCGCCCAGACGGGCACCACGGTCAGCAGGGAGGCGAGCGGCGCCGTCGCCAGGTAGCCGACCATGCCGCCGGCGCCGAGCATGTCGTCGAACGCCTCGGCGGCCGAGGGGACCCCGGCCACGAGGTGCGCGATGCCGGCGCCCGCCACCGTGGCCATGAGCAGGCCGATGACGATGCGCCCGTTGGCGCGGTGGGCCGTGGGGCTGCGGAAGCAGCGCACCGCCACCACCACCAGGGCGATCGGCACGAGCAGGGCGAACCATCCCACGGTGCCGCCGGCCACCCCGTGCACCACGCGGCCGAAGCCGGTCTCGCGCAGGCCCCACCACTCGACGGACGCGATCACCGCGGCCAGCAGCAGCAGGAACAGGCCGGTGCCGTCGCGGCGTTCCTCGCGGTCGACGCGCACGTCCGGGCCGAGCTTGCGGAAGGCGGCGCCGACGGGCGTGGCCAGGCCCATCCACAGGGCGTGGAGGGCGCGCAGGGGCGCGGCGGGACGGTCGGCGTCGGGGACGGACGCCGTCGACGCCCTCCGCCCGGATCCCTTGCCTCCGGCGCGGCCGGAGCGGGACGAGGACGAGGAGGCCGACGATCGCGTGGGGGAAGTACGGGTCGCCATGCCCACCAAACTACCGCGAACCGCGGACGGGGCGGGCATGGCGGCCCGGGCGGATCAGGCCTCCAGGACCACGGGGATGATCATGGGGCGGCGCCGCAGCTTGCGGTTGACCCACGTGCCGACGGTGCGGCGGACCACCTGCTGGAGCTGGTGCGCGGTGTGGTCCTTGCTGGACTGCACCGCCTCCTCCAGCGCCCGGGCGATCTTCGGCTTGATGTCCTCGAACACCTTCTCGTCCTCGGCGACGCCGCGGGCGTGGATGTCCGGGCCGGAGACGATGCTGCCGGTCTGGCGGTTCACCACGGTGATGATCGAGATGAAGCCCTCCTCGCCCAGGACGCGGCGGTCCTTGAGGTCCGAGTCGGAGATCTCGCCCACGGAGGAGCCGTCCACGTACACGTAGCCGCAGTCCACCTCGCCCACGACCTTCACGAAGCCGTCGGTCATGTCCACCACGGTGCCGTTGCCGGCGAGGATCACGTTCTCGGCCGGCACGCCGGTCTTCTCCGCGATCCGGCCGTTGGCGATCAGGTGCCGGGTCTCGCCGTGCACCGGCATCACGAACTCCGGCTCGACGATGTTGTAGCAGTAGAGCAGCTCGCCCTCGGAGGCGTGGCCGGAGACGTGCACCTTCGCCATGCCCTTGTGCACCACGTTGGCGCCGAGCTTCATGAGGCCGTTGATCACGCGGAACACGGAGTTCTCGTTGCCCGGGATCAGCGAGGAGGCGAGGACCACGAGGTCGCCCTCCTCCAGCTGCACCTGGTGGTCGCCGTTGGCCATGCGGGACAGGGCGGCCATGGGCTCGCCCTGCGAGCCGGTCACCATCAGGACGACCTCGTCGTCCTTGTACTTGTCCACCTTGCGGATGTCCACGAGGATCCCGTTCGGCACGTTGAGGTACCCGAGCTTGGCCGCGATGGTCATGTTGCGGATCATCGAGCGGCCGCCGAAGGCGACCTTCCGTCCGTGCTTGTGCGCGGCGTCGAGGACCTGCTGCACGCGGTGCACGTGCGAGGAGAACGAGGCCACCACGATCCGGCGCTTCGCCGTGGCGAAGTAGCGCTCCAGGGTGGGGCCGATCTCCGCCTCGGTGGTGGTGAAGCCCGGCACCTCGGCGTTGGTGGAGTCGGTCATGAACAGGTCCACGCCCTCCTCGCCCAGGCGGGCGAAGGCGCGCAGGTCCGTGATCCGGCCGTCCAGCGGCAGCTGGTCCATCTTGAAGTCGCCGGTGTGCAGGATGGTGCCGGCGTCCGTGTGGATGGCGACGGCGAGCGCGTCCGGGATCGAGTGGTTCACGGCCACGAACTCGCACTCGAACGGGCCGAACTCCACGATCTCGTCTTCCTTGACGACGCGGGTGCGCGGCTTGATCCGGTGCTCCTCCAGCTTGGCCTCGATCAGGGCGAGGGTCAGCTTGGAGCCGATCACGGGGATGTCGTCGCGCAGGCGCAGCAGGTACGGCACGGCGCCGATGTGGTCCTCGTGGCCGTGGGTCAGGACGATGCCGACGACGTCGTCCATGCGGTCCCGGATGTAGTCGAAGTCGGGGAGGATCAGGTCGACGCCGGGCTGGTGCTCCTCGGGGAAGAGGACGCCGCAGTCGACGATGAGGATCTTGCCGTCGATCTCGAAGGTGACCATGTTGCGGCCGACCTCCTCGAGGCCGCCCAGCTGGACGATGCGGCAGGTGCCCTTCTTGAGCTTGGGCGGGGTGGACAGGCGGGTGCCTGCAGTCATGGAGGGATGTCCCTTCTAGAAGGTGATGCCGGCCTCCGCGAGGTCGGCTCGGATGTCGGAGAGCTCGTCGGCGCTGGCCTGGACGAGGGGCAGCCGCACGGCTGCGGACGGGATGACGCCCTGGGCGGCGAGGACGGCCTTCGCGGCCACCGCGCCCTGGACGTGGGTCATGATGCCGCGCTGGACGGGGTCCAGCGCGAAGTGGTGCTCGCGGGCCGCGGCGAGGTCGCCGGCGTGGACCGCGTCCACGAGCTTGCGGTACAGGCCCGGGGCCACGTGCGCGGCCACGGAGACGACGCCCACGGCGCCGAGGGCCATGAGCGGCAGGGTGGCGCCGTCGTCGCCGGAGTAGAGGTCCAGGTCCGAGTGCGCCAGGACGGTGGTGGTGGACTGCAGGTCCCCCTTGGCGTCCTTGAGCGCGCGGATGTTCGGGTGCTGGGCCAGGGCGATGAGGGTCTCCGGCTCGATCGGCATGACCGAGCGGCCGGGGATGTCGTAGAGCATGATCGGCAGGTCCACGCCGTCCGCGACGGCCTCGAAGTGGGCTCGGATGCCGGCCTGGTTGGGCTTGTTGTAGTACGGGGTGACGAGCAGCAGCCCGTCCACGCCCGTCTCCTTGGCCCGCCGGGAGAGCTCGAGGGTGTGCGCCGTGTCGTTGGTGCCGGTGCCGGCCACCACCTTGGCGCGGTCCCCCACGGCCTCCACGACCGTGCGGAACATGGCGAGGTTCTCCTCGTCCGTGAGGGTGGAGGTCTCGCCGGTGGTGCCGGTGACCACGAGGCCGTCGGCGCCGCCGTCCACCAGGTGCTCGGCGAGGGCGGCCGCCGCCTCCAGGTCCACGGCGCCCTCGTCGGTCATGGGGGTGACCATGGCGGGCACGACCGTGCCGAAGAGCAGCTCGGAGGGGGCGGAGGCGGAACGGACGGCACTCATGGGCCCCACCCTACCTGCGAGACTGGGGACCCACCCCGTCCGTCGCACCACTGCGACGCACGGCGCCTGCGAGAGGAGCCCGCCCTGTCCCCCGCCCCGCCCCCGGCCGCGACGACGCCGGCCCCGTCCGTCCGCCGCCCGCGCCTGCGGGGCGTGGACGCCGCCCGGGGCGTCGCCCTGCTCGGCATGGTCGCCGTGCACGCGGTGGACCCGACGACCGCCGCCGGCGACCCGCACCCGGTCTTCCTGGGCTTCGCCGGCCGCGCCTCGGTGCTGTTCGTGCTGCTGGCCGGCGTCGGACTGGCCCTGTCCACGGGCGGGACCCGCCCCGCCGAGGGCGCGCGCCGCGCGGTGCTGCGCCGCCGGATCGCCCGGCGGGCGGGGCTGCTGTTCGTGGTGGGCCTGGCGTGCGGCGCGCTGGGCACCCCGGTGGCGGTGATCCTGTGCCACTACGCCCTGCTGTTCCTGCTCGCCCTGCCGCTGCTCGGGCTGCGGGCCCCCGCGCTCGGGGCGATCGCCGGGGCGTGGCTCGTGCTGGGCCCGGTCGCCGTGTTCGCCGCGAGCACGGCCGGCCAGGCGCTGCTGGGCCGGGACGAGTTCCTCCTCGGCGCCCGGCTGTGGCTGTCCCCCATGCCCGAGGACCTGCTCACCCCCGGGGTGCTGCTGGCCGACCTCGTGGTCACCGGCTACTACCCCGTGCTCTCCTGGGGCGCCTTCCTGGTGCTGGGCCTGGCCGTGGGCCGCCTTCCGCTGGACCGCGCCCGGGTGGCCGCCGCCCTCCTCGCGGCCGGCGCGCTGGCCTGGGGCGCGGCGGCCGCCGCGGGGGCCGCGGTCCTGCGCGCGCCCGGGGTCCTCGAGCGGATCGCCGCGGGCACCGGCGCCGACCCTGAGCAGCTCACGGCCACGCTGCGCACCGGCGAGCACCGACTCGCCTACCTGCCCCCGGACCCGCTGTGGCTCGCGCTGCCCACCCCGCACGGGGGCTCCCCCGTGGCCGCCCTGCTGGCCGCCGGGTGGGCGTGCGCCGTCCTGGGCCTCTGCCTCCTGGTGGGGGCCGCCCTGGACCGGGCGCTCGCGGGGCGGACGTCCGCGGACCGGGGAGCGACGCCGGCCGTCGGCTCGGCGCACGGCTCAGCGGCCACGGGTGCCGCGACGGGCGTGGGGGCGGGCCTGGCCGGCCTCGTGCGGGCGGCGGCGCGACCCCTCACGGGGGCGGGGCGGATCCCGCTGACGCTCTACGTGGGGCACCTGCTGGTGCTGGCCGCGGCGTCGCGCCTGGAGATCGACGCCTCACGCGCGGCGCTGCTGACGGTCCTCGTGGCGCTGTGCCTGGCGGCCGGCCTGGCCGCGGACCTCACGGGCCGGCGTGGGCCCCTCGAGTCCGCCGTGGCCCGGCTCTCGCGGGCGGGCGAGGCGGACGCACCCTCACCCGTGGGGCGCTGAGTGGGGCGCTGAGCGGGCCGCGGCGGCGGGCTCAGCCCTGGCGGTGCAGGCGGACGGCCTCGCGGGCGGCCTCGCGGGCCCGGCGGCGGTCCCCGGAGGCGTCGTAGGCCAGGGCCAGGCGGTAGCGGGTGCGCCAGTCGCGCGGCGCCGCCTCGGCCTCGACGCGGTAGACCTCGAACTGGGCGTCGGCGGCCGCGCGGTCGATCCGACCGCCCGGAGAGCGGGGCAGGTCGTCCTCGGGCAGCCCGCCCTCGGCCTCGAGCAGGTCCGCCAGGCGCTCGGTCTGACGGCCGAACCAGACCTCGCGGGCCAGGACGGCCACGGTCACGAGCACCACGAAGATGACGCCCACGCCGATCCCCTTGGCCAGCAGCTGGGGCGCGCGGATGAACGCGACGGCGACGTACACGGCGAACGAGGCGAAGAACAGCACGAGCAGGGAGACGAACCCCACCCAGAGCTTGCTCATCAGGGTGGAGCGGCGGGCCCGGGCTGCGTGCTCGGCCGGGTCGGCGACGGTCTGCTCCGCGGGGCGGGGGGCGCGATCAGCCAAGGTCCAGGTATCCGTCCAGTCCGTAGGTGAGCCCGGGCCGGGAGGCCACGGTGCGCAGCCCCAGCACGATGCCGGGCATGTAGGCGCCGCGGTCGAACGCGTCGTGGCGGACCACGAGCTGCTCGCCCGGCCCGCCGAGGAGCACCTCCTGGTGGGCCTCGAGGCCGCGCAGGCGGACGGCGTGCACGTGCACCCCGTCCACGACGGCGCCGCGGGAGCCGTCCGGGTCGCGCTCGGTGGCGTCCGGGGACGGCGGCACGCCGGCCTCCCGTCGCGCCTGACCGATGAGCTCGGCCGTGCGCACGGCGGTGCCGGAGGGGGCGTCCAGCTTGGCCGGGTGGTGCATCTCGATGAGCTCGACGGACTCGAAGAACCGCGCGGCCTTCGCCGCGAACGCTGAGGCCAGCACGGAGCCCACGGAGAAGTTCGGGGCGATCAGCACGCCGACGCCGGGGTGCTCTGCGAGCTGCGCCGCGAGCGTCTCGCGCCGCTCGGGCCCCCAGCCGGAGGTGCCGATCACGGTGTGCAGGCCGTGCTCCACCGCGAACGCGGCGTTGCGCGGCGAGACGTCCGGGACGGTGAGGTCCAGGACGTGGGTGGCGCCGGCGTCGAGGATCGCCTCGAGCGGGTCGGCCGAGCCGAGCTCGGCGACGAGCTCCAGGCCCGCCGCCTCGCGCACCGCCGGCACCGCGTGGCGGCCCATCTTCCCGCCCGCGCCCAGGATCGCGACGCGCGGGACGGCGTCGTCGGCGGGCACGGCGGAGGGGGCGGGGGCGTCGGTCATGCCTCCCAGCCTACGCGGCCGCGCCGGGGGCGAGCGGTCCGCGGCGGCGCGCGTCAGGCCGGAGCGACGACGACGCGGGCGCGCTCGCCCGCGGCCAGCCGGGCCGCCACCGCCCGCACCTGGGCCGCGTCCACCGCCCGGACGCGCTCGAGCGAGGCCGCCAGGTCCACGTACTCCCCCGTGACCAGCTCGGCGCGGCCCAGGCGGGACATCCGCGCGCCCGTGGACTCCATGCCCAGCACGGTGCCGCCGCAGATCTGCCCGTGGGCGCGCGCGAGCTCCTCCTCCGTGACGACCTCGGCGGCCATGCGGTCCAGCTCCGCCTCCATCAGGGCCGAGACCTCGTCCACCCGGTCCGGCTGGCAGCCTGCGTACAGGCCCCAGTAGCCGGCGTCCGAGTACCCGGCGGAGAACGAGTAGGTGGAGTAGGCCAGGCCGCGGCGCTCGCGGACCTCCTGGAACAGGCGGGAGGACATCCCCCCGCCCAGCACGGACTGCATGACCCCCAGGGCGAAGCGGTCCGGGTCCGTGGTGGACAGGGAGCGCCCGCCCACGAGGACGTTGGCCTGCTCGACGGCCTTGGCGACCGTGTGGGTGCCCGTGAGCACGCGGGAGGCGGCGGCCCCCTCGGTGTCCACGGCCCGCCGCGGCGCCGGCAGGGCCCCCGGGGCCAGCTCCCAGCCCGAGGCCTGCAGGGCGGTGAGCACGAGCCGGCAGACCTCGTCGTGGTCCAGGTTGCCCGCGGCGGTGACCACGAGCTCGTCCGGGCGGTACCAGCGGGCGTAATGGCCCGCCACGTGCTCGCGGGTCACGGCCCGGATGGTCTCCGGCGTGCCGCCGATCGGCCGTCCGAGGGGGTGTCCGTCGAGCATCACCTCGGCGAGCTTCTCGTGGGCCACGTCCACCGGGTCGTCCGCGTCCATGGCGAGCTCCTCCAGGATCACGCCGCGCTCGGTCTCGAGCTCGTCCGGGTCCAGCAGGGAGGAGGTGAGCATGTCCGTGAGGACCTCCACGGCCATGGGCAGGTCCTCGTCCAGCACCCGCGCGTGGTAGACCGTGGACTCCTTGGCGGTACCGGCGTTGGACTCCCCGCCCACCCGGTCGAATGCCGCGGCGATGTCCATGGCGGTGCGGGTGGGGGTGCCCTTGAACAGCAGGTGCTCGAGGAAGTGGGTGGAGCCGTAGCCCTCCGGAGACTCGTCCCGCGAGCCGACGGCCACCCAGTAGCCGATGGTCACGGAGCGCTGGTCCGGCATGGCCTCGGTCAGCACGCGGACGCCTCCGGGCAGGACCGAGCGGCGGACCACGGAGCCGTGGCCCTCGTCCGCCAGCACGCCGGTGAAGTCCAGGGGGATCTCGCGGTGGATGTTCATGCCCGCCATTGTCGCCGACTCCGCGGGACAGGACCGCATCGGCCCTTGACCCCCACTGCCGCGCCCCCTGAGACTGGGCGGATGAGCCGCGCCTCCGACCCGGTCCCGCCCTCCCGGCCGCGCCCCGTCCTGCTCCTGGCCCTCGCCGTCGGAGCGGTGCTCGTGTACGCGCTGCAGGGCCTGGTCCCCCTCCTCGTGGACGGCGAGGTGCCCCGGCCGGACGAGCTCCTCGCCCCGCCCTCGCCCGTCGTGCTGGGGGGGCCGATCGCCTGGGCGGCGGCCCTGGCCGCCCTCGTCCTGCCCCGCGGGCGGGCGCATCCGCTGGCGACGACGGCCGTCGGCACCCTCGCCTACGTCGCCGGCCTGGCCCTGGGCGCGTTCGTGGAGATCGGCCCGGGAACCGGCGGGTGGAACTGGGGCTGGGAGTCCGTGGTCGCGATCCTGCTCGTGACGGGCGCCTGGGTGCCCGCCCTCGTGGCCGCCGCGGCCCTGGCGTGGCTCGCCCGGCCCCGCCGGACCCCGGCCTGATCGCCGTCCTGGACCCCCGCCGCCGCGCCCCGTGGGGGGCGCGGGTGGCGCGTCGCACAGGGCGGGGGTCTTGCCCGGTCCGCCGCGGCGCGCCATTCTTTCCCCCATGTCCCGCCGCGTCCTGCTCCTGCTCACCGCCGCCGTGCTGGTCTACGCGCTGCAGTTCCTGCCGCCGCTGATCTTCCACGACCTGGTCATCGCGCCGTCCCTGGGCGAGCACTTCGGCTGGGCGCTCCCCTACCTCGCCCCCGTCATGGTGGTCCCGCCGCTGGCCTGGGCGGCGGTGGCGGCCGCCCCCGTGCTCCGGGGCGGCTCGACGCGCCGCGCGTCCGGACTCTCGATGACGCTGCTCTTCTTCGCCCCGTTCGCCTACGCCTTCGCCACCCCGGTCACGTGGGTGGCCGTGCGCGGGGTGGACGCGATCGGCGGACTCGAGGACGACCCGCTGCTCCTGGGCATGGTCCTGCCGTTCTTGAGCGGCATGATCCTGTCCCCGGTGCTCGTGGGCGTGGTCCTGCAGTGGTGGCTGCGCCGCACGGCCCGCCGGGCGGCGGCGAGCGGGGCCCAGGCCGAGGCCGCGCCGGAGCGCCCGGCGCCCGAGGCCCCCACGCACGACGCGTCGGGGCTGCCCCTGCCCTGAGCCTGGGCCCTGATGCCCTGAGCCTGGGCCCTGATGCCCTGGGCCCCGGGCCCTGATGCCCGAGGCCGCAGACGACGACGGCGCCGCGCCCCTCCGCTCAAGAGGGACGCGGCGCCGTCGTCGTCAGGCCGGTCGGGTCCGTGCGGACCCGGAGCGGATCAGGCCTCGGTCTGCGAGGACTCGATCGCGTCGGCGGTCTCGGCGTCCGCGTCGGACTCCGCCACCACCGGGGACAGCGACAGCTTGCCGCGGTCGTCGATCTTGGTGATCTCAACCTGGACCTTCTGGCCCACGCCGAGCACGTCCTCGACGTCGTCCACGCGCTTGCCCTCGTTGAGCTTGCGCAGCTCCGAGATGTGCAGCAGGCCGTCCTTGCCCGGGGTGAGCGAGACGAAGGCGCCGAAGGTGGTCAGCTTGACCACGGTGCCGAGGTAGCGCTCGCCGACCTCGGGGACCTGCGGGTTGGCGATGGCGTTCACCGCGGAGCGCGCGGCCTCGGCCGAGGCCCCGTCGGTGGCGCCGATCAGCACGGTGCCGTCGTCCTCGATGGTGATGTCCGCGCCGGTGTCGTCCTGGATCTGGTTGATCATGGCGCCCTTGGGGCCGATGACCGCGCCGATCTTGTCCACCGGGATGCGCACGGAGATGATCCGCGGGGCGGTGGGGGCCATCTCGTCCGGGGCGTCGATGGCGGCGTTCAGGACGGACAGGATGTGCAGGCGCGCCTCGCGGGCCTGGGTCAGGGCGGCCGCCAGCACGGAGGCCGGGATGCCGTCCAGCTTGGTGTCCAGCTGGATCGCGGTGACGAACTCGGCGGTGCCGGCCACCTTGAAGTCCATGTCGCCGAAGGCGTCCTCGGCGCCGAGGATGTCGGTCAGCGCCGCGTACTGGGTCTGGCCGTCCACCTCGGCGGAGACCAGGCCCATGGCGATGCCGGCCACGGTGGCGCGCAGCGGCACGCCCGCGTTCAGCAGGGACAGGGTGGAGGCGCAGACGGAGCCCATCGACGTGGAGCCGTTGGAGCCGAGGGCCTCGGAGACCTGGCGGATCGCGTAGGGGAACTCCTCGCGGGCCGGCAGCACGGGCACCATGGCGCGCTCGGCGAGCGCGCCGTGGCCGATCTCACGGCGCTTGGGCGAGCCCACGCGGCCGGTCTCGCCGGTGGAGTACGGCGGGAAGTTGTAGTGGTGCAGGTAGCGCTTGGAGGTCTCCGGCGCCAGGGAGTCGATCTGCTGCTCCATCTTGAGCATGTTCAGCGTGGTGACGCCCATGATCTGGGTCTCGCCGCGCTCGAAGATCGCGGAGCCGTGCACGCGCGGCAGGACCTCGACCTCGGCGGTGAGCTTGCGGATGTCCGTGAGGCCGCGGCCGTCGATGCGGACCTGGTCCTTGAGGATGCGCTGGCGCACGACCTGCTTGGTGACGGAGCCGTAGGCCTTGGCGATCTCGCCGCGACGCTCGGCGAAGGGCTTGCCCTCGCCGGCCAGCTCGTCCATGACCTCCACGTGGTAGGCGTCGGAGGCGGACTCGCGGGTCTGCTTGTCGCCGATCGAGAAGATCTCGGTCAGGCGGTCCGTGGCGACCTTCTCGACGGCCTCGAAGGCGTCGTCCTCGTAGTCCTTGAACACGGGGACGTCCACGGGGTCCTTGCCGGCGCGCTTGACCAGGTCGGCCTGGGCCTCGCACAGGGCGCGGATGAAGGGCTTGGCGGCCTCGAGGCCCTCGGCCACGACCTCCTCGGTGGGGGCGGAGGCGCCGCGCTCCTTGACCAGGGTCCAGGAGTCCGGGGTGGCCTCGGCCTCGACCATCATGATGGCGACGTCGTCGCCCACCACGCGGCCGGCCACGGCCATGTTGAACACGGCGTCCTGCAGCTGGGAGTGCTTCGGGAACGCGACCCACTGGCGCTTGCCGGCGCCGTCGTCCACGAGCGCCATGCGCACGCCGCCGATGGGGCCGGAGAACGGCAGGCCGGAGAGCTGGGTGGACACGGAGGCGGCGTTGATGGCCACGGTGTCGTAGATCTCGTCCGGGGCGATCGAGGTGACGGTCACGACGACCTGGACCTCGTTGCGGATGCCCTTGACGAACGCCGGGCGCAGCGGGCGGTCGATCAGGCGGCAGGTGAGGATCGCGTCGGTGGACGGGCGGCCCTCGCGGCGGAAGAACGAGCCGGGGATGCGGCCCGCGGCGTACATGCGCTCCTCGACGTCCACGGTCAGCGGGAAGAAGTCGAAGCCCTCGCGCGGGGACTTGCCCACGGTGGTGGCGGACAGCATCGACGTCTCCTCGTCGATGTAGACCATGGCGGCGCCGGCGGCCTGCTGGGCGAGGCGGCCGGTCTCGAAGCGGATGGTGCGCTTGCCGTAGGCGCCGTTGTCGATGACGGCCTCGGCGAAGGTGATCTCAGGACCCTCCATGAGGTCCTCCTTTCGGGTGGACGGCGCCGCAGGCGTCCTCGTCCCCCTGGTCTTCGATCGAGGCCCTCGGCGCCCCGCCGGGTGCGGCGGGGTCTCCGGGAGCCACTGTCGAGGACCGCGAGCGATGAGGCGCGGTGCCGTCGGTGATTCGGGTGGGCGCGCCGCAGAACGGGCGCGCGGGGAAGCCGCGGGATGCGGCGCTGTCCCGTGGGACAGCCTACGCACGTCCCCGGGCAGACGAAAGGCGGCGCCGGCGCCCGCGGGTCTCCCGCAGGCTCCGGCGCCGCCCTCCGAAGGTCACTTGCGCAGGCCGAGGCGCTCGATCAGCGCGCGGTAGCGCTCGATGTCGACCTTCTGCAGGTAGCCGAGCATGCGACGACGGCGACCCACCAGGGCCATCAGGCCGCGACGGGTGTGGTGGTCGTGCTTGTGCTCCTTGAGGTGCTCGGTCAGGTCCTTGATGCGACGCGACAGGACCGCGATCTGCACCTCGGGGGAACCGGTGTCGCCCTCGTGGGTGGCGTACTCCTTGATGATCTGCTGCTTGACAGCGGGATCCAGGGCCATGACAGGCCTCCTTCACTTCGGTACCGCGAACAGGTGCCGCGCCGGCCGCCGCAGGCGGGGCGCGCGGGCCTCTCCACCGCGGACTGCAGGGAGGCCAGTGGTCGAGTCTAGCGCATCGGCCGCGGGCGGCCGCCTAGTCTGGCCGGGTGACCACCGCCTCGACTCCCCCCTCCCCCGCCTCGTGGCCGCCGGCCCCGGCCGCGGCACCGACCCCTCCGGGGCGCCGCCTGGACCTGCCGATCATCGGCGCGGAGTACCCGCAGCTGCTGCGCACGCCCCGCTCCCGCTGGTGGCACCCGCTGCTCTCCGCGGGGTTCGTGCTGGGCTCGGTGCTCGTGCTGCTGGCGGTGCTGACCCTCCCCATGATGCTGGCGCTGGTCTCCGAGGTCGGCTGGGACGTGTTCGCCTCGGCGGACCCGGCGGACCTCGCGCGCGTGGAGGAGGCCCTGTTCTCGGCGCCGATGATGCTGCTGAACAACCTGATGCTGGCCGCGTTCATCGGCGTCGCCCTGCTGGCCGTGGCCGTGTGCCACCCCGTGGCGGCCCGCTTCGTGCACTCGGTGCAGGGCCGGATCCGCTGGCGGTGGCTGCTGCGCGCGCACCTGGTGCTGCTGCCGCTGTTCCTCGTCTACGTGCTGGGCACGTGGGCCCTGGACGGCGCCCCCACCGCCCCGCGCGCCGAGGACTGGGTGTGGCTCGTGGCCATGGGCCTGGTGCTCACGCCGCTGCAGGCCGCCGGCGAGGAGTACCTGTTCCGGGGCTGGCTGCTGCTGGCGATCGGCTCGTGGTTCCGCCGGCCGCTGCCGGCCATCCTGATCGCCGCCGCGGTCTCCGCCGTCACCTTCTCCCTCGCCCACGGGTCCTTCGACCCCTGGATCCTCCTGGACCTGTCCGTGTTCGCCGTGGCGGCGGTGCTGCTGACGTGGCGCACCGGCGGCCTCGAGGCGGCGGTCGCGCTGCACGTGGTGAACAACGTCGTGGTGATCGTGTTCGGCACCCTCGCGGGGACCGTGAACGAGAGCTTCGTGGACGTGGAGACCACCGGCTCGCCCCTGGGCACAGCGGTCTCGGCCGCGGTGATCGCGCTCTCGACGGCGCTGCTGCTGTGGCAAGCCCGACGCGCGGGGATCGCGCGGACCGTCCCGGTCAGCGTCGGCGCCCGCCCCTGAGCGGGGCGGCCGCCCGCCACGCCACGCTCACGTAGGGCACCTCGACGACGGCGTCCTCGGCGTGCCCCAGGTGCTCGTGCAGGTACCAGTCCAAGTTCGCGGACATCTTCGCGCGGGTCGTCTCCGACGCGCGCAGCCAGTACGCGCGCGAGGCCATGAGCCCGTGCAGGTCCGCCGCCGTCTGCGGCAGCGTCCACGTCCAGCGGGCGTGCTCCTCCGCGCCGAACGGCGCCGCGAACCGGCGCAGCTCGGGCCGGGCGGCGTGGACGTCCCCGGCGTGCATGATCCGGGTCAGCCGGTGGACCCACGGCACCGCGGTGTCCAGCTGGTTCCACACGGCGGCCAGCCGCCCGCCGGGGCGCAGCACGCGCGCGGCCTCGGCGCAGCCCGCGGCCGGGTCCACCCAGTGCCAGGCCTGGGCCGCCACCACGACGTCGGCGCTCGCCTCCGGCAGCCCCGTCGCCTCGGCGGTGCCCGGCACCGCGCGCACACGCCTGTCCGACGGTGCGGCGACCTCGCGTTCGAGGACCTCCCGCATGGACGCGGCCGGCTCCACGGCGGTCACGGACCGCACCCGCTCGACCGGCAGGGCGGTGAGGGACCGAGTGAACAGGCCGGTCCCGGCGCCCGGCTCCACGACGTCCAGGCCGTCGCCGAGTCCCTCCAGGACCCAGGCCACAGACTCGGCGGGATAGGACGGGCGGACGGCGTCGTAGTGCTCCCCGGCGGCCGCGTCGAAGGGGTTGCCGGCCTCCCGGCGGGCGCGGGCCGGCCGGCCCGGCAGGCGCGGGACGCCCGGGCCCGGCCCGGTCACCGGTCGGAGGGCGTCGCCGCCAGGATGGCGCGGGCCTGCTCCACGTCCTGCGTCATCTGGGCCACGAGCTTCTCGACGCCCTCGTACGCGACCATGCCGCGCAGGCGCTGCACGAACTCGACCTCGATGTGCTGGCCGTAGAGGTCGAAGTCCTCCACACGCTCCTCGGGGCGGTCGATCACGTGGGCCTCCACCACGCGCGAGACGCCCTCGAACGTGGGGTTGGATCCCACGGAGATCGCGGCCGGCCAGGCCCGGCCGTGGACGTCGTGCAGCCAGCCGGCATAGACGCCGTCGGCGGGGATCATGCCCTCCGCCTCTGGGGCCAGGTTCGCCGTGGGGAAGCCGAGCTCCCGGCCGCGCGCGAACCCGTGCACCACCTCGCCGGACAGGGTGTGGTGGCGCCCGAGGATCGCGGCCGCCTGCGCGACGTCCCCCGCGGCGAGCGCCTCGCGCACCCACGTGGACGAGCAGCGGCGCTCCGGCTCGTCGCCGATCTCCGCGGGGTGCTCCTCCACGGCCTCCACCTCGAACCCGTGCTTCGCCCCCAGCCGCACCATCTCGGCGAAGTCCCCGACGTTGCCGCGGCCGAAGCGGACGTCATGGCCCACCACCACGACGGCGGCGTTCAGCCCGCGCACGAACATCGAGAGGACGAACTCCTCCGGGCTCTGGTCCGCGAACTCGAGCGTGTAGCGCTGCAGGAGCAGCGCGTCGAGGCCGGTCTCCGAGAGCAGCACGGCCCGCTGCTGGGGGCCCAGGATGTCCACGTGCGGCTCGTCGGGGCGGTGCACCGAGCGGGGGTGCGGGGAGAAGGTCACGGCCACGGCGAGGGCGTCCCGCTCGCGGGCCAGCTCGACGACGCGGCGCAGCACCTCGCGGTGGCCGCGGTGCACGCCGTCGAAGTTGCCCAGCGTCACCACGGTGCGCGGCAGGTCCGTGGGGACCTCCTCCAGGGAGTTCCACACCAGCATCAGCGGGCCACCTCCTCGGCGGTCGGACGGGACGGGCGGTGCGCCAGCAGCCAGGCCAGGCCCACCACGGGCAGCACGAGCGGCACGTAGCCGTAGCCGGCGCCGAACCGGGACCATACGGTCTCCTCGGCGAACAGGCCCGGGTCCAGGACCGTCCACAGACCCACGCCCACCACGCCGATCAGCTCCACGAGCACGGCGCCCAGGGCCACGGCCCACGCCCGGGCCCCGGAGCGGGCGAGCGCGAGGGTGGCGACGATGTACACGGTCGCCGCGAACGCGGACAGCGAGTACGCCACGGGCGCCGCCTCGACGTCCGTCAGGATCTGGAAGAGGCTGCGGGCCGTCGCCGAGAGGGCGAAGACCGCGTAGACCATGACGATGATGCGGCCCAGCCCCTGGTTGCGGGCCGGGGCGGCCGCGCCGGGCCGCGCGGCGCCGGATGCGGTGCGGGTGCGTGCCACGTGTTCCTCCTTCACCACTGTCCGAACCAGATGACCTGCATGCGGTGCAGCATGACCACGACCGTGGGGCCGACGACGGCGAGCACCAGGTTGGACCAGCGCGTCTTGTCCGTCACCGCCCACGCCACGGCGATCACGGGCACCAGCAGCGCCGTGACCACGTAGCCCCAGAACTCCCAGCCGGGGCCGTTGAGGCCCTCCCCGCCGAGCTGGCGCACGGCGGCGGCCACGGCGTAGATGAGCAGGAACAGCTCCACGGCGGCCACGGACAGGATCGAGGAGTCCGCGGGGTGACGGCGGATCGCCGTCATCGCCACGCAGACCGCCAGCGAGACGGCGCCGATCACCAGCCCCGCCCAGAACCAGGCGTCGAGGATCATGCGGTCCCTCCCTGCCCCGGCCCCTCGGCCGGCGCGAACACGAGCTGGGGCTTGGCGACGTCGGCGCCGCGGCGGCGCACGTCCGAGACGAGGGCGACCACGCGTCCGTCCGGGGCGCGCCCGGCCACGAGCTCGTCGCCGGTGCCGGTGGGCGCGACGGCGCGGCCGAAGGCCAGCTCCCGCGCCTCGTCCTCCGTCAGCTCGCGCACCGGGAACAGCCCGGCGGCGGCCTCGGAGAGCCCGGTCATCACGAAGCCCTCGGCGAGCTCCTCGAGGGTCAGGGCGTCGGCCACGTCGAAGGGGCCGACGGCGGTGCGGCGCAGCGCCGTGAGGTGCCCGCCGGTCTCGAGGGCCTCGCCCAGGTCCCGGGCGAGCGCCCGGACGTAGGTGCCCGAGGAGCAGCGCACGGTGACGTCCAGGTCCACCAGCCGGCCGCCGTCGAGCCGGCGCATCTCATGCACGGTGAACTCGTGCACGGTGACGGGACGGGCCTGCAGGGCCACGTCCTCCCCTGCCCGCACGCGGTCGTAGGCGCGCCTGCCGGCCACCTTGATGGCCGAGACGGCCGAGGGCGCCTGCAGGATCGGCCCCGTGAGGGCGGCGACCTGCTCGGCCACCCGCTCCGGCGTGACCGCGTTCGCCAGGCGCGTCTGCACCACGTCGCCCTCGGCGTCGTCCGTGACGGTCGACTGCCCCAGGCGGATCGTGGCGGTGTAGGTCTTGTCCGTGCCCGTGATGGCGGTCAGCAGGCGGGTGGCCTTGTTGACGCCCACCACGAGCAGCCCCGTGGCCATCGGGTCGAGGGTGCCGGCGTGGCCCACCTTGCGGGTGCCCGCCAGCCGGCGGAGGCGCCCGACGACGTCGTGCGACGTCCACCCCTGGGGCTTGTCCACGAGGACGACCCCCGACGCCTCCGTTCCCGGTGCGTCGGGGGCCTGTCCCCCGGTGCTGCGTGCGCTCACCGTGCCGCGGGCCTCAGGCGCGCGGGGCGTCGTCGGCCTCGGAGCCGGGCTCCGAGGTGCGGTACGGGTCCGCCTCGCCCGCGTAGGTCGCGCCCTCGCGCGCCTTCGCCAGCTCCGCGTCCCGCTCCTTCGCGGCGCGCAGGACGTCCTCCAGGTGCGCGGCCGCCTCGGGGACGGTGTCCGCGACGAACTCGAGGGTGGGCACCAGGCGGATGGTGAGCCCGCGGCCCACCTCGCGGCGCAGGACGCCGCGGTTCTCCTGGATGCCCTCGTGGGCGGCGGCCGCGGTGGCCTCGTCCCCGAGGACGGTGTAGTACACGGTCGCGTGCTGCAGGTCGTTGGTCACGCGGACCTCCGTCACGGTGACGGCCTCCACGCGGTCGTCCTTGACGCTGCGGCGCAGCGCCTCGGCGACGAGGACCTTGATGCGCTGGGCCAGGCGGCCTGCGCGTGCCGGATCGGCCATGGTGCGGTTCCTTCCGGTGGTGTGGTCAAGGGGTGGGAAGAGGCGGGCGCCGGGTCCGGGCGGACCCGGCGCCCCGTCTCATCAGGCGCGCGGCTTCTCCTGCATCTCGAAGGTCTCGATCACGTCGCCCTCCTTGATGTCGTTGAAGCTGCCCAGGCCGATGCCGCACTCGTAGCCCTCGCGGACCTCGGTGGCGTCGTCCTTGAAGCGGCGCAGGGACTCGATCTTGAGGTTGTCCGCGACCACCGCGCCGTCGCGCACCAGGCGGGCCTGGGCGTTGCGGCGGATGAGGCCCGAGCGCACCAGCGAGCCGGCGATGCTGCCCCACTTGGAGGAGCGGAAGACCTCGCGGACCTCGGCCGAGCCGAGCGCGACCTCCTCGTACTCCGGCTTCAGCATGCCCTTGAGCGCGTTCTCGATGTCGTCGATCGCGTCGTAGATCACGCTGTAGAACCGCATGTCCACGCCCTCCTTGTCGGCCAGGTCGGCGACCCGCTCGGCGGGGCGCACGTTGAAGCCGATGATGATGGCGTCGTCCACGGTGGCCAGGTTGACGTCGTTCTGCGTGATGGCGCCGACGCCGCGGTGGATGACGCGCAGCTGCACCTCGTCCTCCCCGACCTCGACCTTCAGCAGCGAGTCCTCCAGGGCCTCGACGGCGCCGGAGGCGTCGCCCTTGATGATGAGGTTGAGCGTGTCCAGCTTGCCCTCGGCCACGGCCTGGTCGAAGTCCTCCAGGGTGATGCGCTTGCGGCGCTTGGCCAGCTGGGCGTTGCGGTCCGCGGCCTCGCGCTTCTCCGCGATCTGACGAGCGGTGCGGTCGTCCTCGGTGACGAGGAACGAGTCGCCCGCGCGCGGCACGGAGGACAGGCCCAGGACCTGGACGGGACGCGACGGATCGGCCTCCTCCACGGGGGTGCCGTTCTCGTCGAACATGGCGCGCACGCGGCCGTGGGCCGAGCCCACCACCATGTTGTCGCCCACGCGCAGCGTGCCGGTCTGCACCAGCACGGTCACGACGGCGCCGCGGCCCTTGTCGAGGTTCGCCTCGATGGCCACGCCGCGGGCGTCCTTGGACGGGTTCGCGGTGAGCTCGAGGGCGGCGTCCGCGGTCAGCAGGACCGCCTCGAGCAGCTGGTCGATGTTGATGCCGTTGCGCGCGGAGACGTCCACGAACATCGTGTCGCCGCCGTACTCCTCGGGCACGAGGCCGTATTCGGTGAGCTGGCCGCGGATCTTGTCCGGCTGCGCGGTGTCCTTGTCGATCTTGTTGACGGCCACCACGATCGGCACGCCGGCCGACTGGGCGTGGTTGAGCGCCTCGACGGTCTGCGGCATGACGCCGTCGTCGGCCGCCACCACCAGCACGGCGATGTCGGTGACCTTCGCGCCGCGGGCACGCATGGCGGTGAACGCCTCGTGGCCCGGGGTGTCGATGAAGGTCAGGCGGCGGTCCTCGCCCTCGTGCTGCACGGGCACCTGGTAGGCGCCGATGTGCTGGGTGATGCCGCCGGCCTCGCCCTCGATGACGTTCGAGGAGCGGATGGCGTCGAGCAGTCGCGTCTTGCCGTGGTCGACGTGGCCCATGACCGTGACGACCGCGGGGCGCGGCTCGAGGTCGGCCTCGTCCTCGTTGGCCTCCTCGGCCTCGAGGTCGATGTCGAACGCCTCCAGCAGCTCCTTGTCCTCGTCCTCCGGGGACACGATCTGGACCTTGTAGCCCAGCTCGTCGCCGAGCAGCTGGAAGGTGTCCTCGTCGAGGGACTGGTTGGCCGAGGCCATCTCGCCGAGGGTGAAGAGCACCTTCACCAGGTCGGCGACGTCGGCGCGAATCTTCTCGGCGAAGTCGGCCAGGGACGCGCCGCGGCGCAGGCGCAGCACCGTGGTGCCGTCGCCCTTGGGGACCTTGACGCCGCCGATCTCGCGGGTGTGCGCCTGCTCGAACTCCTGACGCTTCGCGCGCTTCGACTTGCGACCCTTGCGCGCGCCGCCGCCGCGCCCGAAGGCGCCCTGGGCGTTGCCGCGACCGCCGCGGCCGCCGGGACCGCCCGGGCGGCCGGGGCCGCCACCGGGACCGCCGCCGGGACGGCCGCGGCCGCCGCCGCGGGCCGGAGCCGGCGCGGGGGTGATCTGCTTGGGCATCATGCCCGGGTTCGGACGCGGGGCACCGGGGCGGGGACCGCCGGCGCCGGCCGCCGGACGCGGGCCGCCGGGACGGGGACCGCCGGCGCCGGCCGCGGGACGGGGGCCGCCCGGACGCGGAGCGCGGTCCTCACGGCCCTGGCGCATGCCCTGGGACGAGGCGAACGGGTTGTTGCCCGGACGCGGCGCACCGCCGCGGCCGCCCGGACGCGCGCCCGGACGGGGACCGCCGGAGCCGCCCTTGGGGCTGAACGGGTTGTTGCCCGGGCGCGGGGCGCCCGGCTTGGCGGCGGCCGGCTTGGGCGCGGGGGCGCCCGGCTTCGGGGCCGACGACGCGGGAGCGGCCGGCTGCTGCGGCGCCTGCTGGGCGGGAGCCTGCGGGGCCTGGGCGGCCGGCTTCGCGGCGGCCGGACCCGGGGTGGGGGCGGCCGGGGCCTCGCCGGCGGGCTTCGGCGCCGCGGGACGCGCGGCGGCCGGACCCGGAGCGGGCGCGGCGGCGTTCGGCTTGGGGGCCGAGCCACCCGGCTTCGGGGCGGACGCGGCGGGACGGCCGGCCGCCGGGGCGGCGGCGGGCTTGGCGCCGGAGGGCTTGGCGGCGCCGGACTTGCCGGCGTCGGGGTAGGCGCCCCGCAGCTTCTTCGCCACCGGGGGCTCGATGGTCGAAGAGGCGGAGCTGACGAACTCGCCGAGGTCCTTGAGGGTGTTCAAGGCCTCCTTCGAGGTGATGCCGAGCTCCTTGGCGAGCTCATGGACGCGGACCTTTGCCACGGTTCTCCTGTTCTGGCCTCACGGGCCGGAACGGGGCCGCCTCGCAGCGGTGTCCGTCTCAGCGCGTCGTGGGACCGTTGACGTTGCTCCAGGCCGCCGCGCGCACCGCGAGGGCGCGCGCACCACGGCCTGCCTGATAGCAGGGGGTGAAGTTCATCGTTGGGCACTCATGCTTCAGTGCTCATCGGGTACGCATCAGATCTCTGACCCGCCTTCATCTGTCGGTCTGTCAGCCGGCGTCTCCGGCTCGCGTCTCAGGCCCTCGGCGTCGACGGCGGACCGGAAGGCCCGCCCGAACGCGCGGCGGCGCAGGGCGAGGAGGAGGCAGTCCCTCCCGGGGTGCAGCCAGGCACCCCGGCCGGGACGGCGCCGCTCGGGATCCCAGACGACGGATGGGGGTTCCGTCGAGGGGTCCAGCGCGACGCGCACCAGCTCTTGCTGGTCCGCCCTCGACCGGCATCCGATGCAGGTGCGCACGACCGTCCGGGACGTCATGCGCTCACCCCTCACGGGCGTCGGATCGAGAAAGGACCTCAACCATCCTAGCGCGTCCGGCCGCGGATCTGTTCCCGGCCCGGCTCAGCGGGCCGGGGCGGAGACGTCCGAGCCGTCGCCCACGATGTCGATGCGCCAGCCGGTGAGCTTGGCCGCGAGGCGGGCGTTCTGGCCCTCCTTGCCGATGGCCAGGGACAGCTGGTGCTCGGGCACGACGGCGCGGGCGGAGTGCTGGTCGGCGTCGAGGACCTCCACGGACACGGTCTTGGCCGGGGACAGGGCGTTGGCGATCATCTGCGCCGGGTCCTCGGCGTGCTCGACGATGTCGATCTTCTCGTCGTTGAGCTCCGTCATCACGGCGCGCACGCGGCTGCCCATCTCGCCGATCGAGGCGCCCTTGGCGTTCACGCCGGGGCGGGTGGCGCGCACGGCCATCTTGGTGCGGTGGCCGGCCTCGCGGGCGAGCGCCGTGATCTCCACGGAGCCGTCGGCGATCTCCGGGACCTCCAGCTCGAAGAGCTTGCGCACCAGGCCCGGGTGGGAGCGGGACACGGTGACGGAGGGGCCCTTGTTGCCGCGGGTGGCGGAGACCACGTAGGCGCGCAGGCGGCGGCCGTGCGAGTAGTCCTCGCCCGGCACCTGCTCGGGCGGGGGCAGGACGGCCTCGAGCGTGCCCAGGTTCACCTGGATCATCTGGCGGTTCACGCCCTGCTGGATGACGCCGGAGACGAGCTCACCCTCCTTGTCCTTGAACTCGCCGAGGACCTTGTCGTCGTCCTCCTCGCGCATGCGCTGGATCATCACCTGGCGGGCGGTGGAGGCGGCCACGCGGCCGAAGCCGTTGGGGGTGTCGTCGAACTCGCCGATGGGCGTGCCGTCCTCGTCCAGCTCCGTGGCCCACACCGTGACGTGGCCGGAGACCCGGTCGATCTCCACGCGCGCGCGCTTCAGGGCGCCGGGGGTGCGGTGGTACGCCATGAGCAGGGCCTGCTCGATGGTGGGGATCAGGCGGTCCATCGGGATCTCCCGCTCCGCCTCCAGCATGCGCAGCGCGCTCATGTCGATGTCCAACTCATGCCTCCGTGTGCTCGGCCGTCTGCTCGCCCGCGGCCGCGGCGTCGGCGGCCTGCTGAGCGGGGGTCCACTCTACCTGCACCACGGCCGGGCCGAGGCGGGCCAGCTCCACGCGCTGCGCGGGGAGCTGCTTGGCCTTCATGCCCTTCTTCGCGCCGGGGCGCACCTCGGCCAGCTCGACGGCGTCCTCGTCCGCCGCGAGCAGGCGGGCGGTGAAGGGCTCGCCGCCGTCCACGGCCACCTCCACGAGGCGGCCGACGTTGCGGGCGAAGTGGCGCGGCTGCGTGAGCGGGCGGTCCACGCCCGCCGTGGTCAGCTCGAGCAGGTACTCCCCCGCGCCGACGCCGGGCACGTGGTCCCCGAGGGCGTCCAGGGCGGCGGAGACGCGACCGCTGAGCCCGGCCAGCTCGTCCAGGCTCAGGCCCTCGGTGCCGGAGGCGCGGTCCACGACCACCTCGACGGTGGGATGGGCGGCCGAGCCGGCGACCCGGACCTCCTCCACCACCACGTCGGCGGAGGCCAGGGCCTCCTCGACGCGGGCGCGCAGGGAGGCGGCGTCGTCGTGGCGGTCGGTGCTGTCCATGGGGGTACCTCGCTGGTCTGTTCGGGTCGGTCGGGGACGGGTCGGGACGGGGTCAGCGCCGAGCCTATCCGGCGGCCCGGGGCGGGGCCGAGGCCTCCGCCCCGGGCCGCGGCGGGCGCGGCCCGGGGACGGGTCAGGGCAGGAGCGGGGCGAGCGTGTCCGCCCCGACCTTGACGATCAGCGCGGCCACCACGATCAGGTAGACGACCCGGATGAAGCCGGTGCCGCGCGCGATCGCCATGCGCGCCCCCACGTAGCCGCCCACCAGGTTGGCCGCGCCGAGCAGCAGGCCCAGGCCCAGCACGGCGTGGCCGGCAGGGATGAAGAACGCGAGCGCGCCGAGGTTCGTGGCGAGGTTCACGATCTTCGCCTGGGCCGAGGCGTGCAGGAAGTCGAACTTCAGCAGCAGCACGAGGCCCAGGATCAGGAACGTGCCCGTGCCGGGGCCGAGCACGCCGTCGTAGAAGCCCACCGCGGCGCCCAGGGCCACGGCCCGGGCCACCGCGGTGCGGCGCTCCGGGCCCACGCCGGCAGTCTTCCCCAGGCTGGGGCGCACCGCCGTGAACACGGCGACGGCGATCAGCGCCACGAGGATCACCGGGCGGATCACGCCGGCCGGCAGGCTCGCGGCCACCACGGCCCCGGCCAGGGCCGCGACGAAGGCGACCGCCGCCATCGGCAGCGCCGTGGACAGGTCCTGCCGCAGCCGCCGCCGGTAGGTGATCGCCGACGTCGCCGTGCCGAACACCGAGCCCATCTTGTTGGTGGCCAGCGCCTGCACCGGGCTCAGCCCGGGCACGAGCAGCAGCGCGGGCAGCTGCAGCAGCCCGCCCCCGCCCACGACGGCGTCGATCCAGCCCGCCGCGAAGCCCGCGGCGAGCACCAGCGCGATGAGTCCGGCGGTCAGCTCGACGGCGCCGAACCAGTCAGCGCCCGTCGCGCACCTCGGCCACGACGGCGTCGACGGCCTCGGCCACCGGCACCGAGCGGGCCTCGCCGGTGGCGCGGTCCTTGACCTCCACCACGCCGTCCGCCAGCCCGCGGCCGACCACCACGGAGGTGGGCAGGCCGATGAGCTCCACGTCGCCGAACTTCACGCCGGCCGAGACCTTCGGGCGGTCGTCGAAGAGCACGGTGAGGCCCGCGGCCTCGAGCCCGGCGACGATCTGCTCGGCGGCCTCGAACACCTCAGCGCCCTTGCCGGTGGCGAGCACGTGCACGTCGGCCGGGGCCACCGCGCGGGGCCACACGAGGCCCTTCTCGTCCCGGTGGGACTCGGCGATCGCGGCCACGGCGCGGGTGACGCCGATGCCGTAGGAGCCCATGGTCACCACGACCTGCTTGCCGTTCTGGTCCAGGACCTTCAGGTCCAGGGCCTCGGCGTACTTGCGGCCGAGCTGGAAGATGTGGCCCATCTCGATGCCGCGGCGGGCCGTCAGGGGGCCGGAGCCGTCCGGGGCCTCGTCGCCGTCGCGCACCACGGTGGCCTCCACGACGCCGTCCCAGCCGAAGTCGCGGCCGGCCACGAGGCCGAACACGTGACGCTGGTCCGCGTTGGCGCCCGTGATCCAGGCGGTGCCGGCGGCGATGCGCGGGTCCACGAGGAAGGGCAGGCCGGAGACGGACTCCGCGCCGAGCACGGGGGCGCCGCCGTCCGGGCCGGCGCCGGGGCCGATGTAGCCCTTGACCAGGGACGGGTGGCGGCGCAGGTCCTCCTCGGTGGCGGCCTCGACGCCGGGCTCGCCGCTCAGGCCGAGGGCCGGGGCCACCGTGGTCTCGAGGCGCTTGAGGTCCACCTCGCGGTCCCCGGGGACGGCCACGACGAACTGGCGGCGCTCGTCGCCGTCGAGCACGGCGGTGAGGACCACGCACTTGAGGGTGTCCGCGGCGGTCCACGCGCCCTCGGCGCGGGGGGCCAGCTCGTTGGCGACGTCCACGAGGGCGGCGATGGTGGTGGAGGCGGGGGTCTCCTTGACCTCGGGCGCCGGCAGCGCGGCCATGGCGGCCTCGTCCAGCGGGGCCGGGGCCACCGTGGTCACGGCCTCCACGTTGGCGCGGTAGCCGCCCGGGGACTCCACGAAAGTGTCCTCCCCGATGGCGCAGGGGTGCAGGAACTCCTCGGAGCGCGAGCCGCCCATGGCCCCGGCGGTGGCCTCGACGGCCACGGTCTCCAGACCCAGGCGGGCGAAGATGCGCTCGTAGGCGGCGCGGTGGGCCTCGTAGGCCTCGTCCAGGCCGGCGTCGTCCACGGTGAAGGAGTAGGAGTCCTTCATCACGAAGTCGCGCACGCGCAGCAGGCCCGCGCGGGGGCGGGACTCGTCCCGGTACTTGGTCTGGATCTGGTACAGGTACGCCGGCAGGTCCTTGTACGAGGAGTAGTGGTCCTTCACCAGGAGGGTGAACATCTCCTCGTGGGTGGGGGCCAGCAGCAGGTCGGCGCCCTTGCGGTCCTGCACGCGGAAGATGCCGTCCCCGTACTCGTCCCAGCGGCCCGTGGCCTCGTAGGGCTCCTTGGGCAGCAGCGCCGGGAAGTGCACCTCCTGGCCGCCGATCGCGTCCATCTCCTCGCGCACGATCTGCTCCACGCGGCGCAGCACGCGCAGGCCCAGCGGCAGCCAGGTGAAGGTGCCGAAGCCGGCGCGGCGGATCATGCCGGCGCGGACCAGCAGGCGATGGCTCGCGACCTCGGCGTCGGCCGGGTCGTCGCGCAGGGTCCGCAGGAACAGGGTGGACATGCGCAGGGCCATGGTGACTCCTCGGGGCAGGGACGGGGCGGGTCGATCCTATCCCCCGGCGCGCCGGCCACGGGGCCGCCGGACTCAGTAGAGAACGGTGGCGAAGGTGCCGCGCCGCTCGAACCCCACGCGCTCGTAGGTGCGCAGGGCTGGGGTGTTGTACGCGTTGACGTAGAGGCTCACCACGGGGGCCTGCAGGCGCACGTACTCCACGACGGCGGCCATCGCCGCGGCCGCCAGCCCGCGCCCGCGCGCGGCGGGGGCCATCCACACGCCCTGGATCTGGGCGCAGCGGGAGGAGAGCAGCCCGATGTCCGCCTTGAACCGCAGCGGCCCGCCCGCGTCCGCCGGCCCCGGGTCGATGAACACGCGCCCGGCGCGGATCAGCCGCTCCACGCGGTCCCGGTACTGGGCGGCGCCCCCGAGGAACGGGGAGAAGCCGAGCTCCTCCTCGAACATCGCGGCGCTGGCCGGCAGCACGCGCTCGAAGTCACGCGGGTGCGCCTGGACCACGTGCGGGCTGGTCTCGGCGGCGCCGTCCGCGCCCAGCACCAGCAGCGGCTGGTCCTCGCGCACCGACCGGGCCCGGTGGCCCGCGGCGGCCAGCGCCGAGCCGACGGCGAGCACCGGCTCCGAGGGCCCGTACAGGGACCCGTACCGGCGGCGCAGGGCGACCGCGGCCGCGCCGAGCGCCTCGGCGTCCCCGGGCGCCCAGCCGGCGTCCGGGGTCTCGGCCGCGGCGACGGGCACCACGTTCGAGCCGACCCACAGGCCGGCGCGCAGGCCCGCGACGGGCGCGCCGTCGGGCGCGCCGCCGTCGTCGTCGCACCCCTCCCCAGCGTCGATGCCGAGGAACAGGGTGCCGGCCGCTCCCCCGCGCGGGCCGGCCAGCCGACCGGCCTCGAGCAGGGAGTCCACGAAGACGTTGGACACGGGGGCGCGCGCGGACAGGGCTGCGAGCGCGGGCGTGTCCGCGTCGGTCAGCAGGCGGACGCGGCCGCCGGTGGCGGCGCGGACCTGACGGTCAGTGGACGGAGACCACCGGGGCACCGGCGGCAGCCTGGTCACCGCTCTCCTCCCCGTCGCCCATCTCGGCGGCGATGCGGTTGGCCTCCTCGATGAGGGTGTCGACGATCTGGTCCTCGGGCACGGTGCGGATGACCTCGCCCTTGACGAAGATCTGCCCCTTGCCGTTGCCGGAGGCCACGCCGAGGTCCGCCTCGCGGGCCTCGCCCGGGCCGTTGACGACGCAGCCCATCACGGCCACGCGCAGCGGCACCTCGAGGTCCTTGAGTCCCTCGGTGACCTCCTCGGCCAGCGTGTAGACGTCCACCTGGGCGCGTCCGCAGGAGGGGCAGGAGACGATCTCGAGCTTGCGCTCGCGCAGGTTCAAGGACTGCAGGATCTGCAGGCCCACCTTGACCTCCTCCACGGGCGGGGCGGAGAGGGACACGCGGATGGTGTCGCCGATGCCCTTGCCCAGCAGGTAGCCGAACGCGGTGGCGGACTTGATGGTGCCCTGGAAGGCGGGGCCGGCCTCGGTGACGCCGAGGTGCAGCGGCCAGTCGCCCTGCTCGGCGAGCAGCTCGTAGGCGCGGGCCATGATCACCGGGTCGTTGTGCTTCACGGAGATCTTGAAGTCCTTGAAGCCGTGCTCCTCGAAGAGGGAGGCCTCCCACACGGCGGACTCCACGAGCGCCTCGGGGGTGGCCTTGCCGTACTTCTTCAGCAGGCGCGGGTCCAGGGAGCCGGCGTTGACGCCGATGCGGATCGAGGTGCCGTGCTCGGCGGCGGCCTGCGCGATCTCCTTGACCTTGTCGTCGAACTTCTTGATGTTGCCCGGGTTCACGCGCACGGCGCCGCAGCCGGCCTCGATGGCGGCGAACACGTACTTGGGCTGGAAGTGGATGTCCGCGATCACGGGGATGGTGGACTGCTGGGCGATGACCTTGAGCGCCTCGGCGTCCTTGTCCGTGGGGCAGGCCACGCGCACGATGTCGCAGCCAGCGGCGGTGAGCTCGGCGATCTGCTGGAGCGTGGCGCCGATGTCGTGCGTCTTCGTGGTGGTCATCGACTGGACGGAGACCTGATGCTGCGAGCCCACGCCCACCGAGCCGACCCGGATCTGCCGCGTCGCACGGCGCGGGGCCAGGACGGGCGGCGGGGCGGACGGCATTCCAAGGCTGACAGGCACGGCAGCGCTCCTCACGGTTCTCTTCGGGGTGGCGGCCGCGGGCCGCCGGTCTGCCGTCCATCCTAGGGCCCGCACCCGGGTGCGGGCCGAGGGCCGGGGCCCGGCCCCGGACGGAGGGCGGCCGCGTCGGTCGCGCGTCGGGCCCGGCGACCGGCCGGCGCACCGGCTCAGAACAGGCGGATCGGCTCCACGATGTCGGCGACGATCAGCACCACGCCCATCACGAGCATGAGCCCGGCCACCGCGTAGGTCACCGGCAGCATGCGGGCCAGGTCGAACGGCCCCGGGTCCGGGCGGCCGCGCAGCCGGGCCCATCCGCGGCGCAGCGCCTCCCACAGCGCGCCGACCACGTGGCCGCCGTCGAGGGGCAGCAGCGGGATGAGGTTGAACACCATCAGGGCCACGTTGACGCCGGCCACCAGGGACAGCAGCAGGGCCGCCTTGTCCGCGAGCTCCGCCTCCTGCAGCGCCGCAGCCTCGCCGGCGATCCGGCCCACCCCCACCACGGACATCGGCCCGTCCGGGTCGCGCTCGGCCGGGGTCACCACGGCCACGGCGGTGTCCCACAGCCGCTGGGGCAGCACGAGCACCACGTCGACGACGCCGCGCACCTGCTGGGCCACGACCGGCCCGGCCGCCAGCGGGCTCTGCCGCACGGTCTCGATCTGCGAGCCCATGCCAATGAACCCGACCTCCTCGGTCAGGGCGGTGCCGTCCGGGGCGCGCTCGGGGCGGCCGACGGCGTCCGTCACCGGCCGCTGGGTCAGGCGCGGGGTGATGGTGGCGGAGTGGGGCTCGCCGTCGCGCTCCCACTCGATCGCGGTGGGCTGCCCGGCGCGCTCGCGGATCAGCCCGGACAGGGCGTCCCAGTCCTCCACGGGGCGCCCGTCGAAGGAGGTGACGGTGTCCCCCGGGCGCAGCCCGGCCTCGTGGGCGGGCGCCACGGGGTCGCCGGGGCGGCAGTCCTGCCCCCCGCCCTCGGCGGCGCGGGCCTGCTGCTCGTCCGTGGTCACCACGCAGCGGTAGACCTCCGCCGCCGTGGTGCTCGGCTGGGAGGTGCCCACCGTGGTCACCAGCAGGGCCGTGACGCCGAGTGCGATGAGCAGGTTCATGAACGGCCCGCCGAGCATGATCACCACGCGCTTCCACACGGGCAGCTGGATGAACTGGCGGCCCTCGTCCGCCGCCGTGAGCTCCGCGGCGGCCTGGATCCGCGCGTCGTCCGCCATCCGGCCCAGCTGCTGCACGAATCCGGTGGAGGCGGTGCGCGGCGCCTGGCCCGGGCGCGGCGGCGGGAGCATGCCCACCATGGCCACGTAGCCGCCCAGCGGCACGGCCTTGAACCCATACTCGGTCTCCCCGCGGCGCCACGAGGCGATCGTGGGGCCGAAGCCGATCATGTACTGCGTGACGCGCACGCCGAAGAGCTTGGCGGGCACGAGGTGACCCACCTCGTGCAGGGCGATCGAGACGGCCAGGCCCAGGGCCACCGCGACGACGCCGAGGACGTACCAGAGCACCTCCACGGCGCTCACCAGCGGGCCCGGGCGGCAGTGCGCGCCCAGTCCTCGGCCGCGAGCACGGCCTCCACGGTCAGGTCCTGCGCCACGTGCCCGTGGCCGGCGGCGCCGAGCACCCGGGCGGGCTCGTACTCGCCGACGACGGCGCGCACGGTGTCCACGATCGCGTCGAAGCGGATGCGCCCGTCGTGGAACGCGTCCACGGCCTCCTCGTTGACGGCGTTGAACACGGCCATGTGGGTGGGCGAGGCCGCGGCGGCCTCCTTGGCGGCGCGCACGGCGGGGAACGCGTCCTCGTCGAGGGGCTCGAAGGTCCAGGTGGCGGCGCGGGTCCAGTCGCAGCCGGCGGCGGCGCCGGGCACGCGGGACGGCCAGGCGAGCCCGAGGGCGATGGGCAGGCGCATGTCCGGCGGGGACGCCTGGGCCAGGGTGGAGCCGTCCGTGAACTCGACCATGGAGTGCACCACGGACTGCGGGTGGACCACGACGTCGATCCGCTCCAGGGGCACGTCGAAGAGCAGGTGGGCCTCGATCACCTCGAGGGCCTTGTTCACGAGCGAGGCGGAGTTGGTGGTGACCACGCGGCCCATGTCCCACGTGGGGTGCGCCAGCGCCTGCGCGGGGGTGACCTCGGCCAGGGCGGCCCGGTCGAGGCCGCGGAAGGGCCCTCCGGAGGCGGTGAGCACGAGGCGGCGGACCTCGTCCGCGGTGCCGCCGCGCAGCGCCTGCGCCAGGGCCGAGTGCTCGGAGTCCACGGGCACGAGCTGCCCGGGGGCGGCGGCCGCCTTCACGAGCGCCCCGCCCACGATCAGCGACTCCTTGTTCGCCAGCGCCAGCCGGTGGCCCGCGTGCAGGGCGGCCAGGGTGGGGCGCAGGCCGATCGAGCCGGTGATGCCGTTGAGCACGGTGTCCGCGCCCTCCCACGCCGCGATCCGCTCGGCGGCCGTGGGGCCGGTGAACAGCGCCGGGCGCGGGGCGGGGACGCCCAGACGAGCGGCGGCGTCGGCGATCGCCGCGCGCAGCTCGTCCTCGGTGGCCGTCGCGGAGCCCACAGCCTCGGCCCCGACGCGCACCGCCTGCTCGGCCAGCAGGCCCGTGTTCGCGCCCCCGGACAGGGCGACGGCGCGGAACCGCGCGGGGTCCTGCGCGATCACGTCCAGGCCCTGGGTGCCGATGGACCCGGTGGAGCCGATCAGCGCGACGGCGCGCGGGGCGCCGTCGTCGTGCGCGTTCGAGGCGGAGGGGGCGCCCGCCGCGGGGAGGGTGTAGTCGGTGAGGGATCCGTGCGTCACCCGGCCATGATGCCAGCCGCGCCTGGACAGCGCCGGGACGGGCGGGGGCCGGCCGGACCCGCTCGGAGGATCGACGGTTTCGGTCAGGACCGACGGCCGTTCCGTCGATCCTGACCGAAACCGTCGATCTGAGGGTCTCCGGCCGGGTGAGCGGCCGAGCGCCGGGACGGCCGAGGGGCCGGCCCGGGCGGGCGCCGCGTGGGCGTCCCGACCCGGACCGGCCCCTCGTGGGAGACCGCGCTCAGGAGCGGATCAGTGCTGCACCGGCTTCTCGGCGCCGATGCCGGTGAGGGAGCGGACCTCCATCTCGGCCTGCTTGTCCGGGTCCTCCGCGCGGGAGGAGGTGACGGAGCCGAGCCAGCCGAGGAAGAAGGCCAGCGGGATGGACACGATGCCCGGGTTCTTCAGCGGGAAGATCGCGAAGTCCGCGCCCGGGATCATCGACGTCGGCGCACCGGACATCACCGGGGACAGCACGATCAGGATGATCGCGGAGAGCAGTCCGCCGTACATGGACCATACCGCGCCGCGGGTGGTGAAGCGCTTCCAGAACAGCGAGTACAGGATGGTCGGCAGGTTCGCCGAGGCGGCCACCGCGAAGGCGAGCGCCACGAGGAACGCCACGTTCTGGCCCTGCGCGCCGATGCCGCCTACGATCGCCAGGATGCCGATCACCACCACGGTGATCTTGCCGATGCGGACCTCCTCCTTGGGGGTCAGCTGGTGCTTGGCGATCACGGAGCCGTACACGTCGTGGGCGAAGGACGCCGCCGCCGTGATGGCCAGGCCGGCGACCACCGCGAGGATCGTGGCGAACGCCACCGCGGAGATCACGCCGAGCAGGATGGAGCCGCCGAGCTCGAACGCGAGCAGCGGGGCCGCCGAGTTCTGGCCGCCCGGGGCCGCCATGATCCGCTCGGGGCCGATCAGGGCGCCGGCGCCGTAGCCCAGCACGAGGGTGAACAGGTAGAACGCGCCGATGAGCACGATCGCCCACACCACCGACTTGCGGGCCTCCTTGGCCGTGGGCACGGTGTAGAACCGCATGAGCACGTGCGGCAGGCCGGCGGTGCCCAGCACGAGGGCGATGCCGAGGGAGACGAAGTCCAGGCGGGTCAGCGCGCTCGCGCCGTACTGCAGGCCCGGCTCGAGGATCGCCTCGCCCTCCGGGTTGAGCTCGACGGCGGCGCCCAGCATGGCGTTGAAGTCGAAGCCGAACATGGCCAGGGACCACACGGTCATGACGCCGGCACCGGCGATGAGCAGGATCGCCTTGATGATCTGGACGTAGGTGGTGCCCTTCATGCCGCCGATCAGCACGTAGACGATCATCAGCACGCCCACGATCGCGATCACGAGGGCCTGGCCGGCGCGGTCGTCGATGTTGAGCAGCAGGGAGACGAGGCCGCCGGCGCCGGCCATCTGGGCCAGCAGGTAGAACAGGCAGACGGCCATGGTGCCGAAGGCGGCGGCGATGCGCACGGGCTTCTGGCGCAGGCGGAACGAGAGCACGTCCGCCATGGTGAACTTGCCGGTGTTGCGCAGCAGCTCGGCCACCAGCAGCAGGGCCACGAGCCACGCCACGAGGAAGCCGATCGAGTAGAGGAAGCCGTCGTAGCCGTAGAGCGCGATGGCGCCCACGATGCCCAGGAACGAGGCCGCGGAGAGGTAGTCGCCCGCGATGGCCGTGCCGTTCTGTGTGCCGGAGAAGCCGCGTCCGCCGGCGTAGTAGTCCGCCGAGGACGAGCTCGTCTTGGACGCCCGGATCACGATCACGAGGGTGACCACGACGAAGGCCAGGAAGATGCCGATGTTCACGGCGGGGTTGCCGACCGCCTCGGGAGCGGCCTGGAGCAGGGGGGTCAGTGCGCTCATCGCGTGGCCTCCGGGGTCTCAGGGGCGCCGCCGGCGGCCTCGCGCTCGAGGCGCTCGCGCAGCGCCGTGGCGCGGGGGTCCAGGGTCCGGTTGGAGAAGCGGACGTAGGCGAAGGTGATCAGGAACGTGGTGACGAACTGCAGCAGGCCCAGGACCAGCCCCAACGTGATGTTGCCGCCGAGGCGGATGGACATGAACTCCGGGAAGAACGCCCCCGCGATCACGAAGACCAGGTACCAGACGAAGAACGCCACGGTCATGGGGAACGCGAAGGAGCGATAGGTGCTGCGGAGCTCGGTGAACTCCTCGGACTGCTGTGCGGCGCGGAACTGCGCGGCCGTCGGGGCCGGCGCCGTGGGCTCGCTGGATGACATGGGCCCTCCGGGTGTGCGTGGAGCAGTGCTCCTGTGAGCAGGATCACTGTGATGACACGCACACTTTGCTAGGGCCGGGGGCGCACGTCAAAGGGGCCTGTATACAAACCCCGAGTGTGACGCAGTGTGACGCACGCCACGGCCGGGCGACTCTCCGGCGGCGGGCGCCGCCGGGGGCGGCCCGTCGGCCGGCCGCGACCCGTCAGCCGGCCGCGGCGCCCGCGGCCTCGGCGCGGCGCAGCACCGCCCTGGCCTGCGCGAGCACGACCTCGTCCACCATGGCGCCGTCCAGCTCGAAGGCGCCGTGACGGCCCTCGGCCTCGGCGAGGACCCGGTGGGCCCGCTCCACGGCCTCGGCCGCCGGCGTGTATGCAGAGCGCACTACGGGCACCTGCCGCGGGTGCAGGCACACGGTGGCGGCGCAGCCCAGGGCGACGGCGTCCTCGGCCTCGGCCGCCAGGCCCGCCTCGTCCGCGAGGTCCAGGTGGACTGCGTCCCACGCGGCCGCGCCGTGGGCGGCCGCGGCCAGGAGCACGGCGGCCCGCGCGTGCGTCACGACGGAGCGGTAGGCCCCGTCCGCGGTGCGCGAGGAGCTGCCGCCCATCGAGGCCACGAGGTCCTCCGCGCCCCACATCAGCGCGCCCACGTTCGGGTGGGCGGCCAGCTCGGCGGCGGCGAGGACGCCCGCCGCCGTCTCGCACAGGGCCACCACGCGCACGTCGTCCCCCAGGGCCGCGACGAGGCCGTCCACCTGGGCGGCGGACTCAGCCTTGGCGAGCATCAGGGTGCGCCAGCCGGTCTCGGCGAGCATCGCCAGGTCGGCGGCGTGGTCGGCGCCGCCGGCCGGGTTCACCCGGACCACCACGCGCGCCACGTCGAGCGGGCCGCCGTCCGCCCCGCCGGCCGCCCGGCCCTCCCAGGCCGCCCGGACGCCGTCGCGGGCGGCGGGCCGGGCGTCCGGAGTGACGGCGTCCTCGAGGTCGAGGATCACCGCGTCCGCGCGCTCGAGCGCCTTGGCGTACCGCTCCGGGCGGTCCGCCGGGGTGAACATCACGGCCGGGCCGAGGGCGAGCATGCTCATGCCCGCTCCTCCGCGGCGTCCGCGGCGGCCTGCGCTCGCGCGTCGGCGTGCGCGGCCTCGGTCCACATCAGGCAGGTGCGCTCGGCGCGGACCACGACGTCGCCGTGCTGGTTCTCCCCCGTCATCGCGAAGGTGACGATCCGCTGGCCCGGCCGCGAGGAGGACTCCCGCACGGCCGTGACCTCGGAGCACCCGTAGAGCGTGTCCCCGTGGAAGACCGGCGCGGGGAAGGCGATCTCCCCCAGGCCCAGCTGCGCCACGAGGGTCCCCTGGGTGGTCTGCGCGACGGCGAGCCCCACCAGGGTGGACAGGGTGAGCATCGAGTTCACCAGGGGCCGGCCGAACGACTGGGTCTGCGCGAACGCGTGGTCCAGGTGCAGGGCCTGCGGGTTCATGGTCAGCGTGGTGAACAGCACGTTGTCCGCCTCGGTGAGCGTGCGGCCGGGCCGGTGCAGGTACACCTGGCCCACCGCGAGCTCGTCCGCGTAGCGGCCGCGCTGGACGATCTCGACGCGCTCCGGCGCGGCGCCGGGCTCGGCCCGCCCCACCTCACAGCCCCAGCTCGCGGGCGATCAGCATGAGCTGCACCTCGGTGGTGCCCTCGCCGACCTCGAGGATCTTGGAGTCGCGGTAGTGGCGGGCCACGAGGGTCTCGTTCATGAAGCCGTAGCCGCCGAACACCTGCGTGGCGTCGCGGGCGTTGTCCATGGCGGCCTCGCCGGCGATCAGCTTGGCCATGGCGGCCTCGGTCTTGAACGGCTTGCCGGCCAGCATCTTCTGGGCCGCCTCGTAGTAGGCCAGGCGCGCGGCGTGGGCGCGGGCCTGCATGCGGGCGATCTTGAAGGAGACGGCCTGGAACTCGCCGATTCGCTGCCCGAACGAGGTGCGCTGCTTGGCGTAGGCGATCGACTCGTCCACGCAGCCCTGCGCGGCGCCGGTGGCCAGGGCCGCGATGGCGATGCGGCCCTCGTCGAGGATCTCCAGGAAGTTCGCGAAGCCGCGGCCGCGGGTGCCCAGCAGGTTCTCCTCCGGGACGCGGACGTCGGAGAAGTGCAGGGCGTGGGTGTCCGAGGAGTTCCAGCCGACCTTGTCGTAGGCCTTGGCCACGGAGAAGCCCTCGGTGCCCGCCGGCACCAGGATCGTGGAGATCTCCTTGGCGGGCTTCCCGTCCGCGCCGGTCCTGCCCTCCACGGTCCCGGTCACGGCGGTGACGGTGACCAGGGAGGTGATGTCCGTGCCGGAGTTGGTGATGAACTCCTTGGCGCCGTTGATGCGCCACTGCCCGTCCTCGAGGACGGCGGTGGTCTGGGTGCCGCCGGCGTCGGAGCCCGCGCCGGGCTCGGTGAGGCCGAACCCGGCCAGGTGCCGGCCGGCCACGAGGTCGGGCAGCCACGCCTCCTTCTGTTCCTGGGTGCCGAACTTCAGCAGGGGCATGGCGCCGAGGGAGACGCCGGCCTCGAGGGTGATGGCCACGGACTGGTTGACGCGGCCGAGCTGCTCGAGGGCCAGGGCGAGGGCGAAGTAGTCGCCGCCCATGCCGCCGAACTCCTCGGGGAAGGGCAGGCCGAACAGGCCCATCTCGCCCATCTGGGCCACGATCTCGTACGGGAACTCGTGCTTGGCGTCCAGCTCGGCGGAGACGGGCGCCACGACCTCGTCGGCGAACTCGCGGACGGTGTCGGAGAGGACCTGGTAGTCCTCCTCCAGGGCGGGCAGGGTGCGGTGCTTGGTGCTCATGCGGGTCTCTCCTGACTCAGGCGTTCTGTGCGGATGCTTCGTGCGGGGCGGGCTCGGCGGGCTCGTCCGCGGCCGCGGGCTCGACGGCGGCGATCAGCGCCTGCGCGGCCACCGAGTCGCCCTCGGCGACGTGGACGGTCACCACGCCGGCGACGGCGGCCGTGACGGGGTGCTCCATCTTCATGGCCTCGACCACGGCCAGCTCCTGGCCGACGGCCACGGTGTCCCCGGTGTCCACCGAGACGGCGACGACGGTGCCCGGCATGGGCGTGCGGGCCTCGGGCGAGGCGGCGCCGGCCGGGGCGCGGCGGGCGGCGGAGGCGGCCCGGGCGGCCTCGACGACCTCGGCGCGGCGCAGGCGGCGGACCTGCCACGTGGCGCCGTCGCGGTGCAGCCAGGCCGAGCGGGGATCGCGCGGATCCCCGGCGAGCAGGTTGAGGCCGGCGAGGGCCGACTCGTCCTCCTCCGTCTCGGCGTCGGCGGCGGGGCCGTGCAGCACGCGGTCCTCGTCCCCCACGCGCACGCGCATCCCGGGCTGCGGGGCGCCCGCGCCGCGCCAGCCGTCGGCGCGGGCCCACGCGGAGCCCGCGGCGTGGCGCTCGGCCGCCGCGGCGTCGTCGGAGGCCTCCTCCAGCGCCTCGGCCGCGAGGGCGGCGAGGTCCTCGGGCAGCGCGGGGGCGTTCCAGGCCTCCATGCCGTCGATGAGCTCGGTGGTGAGCCGACCGGCTCGCACGTCCTCGCGCGCGGCGAGCTCGCGGAGCCAGCCGAGGTTGCTGCGCACGCCGAACAGCACGGTGTCGGCGAGCGCCGCGTCGAGCCGGTCCAGCGCCTCGGCGCGGTCCGCGCCGCGGGTGATGACCTTGGCGACCATGGGGTCGTAGAAGCCGGTGACCTCGGGCTGGCCGGCGTCCACGGCGGCGGGGTCGGCCGCGTCCGCCGAGGGCAGCAGCAGGGTGTCCACGCGGACGCCCTCCCCCTGCGGCTCGCGCCAGCGCAGCACGGGGCCGGTGGACGGCAGGAAGCCGTTGGCCGGGTCCTCGGCGTAGACGCGGGCCTCCACGGCGGCGCCCTCCAGGGCGACGTCGTCCTGGGCGAAGCCGAGGGGCTCGCCCGCGGCGATGCGCAGCTGCAGCTCCACGAAGTCCTGCCGCTGCCCGCGCACCCGCACGACCTCCTCGGAGACGGGGTGCTCGACCTGCAGGCGCGTGTTCATCTCCATGAAGAAGAACGCGTCCGGGTCCTCGTCCGAGACGAGGAACTCCACGGTGCCGGCGCCGCGGTAGCCCACGGACACGGCGGCGTCCACGGCGGCCTTCCCGAGGCGCTCCCGCAGCTCGGCCCCGTGGGCCAGTCCGGTGAGCAGCGGTGCGGGGGCCTCCTCGATCACCTTCTGGTGGCGGCGCTGCAGGGAGCACTCGCGCTCGCCCAGGTGCACGGTGGTGCCGTGGGCGTCCGCGAAGACCTGCACCTCGATGTGGCGCGGGGCCGTGATGAGGCGCTCGAGCAGCAGGGTGTCGTCGCCGAAGGCCGAGCGGGCCGTTCGGCGGGCCGAGGCCAGCGCCGCGGGCAGCTCGTCGGCGGCGTGCACCGCCACCATGCCCTTGCCGCCGCCGCCGGCGGAGGGCTTGATGAGCAGCGGGAAGCCGACACGCTGCGCCTCGGCGGCGAGCGCCGCGTCGTCGAGGGTGGGGTCGGCGACGCCGGGCACCACGGGCACGTCGTAGGCGGCCACGGTCTCCTTGGCCCGGATCTTGTCCGCCATCGCGTCCAGGGAGGCCACGGGCGGGCCGACGAACACGATCCCGGCGGCCTCGAGGGCGCGGGCGAAGTCCGCGTTCTCGGAGAGGAATCCGTAGCCGGGGTGCACGGCCTGGGCGCCGGTGCGGCGCGCGGCCTCGACCACGGCCTCGATGTCCAGGTAGGACTCGCGGGCCGGGGCGGGGCCGAGGCGCACGGCCTCGTCCGCCTCGAGGACGTGGCGGGCCTGCGCGTCCGCGTCGGAGTGCACGGCCACGGAGCGGATGCCGAGGCGGCGCAGGGTGCGGATGACGCGCACGGCGATCTCGCCGCGATTGGCCACCAGCACGGTGTGGAACAGGGGCGCGCCCTGGGTGGGGTTCTCGGTCACGGGTGCCTCACATGCGGAACAGGCCGAACCGGGTGTCCGGCAGCGGGGGACGGGAGATGACGTCGAGGGCGAGGGAGAGCACGCGCCGGGTCTGGCCCGGGGTGATGATGCCGTCATCCCACAGCCGCGCCGTGGAGTACAGGGGGCTGCCCTGGTCCTCGTACTGCTGCCGGACGGGGGCCTGGAAGGCCTCCACCTCGGCGGCGTCCATGGGCTCCTCGCCGGCCGCGGCGCGCTGGTCCTGCTTGATCTGGGTCAGCACGGAGGAGGCCTGCGGGCCGCCCATCACGGAGATGCGGGCGTTGGGCCACATCCACAGGAAGCGCGGCGAGTAGGCGCGGCCGCACATGGCGTAGTTGCCGGCGCCGAAGGAACCGCCGATCACCACGGTCAGCTTCGGCACGCGCGCGGTGGCGACGGCGGTGACCATCTTGGCGCCGTCGCGCGCGATGCCGCCGGCTTCGGCGTCCCGCCCCACCATGAAGCCGGAGATGTTCTGCAGGAACAGCAGCGGGATGCCCCGCTGGTCGCACAGCTCGATGAAGTGCGCGCCCTTGCGGGCCGAATCGCCGAACAGGATGCCATTGTTCGCCAGGATGCCCACGGGGTGGCCGTCGATCCGCGCGAAGGCGGTGACGAGCGTGGTCCCGTAAAGGGGCTTGAACTCGTGCACAGACCCGCCGTCCACGATCCGGTCGATCACCTCGCGCACGTCGTACGGGGTGTTCACGTCCACCGGGACCACGGAGGTCAGCTCGGCGGGGTCCTTCGCGGGCTCCTGCGCGGGGGCCACCTCCCAGGCCGGCGCGGGGGGCGGCGGCAGGGTGGCCACGATGTCCCGGAGGATCTGCATGGCGTGCAGGTCGTCGTCGGCCAGGTGGTCCGCGACGCCGGAGCGCTCAGCGTGCAGCCGGCCGCCGCCGAGGTCCTCGGGCGAGACGTCCTCGCCGATCGCGGCCTTCACCAGGGGCGGGCCTCCGAGGAAGATGGTGCCCTGCTCGCGGACGATCACGGTCTCGTCCGACATGGCCGGCACGTACGCGCCGCCCGCCGTGGACGAGCCGCACACCGCGGCCAGCTGCGGGATCCGGCGCGAGGACAGCAGCGCCTGGTTGCGGAAGATCCGCCCGAAGTGCTCCCGGTCCGGGAAAACCTCGTCCTGGCGGGGCAGGAACGCGCCGCCGGAGTCCACGAGGTAGAGGCACGGCAGGTGGTTCTCCAGGGCGATCTCCTGGGCCCGCAGGTGCTTCTTCACGGTCAGGGGGTAGTAGGTGCCGCCCTTCACCGTGGCGTCGTTGCCGACCACCATGACGAGCCGGCCGTGGACGAGGCCGATGCCCGCCACGACGCCGGCGGCCGGGCTGTCGCCGTCGTACAGGCCGTGCGCGGCCAGGGCGCCCACCTCGAGGAAGGGCGAGCCCTCGTCCAGGAGGGCGTCGATGCGGTCCCGCACCAGCAGCTTGCCGCGGGCGGTGTGGCGCTCGCGCGAGCGCTCCGGGCCGCCGAGGGCGGTGCGGGCGACGAGCTCGGCCACCTCCTGCTCGAGCCGGGCGTGGCCGGCCGCGTTGCGCTCGGCCGCGGTGGGCGCGGACTCCGAGTCCGAGGCCGTGGTGCTGGCGGTCATGGGACCCCCTTCAGTGAATGACGACTAACTGAACTGGGCACCAGTGTAGTGATCGCCGTCACCGGCGTCGAACGGGGCGTCCGGCTCCCCTTCCAGGCCTACAGTGGGGGCCATGCCCGCCGCCGTCGACCCCTCCGCTCCCGCCGCCTCCGCGGCCGCCCCGACCTCCCGCGTGGCGGCCAAGGCCCGCCGCCGCGAGGACCTGCTCGCCGCCGCAGCCCGCCTGTTCGCTGCGCGCGGCTTCGACGCGGTGCGGCTGGAGGACATCGGTGCCGAGGTCGGCATCAGCGGACCGGCCATCTACCGCCACTTCGCCGGCAAGGCCGCCGTGCTCGTGGCCATCCTGGCCACGGCCTCCCAGGACCTGCTCGACGGGGCGCTCGCCACCGAGCGCGAGCACGACGCGGGCGAGGACGCGCTGCGCGCCCTCATCGCCTTCCAGACGGACTTCGCGCTCGCCCAGCGCGACGTGATCCGCGTGCAGGACCGGGACATGTCCGCCCTGCCCGAGGACGAGCGCGCCGCCGTCACCGGCACCCAGCGCGCCTACATCGACGTGTGGGCCCGGCAGCTGCGCGTGGTCCACCCGTCCGAGGACCAGGCCACCGCCGTGTTCCGCGCCCAGGCCGTCCTCGGCCTGATCAACTCCACCCCGCGCTCGGTGCGCCGCACGGCCGCCGACCGCGCCGCCCGCCGCGCCACCCTCGTGGCGATGGCCTGGGCCGCCGCCACCGCGCCCGGTCCCGCCGCAGACCGGCCCTGACCGGACGCCGCCGACCGGCCCGGACCGGCGGGCGCGCACCGGCGGACGGCGCCGGGCCCGGTGGTACCGTGGCCGGAACCACGACGGCGCACGCCGTCGCACCCCGCCGAAGAGAGGTCCGCCGCTGTGCTCCTTCGTGACGTCCGACCCGAGGACCTGGACGAGTTCTTCCTGCACCAGCAGGACGAGCAGGCCAGCCTCATGTCCGCCTTCGCCCCGCGCAACCCCCGGGACCGCGGCGTGTTCGACTACCACTGGAGCAGCCTGCTCGCGGCCGAGACCGCGGTGGTGCGCACCATCGAGCACGAGGGCCGCGCCGTGGGCGCCATCGTGTGCACCGAGCACGACGGCGTCGGCGAGCTCTCCTTCTGGACCGCCCAGGACTACTGGGGCCTGGGCCTGACCACCGCCGCCGTGGACGCGTTCCTGCGCGAGCACACCCGCCGCCCCCTGCGCGCGCACGTGCCCGAGGACAACGCCGGCTCCGTCAAGGTGCTCTCCCGCCGCGGCTTCGAGACCGTCGGCCAGGAGAGGGTCTTCTCCAACGCCCGCGCCGAGGTCATCACCGAGCTGGTCATGGAGCTGCCCGCCGGCGCCGAGTGAGCCCGCCCGGCCCCGCCGGCCCGCACGCCGACGACGACGGCCCCGTCCCCCGGATCTCTCCGGGAGGCGGGGCCGTCCTCGTGGCGCCGGGGCCTCAGACCATGGTGAGCGTCAGGCCCGGGCGGCGCAGGATCGCGCCGACGTCCGCGAGGAACCGCGAGCCCTGCTCGCCGTCCACGAAGCGGTGGTCGAAGGACAGCGAGAGCGTCATGACGTCCCGCAGGGCGATCTCGCCGCGGTGCTCCCACGGCATCCGTCGCACCTGGCCGATCGCGATGATCGCGCCCTCCCCCGGGTTGATGATCGGGGTGCCGGCGTCCACGCCAAACACGCCGACGTTGGTCAGGGTGAAGGTGCCGCCGGAGAGCTCCGCCGGGGACAGCCTCCCCTCGCGGGCGCGCCCAGTGAGCTCGCGGATGGCGTCCGCGAGCTCGGTCAGCGACATCGCCTGGGCGTCCTTGACGTTCGGCACCATCAGCCCGCGCGGGGTGGCGGCGGCGAAGCCGAGGTTCACGAAGTTCTGCTGCAGGATCGTCCCGGAGGCCTCGTCCCAGCGGGCGTTGACGTCCGGGGTGCGCTCCATGGCCACGAGGCACGCCTTCGCGGCGAGCGTCATGGGGGTGAGCTTGACGTCCCGGTACTCGCGGGAGGCCTTGAGCTCGGCCAGCAGCTCCATGGTCTCGGTGACGTCCACCTGCAGGAACTCGGTCACGTGCGGGGCGGTGAAGGCGGAGGCCACCATGGCCGACGCCGTCGCCTTGCGCACGCCCTTGACGGGCACGGACTCGGTGCGCGGGCGACCGCCGAGGGTGCGCACGCCGCCGGACGCCCCGGCCTCGGCCGGGGCCGCGGCCTGCGCCGCCGGCTCGGCCGCGGGGGCACCGCCCCCGGCCAGGAAGGCCTCGACGTCCGCGCGGGTGATGACCCCGCCGACGCCGGAGCCGGACACGGCGGTCAGGTCCACGCCCTCGCGACGGGCGTAGAGGCGCACCGGCGGGGTGCACCGGGGGCGCTCCCCCGACGTCCCCGAGGCCGACTGCGCCTCGGGGGCCTCGTCCGCGCGCTCCGGCTCCGCGGCCTCGGGCTGCGGGCGGGCGGCGCCGGCCGGCGCCTCCTCGGAGGTGGAGGGGGCCCGGCCCCGCTCCGGCTCGCCCGCGGGGGCGGGCGACGTGGCGGACCCGGCGGAGCCGCCGCGGCGGGCGCGACGGCCCGGCCTGCCCGTGTCCGGCGCGGCGCCGTAGCCCACGAGCGTGGGCACGCGGCCCTCGGACTCGGTGTCGCCGCCGTCGCCGCCCGCGCCCTCCACCGTGAAGGTCACGAGCGGGGCGCCGACCTCGAGGGTCTCCCCCTCGGAGCCGTGCAGGGTGGCCACCACGCCCGCGAACGGGCTGGACACCTCGACGACGGCCTTGGCCGTCTCCACGTCCGCGAGGACCTGGTTCACGGTGACGGCGTCGCCCTCGGCCACCCGCCAGGTGACGATCTCGGACTCGGTGAGGCCCTCGCCCAGGTCCGGCAGGCGGAAGGTCTTCTGGCTCATCGGGTCTCCTCCCCGGCGGTCTGGGCGGCGAGGAACTGCTCGGCGGTCTCCGGAGCGGCGAACGCGTCCACCGAGTCCAGCGAGTTGGGCCGGCCGAGGGCGCGGTCCACGCCGTCGAGGATGCGGTCCAGGTCCGGCAGATGCAGGTGCTCCAGCTTCGAGGGCGGGTAGGGCACGTCCATGCCGGTGACGCGCACGGGCGGCGCCTCCAGCCAGTGGAAGGCGCGCTCGGCGACCGTGGCCACGAGCTCCGCGCCGAGGCCGCCGGTGCGGGAGGCCTCGTGGGCCACCACGAGCCGGCCGGTGCGGCGCACCGAGGACTCCACGAGGCCCGTGTCCAACGGGGAGAGGCTGCGCAGGTCCACGACCTCGACCTCCACGCCCTCCTCGGCCGCCACCTCGGCGGCCTGCAGGGCGGTCTTCACGAGCGGGCCGTAGACCACCAGAGTGGCGTCGCGGCCCTCGCGCAGGATCTTGGCGGTGCTCATCGGCGGGATGTCCGCGTCCAGGTCCACCTCGCCCTTGTCGTGGTAGCGGCGCTTCGGCTCGAGGTAGACCACCGGGTCGTCCGAGGCGATCGCGGCGCGGATCAGGTCGTGGCCCTCCTGCGGGGAGGACGGGGAGACCACGCGCAGGCCCGGGGTGTGCAGGAAGTACGCCTCCGGCGACTCCGAGTGGTGCTCCGGGGAGCCGATGCCGCCGCCGAACGGGATGCGGATGGTCACCGGCATGGGCACGGCGCCGCGGGTGCGGGCGCGCAGCTTGGCCAGGTTCGCCACGATCTGGTCGAAGGCCGGGTACACGAAGCCGTCGAACTGGATCTCGACGACGGGCCGGTAGCCGCGCATGGCCAGGCCGATCGCGGTGCCCACGATGCCGGACTCCGCCAGCGGGGTGTCCAGGACGCGGTCCTCGCCGAACTCGTCCTGCAGGCCGTCGGTGATGCGGAAGACGCCGCCGAGGGCGCCGATGTCCTCGCCCATGAGCAGGACCTTGGGGTCGTCCGCCAGGGCTCGGTGCAGGCCGCGGTTGATCGCGCGGCCGAAGGTCATGCGCTCGCTCACGCGCCCGCCTCCTCGTCGTCGAACTGCTGCAGGTAGAGGGCGTGCTCGCGGCGCTGGCGCTCCAGCTCCTGGTGCGGCTCGGCGTAGATCTCGTCGAAGAGGCGCTCCGCGCCGTCCTCCACGAGCGACTCGAGGGCGCGGCGGACCTCGGCCGCCAGCTCGTCCGCCTCGGCCTGGGCCTGGGCGAGCACGGCGTCCACGTCCACGTCCACGTCCAGGGTGCGCAGGTGCGCCTCCACGCGGGTCAGCGGGTCGCGGGCCTTCCAGGCCTCCAGCTCCGCGTCGTCGCGGTAGCGGGTGGGGTCGTCCGCGGTGGTGTGCGGGCCCATGCGGTAGGTGACGGCCTCGATGAAGGTGGGGCCGCCGCCGTCCGCCGCGCGCTCCACGGCGGCGCGGGTGGCGGCGAGGACGGCGAGGACGTCGTTGCCGTCCACCCGCAGGGATGGGATGCCGAAGCCCCACGGGCGGTCGGCGATGCTGCGGCGGGTCTGCAGCTTCACCGGCTCGGAGATGGCCCAGTGGTTGTTCTGGCAGAAGAAGACCACGGGCGAGCGGTAGGAGGCGCTGAAGACCATGGCCTCGTTGACGTCGCCCTGGCTCGTGGCGCCGTCGCCGAAGTAGACGATCGCGGCGGCGTCCGCCTGGTCGCGCTGGACGCCCATGGCGTAGCCGACCGCGTGCAACGCCTGCGCGCCGATGATGATCTGCTGGGTGGCCACGCCGGTGGCCTTCGGGTCCCAGCCGGAGAAGGTGGAGCCGCGCCACACGCGCAGCAGGTCCAGGGCGGGCACGCCGCGCAGCAGGGCCACGCCGTTCTCGCGGTAGGAGGGGAAGACGAAGTCGTCCTCGCGCAGGGCGACGGCGGAGCCCACCTGGGCGGCCTCCTGGCCCAGCAGCGGCGGCCACAGGGCCAGCTCGCCCTGGCGCTGCAGGTGCGTGGCTTCGATGTCCAGGCGCCGCACCACGGCCATTTGCCCATAGAGCGCGGCCAGGGCGTCGGCGTCGACGTCCTCGATCCACGGGTCCAGCTCGGGCTGCGCGTGGCGGCGGCCCTCGGCGTCGAGCACCTGGAGCATGGGCGCCTCGGCGGGCTCGCCGGGGGGCGGTGAGGTGGCGGCCTCGCCGCCGGCGGGACGGGTGTGGTCCACGAGGGTCACAGGACTGCCTTCCGATCGTCGCCCACGGTGCGGGGCGAGGGTGACGTACGCATGCGCGCAGGGGTGGTTCGCGCGGCGTCTCGGTCGTGTGAGTGTACTCACACGCCTGTGATCGCCGCCACTCGGCCGGCCCGCACCGGGGGCCGCCGCACAGGGGTCAGGCGCGGCGCAGCAGCACGTCCACGGCGGCGTCCAGGTAGGCGTCCACCTGGCCCTCCTCGTAGCCCCGGTCCCCCTCGGCCTCCCCGAACGACGCGCGGCGCACGTCGTCCGCGGTGAGCCCGCCCCGCGCGTCGGGGGCGGCGGCGCCCTCGGCGCCGGCCAGGGTCACCCGCAGGCGGTCGACGAGCGCGTCCACCGCGTCCACGTCGTAGCTCGTCGCGTCCTCCCGGCTGGGGCGGCGGAAGCGCTCGGCCGGGGCGCGGTCTGCGCGCGCCACCAGCTCGGCCACCCGCTCCTCCAGGTCCGCGCTCCAGTCCTCGTCGCCGCGCTCGGAGACGAATGCCTCGCGCTCGGCGGCGGCCAGCTCGCCCTCGAGGCGGTCCAGCTCATCGTCCACCTCGTCCGTGGCGTACCCGCCGTTGACCGTGGCGAAGCGGGCCTGGCGGACCTCGTCCGCGGTGAGCGGGGCGCCGCCCTCGCGGGCCTCCCGGGCCCGGGCGAGGAAGGCGTCCACATGGGAGGTCTCGTAGCCGATCTCGTCCTGCTCGACGAGCTCGAAGGGCGGCTCGGCGTCCTGCGGGCGGCGGGTGGTCATGGGCGTCTCCTGCGGTGAGGGCCCCGGCGGGCGCCGGGGCGGGAGGGTGGATCAGGTGAGGGGCAGCGCGAGCACGGTGTAGGCCACCGGTGCGGCGAACACGAGGGAGTCCAGGCGGTCCATCACGCCGCCGTGTCCGGGCAGGGCGGAGGACATGTCCTTGATGCCGAGCTCGCGCTTGACCATGGACTCGGAGAAGTCGCCGGAGGTGGCCGCGGCCACCGTGGTCACGGCGAGGATCGCCCCCACCCACCACGGCTGGCCCACGAACAGGGGCACCGTCACCACGCCCACGAGCGCGGAGCCGGCGAGCGAGCCGGCCAGGCCCTCCCAGGACTTCTTGGGGCTGATGCGCGGGGCGATCGGGGTGCGCCCGAAGCGGTAGCCCACGATGTAGCCGAACGTGTCGTTCGAGACCACCATCAGCAGCGTGATCGCCACCAGCAGGTTGCCCCGGGGCTGGTCCAGCAACGCGACGGCGAAGGACAGCAGGAACGGCGCCCACAGGACGATGAACACGCCGGCGAGCATGAACTGGCCCGTGGGCCGGTGACGGGTGAGGGCCGTCCACACGGCCAGCAGCGCCAGGCACGCCGCCAGCGCCACGAACAGGGCGGGCACGCCCCACAGCCACGCGCTGACGGGCAGGGCCACGGCGGCCGCACACAGCGGCGGCCGCGGCACCTGCAGGCCGATGCCGCGCACCGCCGTCGCGACCTCCGTGACCGCGCCGACCAGCAGCGCGACCACGAGCAGGACGAGCAGCCAGTCCAGCCACACCAGGCCCACGAGCGCGAGCACGAGCAGGCCGACCCCCACGAGGACGGCGGACTTGAGGTCGCGGCCGCCGCGCGGAGGCGCGGGCGTGCTGACGGCGGTGGTCATCGGGAGCGGCTCTGCGGGAGGATCAGACCTCCAGCAGCTCCTGCTCCTTGTTCTTGGCCATCTCCTCGATCAGGTCGACGTGCTTCTTCGTCATGGCGTCGAGGTCCTTCTCGCCGCGGGCGCCCTCGTCCTCGCCGACCTCGCCGTCCTTGACGGCCTTGTCCATGGCGTCCTTGGCCTTGCGGCGGGCGTTGCGCACGGAGACCTTGTGCTCCTCCGCCTTGGACTTGACGAGCTTCACGTACTCCTTGCGGCGCTCCTCGGTGAGCTCCGGCGTCACGACGCGGATGACCTTGCCGTCGTTGGACGGGTTGGCGCCCACCTCGGACTCGGACAGCGCCTTCTCGATGTTGCGCAGCGCCGACTGGTCGAAGGGCGTGATGAGCAGGGTGCGGGCGTCCGTGGTGGTGAAGGACGCCAGCTGCTGCAGCGGGGTGTAGGAGCCGTAGTAGTCGACCATCACCTTGGAGTACAGGCCCGGGTTGGCCCGGCCGGTGCGCACGGAGGCGAAGTCCTCGCGCGTGGCCTCGATGGTGCGGTCCATCTGCTCTTCGGCGGACTGCAGGGTCTCCTGGATCACGATGTCTCCTCGATGTGGTGGATCAGGTCTGCTCGCCATCCTACGCGGCGGACCTCAGACGGTGACGGTGGTGCCGATCCGCTCGCCGAGCAGGGCGCGGGTCACGTTGCCCGGGCCCTCCATGCCGAACACGCGCATGTCCAGGTCGTTGTCCTTGCACATGGTCATGGCGGTCAGGTCCATCACGCGGATGTTGCGCAGCAGGGCCTCGTCGTACGTCAGGTGCGTGAGCAGCTCCGCGCTCGGGTCCTTCTTGGGGTCCGCGGTGTACACGCCGTCCACGCCGGACTTGGCCATGAGGACCTCGTCCGCGCCGATCTCGAGGGCGCGCTGGGCGGCCACGGTGTCCGTGGAGAAGTAGGGCAGGCCGGTGCCGGCACCGAAGACCACCACGCGGCCCTTCTGCATGTGGCGGATGGCGCGCAGCGGGATGTAGGACTCGGCGACCTGCTCCATGTGGATGGCCGACTGCACGCGGGTGGAGACGCCGGCCTGGATGAGGAAGTCCTGCAGGGCGAGGCAGTTCATCACGGTGCCGAGCATGCCCATGTAGTCGGCGCGCCGGCGGTCCATGCCGTTCTCGGACAGCTCCGCGCCGCGGAAGAAGTTGCCGCCGCCCACGACGATCGCGATCTCCACGCGGTCCGCGGCAACCGCGATCTGCTCGGCGATCCCGCGCACGGTCTCGGGGTCCACGCCGACCTTGCCGCCGCCGAACACCTCGCCGGAGAGCTTCAGCAGGACGCGACGGCGGCCCGTGTCCTCCGAGGTCTGGGGGACGTGGGCGGTCTTCGGGTCCTCGGGGGCGCGGTTCGTCTCCATGGGAGCTCCTCCTGGTCGGGGCGTGGGGTCGGGCCGGGGACGGGCGCGGGGCGCCGTCCGGAAGCGGACGCGACGACGGGGTGGCAGCCCGGGTGGGGCGGCCACCCCGTCATGCGGTGGTCGACGGCGCCTGGCGGCGCCGGTGCGGACCTGGGCTCGCCCCCGATCCTACGCCCACGCGGGGCGCGGACCGGGAGCGGCCGGTCCGGGTGCGGCGATCAGTTGCCGACGCGGAAGCGGGCGAACCCGGTGACCTTGGTGCCGGCGTCGGAGGCGACCTTGCCGACGGTCTGCTTCGGGTCCTTCGCGAACGGCTGGTCCTCGAGGACGATCTCCTTGAAGAAGCCGGTCAGGCGACCCTCGACGATCTTCGGCAGGGCCTGCTCCGGCTTGCCCTCGGCGCGAGCGGTCTCGTCGGCGATGCGACGCTCGTTCTCGACGGTCTCGGCCGGGACGTCCTCGCGGGAGAGGTACGTGGGCGAGTAGGCGGCGGTGTGCACGGCGATGTCGTGCGCGGCCGTCTTGGCCTCGGCGGAGTCGGCGTCGACGGCGAGCAGCACGCCCACCTGCGCCGGCAGGTCCTTGGAGGTCTTGTGCAGGTAGGCGTCCACCAGGGCGCCCTCCACGCGGGCCAGGCGGCGCACGGCCACCTTCTCGCCCAGCAGCGCGCCCTCCTCGATCACGTGGTCGCCCAGGGTGCGGCCCTCGTGCTCGGAGGCCAGCAGCGACTCGACGTCGGCGGCGCCGGAGGCCACGGCGGCGCGGAGCACCACGTCGCCCAGGGTGATGAACTTCTCGGCCTTGGCCACGAAGTCGGTCTCGCAGTTGAGCTCGATCATGACGCCGACGCCGTTCTCGACGGTGGCGGCCACGAGGCCCTCGGCTGCGGAGCGGCCCTCGCGCTTGGTGGCGCCCTTGAGGCCCTTCACGCGGATGATCTCGATGGCCTTCTCGGCGTCGCCGTTGGCCTCGTCCAGAGCCTTCTTCACGTCCATCATGCCGGCGCCGGTGCGCTCGCGCAGGGCCTTGATGTCAGCAGCGGTGTAGTTCGCCATGCTCGTTCGGTCCTTCCCGTGGTGGGGTTCGTGCGGGATGTTCGGGGGGTCTGGTCCGGTCCGTCGGCCCGGCCCGGTGGGGCCGGGCCGACGGACCGGGCGGGATCACTCGGCCTGGGCGGGAGCCTCGGCGGAGGCCTCCTCGGCCTGGGCCGGAGCCTCGGCGGGGGCCTCCTCGGCCTGGGCCGGAGCCTCGGCGGGGGCCTCGGCCTGCTCGGCCTGCTGGGCGTTGTGCTGCTCGAGCAGCTCGCGCTCCCACTCGGCCATCGGCTCGGCGGCGGACTGGCCGGACTTGCCGCCCTGGCGGGCGATGAGACCCTCGGCCACGGCGTCGGCGACCACGCGGGTCAGCAGGTTGACGGAGCGGATCGCGTCGTCGTTGCCCGGGATCGGGTAGGTGACCTCGTCCGGATCGCAGTTGGTGTCCAGGATGGCGACCACCGGGATGCCGAGCTTCTTGGCCTCGTCGACGGCGAGGTGCTCCTTCTTGGTGTCCACGACCCACACGGCGGAGGGGGTCTTGGACATGTTGCGGATGCCGCCGAGGTTGGCCTGCAGCTTCTCCAGCTCACGGTTGAGGAGCAGCAGCTCCTTCTTGGTGAACTGCGAGCCGGCCACGTCCTCGAAGTCGATCTCCTCGAGCTCCTTCATGCGCTGCACGCGCTTGGAGACGGTGGAGAAGTTGGTCAGCATGCCGCCGAGCCAGCGGTGGTTCACGTAGGGCATGCCGACGCGGCCGGCCTGCTCGGCGATGGCCTCCTGGCCCTGCTTCTTGGTGCCGACGAAGAGGATGGTGCCGCCGTGGGCGACGGTCTCCTTGACGAACTCGTAGGCGCGGTCGATGTAGGACAGCGACTGCTGCAGGTCGATGATGTAGATGCCGTTGCGCTCGGTGAAGATGAAGCGCTTCATCTTGGGGTTCCAGCGGCGGGTCTGGTGGCCGAAGTGGACACCGGAGTCGAGGAGCTGGCGCATGGTCACGACGGGCATGACGTTCCCTTCTGTGGCAGCCGTGGCACCCCGCGCGGCGCGCGCGGGCGGTCTGCCGGTCGATTTCTTGACGGTTGGCGGCCGACCCGGTCGGGCGGCCCCTGGCATCGAGACGGCGGGCTGCCGGGCCCCACGAGCACCCGCGGCCGCACCCTCGCGTGAGGAGGGCGGGCGAACACGGGACCGAGCGTGGGGGCTGGACCGCCGGGGCGGTCCACCGCGATGCGCGGAGTCGGCGTCCCGGGCACGGCACAGGGCCGGTCACAGGACACCGCTGAGGTGAATCCTACCCCAGGCCGGTCCGTGCTCCCGCCGCCCCGGAGGTCGACGCGGAGGCGGGGGTCAAGGCGGGAGTCGACGCCGGAGCCGGGGGCGGAGCCGACGCCGGACCGAAGGTCGAGGTCGGCGTCGGTCCGGCTGGCGCCTGCTCCTGCACAGGGGCCCGCCGGGCCGCCGTCGTCCACGGCCACGCCGGGGGCCGCCCCGTCGGCGGTGCGCGCGGTCCAGGGTGGCGTCATGACCGCCCGCTCCCCCGTCCCGCGCCGAGCCCACCCCGCCGCTGGCCCACATCGTCTCCTCGCCGTCCTGCTGCTCTGCGTGCTGGGGCTCGCATGCGGTCCCTGGTTCGGGGCCGCGACCCCGTCGTCGATCCGGGCGGAGGACGGACCGACGGCGGACGCGCGGCTCGCCGTCGCCGCGACGCCGGCCCGGGCCTGGACCGCACCCGCGGCGGGCGTGCGGCCCGGCGACGTGCTCCGCCCCTTCGCCGCGCCGGAGCGCCCCTGGGGGCGCGGACACCGGGGCGTGGACCTGGCCGTGTCGCCGGGCGCCGCGGTGCTCGCCCCGGCCGCCGGGACGGTGGTGTTCGCCGGGACCGTGGTGGACCGGCCCGTGGTGACCCTCGAGCACGCGGACGGCACGCGCAGCTCCCTGGAGCCGGTGGAGGCCGCGGCACCGGTGGGCGCCCGGCTCGAGCGCGGGGCGCCGCTGGGGACGGTGGCGGACGCGCCGGCGCACTGCGCCGTGCCGTGCGTGCACTGGGGCGTGCGCGTGCCGGACGGCTGGCGCTTCGGGGACGCGACGTTCGACCGCTACCTGGACCCGCTCGTGCTCATCGGCTGGAGCGGCCCCTCCGTCCTCTGGCCGCACGCGGCGCCTCCGCCCGCCGGGCTTGCCCCAGCTCGCGAGTGAGCTCCAGCAGGCGCCGCGCCGACTCGTCCCAGCTGAACCGCGCCGCCTGCGCGACGCCGGCCCGGGATGCCGCCGCGAACACGGCCGGGTCCTCGAGTTCGCGGACGCGGGCGGCCAGGGCGGCCGCACGGTCCCCCTCAAGGGGGACGCCGCGGAACGAGGGCGTGCCGGCGCCGGCGATCTCGCGGAAGATCGGCAGGTCCGAGCAGACCACCGGGGTGCCGTGGGCCATGGCCTCGGCCACGGGCAGGCCGAAGCCCTCCGCCCGGGAGAGCGTGACGGCGGCGGTCGCCCGGCGCAGCAGCCGCACGTACTCGGCCTCGTCCGTGCCGTCGTGGAAGACCACCTCCGCCCCGTCCTCGCCGACGGCGGCGCGGCGCGCCTCCAGCCGCTCCTGGAGCTGCGCGCGGCGGGCCGGGTCGATCCGGGAGAGCAGGTGCAGGGCGTAGCCGGGCAGCAGGGGCGCGGCGTCCACGAGGGACTCGACGTCCTTGTAGTCCATGAAGGAGCCCATGTAGAGGAGCGTCCGTTCCGGGGCCTCCTCCGGGTCCCGGGGCCGCGGGACCGGCTGCGCGGCGTTGGCGATCACGTCGACCGGGCGGCGGGTGAGCCGGTGCGCGGCGATGAGGTCCGCCGTCGTGCGGGAGACGGTGGCCACGGCGTCGGCGCGGTCGAGCAGGAGTCTCTGCGGCGTCATCGTCAGGTGGTAGGCGCGCCAGAGCCACCGGATGGGCTCCGGGAGGTTCTGCGGGGGCGTGCGGTGCTCGTAGTAGATCAGGTCGTGGAGCGTGAGGATCAGGGCGTGGCGCCGACCCCAGGAGCCCATGGTCTGCATGGGCGAGAACACGACGTCCGGCCGCAGGCGGGCCACCTGGCGGGCCACGAACGGCTCGCGCGAGGACGTCGGCCCGGAGACGCGGTGCCACGGCACGCCCTTCGGCAGCAGCGCCAGCTGGCGCTCGTCCGAGATCAGAATGGCCACCTCGACGTCGACCCCCTCCCCCCGCTCGGCGGCGGCACGGTGCGCCACGGCCTCGGTCAGGCTGGCGCCGTAGCGGGAGATCCCGTCGTGGAAGTCGGTGCGCGTGTAGCGGGCGTCCATGAGGAGGCGCAGGGGGCGGGAGGGGCTCACCCTCCCCACGCTAGCGCCGCGGCGCGCCCGATCCGGCAGGGCGGGCCACGGAAGCACGGCGAGGCGCTACAGTGTGACGCGGCCCACATTCGGGACGGCTCCGCGCCCGTCGTGCGCGCCGCTCCCATCTCGCGCGGGCCCGTGCGCGACCCGCGCCCGCCCACGCGGTCTCCCCGCTGGCCGCCATGCCACAGCGCTCGCGAAAGCTCAATCCCAGGCACCTGGGCGCCACGCGAATGTAATGTTGCGTTTGGGTAACGATCGTGTATCTTCGGTCACGGATCGGTTACGGCCGGTCCGGAACCGGGGCTTCCTCCTCGCTCTCGCGATCCCGGTCATCAGCACTGTTCACTACTCGCACCAGCGGTCCGGCCTCGTTCCGGGCAACGCCCCGAGGCCTGGTCCTCACGGGCCGCCGGTCCTGTCCGGGAAGAAGATCCGATGTCCGTGACCTCCTCGCGCGCCGCCTCCCGCCGCGCCCCCCGCACCGCCGCCGCCTCCCTCGCCCTCGCCCTCGGCGCGGGCGCCCTGGCCGGCGTCGGCTCGGTGACCGCGGCCGAGACGGCCCAGGCCGTCGAGACCACCTACACCGTCCGCGCCGGCGACGGCTGGTGGGTCATCTCCCAGCGCACCGGCGTGTCCATGTCCACGCTGCAGTCCCTCAACGGGATGACCTCGGCGACCATGCTCCACCCGGGCATGGTCCTGAAGACCTCCGGCACCGCCGCCCCGGCCCCGGCTCCCGCCCCCTCGGCCTCCACCTACACCGTGCTCGCGGGCGACGGCTGGTGGATCATCTCCTACCGCACCGGCGTCTCCGCCTCCATGCTGCAGTCGATCAACGGCATGACCTCCTCGACCATGCTCCACCCGGGCATGGTGCTGAAGACCTCCGTGGTCGCCTCCTCCGCCCCGGCACCGGCCCCGGCCCCTGTGACCAACGGCAAGCAGGCCGCCGTCGACTTCGTGCGCTCCAAGGTGCAGAACCCGTCCTCGTACTACCTGTGGGGCGGCAACGGCCCGTACGGCTTCGACTGCTCCGGCCTCACGCAGCAGGCCATGGCCAAGGCCGGCATCTCCATCCCCCGCCGCGCCGGCGACCAGTACAACGCCGCCAAGTCGTACGTGCCGATCTCCCAGGCCCAGCCCGGCGACCTGGTGTTCTACGCGAACCAGTCCACCGGCCGCATCTTCCACGTGGCCATGTACATGGGCGGCGGCCAGCTGGCCCACGCCCTCAACGAGGACGCCGACCTGGTGTTCACCTCGATGACCATCATGAAGTCCGACATGCTCGCGGTGGCCGCCCGCTACTGAGCCCCCGGACACGACGACGGCCCCCGGCCCGCGCTGCTGACGCGCGGACCGGGGGCCGCTCTGTCTGCCGCCGCCGGTTCGAGCCGGAGACCCCCGCCCGGACCCCGGCTCCCGCGGGAGCGACGGAATCCGCCCGGATCGACGGAAATGGCCCGGATCGACGGAAATGGCCCGGATCGACGGCCGTTCCGTCGATCCTGCGCGTTCTCGTCGATCCGACGGAGAACGAGCCCCCGAGACAAGCGCCCGGAAAAGTCATGAGCCGGACCGTCGCTGACACGGCGACGGCCCGGCTCATGCCCTCCGTAGGGCGTGCGGGACTTGAACCCGCGACCCAGGGATTATGAGTCCCCTGCTCTGACCGACTGAGCTAACGCCCCTCCGCCCGCGCGCTCGCGGGCCCGCCCCATCCTACCGACGGCGACGCCGCGGCCGCGGAGCCTCAGAGCAGCTCGCGCACCTCGGCCGGGGTGGCGCCCCGGTACAGCCGCTCGAAGACGTCCACGGTCTTCTGCGCGGAGTGGTGCATCGCCTTGGCGTGGGAGGCCTCCCCCATGGCGGCGCGCTCGGCCTCGGACAGGTCCAGGATGCGAGCGACCCGCTCGGCGAGGGCCACGTGGTCCCCCGGCGGGAACAGGTGGCCGTTGACGCCCTCGTCCACGAGGTGCGGCAGGGCCAGGGCGTCGGCGAGCACCACGGGGGTGGAGGCGCTGAGCGCCTCGAGGGTCACGAGGGACTGCAGCTCGGCGGTGCCCGGCTGGCAGAACACGTCCGCGCGCAGGTAGGCGGCGCGCAGCTCCTCGTCGGAGACGTGGCCGCGCAGCAGGACGCGGTCGGCCACGCCCTCCGACTCCACGGCGGCGCGGATGCGGTCGCGCTGCTCGCCGTCGCCGACGATCTCCGCGTGGACGTCGAGGTCCGGCCGGACGTGGGCCAGGTGGGCGATCGCGCGGATCAGCACCTCCACGTTCTTCTCCACGGCCAGGCGGCCCACGAAGAGCACCACGGGATGCCCGGGATGGTCCACGGTCTCGCCATGCTGCAGCTCGTAGGCGGCGGCGTCGATGCCGTTGGACACCGGCAGCACGTTGTCCAGGCCCGCGTGCTCGGCCATGGCGCGGGCGGCCAGGGCCGTGGGGGTGGTGACGGCGGCGCCCTTGCCCATCAGCCGGCCCATGTCCCGCCAGGAGACCCGGGAGACGATGTCCAGGAACCACTGCGGGAACGGCAGGAACGGCTCGAGGTTCTCGGGCATGAAGTGGTTCGTGGAGACGATCCGGATGCGCCGTCGCTCGGCCTCGTTGATGGCGGCCTCGCCCACCATGTAGTGGCACTGCACGTGCACCACGTCCGGCTGGACCTCGCGGTAGATGCGGCGGAAGGCCGCCTTGGCGTGCCAGGGCATCACGAGGCGGTAGTACTCGTGCGTGGGGGCCGGGATGGCGCGCAGCAGGTGGACGGTGGCCTCGGGGCGCTCCTCCACGGTGTCCGGGCCGGCCTCCCCGCGGGGCATGACCACGTGCACCTCGTGGCCGCGCGCGTGCAGGGCCGTGGCGAGGCGGTGGCAGAAGGTGGCGGCCCCGTTCACGTGCGGCGGGTACGTGTCCGCCGCGATCAGCACCTTGAGGGGGCGGTCGGCGGCGGTCCCGGGGCGGTCGGACACGGAGGTCCCTTCTGTTGTCGGCTGTGGCGGGGCGCGCGGCGGCGGACGCGGCGCGGCTCCCACGGTAGCAACCGCGGGGCGGGCGTCCGCGCGCGGGGGACGACGTCGTCCCGCATTCCGGACGCCCCGCTCGGTCCTCGGCGCTCGGCTCTCGGCCCAGCGCCGGGCGCCCCGGGCCGCGGTCCCGGACCGGGCCCGCGGCTCAGGCGCCCTGGGCCGGGCGGGCGCGGCGGTCGCGGGGGTCGACGCCGGCGGCCCGCAGCTCGCGGGCCTTGCGGACGGCACGCGCGAGGTAGTCGACGGCGGCCAGCACGTGGAGGACGCAGCCGGCCCCGACGAGCACGAGGGCGAGCCCGCCCCACAGGTCCTGGTCCACCCCTGGGACGCGGGCGAGCAGCAGCAGCGGGGTGCCCGCCAGCAGCAGGGCGGTGCGCACCTTGCCCAGCACCGTGACCTTCAGGTCCGGGCTGCCGCCGAAGAGGCGCAGGCACACGAGGGTCAGCACCACGTCCGGGATCAGGATGGACAGCACGAGCCAGGCCGGGGCGATGCCGGTGAGCACGAATGTCAGGGCGACCGTCACGAGCGAGAGCCGGTCCGCCACGGGGTCCAGCCAGCGGCCCACCGTGGAGATCATGTCGAAGCGCCGGGCGATGTACCCGTCCACCCAGTCGGTGCTGGAGAGGAACGCGAGCGTGAGGAACGCCGCGAGGAACTGGTCGGTGACGGTGAGCCACACGAAGACGGGCACGAGGGCGAGCCGGACAAGGGTGATGACGTTCGGCACGGTGAGCCAGGTGTCCCGCACCCGGTACTCGTGGCCCTCCCGCAGGCCGACGTCGATCAGGCGCATGCCGCTCTCCTCGGTGTCCGCGGGCCGGCGCACGCGCGCGTCGGCCCGGTGTCCACCCTACCGACGACGAGGCCCCGATCCGTGCGGATCGGGGCCTCGTGGGCCGCCCTGACGGGCGGGGCGGGAGGGCGGCGACCCTCCCGGGCGGGCTCAGCGGCGGCGCAGGCGGCCGGCCAGGGCGAGGAACGCGGCGGAGGAGGCGCCCAGCAGGGCGAGCGGCTGCCAGTTGTCCTTCACGTAGTCCTCGGCCTCGGCGGCCTTCTCGCCCGCGCGGGCGGCACCGGTGAAGGGGGCGGTCTGGTCCGTGGCGTGGGCGGTCTGCGGGGTCACGCCGCGGCCCTTGCGCTGGGCGGCGAAGGCGGCGAGCTGGCCCTTGACGCTGGTCTTCTCCTCCAGGCCGGAGCGGATGTCGCCCAGGTGGCGGCGGCGCAGGTCGGCCCGACGGCGGATCTCGGCCTCGGAGGCCTCGTCGCGGTCCGGGTGGGGAGCGGCCTCGCCGTTCTTGCGGGCCTTCTTGTTCTCCTCCTTCTCGACCTTCTTGCGCTCCTCGGCGCGCTTGGCCTCGACGCGCTTGGCCTCGGCGCGCTCCGCCTTGAGGCGGTCGTACTCGGCCGGGTCGAAGGCGTTGCCCTCCTTGAGGTAGCCGAGGTCGTACTCGAGGTTGCGCACGGTCTCCTGCGGCACGAGGGGCATCGCACCCTTGACCATGAACAGGCCGATGCCGGCGAAGATCGCGCCGAGCACGAGGAACGCCGCCGCGACCATCAGGGCCGGGAACCAGAACGTGGGATCGGCGAAGGCACCGATGAGGGCGACCACGAGGGCCACCACCATGAGGGCGAGGAAGACCAGGCCCACCACGGTGACGCCCGCGCCGATGCCGGCCTTCTTGCCCTTGGCGGCCACGTGTCCCTTGGCGAGCGCGAGCTCGTCCTTCATCTGCAGGGGCAGCAGGCGCACGACGGCGCCGAGCAGGTCGGTCAGGGAGCTCGCTCGGGTCTGCGGGGTCACCGGGACGGCGGGACGCGGCGCGGGGGCCTTCAGCGCGTCGGCGGTAGGGGCCTGATGGGACATGGCTTCATGCCTTCCGTGTCGTGCATGGACAGATGCGAGGCCCGAGCCGCGCGGCGGACGCCGGGCATTCAGGTTTCAAACTATCACCGGCCCGTCCCCGAGGGGACGGGCCGGGCGCCTCGGGAGGGCGCGGGATCAGAACTCGATGGTGGCCGGATCCGGACCGATGCGTCCGTCCTCGCGGTCGAGGGCGTCGATGCGGGCGACCTCGTCCTCGGTCAGCTCCACGTCCGCCGCGGCGAGGTTGGAGACGATCCGCTCGGAGGTGACGGACTTGGGGATCACCACGAAGCCCTTGGCCAGGTGCCAGGCGATGACGACCTGGGCCGGCGTCGCGCCGTGGGCCTCGGCGATCGCGGTGATCTCCGGGTCCTCGAGCAGCTCGCCGCCCTGGCCGAGCGGGGACCAGGACTCGTGGAGGATGCCGTGGCGCTCCTCCACCTCGCGCAGCTCGCGCTGCTGCCAGTACGGGTGGGTCTCCACCTGGTGGATGACGGGCACCACGCCGGTGGCCTCGATGATCTCCTCGAGCTGCTCCGCCGGGAAGTTGGAGACGCCGATGGAGCGCACCTTGCCCTGGCGCTGGGCCTCGATGAGGGCCTTCCAGGTGTCCACGTAGCGGCCCTGGGTCGGCTTGGCCCAATGGATGAGCCACAGGTCCACGTAGTCGGTGCCGAGCTTGCCGAGGGACTCCTCGAGGGCCGCGAGCGCCTCGTCGTACCCGTGGGCGGAGTTCCACACCTTGGTGGTGATGAACAGCTCCTCGCGCGGCACGCCCGCGGCGGCGACGGCGCGGCCCACGCCCTCCTCGTTGCCGTAGATCGCGGCGGTGTCGATGTGGTGGTAGCCGGCGCGGATCGCCTGGGCGACGACGTCGGCGGCCACGTCGTCCTCGACGCGCCACACGCCGTAGCCGAGCTGCGGGATGGACTGGCCGTCGTGGAACGGGACGGTGGGGACGGAGGTCATGGGTGTGCTCCTGAGGGGTCGGGGTGGTGGTGTGCGCAGGCGACTCTACGACGCCGGGGCCCCGTCGGTCCCGACGTCGGCGACGGTGCGCCGCCGTCGGGAGCCGCGCGGCGTCACGGGGTGGGGGTGCCGCCGTTGGCGTTGAGGGTCTCGCCGTTCACGTAGCTGGACTCGCCGGAGGCGAGGAACACGTAGGCGGGGGCCATCTCCACGGGCTGGCCGCCGCGGCCGGTGGGGGTGTCGTGGCCGAACACCGGCAGCTTCTCCTTCGGCTGGCCGTAGGACACCTGCAGCACGGACCACACGGGCCCGGGGGCCACGGCGTTGACGCGGATGCCGCGCTCCCCCAGCTGCTGGGCCAGGCCCTTGGTGAAGTTGTTGATGGCGGCCTTCGTGGCGGCGTAGTCCAGGATCATCGGGTTCGGGTTGTACGCCTGCACGGAGGTGGTGTTGATGATGGTGCTGCCCGGGCCCATGTGGGTGAGCGCGGCGCGCGAGAGCGTGAACATGGACAGGATGTTCACCTGGAACGTCTCGAGCACCTGCTGGTCCGTGAGGTCCTCGAGGGACTCGGAGATGATCTGCTTGCCGGCGTTGTTCACGAGGATGTCCAGGCCGCCGAGGGCGGTCGCGGCCTCCTCCACGAGCCCCTCGCGGTAGCCGGCGTCCATGAGGTCGCCGGGCAGCGCGACGGCGGTGCGCCCGGCCGCCTCGATCGCGGCCAGGACGCGGTCCGCGTCCGGCTGCTCCTCGGGCAGGTAGGCGATGGCGACGTCGGCGCCCTCGCGGGCATAGGCGACGGCGACGGCGGCCCCGATGCCCGAGTCGCCGCCGGTGATCAGCGCCTTGCGCCCCTCGAGGCGGCCGAGCCCCCGGTACGAGTCCAGGCCGATGTCCGGCACCGGCTCGGTCTTCACGTCCAGGCCCGGCTCCTCCTGGCGCTGCTCGGGCGCGTCGAGCTTCGGGTGGCGGGTGCGGGGGTCGTCGTGGGCCAGCTGCGAGTCCTGCACGGGGATCGCGGCGGCGGCGTCCTTCTTCTCCGGAGTGGTCATGGTCCCCGACGCTACGCGGAGCGCACCCGGTGCCGACAAGGGACGGGGCGCGCCGCCGTCGTCGGGGCCGGTGCGCGGGGCGGCGCCGGACGGCGCGGGGAGGCGGAGGCTCAGCGGGAGACGCGCAGCCCGCGCAGGGCGCCGCGGTGCTGGAGGACGTGCAGGTCCCAGCGGGCGCTGAGCCCCTCGAAGATCCCGATGCCGCGGCGCGAGTTGCCGCGCTCGTCCAGGCGGGGCGACCACGTGGCGATCCCCAGCGCGCCGGGGACCGCGCCGAGCAGCGCCCCCGAGACCCCGGACTTGGCGGGCACGCCGACCTCGGCCACCCACTGGCCCGTGGCGTCGTACATCCCGCACGTGAGCATCACGGACATGGTCTGCTGGGCCACCCACTCGTCCAGGACCCGCTCCCCCGTCACCGGGTTGGTGCCGCCGGCCGCCAGGGTGGCGCCCATGACCGCGAGCTGGGGCGCGGTGACCGTCACCGAGCACTGGGCCAGGTAGCCGGCCACGGCCTCGCGGGCGGAGACGGGCAGCTGGCCGGCGTCGGCGAGCAGGTGGGCGAGGCCGAGGTTGCGGTCCGCGCGGGTGCGCTCGGCGTCGAGCACGTCCTGGGAGACCTCGAGCTCGGCGCCCGCGAGCGCGCTGTAGCGGCGCACCAGCAGGGCCACCCGCTCCTCGTGGTCCCCCGCGGGCAGCACGGCGTGCGCCATGATGGCGCCGGCGTTGATCAGCGGGTTGTAGGGGCGGCCGTCGTCGTGCAGGGACAGGTGGTTGAACGCCTCGCCGGAGGGCTCCACGCCCACCCGCTCGAGCACCGCGTCCAGGCCGACCTCCTGGAGCACCACCGCGTAGGTGAGCGCCTTGGAGACGGACTGCAGCGCGAACGCGTGGTCCGTCTCCCCGGCGGCGGCCTGGTGCCCGTCCACCGTGCAGACGGCGGCGGCCAACCCGTCCACGTGCTGCCCGGCGACGTCCTCGAGGTAGTCCGAGGGCTCGCCCCGGCGGTCGGACTCCACCTCGGCGAGCATCGCCCGCAGGTCGTCGTCGAGTCGGGTCGTGTCCATGGGGTCGGCGTCCATGCCGTCAGCGTAGCGAGGCGCCCGGCCCGGTCAGCCCGAGACGGGCAGCACGCGCCGGAACAGGTCCGTCAGCGTCACCACGCCCACGGTGCGGCCCTCGGAGGTGACCACGGCCAGCTGCCGGCCCGCGGCGCGCATGGCCGAGGAGGCCTCGTGCAGCGCGGTGTCCACGGGCAGGGTCAGCGCCTCCTGCACGAGCGGGGCCACGGGCTCGCGGGGGCCCAGCACCATGGTGTCCCGCACGTGCACGACGCCGGGGACGCCGTCGTCGGGGCCGTCGGCCGGACGCACCAGGATGCGCAGGTGGCCCGAGGCCACCGAGGCGGCCTGGACGTCCTCGGCGGTGGCGTCCGCCGGCACGGTCACGAGGTCCCGCGGCGGCGAGACCAGGTCCCCCACCGTGGCGTCCTGCAGGTCCAGGGCGCCGGAGATCTGGCCGTGGGCCTGCTCGTCCAGCGCGCCGGAGGAGGCGGAGTGCTCCACGAGCTGCCGGATGGAGTCGGCGTCGTGCCCGCCCACGGCCGCTCGGTCCGTGGGGGTCACGCCGCTGGCGGCCACCAGCCGGTTGGCCACGGCGTTGGCGAAGGCCAGCAGGGGACGCACCGCCCACACGTAGGCACGGGCCGGGCCCGCCACGGCCTTGGCCGCGAACTCGGGGTGGGCGATGGCCCAGGACTTCGGCGCCATCTCCCCCACCACCAGGTGCAGGAAGGTCACCAGCAGCAGGGACAGGAAGAACGAGGCCGTCCCGGCGACGGCGGCCGGCAGACCCCAGCCGGTGAGCACCGGTCCCAGCCACGCGTCCACCGCGGGCTTGGTGATGGCGCCGAGCGCGAAGGTGGCGAGCGTGATGCCCAGCTGCGCACCGGCCAGCATGATGGTCAGCTCGTCCACGCTGCGCAGGGCGGCGCGGGCCGCGCGGCTCGTGCCGGCCTCGGCCTCCAGCCGGTGGCGGCGTGCGGCGAGCAGGGAGAACTCCATGATCACGAAGAGGGCGCTGAGCACGATCAGCGCGACCGTGGCGAGGATGACGAACACGGGGCTCTGGGTCATCGGGGGTCCTCCTCGGTCTCGTCCTCGCGCGGGGTCTCCACGAGGTGCACCTCGACGTCGGCGGGCACGTGCCGCTCGACGCGGCGGACGTCCACCTCGAGGCGGCGGTCGTAGAGCACGGCGCCGCCGTAGTCGCGGGTGTCCTCGGGCAGGTCCACGGCCACGCGCTCGCCCTCCTCCGGGAGGCGGCCGAGCGACTCGATGAGCAGGCCGGAGACGGTCTCCGCCTCACCCTCGGGCAGCGGGTGGCCGATCGCGCGCTCGAGCTCGTCCAGGTGGACGTCCCCGCGCAGCGCCCACGACTCGCCGACGACGACAGGCACGATCTCCTCGTGCGCCTCGTCGTCGTGCTCGTCGCGCAGGTCGCCGACCAGCTCCTCCGCCAGGTCCTCGAGGGTGAGCACGCCGACGAAGCCGCCGTGCTCGTCGATGACGCAGGCGAGCTGGTCGTCGGCGTCGTCGAGGGCGCGGGTGACGTCCGGCAGGGGCATCACGGTGGGCACCACGGTGGCCGGGCGCATGACGTCCGTGACGAGCAGGTCCGGGGCGGGCGCGTGGCCCAGGGCCAGCACGTCCTGCAGGTGCACGACGCCGAGGGGCTGGTGGTCCGCGGAGATCACCGGGTACCGGGTGTGGGCCGCGGCCATCAGGGCGCGGACCTCGGCGACGGTGGTCTCGGGGCCGACCTCGTCGGTCTGGGAGCGCGGGACCATGGCGTGCTCGGCGTCGCGCTCGGGGAAGTCGAGGATGCGGTCCAGGAGCACGGAGAGCTCGGCCGGCAGCGTGCCGCTGTCCCGGGAGTCCTCCACGATCCGGTCCAGGTCCTGGGCGGTGGCGGTGGAGTCGACGTCGTGCACCGGCTCGATGCGCAGCAGGCGCAGCAGGGCCTCGGCGGACTTGTCGAAGACCCAGATGAGCCAGCCGAAGAGGGCGAGGTAGACCTGGGTGGGCCGGGCGAGGGCACGGGCCAGCGGGTCCGGGTTCGCGATGGCCAGGTTCTTGGGGTACAGCTCGCCGATGATCATCTGGACCACCGTGGCCACGAGCAGCACGCCCACGGTGGACACGGCGATCACCACGGACGCGGGGATCGCGGTGCCGCCGAGCAGCTGGGTGAGGGCCTCGCCGACCATGGGCTCGGCCACGTAGCCGACCAGCAGGCCGGTGACCGTGATGCCGAGCTGGGCGCCCGAGAGCATGAAGGAGGTGCGCCGGGTGACGGCGAGCGCGCGCCGCGCGGCCTCGTCCCCGTTCTCTGCCGCGGCGGCCAGGCGCACCCGGTCCACGGACATGTAGGCGAACTCCTGGGCCACGAAGAAGCCGTTGGCCAGGATGATCACGAGGATGACGACGACGCCGAGGATCAACAGGAGGATCGGGTCCACGAGGTGCTCACCTCCGCTCGGGCGTCAGCGCGGTGCGGCGTGGCGGTGCGTCTGTCAGGGTCGGCGGGGCCGGAATTCGGCTCGGCGCGGCTCATCAGGCTCGTTGGCTCCTGTGGGTCGGGGGGAAGGCAACAGCCTGACCGACGCATGGATGAAGCGTCAAGGGGTGCGGGACGGGGATGCGTTCGGGGGCTCTGGCGGGCGCGTGAGGCCGGGCGACGGCGACGGCGGCTCAGTCGCGTGCGGCGGGGGCGCCGCGCGTCAGCACGTGCAGGAGGAATCCCAGCAGCGCCGCCGCGCCCAGGTGGAGGCCGACGGCGCGGAACGGGTCGATGCCGGAGGGCAGGTTCGTCAGCAGGAAGGCGAGGGCCAGCAGGAACCAGAGGAAGGACGTCGAGCCGTTCCGATCGGCGGCGTGGACCCCAGATCCCTGCCGCAGGATGCCGCGCCCGCCTTGTGGCCCGCGGGGTTCTGTCCAGACTTTTGCCCACTCTCAGAACCCTTCCCGTGTGTGGAGTTGATCGGTGACCGGCGGGGTTCTGGTGGGGGTATGCGGCGTTAGTTGGTGATGAGGGTGCTGGCTGCTGCTTCGATGACGTCGTCGGTGATGGTGTCGAGTTGGTTGATCTTCAGGACGCGTCCGATCTGTGGAAAGAGGCGCTCGAGAAGGCGGAAGTTGCCTCTGGTGATGCGTTCGACCGCGGCAATGGCTTGGGCGTCGGTGAAGTCGTCGGGGTCGAGGGTGCGGCCGAGGCCTTTCCAATGACGGGTCAGGACGAACAGCAGTTCTTCGCGTGCGAGGGCGCGGTAGCGGTGGGAGAACCCGAGGCGACTGTAAAGCTGGGGGTAGTGGCGGAAGCGCTGGTCGATGCCAGGCATCCCGATGAACATGAGGGCGACGTGGTGGCGGTCGTGAAGGTCTCGCAGGAGCTCGAGCGAGGTCGGGGTGAGTCGTTCGGCCTCGTCGATGATGATCAGTTGGGTGAAGTCGATCGTGCGAGGCACTTCGGTGGTCGTGATCTTCCCGATCGCGCAGAGGTGCTCGTAGATCAGTACACCGACCTTGCCGCGGTAGAACTCGATGTCGCGCATGAGATCGCGGTGCTTGGCGAGGACTTCGGGGGTGTAGAACACGGTGCGGGAGCGGTGGGCGGCGGCGTAGTGCTTCAGGTCGGCCTCGCTGCGTGGCCCCCAGGCGTGGATGAAGGGTTCGAGGGTGTCCCAGTGCGCGTACCGGCGTGCGGACTGCGTCTTGCCGACGCCGGCCTCGCCGTGGCAGATGCCGATGGTGACGTCCTTGCGGATGGCGCCGGCGAACTCGGTGAAGCGGCGGTGTTCCTTGGTGACGATGAAGTCGCGGTTCATCTATTCGTCCTCTTCGTAGGTCTTCAGGCGCTTCCTGGGCCGGCGTGCCGGCGGGGGCGTGGGCGGGGCGGTAGAGGGACGTGGAGTCGCGGGGATGCGGTCGTTGATGTCTCTGCGCAGCTGCCGGCGGCGGGCCCTGCGAGCGGTTTCGATGTCGTGGAGGCTGTAGCGCTGATTGGGGTGGGCTTCGTCGATCGCTGTACACACGAAGGTGTCGTGGTCGTAGATGCGGATCTCGGACAGGTCGCGGGGGTCGTAGCGGATGGTGACCGTGCGGCCGACGAACGAGGCGAGCGTGGGCGAGAGGTAGCGCTGGCCTTGGAAGTGGATCCCGTCGCGCTGGACGGTGCGGTGCTTGGAGACCCGCAGCAGCAGCCCGTCGAGCTCCTGGAGACTCTCCGGGAGTCGCGGCAGCCATCCCTCAGCGATCCACGCCGCCTTCGGGCTCGTGCGGATCCCGGTGTGCGTGCGCTGGTTGTACTGGCCGACGAACTCCCCGATGGCGCGGTCGAGCCCAGGCAGGTCCAGCACCGGCAAAGGGTGTGGGTTCCCGGGGGTGAGGCGCCCGGGCAGGGTCGCGAGCACCTCGGTGTTGACGGTGTGGAAGAACCGCTCGATCTTCCCCCTGCCCTGGGGGCGGGCGACCGTGGAGTGGATGATGCGGATCTTCAACGCGATCGCGGTGTACTCGAGGTGATGGCTGGTGAAGTCACTGCCGTGGTCGACGTAGAGGACGTCCGGGATGCCGCACATCGGCCAGGCGGGATCACTCTTGGGCCAGATCGCTTGCCGAAGCGCCAGTGCCGTGTTCATCGCCGAGGGCGCTCCCTCGAAGACCATGTACCCGCAGATCGCCCGCGAGTAATCGTCCATGACAGTGGTCAGCCAGGGCCTGGATGGTCTCGCGCTGGGGTCCTTGATGAGGATGTCCAGCTGAGTGTGGTCGACCTGCCACAGGGCGTTGGGCCGCTCTGCGCGGTGACGGAAGACGAGCTCGTGGCGGTCCCGGTAGGACGCTGGCCCCTCGAGCGCGAGCGTCACCATCCCGGGATCCAACGCTTGCACGATCGACCGCACCGTCGCGTAGCTCGGCGTACTCACGCCTCTTCGTGCGGCCTCGACAGCGGTCAGGCGATGCAATGTCGCGATGCTCGGGCGGGGCCTGGTCAGCGCCAGGTGCTCCACGAAAGCCACCAGCTCTGGCGCGGCGCGCCGAGTGCCGGCGTCGGCACGCTGCGATCGTTCGAGAGCCGAGATGCCGCCGGCTCGGTAGAGGCTGTGCCAGCGCGAGAGCGTTCGCTCTCCTATCCCGGCCTCACGGGCAAGGCTCGCCAGGGGGATACCGTCTTCGACGTGGAGCCGCAGAATCTTCCACTTCTGCGACCCGTCCATGTCACGCCTGCGCGATGCTCTCGCGAGCAGCGGCACCCCGCTGGTGGCGGTAGAGCGTCGCCCGTGACCACCCCACCAGGCGCGCCGCCTCCTCAGCGGTGCGGCCCTTCGCCCGCTCTTCGGCGGCGATCGCCAGCTTGCGATCCACGACCTCGGGGTCCACGGGCGGCCGGCCGAACTTGGTGCCCTGAGCGCGGGCCGCGGCGATTCCGGCGTTGACGCGCTCGGTGATCAGCTCTCGTTCGTACTCCGCCAGCGTTGCCAGCATCCCGAGCATGAGCCGCCCCGACGAAGTCTCGGGATCAATCCCGTCGGAGACCGACTGGATCTTCACCCCGCGGTCCCGAAACAGGTGCACGGTGTTGAGCACGTCGATCAGCGACCGGCCCAGTCGATCGATCCGCCAGACCACCACCGTGTCCTCCGGCTCGGCGTAGGCCAGGAGCTTCTTCATGCCCGGACGCTCCGCTGCGCTCTTCGCCCCGGACGTCACATCCGAGAACACATCCCGCTTCTGCACGCCGGCGGCAAGGAGAGCGTCGAGCTGCAGCGACGGATCCTGTCCCGCCGTCGACACCCGCGTGTACCCCAGAAGCCTCATCACCACATGATGCCTCACAAACTACCCGTTCCGGAAGATCTGAGACGGAACGCGGTGCGACGACTTCACGAGACACTCCTTGCCGCTATCGGCCCAGCTCGAGACAGGTCCACCGCGGCTCCGTCACGTGTCTCGTAAAGCTGTAGCTTGCCGATACATCCCCGGACTCGACGGAGTCCCGAGCAATGCCTCCGAGTTCGCTACATGGGGCACGCTCACCTCAGCCGATACGGAATGATCGAGCGATGGACATTGAAAGATGCGTGTTTCATGCCCGGTCGAGCCGCAACGCCTCAGCTGACGAGCTCACGTCATTAAGTGCACTGGCAGCTTCGGACCCTGACGCTTACGCAGATGCGCTTTCGAAGTACGACGACACTCCGGAACGCCGCCGCCTCCGAGACACCTGGATCCCCTTGGTAGAGGCTGCCTGGACCGACGTGGTCTTCCTGTCACCGATCCGACCCCACGCCATCTGGAGAGCATGGAGAAGCGTCGCTGGAGTCGAGCTGCCATCCCTAGAGTTCTGGGCGATCCCCGTCGATGAGATCGGGCACTCGGTTGTTTTCGACCGACAGATCACCGCGACAGGCGAGCCAATCGACCAGCGAGAGGTGCGAGCTGTCGACGCCAAAACTTACCGATCGTCGCGCGATACGACGAATGCAAATCTGCAGTGGATAACAAGTCTGGCCCGATCGAACAAGCGCGGGGCATGGTTCAACGGAACGCCGCATGTCCTCACGCGCGGGCCCGTGCCGCTCAACTCAGCCGTAGTGATCGATTGGCGAAACCCCTGACCAAGAGCCCTGGGTCAGGGGATGCCATTGGTTGGACACATCCCTCTGACGCGAGGAGTCCTCGCGGTCGGCGCCATCAAGAGCTTCAAAAAGCCCGCCACTGTACGTTCACATCCACAGGAGGGCGAGCCAGTCCACACTCCAAAGATTGATTCTGTCGACCCTTACTAGATTAACATTCTCGGCTGACTGGCCGGGAAACAACGGGCGAGATTGTCTCGGGCGAGACCAAGTGCCCACTACTGACAGGATGCGGCATGTATGACCGCCGCAGAATTTTGACGATCAGACACAGGCCGACTGCCTCACGCGAAGCTGAGATGAACAGCAATCCCAGGCAAACAACGCACAAGTGTTTGACCACGCTAGCGCTTCCCGATCGCTCTTCGCCCCGCTTCGCGGAGTTCTCCCGTGGGCGAGACATGGCGGTAGAGGGTCTGACGGGTGATGCCGAGCTCTTTGCACAAACCGCCGACATTCGTGTCGGGCTGTCCCATCGACGCCATCACCAGACGAATTTTCGCCGGCGTCATCCTGTAGGGCCGGCAGCGGTGCTGGGCGACAAGCAATGGTGGGGCTTGGCCACCCGCTACGATTGTGAGGATGGGAGTGCAGCCCGAGGAACATGGCGTAGCCGCACACCGTCCTGGAACAGTCATCGAGCACGACCGTGAGCCAGGGCCGGGCGGGCTTTCCGTTCGCGGCCAGGACGATGATGTCCAGCACGGTGTGGTCGGCCTGCCACATCGCGTTGGGCTCCTCAGCGGTGCGGCGCAGCACGAGCTCGCAGTTCGCCGGGGGCTGACTTTGTAGCGGAATGCTTCGTTTGCGGGGCATTCGCGCGATACGCCGAACGAATCGTCCGGCGTGGTCCGTAGACTCCTGCCCATGGACCTTCTGGACGTGGGACGGATCGTTGCTGGGCTGGTATTGCTGATACTGGGCGGAGAGCTTCTGGTGCGCGGGGCCTCGGCCCTGGCCCGGCGGGTGGGCATTTCTTCCCTGGTGGTCGGGCTGACGGTGGTCTCGGCCGCCACCTCGGCACCGGAGCTGGCAGTCACCATCGGCGCGGTCCTGCGCGATGAACCCGGGTTAGCCGTGGGCAACGTGGTCGGCAGCAACATCGTCAACGTCCTGCTCATCCTCGGGCTCTCCGCCCTAGTCATTCCCCTGATCGTGAGGCAACGGCTGGTACGTTTCGACCTGCCTTTAATGGTGGCTCTGTCGGTCGGGTTGCTGCTCGTGTCCCTCGACGGGCGGATCAGCGCGGTCGAGGGGCTGATCCTGTTCTGCGCGGTGGTGGCGCACGTGGTGTTGACCGTCGTCATCAGCCGGCGCGAGGCGAAGTCCCCGGTCCACGGGGCAGGGTCATCCAGTGGCGCGTCCGTCCCCGACGCTGCCGGTGAGGGCGAGGAGCCGTCTCCCGCTTCGACCGGCAGGTCGCTTCTGCTCGTGGCGCTGGGGGTCGTCCTGTTGGTGGGCGGCGCGACGCTGCTGGTCGAGGGGGCGGTGAGCATCGCCACCACTTTAGGCGTAAGCAGCCTGGTGGTCGGGTTGACCGTGGTGGCGGTCGGGACGTCCCTGCCGGAGCTGGCGACCTCGATCATCGCGGTGCGCCGTGGCGAACGTGATCTGGCCGTGGGCAACGTGGTGGGCAGCAACATCTTCAACATCGGGGTGGTGCTTGGACTGCCCGCGCTGGTCGCTTCTGGCGGCATCCCGGTCTCGAACGCCGCGGTGGCCTTCGACATCCCGGTGATGCTCACCGCCGCCCTCGCCCTGCTGCCTGTCACGTTCACCGGCTTCGCGGTGGCCCGCTGGGAAGGTGCCCTGTTCGTGGCCCTGTATCTGGCCTATACGGGTTACGTCGTCCTGGCCGCCACCGCGCACGACGCGCTGGAAGGCTTCACCGCCGTCATGGTCTGGTTCGTCCTCCCGCTGGTGGCCGTCACACTGATCGCCTTCACCTCCTACGAGCTCGGGCTGCGCAAGGGGCGTCAGGGCCTCGGAGGAACACCAGGTGTGTCCTGACCATGGGCATCGGCACCTTGCGGACCTGGGACTCGACTGCTCTGCGTTCCGTCCCTGGCGGGCAGAGGACGGTCGCTGGTCTCCGGTAAACGGGCGTGTGGCCTCGTCCGGGGCCTACGACCTGTGGAAGATATGGAGATCATGAGCGTCGCCTGCGACGCCCCCCTGTGACAGACCCTGGTGCGCCGCTACGCCGACGGACGGAAGAAGCCGCAGCCCGGGCGAAGGAACATCCCTCGGAGGCGTTCCGCGACTGGTGCTATTCATCCTCGAACAGCAGGCCACCGATCTCGCCTTCAGCGACGTGTTCCTGTCAGCGGATGCGGGCACCGAACTCTTCCAAGCGGAAGTCCGCCGCGCACCAGGCGAATGGCGCCGGTTCGGTGGCTACATGCTCCAGTCCTTCCGCACCACGGCCGGCCCGCCGGCCGCGCCCCCCTCGGCTTTGCTCAGCGAACAAGCCGCCGAAAACTGAACCACCCGTCATCGGCATACAAGGAACGCAAGGCTCGGCGTCTGCGGGCGATGGCATATCGCCGCTCTCCGCCACGGCAGGCATTGCTCATCGGCCACTAAACGCCGCGAGAACCACGCCATTTACCGCTGCGACTCACAACCCTTCCCGTGCTCCTTCCCCCGAGCGCGCCAAAACCCCTTCGTATCTGCCGCCACTACACACGATGGCGCCCGCCACTCACCAAGTGCGGTGAGGGCGCGGGCGCCGATGGGACCTGTCAGGTCAGTACCGAGTCACGGTCAGCGTTGCGGTGGTGCACAAGACGACCCTCTTCAGAGGAGCGTCTAGGGATGCCGCCACGGTGGCTCTTCCCAGATGAGGGTGTAGGTCGCCGGGCGCGTCGGTCCACAGGTAGACGTCGAGGTCTCCCGACGATGGAGGTTCCTACGCCATCCATCCGAAAGACCTCGACGTGACCGACGCTACCCCTCCGGCCGGCTTCGGCCGCCTTGACCTGAGCGCCTTCGCGTCTCATCTCAATTGACCCTGATCGAGTCTGCTGACCCCCTCGACGAGAACGCAGCGACACATCACAGCCACCCGACCCCGACCGTCCGGGAAGCCGGGGCACGTCACATGGCCTGTGCTGCGGGCGTGTCGAGTGGGTCGTCCAGGGGCGACGCAGTAGCGTCGACGCGACGTGCTGAGAGGTGGTTCCAGTCGAGCACGAGGACACCGGCTACAGGCATGGCGATAGGTCAGGAACGGCGTCGCTCCCTGCGCAGGAGGGAGCGCAGAGTCTCGGCGTTCGTGTAGCCGACCCGTCGCGCGATCTCGGCGGAGGTGAGATCCGTGGTTGCTGAGAGGTGCCAAGCGCGTTCGGTGCGAAGCCGTTGGACGAACCCGAGCGGAGTGAGGTTGAGCGCCGCACGGACTCGTCGTTCGAGGGTGCGCCGGCTGGTGCCGAGCGACTGCGCGACGAAGGCGACGTTGAACGGTTCGTCCAGGCGGGCGCGCACGAAGCGTTCGAACTCGACGACGATCGGGTCCTCGTGCCGGAGATGTTCGTAGGCGACGAAGGCCGCCTGCGACGGACGCTCGTCGATGATGAGGCACTTGGCGACATGTTGGGCCAGGTCGGGGCTGATCGATCGCACGAGTGAGAGCGCGAGGTCGATGTGGGCGAACGCGGCGCCGGCGGTGACGAGGTTCCCGTCGACCACGACCATGGTGTCGAGATCGAGGGCGACGGTCGGATAGCGCTTCAGGAACTCCGGCCCCAGGAACCAGCTGGTCGTCGCCCGCCGATGATGCATCCGTCCGGTCTCGGCGACGGCGAACACGCCGGTGCACGCCGCGGCAATCCGGGTGGTCGCCTCGTCGAGGCGCCCGAGCGAGGCGATGACCGAACGAGCATCTCGGCTCTGGAGGGCGTCGTGGGTAGCAGCGGCCGTGAGGGTTCCAAGCGCGGGGACGACGACCACGTCGAACTCTGCGGACTCCGACAGCGGGTGGTCCACCGACAGGGTCATCGATGTCGTCGTGGTCACTTGCCGTTTCGGTCCGAGGATGGCGAGGTCGATCGGGTCGATCCGCGGGTCGACATCGCTGCGGGCTCCGTCGGCCACCCGCACGATGTCGATGATCGACGCGACAGCCGAACCGAAGCAGCCGTCGATCGCGATCAGTCCGATACGCATGGCGTGAACAATAGCAATACTGTCGTATACGCCACTTCTCACATGCCCTTGCTCGTCATACGCTGAACTCGCTTCACCACGAAACCTCGACACCCAGGAGAACCCCTCATGTCCACACCCGCATCACTTCCGTATGCCTTCGTCGCCAAGATCGTCGCGGCCGATGGACAGCACGACGCGCTCGCCGATCTGCTCGCCGGCGCTGTCGCCCTCGCCAACGAAGAAGTAGGAACGATTGTCTGGTTCGCGGTCAGGACCCACGCCGACACCTTCTGGATCTTCGATGCATTCCCCGACGAGGCCGCTCGCGACGCCCACGCCAACGGCGCCATCGTCGCAGCCCTGACGGCCAACCAGCACCTCCTCGGCGCTGCACCCGAGATCCTGCCGGCCGACGTCCTCGCGTCCAAGCTCCCGTAGGGACTGGTGCATGGATAGGTGACAGTTTGTCTCACGCCGCGTGTGCGGTCGTGGGGTCCATGATCAACTCGTACTCGACCGGGGTCAACCGACTCAGCCGGTCCTGCCGGCGCCGCCGGTGATACGTCTTCTCGATCCACGTCACGATCGCAGTGCGTCACTCCTCCCGTGTGGCCCGTTGCCGTCGATCGAGCACATTCTTCTGCAGGAGCGCGAAGAAGGACTCCATGGCCGCATTGTCCCCGGCCGAGCCGACCTGTCCCATTGAACCGAGCAGCCCGTGCCGGGTGAGGGCGTCCTGGAACACGTTCGAGCGGAACTGCGAGCCGCTGTCGGAGTGCACCACGCACCCGACCACCACGCTCGTGTCTCCTCGCCGCGCCACGGCTTGGTGAAGGGCGTCCACGGCCAACGAGGCCTGCATGCGCCCGGCCATGGAGTACCCCACGATCCGTCCGGCGTAGAGGTCCTTGATGGTGCAGAGGTAGAGCTTGCCCTCGCCCGTGGGGTGCTCGGTGATGTCGGTCAGCCAGAGCTGGTTCAGTCCTTGGGCGGTGAACTGGCGCTTGACACGGTCATCGTGCACGGGCGGGCCGGGCCGGCGCCCGTTCTCGCCCCGCTTGGTCCCGAACGCTCAGTGCCACCCGTTGGCCTGGCAGAGCCGCCAGGCGGTTCGCGTGAGAGGGTTCTCCAGCCAGCGGTAGTAAGGCTGGCGGGCGAGCTTGAGCACCCGCAAGGACACCACGACGGGGATCCCGTCAGTGGCGAGCTCTTTCACGAGCGGGTACATCATTTTTTCGGCAGGTTCGCCTGGGACAGGTAGGCCGCTGCCCGGGGCAGGACTTCCTTCTCCTGCTCCTGCAGACGGATCCTGCGCCGGGCTGCCCGCAGTTCCGCAGCTTCCGTGGCGGTGGTGCCGGGCTTGTTGCCGGCCTCGATCTCTGCCTGACGCATCCAGTTCGTCAAGCAAGACTCGCAGATGCCGAAGTCCTGGGCGATCTGGCACAGCCGAGTACCGGGCTCGCGGTTCTGGGCCACGCGGACGACGTCATCGCGGAACTCTCGGGGGTAGGGGGCGGGGATGGCGCGCATCCTTCCCTGTGGTGTGCGAACACCACAGATCGTATGTCACCTCTTCACGCACCAGTCCCGTCAACCTCGATGCACGAAGAAGCCCCCACACCGACTTGGTCGGTGCGGGGGCTTCGCGTGGAGGATCTGACTCTCGTCAGCTCCCCCGACTGGACTCGAACCAGTAACCCTTCGGTTACTTGTCCCCCAAACTCATTAACGACACAGTGAAGTGGACCATCGCCCTCACGCTCGTCTTAACGCGTCCGCGCGGGCGCACAGTCTGAACGGACCAGTCACTCCGCACTAGGAAGGCCCGCCATGTGGTTCCTGATCGCCCTCGCAGTCATGGCCGTGATCGGCTTCATCCTCCGCCCCATCAGCTCGCTCCTCGCGATGGCCAAGTTCATTGCGTTCGCCGTCGCCGCAGTCGCCGGCTTCGCCTGGTACATGGGTGGCCCCGCAGACCTATACGCCGGTCCCACCATTCTCGGGGCGCTGGCCTGGATCGGCCTCATGTTCGTCCCGCAGCCACGCTTCGGTTGAGTCCTGCACAACGTCCGACGACGCCGGGACCGCCCACAACTGGGCGGTCCCTCCCTTTTTGCCCACGCCACCTCTGCCAAGATCACTGCACCCGGTCCGATGGCAGGAGGCACCCATGTCGAAGCAACGTCACACTACGGCCGACGTGGCGGCGTTCGAGTCCTGGCTCAGCGTGTTCAGACGGCCACAGACCGTCAATAACCGCGTGCATTACGCCACCCGCCTCGAGACGTGGGCCACGGCTCACGGCTGCACACCCTGGACGCTCGACACGACCCAGATCAGCGCGTGGCTGACCACGGTCGGAAAGTCCCCGGCGACCCGCAAGAACGCTCTCGACGCGATCCGGGCCTTTTACCGGTGGGGGCAACATGCAGGGCGAGTGACCGGCGACCCGACCGCAGGACTCCCCCACATCCGTGTGCCCCGCGGCCTACCGCGTCCCACACCAGACCACGTCCTCCGTAGCGCCGTCGCCCGATGCACTCGCCCCACCGACATCCTCATGCTCCTACTCGGCTCCCTCGGCGGGCTCCGCGTGGGCGAGATGGCCATCCTGCGTGGAGAAGACATCAACGACGGCACCATCCGGGTCACCGGCAAAGGCGGCCACATCCGCCATGTCCCCGTCCACCCGATCCTGGCCGAAGCCCTCCAACTCGTACCCTCACACGGCTGGCTGTTCCCCTCTGACCGCAACCCCAGCGGCCACTACCTCCCCAACTCCATCGCTCAACGCATCAACGACCTCCTAGAAGAGGGCTGGTCCGCACACACCCTGCGCCACCGCTTCGCTACGCACGTCTACTCCGCTTCCCTCGACATCCTTGCCCTGCGCGATCTCCTGGGCCACGCCGACGTCTCAACGACGATGGTCTACACCCGGGTCGCCGCCGCCAAGCTCGCCCGCGACGTCGCCGCGATTAGCACGCTTCCCGCCGTGGCCGACCGCATCCACGCGCTCGCCTCCTAGCCGACGGACACACCACCGCCGCCGCCCCCCGCGAACCTCGTTCGACCACACCGTCCGACGAAGGATCATCATGGCGATCAAGACCAAGCTCCCCATCGAGTTCAGCTGCGGCCACACCGAGACCGTGGACCTCGCCCGCGTCCCCGCTGGCCGACGCAAGGCTCACGCCTTCGGTCTGGGCAAGAACCGCGTCTGCACCTCGTGCTTCCGCAAGAAGAGCTCTGAAGACCTCGAGCTGCAGAACCGGCAGACACTCCTGGACGCCGACCAGTTCGCGCAAGAACACAACCTGCCCGACCTCACCGGCTCGGACAAGCAGGTCAACTGGGCCACCCGCGTGCGCTACCAGGTGCTCTCCGACGTCCTGGACTCCGATGAGACCCCGGACCAGCAGACCACCGACGTCCTGGCGGCCGCCCAGGCACTGACCCGCGCCGGATGGTGGCTGGACAACGCCACGGACAAGGACCTCACCGTCGAGGACATCTGCGAGCTGATCCTCACCGCCGACGAGTCCAGCAACGCCGCTGACCGCATCGAGACCGAGAACCCGTTCTGATGCAGGAGGACACCATGACCACCCCCATCACCCTCTACGGCCAACCGCACTGCGATCCCTGCCGCCTGGCCCGGAAGGTGCTCGACCGCGCACAGGTCCCGTACACCTACGTCGACCTCTCCACACGACCCGACCTCGTGGATGCGTTCCGGCAGGCCGGCAAGCTGCAGACCCCGATCCTGCAAACCCCGACCACGACCACCAGCGGATTCAACCCCGACGCCTACACCCGAGCCGTGGCCGAGGCCCGCGCCCTGGAGTCCGCGACCGCCCCGAGCCCAGCCGTCGCCGGACCCAGCCTCTAGGTACCGACCGACCAGCGACGACGCAGCCAAGGCCCCCAACCGCCCGGGTGGGGGCCTTGCTCATGCTCAGCCCTGCCACACACCCCCACCCCCTGCACGCGAATCCAGGACGACCCCAGACAAGACGCGGCCACCCCGGCCACCTTCCAGGAGGACATGACCATGAGCACCACCCTGCATCTGACCGGACAGGTCATCCTGACCGACTCCACCGGCACCCGCCTGCCGGCCACCGACCTGGCCACCGCCCTGGACACCGTGACCACCTCCCGGAGCGGCCACACCCCCACCATTGCGGTCACGGACGCCTACAAGGCCCTGCCGGTGGACCCGGCCACCTTCACCGTCCACGAGGACGGGCAGCTCACGCCCGCCCCGGACACCACGGCCCGGCCCGCCTACACGCTCTCCTACACCGCCTTCACCCTGACCGACCCCACTGGTGTCGCCTCGCCCGTGCAGCCCTCGGCCCTGGCCACCATCGGCCAGTCCGCCGCCGACCGGCTCGGCCACGAGGTCACGATCACCTCCGACCTGCCCGGCATCACCGACCAGCACTTCACCCCCACCGCGCCCAAGACCCCCGCGGCCCCGGTCTCGACCGCCGAGACGTTCGCCACCCGCACCCGCCCCGAGCGCCGCCGCAAGGCCCCGGCGCGCGAAGGCTGGCGCGGCGCACTCAACGAGGCTTTCGGTTGGCGCCTGGCCCCTTCCGCCGACGAGCAGCACGCCCGCGAGCTGATCACCACCGTTCAGCGCGGACTGCCCGGGCACCGCACCGCCGTCGTCGTGAACATCAAGGGCGGCGCGTCCAAGACCACGGCCACCTACCTGCTCTCGGCCACTCTCGGCCGCGTCCGTGGCGGCACCGTCCTGGCCTGGGACAACAACGAGAACGCAGGCAACCTGGCCGACCGGGCCATGCCGGCCTCCCACCACCACACCGCCCTGGACCTGCTGGCCAACATCGACCAGTTCCGCACCCCCGAGCACGTCGACAAGCTCACCGGCTACGTCCGCGCTCAGGGCGATAACCGCTTCCACGTCCTGGCCTCCCAGGACCACGCAGGCGACCGCGAGGTCATCGACGCAGACGCCTTCCGTCAGATGCACGCCGTCCTGCGCCAGCACTACAACCTGGCCATCGTGGACACCGGCAACGCCTCCACCGCCGCCACCTGGCAGGCAGCCGTGGACGTGGCCGACACCGTCGTCGTGGCCATCACGAACAAGGAGGACGCCGCCCGCCGCGCCTTCGTGACCATCGACGCCCTGCGCAAGGCCGGCCACGCCGACAAGCTCTCCCGCTCCATCGCGCTGATCACCCAGCCAGCCGAAGCCTCCACCGAACGTTTGGACAAGGTCCGCGAGCTGCTGGCCCAGCACGTCGCCGCCGTCATCGTCATCCCCTTCGACCCCGCTCTGGACGAGGGCGACGAGATCGACTGGGACCGCCTGCACAAGAAGACCCGCCGCGCCTACCTCGAGGCCACCGCCGCCCTCATCGAGGGGCTGGCGTGAAGCGCGCAGGACTGGCCCTCGTTGTCCTGTTCCTGCTGATCCTGGGCGCGGCCCTCGTCATGCTCCCGTTCGTGGCCGCGGCGAGCTTCCAAGCCTCCAAGACCACACAGACCGGCGGCGGTATCGCGGAAATCTGCGCCGCCGGCGAAGCCGGTGAAGCCCAGATCCCCGAGGAGTACCGCGAGGACGTGGCCAAGGCCGCCCAGGTCTCCGGCTTCAGCCAGGAACTCATCGCCTCCCAGATCTTCCAGGAGTCCACCTGGGACCCCTCCGCCACCTCCCCCTCCGGGGCGCGTGGGCTGGCCCAGTTCAAGGACAACACCTGGCCCGATTTCGGCGAGGGAGGCGACCCCTACAACGGCCGCGACTCCATTGCAGCCCAGGCCCGGTTCCTGAAGTGGCTCAAGGACCGCTACACCGACCTCGCCAACGGCGACGAGGAAGAGCTGGTCAAGATGGTGCTGTCCGGCTACCGGCTCGGCTTCACCGTCGTCGAGGACGCCGGAGGCGTGCCCGACCACCCCGACGCCACCGCCTACTGGACCGAAATCCTGGCCCGCACCGCGATCTACACCACCGAGTGCAAGCCCGTCGTCGGCGGCGATGATGTCGTCGTCGCCGGTGACTGGACCCATCCCCTGCCCGGTTCGTACTTCACTTCCGGCTTCGGCTACCGCGGCTGCGTCGCAGGTGTGGGCTGCGACGACTTCATCGCCAACCACAACGCCCTGGACTTCGCCAACCCGGCAGGCTCCCCAGGCACCGTGGTCGCAGCCACCGCCATGACCGTCACCGGCATCAACAGCGACCCCGCCTCTGGCATGTACGTCGAAGGCGTCCAGGACGAAGCCCCCCACTACACGCTCAAGTACCTTCACTGCGCCGCCGGCTCTATCCGCGTCTCCGAGGGGGAAGCCGTGCCCGCAGGCAAGGCCCTGTGCACCGAGGGCAACACCGGCCTGGACGGCATGAAGCCCCACCTGCACTTCCAGATCAACGCCCCCAACGGCGGCGCCCCGATTGACCCCCGCCCCATCCTCGAAGCCAACGGCGTGGCCGTCTGCCCACCCGGCCGTGACGTCACCGACGCCTGCGCGTCCTAACCCGAAAGGCACCCGATGAACCGCCAACGTCTCATGGCCCTGACCAGCCTGACCCTGCTGTGCGTGGCTGCCCTGGCCGGTGCTCTGCTGCTCTGGACCTTCACCCGCCCTGCGGCGACACCCGAGGGCCAAGCCGCCGCAGCTACCACCCCAGCCCCGGCCTCGGCCTCGATGAGCACGACCACCCCCACGCCCACGGCTGGACCCCTGAGCTACGCGCCCGCCAACAAGGCCGAAGAAGTCGCCGTCGAGGCCGCGCGCATCATGACCACCTGGAAGCCGGCCGAGGACCTGGACGAGTCCGCGTCGGCCCCGCGCGCGGCGCACCTGATGACCCCAGCGCGAGCCAAGAAGATCCTCGTCTCCGATCGCGGGACCTCCACCCCGGAGTGGATCGCCGCAGCCGAAGGGAACTGGACCAGCGAACCGAACGTGACCATCGTCCCCGACAGCGACCCGAACGCGATCTACGTCAACGTCACCTGGACCTGGCGCGAACCGGGGGGCAAGACCCACGACGGCCACACCCGCCGTATGTTCGTCTTCCAGATGACCGACGACAAGAAGAATCCACAGATCAGCGACTACACCTGGCAGAACCTGTTCTGACCGATACGCTGAACCCGCGCTGTCGCAGGCCCACCCCCCTCCGGGCCTCCCGCGAAGGCCCCTCCAGCCCATCCCGTTTCAGGCTGGAGGGGCCGCCCTTTGTTCAGATGTGCCTGCAACATGCCTCATGAACCCATCACCTGTGGGGGCCTACGCGGCCCCCACACCCCCGCGGCAGGGCGGGCGCCCTGCACGGCCACGGGTGAGCACCGGCTCCGCTAGCGCTCCGCCGGCGCTCACCCCAGGGGACCGAGGCCCGGCCCGCCTGTGCAAGACGGAGACGTTGGCACCATGCGTGCCCCGCTCACCTTCGGAGGTGGTCACCAGACCCCCGGTTCCGTTCTCGCGCGAGAGCAGGTAGCCCGTGCACGAGTTCCGCCCCTTGCGCTGTCCACCGCACACCCCAAGATCAAGACCACGACGCCGCGCCCGCGTCCCCCGTCGAGCTGGAGCCAGCATGAGCCGCCCCCACTCCGTCCCTCCGCTTCCCGTCCTGCCCGGGGCCACGGCCCCAGTGTCTGCATGGGACGGCGTCCGCGTCCTCCTGTGGACCCTGCGCGGCTACCGCTACACGGTCCAGAAGAACCCCGACCCAGCAGCGCGCCGGTACGCACGCACCGTCCTGCTCGTCATCACGGTCCCCCTGCTCGTGCTCCCCGTCGCCGTCGCAGCCGTCCTGCACCCGCCCGGCACGCCCCTGTTGTTCCTCGCCACCCTCGCGCAGTACGCGCTCCTTGCCCTGATCCTGCTGGCCTCGCTCCACCGCCGCTCGTACCGCACCTACATCAGCACCGACCGTCGCGCCGCCCTGACCGTCCGGACGACCCCTGCCGGCTGGCACGTCGAGTCGTTCTTCACGGCCACCCCCGGTACAGGTGCCGCAGCCCCCCTGTGTGGCACCACGTCATCCCTGCCCTGCTCGACGCCGCCGACGCCCAGCAGGTCACAGTCACCGCCACAGCCATGAACGCCACCGTGGCCGCGCACTACGTCTCCCGAGTTCCCGACCTCCACCCGAGGCCCACGCAGCGTCCCGGCCCCCGCGTCCACCTGATCCGCCGCCCCCAGCCGATCCGTCGCTGAACCTCCATGGCGCAGGCCCCGCGCAGGCCAGCACTCCAGGTGCAGGGGAGACCTGCACCCCAGGGGAGCACCGCGCACAGCGCAGAGCCCCCCTGCAAAAGACCGTTCACACCTCTGGCACCAAGGTGCACTACCGTCAGGATTTCCTGACACACGCGCCAGATGGGCGCGGGCGAACCTCGGGCATGACTGCCCCCTCCGCGCCAGATGGGCGCGCACACGCCAGCCGCAAGAGCGCGTCCGCGCGCTCGTGCGAGCAATGCGCCGGCACGCTCCCCGCCGGGTCCTCACCGCGGCGTCGCTACTGCTCCGGGGCGTGCCGCGAGGCAGCGTCCTATGCACGGAAGACCGGGACACCACCTCACCCGGCGGTCGGCTACGCTCACCAGCTCCGGGCCGAGCTCGTGTCCGCCGAGACCCGGATCGGTCAGCTGACCGGACAGGTCCGGCGCAAGACCGACCAGGTCCGGCAGCTGGCCAAGCTCTTGGCCGCCGAGCGCCGGTCAGCGGACAAGGCCATCCGTGACCAGGCCGCGCGGACCGTGGCCGTCCGCGCGGACAAGGCCGCGCTGGCCGGTCAGCTGGCCGACCTGCGCCGGTCATGGACACATCGGCCACCGGCCACCGCCGTGGCCACGGCCGTGGCCACCGAGGCGGACATGGCCGAGCTGGCCAGGCTCCGTGTGTCCGTGGCCAGGCTCCGCCAGGACAACGAGTCGTTGTCCGCCCAGCTGCGCGAGCTGTCCGCCGCCGCCGAGGTGGCCGCGACCGAGCGCCGCCAGCTCCAGGGGATTGTCCGGCAGTGGGACACCCTCTGCCGCCGCCTGGCCAAGTCCGTGACCGGCCAGACGGTCACGGCCACGGATAAGCGCATCCTGGCCACGCACGCCCGCTTCCGGTCAGCGGTCAGCGCCGCTGGCCGGACAACCACCAAGGGAGGCCGGCCATGACCGTGTCCATCTCCAAGATGTCCATCGACTACTACCTGGACTCCGTGGCCACCGGTGACCGGTCCGTGTCCGCGGACGGGGCGGCCACCGCCCGCCGTGACCTGACCGCCTACTACACCGAGTCCGGCGCCCCGCCCGGGGTCTGGCTTGGCCGTGGCCTGTCCGGCATCTCCCTGACCGCCGGACAGACC